>NZ_CACVAO010000001.1:0-1291250 GCF_902726645.1 Halobacillus ihumii
AAGTAAAGAAGCACTTAAACGGACGAATGACCGTATCAACCAAATTGCTAAAAAATATGTTTAGGTCGCCATTCTTGGCGGCTTTTTCTTTTATCCTTACTTATGGCTTTTTGCAAGAAGACCATTGGGCTACTTCACCGCAAGCAGGCAGTGTAGCCAGTCTTCAATGGGTGGAGCAGAATTTGCAAGAATTGCTCGAGGTTGTCCCGAAAGATCACCTTCTATTAGGAATTCCTTTATACTCCCGGTTATGGGAGGAAAACAATGGGGAAGTAAGTTCTACTGCATTAACCATGGAAGAGGCCGAACGCTGGGTGGAAGATAAAGGGTTAACACCTGAGTTAGATGAGTCAACGGGGCAGGAATATGTGCAGAAGACAATCGATGGTACGACCTATAAAATGTGGCTGGAAAATGAAATATCTTTAAAGAAACGGATAAATCTCATGGAAAAATACCAATTAGCGGGAATTGCCTCATGGAGTATTTCCTTTGCTGATCGTGAGGCATGGGAATTTATAAATGAGCAACTACATGAAGAGTAAGGCTGATTCATATGGCGAAAACCCTCGAAATGTTTTAGTTTATGGAAATGTGGGAAGATATAGTTGATGTTTTATAAAGAAAAGAGGGGGAAGGTCATGATTACGTTTAAGGATGTGACGAAAACATATCCTGATGGCACCACTGCCATTAAATCTATCCAACTAGAAGTGCAAGAAGGAGAATTATTAGTTCTGATTGGCCCAAGCGGATGTGGTAAAACAACGACAATGAAAATGGTCAATCGTTTAATAGAACCTACAGAAGGGTCCATTCACATACATAATCAGGATATTAGGGAGTATAGTATTCACGAGCTCCGCTGGAATATTGGTTATGTACTGCAAGAGATTGCTCTGTTTCCGCACATGACGATTGAGGAGAATATTTCCGTCGTGCCTGAAATGAAGAAATGGAAGAAGAAAGCTTTATCAGATCGAATTGATGAGCTGCTTAACATGGTAGGCTTAGATCCTGCTATTTATCGAAAACGTAAACCGAGTGAACTTTCCGGTGGACAACAGCAGCGTGTCGGCGTGTTACGTGCTCTAGCAGCGGATCCTGACATCATTTTGATGGACGAGCCGTTTAGTGCGCTCGATCCGATCAGCAGGGAACAGCTGCAGAAAGACATAAGACAATTGCAGCAGGAGATTAAAAAGACGATTATTTTTGTCACCCACGATATCGACGAAGCAATGGCGATCGGGGATCGTGTTTGTTTAATGAAGGAGGGAGAGATCGTTCAGCTTGACCAGCCTCAGAACTTAATTTTACACCCTGCTAACTCCTTTGTTGAGAACTTTATAGGTGAGAAGAAGTCCCCCTGGCAAACGGCTATTGATGTCATCATGGATCAAACAGAGCCGCAGGTTTACACCGCAGACGACATAGCTGCAGGGAATATTCCACAAGAAGGGACCTTTGCGATAAAGTCTGACAATGGCCAGTTTATATTTGGGCTCCATAATGGCGAAAAGGTAGAACTGCCACCGCTAAGTCATGATATGTCGCTGCGGGAAGCAACCCAAGTTTTTGAAGACGTAGACTACCCGCTTCTCCCTGTAGTCCAAAACGGAAAATTAATTGGAACACTCTCTTATAAAGATATAGTGCGTCACCTAAAGCAGCAAACAAAAACAGATAACGGGGTGATCCGCACATGAATACATTTATCGAAGTGTTCCAGCAAAGACAAGATGTTTTCTTTGGTAAAATTTGGGAGCATTTGCAGATTTCCATTATTGCCCTCGTTATTGCTACTTTAATTTCGGTCCCGCTTGGCCTGTTGTTAACGAGAAATCAGCGTGTTGCTGAGCCAATTATAGGGGTAACAGCTATTATGCAGACGATCCCGAGCCTGGCTGTGCTCGCTTTCCTTATTCCATTTTTTGGAATAGGAAAAACCCCCGCTATCATTGCACTGACGGCATATGGGTTGTTACCGATCATCAGAAATACGTACACAGGTATTAAAGAGGTCAGTCCGGCCTTAAAAGAAGCCGCTACCGGAATGGGCATGAGTTCGTTTAAACGGCTGTCAAAAGTTGAACTTCCGCTAGCTATGCCGGTTATTATGGCCGGAATTCGGACATCAATGGTATTAATTGTCGGGACAACGACCATCGCAGCACTCATCGGTGCTGGAGGATTAGGAGATCTGATTCTGCTCGGTCTTGACCGCGGCGGGGATATCAACTTAATCTTATTAGGAGCGATTCCAGCAGCGTTACTTGCCATCATTTTGGATTTTATTCTGCGTTTATTTGAACGAACATCAGCGAAATCAGGCTTTAGGTCGCTTGTAAGCCTACTTGTTATTGCAGCGTTAATTGCTGTTGGGCCTTTAGCCTTTGGCGGTAAAGTACAGAACGACCTTGTCATCGGGGGAAAGATTGGTTCTGAGCCTGCCATTTTAGCTAATATGTATAAATTATTAATTGAAGAAGAGACAGATTTAAATGTCGGGTTACAGACGAATTTAGGGAAGACGGATTTGGTTTTTAGTGCCTTGCAAGAGGGAAGCATTGATATTTATCCTGAATTTACCGGAACAGCGCTCGTAACCTTATTAGGCAAACAAGCGAAAAGTAATGAACCCGAAGAAGTCTATCAGCAGGCTAAACAGGGTATGGCTGAAGAATTTAACATGGCATATTTGAAACCAATGCAATTTAATAACACCTATGCAGTCGCTACAACTCAGGAATTGGCTGAACGTTATAACCTTGAAACCATAGGTGATCTGAAACCAATTGAAGATCAGATTACTGCTGGCTTTACTCTCGAATTTAAGGATAGGGAGGATGGTTATCAAGGCATGAAGGAAGTTTATAACCTTAATTTTGGAGAAGTGATTACCATGGACCCAGGGTTAAGACAGGGCGCCATTTCCAGCGGGGAAGTAGACATTATCGATGCTTATGCTACAGCAGGGTATATGATTGAGCTAAACTTAAAGGTCTTAGATGATCCTAAGAATTTATTTCCGCCATATCAAGGTGCTCCTTTAATGAGGCAGGAAACACTCGATCAATATCCACAGCTTGCTGATGTTTTGAATCAGTTAGCTGGCAAGATTACCGGTGATCAGATGCGCCAAATGAACTATGAAGTAAGCTTTGAAGATCGTAACCCGGAAAAAGTGGCACGTGAATACCTTATCAGTGAAGGACTTTTGGAAGAATAAGGAGGGTCAATCATGGTTACAAATCCAGATCAAGAACAGATTCGAAACCTATTGCAGGAGTCCAAAACGATCGCAGTTGTCGGGTTATCAGATAAACCCCATCGCACGTCTTACCAGGTTAGTGAGGCCATGCAGCGTGCTGGGTATAAAATTATACCAGTGAATCCTACCATAGAGAATTCTCTAGGGGAAAAAGCCTACCAGCAATTAAGTGACGTAGAAGAACCAATTGATATCGTCAATGTGTTCAGAAGATCTGAATTCCTTCCAGGGATTGCAAAGGATGCAGCCCAAATGGATATTAAAGCTTTATGGGCTCAACAAGGGGTTATTCATCAGGAAGCTTATGAAATCCTTGAAGATCATCATGGGATGGTCATAATGGATATGTGTATTAAAGTAGCTCATTCAATTTTAGCCGGCAAATGAAAATTTTTAGGAAAATCCCTGCTGTAGCAGGGATTTTTTGTGCAACTTTTGATAAATTTATTTGCGTCTTAGAATAAAACCGCTACAATATAACAAGTGATGTATTTATAAAGATGTGCAAAAAGTTCTTGTGACGGTACAAAACGTAACGTTCTAAGAAGACCTTTTCATACGGCAGCTTGTTGAACTTGATGCATATAACGTTTACACATGAGAACATTTGTTCTATTATAGATTTAGATTGTGTCGTATTTAGAAAGGAGCCGATGGGAAATTGTCGAAGCAAAATCAAACTTATTCAGATGATTCCATACAAGTATTAGAAGGGTTGGAGGCTGTCCGGAAGCGGCCGGGGATGTACATTGGGTCAACGGATCAGCGAGGTCTTCACCATTTAGTTTTTGAAATTGTAGACAATGCTGTGGATGAAGCTTTAGCTGGGTTCGGTCAGCAAATGGCAGTCGTTCTTCATAAAGACGGAAGTGTGTCTGTTAAAGATGAAGCTCGTGGTATGCCTACTGGGATGCACAAGACGGGTAAACCTACACCTGAGGTTATTCTGACTGTACTGCACGCGGGTGGCAAGTTTGGTCAAGCTGGATATAAATCAAGCGGAGGCTTACACGGTGTAGGTGCATCAGTTGTTAATGCTTTATCGGAATGGCTGGAAGTGCATATTTGCCGTGATGGAGAGAAGTATTACCAGCGTTTTGAACGTGGCGGGGTTCCGGTTACGACCCTTGAACATAAGGGGAAAACACGAAAAACAGGCACGACCATTCGGTTTAAGCCGGATGAAACGGTTTTTTCGGTGAAGAAATTTAATTTTGAAACCCTCTCTGAACGACTGCGGGAAGCGGCTTTTTTGTTAAAAGGCTTTCGGATTAACTTAGAGGATGAACGTGAAGGAATAAAAGAGTCCTACCAATATGATGATGGGATCGAATCGTTTGTAGCTTACTTGAACGAGGAAAAAGACACACTTCATCCGATTGTTTCTTTTGAAGGAAAACACTCAGAGATTGAAGTGGACTTTGCTTTTCAATTCAACGATGGATTTGCCGAAAGTATTCTTTCCTTTGTCAATAATGTCCGCACAAAAGATGGCGGTACACACGAATCAGGCTCGAAATCTGCGATCACTCGTGTATTTAATGACTACGCAAGAAGGGCCCAGCTGTTGAAAGAGAAGGATAAAAATTTAGAAGGAAACGATATACGCGAAGGATTCACAGCTATCATATCGGTTAGAATTCCTGAAGCCCTCCTCCAGTTTGAAGGCCAGACGAAGAGTAAGCTGGGGACATCAGAAGCCCGGTCTTCCGTAGATGCAGTTGTTGCAGAGCAGCTTTCATACTTTCTAGAGGAAAATCCAGATGTTGCTTCGATGCTGATTAAAAAGGCGATCAGGGCTAAAGAGGCCAGAGAAGCAGCCAGAAAAGCAAGGGAAGATGCGAGATCAGGGAAAAAACGGAAGCGAAAAGACGCTTTGTTAAGTGGCAAGCTGACTCCTGCCCAATCCAAAAACGCAGCGAAAAATGAATTAT
Source organism: Halobacillus ihumii (assembly GCF_902726645.1). NCBI lineage: Bacteria > Bacillati > Bacillota > Bacilli > Caryophanales > Bacillaceae > Halobacillus > Halobacillus ihumii. The sequence continues at coordinate 5,209 of NZ_CACVAO010000001.1, forward strand.
ATCTCGTTGAGGGTGATTCGGCCGGAGGGTCAGCGAAGCAAGGCCGGGACCGTAAATTCCAAGCGGTACTCCCGTTACGAGGTAAGGTTATCAATACGGAAAAAGCTAAGATCGCGGATATTTTTAAAAATGAAGAAATCTCAACGATTATTAATACCATCGGCGCTGGTGTCGGCGGTGATTTTACGTTAGAGGATTGTAATTATGATAAAATTGTCATTATGACAGATGCAGATACGGACGGTGCCCATATCCAGGTGTTGTTATTAACTTTCTTTTACCGGTATATGCGTCCTTTAGTAGAAGCGGGTAAGATATTTATTGCTCTGCCGCCTCTATTCAAGGTATCAAAAGGGAAAGGGAAGAAAGAAAAAACCGAATATGCTTGGGATGAGAGCGGCATGCAGAAACTGATCAAAGAATTTAAAAATGGTTATACGATTCAACGATATAAAGGTTTAGGTGAGATGAACGCTGGTCAGCTGTGGGAAACGACAATGAATCCGGAAACGAGAACATTGATTCGAGTCACGATCGATGACCTCGCCCGGGTGGAGCGTCGGGTCACAACGCTGATGGGGGATAAGGTAGAACCTCGCCGTAAATGGATTGAATCCCACGTTGCTTTTGGTCTAGAAGACGAAGCAAACATTCTAGAAAACGATAAAATCCAGACATAAAAGGGGGATTTTCTGTTGGCTGAGGCAGAAAAATTTTTAGATTTACCATTAGAAGAAGTATTAGGCGATCGTTTTGGCCGCTACAGTAAGTATATTATTCAAGAACGCGCACTCCCTGATGCCCGCGATGGATTAAAGCCGGTTCAACGCCGAATTTTATACGCGATGCATCAAGAAAAGAATACACATGATAAGGCTTATCGGAAGTCTGCAAAAACCGTTGGTACAGTAATCGGAAACTATCACCCGCACGGAGACTCCTCTGTTTATGAGGCGATGGTTCGCCTTAGTCAGGAATGGAAAGTGCGTAAATCGTTAATTGAAATGCATGGTAATAACGGAAGCGTGGATGGAGATCCACCCGCTGCCATGCGTTACACGGAGGCAAGGTTATCAAGTATATCTTCAGAACTGCTTAGAGATATTGAAAAAGACACGGTGGAACACATACCAAACTTCGATGATACCATTCAAGAGCCGACTGTATTACCGGCTAAGTTTCCTAATTTGCTTGTCAACGGTTCTACAGGTATCTCGGCCGGTTACGCCACTGAAATCCCGCCGCATAACCTTGGGGAAGTTATTGATGCTGTGATTATGAAGATTGATAGACCTGATGCTGGTTTGGATGCGTTAATGACAAAGCTAAAGGGACCTGATTTTCCAACTGGCGGCACCATTCAAGGGATGGAAGGCTTAAAGAAAGCTTACGAGACTGGTAAGGGTAAAATTGTCCTGCGTGGACGTGCAGCTATCCAGGCTGTGCGCGGCGGCCGTGAGCAAATTGTTATTGATGAAATCCCTTTTGAAGTAAACAAAGCTACGCTAGTGAAGAGGATGGATGAGCTTCGCATTGACCGGAAAGTAGAAGGTATTTCTGAAGTGCGTGATGAAACAGATCGTACTGGTATGAGGATTGTTATTGAACTTAAGAAAGATGCTAACAGTGAAGGGGTCCTCAATTACCTGTATAAACATACAGATCTGCAAATTACCTACAATTTTAATATGGTAGCCATCCATGATCGCACCCCTAAATTGATGAGCTTACCGCTAATGTTAGATGCTTACATTCAGCATCAGCGCGAAGTCGTGACACGTCAATCTTTGTATGATTTGAATAAGGCAAAACGGCGTGCCCATATTGTAGAAGGCCTCATTAAAGCGATTTCGATTCTTGATGACGTAATTGCCACGATTCGAAGTTCGAACGACAAACAAGATGCGAAAAAGCGATTAATTGCAGCCTATGATTTTACAGAAGAACAAGCTGAAGCCATCGTAACTTTGCAACTTTACCGATTAACTAATACAGACATAACAGAGCTGCAAAAAGAGGCGGAGGAGCTTAGAAACCAAATCAGTTATTTAGAAAAATTGTTAGCGAGTGAACATGAACTTTTTAAAGTGATCAAAGCAGATCTTCGAGCTATGAAGAAACAGTATAATGATAACCGCTTGACACAAATTGAAGAAAAGATACAAGAATTGAAGGTTGATCTTGAGGTAACTGTAGCAAGTGAAGATGTACTTGTTTCTGTTACAAAAGATGGCTATATTAAGCGGACAAGCTTACGATCTTATGCTGCCTCCAACGGCAAAGACTTTGCTATTAAAGATGGAGATCATATACTCAGATTGTCTGAAGTTAACACGACAGATAATTTGCTGCTGTTTACGAATCTCGGGAAGTATTTATTTATCCCCGTGCACAAGCTTCCAGACATTCGCTGGAAGGATCTCGGACAGCATATCGCGAATCTCGTTTCGATAGAGAAAGAAGAATATATTGTAGAAGCATTGCCAATCAGGGAATTTAAAGAAGACGAATACTTGGTTTTCTTTACGAAAAACGGAATGGTCAAGAAAAGTGAGCTCAGTTTATATCAAGCCCAGCGGCATTCCAAGCCATTGGTTGCCGTTAACTTAAAAGGAGCAGATGAAGTTGTAGATGTTCATGTCACTTCAGGGGATGCTCATTTGTTCATTGCTTCAAACAAGGCTTATGGACTCTGGTATCATGAGGAAGAAGTAAACGCTGTCGGCCAGCGGGCAGCAGGTGTGAAAGCTATCCAGCTAAAAGAAGGCGAACACGTAGTTTCTGGACAAGCGTTTGAAGCCGCGCAAGACCCGTCTGTCGTCATCACCACCCATCGAGCTGCAGTCAAACGAATGCGGTTGAAGGAATTTGAGCAAACCACAAGAGCAAAACGTGGCGTCATCATGTTGAGGGAGCTGAAAAAAAACCCGCATCGACTCATTGATTTACATGTCGTTTCAGCTCAGGATAAACTCGTCATAAAAACAGAAAATGAAAAATTGATTACAGTAAATCCTATGGACTTTAAGGCCAATGATCGTTACAGCAATGGATCGTATGTGTTAGACACGGAGCACAACGGTCAAGTAATAGAGGCCTGGATCCAGCCAGAATATGAAAGTCCTTTTGCTGCTGAAGACGAAAAGTAGCTGCCAGCCCTTCTCTAGCGGAGAAGGGCTCAGGCTGTCGAGAAAGTCTCGACAGCCTGATTTTTTCTGATTTCTTTTATTTTTCACCGCTCTCATTTGTTATCCTATTGATAAGAATCTATTTAGGCGGTGATCTTTTGTTTCAGTCAAGAAAAGAACGACAAAATGAAATGGAAATCGTAACGATTGAAGAGCTTGTCCCGGAAAATCACTTACTCCGTAAGATTGACCAATACATAGATTTCTCCTTTATCCCCGAAAAAGTACGTCCCTTCTATTCTGAAGATAATGGTCGTCCATCTCTGGATCCCCTTGTATTATTCAAAATGATGTTCATCGGTTATTTTTATGGCATACGTTCCGAACGTGAGTTAGAACGACAAATTCAGACCAATGTGGCTTACCGATGGTTCTTGGGGTTGAACTTAACGGACGCTGTCCCTCATCATTCGACGATCAGCTGGAATCGCAGAACACGTTTTAAGGAGACCAATATCTTTCAAGAGGTCTTTGATGAAATCGTGCTTCAGGCCATGAACCACCGCATGGTGGCAGGGCGTGTGCTTTTCACAGATTCGACTCATTTGAAAGCGAACGCCAATAAGAAAAAGTTCTCCAAACAAGAAGTTCACGTAGAAACAGCTGACTATATCGAAGAGTTGAATGAAGCTGTCCTTCAGGATCGGGTGGATCACGGAAAAAAGCCCCTCAAAGAAAAAGAGGAGGTGAAGAAAACCAAAGAAGTTAAAATCAGTGATACCGATCCGGAAAGTGGATCTACCGTATGAGAAAAGAGAAAGTCGAGCGTAGCTTCGCAGATTCAAAAGAACTGCATGGGCTGCGTTATTGCCGCTTGCGTGGAAAAGAGAAAGTGAAGGAACAGGCGCTGATGACGGCTGCCTGTCAGAACATGAAAAAGATTGTCCTCCATCTAGCCAGGGTGAGCTAGGCGAAGGAGAGTCTTTTTCTATCTTAAAGAAATTCCAAGGAGCGAGGCCCCTTCCACTCCTGCGGAAGAACGAGTGAGCCGAGATCGCCGAGCGTGGGTTTCGCGAGGAAGCTCGGGCGCTCGTCCGCGGAAAGGGAAGGGGCTTTCGCTCCTGGCGGCAAGAAAAAAAGCTTGTAGAAAAACACGGGGTTTCTCTACAAGCTGAGCCCTTCTCTAGCGGAGAAGGGCTTTTTATATTCCCGGATTTTAGAAGTTTTTATAATATTGTTTTTTCTGAAAAATATGATAAACTGAATGTATATTCACAAATGAGGGGATGGTGTATGGCTAAATTACGGGATACAATCATAGAAACGTCTCTCATTTTATTTGAGCAAAATGGCTTTCATGGTGTAACAGTCAATCAAATTGTAAAGGCGTCCCATACGTCAAAGGGAGGATTTTATCACCATTTCAAGTCTAAGGACGAACTTCTTTTTGTCATCCATGACACTTTTATTACATACGTTCTGAAAGAAGCAAAAGCAGCCAACCAAACACATGCTTCACCTGTTGACAAGATCCAATCGATCGTTCGGGCTTTCGTAAAAGTATTTGACCTATATAAACCGCATATTTCCGTTTTTTATCAGGAAAATCTTTATTTGAAGCCGAAATATGAGGATCAAATCAAGCAGAAACGCGATCAATTTAAGCAAATGGTGCTGCGGGTGGTAGAAGAAGGACAGCAGCTCGGTTATTTTCGCAAAGAATTACCAGCGATAATTACCAGCATGGCAATTTTAGGAATGGTGAACTGGATTTACAAGTGGTATAAGGAAGATGGTGATTACAGCATTGAGCAGATTGCCGATGTTTATGTGGATATAATTCTTCACGCATTGTTGCCTGCTGCAGAGGAGGAAGAATATCGACAAACCATGTTACAGGTTCCTTTTTTTTACTCTGCAAAGTAAACGCTTACAGGATTATTTTTTTGGCTAATACAGACCAACTGGTCGGTCTTTCACATTAAGGAGGAGCATTATGAATTTCGAATTAACGAAAGAACAAGAAATGACGAGGAAAATGGTCAGAGATTTCGCCGATGGGGTGATTCGTCCGCGAGCAATCGATATTGATGTGAATGCAGAGTTTCCCAAGGACATTTTTGATGAAATGGGCAAACTCGGGCTGCTTGGGATTCCTTTCCCGGAGGAATATGGCGGATCCGGAGGGGATACTGTGTCATATGCCCTGGCTGTCGAGGAGATCGGCAAGGTCTGTGGTTCGACAGGACTTAGTTATGCAGCAGCTGTATCGCTAGGCGCGAGTCCGCTGTATTATTTCGGGACTGAAGAACAAAAGCAGCAATACTTAACGCCTCTGGCTAAAGGGGAAACACTTGGTTCCTTCGGCTTAACCGAACCCAACGCTGGATCTGATGCTGGGGGGACAAAAACACGTGCAGTTCTAGAAGGTGATCAGTATGTCATCAACGGAGAGAAATGCTGGATTACGAACGCTGAGTATGCGGACACCATTACAGTGACAGCTGTTTCCGGAAAAAGGGAAGACGGAAGAAATATCATTTCCGCCTTTATTATTCCGAGGGATACACCGGGCATGAAGATTTCCAGCCCCTATGAAAAGATGGGCGTTCGCGGGTCTAACACATGTGAAATTATTCTTGAAGATGTCAAAGTACCGAAAGAAAATATTCTGGGGGACCCTCAAGGTGGTTTCAAACAATTTCTGCATACTCTTGACGGTGGGAGAATTTCCATCGCTGCCCTAGCAGTGGGAATTGCGCAAGCTTCATTAGATAAAGCGCTTGCTTATGCAAAAGAGAGAAAACAGTTTGGAAAGCCAATTTCAGATTTTCAGGCCATTCAGTTTAAATTATCTGATATGGCAATGGAAGTGGAACTTGCTCGAAATATGGTGTTAAAGTCAGCCTGGCTTAAGGACCAAAAGAAACCGTTTACAAAAGAGTCGGCCTATGCCAAGCTATTTGCATCCGAAACGGCCTTCCGGTCTGCCAACCAGGCGATCCAAATTCACGGAGGCTACGGGTATATGCGTGAGTATGAGGTGGAGAGATACTTAAGAGATGCCAAACTGCTTGAAATCGGGGAAGGTACATCTGAAATCCAACGGTTGGTTATTGCTCGTCAGTTAGGCTGTTAATATTTTTGAGGAGGTTATTCCATGTCGTCCCTTTTACAAATGACTGTAGGTGAATTGGTAGAGAAACAGGCGGAAATGTATCCGGACCATGAAGCAATGGTGTATCCGGAGTTAAATCTAAGGAAAACGTATCGGGAATTTAATGATATGGCAGATAACGTTGCTAAAGGTTTGATGGCTCTAGGAGTAGAGAAAGGGGAACACCTGGCTATTTGGTCAGATAATAAGCCCGAATGGCTCGTCACGCAATTTGCTACTGGAAAAATGGGTGCTGTACTCGTAACTGTGAATACAAATTATCGAGCCCAGGAACTTGAGTATCTGCTGAAACAGTCTGATGCCACTACCCTTATTCTGGCAGAAGAGTTTAAAGGAACATCCTATGTCGATATTTTAAAAGAAATCTGCCCCGAATTGGACTCCTCCATTAAAGGGGATCTGCAGAGCGACCGGCTGCCATACCTGAAAAATATTATCGTGCTGGGTGATAAAGAATATCCGGGTTGCTTTTCCTGGCAAGATATCATTGATATGGGCCGTTCCATCTCAACTGAACAATTGGACCAGCGTAAGGCCACTCTATCCTATAAAGATGTTATTAATATGCAATATACCTCTGGAACGACGGGATTCCCTAAAGGGGTTATGCTCAGCCATTACAACATCGTTAATAATGGAAACCAAGTCGCTGATTCTATGAAACTAACAGAGAATGACCGGCTCTGTATTCCGGTTCCTTTCTTCCATTGTTTCGGCTGTGTTCTGGGCACAATGGCAGCTGTATCAAAGGGTGCGACGATGGTAATTTTAGAGCAGTTCAATGCTGAAAAAGTGTTAAAAGCTGTTAAGGAAGAGCATTGTACAGGGCTTCATGGAGTCCCTACGATGTTCATTGCTGAATTAAATGATCCTAGTTTTGAAAAGTACCAACCCGACACGTTGAGAACCGGGATTATGGCAGGGTCCACCTGTCCGATGGAAGTTATGAAAAATGTAATGAATAAAATGGGGGCAGAAGAAATCACCATTGCATACGGGCAGACAGAATCGTCCCCTGTCATTACTCAAACACGGACGGACGATTCGGTTGAACGCAAAGTAGGAACAGTTGGGCGTGTTCATCCTAATGTGGAGGTGAAAGTAGTCGATCCCGCTACTGGGGAAGAGATGGAGCGAGGGATTCCTGGAGAATTGTGTACGCGAGGGTACTTAGTTATGGAAGGATATTACAAAAATGAGGAAGCAACTGCTGCAGCAATTGATCAGGATGGCTGGCTTCATACGGGTGATATTGCCGTGATGGATGCAGAAGGTTATGTGGAGATTACCGGGAGAATGAAAGATATGATCATTCGTGGCGGTGAGAATATCTATCCACGTGAAATTGAAGAGTTTTTATACCAGTATCCAGACGTGCTTGATGTGCAGGTTATTGGCGTTCCTGATCAAAAGTATGGTGAGGAAATCATGGCGTTTATCATTACGAAAGATGGGGCTGAAACGAGCGAACAGGACATCCGGACATTCTGCGATGGACAAATTTCAAAACATAAAATTCCAAAATATATCCGATTTACAGATGAATACCCGATGACAGCCAGTGGCAAAATTCAAAAGTTCAAGCTGAGAGAAGATGCTGTGGATTTTATTAATTCTTATTCATAGGAGGGATTGCTTTGTTTTCTAAAATATTAATTGCAAACCGCGGTGAAATTGCTTCAAGAGTAATTCGCACTTGTGCCAGATTAAATATTAAAACGGTAGCCGTCTACTCAGAAGCTGATCAGCATGCACCCTATGTGGAAGAAGCAGATGAGAGCTATTTAATTGGCAAACCGCGTGTGAATGAATCGTATTTGAACGCCGATAAAATTATACAGGTTGCTCAAAAATCAGGAGCAGAAGCCATTCATCCTGGTTATGGGCTGTTAAGTGAAAATGCTGATTTTGCTAGAAAAGTTCGCGAAGCCGGAATCACGTTCATCGGGCCTTCCGCTGATGTGATGGCAAAAATGGGCGATAAAATTGCTGCTCGAAATGAAATGAAGCAAGCAGGTGTTCCGATTGTACCTGGTACTGAGGAAGCTGTAGCTGATGTAGAGGCAGCCAAGACCACCGCTAAAGATTTTGGCTACCCGCTTATGCTTAAAGCTGCAGCTGGCGGGGGCGGAATCGGGATGCAGGCTGTTCAAAATGAACAGGAGCTCGAAAAAGCCTTTGAAGGCAACCAAAAGCGTGCTGAAACATTTTTCGGAAATGGCAAAATGTTTATGGAAAAGCAGATTATCGATCCAAGGCATATCGAAATTCAAGTGTTAGCTGACGAGTTCGGAAATGCTGTGCACTTATTTGAGCGGGAATGTTCCATTCAACGCCGCCATCAAAAAGTTGTCGAAGAGGCTCCTTCCCCATTTTTATCAGAAAAAACAAGACAGCAGATGGGGGAAAGCGCGCTTAAAGCTGTTCACTCTCTCGGTTACGCCAATGCAGGTACGATTGAGTTTCTAGTGGATGAAGAGGAGAATTACTATTTTCTAGAAATGAACACACGCCTTCAGGTAGAGCATCCCGTAACGGAAGAAATCACGGGACTTGACCTTGTAGAACAGCAGCTGCGGATTGCTGCTGGAGAGAAGCTGGCAATAACACAGGACGACCTCTCCATTCAAGGTCATGCGATTGAAGTGCGCATTTATGCAGAGGATTCGAATACCTTTTTCCCGTCCCCTGGGCAAATAACGAATTTAGTATTGCCGCAAGGAGAAGGAATTCGTCATGAATTAGCTGTCCATGGCGACTCACAGGTTACGCCTTTTTATGACCCGATGATTGCAAAGCTTGTCGTTAGCGGGGCTTCTCGTGAGGAAGCGATCGATCGGCTGACCAAAGCGCTTCATCAATATGAAGTGCAGGGGATTAAAAATAATGTCATGATGTTAAAACGTATCATCACACATGAGAAATTCAAACAGGGTGATACGAAGACATCATTTATTGAAAACTACTATTTACCAACACTTACAAATCACTAAGGAGGAAGAACAATGAACGAAGTAAAAGCATCTATGGCAGGCAGCGTATGGAAGATTGTAGCTCAAGCAGGAGATCAAGTGAAGAACGGGGAGGATATCGCGATTTTAGAATCGATGAAGATGGAAATCCCGATTCCTTCTGAGGCTGATGGAACTGTAAAAGAATTGAAAGTATCTGAAGGCGATTTTGTTAATGAAGGCGACGTTATTGCCATTATTGAATAAATAGGAGCGGGTAAGATGTTGAAGCGGCCGGAAAAAGTCACCGTTAAAGAAGTTGGCCCTCGTGACGGGCTGCAAAACGAAAAGAAGAGTATCGCTACGGAAGACAAAATTGAATGGATTAATCAATTATCGGAAGCGGGCTATGACTATATTGAAATCAGTTCCTTTGTCCATCCGAAGTGGATTCCTCAGCTGAAAGATGCAAGAGAAGTTGCCAAAGGAATTATCCGTAAAACAGGGGTTACTTATGCAGCGCTGGTACCGAATATGAAAGGTCTTGAAGCAGCTCTTGAAACCAATATAGATGAAGTATCTGTGTTCATGTCCGCAAGTGAATCTCACAACAAAAACAATATTAACAAAACCATCGAAGAAACCTATCCAGTACTAGAAGAAGTGGTCAAAGAAGCAAAGGCGAGTAACAAACGAGTACGGGGATATGTGTCAACAGTGTTCGGATGTCCATATGAAGGGGATATTCTGCCAAGTCAGGTGTTGAGTGTATCCAACAGGCTGTTTGATATGGGAATTGATGAGCTGTCGCTCGGAGATACGATTGGTGTCGCGAATCCGCATCAAGTTGATGAGACCCTGCAATTTTTAAAAGGGAAACTTAATTTTTCTAAACTAGCCATGCATTTTCATAACACACAGGGAATGGCTTTAGCCAATGTCTTAGTTTCCTTACAGCATGACATTCAAATATTTGACGGTTCCTTAGGTGGTCTTGGCGGCTGTCCTTATGCTAAAGGAGCTTCCGGAAATTTAGCTACGGATGATTTAGTTCACATGCTTGAATCGATGGGCATTGAAACAGGTATTGCTCAAGGGAAGCTGCTGGAGGCGGCCAGCTACATTCAAGACAAACTTGGCAAGTCTCTGCCGAGTCACCAAATGCATGTGCACAAATGAATTCAGTAACGGAGGTGTATTTCATTGAGTCCATTAGTTACTCTTGAAATCACGGATGAACGAATTGGATACCTTACCTTAAATAGACCTGAGGCCGCGAATAGTCTGTCTACTGCTTTATTAGACGAACTTACGAGCGTACTTGCAGAGGTAAACCGATCTGACGTCAATGTACTCATTGTCACAGGAAGCGGTGAAAAGGCCTTCTGTGCAGGAGCTGACTTAAAGGAAAGGGCCGGGATGTCACAAGATGAAGTCGTTCGAACGGTGGAGAAAATCGGGGATGCGATCCGTAAGCTGGAACAGGTTGAGATCCCAACCATTGCTATGATCAATGGCGCAGCATATGGAGGAGGACTTGAACTTGCCCTTGCCTGTGACATTCGAGTGTTGACTTCTAATGCCAAGGTTGGGCTAACCGAAACGTCGTTAGCGATCATTCCAGGCGCGGGCGGCACGCAGCGGTTGACACGTTTAATCGGCCTAGGGAAAGCGAAAGAAATGATCTTTACTGCAAAACCGATCCAGGCTGATAAAGCACTGACGATTGGCTTAGTTGAAGGCGTTTATACAACTAGTGAGCTAAAAGCTGAAACCCATGCACTTGCTGCGCAAATCGCTAAAAACGGGCCAATTGCGTTAAAACAGGCAAAGAAAGCGATCCAACATGGCAGTCAAACGGACTTGTCTACAGGTCTTGAGATCGAGCGGATGTGTTACAAGCGAACCATTCCGACAGAGGACAGGATCGAAGGATTGCAAGCTTTTAAAGAGAAGCGAAAACCTGAATACACAGGTAAATGAACGAAAAGGCGGTGGAGAAGATGAATGAAACATTAGAACATATGAAAGAAAAAGTATCTTCAGGCGGCTCGTCAAAATATCACGAAAAAAATAATGAAAAAGGCAAGATGTTTGTTCGGGAGCGTCTGAGTCAATTATTTGATGATGATTTAAATATTGAAGATGCCTTTTTTGCGAACTGTATGGATGGTTCTCTTCCAGCAGATGGTGTCGTGACAGGAATTGGGAAAGTTAATGGAGAACAAGTTTGTGTGATGGCTAATGATTCTACTGTTAAAGCGGGTTCCTGGGGAGCTCGTACTGTGGAAAAGATTATCCGTATTCAGGAGACGGCGATGAAACTAGAGATTCCAATGCTTTACTTAGTGGATTCAGCTGGAGCGAGGATAACTGATCAGGTTGAAATGTTCCCTAACCGCAGAGGAGCAGGACGTATTTTCCATAACCAAATTAAATTATCCGGGCGTGTCCCGCAAATTTGCTTGCTTTTTGGTCCATCAGCCGCAGGAGGAGCCTACATACCTGCTTTTTGTGACATTGTAGTGATGGTGGATGGTAATGCCTCGATGTACTTAGGTTCACCGCGAATGGCTGAGAAAGTGATTGGCGAGAAAGTGACACTTGAGGAAATGGGCGGTGCTAACATGCATTGTTCTGTTTCTGGTTGTGGAGATGTGCTGACTAAGGACGAACCGGAAGCGATTGCTTATGCAAGGAACTATTTATCCTATTTTCCTTCAAACTTCCGCCACGCAGCTAAACGGCAAGAACCTGTTAAGCCCGCTTCATTAGAAAAGACTATTTCGGAAATTATCCCAGATAATCAAAATGCTCCCTTTAATATGTATGACCTTATCGATCGCTTAATTGACGAGGGATCATTTTGTGAAATTAAAAAGAAATTTGCTCCTGAAATCATTACAGGATTAACGCGAATTGATGGCCGCACCGTAGGGATTATTGCTAATCAGCCGAGAGCGAAAGGCGGTGTATTATTCCCGGATTCTGCCGACAAATCAGCTAAGTTTATGCAGCTTTGTGACGCCTTTAATATTCCGCTGCTCTTCCTAGTAGATATTCCAGGGTTCATGATCGGAACGAAAGTAGAACGGGCAGGGATCATCCGACATGGTGCAAAAATGTTATCAGCGATGAGTGAAGCAACCGTTCCTAAGATCTCCGTGATTGTGCGGAAGGCCTATGGAGCAGGTCTTTATGCAATGGCTGGACCAGCCTTTGAACCAGATGCTTGTATAGCACTTCCTTCCGCACAGATTGCGGTAATGGGACCAGAAGCAGCTGTTAACGCAGTTTATGCTAATAAAATTGCTGAACTTGATGAAGCAGATCGTCCTGCTTTTATTAAGGAAAAACATGAAGAATATAAAGAAAACATTGATATTTATCGGTTAGCGTCAGAATTAGTTGTAGATGATATTGTTCAACCCGATCGCCTGAGGGATGACTTATCTTTACGATTTGAAGCTTATTCAAACAAGAATGTTACATTTACTGAGCGTAAACATGGTGTGTATCCTGTATAAAAAGTAAATCCACTGCCTTTTAATAGGTAGTGGATTTTTTAATAGTTTTCTTTATTTGTTTATAGGATGATTCTGTCCGATCGAGCGAATTTCGTTTACGGCATCGGGGTTCTCAAGGGCACTCAAGTCTCCGGATGGTTCATTTAAATAAGCTGATTTAATAGCTCGTCTCATAACTTTAGCATTGCGTGTTTTAGGTAAGTCCTGGACAGCAAAAACTTTTTTAGGGGCAAGAGCTTTACCAAGTTTATGGGCTAAATAATCTTTGAGTTCATCGATCAAAGCCGTTGTCTGTTCTTGTTTTAATACAACAAAGGCTACAGCTTCTTCGCCTTTAACTTCATGAGGAACCCCAATTACACCGGACTCAATCACAGCATCATGGGAGACGAGGACGGATTCAACTTCCGCAGGTCCTAAACGTTTTCCTGCTACATTTAATACGTCATCGGAACGGCCGGTGATCGTATAGTATCCCTCTTCATCAACCGTAACCCAGTCTCCATGAACCCAAGTGTCTTCAAACCTGCTCCAGTATGACTTTTCATATCGTTCATTATCTTTATAAAATCCTTTCGTCATGCCGACCCACGGTTGTTTTAAAACGAGCTCTCCAACTTCATTGACTAGCGATTGCCCATTGTCGTCATACACATCAACGTCCATGCCTGGTAACGCTGCGTTAAACGTTACGGGCTGAATCGGTTTAACGAGGACGTTTCCGAATATCCCTCCAGAAACTTCAGTTCCACCAGAGTAATTAAAAATAGGGACTCTGGAATGCCCGACATGTTTAAATAACCAGTGCCATGGTTCAGGATTCCACGGTTCTCCGGTTGAACCGATTAGCTTTAAAGAAGATAAGTTATGTTTTTCTATCCAATCAAGACCGTGCTTAATCATGGATCGAATCAGGGTTGGAGAGATACCAAGGTGTGTCACGTCGTAACGATCAACCAGCTCCCACAATCGATCTGGCTGGGGATAGTCAGGAGTTCCTTCAAACATAACGATCGAAGCGCCGTTCATTAAACCTCCATATACGAGGAATGGGCCCATCATCCACCCCATATCGGTGTACCAGAAAATTGTATCCTCTGAAGTAACGTCCATACACATCCCCGCATCAAAAGCAGATTTGATGGGGAACCCGGCATGTGTATGAAGAACCCCTTTAGGCTTGCCTGTTGTGCCAGATGTATAAATAAGCATGTATGGATCATCCGCTGAGGTTGATTTCGTCTCATATGTTTTATTATGATCTTTCACTTGATTATAGGTCAGATCGCGCTTGTCCTTCCAAGTTACATTCTGCTGCGTACGTTCGACTACAATTACATGCTCGAGTGAATCACAAGCATCTGCAGCCACGTCAGCTTCGTCTTTCATATTAATGGATTTACCTCTACGGTAAAAACCATCGGCCGTAATTAATACTTTTGATTCGGCTGCCTGGATTCGTGTCGCAATTGCTTCAGATTTATAGCCGGAAAAGGTCGGGCAAAAGATCGCACCGATTTTCGAAACGGCCAGCATAGAAATCAGCGTCTCTGGAAGCATTGGTAAATAGATGGTCACGACATCGCCTTTTCCTAATCCTAGTTTCTCTAACCCATTAGAAAAGGAATTTACTTCTTCATAGAGTTCAGCATAAGTAAATGAACGTTTCTCTCCATCATCACCTTCCCAATAAAGGGCGATGTCATGTTTCTTATCATCGTTGTGAGCCCACTTATCAAGAGCATTGTCAACCACATTCATCTTTCCGTTTACAAACCAATCAGGATATTTAATTCCAGAGGAAAGGTCGAGTGTTTTTGAGTACGGCTGATCCCATTCAATACCAAGTTCCGATACAGCTTGATCCCAGAACCAGGTGATATCCTCGGTTGATTTTTTCTGAAAGGCATCATAATCTTCATAGCCGTGTTTTTTCATCCACTTGTATAGTCGTGTGTTCTGTTTCTGTTCATTTGTAGGGAACCATGCTGCTTCGTATGTAGACATAATAATCCTCCTAGTTTGATCCTAATTATCAGAAATATCCTAATTATATTATAACTGAAAACGGTTCATAAATGAATGATACTTCATGTTATTTTGAAAAATATCGGTCTGGAAGGGGATAGTTTTCTATCAACATGGTATAATTTTATTGTTTTGTCAGTCATTTAGTGATAAAGTCAAAATCGGATGAAAGTCGAAGGCGAATAACGAATATTTCCAAGTTGATTTGAAACATTTATTATTACCATCGATTATAAAAGAATGTTATTCTATAAGTGAAATAGTTACTTGTAGATATGGAATTTAGGAGGTAGATTATGAGAATTATTGTAGCAGGGGGAGACGGGTTCTGTGGTTGGCCAACCGCATTGTACCTATCCAAACAAGGACATGATGTAACCATTGTCGATAACTTGGTACGCAGAAAGATTGATGAAGAGTTAAATTCTAATTCTGTAACACCAATTACTACATTAGAAGAACGAGTAGCAAAATGGAAAGAACTGACCGGAAAAGAGATTCAAACGTTTATCGGAGATCTCAATCATTATGATTTTCTTCGTGAAGTATTCCGTCAAACAAATCCGGATGCTTTCGTTCACTTTGCTGAGCAGCGTTCAGCTCCATATTCTATGATTGATCGTGAGCACGCCGTTTACACGCAATCAAATAATGTGATCGGTAACCTAAACGTCCTTTATGCGATTAAAGAATTTGCTCCAGAATGTCATCTCATTAAATTAGGAACAATGGGAGAGTATGGAACACCGAACATTGATATAGAAGAAGGATACATTGAAATCGAACACAAAGGACGGAAAGATCTACTTCCTTATCCGAAACAGCCTGGTTCTTTCTATCATTTATCAAAAGTACATGATAGCCATAATATCATGTTTGCTTGTAAAATCTGGGGTATCCGTGCAACAGACTTAAACCAAGGTGTTGTTTATGGGTTACATACAGATGAAACGAAAATGGACCCTGAACTTGCAAACCGCGTCGATTATGATGGGGTTTACGGAACAGCATTAAATCGTTTTATTAATCAAGCTGCAATTGGTCATGATATTACGGTATATGGCAGCGGCGGACAAACACGTGCTTTTTTAAATATTGAAGATACCGTACGTTGTGTGGAAATTGCTGCAGAGAATCCGGCAGACCAAGGAGAGTTTCGTGTATTTAACCAATTCACAGAGTGGTTCTCCGTCAATGACCTGGCCGAGAGAGTTCAGAAGATCGCTAAAGAAGAGGGGCTTGACACGAAAGTTAAAAAGATTGAAAACCCTCGTATTGAAGCGGAAGAGCATTACTATAATGCAGTAAACACGAAGCTTCGTGATCTTGGTCTGGAACCGCATCTGCTTACAGATGATGTAATTCGTGATATTTTACAGGTGGCTGTGGATAATAAAGACCGTATTATTGAAGAGAATGTTTTACCATCTATAACTTGGAAGTAAGGAGTTAACTGCTTTGAAAATCGCCATCATAACAGAGACATTTTTGCCATCAACGGATGGAGTCGTAACAAGACTGAAGGAAGCAATCAAATATTTGCGCAAACAAGAACACGACATTATAGTTATTGCTCCAGACCTGGGTGTAACAGAATATGAGGGTGCGATTGTCGAAGGCGTGAAGACGACGACAATGCCTTTTTATCGTTCGAAAAAGTTTTCAATGCCGCAAAAAAAAGTGAAGAGTCTCCTTCAAAAGCATAATCCTGATTTAGTTCACGTCGTCAATCCTGCGTTTGTTGGAGCTGCGGGGGTTTACTATGCCAGCAAGCTGAACTACCCTTTACTGGCTTCTTATCATACGCATGTGCCTAAGTATTTAAATTATTATCGACTATACCCATTTGTCCCGGCAGTATGGTGGTATTTTCGAAAGCTGCACAACTTCGCAGATTTGAATTTATGCACTTCGAAAGCAATTCAAGGTGAACTACACGAGAAAAATTTTCACAATGTCCATGTGTGGGACAGGGGCGTTGCCATTGATCATTACCACCCCAATCACAAAAATGAAGCAATGCGGGAACGGCTTTCCGACGGTGAACCAAGCAACAAACTTCTTGTGTTTGTTGGAAGATTGGCACCGGAGAAGGAAATTGAAAAGATCAAACCACTACTTGAAGAACGCGATGACTTGTCCCTTGCTATCGTAGGCGATGGCCCGAATAGAGAAACACTTGAGAAAACATTCGAGGGTACAAAAACCGTTTTTACTGGTTTACTTCATGGTGATGAATTAGCTCAAGCCTTCGCTTCTTCTGATGCCTTAATTTTTCCATCCGTGACGGAAACACTAGGACTTGTGATATTAGAATCGATGGCGTCAGGCTTGCCAGTAATTGCAGCGAAGAGCGGACCGACAATGGAACAGGTTGAAGATGGACGTACAGGGTTATTATTCGAAAATGAAAACACAGCTAGTATGATCGCAGCAGTCGATCGTTTAGAAGATGAACAGCTATATCAGTATTTAAGCAAGAATGCACGAAAAGAAGCAGAAAAACACAGTTGGCAGAAACCAGCCAAGCAAATTCTCGACTATTATTATCAAACATTAGAGGTTTACCAGCAAAACCAGGCTAAACCAACAAAAAAATCAAAAGTTAAAGTCACAGAGTAAAAGCTCTGTGACTTTTTCTGTCTACTATATAAATACTCTCTCTTGAAACTTAGTAGTAACTCCGAAAAGTTTCAAAAAAACATCAATAAAATCATTCTTTCTATCATTCATGCAAACAAGAATCATATTAAAAGAATCGCGAGAGTTTGTAAAGATGGAGATGTCATCGATAATGAGTATCTTTCCGCATAGTATTATCGTTGCATTGTATGTGAACTCTTTGTGAAAAACCGTCTAATGGTTTGTATAAATATGATGAATCAGTTATTTTTAGTAGTGAATGACCAATCAGTCAATAATTGACTGGCAGGTATAATGATAACGATGGAAATTAGAGAGGGGAATAAATAATGTCATCCACCAATGGAAAACATGAAACAAATGATCAGTTATTCTCACCAGAATTCAACCAAAATCCTTACCCAGCTTTCAGCAAACTAAGACAAGAAGATCCTATTCATCAAACGTTATTGCCAAATGGGAATTTTTCTTGGATTGTAACACGTTACGATGATGCTGTAACCGTTCTAAAGGACCCTCGTTTCATAAAAGACTACACGTACTTTCTTGGGAAGGAACAAGAGGAAGAACAGTCAGAGACGAGTATCTTTGTCAAAAACATGCTTTTTTCTGATCCACCTGACCACAGACGATTGCGAGGGCTCGTGCAAAAGGCTTTCACACCGAAAATGATTGAAGGTTTACGAGGAAGAATTGAAGAAATTACTAACGAATTACTTGATAAGGTCGAGCCAAATGGGAAGATGAATTTGATTGATGCTTTTGCTTTTCCTTTGCCGATTATTGTCATTTGTGAAATGCTCGGCGTTCCTAGTCAGGACCGCGACAAGTTTCGGACCTGGTCAAATACACTTGTAGAAGCTTCTAATGATCCAGAAGAAGCTGCACAGCTCCAAGTACATATGGAAGAATTTGTGATGTACCTTAGACAGTTAATTGCTATACGGCGTCAAGATCCTAAAGATGATATGATCAGTAAATTAATCCAATCTGAAGAAGAAGGGGACAGCCTTTCTGAGCAGGAACTTTATGGTGTTATCTCCTTACTGATCATTGCTGGTCACGAAACTACAGTTAATTTAATTACGAATGGAGTATTTGGATTACTGGAAAATCCTGAACAAAAGCAACAATTGATAAACGATCCATCAATAATAGAGTCTGCACTGGAAGAATTCCTTCGTTACAATGGCCCAGTTGAATTCAGTACAGACCGTTGGGCTGCCGAAGCTATAGAATTACGTGGGAAGACCATTGCTAAAGGAGACCATGTGATTGTTGCATTGGACTCAGCCAATCGTGACCCAGAACAATTTGATGACCCAGATGTATTTGATATTACCCGCGGTAAAAGCAAGCACCTCGCGTTTGGAAAAGGAATTCATTTTTGTCTGGGAGCTCCACTTGCCAGATTAGAAGCAGAGGTGGCTGTAACAACATTATTAAGACGTATGCCTGATCTTCAATTGAATACAACTCCTGAAAAATTGGAGTGGCGTCCTGGAATGCTGATGCGCGGTTTAAAAGAATTGCCTGTAGCATTTTGATTTAAAAACACTGCTGGATTATTTGTCCAGCAGTGTTTACCATTTAGTATAAAGGATTATTTTTCTGCGTATAGATCTGTTGTTGTTTTTTCTCTTGATGATAAACCTTCGAGAATCATATTCTTCATATAACCATGGAATACAAACTCTCCGATGGTAATGGCTATAGCTAAAAAGAACGACACGGTTCCTAACGGTACGGATTCTTCAAATAATAAGGATCCTAATAACCAAATCCCGAAGAATGCCACCCCCATATCTGCTATAGTCGCTATCATATTTCCTAACTTAGGTAAGATTAGCAAATCACCTATTATGAAGGAAACCATTGTTAATCCTATGCTTGTGATTAAAATGTCTGTCAGGGAGATTCCAAAGAAAACCCCTAAAAAGAACCATAATATTGCAGTCATCATCACAAGTTTTATAAAAAATGCTTTTATATACTTCATAATATCCTCCTTCTACTATCTCTAAGTTATGTTGTCCTTTTTCTTACCGTTTAATCGAATCGTAACTTGAATATGAAGTGCTTGTTTATAATTGTTTCCAGGATTCCATAAATCACATGTGCCAAGATAAGGTAATAAATTCTTTTAACTGTATAGAAGATACAGTGCGAATGAAATCAAAAAACATACACACAATACTATGGATGTTCTAACTAGAAAGGGGAAATAATCATGCCACAACAACAAGCTCAACAAACTCTTCAGCAAATTGCTCAGATCGCTCAGCAGCTTCAACAACAAGAACAGCAAAATGCTCAACAGCTTCAACAATCACAACAACAAGGTGGAGCTAATATGAGCGCGCAGCAGCCAATGGCTCAACGCGAACAAAATGCTGCCCAGCAGCTTCAACAAATTCAACAACTTGCTCAACAGTGTCAACAGCAAATGAACCAGCAGTAAGGAGCAAGTGATCCTTTCGCCCCGTATCTCAGTGATACGGGGCGATTTATTTTGGCAAAATAGGAGGTTCTCACATCAAAAATGTCATTTACTTTAGATGATCAACATAAATCTAACTTGCAGGTTTAAATATAAGTATTTTTAGGTTTGAGCAATAACAAATGGGGTAAAAAGTTAGCATTAGTATGAAATGGGAAACTGAAGAGGCAATCACTTTTTAGTATAGCCATGTAAGACCATTGGCTATTTTCACATCCTTAATCATTGAGGAGGAATAACGATGAACATAACTTCTGATCAGAAGAAAAAATTACTGCCGGTAACTACTGATCAACAACGTATGAATGATCTTATTTCTAAATTGGCAAGGGATAAAGAGAAAGTAAAAAAAGATGATAAGGCCTATTACGACGAGACAAAGGATAAAAAAGTTATCGAACAGTATTATAGCAAAATTAATTTTAACAACTTAGACGAAGATGCTTTCTTAAAGAAATTAGGGGATCTCCTTAAGGAAACCCATACGAATCCATTGTCATATGATCCAAGCGAATATGTTTATCCATGGGTGGATTTGAGACCAGACGGTGATCTAATCAGTATTTATTCCGGAAACCAGAGGCGTCCTGAAGACGTTATGCGTGAGGATTATGAAACCTCCTTACGCCGCCAGCAAGAAGTAGAAAAATTAAATGAAACAGACAGTGAACAGATTCAGTCAGAACTTTTCCGTATTGAAAAGGAATTCAAATATAATTGTGAGCATGCTGTGCCTCAATCCTGGTTTAATGAACAGGAACCGATGCGCGGTGACCTCCATCACTTATTTACCTGTGAACCTGTATGTAATTCAATTAGATCTAATTATCCTTATTATGACTTTACAGACTATACTCCAGGAAACATAAATATGGAGCGTATAGAGGAATCTTGCGGGAAAGCAGAAGAGGAATTATTCGAACCTGAATTTGCAAAGGGAACTGTTGCAAGAGCAATGCTGTATTTCCTTCTTAGATACCCTGATCAGGTCGAGCAGAAATATCAAAAAAAGATTGATACAGAGCTGTTGCTGAATTGGCATCAAAAATTCCAGCCCTCCCTTTATGAGAAGCACCGAAATCAAGCGATTTATCAACTTCAGGGGAACCGTAATCCATATATTGATTTTCCTGAGATGTTTTTATAATAAGATAATGCACAATTAAGTAAATTATTTATTCTGGATTCCTGTCACGAGTCAACCTCCTGAAAACATATGTTACCAATGAGGTTTACGTTAAGACAGGAGGAGAACAATGAATTCTCATTACTTTAATACGCCCCAAGTCAATCCAAGTGGATATCATCCATATATATCCTATCCTTTTTATAATTACAGGGGCTATGTACCGTATTATTATCGTCAGCAGCCGGTGAGGGGGCAAGCTACTTGGACAGAAGGGGGACAGGTTACGCAGTGTGGGATTCCTTGGTCAGAAAATCACTATATGACAGCAGCCGTTGGAGAAAATTCTCCTTATCAATGTGGGCAGACTCTGAAGGTTAGAAACCTAGCTTCCCAGAGAGAAGTACTGGTAACCATTGTAGACAAAGTGCCAGGATATCCTCCAAATAAAATTAATCTGCATCGTCAAGCTTTTCAAACATTAGGAGGTAGTTTAGACGCGGGTGTGATCAATATTGAGATCACACCATCACCTGAATTAGAGCAGGAAAAATGGGGGAAATATTTATTAGAAGTTACTCAGACTGCCTATCCTGGGTATAATGTAATTGAATATAATTCAGTAGGGAAAACACAATTATCTGCCACACAAATAAAAGAAACCTATGAATATATATTAACGTCCCCACAGGAACGTATTAAGGTGCGAGGAAATGTTGTCTATAATCCTGAAACCGACAGAGTAATTTCATTTGATATCAAGGAAGTATGAGTAGCATAATACCTTATACAACGAAATTGTAAACAGGCATGGAGCTTTTGAAGCACACATGCCTGTTTTATGTGGATTATTTACTTGCCTTCATCCTTGATTTCTTCACGCAAACTTTCAATGCTGTCTTCACGGCGTTGATTCTTTTCCTGAATTTGGTTCATTTCTTCTTGGCTCATTTCTTCAGAATGTGCTTTAACATAATCGTTTGCTTCATCCATATTTTGCAAAGTGTGACCAATATTCTTTTCAATTCTTTCTTTATTATTAGAACGGTCGTCTGGTTTTGCCATGCGCGATACCTCCTTTTTTCCTGGTATAATTAGTATGCACGGGGGTAAAGAGTCTATGTACCAGTTGGAAAAAATATAGTTGTGTTACTATTAATTAAGACCAAATCAGTTGAACAGGAGGAATTTAGCATGTGCAAACACCATCCTTTTGTTAAGGGAGTAAACGTTGATCAACATACAAAATGTGCCCATTATCATACAGATGTCGATATTATCGCGATTAAATTTTACTGCTGCAATGACTATTATGCTTGCTATTTTTGCCATCAGGAAGTTTCAAACCATAATGTTTCAAAGTGGCCGAAAAGCCGCTGGAGTGAACGAGCTATTCTATGTGGAAGCTGTAAACATGAATTAACCATTTCTGAATATATGGCTTCTACAAATTGTCCTCATTGTGAAAGCCGCTTTAATGAGAAATGCAGTAATCACTTTCATCTTTACTTTGAGATGACAGAGCCACCTTCAGACACCACGTGCCATTCGTAAATTATTTTAAGTTTATTTAAACATCCGTATCTTTCAGCAGACTTTTTCCGTTTATACATATGAAAGACATTTTAGAGGAGGTAAAAACATGCGGCCGCTTGTTCATAACACTCCAACTGCAAGAGAAACAGATTTTGAGTCAGCTATAGAGAACCATATACCTGATTTACAGAAGTATTGTCTATCTCTTACCAAATCAAAGTGGGATGGGGAAGATCTCATGCAGGATACGTTAGCAAAAGCTTATAAAGCATGGACTAGGAGCCAAAGACCGATTGTTAAAGCCTATTTATTTCGTATCGCTTCAAACTCTTGGATTGACGGACACCGTAAAGTCAAAGTGAAAGAGGATTTCGGCAAAGACCTATCAGTATTTAGCCAAAGGGATGCATCAATTTCTGATTCTGTATGCCGAGCCATAGAACTGCTTCTTAGAGAATTAACTCCAAAACAGCGAGTTGTCTTATTACTCGTAGAAGGACTTGGACTTACTTCAAAAGAAACCGCAGAAATGCTATCTGACAGTGAAGGCTCAATTAAGGGTACGCTCCATAGAGCTCGTAAAAAAGTAAAAAAGATAAAACACTCTTATGAAACTTCAGACCTTGCAGGAGAGGATCCGATCCTTTATGTAACTGCGCTTCGTAATGGAGATCCGTCCGCTTTTATACAGCTGTATCACAAAGAAACACAGGGTTTACGCATGATGAAGGGGGCCAACCCAACACCAAGTCTTGATAGCCTGCCTATAGCTCATACGATTATCGGAGATGCCACTGCTTATCTGTTAATTTCCTTTGTTTCAAGAAAAGGAAGTATTATGTTTATTCCTTTTTATCAAGAAGAATTATTTTCTTTGTTGTTACAAATTGAAGAAGCCAGCAATGGTTTACTACATGCGAGTTAGAAAGGTTGAAGATACTCATGTCAAATGTAATTCCTTATGTAGTGGAGCAATCAACGAGAGGAGAACGCTCCTACGATATCTATTCACGTTTATTAAAGGACCGAATCATTATCCTAGGGAGTCAAATTGATGATGCCGTTGCAAACTCAGTTGTAGCTCAACTCTTATTTTTAACGGCGGAAGATCATGATAAGGATATTCATTTATATATTAACTCGCCGGGGGGATCGATTTCTGCCGGAATGGCGATTTATGATACGATGCAATTCATCAAGCCGGATGTGTCAACAATTTGCACAGGATTAGCTGCCTCTATGGGCGCATTCCTCCTTTTAGCAGGGGAAAAAGGAAAACGGTACGCTCTTCCGAACGCTGAAATGATGTTACATCAGCCTTTGGGAGGAACAAAAGGTCAAGCAACGGATATTAAAATCCATGCTGATCACATTATTAAAACGAGAAAAACCATAAACAGAATAATCTCAGAGCGTACAGATCAGCCGCTCGAAAAAGTAGAGAAAGATACAGACAGGGATTATTTTCTTACAGCTGAGGAAGCGAAAGATTATGGTATCATTGACAAACTAATGGCCCATGGGAAATCGTAGTTATACCATAAAAAAATTATGTTAACAATAACATAGAAGCGCAAAATCGATACAACGATTTTGCGCTTCTTTTTTGTGAAGTCCCGCCTCTAATTAGATAATTTTGGGACTTTTGTAGTTTTTATTAAAATAATATGTCTATAAAATATATACATACATATTCATGTACTAGAGCAGTGAGAGGAAAGAGGTTTTTGTTTGATAGGTAATATAAAACAACACGATTTGGAGTGGTTAAGATGAAACTAATAAGAGAGGATGGTAATGTTAAAATAGACGGAATTTTAAAGATAGATGACACGGAAAAATTTCTTCTTGAGCTTCAAAATTACTTTTCCAGCAAACCTAGAGAAAAAATAGATTTGGGTTTCTACAAAGATATTGAAATGTTAGATAGGGAATTAAACAGGTTAAACATTGATGAGAAAAGGTTATTACAAATAAAAGTAACCGCATTAATTACATATCTTGATGAAGTAAGTAGCATTCATTTCCCATCACCCTTTATCATAGGGGTATTCACGGCTGTGATTTCTTTAATTCTTGGCGTCATGATAAAGGATTTAGCAGCATTTCCAGTGTGGGTAATTTTCGCAATTATCATTTGTTTCGTTTTGTTTATCCCAGGCATATCGTGGTTAAATTTGATCCAATCTGGAAAGGATGCAGAAGTTAAACAAGCCCTTACAACGCTTCATAGCATATTAGATATACGAAGTTAAATAAAATAATCAAGTTGGGTGTTTTCTATTTTGGAAAACACCTTTTTAATAGTGATGAAATTTAACGACGACCTATTATAT
The DNA here is from genome assembly GCF_902726645.1 of Halobacillus ihumii. Taxonomy (NCBI): domain Bacteria; kingdom Bacillati; phylum Bacillota; class Bacilli; order Caryophanales; family Bacillaceae; genus Halobacillus; species Halobacillus ihumii. Next base: position 30,162 of record NZ_CACVAO010000001.1, read on the forward strand.
TAACTATATTTATCGAAATTTTCTGGTAAAATGTTACTTGTAATAATGGTTAACATAATTGATCATTGTTTACCTATTCGGTAAATGGGAGGGACGATGTCTATGACGATAAATCTCAGGCCAATGAATGAAGAAACATTTAAAAGTTATTATCAAACTTCTTTAGAAGATTATGCTGAACAACATGTTATAGCCGGTAATTGGAAGGAAGAGGATGCACTATTACTTGCAAAGAATCAATTTGAAGAACTGCTGCCAAATGGATTACACACTAATGAACATATTCTTTTTTCTATATATGAGGAAGAGGAAAAAATCGGGATTCTTTGGCTGCATGTTTATACCAATGACGGTGTGAAGCAAATGTTTATTTATGACATAAAGTTAGATGAGGATCAGCGTGGTAATGGATATGGAACAGATACGATGAAGGCTCTTGATGACTATGCAAAGAGTGAAAAGGTTAAACAAATCCGCTTACATGTTTTCGCTCATAATAAGCGAGCTATCTCCCTTTATAAGAAAGTTGGGTATGAAGTGGAGGGTCATTATATGAGGAAGACTCTTTCATGATGAATATAAAAGTTAACTACAAATATTTCTAGTTCAATTAGGGAAAGAGGGGAAACGTGTGAACGATAAACACAAGGAAACAAACTTAAATGGTGATCTAGCAATGAAAAAGAATGAGTTATTAGCTCTTTTCCATCAAGAGCTGCGTCTAGAGGCCGCCACACCAGGTTATACGAGAGAGGTCACAGAGCACCTTGTGCGACATGTAGCCAAACAAAAAAATGAGAAAGGCTTTATTATATGCTCCCATGTAAACGCGGAAAACGCTTCTGAAGTCATTGATTATGAATTGGATTACTTCAATAATCTTGGCCAAGAATTCGAATGGAAAGTTTATAGCTATGATCAGCCGCATAACCTCAAAAGTCTTCTTATACATAAAGGGTTTGATATGGAAGAAAAAGAGGCTCTCATGGTACTCGAACTTAATGAAAAGCACCATTTGTTAACATGGTCAGTTTCTGCTTTTATAAGAGAAATTACCAATAAAGAAGGGATTGAAGAGATCATTGCCTTAGAGAACACAATATGGGGAGAACCTCATAATGATTTAGGTGAAAGACTCTGGAAAGATAAACAAAATGATCCAGATTCTTTATTTCTTTATGGGATATATGATGAAGGCTCCCTCGTTAGTGCTGCCTGGATGTATATTGAACCAAATTCCTCTTTTGCGAGTTTGTGGGGTGGGTCTACATTACCTTCCCAACGTGGAAAAGGTTATTACACTACATTGTTAGCTGTCAGGGCCAAAAAAGCATATGAATGCGGGCGAAAATACCTAACAGTAGATGCTCGTCCGATGAGCCGACCGATCCTCGAAAAGTATGGATTTGCCTGCCTAGCTTATACTTTCGGCTGTCATTCTCCTTCTCATAACTCGATCAACACTAAGGATTACTAATACACGACTAAGTAATCCTTTTTAAATTCTTGAAATGTTCTTTGGAATGTTAAGGTATTATTTCAATACCCTAGATAAATAAAATACATAAAATCGATTGAGATAACATCAATAGTAAAAGGGTGTTTATTAAACTTAATTCGAGGTGGTCTAAATGGCACAAAAAGTTTTGCTATTTGGAGACATAGGGATTGATGACACGATTGCAATTATCTATTCTTTTTTCAACAAAGATATTGAATTAGTAGGAATCGTTGCTGATTATGGGAATGTATCCAGAGAAACAGCTGTAAATAACGTGTACTATTTATACGATCTGTTTGGAATTGAAGATGGGCCGCCTATTATTGGCGGAGCAGAAGTACCTATGACTGGTGAATATCCAATGTATGCCCAAGAAGTACATGGTGAATCTGGTCTTGGACCTATTACACCATCAGATTATGAGGGCGAGAGTGAAAACTTTTTTGAGATCGTGAAACTAATAGAGAAATATCAAGATGACCTCATTATTGTAAATATTGGAAGGCTTACTTCTCTTGCTACAATGTTTATCCTGTACCGATCTCTTATGAAAAAAGTGGATGGTTTTTATATTATGGGGGGTGCCTTTTGGGTACCTGGTAATGTAACAGCTGTGTCAGAAGCTAATTTTTATGGAGATCCTATTGCCGTTCAAATTGTACTCAGGTATGCTCACAACGCAACTATTATCCCACTAAACGTAACTCAACAAGCGATTGTAACTCCGGAAATGGTGGACTATATTGCTTATAAAGGTAAAACAAAAATCATTAAACCATTGTTAGATTACTATTATGATTTTTATAAAGAAAGTAATCCAGATATCCCGGGCAGCCCAGTACATGATGTTCTTACAGTTATGGCATCGATAAGGGATGATTTGTTCACATACGAAACCTTTCCCATTCATATCGTCGAAGCTACCGAAGAAATCCAAAGAGGACAAAGCATTGCAAATTTTATGGAAAGTGATATGGCTGAATCTGATGAATTAGACAGACCACACCGAATAGCCTTCGACTTAGATTATCCAAAGTTTTTTAATGATTTTATGAGCATCATGACAGGGCAGCCATTCAACTCCAAGAATTCAAGCTAGTAAAAAACTGTTTACAAAAGCTAGGAATTCTTCTTCATAAGAATGGTCATATTTATGTAACGAATAAATGCTGCACGATGGTAAATCGAGGAATGGGGTATCAATTGCCAGCATTCGGCCCTCTTGTATTTCCCTGTTGATGGCGAACGAGGGAAGAAAGGAGATGCCCATACCTTCTTGTATAAATCTTTTGGCAGCATGTGACTGAGTAATCCTAAGAAACCTGGAGGAGGGAACATATCTTTGAATTTCCCTTTTTAACAAATCCCAGTATCCAGGATGGTGATGTGTGAAAATGATGGATTGGTTCATAAGCCCATAAGGGTCTAAAGGTGGGGCCGTCTCTGAATCATAACCATCATGAGGGACTGCCAAAGTGATCGAATCACTAAACAACTTTTTGCAAAATAAGCTGCCACTGCTGCTGGGTAAGCAAGAAAAAGCAATATCTATTTGATCATCTTCAATCATCTTTTGTAATTGAGAGGATTCGGTAACTTGAATGGCCAGTTCTATGTCGTGGTTTTTCTCCTGATATCTACGGATGATACTTGGAAAAATACTATCAATTAATAATGAAGTCATCCCAATTGTAAATGTTTTATGATACCCTTGTTTAACACTTTTCATCTTTTGTAAGACATTTTCGTAATTTTGTATAAGGCTCATTGCTTCGATACGAAATATTCTTCCAAACTCAGTGAGTTGAATATGCCTGCCTTTTTTCTCAAACAGTGTTTCCTGCAATTCCTCCTCAAGCTGTCTGATATGAAGACTTACTGCCGGTTGAGTGATGTAAAGTTTCTCAGCAGTTTTCCTATAATTAAGCTCTTCCGCAGCTATTGAAAAAGTGTTTAACCATTTTATTTCCATTTGACTCCTCCTATAAGTAATGCTTATTAAATTCATCATCATTACTTAATTTTTATTATGATACTTCTATCTTACAATAAAAAGAGAGGAGGGGATATTATGTTTAACCCTGGTTTAAAAGGTGTTACTGCTGTGGAAACGTGTTTGAGTCAAATAAATGGTGAAAAAGGGGAGTTGTATTATCGTGATCAGTCCGTTCATGATTTAGTAGGGAGCTATAGCTTTGAAGAAATTAGTTACTTCTTAATGAAAGGAAAGTTTCCGAATTCTAACGAGTTACAATCACTGAAAAAAGTACTGACAAAAGAACGAAGTATTAGCAGTGAAATGAAGAAATGGATTGACCACTTAGTTAAGAAACAATCAATTACAGCAACCATTCGTTCAGCTGTTTCTTTCTTAGATGATTCAGAAGATCGGTGGCCGATTCAAACCCATGAAGCTTACCGGCTGTTAGCGAAACTGCCTACGATCGTTGCTTATAGTTATCGTAAAAAGATGAACCTTGAGACAATAGAACCAGATTATCAATTAGATCATGTTGGGAATTTCCTTTATATGTTATTTGCCGAAAGAAAAACAAAAGAAGAGGTTCAAGCACTTGAGACATATATGATCTTGACTGCAGAACATGGAATGAATGCTTCTACATTTTCTGGAAGGGTCGTTACATCTACTCAAAGTGATATCTATTCTGGCATAACGGCTGCAATCGGGGCTTTAAAAGGACCATTACATGGAGGCGCGCCAACTGGAGTACTAGATTATATTGATGAAGTAAAACAAAAATCTGTTGAGGAAATAATCAAAGTAAAGTTGGCCAATGATGAAAAAGTAATGGGATTTGGCCATCGAGTATATAAAGCAAAAGATCCTAGAGCTGAAGCGTTAAAAGCAAAGTTACTAACTATTGAGCCTAAACCAAATTGGATTGATTTTACATTAAAAATAGAAAAAGAAACTGTTCAATGGCTGAATGATTTAAAACCTGGCCGAAAACTATATGCGAACGTAGAATATTACGCCGCATCGTTAATGAAAGCCATTGGCATTCCGGCAGAATTATTCACACCGATTTTTTGTTGCAGTCGAATCGTCGGTTGGACTGCGCACATTATAGAGCAATCGAGAAATAATACGATTTTCAGACCTGAAGCTAAGTTTCTAAACCATAACTAAAATTTATTATTCTGTCTCATTATCATAAGTTTACTTAGATTATGAGACAGAATATGATTTAATTTAATGAGTACCTATAATATATGTTATGTCTACTCGAAAAAATAAAATGTAAATTATATAATTCTTACTTTCCATCACTTATTTTCAATTTCATATAGTCTATTTTCAGTAAACCGAATATATTTTCTTTCTAAGTAAAGTCCTTTATCTTTGTATATCCAGTCAGAAAATCGTTTAACGTTTTCATACCCACTTATATATAAACGATAGTGTGTATCGAAAGATTTGAAAATGGGCTCAATCCTTTTGATAACAAGAATATCGAAAAGAGATTCCATGAAATTTAATGACCCCCCTACTATATTTACGAATTCTTTTTGTTCGTAAATGCAGCCGTCACCATCAAAGTATCCTCTAACAAAATGTGAAAGGTATTGCTTCGGGACATGAGGAAACTTTAAATCTAATGACTTCTTTGGTTTTATATTGTGTAATTCCATTATATCTGTTTTCATAATTTTACTGTTCAATGTGAGGATGTATATTTTTGTTGTTTTACTTTGTATAATTGGATGGTTTGATTTCATTTCTAACTTTATTTTCTCTAAGATCCTTTTTTCTTTTTGAGCGATACTAATAGATTGAATATCTTTTGGAACAATACCATCGGCAGCAAAGAACCCTAAAATGTACGCCATGTTATTGGACCAGGTTTTAAAGTAATCTTCATTAACCGTATAGCGGCGTTTCCAACTCCCGTGAGGCCTTTTCGAAATATTTTCCTTTTTTAGGATCATTCTAATATATCTAGCGGAAACATTGGCTTTTTTTGCAATATCCTCCGTCCTTTTCCCCATATTATAAAGCCTTATAACCTCTTCATTAGACAATGTTCTTTTTGTTCTAGGCCTACTTTTAGACTGTTCATTCATGAAATTCGGCTCCCTCCTCTTATTTATATCATTATACCGAATATATGTTCCCTTTGGGATAATAATTGTAAGTAGTTTTCTAAAAACTTTCTTTACTCCAATTATTCCTTGAGGTCTAACCTTCCCTTGTATCGAGTATAAATGGTAAACAGAGGTGATTTTTTGAAAGAAACCCAAGAAGTACGTTCTACATCAAGCACACCTGAAGGTATGATTTATGTAGTTGATCCATCGCCATTGAACTGGTTATATATCCTATACAATACAATGGAAGAAGCAGTCAGAGCAGATCGCTCAGGAGCCATTATTCCTTCCCTTGCTGAGTATCAGTGGGTTAACGATACCGTTTTAGAACTAAAACTTAAGGATGGAGTTACATTTCAGAATGGTGAACAATTTACGGCAGACATCGTTAACAAGAGCATTCATGAACTGCTGCGCTGGTTAGTCCCCCACCCTCCTGGGTCCTTCCTTAATTTTTTCAAACCGGCTTCTTTAGACATCATTGATTCTCACACTGTACAATTAATTTTCCAAAACGAGATGGGCTGGCTGTGGCAAAGTTAAGGGCTGCACATTTCGCGAATTTTTGTTTTGGGATAATCTTGGCTTTGGATATCAAAAACTTGGTACCGGGGAAGGCCATTGGTGAGTACTTGACGCTGCCGGCCCGTGGGGTACCGGTCCATTTGTTTTATCAGAGGGTCATTCCTCCATTGAAAATACGATTGCTTTTATTAATAAAGATCCTTTAGCTGCAACATGGCTCACTGAAAAAGAGCTGCGAACACCTTACGTCACTTTAGATGCTAACGCTAACTATCGTAATCCGAGCCGGGGACCGCGATTAAACAAAGTCGTTTTCCGTAATCATTTTTCAAAAACAGAGGCGTTACGTCTTTGTACGACAACAGAGGGATATGTGGATTTAGTAACTGAACTGACCCCTAAGGATGTGCAACAGGTTGAATCCTCACCTTATGCTAAATTGGTTACTTCAGAAGGGAATGAAGTAGTTACAGGGATCTTTAATCGGTTTCAATCTGATGTTGACTTGGACGACTATAATCTGCGTATGGCCATAAATATGGCTATTCGACGCGATGATATTATTCAGAATGTGTACGGAGGATATGCGACACTCACCCCTGCATTAACGCCGCCATGGGCATATGATTTCCCAGAGGAGTTAGAACCGATTATGTATAGCAGACAACAATCCCGCCAGCTATTTGAAAGCTCAAGTTATCCAAAATCCAGACCTTTAAAAATAGTAGCCTTTAAGAAACATGAAAATCTATTACTGGCCGTGGCTGCCCAAATAGAAGAAACTTTATCCATTTGGGTTGAAACTATAGTTATTCCAGTACAAGAAGAAACGAAATGGATACGGGTAGTCGCTGAAAAGAAACTCACTCCAGGATGGGATATTTTAATAGCAAGTGCGACAACACAATTTTATGAAGGGACTCCTGCTTTTTTTCACAGAGAACTTTTTGGTTTTGACGGAGCCCTTCGAACAGGGCCGGAACTGCCAGAATTTGATGAAGTCTATAGAGAGATGGTAAGTCAAATTCGGCGTAAGGAGTTACTTGCGGCAGCAAAAGATGTAGATCGATTTGTATATCAAAATGCTTTATCACTATTTTTATGCGTGCCGCACAAGCTCTACGCCGTAAATAGACATGTTGACTTTAAGCCTTACCGAACTACCTTTGAGCTTGCCGAAACAGAAGTTGGAGAAATGCATTGGTCGCGAAGAAGATAATCTATGAAAAGGAGGCGGCCACTTTATAGTGACCGCCTCCTTTTAAAAAATTGAATCTATCCTTTCAAACCCTCTTTTGTTGAAACCCACTTCGTTACATCATTAAAGTGTTTTCGAGCACTTGCAGGTACATCTTTTTCTGGATATCCAATATAAAGAAAACCTAATACCTCTCCGTCTTTGGGGAGTCCGAACAATTCTTTCATCAGTGGATCATACGTTGGCTTTCCTGTTCTCCAAAACCCTCCCAAACCTAGTGCATGAGCAGTTAAAAGCATATTTTGAATAGATGAATACACAGCACCATATTCTTCTTTAGCAATTACTTTCGGGTCGTCCGCGGGCTCAGCAGCCACCACAATTACAGCGGGGGCTCGGAATGGCTTTTTCATTCTTTTAGCTAATTTCTTCTGATTAACTTCTGTTGATGGATCGTCCATATCTTTTTCAGCAATTTTTGCTAATACTTCTCCTAATGGTTTCCTTCCCTCACCAGTTAGTACAAAAAAGCGCCAAGGCTCAGTTCTGTGATGACATGGAGCCCAAGTTCCGGCCTCGAGAATTTGCTCTAATAATTCTTGAGGAACAGGTTTATCTGAAACTAGCCCCACACTTCTTCTTGTTTTGATAGCTTCTAATACGTCCATTATGATATCCTCCTCAAAAGGTATTTCTTGTATATTGTTAGTATATGATTGATTCATATGAAAAAGGATTCACATATAGTTTACTATACATGAACCCTTTCAACTACTAATATCTATTTTTTAAGAAACGACGTCGTATCCTTGGTCCTCAATCGCTTCATTCATTTCAGATTCACTAATACCGTCTTCGTAAGTGACATTTACTTTACCTGTTTCAAGATCAACGTACACACTTTCCACACCATTTAATTCTTTAAGTGCTCCTTTAACAGCTTTTTCACAATGCGCACATGTCATTCCTTCAACTTGTATCGTTTTAGTTTGCATGATAAATTTCCTTCTTTCTTGATCATTTTTGAATTTTGACTCGTTTCAAACGTAATGAATTACTTACAACACTTACTGAGCTAAATGCCATTGCTGCTCCTGCTAACCATGGAGCTAGTAATCCGGCAGCTGCAATAGGAATACCAGCTGAATTATAAAACAAGGCCCAGAATAAATTTTGGCGAATATTCTTCATCGTTTTTGTACTAAGTTCAATCGCCTTAGCAATTAAATTCAGATCACCACCTAAGATGGTGAGATCAGCTGTTTCAATAGCTACATCAGTTCCTGTACCTATAGCGATCCCAATATCAGCAGTAGCGAGAGCTGGTGCATCATTAATGCCATCTCCCACCATTGCTACACGCTTGCCCTGCTGCTTGATTTGATCAATATGGTATGCCTTCTCTTCAGGGACGACTCCAGCTATAACGCGATCAATTCCCACTTCCTCAGCGATAGCCTGAGCTGTTCTTTCGTTGTCACCCGTTAACATAATCAATTCCAAACCCAAGCTTTTTAATGTCGTTAAAGCTTCTTTTGACTCTGGTTTTACTTGGTCGGCGACGGCGATTACACCTGCTGTTTCATTATTAACAGCAATTAGCATAGCCGTTTTCCCTTGAGACTCCCATTGTTCCATCGTTGTTTCATACTTGGAAAAATCAATTCGTTCTTTCTCCATTAATTTTCTTGTTCCCACGAGAACTCGTTCGTCTTGAATGTCAGCTGTAATACCATATCCAGGTATAGCTTCGAACTGATCTACTTGCAGCAGTTCACTATTGTTTGCGCGACCATATTTCACAATTGCATCTGCAAGAGGATGTTCTGATTGAGCCTCCGCGCTCACTAACAGGTTAAGAACTCGTTCATTCTCCTTAAGAAAATCGGTTACCTCTGGTTCCCCTTTGGTAATAGTTCCAGTTTTATCAAAAACAATGGTTTCAAGCTTGTGGGTCGTCTCGAGATATTCGCCGCCTTTATATAAGATCCCCATTTCAGCACCTTTCCCCGTACCTACCATAACAGAAGTTGGTGTGGCTAAGCCAAGAGCACAAGGGCAAGCGATAACTAACACAGCGATGGACGCTTCAAGTGCTAAAGCTAAGTCACCCGGGCTGATCACAGTAATCCAAAGGATAAAGGTTAACGCGGCAATTCCAACAACAATCGGCACAAAATATCCTGAAATGATATCAGCCAGTCGCTGAATCGGTGCCTTAGAACCTTGGGCCTCTTCTACAACTTTTATAATATTGGACAGTGCAGTATCTTTACCCACCTTGGTTGTTCTCATCCGGACCGTTCCATTTTTGTTAATCGTTGATCCAATAACCTGGTCATTTATTGACTTTTCTACAGGAAGAGACTCCCCGGTAATCATGGATTCATCTGCAGTAGTTCTGCCTTCCACAATGATTCCATCGACTGGGAATTTTTCTCCTGGCTTAACGAGTACAAGATCATCAACTTGAACTTGATCAACAGGTAGACTGATTTCTTTTCCATTTTTCAGTACTGTGGCTTCTTTAGCCTGAAGGTTTAATAGTCCTGAAATCGCCTGGGTAGTACGCCCTTTTGCAACAGTTTCAAAATATTTACCTAAAAGGATTAGTGTAATTAAGACGGCGCTCGTTTCAAAGTAGAGATTAGGTACAACATTGGGATTAATTAAAAATCTAATCAATTCGGCTACACTATAGAAATAAGCAGCACTAGTACCAAGCGCAACTAAAACGTCCATATTTGCTGTCTTGTTGGAAAGGTTTTTATACGCGCCTTTGTAAAACTGCCAACCGATGACAAACTGAACGGGTGTTGCTAACGCTAATTGAAGCCATGGATTCATGAAAGCATGAGGCAATGGTAAACCGAACAAATGATCTGCCATCGTCATTAAAAGCGGTAGTGATAGTACAGCGGAAATCAGTAGTTTTATCCTTTGCTGTTTGATCTGCTGCTCTTTATGGGATTGCTTGCTTTCACGATCTCCACTAAGTTCCGCATCATAACCTAATTTTTGTATTCGTGCGATGATATCCTCTATCTCCAATAATCCAGAGCGGTATTCCACCTGCCCTGTTTCATTGGCCAAGTTAACAGATGCCTGCTCGACTCCATCCATTTTGTTTAAAACTTTCTCGATTCTTGTTGAGCAGGCAGCACAGGTCATACCGGTAATATCCAGCTCAACGGTTTCTTTCTCAACACCGTAACCAAGCTTATTGATTCGCTCCTCGATCATGTCAGGATCAGTTTGACTAGGGTCATATTGAATGGTGGCGTTTTCCATAGCTAAATTGACTTGCGCCTCGATTCCTTCTGTTTTGTTAAGTACCTTTTCTATTCTTGTAGAACAGGCGGCGCAGGTCATGCCGGTAATTCCGACATTTATTTTCTTTTGTTCACTCACGAGCCATCCCCCCTTTTTTTTACTTGGAGAACTGCTGAATAACTTTCATTAGCTCATCAATAGCTTCTTCGCCTTCACCCTTTTTTATGGCACCGGCAACGCAATGATGGGTGTGTCTTTCTAACAAGGAATACCCTACCTTGTTTAAGGCATTATTTATAGCTGAAATTTGTACAAGGACATCCACACAATAGCGATCATTTTCTACCATCTTTTGGATGCCCCGTACTTGACCTTCAATTCGTTTCAGACGATTGATAACAGCCTGTTTTTCATCATCTGTCCTTGGAGTTAATGGTTGTTTTCCACTATTTTCAGGTAATGTATGCTCATCCATTTATGACGCTCCTTTCTTATCTACATATAATATACCCCATACAGGTATTATCAGTCAACAAATTAAAACTATGTATTTTAATGACTATTGAAGTTTAACTTAATACTGATACGGGGTATATAAACATCGTAAGTCAGATGAGAGGTGATTAGATGTTAGAGGTTATTTCATGGATCGCATTAGGAATAGGAGTGATAAGTTCCTTAATTGTTATCATGGATATTATCAAACATCCACAAATGATGACAATCATGAATGTAGTATGGCCCATTAATGGTTTATTCTTTGGGCCTTTCGCTTTATGGACTTATTTTAAATGGGGGCGGCTAAAAGCTAAAAACCTCGAACTCGAGGACAATCGAGGCAGATCCGCAAAGGTATTCGTGTCCACAAGTCATTGTTCAGCAGGCTGTACCTTGGGGGATGCTGTAGGTGTACCCATTGTTGCTTTAACAGCCATGACTATTGCAGGGTCAACTTTATTTGCTCATTATACAGTTGAATTTATTTTAGCCTATGTGTTCGGTATTATTTTTCAATTTTATGCGATCTATCCAATGAATAAAAAGCAGGGTATCATAGGATCGATAAAAGAAGCAATTAAGGCCGATTCCTTTTCTTTACTTGCATTTGAAATAGGCATGTTCGGATGGATGGCCATTGTTCATTTCTTGATTTTTACGGAACCTCCAAAGCCAAATCAACCTACTTACTGGTTTATGATGCAAATTGCCATGGTTTTAGGGTTTCTAACTAGCTACCCTGCCAATTGGTTATTAGTTAAAAGAGGAATTAAAGAAGAAATGTAGTTTTAATTTTTCTAAGTAGGATATAGTAATACAAAACATACTATAGGAGGGTATCTTAATGAGTCACCAACAATACCAAAGTTTAATTGAAGTACTTCATGAATGTATGGAAGCTTGTAATCATTGTTTTAGCTCATGCCTTAAGGAAGATCACGTAAAAGCAATGAGTGAATGTATTCGAAAAGATCGTGAATGTGCTGATATTTGCTCGTTTTTTGAACAGTCCCTCACACGAAATACACCTTATGTAAAAGAAATCGCACATCTTTGTATTGCAGCTTGCCGTGATTGTGGAGAGGAATGTGCTAAACACGACCACGATCATTGTCAGGCGTGTTCAGAGGCATGTAGAAAGTGTGCGGATGAGTGTGAGAAGCTCGTTTCATAAGAGTTAAAAATCTGACAGGAAAATACGACCCTGTCAGATTTTTTACCGAGAACACCTGAGGAAGCTGTTTTTAATTGATTGCTGTCAGCGACCGCGATCCAAAATGGTGTTCGAATGAACGCTGACAACCTCTGCTTCAGGACCACCAAGACTTATCTCTAATCATGTTTTATAACAGTTTGGCCATCTGATTGTACGACTTTACCTTCTTTCATGAGCTTCCCAAGGGCTCTTTTAAAAGCTGATTTACTAATATGGAAAGTGTCTCTGATTTCATCGGGCTGGCTTTTATCGGTGTACGGCATTACGCCGTCATGTTCAACTAGATAATCGTATATTTGTTCCGCATCAGGGTCCATACTATACTGTTTTAAAGGCCGTAATGAAAGATTTAAAGTACCATCATCTTTCACATCGATTACTCGTCCTTCTATAGTTTCGCCTAATCGGGGTTCGACTTTCCGTTCAAAAGGGTGAATAAATCCACGATAACCTTCTTCTGTAAGAACAAAAGAACCAGCTTTAGTAGATCGATAAACACGACCTACAATGGTTTCATTTACTAAAGTTTTTGGAGCAATAGTAAGGTCCTCTAGTACTTCCCCTTCTGAAATGGGTTCTGCGAAAACTCTTCCTTTCTTATCTTTCTCTAAACTTACAAATAACCAATCTCCTGTTTTGGGCCAGGCACCTTTCAGTGCCGGCAAGTGGTCTTTGGACACAAGGAACTCTTTATCCACTCCAATGTTCACGAACGCACCCAGGTTACTCACCACTTCTTCTACCTCTGCCCAGCCATAGGTGTCTAAACGGACTTCAGGCAAAAACATTGTTGCAGTCAGCGCCTTATTTCTGTTCGCATAAACAAAAACGGTTACACTTTCTCCTACTTCCTCAATTTCTTTATTTACTTGATCATGTGGAAGTAAAACTTCTTCCTCATCTTTGCTGATTATAAATCCTTCAGCTATCCTTTTTGCTACGTTCATGGATTGGATTGTACCAATTATAGACTCTTTCATATCTACACCTGCTTTTCCATTCTGTTTTTTTAGTTCAGAACCTACGCATATCGAAATAGTTATTTCTCTCTTTCAGCTATATAGTCTGCCAGTAGCTGGTAAGACCGTTTCTTGGCGTTAAAATCAAAGATATTCGTAATAATAAGAAATTCATCAGTTTGATAATCATTTTTTAATCTTAAAAGCTCTTGATAAACTTTCTCCGGCGTACCAATAATCGCTCTTTGCCGATTACGTGTTATTTTTTCAAGTTCCCTGGCTGTAAAGGTATGATTCTTTACTTCTTCTATAGAGGGGACGCGAGTTTCCAACCCCTTCTCTACTTGTAAAAGCCACATATCCTGACTCAACGCAAGTTCTTCTGCCTCTTTCATTGTCTCGGCACAAACAACGAATACACACGCATTTACTTTTGGATGTTGTAACCCTTCTGAAGGTTTAAACTTTTCACGATATTCAGTCAGAGCCTCAACAGCATGTGCAGGATTAATAAAGTGTCCAAATGTAAAACCTGTCCCATTAATAGCCGCGTGTCTTGCTCCGCGTTCAGAGAGGCCCAATACCCAAATATCAGGATTAGTCGTTGTATGAGGTCGAGCTGAAACTCCATAGTAGTCGTGTGTTTTTGGTATGGTGCCATTCAAAAACCATTGTAATTCCTTCACCTGTCTCGAAAAAGAACTTAACGGTTTATTCACCCCATCTGTTAGCGCTGCTCTCGTTCTCTGACCTCCCCCAGGTGATCGGCCTAATCCTAAATCAATCCGGCCAGGAAATAAAGCTTCCAATACTTTAAAAGTTTCGGCTACCTTGAGCGGGCTGTATTGCGGTAAGAGAACGCCACCGGAGCCAAGGCGGATTCTAGAAGTTTGAGAAGCTATTCTGGTTATCATAATTTCAGGAGAACTAACAGCTAAGCCATTTGTGTTGTGATGTTCAGCAACCCAGTACCTATGATATCCCAGTGACTCTGCCCATTGAGCCAATTCGATGGAATGCTGCAGTGCATCTTCAGCTGTTTGGCCCTTTGAGATCGGACTTTGGTCTAGCACACTTAACTTCATAATGATTCCCCTTTTATTTCTTTACACTAGTACTAGTATGTACGGGTATATTTCATTCTACTGATAAACTTCGTTCATTATCTGATGTAAAATAGCCAATTGTTCTTCGAATAAAATTTTGTATCGTTTCTTTAGTACATCAAATTCTTCTTTCCCTTCATCTGTTAAGGAATACCAATAGACTTTCTGGCGTTTTTTTTCATATGATTTATAACCGTCTTTCCTATGAAGGAGACCTTCTTCCGTCATATCATGCAACGTATCAAGTAAAGTTGACGGGGCCGGAATCCAATTGTTTGTTAACTTATGAAATTCTTCTTTAAAATGTTCGCTAATCATTGGTTGACGAACTTGCAGCAAATGCATAATATAAAACTTAGTGAATTGAGCTGCACTCATATTTAAAGCGAATTTTTTCGGGTTATTTTTATGCGACAATGCAACCTCACCCCTTTTGTGTTATACATTCATTTTATAATAAAAAGGAGTGGGTTTGTCTACTAATAAGGACATTTGTTCGGTTATTGATATGTTTTTTATTTTACGTTTCGGAGTTGCTACTAAGTATCAATCAAGAGTCGTTAAAATGTTCATAAAAGTGTTCACGTTTTTTCGATTTTGAAGAATAATTATTTGTGCGTGATGACAATGTTGTTCTATTGCCGTTATAGCTTTGACCTTTTTTGTATTTGGATAGTCCCATACATATTTAAGAAATGACAGCTCCATCCGTTCAGGGCAGCCTGGTGCGAGATCTACTCGCGTTCTCCCTATATGTCTCAACCAGCGTGTAAGGACACTGCGTAAACAAACATATCGATTAATATTTAGAAAAATAATGATATCAGCCAGCTGTAATCTTGGCTCCCATACACCACTATAGTTCCCTTCAATCACCCATTCTTTCTTTTGCAGGTACATATCTTGTTTCTCAGCTAATTCCTCCAGGGTAGATTCTTTCCATCCTGGTTTCCAAAATAGCCGATCCATATGTACAACACTGTATTGAAAAGCCTGACCGATTTGCTTTGCTAAGGTAGATTTTCCTGATCCAGCTGAACCAATGATAGCAACTCGCTTCATCTTGTTCCCCTCCATGTAATTAGAATGACACGGCGCTAACTTATACTTATCATTTGCTTAGAAGATTGCACTCACAAGTTCATATACTCTTACATAGTTTATCAGTATCTGCATTGTAATAAAAGAAATGTCGTTTTTTGAAACTTATGACACTAACCTTTCGTCTATAGTAATGAAACCATTCATTTTTGCAAGAAAAAAACTCACCATTGTGGGGGCAATAGTGAGCTTTTCTCCTTGACTTTCTATTTAATTAAGATCGCTTTTTTACTTATTCACTTAGAACCTTTACAGTTACACTTTGTCTTCCAAAGTTTAATGCATCTTGACGGTTTGGCATATATACATCAATGCGATTTCCGTCAATTGCTCCACCAGTATCACCGGCAATAGCCACTCCATAACCTTCAACATACACTTTAGAACCTAATGGTATAACATCCGGATCTACAGCGATTACTTTCTGGTTAGGATTTGCATTAAGATCGATACCTGTTGCCGTTACACCACTGCAGCCTGTGCAATTAGCCGTATAAGCTGTTGCTTCTGCCGTGAATTCCTTAACTACGTCATTACTGGAAGATTGTTCACTGGACTGTTCTGCTTCAGCTGTAGTGTTTACTGGCTCAGCCTCTGGTGCTTCTTCCTGTTCAGGTGCCGGAGCTTCTTTCTGTTCTGGTTCTGGTGCTGGAGCCGGTGCTTCTGCTTTTTCAGGAGCTGGCGCTGAAGCTGCCTGAGCTTTCACTGCAAATTGATCACCAGGATGAATGAGTGTGCTTGAAAGGTTGTTCCAAGCCATTAATTGGTCTACAGTTATGCTATATTTTTCAGAAATACCGTAAAGGGTATCTCCTGATTTAACTGTGTACGTCTTGGATGTTTCTACTGTAGCCTCACTATTACCTGATACGGTTAGTTTTTGGTTCGGAACAATTAAATTTGAATTTAAATTATTCCATTTCTTAAGTTGATCAACTGTTACATTTTTATCATTAGATATACCCCAAAGAGTATCACCTTTATCGACTGTATATTCTTCAGCACTAACGGAAGTTGCAAATGCTCCTGTTAATGCAGCAGTAGCAGCTAGAGAGAAAACTGATTTTTTCATAGATTTATGTCCTCCTCTTAATTGATGAGTTGTTTTAACCACAATTAAGATACTACCAGATATATAGATTTTTTTAAGAACAAACAGCTAACAGTTTCTTTTCAACTGTGACACTTTTTTTGCACTGAAGTTACAAAGTAGGCATTTATCTCTATAAAATTACTATAATTTATATCTATTAGTCTTACAATGTCGAATAACGGGTCTCGTTTTATACTTTTCAATAGGAAAATTTAAATATTATTGAAGTGTCAACAGACTTTCCAAAGAAAAAACCTGCTCCATTGTAGTGGAGCAGGTTTTTTGTATGAAATCATCTATTCTGATAAAGCAGCTACCTGTTTCTGAACAGCTGGATCTTGTAAATACTCATCATAAGACATTTCTTTATCAACTATACCTTGAGGTGTGACCTCGATAATACGGTTAGCTATAGTCTGGATGAATTCATGGTCATGAGAAGCAAATAGGATCGATCCTTTAAAATTTATTAATCCTTTGTTTAAGGAAGTAATTGACTCAAGATCCAAATGGTTTGTCGGCTCATCTAACAGAAGAACGTTTGCTCCTGACAGCATCATTTTAGACAGCATGCAGCGAACTTTCTCTCCTCCTGAAAGAACATCTGGTTGTTTCAAGGCTTCTTCACCAGAGAATAGCATGCGGCCTAAAAACCCTCTAAGGAATGTTTCGGTTTCATCCTCCGGTGAATATTGTCGCAGCCATTCTACTAAGTTCATATCAGATCGTTCAAAAAACTTGGAGTTATCTTTAGGAAAGTAGCTCTGGGAAGTGGTTATTCCCCACTTAAACGTTCCTTCATCAGGTTCAACTTCCCCCATAAGGATTTGAAAGAGTGTTGTTTTTGCTACTTCATTGCTCCCTACGAAAGCTATTTTATCGTCTTTATTCATCGTAAAATTTACATTATTTAAAACCTTTACTCCATCAACCGTTTTGGATAGATTTTCTACCGTCAATAAATCATTTCCAATTTCTCGATCTGCTTTAAAAGCAATATAAGGGTATTTTCTTGATGAAGGCTGAATATCATCTAGACTTATCTTTTCAAGCAATTTTTTTCTTGAAGTGGCTTGCTTAGATTTCGATGCATTTGCACTAAATCGAGCAACAAATTCCTTAAGATCTTTAATTTTTTCTTCTTTTTTCTTATTTTGTTCCTCAGCCATTTTCTGGGCCAGCTGGCTTGATTCATACCAGAAATCATAGTTCCCGACATATATTTGAATTTTACCAAAATCTAAATCGGCAATATGTGTACACACATTATTTAAAAAGTGTCGGTCATGGGAAACTACAATAACGGTATTCTCAAAATCAATTAGGAAATCTTCGAGCCACTGAATGGCTTTAATATCTAAGTGGTTTGTCGGCTCATCCAGCAAAAGGACATCAGGGTTGCCAAACAGAGCCTGTGCAAGAAGAACCTTGACCTTTTCAGAACCGGCTAAGTCTTTCATTTCCTTATCATGCAGGTTCTCAGTAATTCCAAGTCCGGTTAATAAACGGGCAGCTTCAGACTCTGCTTCCCATCCGTTCATTTCAGCAAATTCACCTTCGAGTTCAGCTGCTTTCATTCCGTCCTCTTCTGTGAATTCGCCTTTCATATAAATAGCGTCTTTTTCCTGCATGACATCATAAAGTCTTGTATGACCCATAATAACAGTTTCCAGAACCTTATACTCGTCGTACTCAAAGTGGTTCTGCTTAAGGACAGCAAGCCGCTGGTCGTTCTTTAAAGAAACATCTCCTGTTTGCGGTTCTAGTTCCCCACTTAATATTTTTAAAAATGTAGATTTACCAGCGCCATTGGCTCCAATTAATCCATAACAATTTCCAGGCGTAAATTTTATATTAACATCCTCGAAAAGCTTCTGATCGCCAAAACGAAGACTAACATTAGTTACATTTAACATAACGAATCCTCCAGTATCTCAGTGTATAACATTCAAATTATATCATTCATTATAATGATCGAATAGGCTTTTTATTAGTTTTGTATTGCAATTTCGGTGTTTTCACTTATCCATTCATTAAATAGATGGAAATCTGCTTCAACTACACTTTGGTAATAAGCGGACCACACCATGAGCTGCTGAATAAATTGAGTCCTATTCGACTCAATCTCATGAAGAATCGCTTCTTCACTGTGATGATCCATCAAGCCGTCTTCGATATCTACATCAGCACGAGCATGAATTTTCGCTGTGATTTTCGCCATTGTCTTAACCGTGTCCACCATGGAATCAAATTCCTGTAAATCATCATCCCTTAACTCGTTGGTGAAAAGTGACCGCTCCCGGACATAAAAATCATGTCCGTTAAATGTCAGATATCCTAAATAAGGATCGGCTTTGTGATGCATCGCCTGCTGGGTATGAACAACTCTTCGACCTTGATGTTGATTGTCTTTCCAAAACGTCTCATCATAAGGAAAAAAGTAAGCAGGAATAGGTGTTCTTGCTTCTTTAGCTTCCAGAATAATATTACTATTACCCTCGCCTGCAATCATAATATAATATCTTTCAAGTCCTGTCGATCCAATCCCGTCTCCTGCCTTTTTCTTGACATCCTTAACAGCATAGAATTGCGGCTGTCTTTTGATGTTAGATGGAATGGATTCGATATAATCTTCCCATATACGGAGAAACTCCTCTTTTTCCTGATGTGATAAGTCAACTAAGTTATCATCATTGATCGCAGTCTGGATGGAATCAAATTGAGATGCTGAGGATTCTTCTTCAGTTGAGGTCCACTCCTCTTCAAGGTTATGAAGGACGCTCTGGATCGGGCCAGTCGTGTTAGCTTTCGTAAACTGTAAGTGAACGGGATCCTCTTCTCCAGAATGGAACCTTTGCAACTGACCGATATAGTCGTTTAAAAATGACTCCACAAACTCTTCCGTATCATCCTCAGTATAGCCGTGTTGATTGCTCATTAAACGAATGCTGACGACCATACGCAGCACATCATATAAATAAGATCCAAAATATCCCTCATCAAAATCATCTACGTCAAACACAACTTCTTGCTTCTCATTTTGAAAAGCACTGATATTATCGAAATGAAGATCTCCTAATAACCAGGTAGGTTTGTTCTCAGGTGTATGAAACGTAAAAGGAAGACCTGTAACGTCATAGTAGAATAAGTAAGCACTTCCTCTAAAAAAGCTGTAAGGATCCTTGCTCATTTTCCTATACTTGTGCCTTCTATCTTCATGCGACAATCCCATTAGCTTGCCGTCAAACTGATTAAAAATAGTAGCTAAGAGTTGCTTTCTCAAATACCTTTTTGTTTCTGTTATTTCGTTTCGAATGCCTATACTCATTGTTTCACTTCCTTTTTCGATGAATCCGATCCGTCCCCCAGTATAAAAGCACAGTTTATAATGTACAAAAAAAGTACCTTCAGCCTAAAATACTTAAATATATACCATGCCGCCCCGTTAGGCGAGCAGCATAAAAAAAGACCCTCAAATGAGAGTCCTTCACTATACTATGACTTGTAATATAAGCTGTTATTCTCTACTACTTGAAGCACTTTGCTGCTTGCTTCCATTTCATTTCCGCAAATCGGGCAAATTGCTTCTTCATTTGTTCTGAAGTTATCTCTCATCCAGCAGTTGCAATCGTCTGATTTACATACCCAAATTTTTGTTTCTTCTTCAACTATTTCAGCCTGGTTCTTTTTACCGAATGCCATACGTTTCGAAACCTCCTCTGGACATGAAAGAATTATGTAAAAGAGACTGACTACCACTCGAGTCAGTCTCTTTCCACCTTATAATTTAGTTACATTAGCAGCCTGTGGTCCACGGTTGCCTTCAGTAATCTCAAATTCAACAGCTTGGCCTTCTTCTAGGGATTTAAATCCCTCTTCTTGAATCGCGCTGAAGTGAACGAATACATCGTCTTCTCCTTCAACTTCGATAAATCCAAAGCCTTTTTCAGCGTTAAACCATTTTACTGTACCAGTTTTCATAAAAATGGGTCCTCCAATGTTTCTTAAAATTAATATGCGTTCCATAAAAAATGAAAAAAATCACATATTATAAAAAGTACCAATGGGCATTGATCACTCTTTGTAATAGGTGATTCATTATATGTTTGGCACAAATTAATATTATCTATTATCATACTATAGTTCACCGGTGAAGTCAACTTCAGGCGCATACACCTGCTCTATTCATTCTATCCATAAAGTCTGAATTTTATACGTACTTTTTAAACTTTTTCAATCACACCACAGGCAATTCTCTTGCCAGCATCCCCGCTAGGTTGAGACTGATAGTCATCAGGACCCTGATGAATAATAACAGCTTTCCCTATAATATCTTCAACATGAAATCGATCCGTGAAGAATATCATTCTTGAACGTCCTTGATTAGAAAATAATACAGGAAAGTCTCCAGCATGATTGCCATGAGGCTGATCATCAGGATTCCAGTGTCCGCCAGCAGATTGGAAGGGATTTTCACCATCACCAATTTCACATGCTCCATTTTCATGAATATGAAAACCATGTGGTCCAATCTGAACTCCATTTTTTACTTGAAAATCAGGAAGGCCCTCTACCTGAACAAATACCTCCACTCCGTATGGTCGTTGATAAAATTGCACAACCCCTCTTAGTTCAGGAGCAAGCGGACTGCTTTTAAAACTTACTCGTGCCTGCTCAGCCTGATAAGTAGGTCTTGTGGGTGGATATGGATGTTGATAATACATGGCATCTCCTCCTTTTATACCAATATATGTAGCGAACCTTCAAAACATGTCCTTTCAAATTTACATCAATATCACGATGTGCTACACTCCATTTAATGTCTCAACAAGTAAAAGGAGAGATGACATGAAAAAAATATGGATCACATCATTAATCGCTGTACTTGCTTTATTTAGTTTGGCTGCCTGCTCAGGAGGAGATAATTCTGAAAGTAGTAAAAAAGATGAAAGCGCTAAGAGTGAGAAGAGTGAAGGTGAGAGCAAGACAGGTCCTGTTGCAACCGTAAACGGCCAAGAAATTCCGCGTAAGGAGTTTAATCAACAGCTGGAAGGTACTAAACAACGATATAAACAAATGGGTATGAAGATCGAAGGTAAAGAGAAACAAATGGAACAAGGTGTTGTTAACCAACTAATCGGCATTGAGCTATTAAGTCAAAAAGCGACGGAAGCAAATATTAAAGTATCAAAGGAAGAAGTAGAAAAAGGATATGAACAATTTGCCTCCAAATTTCCCTCTGAGGAAGAGCGAAAGAAAGCCCTTGAAGAAAGCGGCATGACCGAAGATAAGGTGAAAAAGCAATTAGAGGAAAATATCAAAATTCAAAAATATGTAGCAGAAAATACGAAAGAAGTTACAGTAAGTGACGAAGAAGCCAAGAAACAGTATGAGTCTATGATGAAAGGTCAAGAAAATGCTCCTAAATTCGAGGAAGCCAAAAAGCAAATTAAACAGCAAATCAAGAGTCAAAAGCAAGGTCAGCAAGTTACAAAGCTTGTCGAAAAACTTCGTAAAGAAGCAGATGTGAAAGTGACCCTATAACTATATAAATACAAAGAAGATCCTGGAACGAACAAGTCCAGGATCTTCTTTGTATTTATCATACGATTTTCTTTAATTTATCATGCTGCTCTTGCAAATAAGTCACGTTAACAGGGTGCTTCAGGCTATACGTGAGCCTGTTGAAACTGTGATCTAATTCCTTACGCCAAGTGTCTCTGGCCGCTTGTAAAGAAAGGTGACATTGCTCTATATAATACTTTTCTATAGTATATTTTACCTTGTAAATCGCATCATGAAGCGGCGTGCTTACCCGCTCACTGAACTTCTCCTTCATCCGCTCCTTCTCATTATGCTCAAAAAATGATTTTGTTCCTTTAAATAGTTGTAATACATCTGAAAGCTCTTTTTCATGAAGAGACAGTTTTTGATCTATAGAAGGTGGAGCAATCGTGTGCCATTCAATGTTGCTTAGTGTAAGCGAACGATTAATCCCTCGTATCTCTGTTTCATAATCCTTCTTATACTGATCTACTAACTCCTTAATAAATACTTCGATTCTAAGAGTTACAGCTTTTATTTCCTGGTTCATTTCAAATTCCACTTCGTTCAATAGTTCGCCTGCCGACTCCTCAATTTGTTCTTTAGCTTCTGAACGATCCCCCTTAATGACTGCGGGGTTAAAATGGTTTTTAAAATAATCATTGAAGTTTAACATCATTCGCTGGTGAACAAAGTGCAGTTGTTTATCCACTTTTTGTATGACTGCTTTTTCTCCTCTTGCTTCTGATTTTTGCTGAAGCACTTGCTGAGCTCGGCTTTGTTCATCCTCTAACATGGCAAGCTTCTCTTCCCTATCCTGCTCGCTAAGCCTGGCATGCTCGATAATGGTTTGTAAGGAAGATACCGCTTCGTTAAGATCATGTTCAATCGAATGATGGAGTACTTCTGTTAGTTCCTCTTGCAAAAATCGTTCAAATCGCTCTTCAAAAGGAAGTAAGCCGCTGTCGATTTTTTCATGGGTTTGCTTTTCCTTTAATCCTTGCAAACTTGATAACGAATAGATACGCGGTTTGCGAATTTGAAACTGAAGAAGCTGTTCCTGTAAATAACGTTCAACTTGTTGTTTTTCCTTCTCATTTTCAGCTAAATCTGCCGCATTGATAATGAAAAACATTTTATCCATAGAGAATGCATCCTTCACTCGTCCAAGCTGAGTTAAAAAGGATTGATCCGCTTTAGAAAACGGATGGTTATAATAAGTTACGAAAAGAATAGCATCAGCATTTTTAATATATTCAAATGATACATTGGTATGGCGGGCATTTACAGAATCTGCCCCCGGGGTATCCACAAGTGTTATACCTGCGCGTGTCCATTCACAATCATAATGAAGCTCCATCCACTCAATAAAGCATGATTTCTTCTCTTCTGAAACGAATGCCGCAAAACGATCCAACGTTATGGTCATTTCCTCATTAATTTTAGGAGCCATTTCTTCATAACCAGCCAGAAAAGCTTGAAGAAATGATCGTTTTTTATGGTCCAGCTTCTGCAGTTTATTTTCTTCTAAAGAAACAATGTCTTGATAGGCTTCTTCTATACCTCTGTAGCTTTTAAGAACTTTCTTACCAGCAAAGGCGAGGTCTTCCAATAACTGTTCTTCGCCTTTAACTCTGACAGTCACTTTCCCATGAGGATGCTGCTTTGATGAGGCTGTGATTTTATTGATCGTTGCTGTGGTTGGATTAGGAGATACCGGTAATACTTGCTCTCCTAATAACGCATTGGCAAATGATGATTTCCCTGCACTAAAGGCTCCGAATAAAGCTATCGTATATTGCTGGTGGTCAAGTCTCTGCTGTTTCCCGCGAAGCTGAGTGAGTAGATCCTCAAAGCCATCGATATTACTTAATATATTCTGTGCCTCGACAAGTTTATTGTGAATATGTGTCTTTTTCGTTACAGCTGTTTCTCGAGGTTCCTGATCTTTGTCTTGCTTTACTTCACTTGGCTTCGCTTCCTGGTATTCCAACTCATGACTGGACTGAACCCGTATACGTGAGTGCCGATTCCGCAGTGCGCGGTCAACTTGATTTTCGTTCTCTTTGCTAGGAGCTTGTTCGGTAAATGCATGCCGTAACCGCTGCTCGACTTCCTTAATAGCAGATTCCATTTCAGAAAGTTCTTTTTCTGCTTGTGATTTATGTTCATATGCCTTAAATAACTGCTGATGAGCTTTCGTTTCAGCTTCATTTCTCTGCTGTAGCAGTCTCTCTACCTGTTCCCACCATTGATTCAACTGGCTGCGGCCATAGCGTTGAATATCTTTAGCCAATTGATCGGTGTATCGAAGTACATACTCCCCCGTAACAGAAGCACCTGTTTCAATTAATTGTTGTATTCTGGATGGCGGATACTCAATACTGAAGGATTGTGTCTCATGAATGACCGTACTGTCGGCCATCGCATTTCCCTCGAGCAACTGCATCATCCGTTCACGTAACGGCCAGGTTACACTCTTTTCTATCGTCTGTTTTAATTGCTCATGGAAATTTTCAAATCGAAAATCTCGCTCTTCTTCCGTTTTCTTCTTCGTAAGAATAAAACCTATCCTAAAACCAGGCTGCATCGATTCCAAATATAAACGAGCATACTCCCGTAATTCACTTGGCATTAAATAAGCATTAGATAAAAATGCAAGCACTCTATTTTCGAATTGTTCTCGAGTTTTGGGTATTCTCTCCTTCTGAACATCTAATAAAGATTCTGCCTCACCGGCTTCTTGTTCCGCAATGATTTGATCATCATGTCTGATCTGGTTATAAAGGGTATCCATTTGTTCTTCATAAACTGATCTGTAATTACTAATGCTTTCATGAATAATGGCAGAAGCGTGATGTAAGGCCGTTTGACTTGGTGAAATGTTCTTAAACATCGCTCGGAAAGTTGCGCTGACTTGTTCAATTTGATTAGCGGAATGCGTTCGTTCTTTTAATGATGTATAAAAAATGTGCTCAGGCTCAATTCCCCACATATGCAGGGAATTCTCAACACTTTGCTGAAATTGGTTAAAAGTTAACTCCGCTTCATTATGTTTATCCACTTGATTAATAATGATGGCAAACGGAATCTGACGTTGCTGCATTTCCAGTAAAAAGCTTAGATTGACTTCAGATTGAACATGATTATAATCCATCACGTAAAACATGTAGTCCATCAAGTGCAGGGAAGATTCGGTAATTAACCGATCTGCATCCCGCGTTGAATCAACACCTGGAGTGTCTAATATTTTCACATGGGAAGGAATCTCCGCTAATGGCCGTCGAATATCAAGCCCGGTTATTTTTTCTCCTTCTCGGCACATTGCTTGGATGGTTTGAATATCAATCGATCCCTCATATTTGACCGGATCATGCTCACTGAAATAGGCAACCGTCGCTTCAGGTCCATTCGATAATTTAACGATGTTTGCACTCGTTGGAATTGGACTAGAAGGCAATATGGAATGGTCAACAAGATGGTTGATCATCGTTGACTTCCCTGCTGAAAAATGTCCGGCAAAGCCGATCATGATTTCTTGCTTGGTAACCTTTTCAATTAGTTCCAATACTTTATTAGCTTGGATCTGGTTATATTTTTCAAGTTCACTGTATAACGATTCTAACTTGGTAATCGTATTAGTATGGGCATCTACGGTGGATACAGACATGCTTTTAATCTCCTTTATGTCTTGTATGTTACTTTTTAGTTTACTCAACATCGATAGAAACTCTCAAGTTTAACCTCATTTCTTCCACATAAATAATTATCGTTGTATTTCTAGTTCCTTCATATATGTTGGCATTCCTTGAACAGGAAATGAAGTGGTAAACAATTCCCGAAGTTGCTTTTTATAATGAGTTGATACATAGGGAAAAGCTCCTCGATAAATTTCTTTCGCATAATGAAAAGGGGGAACTTTATCTTCCCGCTTATTGATGACCGTGAAAGTCAGTGCACGATAGGTTCTGCCCTGTGAAGCGACTTCGACAATAGTGGGTCTGTAATGCCCTTCATAAACCCCTTCACGATCATATAAGTAATCGACTGCCGGAGGTGTAATCTTATAAAGGACCCCTTCCACAGAAGAGGAGCGATTTTCTTTGATATCAGCCCTGCCGCCATCGTGAACATGGTGGGAGAATTGCAACCGGAAATGGGCTAATCTAGCTCCGCCCACTACGTCTTCAAATAACGATTCCACCCCAGCTTTTTTTATCCGTTCAAGATCCATACAGGACCCATACGCAAAGTAAAACATATCGTTACCTTCAGGATATCGAGCCAGTTTCCAATTACCGTGGGGCAGGACCTCCCCATCTTCCATCTTTTCTCCGCCTGCATATACTGCGGCTTCGCAGCTTTCGTGATCTGTATGTACTGTAACTGAATTCCGATCATAGACTGCTCCCGCGGCTCTGTTATCCTCATCAAGTTGTTCCATTATTTGATCAGATACTTCGTGTAGTTCACCGTACACGGTTCCGGTTTGGGTAAGCTTTATGTAAGCATCGCAGGCATGACTTTTAAATAAAGTTGCCTTTATTCGAGCTTGTGAACATAAAAGCGTTGAATCGTCTAAGTGATCATGATTTTTTTCTCCTTTACAAAATGACCCATAAACAAATAAACGCACCATTATCCATTATCCCTCCTTTATGATCGTTGAATAAGCAGGAAGCTGATAATCGCTTTTCGCAGACAGCACAGCCTGAATAACAGCTTGTTCAACGACGTGAGTTGCTAAATAGCTCAATCCATTTAAGTCGACATTCACCTGATTTGTTGTCATCGCAAATAATGTATCTCCATCCACAAATGTATGAGAAGGACTGATCGTTCGTGCTAGTCCATCATGTGCAATTGAGGCCAGTTTATTAGCTTCAGACTTAGATAATGCAGCATTACAAGTGATGACCCCAATGGTCGTATTTCCGCTAAATCGATTCGTCTTTGCCGTATTCATTTGTTCCAGCAGAACCTGTTTGCTGCCTAAGAAACATCCCTGCTTGCGATCGTACGCCCCCGCTAGGAGGTTTCCGGTTGCAGGATCGATTACATCCCCAAAGCTGTTCACGGCTACGACCGCCCCAACCTTTAACTCTCCAACTTTGATCGCATAATGGCCCACTCCACCTTTCATGGCATAGGAGGCTCCTAATAATTTACCTACAGATGCCCCCGTGCCTGCTCCCACGTTTCCTTTTAAAAAGGGTACGTTTAAAAAAGCATTTCTCGTTGCCTGCTGCCCCATATCATTGTCAGGGCGGACTTTTTCATCACCAACCATCAAATCAAATAAAATGGCTCCGGGGACGATCGGAACCTTCGTGACCTGCACATCGAAGCCAATTCCTTTTCTTTCAAGCTCATTCATGACACCTGACCCGGCCTCTAGACCGAAAGCACTCCCCCCAGCTAAAAATACACCATGCACTTGTTCGACAAAATTCTCCGGGTTCAAAGCATCCGTCTCCCGGGTGCCAGGTGAGCCGCCGCGTACAGCCACGCCTGCTTTCGCGCCATTTTCGCAGACTACAACTGTACACCCTGTAGCCGCTTCTTTGTTATCTGCATGACCGAAAGCGAATCCATCAATAGAGGTAATCGGAATTTCATTCACGGCATTCTATCCTTCCTTATGTTTGCTTTTTTACAAAAATGGTAATCTTAATCTATGGAGGTGTAAATATGCCACGTAAACAAATGGTTGTTCATGGCAGAGTTCAAGGGGTTGGATTCCGAGCTACCACAGAACAGATCGCATCTCAGTACAGTCTCACTGGCTGGGTGAAAAATAATTCTGACGGGACCGTAGAAATAGTAGCTGAAGGAAGCGAACAGGAACTCGCCTCGTTTATAAAGGTAATAGAGAAAGGACCAAGCCAGTTCGCTAAAGTCCAGTCACTCGATATAACTGATTTAGAAAATGAAATGGGCTATGAGAACTTCAAGGTGCTTCATTAAAGAGTGACCGCAGATCAGGTTTCTGCGGTCCTCTTTTTTAATTAGTTCTAGGTTGTTCGGAACTTAGGGATATGGTAAATGACCCACTAGGTACTTCTATTTATGCATGGGTCTTACAATAACCTCATTTACATTCACATAGGAAGGCTGTGTAACGGCATAAGCTACAGCTTTTGCAATATCCTCTGAATTCAGCGGGGTCATTTCTTGTTTTTTAAACATATCAAGTACGTCGCCGTCTGTGATGTGGTCCGTTAACTCTGTATCTACGGCTCCTGGAGAAATATTAGTTACTCTGACACCTGAACGCGATAGTTCTTTTTCCATGCCCATGGACAGAGCTTTTACTGCATATTTTGTTGCACTGTACACCGTACTTGACGGAAATACTTCATGCCCTGCTACAGAGGAAACATTTACGATATGTCCTCCTTCTTGAGCTAACATCTCAGGCAGTGAAGCATGAACACCATAAAGAACTCCTTTAATGTTTACATCAACCATCTGCTCCCATTCATCTACGTGATCATTTTTTAAGAAAGATAACAGCATGACACCGGCGTTATTTATATAAATATCAATACTGCCAAAGTCGTCTTTCGTTTCTTTTACCAAGTTTTCCACATCAGCTCGTTTCGTGACATCTGTTTCAACCACTTTTGCTCGTACATTATATTGCGTCTCTACGTCATCAGCGAGCTGCTGCAAACGTTCTGCTCTTCTGGCAGCGAGAACGACATGAGCTCCTTCATCCGCTAAGTGTTTAGCGATGGACTTGCCAATCCCGCTGCTTGCCCCTGTAATAATAGCCGTTTTATTCGTTAATTTTCCCATTATAGTAACCTCCTTTGTGATTCCTCCTCTTATTTACCCGTTTTGTAAGGGAACTATTCATAGAAAAGGAGATTCCAGGTATGAAAAAGTCACCTCTACAGGATAGAGGTGACCTCGCTAGTATGTGTATACTACTGTTCTTCAAAGAACTTGCGGTTCAATTCAATGTATTTATTTTCCTCTTCAGGAACTTCGTCTTCAATGTAAATTGCCTCAACAGGGCAAACCGCTTCGCAAGCCCCGCAGTCGATGCAAATCGCAGGGTCAATGTAAAACATATCTTTCCCTTCTTCGATACAATCGACCGGGCATACATCAACACATTCTCCTGCTTTTTCATCTTTACAAGGTGAAGTTATAACAAATGCCAACGGGATCTCCTCCTTCTTTTATAGATACAAAAGTGCTCCTATTAAATACACACCCTATAAGGC
This sequence comes from Halobacillus ihumii, assembly GCF_902726645.1. Classification (NCBI taxonomy): domain Bacteria; kingdom Bacillati; phylum Bacillota; class Bacilli; order Caryophanales; family Bacillaceae; genus Halobacillus; species Halobacillus ihumii. The sequence continues at coordinate 59,521 of NZ_CACVAO010000001.1, forward strand.
AGTAATTTAAACACTACTTTTTTTATGATAACGTTTATAGGTGGAAAGTGCAATTTTTGCGCCAATTTTTGTTGAAAAAAATCACTTCATGTTTAGTCTTTCCACACTCGTTCGACGGTATATTCTCCACCCTGTTTTTGAATTAAGAAGATATCAGGGCGTGAAAGCCGCTTCCAATCCATAAACCCGATTTCACGATTGTATTTTTGCAGAAGCAGGGCTAGTAAATTGCCATGCGTGACTAGCAATACATTGCCTTCCACCCCGGCTTCTAATTCATCAATAAGCGACAGTACTCTTTCTTTTGCTTCTAAAGAGGATTCTCCACCAGCCATCTTTAGTTCGGGGTCCTTGAAGGTATCATGAAGCACTTCTTCCCAGTCATCAAGAGGATCACGGCTCAAGATTCGTTCTTCTAGACGCTCATCTTTCTCGATGATCATGCTGTTATTCTCCGCAAACGGTTTTATCGTTTCGATCGCACGTAAAAACGGGCTTGAAATGATTCGATCGATTTCATAACCTGAATGCTCGAGAAATGCTGCTAACACTTGAGCTTGACGTATTCCCAATTTCGTTAAAGGTGAGTCTTCATGCTGGCCTTCTGTTTCACTGTGACGGACTAATATTAATTTGTCCATGAGTGGACCATCCCCCTTATTGCTTATCATATTCCTATTATCGCTGATGTCGTACATATTGACAAGGATAGACAGATCATTTGTTCTTTTTCTATCGAAAAATATAAAACAGCTGAGTTAACACGCTCAGCTGTTACTTACTTCCTTAAAATAATGTTTGTAAAAACCTCCAACTCGGCCGGAGTTATCAACAATAAAGTAAAATTCATCACTCTCATTTTTTACATCATATGTTTGACCAGGTGTCAGCACATTGTTAACGACGAATTTTTCAGCATCGTTATGTACACACTCAATATGTTTAATGGTTTTATGATTTTCCCAATTTTTGTGAATCATCGTAACCCTCCTTATTTATGTCTATCATACATTTATTTTTACCATGAAACAATCACTCGAGCGATTTACATAGTCAGCCTTTCATGTTTACCCATTTCTGTTTATTGAACATCCATTCCAATAGAAATGGCATAAACAGGACAATCGTCAGCAAGCGGATCGTTTGCAATGAACTTACGATGGCAGGGTCTGCCCCGGCATCCTTAGCTGTTAGCGCCATTTCAATCAGTCCTCCGGGGGCTAAACTTAAAATGGCTGTAGTCAGCGCCATGTCAGTCCACTCTGATAATACAAAGCCAAATAAAAACGATAGGGAAATTAACAGCAAGGCAAGCCCCAAAAAATAGCCGCAATATCGCCCTGCACGAATCACGTCGTTTAAGATAATTTTATGACCTAAGTGGACACCGATCATAAGCTGAGCACCTATAAATACGGAATCCGGCAATGGAAGTAGAGCAATTCCAACCGTTTGACATACGCCAATAAGAAGCATCGGTACAATAATGAGAGAAGCAGGAATTTTTTCTCTTAACACATATCCCGCCACAAGGCTTGCGAAATAGATTAACAGCGTCCAGAAACTCCCCGTTGCAGCCTCCGTTTCAACAGCCGCGGCGGCCGATTTATTCGTATACAACCAGTGCGTAGCAGCAAATGGAATAATAAATAATACCGATAACAGGCGAATTGTATGAAAAATGGTAACTAATACAGTGTTCCCCTGTAAAGACTCACTCACAGCTATCATGGCCGATAGCCCTCCAGGCACACTGCCGATTAACGTGGTTTTCGCTTCCATAGCTGAACGCTTGGAGAGCACGAAAGCAAAAGAAAGACTTGTAGCCATAATGGCAAATGAGAAAAGTGTGTATGGCAATAAATAAGGCCCTATATTTGCCCATGTTTCAGATTGGAAAGTCAGCCCTATTTGAATCCCGAGCAGCCAAAAGGCAAGATCTCGCAGCAATGAACTAGATTGAGTCTGATGATCGCTCTTTACTTTGTACAGTATTAATAATGTAACCGGACCAAGAATCCAAGGAAGCGGCAAAGCTAAAAAAGCAAAGAGCAAGCCTCCAATAAGAGCAATCAAGTACGTAAGAATATAGTTTTTACTCAAAAAATACTACCTTCTTCCATCGTCAAACTGAATAAACCAAATAGCATGAGGATGGGGCTGGGACAAAAGTGTTTTTATCAAATGAAAATCCGAACTAATTAAAAACTATAATTGGTGCATATAAACCGCTGCGAAAATATACTTCGCTGTAACAGCACACCGTTCGTCTTTCAGTTAAAGAATTTAGTTATGTCCCAGCCTCATCCAAACTTTATTCAGGCAAGTTATTCCTGATTAGACCTTGTAAACAAATGGGTCAAATAACCATAGCCCTCTTCTTCCATGCTTTCTAGGGGGATGAATTTCAGAGCAGCAGAGTTGATGCAATAACGTAAACCTCCCGCTGCCTTAGGCCCATCTTCAAAAATATGACCTAAATGTGAATCAGCTTTATCACTTCTTACTTCTGTACGAATCATACCGTGCGTCTGATCCAGCAGTTCATTGACCTGCTGTTTTTCAATCGGCTTCGTAAAGCTTGGCCATCCGCAGCCTGCATCATATTTATCTTTTGAACTAAATAAAGGCTCTCCAGATACAATATCAACATAAATTCCTTCACGTTCATTATCATTGTATTCATTCTGAAACGGGCGTTCTGTAGCATTTTCCTGAGTCACTGCAAATTGAACATCCGTCAATCGACTTTTTAATTCTGCTGGATTCTTCTTGTAGCTCCAATGATCTTTAATAAAGTCAGCTCTGCCGGACCCCTTTTTATAACGTTTATAATGATAGGAGTTTTTCCGGTGATAATCCTGATGTTTATCTTCTGCCGGGTAGAATGTGGCCGCTGGTATTATCTCTGTCACGATTGGCTTGTTAAACTTCCCTGACTCCTCTAGACGTGCCTTGCTTGCTTCAGCGATTTGTTTTTGAGCGTCATTATGATAATAAATGGCTGTAGTATACGAATATCCTCTATCAGCAAATTGGCCAGCTTCATCTGTCGGATCAATTTGCTGCCAGAAAATTTCCAGCAGGCGTTCGTAAGAAAATACCTCAGGGTTGTACACAATTTGCACAGCCTCGCGATGACCGGTCGATTCGGTAATGACTGACATATATGTTGGATTCTCCGTGCGTCCCCCTGTATAACCAGAAGTGACAGACTCAATGCCAGGACGTTCCTCAAAGGGTTCCACCATACACCAGAAACATCCTCCAGCAAATGTTGCTTTTTGTAGTTGTTGTTTCATCATCCAACCTCCTTCAAGAATTTTTCAGGTTTCTTCTATTTTTTCTAATTCCACAAAAAAAATCAAGAAACATGCCCAGCCGTTTAAATATATAACTTAGGCTGGGATGTTCCTTGTCGTTTTTTTACTTCTTTCTTTTCTTGATCTACGCTTTCGCTTTCATTTTTACTTTTACTGGCTAAATTTTCGCTGTCTTCTTTATCGTTCGTTTCCTCATCAGATTCATTCATTAACTTCATCATATTTATCATAGCTGGGATGTTTTTAACCATCGGTCCGTATTGCTGTACCATAGGGGCTGCTGACTGCACGGCCTTTAAAGCTCCTTGTAGATGCCCAAGCCAGTTGCCACCGCCAGCTGCTGTCTGCGCCGCAGCGGTTGGTGGAAATGCATTCATGAATGAACCGCCGCCAAACCTTGCTGCATCGCCATATGACCTTGCACCGCCACGATTCAAAAAGGGAGCAAGAAATTTCTGTATACCCTGAGGTTGCTGATAGCCAGGGTTATATCCTCTTCCCCAGCCCATTGGACCTTGAGGCGGCGGTGGATTTCTATAAAACATACTGGACCCCTCCGTCACTTGTTTTAACATAGCCTATGCGCAATGCCGCGCAGCTGAGTGGGCTAATTAATAACCTCTTGTTCCTCTGGAACCCAGTTAATAGGCTCTTCCCCAATAGATTGGAGAAATCGGTTCGTCCTTGAAAACGGTTGGCTGCCAAAGAATCCCCGATGTGCGGATAAAGGACTCGGATGAACAGATTCAATGACTGCATGTTTGCCGCGATCCACAGAGCTGGCTTTTTCTCTCGCATGGTTTCCCCATAAAATAAACACTACAGGCTGATCCCTCTCGTTTAACGCTTCGATAACGCGGTCGGTAAACCTTTCCCATCCGATTCCTTTATGGGAATGGGCCTGATGAGCTCGGACGGTAAGAACAGTGTTTAAGAGCAGCACACCTTGTTCAGCCCAACCTTCTAAATTACCGTGGTTAGGTGGTCTCACCCCGAGATCATTCGCTAATTCCTTATAGATATTGCGCAGTGATGGCGGAACCGTCATACCTTCCTTAACAGAGAAGCTGAATCCATGTGCCTGCTCTACTCCATGGTAAGGATCTTGTCCAATAATAACTACCTTTGTATCTTCAAAAGAAGTTTTATGAAAGGCAGCATAAATATCATTCATGTGGGGAAATACTTTATGTGTTCCATACTCCATTTTCAAACGTTCTCTCAATTTTAAATAATATGGCTTGCGAAGCTCCTCTTCAAGGATTGCAGCCCAATCGTTCTGAAAGATTCTCATGCTCATCCCTTTCTTTATCACGATTATTTCATGCCTGTGTTTTAAATATTTCCCGGGCAAGCGCAGGAAGTGACAAACGCCGAATTCATCATCCTTGATCAGTTGACGGAATAGAGTGAAATTAATCGGTATTTGCAAATCGTTGTATTGTTTTTTAAAATAAGTTCTTCAATAATACCTGTACCGATTTGGTCCGCTTTAATATTTCTTCTAACTTCCAGCTTTTCATTCATGGGAAATAGTTTGTAGCCGTCAAAGACGATCTGAAACAAATTATCATCTGCGTGAACCCTTTGTTCTTTCCCATCAGTAATTAATGACCATTCCATGGATAGTGGTGTAGACATAAAGCACCCTCCCCTATTTAATTTTCGCGCATCTTAAACCCTATTGAAACGTAAACTCAACGGTGGACCCTTCCTGAGTCGAATGGATATGAAGTTTAGCCGGAATCTCCTCTTTCAGCTGGGATACGTGAGAAATAATCCCGAGCATCCGGTTGCCATCTTGTAATCCTCTTAAACAATCAATCGCCTGTTCAAGAGACAATTCATCTAATGTACCAAACCCTTCATCGATAAAGAGCGTATCAAGTTGGACTCCGCCTGCATGCGACTGAACCACATCGGCCATACCAAGGGCTAAACTTAAACTTGCTTTAAACCCTTCTCCCCCTGATAATGTCCTCACTGAACGCTGCTGCCCGGTATGGTGATCAATCACTTCTAAATCCAATCCACTTTGAGCCCCTTTTTTGGCAATTTCCTGGCTTCTAACCAATTGATAACGATGATCTGTCATTTGATCTAGACGAATATTAGCCTGAATTAAAATTTCATCCAGGTAAGAAGCAAGCACATATCGTTCTAAAGAAAGGCGTAACGGATTGTTTCCTTTGGCCAGATTGGCCAGTTCTGCTAGATCATAGTATTGTTTAGCTTTATCTCGTTGTTGTTCGAGTAATGATTTCATGGTGTACTGAGCATCTTTATTTTGATTATAATTGATTTCTAATTCATTGATTTCTCGTTGTTTAACTTGAACTTGTTGCTTCTTATACTGCCATTTTTGTTCTAACTCATCAAGCTTAGGTCTCTCTTGATCAGTCAAGCGTGAAGATACTTCTTTATTTCTTTCTAGAACTACAGCCTTCCGTTCTTGATACTCCTTTAGCTTTTTGTTAAGAGAACGAACTTCATCTTTAGGTAATAAGGCATGTTGGTACTGCTCAACTGAATGAAATTCAAATTGGTCAAGCGTTTGATTGAATTCCTTTTCTTTATCCGAAAGAACAGATTCTGCTTTTTGGAGGAACTGTTGAACCTGAGATTCCTGTGTTGCAGCTTCCTTAAACATTTGATCAACTTTATTAAAATGCTCATGGATCATTTCCCATTCCTGCAAAGCCTCACGGTATTGTTTTTCATAAGCAGCCACGAGCTTATTCATTTGTTCGCGGTCTGTTGTTTCAAATGAATAAGCTTGTTTCACTTCCTCTCTTCGGGTTGAATAATGAATCCTTTCCTGCTGGAGAAAGTGATATTGCTGAGTATGCTCGTCTTCCGCTTTTACCACTTGTTCAAGTTTTTCCTCAAGCTGGGTTAGTTGTTTCGCCGCTTCTTGAATTGTAACTAGCTGTTGGTCTAGTTCATGAAACTTGTGTTCTTTTGATTTCAACTGCTCGCAGACTTCAATATAGTAGTTGTCCAATGCTTCCTGGGATCGATCGGCTAGTTGGTCGTCAAATGTTGTGATTAAGTTATCGACAAGCTGCTTTTGGGATTCTCCCTCTGCCTTGATTGTTAATAACTGTTCCTGATGCTTTTGAAAAATTTGATCTTGCTCATCAAACGTCTCTTTTAGTACATCTATTTCCCCAGCACTTAGAACTCCTGGTGGTTTAGCTGCTAGAGAAGGATGTTCATCGGATCCACACACAGGACAAGCTACACGGTCTTGCAAATCACTCGCCAGATGATAGGCATGATGCTGTTTCAAATCCTCAATAGCAGCATCATATTTATCCTGAGCACTTTTGCGTTTCGCTTTATTTTCATTAAACGTTTGCACTAGAGATTGATAGCGTGATCGCAAGTCAAGCAGCTTTTTCCATTCCTTTTTGAGTGAAGACACATCTTCTTTCCGTCGCTTCAAGGCTTCGAGTTGTTCTTTATGATGATACCGCTCAGCAGTAATCTCCCTCTCAGAAGCAGCTTTTTCCGCAAAATTCTGTTTTTGCTTAAGGGAAACTTCTTTACTCTCTTTTAATTCCTTCAACCTGTTTTCTTCCCTAGTTAAGTCTTCATCACATTTCTTCAGCTTGTCATCTAATATAAGAAGCTTATCTAAGTTTTCTCTCATGTGGCTGCTCTGCTTCCATTGCTCCTTTAACTGCTCGCGATAGGATTCGTTCTCCGCCGCTTGTTCATAACTTGCTGCCACTTCTTTTAGGCTTTGTTCAATTTCAAGCTTTCTCTGCTTCTTATACTGCTGATCACGCTTAAGATCTGTTAACTCTTTCTGCCTATCCTTTACTTGACGTTCGTAAGGAAGAACTTCCAACGCTTTCTCAGCAGCTGCTGCCTTTTGCTCTATATCTTGAAAATATTGATGTTGGTCAGCCAGCTCCGCCGCTTCTTTTTGCAACGCTTCTTGTTCTTTAAATAATTCCTCTACTGTTTTCGCATCATAATATAATTCCTGAGCATGCTCGGTCTCTTTCATCAGCGACGTCAATTGCGATGTTTGTCCATTTTTATGCTGCAGCTGATTTGTCAAATGGTTGTTCAGTCTTTTAAGAATATGGTCGGGATCTTCAGCTTTCGTATCCGCAGGCTTCTCGTCCCCCCAGTTAATTCGATTGACGGCTTGATCAATTTTCCATTGAAACTGTTCAATCTCCTCCTGCAAAGATCTTGAAGATTGCTTGAAATAATCTGTGAGTTCCTCATAAAAGTGCGTTCTGAAAATGCGCTGTAAAATCTCTTCCCGTTCTTTACTATTTTCAGAGATTAGCTTTCTGAATTCACCTTGGGGGATCATGATCATCTTTCTAAACTGTTCATAGTCGAGACTAAGCAATTGTTCAATGTGATCATTGACTTCTTTAATCTTAGATGCAAGTAATTGGGCGCCTTGTGATTGAATCATATAAAGCTCTGCCCTTGTAGGCTCCTCTTTAAATCCTTCCCCACGCTCTTTCTTTTTCAATTGTTTCGGCATACGGACAATTCTGTATTCTTTTCCTCGTAACTGAAAATGGAAGTCAACAAATGTCGTTTCATCTGGTTCAGAAAAATGACTGCGTAACGTATCCTGGTCTCGATCAGTTCCACTGGCTCTGCCATATAGCGCAAAACACATGGCATCGAAAATAGTAGTTTTACCTGCACCAGTAGGACCAGTAATTAAGAAAATAGATTCTTCTCCTAACTCTGTAAAATCAATGATTTGCCGAGTTTTATAGGGACCAAAGGCATTCATTGTGAGAGACAATGCTTTCATTTCTTACTGCCCCCTTTCTTGATGTTTTAACGTTTCGATTGAATCTTCCACAAGCTTTTTACGGTGATCAGAAATTGGTTCCTCCTTGATTTCTTTATAAAAAGAGGCGAAAAGAGTTGCTGGAGACAAACGCTGGCGTTCTTTCATCTTCTGGATGTCCTCTGACTGTTTAGGCTGAGAGGAAAGTTTCCGCTCCAGGTGCAAGATATTAGGGTATAGCTTTCTCAGTTTCCCCATTGGATCAATCAGCTGGCCATCATCAAGCAGACGAACATGTAAATAACTTTCAGGATGATCAGCGGCGTCTCCGCGCATCAGTTCGTCAAAATAGCCTTCAATTCGTTCGAAATCACGCATGGGACGAAGCGGTACTCTATCTATTTCAAGCTCTCCCTTTTCGTTGATATCAACAATCGTCACGGATTTATTGTGAGTCACTTCAGAAAAAGAGTATTTTAAAATGGATCCACTATAACGAATCTTTTCTGCGCCGACCCTTTGGGACTGATGTAAATGGCCCAAAGCCACGTATGTGAAAGGCTTAAACAGTTCTGTATCAATGTATGGACTCCCGCCAATCATCGACAACCTTTCTTCCGATTCAGACTCCATACCACCCGCAAGAAATGCATGACCGATCCATATGTGGCGTTCATCCATATCGTACTGCTCTGTAATATACTTAATTAGCTTTTCAGCTGCTTGTTGATGTGAACGCACTTCGTGATCATTAAATCTATAAGCCACTTCCGCTGGTTCCACATACGGGATGAGATGGAAGTGAATCGGACCCCCTCCATCATAAAGAGTCACGGCTTGATATTCCTTCGAAAGTTTAGTATCAAGGTAAAGTTGCTGTTTTCTAAACAGTTGTGATCCAAATTCGAGACGATCCGGACTATCGTGGTTACCAGAAATAGCAAGAACCGGGATGTTAAAATCATTAATAATTGTCGTTAACGTATCATTTAATAGTTCGACAGCTTGCTTAGGCGGAATAGCACGATCGTATAAATCACCCGCGATGATGATCGCGTCAGGCTGTTGTTCTTCAACGATTGTGAGGAATTGCTCCAAAATATAGCGCTGATCTTCCGTCATATACACATTATTAACGATTTTCCCTAAATGCCAATCTGCAGTATGTAAGATTTTCAAAAGGACCCCAACTTTCTTCATCATAACTTGATAGATCATAGCTTCTATTATACTAGATACAGTCGAAGCTTGAAAAAAATAAAAGATATCCACCGAAGGGATATCTTTATAATCTTATTCACTTTCTTCTAATTGATAGGCTTCGTATAAGCGGTCAAAAACGGCTAAAGCGTTTGTAAACGGAATATTCCACTCTAAATAGCTGCTTAATTCATGGTACGAAGTAGCCTGTTTAGGAAAACTGTGATCTTTAAACATCCAATCAGCAAGCTGTTTTTCATCGTCTGCCTGCTTGTTCCCGCGATAACGCATCATATAATGGTAAAATGATCGCATATTCTCTCTCCTTTATAATCATACTTCGAGCAAATAAATATAATTTCAAAGTAAAGACAGGAGGAATTAATCCTCCATGAATTCCTGATGCGCCTTAAGTTTTTTTCTATAAACAACTCGAGATAATATAATGCTTATTTCATACAAAATAATCAAAGGAATCGCCACGACAATTTGCAGCACAAAATCAGGAGGCGTAATCATCGTCCCAATAATAACCAGAACAAAGTACGCATACTTTCTGATTTTTATAAGAAATTCTGGATTGACGAGGCCTAGACTTGTTAAAAACATCACGACAATCGGAATTTCAAAGAGTAAGGCGAATGGAATAGTCACGCGAAAGACGAACTTAAAGTAACGTTCGACCGTAAACAATTCATTAAACATACCATCATTTAATGACAGTAAAAATGGCAAAATCAGTTGGACAAACACTGTATATCCAAAACTTAAACCAGCAATAAACAGTAAGAAAACGGCAGGTATGTATGCTAAAGAAATCTTTCGCTCTTTAGGCGTAAGAGCTGGTTTTACGAATAACCAAAGCTGCAAACTGAGCATAGGTAATGTAGCAATTAACGCCACAAGGCTGGCCATAGAGAAAAAGATCCAAATAATTTCCCCAGGACTTGTCATGTTGAGTTCAAACGGAATATCTCGTTCAAAGAAACTGTAAATTTCCCTAACATAAATAAATCCTAAAATAAAAAAGAGAATAAACGTAGCCAATGTCCAAATAATTCGCTTCCGAAGTTCACTAAGATGGTCGGTCACGTTCATCTCTATATCGTTATGATTATATTGTTCATCAGACATTTTCTGCACCTCCAGGCGATCTAGAGCCTGACACAAAGAAGATGTAAGAGCTGAATTCCCCCCTTACATCTTGCCGTGTTATTTACTTATTTTTGTCCTCTTTTTTTGAATCCTGATCATCAGACATCATATCACCGGTAGCTTTCTTAAATTCTTTAAGAGAACTTCCAAATGCCTTTCCGATCTCAGGCAATTTGGATGGTCCGAAAATGACTAATGCAATAATTAAAATCAAAATCAGACCCGGCACACCAATATTAGATAACATCTAAATCACTCCCGGTATGGTAATTAATTCTTTTTGTTGGAATCTTTATCATTAATCAACTGTTTAGCTTCAGAAAGCTCTTTCTGAGCATCACCCGATAAATCTCGGGCAGAATTTTTAAATTCCTTCAATGTTTGTCCTGTTGCTTTTCCGATCTCAGGCAATTTCTTCGGTCCAAAGACAACTAGTGCAACGAGTAAAATAAGTATTAATCCAGGAATTCCTATACTTGACAGCATGCCATTCACCGTCCTTGTAAAAAGAAGTAAATCTTTTCAGTAATTAAATTCTATTATGGTAATAAATTGCTAAGTATATCGCCAATTACAAACCTGCTATTTCTCTTAGAAAAAAGCTTGCCCTAATCATATCACGTTCTCGTTGAAATGTCTTTTAGTTATAAATATTTTCTCAAAAGAGTGCGGGCGCTAGCATACTCATCTTGTGTATTCATATTAAAAAAGTGATCGCCTGCCATATCCTCAGAAATGGATTGAAAGTCCGAGATGTATTGTACGTTGATTTGATCAAGCAACGAGCGCATACTTCGCTGTTCGTCTTGTAATAATTGCTCAACTACTGGAAGCAGACTTCTACTGTAAATCCCTGAGAGTGGTTGAAGCCTGTCTCCATAGATAGGCACAAGAGCTTGTGTTTCTTTAGAAGCCTCTTTAAACATACTATAGAAAACTTCCTTCTGAATAAACGGCGTATCACAGGCTGACACCAAAACGAAAGGCTCAGATCCATGATTAAGAACAGCATGTAAGCCGGCTAGCGGTCCGGCATTTACAAAAATATCATGTACCACCTCAATAGCAGGATCAACTGTTGGAAATGGCTGATCCTGGTTGATGACCACTCGAACACAACATTGAGATAATTCACTAGTAATTCGCTCGATCACCGTTTGCTCCCCCAGAGGAAGAAGCGCTTTATCACTGCCCATTCTGGTTGAACCACCGCCGGCGAGGATGGCCCCGCAAACCTCACTCGGTTCAATCATCAGGCCCTCACCCGATCATAAATTCTAAAATAATAATCGTAGGGGTTTTTTTCATCCTTGATTCCTTTTGTTTCCTCAACCAGGCGCCAATCAGCTTCTTCATAGGCCGGAAAATAAGCATCTCCCTCAAAGGCATGATCTATATATGTCATATACATTCGATCTGCATAAGGAAGCATCGCCTCGAACAGAACACCACCGCCAATTACAAACCATTCTTTTTCAGGATAGGTTTGATTGAGCTTAATAATCTCATCAATTGAATGAATGATTTCACATCCTTCGACTTCATAATCCTCCCTTGAAGTAAGGATGATATGTTTTCGATTAGGAAGAGGCTTTCCAAAGGAATCAAATGTTTTTCTTCCCATAATGATCGTTTCATCCCATGTGGTCTCTTTAAAAAATTTGAAGTCGTTAGGAATATACCATGGCAAGTCATTATCTTTACCAATTAATTGATTCTTATCCATTGCAAACACAAAAGAAATCATTTATCTGCTCCTCAATTATAAGTGATAGTCGATCCATTACTTACATCTATCTTGATCGCTCGTAAAATGCAGCAAGTCAAAAATATCATACAGCTACCGGGGCTTTAATCCCTGAATACGGGTCATACCCTTCTAGCTGAATGTCTTCGATAGTAAAGTCAAACAGACTGGATTTATCCTGATTAAGAAGAAGTTCAGGTAATGTACGAGGCTCCCTTTTAAGCTGCGTTTGAACCTGCTCAAGGTGATTGCTGTAAATATGAGCATCTCCAAGTGTATGGATAAACTCTCCTACCTCAAGGTTACATTCATGAGCAATTAAATGTGTTAATAAAGCATAGCTCGCGATATTAAAAGGAACGCCGAGAAAAATATCTCCGCTTCTCTGATAAAGCTGACAAGATAAGCGGCCGTCGGCAACATAAAATTGGAACATCGTATGACAGGGCGGCAACGCCATATTTGAGGGTACATCTTCAGGATTCCATGCCGTCACAATATGCCGTCTTGAGTCGGGGTTTGTTTTTATGCTGTGGATAACATTAGCCAGCTGGTCAATCGTTTCCCCTCTTGACGTCTTCCAGTCACGCCATTGCTTCCCATAAACGGAGCCTAGATTTCCAAACCGCTCACTAAAGTCATCTTCTTTAAGAATACGTTGTTTGAACTCGCTCATTTCTTGCTCATATACAGTTTTAAATTCTGGATCACGTTGAATACGTCTGCCGAAATCAGTCATATCCGGTCCATTATACTCATCGCTTTTCGTGTAAGATTCAAAGGCCCATTCGTTCCAAATATTATTGTTATGCTGTAACAAATAACGAATATTCGTATCCCCATGGATAAACCAGAGCAATTCACTTACGATCAGCCGAAAAGGAACCCTTTTCGTTGTCAGAAGCGGGAAGCCTTCCTGTAAATTGAATCGCATTTGGTAACCGAAAGCAGAGTATGTACCGGTTCCTGTTCTGTCTTCCTTTTTAGTTCCGTTATCTAACACATGCTTACATAAATTTAAATAACTCATCTCGTTCTGACTCATCACTGTTCCTCCTATTATTCATTGACGACTTCCCACTCACCCAGAAAGCGCTGCAAATAATCCAGCATATATTGGTGACGTATTTGAGCTTCTTTCCTTGCACTTTTTGTATGGATCAAATCAGACAGTTTTAGTAGTTTATCATAAAAATGCTGAATGGATCCGGATGTCTCTTTACCTTCCTGGTGAATTAATTGACTGTGGGCACCTCCAAAGGCAAAGGTTCTGGCGATTCCAATGGCACCGATGGCATCAAGTCGATCAGCATCCTGGACGATTTTCCCTTCCAACGTTTTTGGTGTTTGACCTTTAGAGAACGAAACATCTTCCATGGCTATTTTAATCTGCCAGCACACATGCTCCGTGATTCCTTGTTCAGAAAGAAACCTCATGGCATGTTCCCTGGCTTGTACAGGTTCTGGAAACAATTTGGCATCTCCTACATCATGTAGCCACCCCGCAACTTCACAAATAAACGGGTCTGCTCCCTCTTTTTCAGCAAGTACCTTTGACCAATGGGCCACCCTTTTCATGTGGTAATAATCATGGCCTGTAGGGTCGCGGTCAAACAACTGATGCACGTAATTTTCTATAGTTTTTTTCAGTGGCTCTTTTATCACGTAAACACCTCTAAAACTGAAATAAATCCATTTGCCTGGGGTTTAAATCTGTATAATTAATGTCGAGTAACTTCTGAAATTGCTTGGCGTTATCAGCCGCATCTCCTCCAGAGTTATTATTAAATAGTGCCGTAATATGAGGCGTTTGCTTTTCAAGCCATCGGATTCGCTCCGCCCACTCGGTTAATTCCTGCTCATTATAACGATACAGAAAACGCACCTTTCTCCAGTCTTTTCGTCCATTTTTATTCCAACCATGTACATTCCTACCGTGAAAGCGGATTAACGTCTTTGTAGGATGAGTGGGTTCTGCAACTAAAGGAACTGATCCTTCCCCTGCTTGCGGCTCGTCACAGATGGTATGAATCCACTCATAATCTTTCATAAATGCTAAAGTCTGTTCTTTATATTGGGGTTCAAACCATGTCCGGTTTCTAAACTCCAGTGCTAACGGGTAGGGCTCGAGCCACTCTTTAAGCAGCCGTAGTTTTTTAATATGTTCTTTTTTCACATCAAACCAGGGAGGAAACTGAAATAACAAAGCATTAATCTGACCAGCCTCATACACCGGTTGGATCGACTCTTCATAACGTTTCACTAAGTCTCGAGCCTCTTGCACAGATCGCGTTTCTCGGTCATGACCTGTTAGCTGCTGAAACGCCTTAATTACAAAAGAGAACTGATCCGGTGTTTGCTTAAGCCATTTCTGGTAATGGGTGATGGGCTGAATTGCATAAAAGGCTGTATCAACTTCAACAACAGGAAAATGTGAAGCATAAGCTGCCAGCTTCTCTTCAGGTCTAATTTGGTCTTGATACAAAGCAGGATGATCTCCCCAGCCTGTTAACCCAATTTGGATGCTCAAACCTTTCCCCTCCCTAAGTGAACTTGCAACATCAGTCGCTATTTTTCGCTAAATAGATTGTATCAAAAAACTACCCCCTCTGACGATAAAATTGTCCAGAGAGGGTAGTTGCTTAAAATAAACCTGTTATCAAACCAGCATCTGTAACATCCATATGTAAAGCGGCAGGTTTCTTAGGGAGCCCTGGCATCGTCATTACTTCACCTGTTAAAGCTACAATAAAGCCAGCTCCTACTGATGCTCGCAATTCTCGTACTGTTACTGTAAATCCTTCAGGCCTTCCCAACAATTCAGGATCATCCGATAGAGAATATTGAGTTTTTGCCATACAAATAGGGAGATTGTTATAACCGTCTTTGTGTAATTGCAGGAGTTGTTTTCTAGCTTTTTGAGTAAAGTCCACGTGCCTCCCACCATAGATTTTAGTAACAATTTTATGGATCTTCTCTTCAATGGAGTCTTCCAGCTCGTAGGTATAATTCAGAGTGTCAGTTTTCTTCTCACAGCTTTCTATGACTTTTCTGGCTAACTCTATACCCCCTTCTCCTCCTTTAGAAAAAACATCTGCAAGCGCGACCTCCACACCGTTAGAGTTACACCAGTTCAGAAGGAAGTCGAGCTCAGCCTCTGTATCTGTCGGGAATTTGTTGACTGCTACTACGAATGGCAAATTGAATTGCTCAATAGTCTCAATATGTTTCTTTAAATTTGAAATCCCGTGTTTTAGTGCTTCAACATTTTCTTCTTTAAGGTGATTTTTGTCTACCCCGCCATGCATTTTCAATGCTCTTATAGTTGCCACGATCACTACTGCAGCTGGTTCAAATTCCCCTGCACGTGTCTTAATGTCTAAAAATTTCTCTGCTCCTAAGTCCGCGCCAAATCCTGCCTCCGTCACAACATAGTCCCCAAGCTTAGCGGCGATTTTCGTTGCCATTACACTATTACAGCCGTGGGCGATGTTAGCAAAAGGACCGCCGTGAATAATAGCAGGAGTATTTTCTAACGTTTGGACAAGGTTAGGTTTAATCGCATCCTTTAACAATAAGGTTAAAGCACCTTCGAATCCCAATTGATGGACAGTGACAGGTTCCTTACCGTATGTATAGCCAATAACAATCTGGGACAGCCTTTCCTTTAAATCATGAAGGTCGTTTGCCAAACAAAGAATCGCCATGATCTCAGAAGCTACTGTAATCGTAAATCCATCTTCACGCGGCACACCTTGCGCCGGACCTCCTAAACCCACGTTAACATGTCTTAAAGCTCGATCATTAATATCAAGGACGCGCTTCCATTCTACTCTTCTTGGATCAATCTGTAATTCATTACCTTGGTGTATGTGATTGTCAATGAACGCGGCTAATGCATTATTCGCAGTCGTAATGGCATGGATATCACCAGTAAAGTGAAGATTTATTTCCTGCATCGGGACAACTTGCGAATACCCTCCTCCAGCTGCTCCTCCTTTTATGCCCATTGTAGGTCCAAGCGAAGGTTCCCTTAACGCAATAATCGTTTGATGTCCTAAACGATTTAAGGCTTGGCCCAAACCGACAGTTACCGTTGATTTCCCTTCACCCGCGGGAGTTGGATTAATGGAAGTTGCTAAAATGACTTGGCCAGCAGGTCTGTCGGATAATTTATTCAGTAAACCGTCCGATAACTTCGCCTTATAATGCCCATATGGTTCGAAATCATCGGCTTCTAATGACAGCTTTGAAGCAATATTACGAATAGGTTGGATTTCAGCCTCCAGAGCAATATCTATATCTGATTTCATTTGTCATTCCCCTTCCTTTTTCTGATTATTTATAGTATAACTCATTCAAGAGGAGCTTTAGAGTATTTTCCAAAATAAGATAATTAAATTTTCATACAATTAACATCATACATATTGACTGCAATTTCAAGATACGATATATTATTTTATAAGCAAATAAGATGAACGGAATGATAAAGGACAAGGCACTGCCCATAGACATGTTGGATTTTATTATTCCATGTGTCTATGGGTTTTTTGTTTATCTTACTTTGTAATTTTTCCACGTTTTACGTGCAAGATTTAGGAGGAAATGTGTTATGCAAAATGGTTCAGTAAAATGGTTTAATGCAGAGAAGGGTTATGGATTTATTCAAGTAGAAGGCGGAGACGATGTATTTGTTCATTTTTCCGCTATTCAGGAAGAAGGTTTCAAGTCCCTGGAAGAAGGCCAGGAAGTAACCTTCGAAATTGTCGAAGGGGATCGTGGACCTCAAGCATCTAATGTTGCTAAACAATAAATATTGACTATAAGCGCCATACTAAAAAGGTTGGCGCTTTTTTTATTGAAATAAATAAGAAATAACCGTATAATCAATGGCTGTTGCAGCTTTTCTGCAACATTATTCCATGTAAATATAGGAGGGCTTCTCGGTGAGTAATGAATGGTTATGGCTTGTATTTGCCCTTTTAAACTTCACCCTGTTACTCGCAATCTACAGAATGTTTGGAAAACCAGGGTTATTCGTATGGATTGGTATGGCAACAGTCATCGCAAATATACAAGTCGTTAAAACGATTGAGTTATTTGGCATGACCGCAACATTGGGGAATATTTTGTATGGGACAGCGTTTTTAGCGACAGATATTCTAAATGAAAAGTATGGAAAACAAGATGCTAAAAAGACTGTATGGATGGGGTTTTCTACATTAATTATTATGACGATTGTGATGCAATTATCCATTCAATTTATTCCTGCTGAAAGTGATATAGCCCAGCCTGCATTAATGACTCTATTTGGCATTGCTCCCCAGATTGCTGCGGGAAGCTTATTAGCTTTTATAGTTAGTCAATATTTTGACGTTTGGTTTTATGACAGGTTAAAGAAGTTGTTTCCAGGTGATCGTTCACTATGGATTAGGAACAATGGAAGTACGATGATTAGTCAGCTCTTAGACACGGCTATTTTTTGCGGAATCGCATTTTACGGTTTGTATCCCTTTGACGTGTGGTTGGAAATCTTTCTAACGACGTACTTCATTAAATTTATTGTGGCAGCGATGGACACCCCATTTATGTACGCAGCAAAAAGAATCAACCATAGGGAATCCAATTAGGAGGGGTAATAAGTGATTGAAGTGTACACGGACGCATCTACTATAGGAAATCCTGGTCCGAGTGCTGCCGGGATCTATATTAAGCAAAATAAACAGCACTTTGAATATGGAGTATATCTCGGGGAGTATACGAATCACGAAGCAGAGTTTTTGGCAGTCATTAAAGCCCTGGAAATTTGCCAACAATCTTTTGCAGGTGAAATTCTATCAGTAAGATCAGATTCGCAAGTCGTTGTATCTACTGTCGACAAAGGGCATACGAATAATCCAGCTTTTGAGCCGCTGCTGCAACACATAAATAGCTTGCAAGAACCTTTCTTTTTTGTATTTTATAAATGGATTCCGGAAAAAACCAATAAACATGCAGACCGTCTCGCACGGGCTGCGCTTAAGAGAAGCTAACCTAGTGCAAACCCTGGTTAGTTTTTTGATGTTGAATCCAGCCCTCGCTCCTCTAATGCTACGTAAGCTGATTTTTTGGAAGTGATTGCCGGCGATGATAGATGTTCCAATACGCTTATAAAAAAACTAGGATCAAATGTATGCTGAAATTTGAGTGTTTCTTTTAGTGCAAGCATAACCTTCCACTCCTCGACATTCGTTGAGTTCTTTCCGAAATAAATGAAATGAACATCTTCATCTGAAAGCTTAAATCCTTTTGACCACAAATCTTCCAGGTAATAAGCCAATGATTCTTTTTGCCTCATAATACGCTCCTTGTAACTAAATTATCTCAACAATTGACATTCATCGACAAAACTCTCCCCTGTCTGCATTCATTATAACAAATAAAAGCCAGGTTGTAGTTACCTGACTGAAATGGAAAGCTAATCGGGTGTTGCATGTTAAATCACTCTTTTTTTAGTTCGGAATCTAGCAACTTCTAATACCGATTGAGCAGAAGGTAAACCAAACTTAGCTAATCCCCAGACCACCAATCCTGTATAGACACATACGACCCCTAAGATCCATAACATCATCATAATACCACCCCTAATTGATAATGATTTTCATTTATAATTAGAAGTGTATCAGATACAAATTTATATAGCAATCATTCAATTTAAATTTTCAGAACCTTTACGAAGTACTCGTTCTTCCGCCGGGATCCGGATGGCTAATACGAAAAGATGTAGAAGGGGAAAAATCAATGCAGTAAGATAAGCATGAAACATTAAAGGGATGAAAAACAATTCCAAAAATACAACAACATAGTTCGGGTGCTTTACATATTTATATGGCCCCCTAGAAACAAGAGGTTCTTGAGGAATGACGATAATTCTAGTGTTCCAGCGCCTTCCTAAGCTTGTGATACACCACACTCTCAGCAACTGGAGAATAAGAAACGAAATAAAAGCAACCGGGAACAGCCAGCCTATTTCATATTCAACTGTTTGCCACTCCACAATAATAGCTAAAAAGAATAACGAGTGCAGGCCAATAAATAGCGGGTAATGGCCTGATTCAAATTCGACACCTCCCCGTTTAAGCATCCAGGCTTTATTCGATCGGGCTATCACTAATTCTGCTAATCTTTGAAGAACGATGAGGCCAAATAGTAACCCAAGCATTTAGCTCCACTCCAGACTTACAAGTTCGGATGTAAAGCCAGGACCTAAGGAAGCCATAATAGAACGTGTTTTTCGGTCAGGATTACTTTTCATAGCTTGCTCAAGCACAAAATGAACGGTGGGAGACGACATATTGCCATGGCCTCTTAAAATATTTTTGGAAAAGTCCAACGCACTCTTAGGCAGATTCCACACATCTTCATAGGCTTCCAATACTTTTTTTCCGCCCGGATGTGCAACGAGAAAAGGAAGCTGCTCTATGTCCCAATCCATCTGCTGAAGAAAATCTTGAACATGTACAAACCAAAAATTTCGCACTAGGTTTGGAATGCTCTTGTTAAATACTACTTCAAACCCTGTGTTCACGACCTTCCATCCCATTACTGACTGACTTTGCGGCTTCGTTCTTGTGCTTACATGCTCTATTTTGGGGACAGTAGCGGTTTGGCGACCAACCAAAGGGGATGCCTCTCCTGCCATTAAAACAGCGGAAGCGCCATCTCCAAATAATGCAGTTCCCACAAAATTGCTCACACTCGAATCATTGGGCTGAAAAGTTAAACTGCAAAGTTCAACACAAACGACTAACACGTTACTTTTCTTAGCCCCTTGCAAGTATTCATGAGCTTTAGCTATTGCACTCGTTCCCCCTGCACAACCAAGCCCAAAAATTGGCGTCCGTTTGATTGATTGTTTGCACCCTAACTCGTCAATTAGATAAGCATCGAGCGTAGGAGTCAAAATACCCGTAGAGGAAACGACGATCATGTGATCGATCAGATTTGGATCTATTGCTTGCGTAAGAAACTCTTGGCTGCTCAAACATTTTCTAATCGCCTGTGCACAATATCGGAGGGCACTCGCGTGGTAGAGTTCGTTACTTTCTTTCAGCGAATGCCCTTTTTCGTACCAGGATAATTCAGCTGATAATTGACGCCGCTCTATATCAGCATGTTCAAAGATCGGCATCAGCCTGTTTTTCTCATGATTTGACATGGGAAAAACACGATGAACAAGCTTTTGAATTTCTGACTGTGTATAATGATAATCAGCGGTTTGAATACCTGTTGAAAGTATGTAGGACATGTGAACACCTCTTTTTACCTTAAGGTGCCCTATTTAGTGATATTTATCATTTAAAAACCGTATATAGTCATTCCTCCATCGACAAAAAGCGTCTGTCCTGTCATGTAGTTTCCAGCATCGGATGCTAAAAAAACGGCAGCACCAGTGATTTCTTCAAGTTTCCCGATACGTTTCAAAGGTGTTCTGTCTAAAATATCCGCAACATAATCTTCATCATTTAATAACTGTTCTGTCAAAGCGGTTTCAAAATACCATGGACCGATGGCGTTCACATTAATCTGGTCAGAACCCCACTCCAGCGCCAGGTTTTTGGTCATTTGGATTAATGCACTTTTGGTCATGGCATAAACAACACCTGTCCTTAATGCGGTATGGCCGCCCACTGAAGAAATATTAATAATTTTACCCCTTTTCACCGGCTTCATAGTTTTAGCAGCATATTGAGCTAAGAAAAAGGCGCTTTTCATATTGGTAGAAATGATCTTCTCCCACTCTGCCTCTGATACATCCTCTGCCAGGCTTCTAATATTCATCCCAGCATTATTCACCCATATGTCGAGCGGACGACCATCACGAATGTCGTCTACTTCTTCGATGATGCTATCATAGTCGTTGACATCAGCTTGTACAGTCCAAGCTTTCTGCCCATAGAATTCTATTTCACTTTTTGTGTTTAGTAAGTCCTGTTTATTTCTGGCGATTATTATTACATCTGCTCCGGATTGAGCAAAAGATATGGCTGTAGCCCGTCCGATCCCTTTTGTTCCACCTGTGACGACAGCTAAGTTGTTATCTAATCTGAAATTTGGTAAGTACATAGGAAACCTCCTGAAACTGAATATTCAATATATTTTTACTTTTTCCTAATTCTTTACATTTACAATAGTTACCATTACACTGTATTTTGTGAAGATTATAAAAAGGGGGAAACAGAATGAAGAAATGGTTGTTTGCTATCGGATTGACCGCTGCATTAGTTTTGGCTGGCTGCGGAAGCTCTTCTTCTGAAGAAGAAAGTACTCCAGGTGCTGAAGAAACGAGCAGTCAGGAAAATAAAAGCAATGAAATGACAGTAAAGAAAGAAATACTTAATGAACAAATGAACATGGCAAATACTTTCAGACCACAACATACAAAAATCGCCAACTACCAAACGCTTGTGG
This sequence comes from Halobacillus ihumii, assembly GCF_902726645.1. Taxonomy (NCBI): domain Bacteria; kingdom Bacillati; phylum Bacillota; class Bacilli; order Caryophanales; family Bacillaceae; genus Halobacillus; species Halobacillus ihumii. The sequence continues at coordinate 81,173 of NZ_CACVAO010000001.1, forward strand.
CTGACGAAGAATCCACTTCCAAAGCCATAAAAACCGCGGGCAAGGAAGCCCTAACAGCAGCGAAAAAAGCAGCTGATTCAGTTGAATCTTACAAAATCAAATCTGACCTACCAAAAGAAATTAAAGCTCAATATGAAGAGGCATTGCCCTCTCTTAAAGCTTACTATTCCGAAGTAGGTAAGGCTCTTAATAAGAGTATAGAGAATGCCGACTTTACTACGGCCGACGAAAAGTTCGATAAATTTCAACAGAAACTCGATGGTGTTTATAAAGATGCAGGCCTCCTTGCAACTGATTTAATGGGTGAATTTTCATAATGAGTGTACCCGGCTGTTCCCTGAACAGCCGGGTATTTTATTTATAACTTATATATATCCTGATACTTATTAGTTAAATAGGCTATTAAATAGTCAGGATTTAAACCCTCACCCGTCACATCATTGATCATTTCTAACGGTTTTTTCATCTTACCGAATTTGTGGATGCGCTCTGTCAACCACTGTTGAATTTGCTTGAAATCTCCTTTTTGAATCACATCATTGAAAGATATTTCCTGCTTCATTGTATGATGAAGTTGGGCTGCATACATATATCCTAGTGAATACGAAGGGAAATAACCAAAATCTCCTCCAGACCAGTGAATGTCCTGCAAGACCCCTTCTGAATCATTTTGAGGTGTAATACCGAGATATTCCTGCATTTTCTCATTCCATAAACCTGGTAAATCTTTCACTTCGATTTCGCCGCCGATTAATGCTTTTTCCAACTCATAGCGAATCATAATATGAAGAGAATAAGTAAGCTCGTCGGCCTCGATTCGGATCATTGAAGGTTTTACTTCATTCACTGCTCTATAGAAGTCCTCTAGGCTGGTGGAAGAAAATCGATCGGGGGCGTGTCTTTTAAACAGCTCATAGTGATTTTGCCAAAATGGCTTACTCCTCGCAACAAAATTTTCCCAAAATAGTGATTGAGATTCATGTATCCCCATAGAGGTTCCAGTGTCAAGCGGAGTAAATGCTAAAGCTGGATCAATGTTTTGCTCATAAAGGGCGTGTCCTCCTTCGTGAATCGTACCGAACACAGCCGTCCGAAAATCTTTTTCATCATATTTTGTCGTTACACGAACATCATTAGAATTTAGACCAATTGCAAAAGGATGAACGGTTTCATCTAAACGTCCAGCTTCAAAATTATAACCCATGCGTTTTAAGATTTCGTGGCTGAAGGCTTCCTGTTTGTCCTTAGGAAAATGCCCTTTTAATAAAGAAGGATCAGGTTGGTCTGAAGCCTGTTTAATTTGTTCCAACAATCCGGTTAGTGCTTTGCGAACCTTCGGAAATACTTGATCGAGCACTTCAACAGTAACCCCTGGTTCATAATTGTGAAGCAGTGCGTCATATTTATGATTATCATAACCCCAGTAATCTGCGAAAAGACGGTTATAAGAGACAAGTTCCTCTAAATATGGCTGGAAACCCTTGAAATCATTAGATCCTTTAGCTTCAGCCCACATAGATTCTGCTTTAGATTGTAACGTCACATAAGCTTTATACTCTTCTGCAGGGAGTTTCACAGTTCGTTCATAGCTTTCTCTGGCCTCTTCGACGGCTTTTTGTATAATTGAGTCAGTTGAAGCATCAGTCAAAGTATCTAAGTACTCTTTCATTTTTTCTGATGTTTGTATTTCATGAACTTTTTGAGATAACACACCTATTACTTCTGATCTTTGATCGACTGCTTTTTTAGGTGCTTTTGTGCGCAAATCCCAAGCCATTAGTCCAATTGCTTCTTCATAAGAAGCTTGTTCTTTAAGCAGATTCTTAAACTTTTGTTCAATTGACTGGATCATAGCTCTCCCCCTATTACCTTTTCAAACTGTTAAACGATTAATGACAAATTGGATCGACATTGATCACCATGACGAAGTTATCTTACCTTTTTCCCAAAATACTGGTAGTAATCCGTTTTAATGAAACCATTAAAGAGCTTACGCTTCTTCGTGGCCTTCTTTCCATATAACGATTCAAAGTTTTCATGAGACGTGAGGATGTAAGTGCTCCAGGACGGATAATCTCTCATAATCACCCCTAAATCACGATACATCTCTTCGACTTCTGGCCGATCCCCCATTCTTTCGCCATAAGGAGGATTGGATATCAGATAGCCATTTTCCTGTCTCGGGCGAAAATCCTTCACTTGCATTTGCTTCCATTTTACAAGGTCACCAAGTCCCGCTTCGATAGCATTGTTTTGTGCAATTTGAATCATGTCGTGGCTAATATCAGATCCGGTGATATCTAACGGCTGATCATAATTAGCAAAATCCTCTGCTTCCTCGAAAGCCTGATCCCAATTATTCTGTGATATAAACTCCCAGTTTTCTGATGCAAATTCACGATTGAATCCAGGTGCAATATTTTGACCGATTAGCGCCGCCTCTATCGCAATCGTTCCTGACCCGCAAAAAGGATCCACAAATGGCTCGTCTGGATGCCAATTAGTAACTTGAATTAACGCTGCTGCTAATGTCTCCTTTAAAGGGGCCTCCCCTTGACCAACACGGTAGCCTCGTTTATGTAAGCCGCTTCCGGATGTATCAAGAGTGAGCAAGGCTTCATCTTTATGTATAGCAATTTCAACGCGGTAAAAGTCACCCGTTTCCTTCAAAATAGAAGCTACCCCGTATTTTTTCTTCAACCTTTCAACAACCGCTTTTTTAACAATTGATTGGCAATCAGGCACACTATAGAGTTTAGATTTAACTGACTTACCAACAACCGGGAATTCTCCATCTTCAGAAATAAATGACTCCCAGGGAAGGGCTTTCGTTTTTTCAAACAATTCATCAAAGCTGAAGGCTTTAAATTTGCCAACCAGCAGCTTTACACGATCAGCTGTCCGAAGCCATAAGTTAGCACGAGGAATGGCAGATACAGGGGCAGTAAATACAACACGGCCATTCTCTACTTGTATATCTTCATATCCTAAAGCACGAACTTCACGTGCGACAATTGCCTCAAGCCCCATCGCAGCTGTTGCAATTAAAGTTACATTTTGTGACATGTTGTTCCTCCTATAAGTAAAAATAAAAACACCCTTCCTCCTAGCATGCTGGCTTAAGAAGAAGGGTGTTATTTCATGTTGATTCATTGACCTTTGAATACTCTGTAAGCCATGTTCTGTTCCATCGTACTGCAAACGGCGGTCAACCTCGTACTCCGGTGGTAACCATCTATCTGCCGCTTATCGCGGCCTTTCATCAGGTTGAATTCCCTTCAAAAAGTGCCCCTACCTTAATTTGGGTTGCTCGCTCGTGGGGTTTACCTCGTTCCACCCAAAATATTTCTATTTTGGCTCCGTCACTGTGGCACTTTAAAGGTAGCGACCCCCTATCCGATAAGGACTTAGGTGTCTTCCCTGCCGTTAACTTAAAAGTTACCCTGACTTATGGTTTCGTCAGGCACGAACACTACAAACATCTCAGTTTGTGCGAGCATGGACTTTCCTCTGCCTCACAAAAGTGAAGCAGCGATTACCCGAGTATTCAAATGTACATCAATCTTATGCGTGGCTCGTTAAACAGTCACGTTCTCATAGTATACCAAATAGAACTTGGGCTGTCACCCGGTAATTATAGGGATTTACTCTTCTGCATACTTTTTACCAAATACCGCCTTTTCCAAGTTAGACACTCGCTTTAAGATATCATAATTAACCTGATGATTATTATTCGTTACCTGTCTTGATCGCTGCGGCGGTGCTGCTTCTCTTGTTGGCGATTTCTTTAAGCGGTCATTTTCCTGGATCAGTCTGTCTATCTCTTTGTTAAATGTTTCATAATCCTGAATCACTTGATCCAGAAATTCATCCACTTCTTCCTGATTGTACCCACGCATAGAAGTCTTAAAGTCTTTTTCTAATATCGTTTTTCCATCCAAATTAAACTTTTCATCACTCATTACTCTCACCTCTGTTCAACACATTACTTATATTTTTTCAAAAGCTGGCTTCAATGTCAATTTAATCTGCATTAAATTTACTAATTATTGACTCCAGAATTCTGGATTTCTCATGCGTACCTCTTCGACTGTTTCTTCTAAATCTACTGGAGTTATGTAGATTAGATCATAGGAATGGTGTTCCAAATAGGTTTGGACAAGGTTTAGGAAATATTTCGGCGTCCCGGGGGTATCTTCATCATAAAGTACCATACAGCCATCTGAATGTTCGATAAGGAATTGATCCCTCGCACGAAATTGGTAAGGTCCTTCATATTCCTTCTCATAAATCGGCTTATAAAAATCAGCTAGTTCTGTAATTTTATCATAAACAAGCTGAAGTTGATCAGGCCATTTGGAATGTTGGTTTTGAAATGGGGGGATGACACCAAGCTTGATGGGGTATTCCTCTTTAAGGTCTACTATAACTTCCGCTGCCCAGAGCTCCACGCCCATCTGACCAGAAAGTATTACCCACTCAAGACCTTCTTCTATTAATTGAACTAACCTTTTCTTAATCGCTTCCTTTACAAAATCAACTTTAGGATCATCATGTTTAAATATACCCATTTCCATAGGCTTGTACCCGGTTATAACCATTGTTCTCATGTCATCACTCTCCCTCCCTATTGTATGATAGTTTTTCCTAATATTACACCCTTATTTCTGTGGAAAAACAAGTAGTTTAAAATTACCTTAAGGGATACCTTCGGGGATTTCGTGCAAAAATAAGCCACTAAAAAATTAGTGGCTTAGACTTTATTCTTCTGGCATATTAAACGGTTGAGGCGGCATAGGAATTGATGGCATCGAATCCATTTGTCCCTGCATTTGCCCCTGAGGCATTCCCATCGGTCCTTGTTCCATTTGGGCATCCATCCAGTTATACCCCTCCGGTTCCATACCTTGAGGCATATAATGATCCTCTACATTATAATTGTTCGTTTGTGAAACGGTGTGTGGGAAGTAATGATAATTATTTAATAAATGATGATTTTGTATCGTCAAATGGGATGGGTGGATATGGTCCATATTCTCCACAAAGTAATTATCTTGCACACAATGATGCACTGGGTAAATAACCGGGCGACAGTGTCTCACATGAGGACATTGACGATGAAACATTTGTAAATCACTCCCTTATGTCTTTTCCTAACAGCCTATGTCACAAATGCTGAGATTGTACTGGGCATATACCCGAATATCTACAATTATCGAACAAAAACTATACAATCAAAAAAAAGACTGTCCATTTATAGACAGTCTTTAAATTTATTTCGTTTCCTCCTGCAAATCATTAGAAGAAAATGAGAATGGCAGCAACTCTTCCATAGAGACCGTTCTCGTGTTTCCATGAAGGTTAGTTGTGTGAATCTTCCCATCTGGATTAAAAAACTCACTCATAACTTGACGACAGGCTCCACACGGTGGAACCGGACGTTCCGTATCTGCAACGACAGCTATTTCCTTAAACTCATGATGTCCATCGGCTATGGCTTTAAATATCGCCACTCGTTCAGCACAACAAGTTACAGGATATGCTGCATTTTCAATATTACAGCCTGTATATAAGGTACCATCCATCGTAAGCAAGGATGCTCCTACCTTAAACTTGGAATAAGGAACATAGGCTCGTTCTCTTATTGCTTTTGCTTCTTGTATTAATTTTTCTTTGTTCAATCAGGTTCCCTCCCTCATATTGGGAAGACTATTATAAAAGATTGCACACATTTTGTAAAGCGGTTTCACCCTGCTGTACCGCTATTTTTCCAAATCATTTAAGACCATATCCAGAACATAGTGGGAAGATTGATGCAGTTCTTTAAAACGCTTCCTTTCTACATCATGATAATAACTGTGTAATATCAACATTTCCATATTCTCATGGGTGGATTTTACCTGATTGGGATGCACAGATACACTGCGACTTTTCACAAATTCCTCGGCTTCTTCTAACCATTGACTTGTCAACTCAAACATGGGAGCCGTTTCGCTTTTCACTTTATGAAAAAATTCCAAGCTTTTTGTATCTGCTGGATACTCAGTTTCTATAAATTGTTCATGAAGATCATCAATCATCTGTTTAATCTTTATTGTAGTTTCTTTAAGTGACATTTATCTTCCAACACACCTTTTTCCTCAACCATACCATTTATAAGCTGCTTTAATCAAAAACTTACCCTACAGACCTACGTCTGGCAGATGCTGCAAACTTTTTTACGTGTAATTGCTGTTGTTCTTTTCTTACCTCCTTTAACTGATCTCGCAGGCGCAACACTTCCTCTTTATAGAGATCAATTTCTTTGCGGTGTGATACTGCCATTGTAAACACTGCTTCATCCGCTTTAAGGGAGATTCTTTTATCCATCTGGGAGAACTTGTTCCTCAACAGGTCCAGCTGCTCTTCGTACAAGGCCATGGAAACAACAGATTGTTTATCCATTCATTATCCTCCTTCAAAAGCTTGTTAAGGTTAAAATTCTCCTTCCCCTGCATAACTCCTTCCCACATGACAAGACTAGAACTAATGCTACAAAACAACCTACCTTACGTAAGGTATCGACACAAGAATGTCTTAATCATGAACCCTATCCCCAATAAATAAACCATGATTATGAAATGTCGATTTATTGTCAAATATTATTTATAGGACTCAGCCTATGATGAAAGGAGGCCGCATTCAATGCCTAAGAAGAAGCCAAAAGAAAAAAAGAAACCCACTCCGGCTAAAACTGATAACCCTAAGTTATCAGGGGAAGACCGCCCATCCACTTAACCATAAAGGGAGGCGCTTATGTTTATTAAATCCCGCCTCCCTTTCCCCCATAAAACTCTTCTTCTGTTCGAATTTATGTGTTTGGTGCAGCAAAAGGTGTAAAAATTAAGGATTATTTGTTGTTATTTGCGGGAAAAAGTATAATAGAGTGAAACTTCATCGTATCCTAAAACGTTTAATAGGATATGAAGATGCTCCCCCATATTTCTGTTACACTTGGCGGCTTTTTTTTGGTATGATACCCTCATGGCATTAGGGAGGGAAGTACTTTGAATTATCCCAATGGAAGAAAAGGCGTAAGCCAGAAATCGTTAAAACAAGGGAAAACAAAGGCCACTTTTAGTAATAGAGGTATGACCTTAGAAGAGGATATTGCATTAACCAATGACTATTATAGACACGCAAATATTGCAGTTGTACACAAAAAGCCGACACCTGTCCAAATAGTAAATGTAGACTATCCAAAAAGAAGTGCAGCAGTCATTAAAGAAGCATACTTCAAACAAGCTTCAACAACGGATTTTAATGGAGTTTATCGAGGTCGTTATATTGACTTCGAGGCGAAGGAAACAAAGAATAAGACCTCCTTCCCTTTAAGCAACATCCACCAGCATCAAATTGATCATATGCGCGCATGTGACACTCACGGAGGCATATGCTTTATTATTGTCAAATTTGCCGTATATGAAGAGGTTTATTTTCTACCCGCAGTCAAACTTTTTTTGTATTGGGATGATCAATTTCAAGGCGGGCGAAAATCAATTCCCTATGAGCATATGAAAGTTGAAGGAGAACTCCTCCCCTTTCATTATCAAGCAAGGGTTGATTATGCTGCTGCTTTAGATAAGCTCTATTTTTGAATTGGAGGAAGAGCAACATGGCCAACGAAAGCCAATCAAGAAGTGCAAGACGAAAGCAATTAAAGTCGAATAAAAAAGGAACGAAAAAACCTACCTTCAAACGTATCGTAATGATTCTCTTGACGATAGGCATCGTTCTTATGATAGCCGTAGGCGGCTTATTCACCTATTACATTGTAACGGCACCTGAATTAAATGAAGAGCAATTATCTGATCCTATCTCGTCAAAACTGTATGATAAAAATGGTGATTTTATAACGGACCTAGCCGGCGAGCAAAGAAGAACTAAAGTTAGCTATAACGACCTTCCACCTACACTTATTGACGCGGTTTTAGCCACCGAGGACGTCCGATTCTTTGAACATATTGGAATAGATTTCAGACGTATTGCCGCCGCTATCATCGCGAATATTAAGGAAGGATTTGGGGCTGAAGGTGCCAGCACTATAACACAGCAAGTTGTTAAACGTTCCTTTTTATCAAGCGATAAGACATTAAAACGTAAAGTACAGGAACAGTATTTAGCTATTAAACTAGATCAGGAATACTCCAAAGAAAAGATTTTAGAAATGTACCTTAATAAAATTTATTATGGACAAGGTGCCTATGGGGTAGCTGAAGCAGCTCAAACTTATTTTGGCAAAAACGAATTAAGTAAACTTACATTGCCAGAAATAGCTATACTAGCGGGATTACCGCAACGGCCTTCTGCCTATAACCCATATAAAAATCCAGAACTTGCGAAACAACGAATGAGCGTTGTACTTAGTCTGATGGTCCAGCATGGGAAGATTAGTGAAGAAGAGGCTGAGAAGGCAAGACAAACGAATGTAGAAGATTTACTAGCTGAACAGACTGAAAGAGAGTCACCATATAAAGCATTTATCGACCAGGTTCGAGAAGAAGTAGAAGCAAAAATGGATGGTGCCAACATTTACAAAGATGGCTTAAAAATCTACACAACACTAGATCCTGAAGCACAGAAATATGTTGAGCAAATGCTTGGAAAAGAAAGCACGATTAATTGGCCAGATGAAAAAGTTGAAACTGGTATAGCAGTGACCGATACCCAAACAGGTGCTGTTCGAGCTATTGGCGGCGGTCGAAACTATAAAGAGGGTAACTTTAACTATGCTACGGACACCCAAAGACAGCCAGGATCAACCTTAAAGCCAATTACAGCTTATGGTCCAGCTATTCAATATAATAAACTGTCAACTTATCATCAGATCAAAGACGAACCGATAGATATTAACGGGTACTCCCCTAATAACTATGATGACAGGTTCCGTGGATGGGTAAGTATGCGTTATGCTCTCAGTCGTTCCTTGAATATTCCGGCTGTGAAAACATTGCATGAAACAGGTATTGATAAAGCACAGAAATTTGCGGAAGGACTAGGCATTAACTTCAAAAATGATCAGATGTATTTAAGTGATGCGATCGGCGGGGGAAATGCAGAAGTTAGTCCACTACAGCTAAGCGGTGCATATGCAGCGTTTGGAAATGAAGGAGTTTATAACGAACCGTATACAGTTAGAAAAGTAGAGGTTCCAGGCCAAGGAACGGTTGACTTAAAACCTGAACCTAAATCAGCCATGAACAGCTACACGGCTTATATGGTTACATCCATGTTACAAACAGTAATGTCAGAAGGTACAGGAACAGCAGCCAATGTCCCAGGTCTTCCTGAGGCAGGTAAAACGGGTACAACCAATAGTGAAACCGACGATGGGACTGACATTGTTCCAGATTCTTGGTTCAGCGGTTACACAACAAATTATTCGATATCGGTTTGGACTGGTTATCCAAAGGGATACCAGGATTTATCCGAGGCAACTCAAGATATCCCTAAACAGCTGTTTAAGTCAGTTATGAGCCATATTTCAGAAGGAACAGAAACAAGCGACTTCCAAAAACCCGGATCCGTTGAAAAGGTTGAAGTAGAAGAAGGCTCACGCCCAGCTAAACTACCTAGCCCATATACTCCGGAGAGTCGTATAGTAACAGAATTGTTCCACGTTGATAATACACCGTCTCAAGTTTCTCAAGTATTTCAGAAACTAGAGCCAGTTCAAGATTTGTCAGCTTCCTATGATACGGAAGCACAGGCGATTAACCTTGAATGGGGCTATGAAGAACCTGAAGGAGTCTCATTTGAAGTAACGGTATCCATTGATGGCGGAGAAGCAAGACAACTTACGAGAACGAAAGATAGTACGGTGGAAATCACGAATGCTCAACCTGGTTCTACCTATGAATTTACGGTAACTGCCGTAAGTGATAATGAGAATGCAGAAGACAGTGATCCAGCTACTGCTAGTGTAGAAATTCCTGCTGAGGATGGAGCCGAAGAAAATCCTGAAGAGGAGAATCCTGAAGGTGAAAATCCTGAAGATGAGCAGAACAACGAAGGCAATGAAAACAACGGTAATCAAAATGGTAACAACGGTAACAATGGTAATAACGGTAATAACGAGAATAACGGTAATAATGGTAGCGGAAATGGTAATGAAAGTGGAGATGGTCAAGGAAATAATGGCGGAAATCAAAATGGCGGAGACCAAAGTGAAGACGATACCGGTTCTGGAGAAGGCGGGACCGGGGACTCCGGCTCTGGAGGTGGCTCCTCCGAGGATGATAACACTGGAGGAGATAATTCAGACGGTGAGCCTGGAGGAACCGAGGGTGATTCCGGCCAACCACAAGAGCGTGAAGAACCCGCTGCGTAAATAACGCAACCCCCACTGTATAAGACAGTGGGGGTTTTTATGAATAGAATTATATTTATTTTAGCAATTGACTTACACGAAAACTCCCGCTTGGAAAGCTCAGTGTAAGTTAACTGCGTGGTTTTTCCTAACACTTTGAAAAGAGGCGGGAGATGAACCTTCTACTTTTTCCTCATTCGTTTCTGCCCTTCCCTGCAAAGATGCAGCAACGGACACTCCTCACACTGAGGACGCTGCGCCTTACAATGATAGCGTCCGAAGAAAATCATCCGATGATGGGTATCACTCCACTCTTCTTTTGGAATTTTACGCATCAACGTCTTTTCAACCTCTAATACAGAATCTTTATACCTGCAAATAGCCAGCCGCTTTGAGACGCGCTCAACATGCGTATCCACCGCAATAGCTGGTTCCTGAAAGGCTACGGAAGCTACCACATTCGCTGTTTTTCTTCCGACACCTGCTAAGCTTTCAAGCTCCTGCTTCGTCGACGGCACTCTACCATCAAACTTTTCAATGAGGGTATGGGAGAGCTTTTGAATATTCTTAGCTTTATTTCTATACAATCCAATAGATTTGATGTCATGCTGTAACTCCTCCAGAGGAACGGCTAGATAATCCTCGGGACTTTTATACTTCCGAAATAATTGTGGAGTAACCTTATTAACTAAAGCATCTGTAGCCTGAGCTGACAATACAACAGCCACTAGAAGTTCAAAAGCATTGCTGTGAGTCAGTTCACATTCAGCGTCAGGAAACATTTCTTCAAATGCATCTAGACATTCTCTTATTTGACTTTTATTAAGCATAACGTTTCTCCTATAAATCCTCCTCTAACCAATTATAGTACAACGATACATCTCTTTTTGGCTTTGGTTTGGAAGAGGAAGCATTTTTTACTTGGCCTTGTCTGAATTGCTTGCCATGCTGACGAGCCTGGTCAACAGTTTGGATTCCTTTTCGCTTCCACTCTCTTAGAATCCGGTCGATATATTTAAAGTTAAGTTTCCCCATCAACACAGCTTCTCTTAATGCTGCTTTTATAAGAGCTGGTGCTTGTTCTTCCTGATCAAGCCAGATATTAATATTCTCTATTTCAAAAGGAGATAATGGCCGGCCGAACTCTTGCTCGAATAAAGGAAATAAATTTTCTGTCTGCTTTTTGTCATCTGAATAGGAATTTGTACGTTCCGCAAATAATTTTTCCCATAGCGGCTCTAAGGAATAAGATTCATTTATGACTAATTGTTCACTGTGTTTCTGCTCGATCGTAACGAATTGTTTTTGCATCAATTTTCTTAATACCTTAGAACAGTCCTGGCTTGAAAAAGAAAGATATTCAGCCAATTGTTCAGGAGTAGGAAAAGGATTCCCCTCCAGGTAAAAACGGTGAATTTGCAACAAAACAACAAGCTCATGCTCGTCCATTCCTAATCGCCGATATTGCAGTAACAACTGTTTCGGAATCATCATTTGGTGATTGATGATGTCCTCGAACCTTTGATATTTCGCCAAGGTGTTCACCTCATTCTGTGGTGGTTATAGAAGGAAAAACACCGATAGCTAAAAACATAACGTATCGGTGCTTCTGCTCTATTAAGGATATAGTCGATTCAATAAGCGAGGGAATGGAATTGTTTCACGTACATGTTCCACACCAGATATCCATGCTACTGTTCTTTCTAATCCTAGTCCGAAGCCTGAATGCGGTACACTCCCATATTCACGAAGTTGCAAGTACCATTTGTAGGCATCCCCCGTAAGATTGTGCTCTTCGTAACGCTTACGCATGAGCTCAAGATCATCAATTCGCTGAGAACCTCCGATAATCTCACCATACCCTTCCGGTGCAATTAAGTCAGCACATAATACAACCTCAGGACGATCAGGGTCTGGTTTCATGTAAAATGATTTGATTTCGGCAGGATAGTTCGTAATAAATACTGGCTTTTCATAACTTTCAGCAATTGCTGTCTCATGTGGGGCCCCGAAATCTTCTCCCCATTCGATATCCTCAAAGCCCTTCTCCTTTAAGAGATTAATTGCTTCATCATAACTAATTCTAGGAAAAGGTGCTTTAATCTTTTCAAGAACATTCGTATCGCGCCCAAGTGTTTCCAATTCTAGAGCACAATTTTCAAGAACAGCTTCCACCACATGGGTCACATATTGTTCTTGAACTTCCAGACTATCATCATGATCCATAAAAGCCATTTCCGGCTCAATCATCCAGAACTCGATTAAATGACGGCGAGTTTTTGATTTTTCTGCTCTAAATGTTGGTCCAAAACTAAATACTTTACCAAAGGCCATAGCTGCTGCTTCCATATACAGCTGACCACTTTGGGACAAGTATGCATCTTCGTCGAAGTATTTAGTATGGAATAATTCTGTAGTCCCTTCTGCAGAAGATCCAGTTAGTATCGGGGGGTCAATTTTGACATAATTATTCGTATTGAAAAATTCATAAGTTGCTCGAATAATTTCGTTTCTAACTTTCATCACAGCATGCTGTTTTTTAGAACGCAGCCACAGATGTCTGTGATCCATTAAAAACTCTGTCCCGTGTTCCTTAGGCGTAATTGGATAATCTACGGCTTCATGAATCAATTCAAAATGGTTCACTTGTATCTCGTACCCAAAAGAAGAACGAGAATCTTCCACAATTACTCCAGTGACGTAAAGGGAAGACTCCTGAGTTAAAGCTTTCGCCTCTTGAAACTTTTCTTCTCCGATATCATTTTTAACTACGATGCCTTGCATAAATCCTGTACCATCACGCAACTGTAAGAAAGCGATTTTTCCGCTTGATCGTTTATTGTGGAGCCATGCCCCGATGGTTACTTCTTCGCCCACATGATTTGAAACTTCTGCAATTGTCGTTTTCATGAGATTCCCTCCAAGCTAGTTAACTATCTGATTGATTTTTTTCGACAAAACGCTTTAAACGTTTAGCAGCTTCCTCTAATTGATCGATCGATGTGGCATAGGAAAGCCTTACATTCTCCGGTGATCCAAAACCAGATCCAGGTACAAGAGCCACCTTTTCTTCTTCGAGCAACGTGGTTACCCATTCATCTACCGTATTAAAACCGCACTTTTTTGCAGTTTCTATTACGTTAGGGAACAAATAGAAAGCGCCTTTTGGCTTCTCGCATGATACACCTGGTATTTCTAGCAGCCAGGTATGTAAAGCATCCAATCTTTCATGGAAGGCCTGACGCATCTTTTTCACCTCTTCGTTTGAGCCTTTGTAAGCTGCTAAGGCTGCATATTGGGAGATTGAGGTAGGATTAGATGTCGAATGGGAAGCCATATTTGTCATAGCCTTAATGATCTTAGCCTGTCCCAAAGCATAGCCGATTCTCCAGCCCGTCATAGAATGGGATTTTGATACACCGTTTATAATAATTGTTTGTTTAAATAATTCATCTGATAACTGTGCCATAGACACATGTTGATCGTCAGAATAAATCAGTTTTTCGTAAATTTCATCGGAAACAATTAAAATGTCATGCTTCACACACACTTCACCAATCGCTCGAAGTTCATCCTCTGAATAAATCATACCAGTCGGATTACTAGGGGAATTGATGATAACAGCTTTTGTTTGTTTAGTAATCGATTCCTCAAGCTGTTGAGGTGTAATTTTGAACTGATTTTCCTCTTTTGCTTTAACGATAACAGGGGTGCCTTCTGCCAGTTTGATCTGCTCAGGATAACTTACCCAATAAGGGGCCGGAACAATGACCTCATCTCCCTTATTCAACAATACTTGAAACAAAGTAAATAAGGCATGTTTTGCACCTGTGGTCACAATGACCTCATCGGTGGAATAATTCAGATTATGATCATCTTTCATCTTTGACAAAATGGCCTTTTTTAAATCGGGGATTCCTCCTGAAGGTGTGTATTTCGTCAAACCTTCTTCCATAGCGTCTGCTGCTGCAGCAATAATATGATGAGGGGTATTAAAATCCGGTTCCCCTGCTCCGAGGCCTATCACATCATGTCCTTCTGACTTTAGTTCTTTTGCTTTAGCAGTTATCGCCAATGTAGATGATGGTGTAAGTGTTTGTACGCGCTTAGCTAATTCCATGAAACTCATCCCTTCGTTTAAGTTTGAGGCTGGCGAAATGCAAATCTTTGAATCGGCTCGCCGTTCTCAGCCTTTACATATTCTAAAACATATCTTTGATTTTCATCGATATAAGTAAGTTCCCATGCTGGGCTATTCTCTTCATAGGCAAGTTGTATATCTAAAAATGAGCAACTGGAACAGTTAGCCTGCAGCTCTTTTTTTAATTGATCAGAGGAGACCATGTTGCTGGTATTGATTGTTGTAAGCACCTTCATATTTTTAAGATTAATAAAGGCAGCCAATTCCTCATCACTTTCAGTTTTGCCGCGAACGATATGGATTGGCCGTTCGCCGTTGTAACTCGTTACCTCTGAAACATTAGCAATTTTCGTCTCGGATAAAGCCAGACTTTTAGCTTCACTATATCCTTCAGTGTGATTGCTCTGGATTTGTACATACATCCATGTTAGTAAACATCCCGAAAGTAAAATCAATAGACCGACGATTAAAAGAACCCATTTCAGCCAGCTAGGTGCGGTATATCGTGAAGACTGCTGTTTCGTTATCATCTTCATCTAGAGCGAGTCCAAACATTAAATTTTGTTCTTTCAGTGTACGGTTAAGTGTATCAACAACCTTATACAGATCGTCTGATTTCTGAATCCTTACAGTTGAAAGGGTTTCGATCTTGTTTTCCATATTTACATCCCCCATCGTCTTTTCCAAGGTTCTTCATCGGTACATACGTAAAACATTATAACAGGAATTATACTTAAATTAGAAAGAGTTTCGGTATTTTCCTTCATAACCACTTTTCCATATCCTGAACTAACTTAGATGTCGATTGATAAGTCAGCGGAATTTCGGGAATCGAGGAAATAAAATATTTTCCGTATTTAGCTTCAATTAATCGCTGGTCACATACAAAAACTATTCCGCGGTCGGTAGTCGAGCGAATCAATCGTCCAAACCCTTGTTTAAATCTTAATATTGCGTGAGGAAGAGACTGTTCCATAAATGGGTTAAGGCCCTTGCTCTTCAGTCTGCTATCCCGCATGATCTGAGCTGGCTGATCAGGAGGGTCAAAAGGCAGACGGGCGATTACTAAACATGATAGATCATCACCGGGAATGTCGACTCCTTCCCAAAAAGAGCTGGTCCCTAATAAAATCGCCTGGTCAAAAGTTTGGAAGTTCTTTTTCAGACGATCTCTGCTGCCACTCGAGATTCCTTGAGCAAATATCATAAATTCCTCAGGAGCCGCTACCTCCTTGAGTAAGTAATAGGTTTTTTTCAACATCTCATAAGACGTGAATAAAACAAGCATGCGGCCGTTTGTGACTTGAGCTATTGAATAAATCGCTTCGCTTATAGAATAGATGAATTCTTCTGTCTCTGTCTTAATACTAGGAAAGTCATTTGGAACCATAAGCCTTACATGCTGTTCATAATTATATGGGGATGGGATAGATAGTTCATGCAGGTCATCCCTCGTTTCTAATCCTAAAAGCCGCTTCATATAATTGAACGACCCGTTCGTGGTCAAGGTAGCACTCGTTAAGACTACACTCTTTTTTGTTGCATATAATTTTTCATTTAATTGGTCAGCTACGTCTAAAGGCTCACTATATAAATAAATTGAGTTAGACGCCCCATCAACATCAATTTCAATCCATTTCACCTTATCCCCGCCGAGATCGAAAAAGCTTTCTAATTGGTGAATAATGGTTGAACACATCTCTGCATGATTAATCAGCCTCTGCCTTAACACCTGTACTTCTTCATTATGGTCACTCGTAACTATTGATTCGAGGACCTCTATTAAAGCAGCTGTCTCTCTTTTAATGGAGTGAATAGGTGCGAGAAACCTATTGGTCATTTCGTAACTAGTGTAAACAAACTTATCGTCATTGGATTCTTTAAGTAGATATTGAACGCGGCCAACATCACTTTTCGATTGCTTGTTATTACGAACAGATTTTACCTTTCGAAAGAGATATCTCGATAAATGGTTTAACTCTTCTTTTGCTGCTTCTACGTAATGACTGCAGTGGTCGAGTTGTTTCTTCACATCTACATTGAGTGATTTGAATACTGCAGGGTGAAACAATTCATTAAATTGGGTTAACTGCCGCTGCAGCTCTTTGTAGTTCAAGCGAATACCAAAGTAACGACTGGCAACAGACTCTAAATGATGGGCCTCATCAACTAACAGCCGCTCAAAATCAGGAAGTTTCTTTTCATGACTAATCAGTTCTAAGCAAAGCAGAGAATGATTAGTAATGATTATGTCAGCCTGTGCAGCCTTTTCCTCTGCCCACTGCCAATAAGAGGAAGGGTCTTGTTTTACAGATTTCGTGTTTTTTGACGCTTCCGAGGAAATTTTATGCCAAAATTGCTGACCGCTTGAAGGCAGTTGAATTTCATCAATGTCCCCAGTACTCGTATGGGTTAACCATACTAAAATCATAGATTTTGTTAAGGAAATATCATAATTATCATGATAAGATCTTTCTAACTCATAACTGAAATGCAGCAAACTAATATAATGACTTTTTCCTTTATATAAGACTGCTTCAAGCGGCCGCCCTACTAATGCTTCCAGACGCGGAATTTCTTCTTCTAACAACTGATTCTGTAGGGAAGTGGTGTGAGTAGAAATCATAACTCTCTCTTTATGACTGATTGCATAATGTACGGCAGACAACAGGTAGGCAAGAGACTTTCCGATTCCAGCCCCAGCTTCTATCAAGGCATGCTTCTTCTCCTTAAAAGCCTTATACACGGCTTCTGACATTTGCTTTTGCCCATCTCTCGTTTCAAAGCGGCTTATAATTTGCTGTAAACCTTCTTTACCTTCATATGCATGATGAAGCCATTCACTAAACGGAGGCTGCTGATCTCGAGTAACTTTGGAATTCAACCGTCTTTTTTTAATTGGAATCCCATAGTGAATATCAAATTTGTCTACAACTTGATGATTGTATCTGTTTTTCTCAATAGCATTTTCGATTAAGGATCTCATATCACTCTTGAGATTATCTGACAATCTTAACAGATGCACCAGTGTCCGTTCAGGTAATCCCTCTAATTCAGTTAATAATATCGTGAGCAAATCAGCTGTTACTGCAGCATCAGATAATGCACGGTGTGGATTATCGTGCCCTATATGCAAAAGCTGCGCCAGTTGTCCTAATTTAAAACTTGGTGATTCGGGCAGAAAAATGCGGGAAAGTTCAACTGTATCTATTAATTTATTATGTAAAGCAGAAAAACCGCACCGCTTGAATTCCTCATTAAGAAAACTTAGATCGAATTCAATATTATGGGCAACAATATAGCAGTCCTTCAATAAATGATATACGTCCTCAGCAATTTCCGAGAACAACGGAGCATGGATTAGGTCTTCATCTTTAATTCCTGTTAAGGATGTAATAAATGGAGGAATCTCGCGTTCCGGAAAGATCAGGCTGGAAAATTCTTTGACCGTCTTTCCCTCTTTCATAATTACGATACCAATTTCAATCATTCGATCCTGCTTTGATAATGCATTACCAGTGGTCTCCAAATCAACTATAGCAAAGGTAGACAAGTTAGAACCCCCCTTTTTCGTTCATCTTTTATGTATTCCAGCCCTGTTTAATTCAGTATTCACTAGTCTAAAACCATTCATGTAAATGAAATAACTATTTCTCTCTACTTCCAGTGAGCACTTCCTCATCAGCGGACTCAAAAAAGTAAGGACCTGAACCCCTGATAGGAGCTAAGATCCTTCCATACCATTCATACGAACTCCTAACTACAGAGGCATTGCTGTAAGCGGAGGCTCCTCTTCTAAAAGTTCAAGCAATTCATTACCTTCGCCCATAATCGCGATCTTAGGTTTAAAATCTGCTAATTCCTCTTCACTCAACATGGCATAGGAGACAATAATAACGATATCATCCGGCTGAACTAACCGTGCTGCTGCCCCATTCAGGCAAACAACGCCACTACCTCTTTCACCGGCAATAACATATGTTTCTAGTCGTGCACCATTATTATTATTTACGATTTGAACTTTCTCATGTGGAAGAATTCCCACACTGTCTAATAGGTCTTTATCAATGGTTATACTGCCTACATAGTTCAAGTTTGCTTCTGTGACCCGTGCACGATGGATCTTAGCTCTCATCATAGTGCGATACATGATGACGCCCCCTCCTTGCTCTTTACCCTAACGTCTTAATCCCATACTCATTAAAGATTACGTTGTCGATGAGTCTTGCGTTTTGAAAATATACCGCTGTAGCAAGAATCACTTGTTGATCTATCGTTTCGACTCTCTGTAACATCGGATAGGATAATAATTCAATATAGTCTATTTTACCATGAGTTTTCTTTTCAAGAAACTGTCGAACTTTTTCGATCACTTTCTCTGGATTAGTCTCCCCATTCTCTACATGTTGTCTTCCACATTGCAATGCTTGTTGAACATAAGGAGCTTCTTTTCTTTCCTGATCAAGCAGATTCACATTCCGACTGCTTTTCGCTAACCCATCTTCTTCCCGTACCGTGGGAACAGCTATCAGTTCGATGGGGAAATTTAAATCTTCGAGTAATGCATCTACAACAGCGATCTGCTGGGCATCCTTCAATCCAAAATAAACCCTAGAAGGACGAACGATATTAAATAATTTCGTCAATACGGTCGCTACTCCATCAAAATGTCCAGGACGGCTTCTCCCGCATAACACATCTGTTCTTCTAACCACAGTTAAGTTTATGGAGAGCGGATTTGGGTACATCGTCTGCTCATCTGGAAGAAAAATAACGTCGACCCCATGTTTCTCAGCTATTTCTTTGTCATGCTTCTGATCGCGAGGATAAGAGTCTAAATCTTCATTCGCACCAAACTGGAGCGGATTGACAAATATACTTAATACGACGAGATCGTTCTCCAATCGTGCTTTCTTTAAGAGTGCCTCGTGGCCTTCATGTAGAAAGCCCATAGTAGGTACAAAGCCTATTTTTTTCCCTTGTGCAATCCATTCACTTGTTCTCTGCTGCAATTCTTTAATATTTGTGGTGATCTTCATAACTATTCTCCTTAGTCTTCTGGAAGCAAAGCCGTATCCATTGTAAAGCTGTGCTGCTCTTCAGGAAAATCCCCATTCCTCACTTCTGATACGTATTGACTTACAGCATCAGTCATCTGATCGTTGCTGTTTAGATATGGTTTTACAAACTTAGGCAGTCGCTCCACACCATACTTCAGGACATCATGGTAGACTAGTACTTGTCCATCACAGTCCACACCTGCGCCAATCCCAATTGTGGGAATAGAAAGATCCTCAGAAATACGTTTCGCAAGCTGTTTTGGAACACACTCTAAAACAAGTGCCATAGCTCCTGCTTGCTCGATTTCCTTAGCTTCCTTAATCAACTTTTTAGCTGTCTTTTCGTCTTTTCCCTGTACTTTATAGCCTCCTAGAACATGAACAGATTGAGGAGTCAGACCTAAATGTCCAACTACAGGGATCCCCCCTTCGGATAACCGTCGAATCACCGGTAATATTTCACCAGCTCCTTCAAGTTTCAACGCTTGTGCGCCCGTTTCTTGAAATAGCTTTGCTCCATTTTTCAGAGACTCTTCTAGAGAAATGTGATAAGACATAAATGGCATATCGACCACAACAAATGTGTCTGCCGCCCCTTTTCTTACCGCTTTGCCATGGTGAATCATGTCGGTAAGCGTAACCGGAATGGTAGAGTCATATCCTAATACAACCATACCCAGACTGTCACCAACCAGTATCATATCCGTTCCTGCTGACCGAGCAATTTTAGCAGATGGGTAATCATAGGCGGTAATCATCGTTATTTTTTTCTGGTCCTGTTTCATTTTAAACAGGCTGTTCTTATTAAGCACTATATCCACCCTCTCCCCAATGAATTTCTGCAGAATACAGTTTTTCAACATTTCCTGTTTCATCCCGTGCCAGCAAGGCTCCATCAGGTTCAATCCCAACGAGGGTAGCCTGCCATGATTTCCTCATGGTAGAGACGGTCACTATTTCGCCAATTTTGTAGCCGTATTCTTCCCACTTCGGTTTCACTTCAGAAAATCCATTTTGTATAAACTGATCATATGTACGTTCAAACTGGCGTAATATACGTTGAATTGTTTCCTGAATGGACCAATCTTGTTGTGACTCTATCCGAAGAGAGGTAGCTTTATGCTGTAATTCTTCCGGAATATCTGCTTCTGCTTGATTCACATTCATTCCGATACCTAAAACTACATACTGAATTTGGTCCTGTTCAGCCTGCATTTCTGTTAAGATTCCTGAGACCTTTTTATGATTAACTAATAAGTCGTTCGGCCACTTAATATAGGGAGTTATTGAGGGCTGACCAGCAATAACCTCGGCTAAAACTGTGGCAGCCAGTAAAGTAAGCTGAGGGGCTTGATAAGGAAGCAATTCAGGACGTAACAAAATACTCATCCAAATACCCTTTCCTTTGGGGGAATCCCAATTTCGAGCCATTCTTCCTTTGCCCTGAACCTGCTGATCAGCTATAACGACCGTTCCATGAGGTTTTCCTTGTTTGGCTAATTGATGAACCACTTCTTGTGTGGAAGCTACTTCTGGATAATGATGAAGGTTATGACCGAGCCAATCTGTATTCAACCCCCACTGAAGAGTGTTCTCACTTACTTTATTAGGGAACGAAACGATTTTGTATCCCTTTCTTTGAACCGCTTCAATTTCATAGCCATCCCTTTCTAGCTCTTTCATATGTTTCCAAACGGCTGTTCTTGAAATTTGCAAGCGTTTCGATAAAGATTGACCAGAGATATGTCCTTGTTGTTCACTTAACAGTTCAATTAATTGTTTACGGGTGGATTCCATTGATCGACCCACTCCTTTATTTGTTCATATTGGTTTGGCAATTGTTTATTTACTACAGCATATTCTATTTTTTCAATACCTGATTTAATCCAAGGTCCTTTTTGCCTTTGAGGCCATAACTGGATAAAGTCCTGAGCTCCAAATGCCAAATCGTTCCGTGACTGGATCGGAAGTTCAGCTGAGATATTAAAAAGAAGTTGTTCTTCAATCTGATATCCCAATGCTCTTAACAGCTTGGCGAATGAGGGGATCAGGGGATTTGGCAATTGATAAACGAGCCAATGAGTAACTTCATTCTTTTGTTGAAACTCACGTAACGCATAGTGCAATGAAAAGGAATCCCTTTTGACTTTATTGGACTGTTTCCAATTTTTCACCCACTGAAGAATATCTACCGAATTGTCTTGTTCATAATAATAAGCGATCAATACAGCGAATCCGTCTAAGCGATCTTCCGGTATAATTTCTTGTAAGTGTGGCTTTTTAGAAAAAATGGGAAGTTGCGAGTGCACACCAAGTTGACTACATAATTGCAGACCTTTTCGAAAGTCATCCCCTGCTGTCAGTTTAGCAAATTCAACTGCTACCCGTTCTATAGCAATATGGCCAAGTTTAGCTACTTGACTTTCTATAGCTGTACTTACTTCTGAATCGACCTCAAACTGAAGCTGACTTGCGAATCTCAAGGCCCGCATCATTCGTAAAGGATCTTCACTGAAACGGGTCTGAGCGTTCCCCACTGCCCGAATACGCTGATTTGTTAGATCCTCTTTTCCACCGTAAGGATCAATGATTTCCCCTTTAAGATCCATAGCCATAGCGTTAATCGTGAAATCCCGTCTTGACAAATCTTCCTTTATCGATTGTACAAATGACACTTGGTCAGGATGCCTGAAATCGGTATAGCCTTGCTCTGTTCGATACGTTGTCACTTCAAAGGATTGTGATTGGTAGCGGACGAGTACTGTTCCGTGTTCTACCCCAATCGGAATAACATGATCAAAAACCTGGGTTACCTGATGCGGGAGAGCTGACGTAGCTATATCAATATCACCGACTGATCGGCCTAAAACAAGGTCACGTACGGCCCCTCCCACTATGTGACCTTCATACCCTTTGTGGTGAAGTTGTGTTATTAAGCTAAAGGCCGATTGAAAAAGCGGATCATTGTACATCATGTAACACCTGACGATAGAGCGCTTCATATTGTTCAACGATGGCAGTTGAAGCAAACTTATCTCTTACAAATTGCTTCGCCTGTTCTGAAAAGTGATCATGCATAGCAGAGTCCCCTAATATTTTTTCTGCAAAATAAACAACTTGTTCCGTATTTCCTAGCTCTGTAATAAATCCAGTTTCCCCATGATTGATAACTTCAGGTATTCCACCGATATTTGTCCCAATACATGGGACACCGCACGCCATGGCTTCTAATAATACGAGGCCAAAGCTTTCTTTTTCTGATAACAGTAGCTTTAAATCAGAAATGGAAAGCAATTCACTTACATTTTCCTGTTTACCAAGGAAAAGTACTTGATCTGCTATTCCTAATTCTTCTACTAGTTGATAACAAGCAGCATACTCTGGACCGTCACCGACGAGGATAAGTTTAGATGGGATATTTTTTTGAATTTGAGCAAATGTCTGTATGACGTCAGGAACCCGCTTTACTTTCCTGAAATTAGAAATATGGATGATCACTTTTTCATCCCTATCGATATGATATTGGGCCTTGAGTTCATCATTAGGCCGCCTGTAATATTCTCGTTCGTCCACAAAGTTATAGATGACGTCCATTGTCTTTTCCGTTTTTAGCATTTCTTGAGTTTGTTTTACTAAACTTTTCGATACAGCCGTAACACGATCAGATTGTTCAATTCCGAATTTAATCATCTGTTTTAAACTCGAATCAATTGCCAATACTGTAATATCTGTGCCGTGCAGAGTCGTAACAATTTTAACATCATGATCAGCCATTTGCTTGGCAAGAATCGCTAATACAGCATGAGGCATTGCATAATGGACATGCAGAATATCGAGTTTTTCACGATTAATAACCTCTGCCATTTTATTAGCCAGCGCTAAATCATAGGGAGGATGCTGAAAAACGGGATAGCTGCTCACCTCTACTTCATGGTAATAAATGTTTGGATAGACTCGATTTAACCGAAATGGGACTTGTGATGTAATAAAGTGGATTTCATGTCCTCTTTCAGCTAATATTTTCCCTAATTCGGTTGCAATTACCCCTGATCCCCCGACAGTGGGATAGCAGGTTATTCCTATTTTCGACATACAACTACACCTGATCTTTCTTTCCAAACTTCTCTTTAACAATGTCTCGCCAGTGAAAATCCCCACGGTCCAAACCCCTAATGAAAATTTCAGCACTGGCTAAATTAGTAGCCAATGGAACACGATGTACATCACAAATACGCAGCAATGCACTCACATCCGGTTCATGGGGTTGAGCCGTTAGAGGATCTCGAAAGAAAATAACCATATCAATTTCTTCCTGCGCAATTTTTGCACCTATTTGCTGGTCGCCTCCAATGGGGCCAGATTGAAACCTATAAACATCTAAGCCTGATGCTTCAGAAATTCTTTTTCCGGTTGTACCAGTGGCAAATAATTGATGTTTCCGTAAAATATGCTTGTACGCTGTGGCAAATTGGATGATTTCTTGTTTTTTCTCATCATGCGCAATTAATGCTACATTCATGCCATAACCCCCTATTAATCGAGTAAATGCTCAAGACCATATACAAGTGTATCGATATTCATTACTTCAGTAGCTGCCAACTTAACACCTGACATAAAAGATTCGCGATGAAGGGAATCATGCTGGATGGTCAGTGTTTGTCCAAGCCCGCCAAATATCACCTCTTGATGGGCTACAAGGCCTGGGAGTCTGACACTGTGTATTTTCATTCCATCCACATCTGCACCCCGTGCGCTTTGTAATGTTTCTTTTTCATCAGGATGTCCTTGCAAGTGTGATTCTCGTTCTTCTTTAATTAACTCAGCTGTCTTTATTGCAGTCCCCGATGGAGCATCAAGTTTTTGGTCATGGTGCTTTTCAATAATTTCAACGTCAGGGAAGTGTTTAGCGGCCCATTTAGAGAATTGCATCATTAACACTGCACCTACTGCGAAATTGGGCGCAATAACGGCTCCGAGTTGTCTGGTTTCACTCAGATTCGTTACTTCTTCCAGTTGTTCTGCAGTAAAACCTGTGGTTCCTACCACTGGTCGAACTCCATTTTCAAGGGCCAGCTTCGTATGTTTATATCCAAATTCAGGAGTAGTTAAATCAACCAGCACATCAGCGTTTACTTCGCTGAGACAGACTTCAGCATCTGTATAGATTATAGCATCTAATTCTGGCAATCCAGCAATTTCATTGATGTTTTTTCCTTCATGTTTGCGGTCAATGCATGCCACTAGTTGAAATTGGTCTTCTTTAGCGATCATTCTAAGTGCTTCTTGTCCCATTTTTCCTCTTGGACCAGCTACAATCACATTAATCTGTTTCATTCTGTATTTCCTCCATCCTTTCGTGTCCAGCGATTTTTATCTCTTGTTTCAATTTTGCTCATGGACCTTTCAAATGCATCAGATAAATCAATATCGAGAGAATTAGCAAAGCATGTAAGCACGAAAATGACATCACCCATCTCTTCTGCTAATGCCTTTTCGCCCTCCGATGACTTCTTTTTCTTTTCGCCATAACGATGATTGATTTCTCTAGCCATTTCCCCTACTTCTTCAGTTAGTCGTGCCTGCAAAGCCAATGGGGAGAAGTATCCCTCTTTAAATTGTGATATGTATTGATCTACGCGCTGTTGGATATCTTCTGTAGTGTACTTCATGATTCACTTCCCTTTTCTTATGCTACCATTCCTTCTTAAATGGTAGCCAAAAGCAGAGCTTTTGACAAATTATTAAACTTTTGACCATTGTAGCCTGCAAATCACTTGTTTATAATATAAGTCGTGTAACTTTTTTGGAGGTGTTGGATGTGCATATATTTGGTTTAAAGGTGAAAAATGTTTTGTTTATTATAGTTGGAGCAGCCATATTTTCATTTGGATTGGTCCACTTCAACATTCAAAACGAATTGGGAGAAGGTGGCTTCACCGGAATAACCCTATTACTTCTCTACCTGTTTAATTGGGATCCCGCATTAATGAATATTCTCTTAAACATCCCTGTCCTGATTATCGGTTGGCGTATTCTCGGACGAAATACTTTTTACTACTCGTTAATAGGAATTGTCGCTGTTTCCCTATTTATCCGTTTATCACAAATTTACTTAATTGAAATTGATCTAGCGTCAGACTTAACATTAGCTTCTTTGTTTGCAGGAGTTTTTGCCGGGATTGGCTTGGGCATTATCTTCCGTTATGGCGGAACAACCGGAGGCGTCGACATCATCGCAAGACTCATCCATAAGTATTTAGGCTGGAGTATGGGCCGCGCTATGTTTGTCTTTGATGCCATCGTTATCTTTATCTCTATTATTACATATTTGAATCCTATAAAAGGAATGTACACTCTTGTAGCTGTTTTCGTTGGGGCACGAGTAATCGATTTTATACAAGAAGGAGCTTATGCTGCTAGAGGAGCTACCATTATTTCACAAAAAAACGACCAAATTTCAAACAAGATCAATAAAGAAATGGATCGAGGAGTTACCGTACTACAGGGAAAAGGCTCTTTTACAGGCTCTAACCAGGACGTTCTATACTGTGTAATTGGAAAGAATGAAATCGTACGATTAAAAACACTCATTAACACCATCGATCCTCATGCTTTTGTTGCTGTCAGCCATGTTCATGATGTCATCGGTGAAGGCTTCACTTTAGATGAAAACAAGAACCCGATAGAAGACTGAAGAAATAAAAAACCCATTGTTCAACAACTGAACAATGGGTTTTCACATTAGATTTTGAAGACTATTCTTCATTCATCCCAACGAATATAAATACAAATCTTAGTAATTCAGCTAAAGCAACTAGTGCCCCGGCTACATATGTCATAGCTGCCGCGTTGAGAACCTTCTTAGTCTTTCTCTCTTCATCATTTCGGATAACACCTGTCGATACCAGCTGCCCCATCGCCCTGCTTGAAGCATCAAATTCTACTGGTAAGGTAATCAGCTGGAACAAAACGGCCGCTGCAAAGAAGATAATTCCTGCTAAAGCAAGGCCACTCATACCGAGTAAAAATCCACCGATGATTAAAAAGATAGAGATGTTTGAACCAAAACTGGCTACAGGTACTAATGCGCTTCGGAACCGTAGAAACGCATACTCCTGAGCATCCTGAATCGCGTGCCCTACCTCGTGGGCAGAAACAGCTGATGCAGCCATCGACCGGCCATGGTAATTTCCTGAAGACAGCCGAATTACTTTAGAACGCGGATCATAATGATCAGATAACATTCCTTTTACTTCCTCAATTCGAACATTAAACAAGCCATTGTCATCGAGAATTTTTCGAGCTACCTCAGCACCTGTCATTGATGATGAGGTCGGAACTTTAGAATATTTTTTATATGTGCTCTTTACACGAGAAGAAGCCCAAATGGGTACAATTAACAGAATCGCAAAGTAGATTAAAAAACTCATGTTCATTCCTCCGTCTTGGATGTAGACTACATTTATATAGGTTAATTTTAGTCAAAAGTTACTGAAAAATCAACTATTAAGTTTGTCACGAGCATGTTTTTCCCGTTTCTCTGCGACATATTTTCTCGTCCCCACATAAATAAGCGTAATGAGTATTGTAGTTCCTATAATGGCTGCTGTCCATAGAAAGGCGTCAAAACCTATGAGCGAAGACTTATCATCGAGCAGCTTGTCCAATTGATTAACGACCTCTTGCTTGGCCGCTAACGTTTCGCTTCTAGTGTAATCTTCTATGGACTGTGAAACAGGCTTAAACTCGTCCTGTTCTAAATACAGCTTCAACGTTGGCAGAAGTGCCTGCCAACGAGATGCTATATCCGTCACCGGCACATCCGCTTGCCTTAATTGCTCTCGCAGGGAGTGTAATTCATTACGAATGGAATCATAAGGTTGGTGACTTCCTACTGTATTCACATAGAATAAAAACTTATTCACTTCCGAATCACTTATATCTTTTTGCTCCTTGACTATCGGTTGAATGAGCTCATAAAACGTTTTCTGATGCTGTGTTGATAAAGTATTTATATATTGTTCCATTTCTGTACGGCGGTTATTCACCATTCGATTGGCCAGCCCGTATTTTTCATCCTCCACTAAATGACGGTATTGATCCGAAAATTCACTCCATGTATTATGGTCAGCGTAAATATACTTCGAGTCATTGAAGCTTGGAACAAACAGGCTTAAACAGACAACGAAACAAAGCAGAAGAGCCCGTCCCATCACACTCGCCCCCTCATATTCTATCTTATTCGAATGTATATGAGAGAAGAGGAAAAATTAGACCGACTCGATTTGTCGATTTCTTTGTGTCATGATATAACAAACCCCAATACAGAAAATACTTAACCAAAATGTAAAATACCCAATTTGATTCATATGTTCCATGATAGAAGGATAAATCGGCATTTGTTCAAACACATAATCAATCACATCATTGTGTAATGTCCAAATCGCGGCAACTATAATATGTCGCGTCCGTATTTTATAAAAGGGGGTATAAAGCAGTCCTTGTATAGCCATAGCTCCGTGAGAAGCGATTAGCATATAACCCGTCCAGGGGAGCGAGCCATACTCCAAAAGCGTCAAACCATTCATGACAACTGCCCATATCCCGTACTTTAATAACGTAATCATGGCAAGGGCTTCGATATAGGGAACATTTTTATGAAACAAGTAAAAGCCTAAAAATATAGTAAAAAAAAGACTTGCTGTAGGGCTGTCGGGAACAAAGATAAGGAAGATGGGCTTAGTAACTGTTAGCTGGCTTTCATACCAAATGTAACCATAAATGGTTCCAGCTAAATTGATAATAAATAATAAGATAACGAATACTCGATCGGCTAAGATGTATGTAAAAATCGATTTCATAGGTTTTACCACTCCTGTAATAAATGAACCGCGCTCGAACTTGAGCGCGGTTCATGTTACTTCATTATAAATTATCACCGGTTCCAGAACCCTTTTTCTCGGTTCCTTGGGCTTTAATAAATTCAGCTAATTGCTGAAGTTCTTCATCAGATCCCTTAAACACACCCGCCGGCATTTCACCGATACCATTACGTGCTATGTCTTTAATTTGTTCAACTGACATTGCAGTATCTAATAAAGATGGATAGTTTCCCTGCCCCTGGAGCTGATCTCCGTGACAACTCATACAGTTTTGTTCATAGATCGCATATCCTGGAGCTTCAGTGTTGACCTCTGCCTCTACAGCTTCTACATTTACAGCATACTTTTCTGTGCGTTCAGCATAGTCGGCATGTTCAACAGCTTCATATGTTAACCAGAAAGTTGCAATGAAACCTAGCATCATAAGTCCAACTGAGATTGGACGCTTCGATGGCCGACGAACCGGTCCGCGATCAAGAAATGGAGCTAACAGCAATGCTCCAAATGCTAGTGAAGGTATAATAATTGCCCCGATGACAATAAAGTTTCCTCCAGCATATTGATACTTCAGGAATTGATATAAGAATAAGAAATACCAGTCAGGCAACGGAATATAACCAGCATTGGTTGGATCAGCCTGTTGCTCAAGCGGTGATGGGTGAGCAGCAGTTAAAATTAAAAACCCAATCAGGAATACCGAACCAACTAACCATTCTTTTAGAAGGAAGTTTGGCCAAAATGCTTCCGTACGTCCAGGGTATTCTGAGTAATCTTTTGGTAAATTGGCTTTTTGTTCAGCGGGAATTCGTGAATCCCCGACGAACTTCATCCCTTTTCCCCTATGCACAGCGTTCCCTCCTTTAAATCACTTCATTTTATAGTGGACCGGAAATACCTTGCTTACGGATTAACATAAAGTGTACGGCCATTAATCCGAATAGTGCAGCTGGCAAGAAAAATACGTGAATCGCAAAGAAACGAGTTAATGTTTGTGCCCCAACAATGGTTGGGTCTCCGGCAAGCAGCGTTCGTATTTCATCACCAATAAACGGTGTGGCTGCCGCAATCTCAAGACCTACTTGTGTGGCAAAATAAGCTTTGTTATCCCATGGGAGCAGGTAGCCAGTGAACCCTAATCCGAGCATAACAAAGAATAATAAAACACCAACAACCCAGTTCAATTCCCGCGGCTTCTTGTAAGCGCCCTGGAAGAATACCCGTAATGTATGTAGAAATAACATTACAATAACAAGACTCGCACCCCAGTGGTGCATCCCACGCACAATTTGTCCGTAAGCTACTTCTTTTTGTAAATAATAAACGGACTTCCAGGCGTTTTCGATATCAGGTACATAATACATGGTTAAAAACATACCGGATAGAATTTGAATTACTGTAATAAAGAATGTCAATCCGCCAAAACAATAAACAAATGCAGAGAAATGATGGGCTGGGTTGACATGCTCTGGTACTTCATGGTCGGCGATATCACGCCAAAGCGGAGTGACGTCTACACGCTCATCGACCCAGTCATAAATCTTTTGTAGCATGAATTACGCCCCCTGTCTTGATTGAGTTTCTCCGAGATAAAGCATGTTTTCTTTGACTTTGGTCTTGTACACCGGTAATGGTGCAGTAGGTGGTGTTCCCGGAATGTTGACACCATCTTTTGTATACCGACCGCCGTGACATGGGCAATAGAATTGGTTTGGGTATTCCTGATTGGAAGCCCAGGCTACAGTACACCCTAAGTGCGTACAAATTGGTGAGAGTGCTACAATCTCATCATTTTCATTTCTGTACACCCATGCAGTCTTTTGTACTTTTGACTCATACCATGCATCCACTTGTTCAACCTGCCATTCAAAACGCTGTGGCTCATTTGTAAGTTCATCAATTGGTGCTACAGAATGAAACTCTCCAGCAGCTTGCGGCGTCAATACCGGATCAATGGCAAAACGAACCATTGGCGCAAGCATTCCAGCAGCCATAAAGCCACCTACACCAGTCAGTGTGTAGTTTAAAAATTGACGACGGGATACTCGTTGTTTATCGCTCATTCTTTTCCCCCCTCTATGCTGTAATCCATGCGACATGGATCGTTTACATACAGTTTACTAGGACATTACTATGATAGCGCAATCTTAATGCGGGGTCAATGAATTCCCAAGTGTTATCTCAACTTTTACTAGTTACCAATAAGCTTGGATTAATTCATTAACTTGCTTCACTTGTTCTTTAACAAAAGATTGAGTTTCAGTAGATTGTAAGTCCCCATCTGCTTTACCTGGTATCCATAGTAAGTGCCCAATTAAACGACTTTCATACCTTTTCCACTTTGGATCTAACGTGAACAGAAAGATATGTTCAAAAGGCTGTTGTTGAAAGTGTTCTATCCACTTATTGACACGAGTTATTTCTTCTTCATGCTGGTTTGTCAAGTAATGATACTCGGGGGATAAGAATATTCTTCCCCGGTATTCTTTCTCAATTAAGTTCGTGAAGATCTGAATGAGTTCTCTCTGAAATGCTTCTTGGATCATTTTCTGTTCTGATGCTGGATCGAAGGGGATTAAGGGAATTAACACCGTATCCACATATTGTTTTTCTGGAAGGTATTGCTTCGTATCCTGCTTTGTCCATTGCATGTCCTATCACTATCCTTTCTTACTTGTCCTTATTTTACTAAAAAAAACAAAAAATAAAAGCTGGGAGGAGAAATTCCTCTCAGCTTTTTAATTTAAGTGATTTATTAACTTCGATTAATTCGTTACTTAACGCAATGAATTGAGTTTGGTCACCTTTCATTAAGGCAAGGTCAATTTGTTTTTCAAGCTCTCTTTTTCTGAACGTCATCAAACTGGAATGGAGAAATTTATCAGCCTCTGCTTTGTCACGATCGTTTACATAATAATCTTTAGGTAAATATGGATTATCTTCTAGCACGAGGGCATACATAGAACATTTATGGGCATCTTCGAAATTCATCTGAATATAAACTGGTTCTTCTTGATTCATTCTCAAGTCATGAAATGATTTCTCGGCATCATTGGTCATAACTTGCCCTTTGTAAAATCTAAACGGCGGATCTTGTACCCCTTGAGCGCTAATCTCCATTCCTCTTGGGCACAGTTTTACTTCTTGTACAAAATGAACGTAAGAAAGCAGTGATTCATGATTGATCAAATAATTGAGAATCCAAACACTTTCTCTTTTCTTTAATTGGTAATTGTTCAGAAACCAACGAACAAAGTCCTTTTTTTCATTAACAGAAATAGGTGTTTGCATCGGCGCCCCTCCTGCGCTTAATTGATCACATTATTCTTCTTTCAAACGGCTGACAAAGTCTTCTATTTCGGTATCGGTTGGATCGACAGCCAGGTACTCTTCTAAGACTTGACGTCCTTCATTCATTTTTCCTTCTTCTACTAAGAAATATCCATAAGATTTAAGGAAAACATCGTCCTCTTTAAGTGAGGGATAAGCATTTTCATAATGTACGAGTGCCTGCTTATAATCCTCCACTTCCTCATACGCTTTAGCCAATTCGAATAAATAGAACGGATCTTCTTCACCAAGGGTAATTAATTGATTAATTAAGTCTATGATGGCCTCATAATCTTCATCACTTTTATAATTCTCGATTAGGAAAAGCACTGCTTCTTTATAACCCGGATCTAGAGCAACTGCTTCTCTCATCAAACGGTAGCCCTCTTCTTTCTCACCTGATTTGTGATAAAGCGTTCCAGCTAAGTGGTACAATTCCTTATTAAACTCATCCTTAGCTAACCCTTCACGAACCATTTCCAGGGCTTCTTTTGGCATTCCCTCCGAATTGTAGGCTTGGGCTAATAGTGGATAAACAGACTGGAAATATGGATCTTCCTTAATAAGACGTTCCCATACATGGATCGCAATATCATTCCGGAAAGCCTGAAATGCCACAAATCCATAACGGAACATGACATCCGGGTTATCTTCCTCCACCTTTTGAAAGTAATCAAGAGCCTGCTCAAATTCTCCGGTAGCTGCGTATGCTTCTGCCAGCCTTGCAGCAACCTCGATATCAGCAATGACCGGCTGATGATGAAAGGCATTTTCATAAAATGGAATACTCTTACTGTATTCCCCATTGGAAAAAGAAAGCTCTCCTAAAGCGAAATCAATAACCGCTTCATTTGGTTCTACTTGCTTTGCTGTTAACAGTTTCTGTTCAGCAACTTCAAATAGCCCTTGTGATTGATAAAGATCAGCAAGCTGGATAAGTGCCTGTAAATAATCCTCATCCTCTGGACCAAACTGATCTAAAATCTCTATTGCTTCATCGTCTTCTTCTAAATCAATATGGATCTCCGCCATCATAACCTTAAGCTCCTGTTCTTTAGGATAGCGCTGGATTAATTCGTGTAAGATTAATTTGGCTTCTTCAAGCATTCCCCACTGAATATACAGTTCAGCAATAGTGAATCGTTCTTCTTCGTCTGCTTCAGGCAGATAAGTTTGCAAGGTGTGTAGGGCTTCTTCTGTTTGCTTGGCTTCCATTTGATGGATAGCTTTTTGAATCTCTTCCATAATGACTTCCTCTCTAGCATTTGTAACAATATCAGACGGTCTATGAACGATTAACAATGTAGTTCCCTAGTAGATTTCCCTCTTTGTTACCATCCAACCTGACTTTTCACAATGTATTTATACAAAATGCTGGTAAATTGAACCTTTATAATGGATGCCTGGCACAATCGTCTGCACTTGCTGATTAACTTGTACAATTTGTCCACGCATAACGGTAACCTCTGGAACAGCCTCATAATATCTAAAATCAGCGTGATCATCAACCATCAAGCCTTCTTCATCATAGTAAAGGTTGTAATCCGCATAACCGCTATCCATAAATCCGCCTTTGTAGGGGAAAATTCCACTGTCTTTAAGGTTCGCTTTCGATAACGGGGCTTCAGACAGAGCGTTAGTTACTCTAATGATACCATAATGTTCGCATAATTTTATCCACAACTTATCGTGAATCCTCTCTCTCTTTCTACTATTTCTGACAAGGAGGCCAAACGGTATTCGTTTATGGGATTGAGCCTGAACTAACCAGTCCCATGCGACTTCTTTCAACTCGTCTTCGTCCTCACTATCGATGAGTATAAATGGACAGGATTCCCTGGCAAAATAACGTACCATTTCTTGTGTAATCGACTGTGGTTTGATGGTAGGAACAAACATATAATCAATGGGTAAATATTTAAACTGCTTTACGAACTGCTGATAAATGACTTTAAAATGAAAACTGCTATGGATAGGAAATTGGATGAGGAGAAGGGTACACCCCTTTTGTACATAACGTTGACTATCTTCGATCAGTGAAGGGGATTGACTTAATGGCGTGTCTAAATCAAGCATCACGTATCCGGGTGTAGCGACAAATCCGGTCGCATCCATTTGTTTACATTCGTAATTTCTGGATGAACGTTTCGTAAAATGCTGCTGAGAAACGGAAATCTGCCTAGTAATAGCCTGGGTGCCTTTGAGTGTTTGTACATAAAACCAATATGCTCCCATACGATACCTCCAACAAGGCTTTTTATATCGTATGAGAGCAAACTTTACTCTATGAAAATTTTTACTTCATAACCTGTGATAAATGATCAAAAAAACTAGGATAGGAAATGTTTATACAATCCTTGTCTTCAATCAATACTTTTGAGTCTGTAATCAATGAGGCAACAGCTGCCATCATACCAATTCGATGATCTCCAAACGATGGAAGTGCTCCTCCTGTCAATGGGGTGGGGCCGTGAATCATTAATCCATCTTCCATTGCTTCTACATCAGCGCCTAAAGCTGATAAATTGTTCGCCACAGCTGCGATTCGATCCGTCTCTTTCACCCTTAATTCTTTGGCATCTTTGATTACAGTCGTGCCCTCAGCTTGAGTAGCAGCTAGGGCTAGAA
Source organism: Halobacillus ihumii (assembly GCF_902726645.1). Taxonomy (NCBI): domain Bacteria; kingdom Bacillati; phylum Bacillota; class Bacilli; order Caryophanales; family Bacillaceae; genus Halobacillus; species Halobacillus ihumii. The sequence goes on from NZ_CACVAO010000001.1 coordinate 115,559, forward strand.
TCGGGATCTCATCAATGAGATTAGCAATTAAATCCCCTCCAATGGTAACCGCTTGAAGTGAGCTTGATCGAACAGTAACATCCCCAACTGGTTCACGGCCAACTGTCCATTGATTCGAAATGGTCAGATCAGCACCCATCTTTTTTAATGCCGTAACGATTCCATCTCTTGAAGAATTCAATCCTACCCTTTTAATAGTAATCTCACTGTCTTTTGTTAATAGACCAGCGACGAAAAAGAAAGCGGCCGATGAAATATCTCCAGGGACATGTATGTCAGCAGCGACCGGCTGCTGATTTCCACGTATTGTATGGGTTTGTCCCTGTGATGCAATGGAAATTCCATACTGAGGCATAAGCATTTCTGTATGGTTTCGCGTAACCCCTTTTTCATAAACAGTGGTTTCTCCCTCAGCTAACATTCCCGCTAATAACACAGCAGATTTTACTTGGGCACTTTTAACGTTCAGGTTCACCTTTGACCCTGTTAGCTTTTCCCCTGCAAAAGCTAACGGTAGACGAGCAGCCTCTTCCCGTCCGTATATTTTTGCGCCCATTTGCTCAAGGGGTACCACAACTCGGTCCATCGGTCTTTTAGCAAGTGATTCATCTCCGTAAGCTGCCGTGAAGAAAGGCAGGGCAGCCAATACACCGCTCATTAAACGGGCCGTAGTACCTGAGTTTCCAAAATAAATCGGTGTTGTTGGCTCTTTTAACTGGTTAATGCCTTGTCCATAAATGGTCAGTCTATCATCCGACTGATCAATGCGTACACCAAGTTTTCTAAAAGCCTCGACCGTGCGGAGGCAATCCTCTCCAGTTAGAAAATTATAGACATGTGATGTCCCTTCAGCCAATGCTGAAAAAATAACTGCACGATGAGATATGGACTTATCTCCAGGGACTTGTAACGTACCATGCAATCCTTTTGATGAGGGGTGTAACTCGACAGTACTCATATCCATGACCTCCTTAGGCTTGAATGGTTACCTCATAACCGTTATCCGACAGCAGCTGATAACTTTTCTGCTGCTCTTCTCCTGTTTGAAAACTAATTCGTAAAGCACCTGTGATTCCTTCTCGGATTTCAAGAATTCGAATATTTTTAATGCTAATTTCTTGTTCAGCAAGTAATTGGATTACATTCTGGATAGCACCCGGCTGGTCATGAATATCAACATAAATATCATAAAATGCCGGAATAGCTCCTTTTTCACGAATGGGAAGCCCGTCACGAAATTTTTTTGCTTCCCCCAAGTATTGAAGCGTTAGTTGGGATTCTTCATGGTAAAGCAGCTGCTTCATTTGCTTCATCTCACCAATCCAGTCATCAAGCATTTGGATTAGTAGCTTTTTATTTTGAAAAAAAATATCCTGCCATAATTCAGGATTACTTGAGGCGATTCGTGTGATATCTCTAAAGCCCCCTGCAGCTAAATGCTCTAGCGAAGGGTGTGTTTTTTGCCACTCCCTTGCTTGATGCACAAGAGATGAAGCAATTAAATGAGGGAAATGAGAAATAACAGCTGTCATTTCATCATGCTCTTTAGTAGAAAGCGTTAAAAATCTAGCTCCAGTAGTGGAGAATAGTTCCTTTAATGTACGAGCATCTGCCTCATCTGCTCCCTTTGCCGGTGTGAGTACGAAGATCGCATTCTCGAACAAATGAGGTTTAGCTGCTGTAAATCCTTGTTTATGCGACCCTGCCATGGGATGCCCTCCGACAAAGGATAAAAATGGATTTGTAAGCTTCTGTGCGGCTTGCAACACCTGGTTCTTCACGGATGACACATCTGTAACAAGTAAAGGTTTGTCAATGCTAAGTTCGTTAAGCTGATTTAGATAATCGATCGTTGCGGAGATTGGAGTCGCCAGAATTAACACATCCGCTTGATCTACTCCTGAAGCGAAGTCTTTTGCGAATTCATGAACGACACCTTGATTCTTAGCAAGGGAAAGGTTTGTGTGATCGGCATCCATTCCGATCACTTTCACCTCTTTTTCCCTAGCTACATTCATAGCAAGTGACCCCCCAATCAGTCCTAGGCCCACTATAAAAATAGTTTTGCTCATTTTACGTGATCCTCAAGTTTCTGTTTCATCGCTTGTTGGAGAAGTACCATGTCTTCTTTGCTTCCAATAGTCAATCTGATGGAATTAGGGATACCAAGTGCCTCGCCAGAACGAACAATGAATCCTTTACTCAGCAGATGTTCAAACATTTCGTCCCCGCTCATCGGTAAATGAATTAGAACGAAATTTGCTTCAGATTCATAATAATTCAAGTTATTTTCATCTAGAAAAGCTAACAAATCTTGTTTATTTCTTCGGTTTTCACTCGTTGTTTCTTCAATAAAGGATTGATCATTTAAAGCGATAATAGCTGCCGCTTGAGCAATCGTGGAAGTATTGAAAGGTTCCCTCGCTGGTTCAAGACTATGTATGACATTACGGTTTGCTACTCCATATCCAACTCTAAGCCCTGCTAAACCATAGGCCTTTGAAAAAGTACGCAGAACCATTAGATTCTCATATTGCTGTAAAGCTTGAATCGAATCAAACGTATCCTCCGTGACCATATATTCGTAATAGGCCTCATCAATAACAACCAAGACATGTGAAGGACACTTCTCCATAAAATCGTGAAGAACACTTCTAGATATATGAACTCCGGTCGGATTATTTGGTGTACATAACCAGATCACTCTCGTATTTTCATCAACTTGCTGAAGCATTTCCTTTAAGTCATGATGTCCCTCAATCACAGGAACTTCCCGCACCTCTGCTCCTTCAATTAGCGCATTATGACGATATTGAGGGAAAGTAGGTGTTGCCATGACCGTATTTGCTCCTGGTTCCAGAAAAGCACGACAGATAATTTGCACCACTTCGTCAGACCCGTTTCCAAAGATAAGCTGTTCTTCCTTCACATTAAGAAAAGAAGCTACCTTTTCACGTAATGTAGCTGCATAGCCATCAGGATATTTTTCAAGCTGGGCGATCAATTCAGGCAGCTGCTGTTTAACTTGTTGGGAAAAGCCAAAAGGGTTCTCGTTTGAAGCTAGCTTTACTATTTTATCTAGTCCATATTCACGTTTTACCTCTTCAATCTGTTTTCCAGGTTTATACGGGGTCATTTGATTCAAAATCGCTTTTGACTTCATAAATCACGGGGCCTCCTTAATTTTTCAGATCGGGTCTCAGCTGAGTTGCATTATAATGATAAACATGGTTAACTTCTGTCTGATCAAGTGAAGTATCGACCGTGACCATGACGCGGATACATTTGGCCAGACTTTTAGGAACTGGAATCTCCGTCATGCACATGACTGGTACATATGTCCAATCCTCAAGCAGCCGTAAAGACTTCGCTGGGAAAGCTGCATTCAGATCCTCTGTTACTGTAAAAAGTACAGAGGTCACGTTCTCGGGTTTTATATCATTCTGAGTAATAACATCGATCATAAGTTCGTGTGCTTTTTCTATAATTTCTTCCCCATGATTTTGATCAACTGTTGTGGCTCCTCTCACGCCTCTGATCAATCAAGCGTCCCCCCTTCAACTTTTATAAAATCTGTCAGGAACTGAAATAGTTCCCTGTCACCCAAGGGCGCAACAGCAGGGGATCCAATTTGATTTAATAAAACAAAATGGATGGCGTTGCCTACTGTTTTTTTATCCCACTTCATTCTTTCAATAGTACGTTCTGGATCTATTTGAGAGATAAGGTGGAGAGGATAACGATTATGACGAAGCCAGGCAGTATAGGAGTTGATCGGTAAATCAGCACCCAATTTCTGTTCACTAATTTTCATCGCAAACAGAATCCCAATGGCCACGGCCTCTCCATGGGTAATCTCTCCATATCCAAAATCTGCTTCTAAGGCATGAGCCAAAGTATGTCCTAGGTTTAAATGCTTGCGCAAGCCAGCTTCTCTTTCATCAGCTTCAACAACCTGTGCTTTCACTCTGATGCCTGAAGTCAAATGTTCCATCAGCTCTGCCTGATCTACCTCTGATAAAGATGTGTGCATTAATTGTTGAAACCATTTATGATCACTTAGCAGAGCATGCTTTACTACTTCACCAAACCCTGACCTGACTTCCTGGCTTGTTAAGGTATTCATAACTTCTGTATCGTAAATGACTTGTACAGGGCTGTAAAAACTGCCAATCAAATTTTTCCCCTTATGATGATTTATAGCTACTTTACCGCCTACACTGCTGTCATGAGCTAAGATAGAAGTAGGCACTTGTAAGAAGTCAACTCCTCGCAAATAAGTTGCTGCTACAAAACCAGTCAGATCACCTATCATTCCCCCTCCAAGAGCAACAATCAATGAATGGCGATCCAATTGTAATTCAAGACATCGATCCAGCAAGCTGCTGTAACAAGCCATACTTTTCGACCCTTCACCTGCTGGAACAATTTCGAATGACACTTCAGTATCCTCTCCAAATGCTGAGATCACGTCATTTAAATAAAGAGGAGCGACATTTGAATCCGTAACGATAAATACTTTGGCATAATCGCTTTTTAATAAATCAGAAATTTCATGCCGCAATCCACTCCCGATATTGACGTCATAATGATTTTGAAATGACTTAATCGTTAATGTAGTCATCTAGAAACTGCGAACCTCCTTCCTATAATCATCTACTGCCCGTTTTAAGCGCGGAAAATAATCAGAAGGGAATTCTTCCGTAACAGCTTTAGCTATTTCAAAGGCTACGATATGCTCCATAACGACCGAAGCTGCCGGGACCGCACATGAATCTGAACGTTCAATACTAGCCTGAAAAGATTCCTTTGTCTCAATATCGACACTTTGAAGTGGCTTATACAGAGTTGGGATGGGTTTCATAACCCCTTTTACAACGATTGGCATTCCTGTAGTCATTCCGCCTTCAAAACCACCGAGACGATTTGTTCTTCGATAATATCCGCGATCTTCACTCCATAAAATTTCGTCGTGGACTTCGCTGCCGTTCCTTCTCGCCGCTTCAAAACCAAGTCCAAACTCTACACCCTTGAAAGCGTTAATACTCATAACACTTCCAGCAATTCTTCCATCCAGTTTTCGATCATAATGGACATAGGAACCTAACCCTGGCGGCATTCCCTCTACATATACTTCAGCAACTCCGCCAATTGAGTCTCCCTCTTTCTTAGCTTGATCAATGGCTTCCATCATTTTACCTGCTGCCTGTTCATCAAATGTTCGAACAGGAGAAGCCTCAGATATAGCAGCTCGCTTTTGAACCGACAGGGTCTCATCCACTTCACTAACAATGCCTGCAATCTCGCGAACATAACCGGCTACTTCAATTCCAAGTTCGCGCAGTAATACTTTCGCAACAGCGCCAGCCCCTACTCTCGCTGCAGTTTCTCGGGCTGACGAGCGTTCTAAAACATTACGCATATCGCGGTGGCCGTATTTCAATCCGCCGTTAAGGTCTGCATGCCCAGGTCTTGGTCTTGAAATGGTTCGCCTGACTTCAGCTTCCTCAGCTAATGGTGCATCACCCATAATATCACGCCAATGCTTAAAGTCATCGTTATGTACCACTAGTGAAATTGGTGAACCCAAAGTGTACCCGTGGCGAACACCACTCGTGATTTCAACCAAATCTTTTTCAATTTGCATCCTTCGCCCGCGGCCATGCCCTCCTTGTCTGCGGATAAGTGATTCATTAATTTGATCTGCGACGAGTGGCAAATGTGAAGGTACTCCCTCGATAATCGTCGTCAGCTGTTTTCCATGTGATTCTCCAGCCGTTAAATAACGCATATACGACAGCCCCCTGTTGTAATTTTTAAATAATACTATATCATACACATCGAGATTTGTGTGCTTTAACGTTGCAAAGTTCTAAAAATAAGAAAAAATCTTCGGTTAGATTCCTTGACTGCAAAGGCTTGAAAGGAACAGACCCTCTTTAATCCTTTTTATAAAAAAATGTATCAAAAGACTTTAACTGGTATTGATGAGGAGAAAATATTTGTTCTGTGCTTCCTACAAAGAAGATGCCATCTTTATTTAAAGCTTCACTAAATTTAGTATAGATCGTTGATTTCGCATCTTCTGTAAAGTAAATGAGAACGTTTCTGCAAACGATCAAATCATTTTGGGTTTCATACTGGTCAGCCAATAAATTATGCTTTTTAAAGGTTACACATGATTTTATGTTGTCGCTAATTTTATATAAACTTTGTTGCTTTGTAAAATACTTCTGCTTCATTTTTATCGGCATTTCTCTTAAAGCTCGTTCAGGATATACTCCAAGTCTGGCTCGCTGAATAGCCTTTTCATCGATATCTGTAGCAACGATTTTAATTTGATCAATAGGAAGATATTGACTTAGTATGATAGCTAAAGTATAGGGCTCCTCCCCAGTAGAACAAGCCGCACTCCATATTTTTATATGTTTACGATTATTTAATAAATGTGGTACAACTTTATTTTCAAGAACTTCCCACCTTTGTCTATTTCGGTAGAACTCGGAAACATTGATCGTAATTCTGTCTAATAGTTCATTGAATAAATTCGGATTCTTATGTAGGGAGTGATAATATTCACGAAAATCCGCGAATCCTTTTTTATCACGTAAGGACGTTAACCTCCGTTTCATCTGCGCCTCTTTATAAAGATATAGATCAATTCCTGATTCCTGCTTGAAATTAGCTATAAACTCCTGATAGTCATGACTCATGGATCGTACTCCTTACCTTTCTCTGTTTATCTTAATAGATTACTTCAACGAATAGGATGTGTAAATCATTTAGCCATAAAAAAAACGCCTTTGAACAAGGCGAATTTTTCGTCGTATTAATAAACCCAGGCTGAGTTGTCTTTGTTATAAGTGTTAAGTTCTGCTTGTTCGAAAAATAGATTGATTTCGCGTTCAGCGCTTTCGATGGAATCTGAACCATGAATTACGTTCTTTCCAACTGTTACACCATAATCACCGCGGATCGTTCCTGTTGTAGCATCTTTAGGATTTGTTGCCCCCATCATTTGCCTCGCTGTAGCAATAACATTCTCACCTTCCCATACCATAGCAAATACTGGTCCGGAAGTAATAAAACTAACAAGTTCTCCAAAGAAAGGTTTGTCACGATGCTCTCCATAATGTTCTTCTGCAAGGGAGTCTTTAATCGTCATTAGTTTTGCCCCAACTAATTTATAGCCTTTTTTTTCGAACTTAGCTACAATTTCACCGATTAGATTTCTTTGTACGCCATCTGGTTTAACCATTAGAAAAGTCTTTTCCATAATTTCCACCCCATGATTATGTATGATTTGAAAGCGCTTTTAACAAGCGCCAATAAAGATTCTACCAAAGAATATGGATTGTGGCAATCCATTACGCACGTCTTTTACCAATATACTTGGCAATTCCTTTTAAGGTTTGCTTAGCACGGATATTTGGTAACTGTTCCAATGATTCATAGGCCTTGTTTAAATATTGATCACTTATCGCCAGAGACCGTTGAATTGAACCGTTGGATTGGATCTCATTAATTAATGGCTCGATAGCAGCAGAAGTAAGCTCAGTGTTACTACTAAACACATGTTGAGTTTGCTCTTTAAACTTACTATCTTCCAGAGAAAATAAGACTGGCAAGGTAATATTTCCTTGAAGTAAATCACTGCCAGCCGGTTTACCCAGTTCTTTCTCGGAAGCGGTAAAATCCAGCACATCGTCAATAATTTGATAAGACATCCCAACATAGTAGCCGTAGCGGTATAACGCTAGCTCTTCTTCTTTAGAAACATTTGCTGCAATGGCTCCCAGCCGACAACTAGCCGCAATAAGAATAGCTGTTTTCCTTTTTATTCGACGCAAATAATTTCGGAAATTCTGCTCTACGTTATATTTATCCTGAATTTGTTCAATTTCTCCGAGACATAACTCCACCATTGTCTTTGCCAAAATTTGGTGCGCCCTAGGATTATCAAGTGTCGATAAGTTTTCCAGTGAACGAGCAAAAATGTAATCCCCTGTGTACATGGCAATTCGATTATCCCACTTAGATTTAATAGTAGGTTCGCCTCTTCGCAATTCTGCTTCATCAATTACATCGTCATGAACGAGCGAAGCGGTATGTATAAGTTCGAGTGAGACAGCGACCGCTTTCATACGTTCAAGATTATAATCTCCGAATTTTCCTGCCAGTAAAACAAAAACAGGCCGGATCCGTTTCCCACCTGCTTTTAGCAGCTGGCTGGAGGCTTCTCTTAGAACAGGATTCTCCGATTGGATCGTTTCATTAACTGCCTCTTCAATTTTATATAAATCTTGCTTTAAAAAAGAGTAAATCATGGCTAATTTCATAATTCTTCATCCTTGATCATAACGATTGCTTTTCCCCAAGATGCATAGCAGCGACTCCGCCTGTAAATGACTTCACCTTAACATTGATCAGCCCTGCTTGTTGAAACATTGCTGCTAACTCATCCTTACCTGGAAAATCTTTTGCTGATTCATGAAGCCAACTGTATTCCTGATAACTCTTAGCAAATAACTTACCAAATAGCGGCATAATGTTTCTGAAATAAAAATAGTAAAGTCGTTTAAATACAGGGCTCTCTGGTTGTGATGTTTCTAAACAAACTACCTTGCCGCCAGGTTTTACCACACGGTGCATTTCTTTTAATACTTGCAGGTAATCCGGTACATTTCTCAACCCGAAACCAATCGTGACATAATCAAACTGATCATCGTCAAATGGCAGTTCCATAGCATTCCCATGCTCAAATTCTACATGCTTCATTTTAGATTGCAGCTTCTTTTTTATGCCAACTGAGAGCATATTCACACTAAAATCAAGGCCTACTACCTTCCCTGAAGGCCCGACCTCTTCAGCCAGCGCCATCGTCCAATCTCCAGTCCCGCAGCATACATCAAGCGTATGATCCCCTTTTGAAACGTTCATTCGTTTCATGACCTCTTTACGCCATAGTCTGTGCTGTTGGAAGGAAATAATAGAATTCATACGGTCATAACGTTTGTAGATTTTCTCGAATACGTGATGAACACGTTCTTCCTTTGTCTGTTGCTGCATCATTTACCCTTCCTCTACAATGTGCTTCTCATAAAATTTGTGATGAATAGCGGTATGGATATAAGATTTTAACCAATTAAAATGAATCGGAAGCTGGGATACGGTAGCTTCTAAACGAGTGATATGTTTTTGCAGCATTTGCTCTAGACTTATCATAACTTGACCGCTTGATTCCGGTTTTCTAACCAGCCTGTCTATCAGTGGAGAAAATTTACCTTCCTGATAGCTTGTCTTCTCATCAATCAGCCTTTTCGCTAACAGCCACTCTCCGGCCATATCATTAATAGTCGTCTTTTGTACATACGAGGCTACTCGTTGAATTAACAAGGATTCAATTTTCTTTAAGGAGAGTAAAAACTCCTGGAACGAGTCTACATCTTTGTAATAGAGCTCCATTTTTAATTCGTTAATTTCCTTAATCGCTCCAGCTAGCGTTCGAATCATAGGTATATCGTTAAGCTGTGATAGCAAATAGTAATAAAGGCCACTGTAATAGTCACCAGCAAGCACAGTGAGTTGGCGTGTACGAATCGTTTCCTTCTCATCATCCTCGTCGGTCAATGTGACAAGATCATGAGTGTCGAGAGCGATTTGAACAAGCATCGTAGTAATCACGTACTGTTCTTTTTTCACAGGAGATAGGGTTGTATGATCCATGATAGAAGACAAGATAACCAGCTTGTCTTCATCAATAACTGGCTCTGGAATAAATTTCGCCAAAAAGGGGTGGCGAACTTGAGAGGCAATTTTTTGTTTTAATTGTTTGAGATTCACTTCTGATGTGTTCACCTATATCACCTGATCCCTTTCATAAACACGGTTAAAGCACATCAATTATACCATAAATCGATGCGTGAAGCTGTTGTTATGTAGGATAAGATCTAAACATGGCAAAATTACTCTGCTTCTGTTGACATCTCTCCATGACGAGTTTGAATGATGGCCTTGCCCCGAACTTTAACAGCTGAGGTATGCTCAGTAAACTGGGCAATCATTACTTCTCCACGATCTAGTTTTTCTGAATGATGGAAGCGAGTGTCTGTGCCTCTGGTCAACCCTATTACGTTCACACCGTCCTCTTCAGCTCTTATTACGAAAAAGTCATTTTCGGATGCTGTCATCAATCTATCCCCTTTCTTCTAGTCATACTATCTCTTATTCCTTTTATTATGTCAAAGATTCGCTCTTTTTGCTATTAAAAAAAGGGTGCTAAAGTTAGCACCCTTTCGGCCCTATGTAGCCATTATTTAACGGCGTCTTTAAGAGCCTTGCCTGGTTTGAAAGCAGGAACTTTGCTTGCGGAAATTTCGATTTCTTCACCTGTTTGTGGGTTACGACCTTTACGAGCCGCGCGCTCACGTACTTCGAAGTTACCGAATCCGATTAGCTGTACTTTCTCACCATCTTTTAGTGATCCCATGATAGATTCAAATACAGAGTCAACTGCTTGAGTTGCATCTTTCTTAGAAAGCTCTGCTTTTTCTGATACAGCGTTAATTAGATCAGTTTTATTCATGACATTCACCTCCTCCCAAGAAGGTTGCTTTCATTCAAGTGAAATTACTTTCACTTAAAATGCTTATTTAACAGTCATCATGTGATGACAAGCCTTATAATAAACGAGTTTGCCACATAATTCAATAGAGAATCGTGTATAAATCGCATAGTAAAGCGATTCTCCTAGTTTTTTAACCGTTTTTGAAGATTGCTTTCAGCAATAACGCACAAAAATTAAAAACCCCCTAAACCTTGTTATATCAAGGTTTAGGGAGGTTTTTAGTGAAATTTACACTTTAAGATTGTATGTTGATGAAAAAATTCATCCAAGCAGATAATTTTTTTCAAAAAAAATTAAAAACGGCCCGCTTAGGAGCCGTTATAGGATAATCGCAATCATTCCGCCAGATCCTTCATTGATGATTCTCTCTAGTGTATCTTTCAATTTGTACCTGGCATTTTCTGGCATAAGTGAAAGTTTTGCTTGAATCCCTTCTCTTACGATAGAGCTTAGAGATCTTCCAAAAATATCCGAATTCCAAATGGAAAGTGGATCTTCTTCAAAGTCCTGCATTAAATAACGAACAAGTTCTTCACTTTGTTTCTCTGTGCCTATAATCGGAGAGAACTCTGATTGTACATCCACTTTAACCATATGGATCGATGGAGCTACCGCTTTTAGCCTGACACCAAATCTTGAGCCTTGTCTAATGATTTCCGGTTCATCCAAGGCCATGTCCTCAAGGGTTGGTGCTGCGATTCCATATCCTGTCTGTTTAACCATTTGCAACGCATCTGCAACTTGATCGTATTCTCGCTTTGCATGCGCAAAGTCCTGCATAATTTCAAGAAGGTGGTCTTTTCCTCTAATTTCTTCTCCAACGATCTCTTTCAATACATGATCATATAAGTGTTCAGGGGCCTGCAAATCAATTTCTGCAACGCCTTCACCCAGATCCATCCCTGAAATATGGGCGCCCGTAATATGCTCATACTGGTCAAAATTTCCGATAACATGATCAACATCACGGAGCCGTTTAATATCCTGTACAGTCTCTTCAATCGCATTTTGTAAATTATTCCGAAGCCAGTGTCTGGAATCAAGTACCATCACCCAGCTAGGTAAATTGACGTTCACCTCTAGAACAGGGAATTCAAACAAGGCTTCACGAAGTACGTTCTGCACATCCTGCTCACGCATGCTTTCCACAGATAAGGCGAGTACTGGGATGTCATATTTCTCAGCCAGTTCCTGTCTGAGTCTTTCTGTGCTTTCATGATGAGGCTGTGCCGAGTTTACGACCATAATAAACGGCTTACCAACTTCACGAAGCTCCTCAACGATCTTTTCCTCTGAGGCGATGTAATCTTCACGGGCAATTTCCCCGATTGTTCCATCCGTTGTGACAGCCACTCCGATCGTAGAGTGCTCCTGAATTACTTTATGTGTACCAATTTCTGCTGCTTCATGAAAAGGTATAGCCTCTTCGTACCATGGTGTATGAACCATTCTAGGTCCATGTTCATCCTCATAGCCAACTGCTCCATCTACCGCATAGCCCACACAGTCTACCATTCTTACTCGAATGTCTAAGTGTTCATCGATATTAATTGTGGCAGCCTGATTAGGTACAAATTTAGGCTCTGTTGTCATAATTGTTTTACCGGCCGCACTCTGAGGAAGTTCATCCAGAGCTCGCTCTCTTTCCGATTCTTCTTCCATATTTGGGATGACTACAAGTTCCATGAATTTTTTTATAAACGTCGATTTTCCTGTGCGTACAGCACCGACTACCCCTAAATAAATATCTCCATTCGTCCGTTTGGAAATATCGCTAAAGATATCTACCTTCTCCAAAGGATCCCCTCCCAGATAATATTTCACCTCATACAAGCCTGGACACTCTCATTCTATGACTGGTTGCTATCGGATTATGCCAGATATTTTAGAAGTTATCTATATTTATTAGATGGAGGGGCGAATCATGCACAATTGATTAAGCTTGTGATAAACAAATTCACTTTTCCATGAAACGAATCTCGCAGTCATATAAAAGAAGCTGGGACGAATTTGAATTAAACATAAAGTAACCCGAACTATTTTATCAAAATTAGTTCGGGTTATTTGTGTGTCAAGAAAGGACTTTCTACCATCGCTGCGTCAAAACACTTCGCTTTCCGCGGCCCTCGCGCGTAGTGGGGTCGTTCGGTGTTGGCACATGCCCCACACGATGTGGGGTAGTTCGGCGTTGAAACAGGACGTTTCGATTTTAGCCGAACTTCCTCTTTCCCCGTTTTTAACCGAACATCCTCTAAAAGACGATCTTCCTCAGGCTGTCGCCTTACGGGATCTCACCATGTACTTTAGTCCCGCAGGAGTCTCCGCATTTTGACTACGCTAATTATCCGCGTTTATACTATTCAATTTTATTGTTCGATTTTTGGCATCATTGCTTTATATATGTCCCAGCCTCTTTAAGAAAATTATGATGGAAGTTGAGACATAAAGATAGGCTCGCCATTTTTTATGGTATATGGTTCAGAATAGGCCGGAGCAAATGGGGCATAATCTGTAAGTAAATATCGGATGTCGTCCCCTGTAGTATAGTTGTGATCTTTATTACGTATATATTCATACAAATCTTTTCTATAATCAATGAAGAGTTTTCCACGCTCATTAATGTAAATCGGCAGCATCTGTTGAGAATAAGGGCTATCTACGGCAGGCGGTTCGTCAAGCCCCAATGCTTCATAATCCAAGCTATAGACTCCCTTTGCAATCTGTTCCTTAAAGGGCGGGTATTTATGTTCTTGCTGATAAAACCGAACCTTTGTTTTCAATGAACGAATAGCTTCTGATGTTCGCAAATCAACCAATTTCACTGTTGGATTCTCTTCAGGAGTGATCAATGTGTATTCATAGTTACCTCCATTGATAAATGCGGTTCCAGGTGCCTCACCGATCAGGCCTTTTTGCTGAAGTTTGCTAAAGTCTATCGGATACTTTAAGAAGATAGGAGTATCCTGGTCTTTAGTTTTAATCGGCAACAATCCTGATTCCTGCTTTTTGTACTGGTCAACAGCTTTTTGAATCGCATTTAATTGCGCCTGATTGGGCATCTGATTCTTCTCTAGCTTTGAATCTGGATATAAACAGCCTGTTAATAAAAAAGCGATTAGAGGTATTATCATCAACTTTAAAATATTCATATGGTTGACCTCCTTATTACCATTATGTCGTTGGACCACTAAATACAATATACATAATTACAATTCCGCCAAAAATCATAAATAAGTAGGCGAAAATTCCAGTAATTATAGAAAACAGCCCTTTAGACTTGTAGCGACTTATGTAAATCAGTCCTATTGCAATAAATAAAGAAAGTATTCCAGCGAACGATATGTACATCTTTAACATGGATAAAGACATGCTATTTCCTCCTATACTCATAAGCACTCTGAGGTATTATATCATAGGTTATCCATCGAGCGTAGACAAAAAAAATCCGGAGCTTTTAAAAGCTCCGGCACGACTAAATAATTCCCCATTTAGCTCTTTCATAATAAAAGCTACGGGTTATTGTATGCGTCTTAGCAAGGGACCGCCTCCTAAAAGCGCCTACATATTACTATCCTTTTAAAAATTTACTAAGCGTATTCATATCCAGAGGCATATTTTGCTTAACAATTGCCTCCACAATTTTGTCTTCTTTTTGTTTTGAAACAGGCTTACCAGCAATAGATGATAACTGCTTGACTAATTGGCGGACTGTTTTTTCATCAGTAAAGTCAGCATGCTTTACAGAGTCCGCCACTTTATAAACATCATCGGGGTTGATGTTTGCTTTCTTTTGCAAATGATCAAAGATATTCTTCTGAAAACCGCTCATTATTTTGACCTCCTCGTGCAATTGTTTCTTGGTAGTATATGCACGAGAAGAGCGATGTGTTAGTTATTCATTTGATCATCTAGAATATTTGTTAAGTCCTCCATTTCACGACGTCGAATTCGAGTCATTAGCTGAGTCACGACATCTTTGGGATCAGCTTCTTCAAATAAGACACTGTAAATCCCAGTTGTTATCGGCATATCTACATTCTGTGTTTTGGAAAGCTGAAAAGCTGCTTTCGTTGTGCGAACTCCTTCTACAACCATGCCCATATCCTCAAGTACTTGATCCAGATTGGCTCCCTGGCCAAGTTTATAACCAGCTCGCCAATTTCGACTGTGAGAACTTGTACACGTTACGATCAAATCGCCAATTCCTGTCAGTCCTGAGAAAGTTAGAGGATTTGCACCCATAGAGGTTCCTAGTCTTGCAATTTCGGCTAGGCCCCTCGTAATTAAAGCTGCTTTAGCATTATCTCCAAATCCGAGACCATCAGAAATACCGGCACCCAGTGCAATGATATTCTTTAACGCTCCGCCGAGCTCAACACCGACCAAATCCGGTGACGTGTAAACTCTGAACTGTTCATTAATAAATAAATCCTGCACTGTGGAAGCAATGTTCAAGTCTTTAGCAGAAACCGTTACTGTAGTCGGGTGTTTTAAACTTACTTCCTCTGCATGGCTTGGACCAGAAAGGACAACAATATCATGATACAACTCTGCTGGAATTTCTTCTGATATAACTTCAGACACACGCTTATACGTCTCCGGTTCTATTCCTTTCGATGCGTGGGTAATCGTTACTTTTTGGGATAGATGAGGAATAAGCTGTTGACACACTTCACGCATTGCTTTCGTTGGTACAACAAGAATAATGTGTTTTGCATCAGACGTCACCGCAGCTAGATCCGAATATGCAGTAATATTCTCTGGAATCGTGATATCCTTTAAATATCGTTCATTTCTATGAGTCCTGTTAATTTCATCAGCATGATCCTCGCGATGTGTCCAAAGATGAACCTCATGGCCATTATCTGCTAACACGAGGGCCAGCGCTGTTCCCCAGCTTCCTGCTCCTAATACAGCAACCTTTTCCATGATTACATTCTCCTCCCGAAATTATTTAACTTCTCCTTCTAGCAAAAATCTTTATAGGTGTTCCTTCGAATCCAAATGCTTCACGAATTCGATTTTCAAGAAATCGTTCATAGGTGAAGTGCATCAATTCCGGATCATTTACAAATACCACAAAACTCGGCGGTTTTACAGCTACCTGTGTAGCATAGAAAATTTTAAGTTTTTGTCCCTTGATCGATGGGGTCGGATTCATGGCCAGTGCATCCATAATGACTTCATTTAAAATACTGGATTGAACCCGTTTAGCATGATTTTCGCTTGCTTCAAGTACTCTAGGTAATAAAGTATGTGTCCGCTTTTTGGTTTTAGCGGAAAGAAATACAATTTGAGCATAATCCAGAAATCTAAAGTTTGAACGGATATCATCTTCAAATTCTTTCATCGTTTTTTCGTCTGTTTCAACGGTATCCCATTTATTCACAACAATTACCACTGCTTTACCAGCTTCGTGAGCATAGCCGGCAATTTTTTTATCCTGCTCCTGGATGCCTGCCTCTGCATCAATCAATGATAAAACCACATCTGATCTTTCAATTGCTTTTAACGCACGAATTATACTGTATTTTTCAGTAGCCTCATAAATTTTACCCCGTTTACGCATTCCCGCTGTATCAATGATCACGAAGTCTTTTCCGTCTTTCGTAAATGGTGTGTCAATCGCATCTCGAGTCGTTCCTGCTATCTTACTTACGATAACACGATCTTGACCTAGCAAAGAATTCACTAAAGAGGACTTGCCTACATTCGGCCTGCCGATTACACTAAATCGGATAATGTCCTCATCTTCTTCTGTTTGATTGAGTTCAGGGAAGTGTTTAACCGCCGCATCCAGCAGATCACCTAAACCTAATCCATGGGTACCCGAGATCGGAAATGGCTCTCCAAACCCTAAAGAATAGAATTCATAAATATTTTCCCGCATTTCAGGATTATCAACCTTATTTACCGCCAGCACAACTGGTTTATTAGATTTAAATAAAAGTTTGGCTACTTCTTCATCAGCGCCAGTAATGCCATCTCTGCCATTAACCATAAAAATAATAACATCAGCCTCATCAATAGCAACTTGAGCCTGAGCCCTCATCTGTACAAGCAGAGGCTCATCTCCTAGTTCAATTCCACCTGTATCAATAAGATTAAAGTTTGTAGTTAACCATTCAGCCTCAGCATATATCCGATCACGGGTAACACCCGGCGTATCTTCTACAATTGAAATTCGGTCTCCCACCAGTCGATTAAAAATAGTTGATTTCCCGACATTAGGTCGTCCGACAATTGCGATAACTGATTTTCTCATGAAAGGATCATCCTTTCTTTCATCCAAGTTAATTTTAATATGACTTATTTCTTACAAAAAAATACTGCTCTTTAATGGAGAAGCCCTTTTAGCTTCCAGCCATAAGAACAGCAGACAACATCTAACTTTATTATAGTAGCAAATTCTTAATAAATATACAATTGCTTTCTTACCATTTGCACTGAGGATGAACGGTTGTTTATGCATAAATTCTGCGTTTATTACGCTGTTGACGTTTTAGTTTTACTAATGATCGTTTGATTTGGTAGATCCCCTGTAAGAGAAATAGCAATATAATCCCTTTTCCTATTAATAGATTCATTTCAATTAAATTCATATAGTCAGAGGTCTGATAGTAAGTCAAAACTAAAGTAGACCATAAGGTTCCTAAGGTATTCACTAATACCCACAAACCTACCTGGCTATAGAAAGGGAACCCCAGCTTATGAACAATATAAATAACCCCGACAAGCAGCCACTGTATAGCTGGGAAAAGCGACCATACAGGATTAACTAAGAAAAACAGCTGAACTCCAGCACATAATAGACTAAATGAAAAGGGTAAAGCATGATACCAAAATTTCTTTTGTTCAATCCAGAATATAAGTCCAAACAGAGAAAGCACCCCTAGTAAGGTATAGGTGGAGACATCATGATTATTATTCAGATGAGAAAAACTGATCATTTGAAACGCAATGAACACCATAAGTACATCTCGCTTTATGGAGTTTCGATTTAGAAAAAAGTATGCAAGGATCATTAAAAACCATGCATACCAGTAGTAAGCAACCGCCATATCCCTCTCCTCCTATATCCCTAGTATGGCGGCAAATCTTCATCAGTAAACGTAAATCACCCCTTAAGTTTTGGGCTTCTCTGCTCTAACCAATCTTTCGCTTTTCCTGTTGTCACGTGAGGCTTACCTCGTAAACTGCTAATTTCTGAAGCCCCTAACAGCATCATGGCCATTTTTAACTCTCTCGTTATAAAACGAATATCTGAAACGACAGCTTGTTCACCTTGCTCAATAAGAGTACGAAGTAAAGAACCAGCCATTCCAAACGCATTCGCTCCGAGGACTAAGGCTTTAGCACCGTCCAGCCCATTGCGAATTCCACCAGAAGCCAATATGTGAAGGTCCTTAGAAGTAGAGGTGGCCTCTATTAACGATATGGGAGTAGGAATTCCCCAATTCTCAAACGAACTCAAAGGCTTCTCACGCCGCATGTTTTCAACGCGTGAGAAGTTTGTCCCTCCTCTTCCTCCAACATCTATATATGTAACCCCTAATGAGCTAAGATGCTCAACTGTTTCCTTGCTCATCCCATAGCCTACTTCTTTTATAATCACAGGAATTTGAAGGGAACGAACAATTTTTTCAATATTTATTGAACGTTTCGTAAAATCACGATCACCTTCCGGCATAATTAATTCCTGTAATGTATTCACGTGAATTTGTAATGCGTCAGCCTTAATCATATCCACTGCATCTAATGCTTGTTCTACTGATGCCTCACTGCCTACATTTGCTAAAATTACCCCATTAGGATTCTCTTTTCGTACGATTTCAAAGCTCGGTCGTTCTATTTTATCTTTAATCGCAGCCATTTGAGAACCAACCGCCATGCCGATGCCTGTTTGAGCTGAGACCCGTGCCAGGCTTTGGTTAATCTCTATCGTTTTCTTTCCGCCTCCACCCGTCATCGCGTTAATAAAAAGAGGGGAACTTAAGTTAAGTTCCCCTACTTTCGTACTTAAATCGAGATGCTCCCAATGTAAATCGGTCAGGCTTTGATGAATTAATTCAATATCATCAAAATGATTATATGCATCTCTTTTATGACTGAGTGCGTGACGTATATGGTCAAGTTTTCTTTGTGATCTTGACATATCAATCACCATCCACTATTTTTTATATTTGTCTAATTGATCACCGATCATATCGCTAAGAGAGAAGCCTGAACTGTCTTCTTCTTTCTGATATTGTTTAATCTCTTCGCGGCTTTGGTCTCGTTCAAGTTCTTTCATACTTAATGAAAGGCGTTTAGCACCGCCGTCCACATCAAGTACTTTAACTTTTACAGTCTGTCCTTCTTCAAGAACTTCCCCAGGTGTACCAATATGGCGGTTAGAAATTTGAGAAATATGCACTAAACCTTCTACCCCTGGAAGCACCTCAACAAATGCTCCGAAGCTAACAAGTCTTCTTACAGTTCCTTCGAGCACTTCTCCCTGATTGACACGCTCCTCAATGTCATGCCAAGGACCAGGCTGTGTAGCTTTTAAAGATAGTGAAATCCTTTCATTATCTCGATCTACCGAAAGAACCTTTACATTGACAGTTTGCCCTTCTTCGACAACATCTGAAGATTTCTCCACATGTTCATGGGAAAGTTGAGAGATATGCACAAGTCCATCAATACCTCCCAGATTGACAAAGGCACCAAAATCCGTCAGTCTTTGAACCGTTCCTTCGATAACTTGTCCTTCCTCAAGGGACTGCAGTACTTCCTGTTTTCTGGAAGACTCTTCTGCTTCAACTACAGCACGGTGAGAAAGAATGACACGATTTTGTTCGCGGTCAAGTTCAACCACTTTCAAACTAAGATTTCTTCCTTTATAATCTTCGAAATCTTCCACGTAATACGTCTCTACTAAGGAAGCTGGGATGAAGCCACGGAGACCAATATCCACGACTAGTCCACCTTTAACGACGTCTTTCACTTCTGCTTCGAAGATTTCTCCGCTTTCAAACTTAGCTTCAAGTTCCTGCCAAGCCTGATCTGCATCTACCGCTCTTTTTGATAGAACGATTTCATCATCTTCTACTTTTTTAACCTGCAGAGTTAACTCGTCTCCTTCGTGTACTACGTCGGAAGCCTTTTCTACATGCAAGCTGGATAATTCACTGATGGGAACAATTCCTTCCACTTTATATCCAACATCTACAAGGACTTGTTTTTCTTCAATCTTCACGACCTTACCAGTCACGATATCCCCTGCAGAAAATTCTTTCATTCCTGATACTTCATGGTTCATTTCATCCATACCAAGCTACCTCCTTCAATTTCCGACACAACCAAAATACAGAAATGCCCTTTTGTCTAACTTCTAATATTTGGAGCAGTTTGTCAAGTGATTATGCTTTTTTACGATGAAATTCATGCAATTGTCTGATTTCTTCCATTATTCGATCTGTAACGACTTTAGCAGATGCTTTTTGCTCACGATATTCAGTCATATCAATCGGTTTCCCGTACACCACTTTAAGCGGTTTGAATTTCTGATAAGGTCCAATGATGGCACAAGGAACAATTTCAGCATTAGATCTTAGCGCAAAGAAACCCGCTCCTGCCAGCCCTTCTCCTACTACACCATTACTCTGTCTGGATCCTTCTGGAAACAGACCAAGGGTATGGTTATCTTTTAGAATCTCCAGACCTTTTCTTAGAGCATTTCGGTCGCGCATTCCGCGTTTGATCGGAAAAGCATTTACGCTTTTTAGCAGTTTTTCGAGAAAACGGTTTTTAAATAGTTCTTCTTTTGCTAAAAAATAAACATTACGACTGTTTGTAATCCCAACAACAGGAGGATCAAAGTTAGAAATATGATTCGAACAAATGATTACAGGCCCATCCTTAGGTATATTTTTTTTGCCGACTACTTTGATTCGATACAAAGGAAAGAAAACGAGACTACAGACTAATTTCCCTAATTTATACAAATTCACACTTTATCCCTCCCTGATTTGCTTTTTCTTTACAATCATAACGATTTGGCTGACAACCTCGTCGATTGTCAGCGAAGTCGTATCAACTTCAATCGCATCCTCTGCTTTCACTAATGGAGCTGTCTCTCGTTTTGAATCAATTTCATCACGTTTTCTAATCTCCATTTTTAACTGTTCCAAATCAGAAGTAAAACCTTTCTCAAGGTTTTCTTTATGACGGCGTTCAGCCCTTTCCTCTACAGAAGCAACCATAAATATCTTCACCTCTGCATCTGGAATTACATGTGTTCCGATATCGCGGCCGTCCATTACCACTCCGCGCTCCTCTACTAGTTCTTGTTGTCTCTTCACCATTTCTTCACGAACTTCACGATGTTTGGCGACGATAGAAACCTGACTAGTTACTTCGTTTGTCCGAATATCGAGGGAAACATCCTGACCGTCCATCATCACATGTTGGCCGTCACGCTTTTGAATGAGCTCTATATCTGTAGTTTTTAATAAATCAGCCAACTCAATTTCTTCTTCAAGGTCTGCTTCTAGTCGTATTGCCTTAAGTGTTAACGAACGATACATCGCTCCTGTATCTATGTAAATGTACGATAATTGATGCGCCACTCGTTTCGCTACAGTACTTTTTCCTGCTGCTGCCGGCCCATCAATTGCTATTGCTAAAGGTAAATCAGATTTCATAAAATTTTTCCTCCATCTTCTCAGTGCCACATACGAAAGCGCACCTACTTAGAAGAAAGCGCGCTTGTATCTAACGTATTAATTGCTTGCTATATACGTAAATCACTTTATTTATTCCTTTAAAGAATAACAAAAAACTACACGGAATTCCATTATAATGTGACTAATTTACCGTTCGTCTTTTCATATACATCTGCTGCTCATAACAATACTGAATAATTGCTTGGCGATGCTTTTCAGAAATGTTTATAAACTCAATCGAAACACTGTTCTGCCTGCCCTTAGATGCCCCGACTCTTATAACCTTTCCCTTCGTTTCAATATATCGGTACTGCCCGGAACTCATGGCTAAGACCAAGGTAACGTTAAGGACCTGACCTGGTAAAAGACTATGGCGCCCCGAAGGTATGATAGCAGCCCCGCCTCCACTGATATCCTGAGTAACGGTAGTGAAACTGTTCATCGGCTTATCCCCTGTTTGGATGGCCGTATCAACGGATGCATCTACTCTTACGTATTTTCTTCTCTGGATTCGTTCAAGGTGGTCAATATCAGGGGACGTCAATACGAGCACAGGTATATTTACAAGCTTTCTTGCCACTACTTCCGTTTCAAACCGGTAAACCGAGCTGTCTTCCCCCACGAAGCTAGCGTAAAATTCAGTTCCCTCAAAGAAGAACCCGGTTTTCCCGGAGTCCATTTTTACAGGATAATCAATATAAATAAAATTTTTTTCTTTATCAACAAGTTTACACTTGTACCTTTCCGGTTCGTTTTGACTTCGTTTATACAATTCCAATGTGATGGGGGTCCCCACTTTCATAATACCCATCCCTCTCCTCAGCGTGACTTTAGTATTACATATATTATCGCAAAACTTCCTTCAAAAAGGAAGATAACAGGGGATAAAAGAATTAGTTAATGATTTCATATATTTCATAAGAACCTTATCAAAACTAAATATAAAAATAGAGAGCTGCTTCATGAAATGCCCCAAACTTCCGTACGTATCAAAAATTTGGGGTACATTTCATTTTTGTGCAGCCCTCTTCTTAAAGAGAAGTTTTAAATTTAGGTTCAACGGAATGGAGAATTTCTACTTTCTCCTCAGTTCCATCCCATGCGTTAATAAAAATCCGATAGGTTTCGTTATCCATAGTTGTCATAAACTCATAACAAAGCACTTGTTCTTCCGCTTCATTTTCGATCACGGATAAGTGTTGTTCACGAATTTCCAGATTTGGATTTACTTTTTCTCGTGCTTCCTCTTCGGAAATCGCTGGTTCTTTTAATGCGTCATCATCGTGGTGGCTATAATAATCGATAGCTGTGAGTCCAAGCAAATCTCCGTTATCGAGTGCTACTTTTACCCTAACAGAGTCAGGGTAATGACGAATACCGTCTTTGCTGTAGACAAATCGATAGACACCCACATGCTCATACTGATTACTTTCAACCAATTCTACGTCAGTTAAGTTAATCCGTTTTAAATACGACTTGGCTTTCTCAGATCCTTTATACAGGCTGATCTTAGGCTCTTTTACCTTCCGGCTGATCATAACTGTTAATGGATGACCGCCTTTTTTCGTTATATCAATGTAGCCATTTGTATCACCTTTTTGGTAAGAAGCTGTAAACGTATCGATATTTGCGCCTTTACCACTACTGGTTAGCGTTAAATCCGACTTGTTTACACCTTTCAACCATTTAGTTGCAATATCTCTGGCTTGTTCCTTGTTAATCTTTTCACCTTTAATTTTATTTAATTCCTTTTCTGAACCAGTTGAAACAATACCGGTTTGCATATTGGTTTCGTGATACCCTTCCATAGATTTCTCAACAGTTTTAAACCCATTGATTATCGTATTATCACCATTTTCATCACTTGTTGCTAAAGCCAGCTGTACATCCATCCAGCGCAGATTCTCGCTCAATACCATACTTTGAACCTGTCGGAGTTCTTTTTTAATTTCACCTGATTGTTTATAAAGAGCTTCAAGACCCTTTAGTTCTTCATCCGTAAGAGGTTTTTTTTCTAAATCCCTTACAGCCGTATTGTACGAAAAATCTCCTATATTAGCTAAAAACTCTTCAGTCTTATTAAAGGGAAGCAATGTTAAAGGGAGCTGCCCTACATTTGATTTAGCTTCAGATGTAAGCCTCCAAATCTCTGCCAATTGCGGGGAAATTTGAGCTCTCGTATTCATAGCCAACGTAGCACCTATTTTGTCATGCAGCAAATCCATGTCATAGGTAAGCTCATGAAAGGCTCGTTGATAATTGTTCTCTGCCTGTAAAAGTACGGCATTTTTCTCTTGATGTTCTTTGTATCCAAAAACTCCGAGACCGATTATCGTGATTGCTAACACAGTTATTGTAATCCAGCGAAACATATTCCCACCTCCTATTTACATACAGAATATATGTTTTCCAATTCGCTTAATCTGCGGTCGTGACCATATCCAATCGGATGTAGCTGTATTCGGGTTAAAATAATACAAAGCCCCGCCTGAAGGATCCCAGCCATTTATGGCATCCAGGACAGCACGTTTTGATGTTTCATCCGGCGTTAACCAAATTTGACCGTCACTAACAGCTGTGAAAGCACGCGGTTCAAAAATTACTCCTGAAATCGAGTTGGGAAACGATGCACTTTCCACTCGATTTAAGATCACTGCTGCAACAGCCACTTGTCCGACATATGGTTCACCTCGCGCTTCACCGTGAACAGCATTTGCCATCAGCTGGATATCGTTCTGTGAATAACCACTTGGAACATTAACCGCGGTTGGTTCCTGCGGAGGAGATGCCGGCTGTTGTTGTTGCTGTTGTGACTGTTGTTCTTGCGAAGGCTGTTCTGTCTGTTGTTTATTAGGTACACCTCCATAATGTGTGAAGTCGTTACCTTGACGGATTTGCTTCTTAACATACCCTTTATCATATTCACTGGCTTCTACTAATTTTTCTTTGACCTTAGGACCAGCCAGGCCATCCACTTTCATTCCAAATTCGTATTGAAAGTTGCGAAGAGCCCAATACGTTCCCCACCCAAACACTCCGTCAATCTCTCCATTGTAAAACCCCAGATATTGCAAACGAGCCTGCAATTCAATCACATCATCGCCCACAGCACCGTGTTGAATGACTTGATTGGAAAAGGCATGAACTGGTTTAATATGATTCAACTCAGTAAATGGTTGAATGAATAATACAAACATTAAACAAAACAACAATGTATTCTTCCAAATCATCTTGCTTCCACCCCTGACCATTACATATATTTGTAGCGTTAGTTTTTATCAAAGTTGCTACTTTATACATGTGAAAGCTATTCCTGTAAGATAGGTTGATGGTAAATAAAAAAGCCCCCTTTAATGAAAAAGGAGACTACTCATTTTTATACGGATGAATAAGCTGCTCATGATGCTTGTTTGCTATTTTGATTTTTTGCACACCAATTAACCAGAGGATAATCATGAAAGGAATTACATAGTAAAGCCATTCATTTGAAACAACGAAGTAACCATAGAAACTATGCAGTAAAAAGGGAATGAGAAAAGCTAAAAAGATATGTAACTTACGGTGTTCGGACGAAAACTTTGCCTTTCCCATATAGTACCCCATCAACACACCAAACAGTGCATGGGAAGAAACGGGGAATAAAGCACGGAAGAAAGCAAATTCAATCCCATTTGCAAATAAATAAATAATATTTTCCAGCGTAGCAAATCCTAGACTAATCGCGACGCCATAAATAATTCCATCATAATGATGGTCAAATGAAGTATGATAAAAAATAACGAACATAAAAACAAACCATTTAAAAAATTCTTCTAACAGCCCGGCTAAGAAGAGTGATTTTAATAGTGGTGTTTGAAATAAGCCTTCACTTTCGAAAGCATATTGAATAAACAGCAGCGGAAATACAAGGAGTGCACCAAATATAAACATACGTATAATTAGAGGCAAGGGCTCAAGTTCTATCCGCTTGCTTAAATAAATAAAGGTCATAAGTGCAATAGCCGGAGCAATCGCCACGGTAAGTATGGCCATAATCCATCCGCCCTCTCTTTCTTTCCCACTTAATTCATCGTATCATGAAGAAGTAGGAAAAGGAATAAGAAACGAGTAGGCAGGTGATAACGTATGAAACGGATTTTAATCATTCATACAGGTGGAACAATTTCGATGAAAGAAAATAAAGAAACAGGTGAAGTTAATACGGATGGTAATCATCCTTTAGAAGAGATTTCTTCTTTTTTGTCGGGAACAACAATTATTGAAGATGAATTCTTGTTTCATCTTCCATCTCCCCACATTCGTCCAGATCACATGTTAATGCTTGGCCGGTTTATTCATGAGAAACTGGCAAAAGATAGGTTTGATGGAATTGTGATTACACACGGGACCGACACTTTAGAAGAAACCGCCTATTTTCTTGATTTGTTTTTGCAAACAAAAAAACCAATCATTGTGACAGGGGCGATGCGTTCCAGTAATGAAATTGGTTCAGACGGGCTTTATAATTTATTAACGGCTATCCGCGTTGCGAGTTGTGATGAGGCCCAGGACAAAGGTGTATTAGTTGTCATGAACGATGAAATCCATACTGCACGTAATGTAACAAAAACATCTACGAGTAACGTGGCAACTTTTCAAAGTCCTCAATATGGGCCTATCGGTATTACTACAAAGCGGGATGTTTTTTTTCATCATAAAACAACCAGTCATGACTCTTATCCCATTCAGCAAATAAGCAAAAAGGTCTCCTTGATTAAAGCTTATGCTGGCATGGATGGGATATTAATTGACGCGGCACGAACAGGTGGCATTGATGGAATGGTCATTGAAGCATTAGGACAAGGAAATCTGCCTCCGGAAACAGTCGAGGCTATTAAGGAAACAATACAGGCAGGAATTCCTATTGTCCTTGTCTCTAGATGCTATCAAGGTATCGTTCAGGACACTTATAGCTATGAAGGCGGCGGGAGACAACTTAGGGAAATGGGAGTTATCTTTGCAAATGGCCTTACTGGACCGAAAGCCAGAATCAAGCTGATGGTGGCATTGGAAATGACAAACAACCCAATCGAATTATCCCCGATGTTCAGTTATTAAAAACCAGTGAATAGCATGATTTACAATAAAAACAGGGTCATGGAATATATCCACGACCCTGTTTTTATTTTTGAGTGATATTTTGTGCGATCTGACCGCCATGAAAACGTCCATTCTCGATGAATATTTTATTATTATTGAAACCTGCTGCTATCACGCCTGCTATATAAATACCAGGTACATTCGTCTCCATTGTATGTTCATTGAATGATGGGCGTCCTGATCCTTCATTGATCGCTACTCCCATGCTTGTTAGGAAGTCATTATCTGGACGATACCCAGTCATAGCAAAGACAAAGTCATTCTTGATGCATTTCTCTGTCCCATGACATTCATATTTGACTTCTTTGTTGTTAATCTCTAAGACATTTGCACAGAATTCCATGTGAACAATTCCTTTTCGGACAAGTGCCTCAAATTGAGGAAGAATCCATGGCTTAATACTTTTTGAATAATCTTCCCCACGATAAAGCACCGACACCTTTGCTCCTGCCTTTACTAGCTCAAGAGCCGCATCTGCAGCAGAGTTCTTCCCGCCTATGATGGCGACGTCTTTATCGTAATAAGGATGGGCCTCTTTGAAGTAATGCTTGACTTTGTCAAGCTCTTCTCCCTTTACATTCATATAATTTGGCTGATCGTAATACCCTGTAGCCACAATAACGTATTCAGCGAAGTATTCTACTGTTTCCCCAGTATTTTTAGCTGTACAAAGTTGAAAACCTTTCCCTGTCTTCTGAACTGATGTTACTTTTTCAAATGAATTTATACGTAATTGTTTACGCTCTGCTACTGCTCTGTAATAGGAAAGAGCTTCGTTCCGTACAGGTTTTTGACGTTCCGTAATGAATGGAATCTCGCCAATTTCAAGCTTTTCACTCGAACTAAAAAATGTTTGATGGGTAGGGTAGTGATATATGGAATTGACTACATTTTCCTTTTCAATCAGTAACGGGTCAATCCCCTGTTTTTTTAGTTCTATGGCTGCGCTCATTCCACAGGGTCCAGCCCCGATAATAATTACCTTTTCTTGTAACACACTTGTCACTCCTCTTTCCTTGCCTGCAAATGAAAATCTCCTACCATATGAATGATAGGAGATTTAACAAATGGAATCAACTTATATCCATCCACGGAACCTAGAAGCCTCAGCCATTTTACGTACGCCAACCATGTAGGCGGCAAGTCTCATGTCCACCCTGCGGTTTTCTGCGGTTCGAAAAACATTATCAAAGCCCTTAATGATTACTTTATGAAGCTTTTCTTCTACTTCTTCTTCCGTCCAATAGTAGCCCTGGTTATTTTGAACCCATTCAAAATAGGAAACCGTAACTCCGCCTGCTGATGCAAGGACATCTGGAACGAGAAGTATGCCTCTATCAGAAAGTATTTTAGTTGCTTCAAGTGTCGTTGGTCCATTGGCAGCTTCAACAACGATTGTTGCTTTTATGCTATTGGCATTTTTCTCTGTAATCTGATTCTCAATCGCTGCCGGAACGAGGATATCACAATCAAGTTCAAGTAATTCTTCATTAGTGATGGTGTTTTTAAACAAATTGGTAACGGTCCCGAAACTATCACGACGATCAAGTAAGTAATCAATATCTAATCCATCCGGATCATGCAATCCACCGTAGGCATCAGAAATACCAATGACTTTAGCTCCTTTGTCATGCATGAACTTAGCAAGAAAACTACCGGCATTTCCGAAGCCCTGCACTACAACTCGCGCGCCTTCTACATCGATTCCTTTTTTCTTTGCTGCTTCTTCAATACAAATGGTAACCCCTTTGGCAGTTGCCGTTTCCCTGCCGTGTGATCCACCTAACACGATTGGTTTCCCTGTAATAAATCCAGGATTGTTAAATTCGTCAATTCGGCTGTATTCGTCCATCATCCAAGCCATAATTTGCGAATTTGTAAATACGTCTGGTGCAGGTATATCTTTAGTCGGTCCAACGATTTGACTGATAGCCCGCACATATCCCCGACTGATTCCTTCGAGTTCCCTGAAAGACATTTCTCGTGGATCACAGACAATTCCTCCTTTACCACCGCCATAAGGTAAATCAACAATTCCTGCTTTTAAACTCATCCAAATTGATAGTGCTTTTACTTCTTTCTCTGTGACATTCGGATGAAAGCGAACCCCGCCCTTAGTTGGCCCGACAGCGTCATTATGCTGGGCTCGATAACCAGTAAAAATCTTTATCGAATCATCATCCATCCGCACAGGAATTCGGACTGCCATCATGCGAACAGGTTCTTTTAAAAGATCATAGACTTCATTTGGATACCCTAGTTTATCAAGTGCTTTTTTTACCACTGTCTGAGTGGAATTTAATACATCAAATTGATCGTTCTCGGCTACCATGCATTTACCTCCTATATCAAACCATTCACTTTACGGTCATCTTTCAGTCAATAGTATACACCTTACGCACTATTATGCAAAGCAAATATGGCTCATTTCATACGTAATTTCAACTTGACTGTAAGCGATTTCATTCATTTACTTTTATTTTCACAAGAAAGCGTGACAAATTGCTCAATAAGATCATCATAACTCCAGCCAATAACTTGGGCTGAATCAGGAAAAAGACTGGTCGGAGTCATACCAGGAAGCGTATTCACTTCAAGAATAACCGGTTCCTGCTCTTCGTTAATAATAAAATCAACGCGGGAATA
The DNA here is from genome assembly GCF_902726645.1 of Halobacillus ihumii. Classification (NCBI taxonomy): domain Bacteria; kingdom Bacillati; phylum Bacillota; class Bacilli; order Caryophanales; family Bacillaceae; genus Halobacillus; species Halobacillus ihumii. The sequence goes on from NZ_CACVAO010000001.1 coordinate 144,680, forward strand.
TACATTACAACCCAATAACTGATGTGCTTGAATCGCTTCTGCTTTTAGTCTATCTGTTAGCGCTTGCTCTATTTCAGCTGGTACAATATGTTCGCTTCCTCCCGGCTGGTACTTGGAATCAAAATCATAATAGTCGTTTTTAGGAATGATCTCTATAATAGGCAGTGCCATTTCGGTCCCCTGACTTCCTACCACAGGTACAGTTACTTCTCTGCCACTAATATAATCCTCCACTAACACTACTGGATCTGAAAGTAAGGCTTTTTCAATTGCTGGCTCAATTTGTTCTTCTTCTTTAATAATAGATAGCCCGAGCGTAGACCCTTCCTGATTGGGTTTAATTACAAAAGGCAGTGAAAAAGCTGACTTAATTTCGGAAGCAATTTCGCTTTTATCTTTATAATGATCTCGATGAAAAGATTTACTCTTGGCAGTCAGAATTCCATTATTAGCAAATATTTGTTTAGATTTAGATTTATCCATTGCTAATGCTGAAGCTAGTACTCCTGATCCCACGTAAGGAATCTCAAGCATATCCAGCAAGCCCTGAACCTTGCCGTCCTCCCCGTGTTTACCATGTAAACCTAGAAATACAAGATCAACATTTAATTGTAATAATTCATCCAACTTACCTGGGTTGAAGTCTATGCCAGTAACATCATGGCCCCTATTTTGTAACGCTTTAATAATTCCTTTACCTGTAGAGAGGGATACTTCACGTTCACCAGAAATACCGCCATATAGAACCACAATCTTCATTCCTGACACTCCATTTCTCCAAAAACTATGTTCGCTTCCATCCTATCTTAACATGTTCACTGCACTGCTTCTATTTAAAAAAACAAATAAAAAGAACGAAGCTTAGTCACAGCATCGTTCTATTTGTAAATCAGTTTGAAAAATAGGTATAAATATTTTGCATTGCATCATTTTTCATTACAATCTTTCCATATTCGATCAATCTGTGGGAAGTAACAGCTGAAGCGGAGGCAAACTCAGATAATAAGGCAATCACCTGCTCGGGATCAAGGTGCGCAATAGTCTCATCATCCAGCATCATATAGTAATGATTGTGATAGGAATAAACATCTCCGCCGTACACGCCTAACTGATACAGTTGCAAGCCTGCCTGAATAACATCCTCAAATTCATCAAAGCAAAACATCATTTCATTACTTTCATCTAATGTCACTTTCATTTCGATATAATCTTCATCTTCCTCCATATAATCAGAATCTGATTTTGTAACAACTACTAACATGCCTTGGGCCTGTAGTAAATAAACTTGAACGAGAAGAACTCCATTTAACTCTACACCGAGTTCAATGCCAGCATCATACATCATATCACTAAACACGCGATGTACCCTCGGCAGGTCTTCCCATAACTCATCACGGGTTAGACCTCTGTCCGTTAAATCATCAAAAGTCAAAAATATTTTGAACTTTTCGTTGGACATTCTTTCTACTCGCATGTAATCGCCCCCTCGGTAAAGGATACCTTTATCTATATCTTATGATACCTGCTTTAATTATGGCACTTTTTTTAGCATTATATCCATGATTATGCTATAGGGCAATAGCTAATTATTTGTTCGCCTATTTAGTGTGGTGTAAGTCTTATCAAATGAACTTCCGGTGCAGTACCCAGCCTCAGCGGAACTAACGATGTCCCATATCCTTCACTATTTAAGAAAGAAGTGTGTACTCCATCCTCCCACCGGCCCCGGGAGTAAGGTCCTTTACCGAAAATTCTAATCTGACCACCATGAGTGTGACCTGTTAAAATTAGATCATAAATTTCATAAACATCATCAGGGAATTCCTTTAAAATAACTGGTTCATGGACAACCAATATGTTTGCCTTCTGTGAAGAAAGCAGAGCAGGTATGGATGCTTCACTAAAATAAGGATCAATTCCGCTTAAAGTCAGTCCGCTTCTCCCTAAATATGCCCACTCATTAGAAAGCGGAGTCACCCCTTTTTTTCTAAGAAAAGAAATAATGTGTTCAGATTTGAACTCGTAATCATTGTTGCCAGCGATAAAATATAGTGGCGCACCCCAAGTTTGTAATCGCTTGACGTTTCTGGAAAGCTTCGTGCCAGTGACCCGGCGATCAGCCAGATCACCACCAATAATGACAGCATCAACGTCCTTGATCTTAGCAAGGGTTTGATCGTTTATCAAGCGATTATGGATATCGGAAATATAAAAGATTGTATAAGGATCTTTTATAGAAACTTTGCGGCTGTGTATTCTTACTTTGTCAGATTTGGCTGTGCGGTTCATTTTGAAGATAAACCATAAAACTATAAGGAAGCCTCCATAAAAATAGCGTATATAGACCACTCCTTCTATTTAAACATTATGTTGACAAAATTAAGGCCGCCATGTGCTCCCACACAGCGACCTTTTTTTATACTTCTTTAACGCTAAGTATTCGGAAGCCTGTTTTTTCCAGCTTTCTAGTGAATTGCTCAATATTGTCTCTATTTTCAACCTTCAAAACGATCCGGCGTGCAAGCTTGTCGGTTTCATCAAAGGTGGCAAGTGAAATAACATTTTCATGATAGCTTTTAATAATATCCCCTAAACGTTCTATTCGGCCCTCCGATTCTTCTGAGGTAAAGGCAATTCGTATTCCCTTCTTCTTAGCACCGAATGCACTTTCAAATTGTTCAATGACATCAAACCTCGTAATTAGACCTTTAAAGTTCTGTTGATCATCTACAACCGCTAACAATGGAAAACCTTTAAATAAAGGAAGAGTTCGCTCAAACACTTCTTCATCATCTATCGAGAGTTCCTTGTATAAAGCAACATCCCCTGCCACGCAGCCTCTTAAGAATGTTTCTTTTTGCTGTTCACTTTCAAAAAAAGCTCGGTAGATGATTTCCCTGGAGATCATTCCGATGAATTTCTGATCTTCAATGACTGGCATTGCATGCAAGTCATATTTATTCAACCGTTCCAATACTTGTTTTAGATCTTCTTCTTTTTGAGATACATATGATTTGTGTATAGGTTTCATAATGCTTTTAACAAACATAGACTCACCCCTAAGTTTTTATCGTCTGAACTAAATATATTCGACATCAAACATCATTTTCCTGCCAGCTGCCATGGATTTATCAGAGATTACTCTTTGCCGCTCTATCTCTTCCTGAACAACTTTAACCAACCCCAGTTCTGCCAATGGGTGAGCCAGTCTTGATGAAAACCCATGCTCCTACCTTATTTCCTAATACGAATCGCCAATGCTAGTATAAAATCGATCATAAAATGCGTCGTGATCGTAACCGGTAAACTGTGAGTTAGTTCGTACATGTAACCAATTAAGAAACTAACACAAACAACAGAAAAGAATAAAACAACTTTCGTTAAATAGCGAAAATGAATAATCGCAAATATGAAGCTTGCGATTAAGTATCCAAATTCTGTTTGAATCACCCCACGAAAAAGCAATTCTTCTGAACATGCAATAAGCAAAGTTAACCATATGATCTTTGTGACTGGCTGGCTTTTAAAAACCTTCTCATTAATGCCCCCATCATCGTAAAAACGTTGAGGCAGATACGCCATCAATACAAAGTCAACAAGCAGAACGCACAAAGCTGGTAAAACCCCATAATATAACCACTCATGAACAGATAAATGGAACAAGGTTATCCAATCGCTAAAAAATGATTCGAACAAAATCCAGCTTAAGATAAAAGCTAAGAAAAAAAGAATGAGCTGGGTGTACACTAGGTGTTTTGTGATCTCTCGATTTGACATTTGCTTTATTAATTGTGCTTGATTAGTCAGTTGCATGATAGTCTCCTTGATGAAAGATCTTTGCTAACCGAGACTTCCAGTCGTCAGCAAATCTAACAGAACAGGCTTCTGAATCTAACTTCATGTCTTCCATACGAAAACCACAGTTGCTGCAACATGCTACTTCCGGAATTCTCGTTTCCGGTTGAAAAGGAGAATAAAGCTTTTTCCTTTTACAATCTGGATGATGAAGCCAACTTACCATTTCCTGGAGCTTCCTATTTTTATATTTCCATCTGTTTTGAAGAATCCACCGAATCTTCTCAGCAATTCGTGTCCACTCATGTTTATCTGTAATAACAGGATGATGATTAATTAACTTCTCCTGCTCCAGTTGATATTTAATAAAATTCCACTGCGTTTCAGATAACCTAAGCTCCTCAGCCATTTCTTCATCATTCAATATGGAGTCTTGTCTATTAACAATGACATAAATGGAATGAAGAATTCCTTCGACATCCTCTGGTTTTACCAGTTCATTTTCAATAAACATTTGCGGTAAGTGATAATCACCAGGAGTGTACAACATCAAACTTGCACAAGGCTTTCCATCTCGCCCAGCTCGGCCGATTTCCTGTATAAATGATTCCAGTTCTGTCGGGAAGTGATAGTGAATCACTCTTCGGATGTTTGATTTATCAACCCCCATGCCGAAAGCACTTGTACAACAAATCACGTCCAGCTGATCGTTCATGAACTGCTGCTGGACGAGGAGACGGTCCATTTGCTCCATCCCACCATGATAAAATGCGATTCTTTGGTCCACTCTCGTTTTCAGCTCTTCCGAGATCCGTTCGGCCCACATTCGACTAGAAAAATAGATCATAGTGGGGGATTTATTTTGGGATAATACTTGAGTAATTCTCTCTAATTTTTCTTCATGACTCGCTGTTTCTTCTACAGCAAAACTCATATTTACTTTGTCCATTGGATAGACAACTGAGTCCATCTCTCGCCGGGCTAGCTGTTCCTTAATATCCGTTTGCACCTCAGGGGTAGCCGTGGCACTTAGAGCCAGAACTACAGGGTCACCAACTTGTTTAATCGAATGGCTTAGTTTTAAATAGTCTGTCCTAAACTCATGACCCCATTGCGAGATGCAATGGGCTTCGTCAATCACAAATAAGTCAACATGCAGTTTTGTCAATTGGTACATCACAGACTTATTTTGCAGCATTTCAGGGGATAGGTAAATCAGAGAATATTGATCCAGCTTTTCTAATACCTTACGCTTTTCTTTATAATCCATAAAGCTGTTTAAGGCAATAACCGACTTGAGTCCAGCAGCTTTCATTTGCTTCACTTGATCAACCATTAGTGAAATAAGCGGTGACACAACGACCGTGCTTCCAGAAAACAGTAGAGCAGGCAGCTGGAAACAGAGTGACTTTCCAACACCAGTCGGTAAGATGCCCAATACATCTCTGCCTTCAAGTACCTTGCCAATAATCTCCTCTTGTCCCTGCCTAAACTGACGGTAGCCAAAATGCTTATAAAGCTTCTCTTTTAAATCAAGATTACGCATATGACATTGGCTCCTTTTTCGCTGCTGCTAAAACTAATCGAAGTTCAAAGTAGGAAAATTGACCTTGAAATGCTTCGTAAATCCGTTTCAAACGTCTTGTTTGCAGACGAGAGGCTGATGCCAATATAGCCTGTTCATGCTCTTCATTGATAAATGGACGGATCGAGAAACCTGGAACCACTAGTGCAGCTTCGATTACATGATCTTGTATAGTACTTAGTTTTAACTTTCGGATTGCTGCAATACTCTCTAATGTAAATCCCTTCTCCAGGAACTGATACGTTCTTTTTGCAGAACGTGTGATAAGACTAGAAGAAGACAATCCTTCCAGACAAGTTGCTATTGCCGGGTAGCATGATGGGCTAATTCGGCATTGTTCGTACAAGTAATAGGATACATGTGATAGCAATATATCGACTTCCTGTTCCGATAGGTTATGATCACGTGCAAGTTGTTCTCTCGTTTCCCCTATAATCCTTCCCCCTGTTAACCTGCTTGTAAACAGGACTGCTTCCACTTCAGTCCGTTTACTGAGCAAATTCGCTAATTCTTCATATAATTGTTCTTCTACTTCCTTCATACCTTCCTTGATTCGACTATAGTGGTGTTTGACCCATTGTTGAATCGGTGGCTGCTCAATAATAGCTAAAAAAGACCGATTATTCACTGACAGATTTGTCACGGTTTGAATCAGTAATCGAAGCCGGCCTTCGAATACTTGCACATTTGCTGCATCTGCCATGCCCGAGAAATAGTCTGGACGCGGTCCTTGATAGTTGGCAAGGTAGTCAACTCCGTCTTTTGTCAGTGAGGCAAACTGCTCATTTTCTATTAAAATTAAGTCATTATCAACAGCTATTTGGATAGTTGTCGCAAGTTTTGGCTTGGAAAGGTTCGGGCATATTCCAAAAAAATCATCAATACCATACACACGAGCGTCCTGCAGAGTTTGAGCTGAGCGTTTTCCCTTTAATAAGTGGAAAATCCCTGAAATTGTACGCTCCCTTTTCATTTGGTTTATACATGTTAAAAGAATATATAGAAACAAGTGAACCCTCCTTCTGCTGCTTATCTATTGAAAAGTTCGAATCATCATCTTACAATGGCTATGTAGCAATTTTTGATAAACCTTTTGCCCCTCTGAGAAATAACTTCACGAGGTGACATTTGAAGGAGGTTAATTTTTGGCAAAGTTTACAATGGTTGACCAGGATACATGTATTGCTTGTGGAGCATGTGGTGCCGCTGCCCCTGATATCTTTGACTATGACGATGAAGGGTTAGCTTACGCCTTGCTGGATGATAATATGGGAAACGAAGAAGTTCCTGAAGTTTACGAAGAAGATATGGAGGATGCATTTGAAGGCTGTCCGACAGACTCCATTAAAATATCTGATGAGCCTTTTGAAGGCGACCCTCTCAAGTTTGAATAAAACCTCCCTTCTTTTAAATAAAGAAGGGATTTTTTTAATCATTTTTAGTAAGCTGACTATATCTAAATAGCGTTGCTTCTTTATCAAAACTTGAGTACCAGCGGTTTCCAAGTTCATCAATAATTCGGTAATGCTGACTAATTACATTTTGCTGAAGCTTAAATCGTTTTCTCTCCTCGCTTGTCGTCCACCACACTCTACCCTTTATAATCCTCTTTTCAGTACGATCCACCTGATTGTGAGCAATGGTTTCAATGATTTCGAGTGGAGCATCTCCCAGCAAGCCTTTCAGGACATCGCTTTCCAGAAACAAGGCACATACCGCTACAACTGTTGTCCAACTAGCCAATGTTCTTTCCTTTTCAATTTGCACGAGCGTCTTCTTTGATACTCCTAGGATCGCAGCCATACGGTCCTGAGTATACCTATACTCAACACGTATTAATTTGATTTTCTTCGATACCTGCTGTATCAATTGTTCTCTATCCATACCACCGTCTCCTCATTAGTATGTATATCATTTTATCATGCCCATCAACATTATACTATCGATATACGCATGAAGGAGATATGAGTATTTACATGAGTCAATTCATAATGACTCTTTTACAAAAAGACTGATAAATCACTTTCTATGTTGCTCCATCGCCTGTCGTTGAATCTGATTAAGGTCCGTATTTTTAATAGAAGAATGGGGGTGGAAAGCGAGTTATTTCCCGACCACCTTCCCCTCATCCAGATGATGAATAAGAAAATAACCCGAATGAAAAATCAGTTCGGGTCATTTAAGTGCCAACCTCTACTTATTCCTCTGCAGGAACTGGGTTCAGCGCCTTCGGTGTTTCCACCGTTTTACTCAATTCATATGGACCTAACTTGCCGATTGACGTGTTTTCGAATTCAACTCGATCATAACCGAAATGTTGAGCGGTCATTAAAATGGATTCTATGGCTGTCAGCATTTGTTGTTTATCAACAGACTTAGGATTATTAAGTTCGACGATGAGTTCATTGCCTTCTTCATGTGCAGATTGAATGGTCACCTCAGGTGGTAGCGGAGAATCCACTTCTGGATCCTTCTCATCTTTCTTTAACTCTTTTAAAGCGGTGCTTATCGTACTCTCATTCTTGATCGATATGGGAACGAAAAAGGAACTGTCACTTGAAGAAGGCTTAAATACTTTGAAAATGAAACTACCCTCTTCGATAACCGACAATGATGATACTTTTCCATAACTGCCCAGCGATACCGGTGAGCCGTCCTCAGTCTGAATGGAAATATTCTCAACATTGTAAGGCTCCACTGACCATTTTATACTGTTAACAATTGAAGTGCTCATCGCATTTCCGCTAACCGAAAAGTTATTAGGAAACGTCACCTGAGCCTTTTCATCGTTTTCATCAATTGAAATGGTGATATTTTCAAGAATATTTTCTGATAATCCAAGCTGTTCTGTATTGATATTGCTTCCTTCACGTTCATTCTCTTCAGATACAACCGTAAGAGGAACGATATGTTGAACACTCTGATCAACAGCTGCCAAAGGCTTCATATTACTGGAAATTTCTTCAACCACCATACTTTTCAACTCATGAACAGTTTGATCAGAGGACTGCTGGTTGGTTTTTAAAGGAAGATCATTTCCGCTGCTGGAACCTTCCGACTTTTCCAGCTTCAAATTTTGATGCTCAGCAGATTGCGGATGATCGACAGCCCCTTCCTTCATGGAATAATATGAAAAAGGCACTACTACGGCCAGAATGAGCACTGCAATGACGGAAGCTATACCAGGAAACAGCCATCTTGGGCGCCTTGAAGACTGTTGGTTAGAGTCAGCGGTGATCAGGCGATAATAATCATCTTTACTTTTTGTGTCATCAATTTGCGGGAGCTCATGCAGCATTTTTTCTATACGTGTATCTTGTTTATCATTATGCTTCATGCTCACTACCCCCCTTTACACCTAATCGTTTCTTTAAAGCAAGCATTCCTCTATGCTGAGTAGTTTTAACCTTACTCTCCGAAAACTGCAAAATGGCTGCGGTTTCTTGTATCGTCATCCCCTGTATATACCTTAAGATAATGACACTTTTTTGATCTACCGTACACTGATCTAATGCTTCGTAAACTTCTCTCATCCTGTCATTCAGTTCCGCCACTTCGTCCGGCAAGGCTTCCTCATCCTTTATTGATTCACCTTTTTCTTCCCAGTTAAAAAAGTCCATAATCTTTTTTCTTTTACGTCCCTGCTTGCGGAAGTAATCAATAGTCACATGTCTAGCTATCGAAAATAACCATGTTTTTTCACTGCTCCTGCCATCAAATGATTGATATGATTGAAGCACTTTTATATAAACCTCCTGGGTTAAATCTTCAGCGGCTGATCGATTTTTTACCATATAATAAATAAATTGAAATAAATCTCGATGATATTTATCGTAAAATTCATCAAAGAACGGTTTCACACCTTGAACCTCCCGTTCATTCATATTGTCGTTTATGTACCATTAAAAGTTACACCTACCTATCATAATACCGATCATTTAAAATGAAAACCATAAATGTTCATATAAAAAAGAGCTGCTAAAATCGCAGCTCAACTTTAAATATCCTTATACACTTGTAAGCGAATGTTTCTTTTGATAACGAGAAAACAATGTTCCTAACACCGGGGAGAGCACAAGGATAAAAATTACGTTGCTTGCGGCATGATTTAAGTCCATCGGCAATCCTGCTAAATAATAAGCCCAAAACGGCTGTCCTGCAACTCTCATTGTAAAAGAAATAATTAGTCCATAGACAATTCCGCTTAGAAACCCATATATTGATAGCATCCATACTGGAATGTTCGCCCAGTATTTGCCGATTAAACCTGCTCCCAGTCCGATTATAGACCAGGATAGAATTTGCCATATAGTCCAGTACCCCATCCCTAGAAAAACATTAGAGAGAAATGTTGTTAAGAAAGCCATAATGACTGCTGCCAGCGGCCCTAGCCAGAAGCCTGCAATGATAATAATGGCAGTAACAGGCTGTACATTTGGAATGTTCGCCATCACCAGACGTCCTGCAATTGCCATCGAAGCAAGCATTGCAATTAACGTTAATTTATACGTATTCATGAATCATGATTCCCAGGATTGAAAATCAAAGACAATTTCGTCGCCCTGTTTTACCTCGTATTTATTTGCTCCAACCATTGAAGTTTCCCCGTTTATGGTAAACATCCAGGCCTTTTGCTCTCCTTCGCTGGCAGTAATTCCTTCAAGTCCCGTAATAAACCCATCTTTCTCTGCCACCTCAAAGTTGTTTTTCATCACTTCCATTAACACAGTGCCTTCTTCAACTGTTACTTCTTCATTGGCGAGCACTTTTTCCCCTTTGTTCTTAGATAGTTCGATGTTAAGTGTTACTTCCTGCTTCTCCTCTTGGCTGGTGCTGGCCTCTTCTCCTCCACCTTCAGTTTGACAGCCAGCGAGCACGAACAAGGTCACCATTAATGCTGTGATTAGTGCATACATCTTTCTCATGATTACAAAACCCCCATTCTATTAATAAATACATTGCTGCAATGCTAATCGGGGATGATGATGGTTGACTACTCAGGTCTACCCAAATGATACTAAAAAAGCCTGCTCCTTTATTAGAAGAGCAGGCTTAAGACATACCAGTAAAGCTATGTAAAAACACTACATAAGATTAAACCGGATATCTCAAAGGCTCAATCCCCGAAGCTTTGAAACAATATATTAAATCAGGCAGGTCTACTGACTCGTGCATCATTCTACTAAAGAGCCTTCCCACGATTATTCGCAGTGGTTTCCCTTGTTCGTCAACACTTACAGTTGCGAGGACAGTACTGGCTTTTCACCAGATTCCCTATTACACCATATCGGGTACCTAATTTTCTCATTTAATTCTATTTTATCGTACAGCATGGTCAGGGTATTTTCAAGCTATTTCTCCTCTTGTTCCAGTTCTGTCGGCAGAGTAAAGGTGAAAGTTGTTCCCTCATTCACTCTACTATGAACATGAATCGACCCTTTATGAGCCTCAATGATGTTTTTGGCAATAGCGAGTCCCAGACCCGTTCCTTTCTTACTATTTTCCCTTTTTCTAGACTTATCTGCTTTATAGAATCGTTCAAATACAAATGGGAGATCTTCTTCAGGTATTCCCAATCCTGAATCTGTGACTTTCACGATCCATTGATCAGATGTTCGTTCGGCTATTACATCCACCGATCCGTAATCATTCGTATGCCGAATCGCATTATCTATTAAATTCGTTAATACCTGCTCAATGCGATCTGCATCGATATGAATGGTTCCTTGCGCGTCATTTGAATAAAGCTGAAGGTTGATCTCTCTTTCGTTTGCCAATCCCTGAAATTTACGAATAATTTTTTCAAGAAACGGCATTACTTCGACTGTATCCTTATAAAGAGTCATATGACCGGCTTCCATTCGAGCGAGATCCAGTAATTCATTCACTAGCCTGCTGATACGGAGTGATTCATCATGAATAATTTTAGCCAGCTCGTTTTTATCTTCCTTCGTTTCGGCTACATCATCCACAATTGCTTCACTGTATCCCTGTAACATTGAAATCGGAGTTCTTAGTTCATGTGAGACGTTTGCAATAAAATCTTTTCTTAATTTATCCAAACGCCGCTCCTCTGTCATGTCTCTCAGTACCGCTACCGCTCCCCTTATATAAGTACGATCATAAAGAGGGGTCATTAACATTACCCACGTTCGTCCTTGCACAGTAATTTCAGTCATCACTTCCTGCTCAGTCTCAATAACCTCATCAAATAGTTTTCGCATGGGCTGAGGCACTTCCCTTTTTCCATGGGCAGGTTCGTTCCCGTCATTTTCGTATATCCAGGACTGATAAAATTGATCAGCGGGCGGGTTAGAGACTAAAATTTCTCCCTGCCTATTAATCGTAAGCACTCCATCCGCCATGGAACGTAAAATACCGGACAATTGTTCTTTTTCTTGATTAACAGCATTAATGTGAAACTTAAGTTCTCGTCCCATACGATTAAAAGCCATAGCCAGTTCTCCGATTTCATCATGTGTTAAAATCGGAATCTTTGTATTGAATTCCCCTCTTGCAAGTTCCAAAGCGCCCTCTCGCATTTTAATTAACGGAGCGGTGATTCTTGTTGATAAGAAAAAGGCGAAGATTGTAGTCAAGATTATAGCGATTCCTGCGCCAAGGAAAACAATTTTAGTTGTTTGATCAGACGTCTTTTGAATGGTATCAAGCGATTGGTAGACAAATACTGCACCTTCACCATTTGAAAGTGGGGTACCCACGACCATAATCTCCAAATCTGACTTGGCAAATCCCGCCACTTTCATCACATCTTCATTCTCTTTAATGACTGAGGATAGTTCAGGATCACTCATAAACCAATCGTACCCTACTGCAGGCAAATCGTTTGAATTACTATCAGAAGAAATAAATTCAGTCGAATCGTAGGTTACAAGAACATGGCTGGAGGGATCCTTAATTAGTTCAGCCATCGATTGAATTAAATTCTTATCATCATACTCTTGTACGACCTCCGATACTTTTGAAGCGGTTTGTAATAGCTCGCGTTCAGCATCCACCACATGGTAATTTTCAAAGAACTCAAGAAGTAATACAGTGAGTATGACTAAAACAAAACAAACGAGCAATAAAATCGTAAACCATAATTTCCCGACTACACTGCGCCAGAACATTACTCGCCACTTACCTCAAATTTATAGCCTACACCCCAGACTGTTACGATCATTCCAGCTGCATCTGTAGAAACTTTACTCAATTTCTCGCGAAGGCGTTTCACGTGAGTGTCGACAGTCCGTAAGTCACCAAAAAATTCATACTGCCATACCTCTTTCAACAATTGTTCACGATCAAAGACCTTATCCGGTTTCTGGGCCATGTAGTTCAAGAGTTCATACTCTTTAGGTGTCAATGATACTTCTTTATTGTCCGCTGTAACCCGATGTGCATCATTATCAATGGTCATATGCGGGAATACCAGCACATTTCGAGCAGCTGTATCTGTCTCGAGAAATTTAGTGGACGAAGCACGTCTTAGAATCGCTTTCACCCGTAAAACTACTTCTCTTGGGCTGAATGGTTTCACAATATAATCATCTGTTCCTACCTCAAAGCCTTGAACGCGATTAGACTCCTCCCCTTTAGCAGTCAGCATAATAACGGGTGTAGCCTTCTTCTCTCGCAGTTCCTTACACACCTCTATTCCGTCCATTCCAGGCATCATAAGATCAAGTAATATGACATCATAATCTTCCTGCAAAGCTTTTCTTAAGGCTTCATTTCCTTCTTCGGCTTCATCAACTATATAATCTTCTCGTTCTAAGTACATACGGATTAACCTTCTAATACGTTCCTCATCATCTACAACTAAAATTTTTGCTTCATAATCCATATTTATTACACTCCTTATTTCATCAAACGGCTATTTGTTACCTATTATATTAAAAGACAGGAGGGGTGTACAAACCCTTCCTGTCTCAACTCTAAGTTATGCGTACGAATGGAGCCCGGAGATGATTAAGTTTACCGCTAGCAAGTTAAACATAATGATGGCAAAACCACCAACAGCAAGCCAGGCTGATTTCATACCTTGCCATCCCCTTGAAAGTCTGAGGTGTAAATAGGCGGCATAGAAAAAGAAAGTAATCAAGGCCCACACCTCTTTAGGGTCCCATCCCCAAAAGCGGTCCCAGGCTTGTTGGGCCCAAATCATGGCAAAAATAAGAGCTCCGAGTGTGAAAATTGGGAAGCCAATGGCCACGGCACGATAAGATATCTCATCGACCAGTTCCGGGTTGACTTTTCTCAGAAGAGGCTGAACTGCTGCCCCAATCCGTTTTCTAAGAATTAAACGAGCAAGCCAGTAAAGCACGAGTCCCCCAAGGAATGACCAAATCATCGTATTAAACTTAATGGCGGCATCCTGCCCGCGCATCCACTGTGGCACTTCAAACAATGGAGACATACCTTCTGTAATAAGTTCTCCATCAGTTGGACCCGCAATAGCCGGCATTTGATACTTAATTTCAGTTGGCTGTTCCTGGATAGGTGCTTCAAAAGTGACTTGATAATTCACCGCATTAAACGATGAGGAAATAATGATAAAGGCTAACGCTGTAGCCAGCATATAGATGACAAACTCAAGCCAAAACGTGTGTTTAGATTTTTCACTTTGATCAATTTGGCGAATTAAAAATATCAAACCAGCCACAAAACTTACGGATAAAACAGCTTGTCCAAGCGATGCTGTTGTCACATGAATGTAAAGCCAATGCGATTGCAAAGATGGAACGAGCGGTGAAATTTCACTAGGAAACATACTCGCAAACGCAATGATAAGCAACGCGATGGGCAGTGCGAACAGTCCCAGTACATTAATTCGATAAATAAAATACATGACGATAAACGCCAGAACCAGCATCATGCCAAAAAATGTTGTGAATTCGAATAAATTACTGACAGGAGCATGTCCACTCGCTATCCATCTTGTAATAAAATAACCTATTTGTGTGAGAAAACCCACAATCGTTAAGGTGATTCCTATTTTACCGGCAATACCAGATTTTTTCCTTTGCTTGTCACGTATCGTTCCCCCGAAGAAAAACGTAGCGACTAGATAAATAATAAATGCGGCGTAAAGTAAGTTACTGCTAACTGTACTTAACTCCATTGTTCGCCCTCCTTTATCACCTTCAAAAAGATATTAATCCTTCATTTCCTGTTGGTCATTTGGAGCTTCTATTCCTGTTTCACTGATGACCTTGTCAATTTCCCGTCGTAATGCAAACCAATTTTTATTCGTATGTCCCGCAATCCATACACCTTTTTCTTTTGGCTTAATCCATATCCGGCGATGATTCCAGTACATTCCCTGGATTACCCCAATCATGAAAATGGCTCCGCCTAACGCAATGAATGGGAGTGTATAGTCTTTGCGCACAGTTAACCCGGTTACATCACGAACATCAAAATTGATTAGGCCAATTTTATAATCATTTTCCCCGGTTGCATCCACATTGGCCCCGATCCCTACGAAACTAACCTCTGGTTCTGATTCACCAGGAGGGTAAACATTGAAGACAAACGCTGGATTTTTCGGGTATTTAGATACAGATACAGGTTTTCCATCCTTAAGCTCATACTCAGGGTAATAAGAATCGAGAACCACTCGATAGCCACTATCCAGTTGATATTCTGATTTTGGCTCAGATAAATCTACAGTGAATTGACCATATGAGCTATCTTCATTGTTTTTATCATGAATCTTAAAGGTCATTTCTTTAAACTCATTTAACTGATAACTCGCTTGGTAAAGAGCGAATCCGCCGAACTTGAGTGGGTGATTTACTTTAATCTGATCTTCTTTAATTTTCTCGAGCTCAGGGTCGCCACCTACAACGATCGGATCAGTACGTTTATACACAACGGCATTTGTTTGATAGGTTTTTGGTACTAATCCTCCTTCGTTCTGAAGAGCTTCCTGGAATCTTTCATCATCTTCATCATATGTTTCTAGTATAAACTCTTTGTTCTTAATGTAGTATTGACCTTCTGTACCGTTAATTACTGCTGTTTCTCCTTCTCTTACCCAGACGAAGTCATCTACGTACAGAGCAGGTATAAACCTTAATAATGTACCTAGCAAAAAAATTATTAATCCGATATGGTTCACGTAAGGACCCCATCTGGCAAAACGGTTTTTCTCAGCCAGGATATGTCCATCTTGTTCTGTCACTTTATAACGGCTTTGTTTTAAGTTTTTTCTCACTTGTTCAATATCTACGGAACTTGATTCTGTTTTACCAAAAATTCTTTGTTTTTTTAAAAATAAATCATGGCGCTCAGGCTTCTGAGTTCTAAGCGTTTTATACAGTGGTACAAATCGATCGATACTAGCAATGACAATAGAGATTCCAATCATAGCTAGTAATAGCATGTACCACCAGGAACTGAATAAATTATGAAACCCTAGTTGGTAGTAAATTTGACCAGCTAATCCATATTGATCTTCATAATGGGTAGCAGCATCGACATTTGGTGGTATGTACATTTCTTGTGGAAAAATCGTGCCGACTGCTGAAGCGATCAGGGTAAGAACAATGAGCCACACACCGACTTTTACGGAAGAAAAGAAATTCCAGATTTTATCGATAAACGTGCGGTTATATGTTTGCGAACGCCTGGCACTTCCATCATAGCGCATGTTCAATAGTTTTTGATTGTCATTTCCATCTATGTGCTGATTGCCTTGTATCGGTTTCCCGCAAGACTCACATAGTACCGTTCCCTCCGGATTCACGTGACCACATTCGCATGTAATGTTATTCATAGTAAAACCTCACAATTTCAAATAAACTCTATGCCTCGGGAGTAATTTGCTGCAGGTAGCCATCTAATTTTTCTAAAGTAAGCGGTCCCACAACATGTTTCACAACTTTCCCCTCTGGACTAATGAAGAATGTAGATGGAATTGGACCGACATTATATCGATTCATTACTTGTCCGTTCTCATCTTGTAAAATGGGGAAGGAAATTCCATAACGATCCAGGAACTGTTCTACAACAAGGTTTGTAGAATCTAAATTAATCGCAAGTATTTCTACACCCTTTTTCTTGTATTCAGAGTAAAGCTTTTCCATGTAAGGCATTTCTTTTTTACATGGTTCACAATAAGTGGCCCAAAAGTTTAGCATTACTCCTTTACCTTCTAAATCACTCAAGGCAATCGTTTCTCCATTTGATCCGAATTTCTCTAATTGAAAATCAGGAGCAGGTTCACCTTCAGCTACAACTGCTTTATCGCTATTGAAATTAGAGACTAGCGCAAATACTACAAGTCCCGCCATCACAGCGAGTAAAATGGTTCTGAATACTAACCTTTTTTTCTTTTTTTGTACAGTCTTTTCCTTCATAGCACTCACTCCTATGACTATTATAACATCGATCGACAAAGCTAAATTTGAATATTATTCAACATTTTTTCCAGCCATTTGACGTAGTTGTTTAATTTCATGAGGTTTTAACGGACGATAATCCCCCGCATTTAAGCCTTGAAGAGTAAGTGATCCATAACGTTCACGCTTTAACTTATCTACAGGGTAGCCTAAGCCTTCAAACATTTTTCGTATTTGGCGATTCTTTCCCTCATGTAAAATCACCTGAATAATTGCACTGTTCTTCTTTCTGTCAGTTGAGAGCACTTTCGAATGAACAGCTTTAAATGTTTCATCTTCAATTGTGACTCCTTTTTTAAATCGTTTTAACTGTTCATCATCAGGAATTCCCTTAGTCTTTACAATATATACTTTATCCACCTCATGACTGGGATGCATCAATAAATTAGCAAACTCCCCGTCATTCGTTAACAACAGTATCCCCGACGTGTCATAGTCAAGCCTTCCTATTGGAAAAATACGCTCTTCTACATCAGGTAAATAATCCGTGACGACTTTTCTGCCTTTATCGTCATTCACACTTGAAATCACACCTCTTGGTTTATAGAGTAAATAGTAGACTGGAACTTCTTTCGTAAGCGGTACTCCCTCTACTTCAACATCATCATTTGAGCTAACTTTTGTACCTAACTCTTTAACAACTTTTCCGTTAACAGTTACTTTACCATCAGTAATCATTTTCTCGGCTTTTCTGCGTGAAGCCACACCAGCATGTGCGATCACTTTCTGCAGACGTTCCATATTTGACATAGGACCGTCCCCCTTTATGTCTGAATTTTTCACGATAAACAACTTGAAAGCCACGCCATTCTTATGCAGCGCGGCTCGTCAACCCTTCATTATTATACATGTTTCAGCTACAAATAAACAAAAGAATCATCCTGTTTATCCAAACAGGATGATAACGATGACAATTGATGCTATTATACCAGCTAAATCAGCGAGAAGTCCAACCTTCAGAGCGTCTCCCATTCTTCTTATGCCTACCGCTCCAAAATAGACCGTTATGATATATAGAGTTGTGTCTGTACTCCCCTGCATAACAGAAGCTAATTGACCAATAAAGGAATCTGGTCCAAAGGTACGAATCAGCTCAGTTGTAACGCTTAAAGCTGCCGTGCCAGAAATAGGTCTTATTAAAGCTAATGGCAGAATCTGTTCAGGAATAGCAAAAATGGAGGTCAATGGTTTAACGAGGCCAAGAGCAGCATCCATAGCACCTGAGGCTTGAAAAATAGCGATCGAAACCATCATGCCTAACAAAAAAGGAAGTAATGAGATAGCAATCTGAATGCCTTCTTTACTTCCTTCTACGAATACTTCATATGCAGGTACTCGTTTGATCGTGGCTGTTACAAGGACAATTAGAATGACTCCTGGGATAAGCCATATACTCATAATGTTTGTCCTGTCTTTCTACGACGATAATAGAAAAAACGATCAATGATCAGGGCTGCGAATGTCGATATCATCGTAGCAAGAATCGTTGCCCCTACAATACTCGTAGGATCAACCGAACCATATTTCATGCGAATAGCAATAACAGTTGTAGGTATTAAAGTCAGAGAAGAAGTATTGATGGCTAAAAAAGTGATCATAGAGCGGCTGGCTCTTTCGGAACCTGATAGTCGTTTCATCTCTTTCATTGCTTTAAGTCCCATCGGTGTGGCTGCATTTCCCAATCCGAACATATTTGCCGTCATATTGGATAAGATGTATCCAAGTGCTGGGTCATTTTCAGGAATATCAGGAAACAATCTTTTAACAATCGGTTTAAATAATTTAGCCAAACCAGATAATAAACCGGCCTCCTCAGCAATCTTCATTAAACCTAACCAAAACACAAGAACTCCCGCCAGACTTAGCGTAATCATAACGCTTTCTTCAATAGTGGCAAAAATAGTTTCATTCACTTTATCCATAGTTCCGTTGAAAGCAGCATAAGCGATTCCGCTTACCGCAAGAAAAACCCAAATCAAGTTGACCATGGTACCACCCCCGTGAGACGTTTTAAGTAAGCAGCCCACTCACCGACAAATGAATCATAGGGTCGTTCATTCCATACAGGAGTTTGAATCAATAACTGATCAGCAATTTGAAAATGGCGTACCCCTGCCAAATGAGGATCTACAGTAGATAAGGCAGGATAAAAAACGGAATCAATTTGCTTTTGTTCCTCAGAGGTCAATGGATAAAAGATATCCCGCGGCAGGTAATATCTTTCCCCATTGGACGTTGCGAAACCTTCTTCCTGTAATTGATATGTTTCATAATGATCAAATCCAAACTCATACATGCGTTGATGATCCTGCCAGTCATCAGGAGCATTTAAAGTGACCGCCACCAACTTCATCCCATCTTTCTCCGCGCTTGTAACAAGAGTACGACCCGCTTTTTTCGTAAAACCAGTTTTCCCGCCAGTCGTAGGGTCATAAAGCCTGGTTAGCAGCTTGTTCTTATTTTTCCACGAGTAAGAACGATTGTCAGACTTGTACATTTCACTTCCCGTAACTTCGCGAAATGTCTCGTTTTTCATTGCATAAGCCATGAGCAAGGCCAGATCGTAGGCACTTGAGTAATGAGATTCTCCATCCAGCCCATGCGGATTTTCGAAATGGGAATCGTTCATACCAAGCCACCTGGCTTTCTGATTCATCATATACGTAAAACCTTCAACACTGCCCCCAACATGTTCAGCAATGGCCACAGCTGAATCGTTGCCTGACCTCAACATTAGTCCATAAACAAGATCAATAAGCGGAATTTTTTCACCTTCCGTTAAATAAATGGACGATCCTTCTGTTCTGATTGCCCGCTCACTAACCTTTACATCTTCTGATAATTTACCAGATTCGATTGCGATGATAGCTGTCATTATTTTCGTAGTACTTGCGATTAATGAAGACTCGTAGGCATTCTTTTCATAAAGAACTCGTCCAGATTTAGCATCTAAAAGAACAGCATGTTCAGCAGATACCGAAACAGACGTTTCTGCATCTGTTACCTGTGGAAATAGTATGGCAGAAGCTAGTAATGCAATTATGATCATACGAATATACTTTCCCAAGAGAGGTTTTCCTCCTAACCTATTCATTTGCTTAACATTATGCTTCAACTTGTCAGCTTATGAAGGTGTGGACTAGAAAACTAATCACAATTGAGAATTCCGGATGCTTCCATACATGCTGCTTACAAATAAAAAACCTGCCGCTTCTAACTGGCAGGTTTTATATCTGGTTCTTATCTTATTTTTTGACTGCTTGTACGCAATCATGACTTTCATAACAATCGAGTTCCTCGCGGATATCCTGGAAGTCATATCTAAGAGCAGCAAATAGCACCACAATTGAGGCAGGTGGATCATACTGAAATATAACCGAACTATTTCCTGTATAAGAGGCACGACTGTCTTCGTACCATGTGTCACCTTTCGGGGAATAGAATTCTCCTATACACTGATGATAAATTCCATACATGGTTCGTTCTGCGGCTGCTGTCGGAAAAGAACTCTTTTGCAACAATACAGCTACTTTGTCATTCGCCTCGTCGCACAACACATTCAGCCTTCTCAATGATTTTAATAGTTGTTTACAATAATCTTCATCGAAAGAGCCACGTTCATGCTCAAACTCATGTAAAGAATGCGTATCTAAATAATCATCTACTCTGAATACAACTTCTCTCAAGAACTCGTGGACTTTAATAGTCTGTTCCTTGATCATTTGCTGCCTCATGGCCGCCTCCTAGATAAGTCAATATAACAGCTTCTACGTAGAACAACAAATAAAACTAAAGGCCTAATTCAAAGGTTGGTGTTTCTTAACAAATGTATCATACCACATTTATAGTGAGCCGTCAGAATTTTCATGATTAAATTTTTCAAAAAATAAATCTGCTTCTTCCTCAACATCGTGGTGTTGTTCAATTTCCTGAAGAGGAGGCAGCTCTTCAATGGAGGACAATCCAAAATAGGTAAGGAATTCTCTTGTTGTTCCAAATAAAACAGGTCTGCCGATTGCCTCTTTTCTTCCTTTTTCCTCAATTAACCCTCTGTTGGATAGTGTTTGAACAGCTCGATCACTTTTAACTCCCCGTAAATCATCAATTTCAATACGTGTAATAGGCTGACGGTAAGCAATGATTGCCAGCGTTTCTAAGGCTGCCTGCGATAACCGTGTGGAAGTAGTCGTATCCAGCAGTTTCTTATAGTATGGAGCATGCTCTGGCTTTGTTGTTAAGTGGAGGGTCCCATTAGTATCCATCAATGTAATGCCCCGATCAGCCTGCTGATAGTCCATCGTTAGCTGTTCTAGGATTGTCTTCAAAGATGCCTGAGACACTTCTAATAGCTCAGCTAATTTCTTCTCAGTAACCCCGTCTTCGCCTGATGCAAAAAGAAGCCCCTCCATAAGTGCTTTCTGTTCTTCCACGTTCATGATGTTTCCTCCATTTTATATACAATTAATTCGTCAAAATGATTTTGTTGAACACATCTTACTTCCTTGCTTTTCATTAGTTCAAGAATCGCAATAAAGGTGACTACCGTGTGTGGTTTAGAGCGCTCCACAAACAATTGAGAGAAGTGGAGGCCTTGCCCTAGGTTAGATTGATCAATTTGCTGCAAGATGTCATCCATCCTCGTACGAATAGAAACCTCATCTCTCTTTATCGTGGTATCTGCAGGCTTGACATCTCTGGAGCGTTTTAGCAGGTGGCCCATTGCCGCGACCATATCATAGATGGAGGCTTCGCCTTCCATCAATTCCTGTTCTTCTCCAAACAGTGTTAAGTCCATTTGAGGTCTTGTATAAATTCGATTTGCTTCCAATTCTTTTTTCTTGAGCTCTCCAGCAGCTTCCTTATATCGTTTATATTCAATTAGACGATGAATTAAATCATCTCGAGGGTCCTCATCCTCCTCCACCACGTCGATTTCATTTCCTGGTATGGAAGGAAGCAGCATCTGACTTTTTATGGCTAATAGTGTAGCTGCCATTACTAAATACTCACTCGCCACATTTAATTCTAGTTCCTGCATGGCATGAACATAATTCATATACTGTTCTGTAATGGTTGACACCGGTATATCATAAATATCGATTTCATAGCGATTGATTAAATGAAGCAAAAGGTCAAGCGGTCCTTCAAAACCTTCTAACTTCACATGGTAGCTTTCTGTCATAACATTCGTCCTTTGTATTGAATCGTTCACACTTACATTTTCCTATCATTATGTTACCAGAAAATTCGACACCCGTTAATACGATTTTTAGGAAGCGGCTTCTCCTTGTCCTTTTTCCTGCAATGCTTGTAAAATGATTTAAAAGGGGAGATTACAATGTATCCAGAAGCGTACCTTGAATACTTAGCCCATTTTCATGGAACGAGGGATTATTTTGAATGTCACGAGGTTTTAGAAGACTATTGGAAGGAAAACGATCCACAGAATAGAGACTCTGTGTGGGTTTGCCTCATTCAGTTAGCTGTCTGCCAATATCATTTTAGAAGAAAAAATACTACAGGAGCTCTAACATTAATTATGAAAACGTTACATAGACTTGAAATCAATCGATGTCAGTTAGTATCTCTCGGCATTGATGATAAACTGCTGAAAAAGCAGCTCGTGGATCAAAAAAGAAGATTAGATGAAGGGAGAGACTACACAAGTCTTACTCTACCTATATTTGATTCTCACTTGATCGATGAAGTGAAACAACTCTGTACTGATTGGGGGGTAAGCTTTGGAACACCTAGTGACTTAACAGATCTTAATTTAATTGATAAACACAAAAGACGAAGGTCAACGTAAAAAGAGGAAGGGTGTCTGATCAGACACCCTTCCTCCTCTTACTTATACATTTGATGATGAACTCTCCATCTCACACTTATCAAGAAAAGATTCTGTATACTCATCAGAACATACAAGATACTCTTTCTCGAAATGGTTACATACATGAGAGTACATCTTTTTGCCAATTCCCAGGTTACGGTGGGAAGGATTGACGGAAACGTGCTGAATGATTGCCTCATTCCCTTCAATCCGCACACCTATAGCGCCAAGGATATCTTCTTCCTTCCATAGGAATAGCTGCCAATCAGAATTGGTCTCGTATTCCCTAACAATTTCCTGAAGCTTTTTCACATCTTTGCTTTCAGGCATAAACGAAAGAAGGCCCATAGCAATCTTTTCAAATGATTTTTTATATCGAATGAACATATTAACCCCTCGATTATAAAAATTCTTAATTCATATTTTCCAAGACTTTCTTCTGACCCTATACACCTACATGACAATAACAAACCAATAATAGAACCCCCATAACAGGCTGAGCAGAAGTAAAATTGTAAATAGGATCCAGTTTTTCTTTCGCATGAGGTTTCCTCCACTACTAGAGTTAAGACCTAGGGAATAGCATACATAATTTTATTAAAAGATTCAACCCACTACCTGCTTTAACCCTTTTAAAAAGCGAAAACCGTCTGATTCACGTTCCTTAGTTCGAAACGGAATCATATTTACGAGAGATAAATAGAGATTAAACCAAAACAGTAATTGAAGTATTTGGCCGTACTGAATCAAGTCACTTATAAATAATCCGGCTGCAAACGTAATATTCAGAAGCGGTCCGCCTAAGCTGATCCAAGCTTGCTGCCATGGGTTAAAAGCAACTTGTTTCTCATTAAACGAATAACCTCCAATAAAAAAAAGGAGGTTCAATTGTAGAGTCAGCTTACCGAATCTCTTTGAAAGAATCATACGGCCGCTGCCGATTACAAGAGTCGAGCGATCAGTTCCAAACCACAAGCCAAAAACAATATGACCAAATTCGTGAATGAACAGGCCTAGAGGGGCCACTATCACCAGCAAGCTCAGAAGTTCAAGCATGTGTACCCCTGCCACCTTGTTTGAATTTTCTTATCTTCCACTCTTACATTATGCATTACATCCCAAGGACGTACACGATCGACAATTTAATTTCCATCGATCACTGGTCCCTCTTACTCTGCATCAAACACTCTTACTTCTTTCATGGTATCCCCATTCTCCATAGCTCTAGCAGTTTCTAAACCTGATGTAATTTTCCCGAAAACAGTGTGTACTCCATTAAGGTGAGGCTGTGGCTCATGTACTAAAAAGAATTGACTGGATCCTGTATCTTTACCTGCATGTGCCATTGATAAGCTTCCTGCCTCATGTTTGTGAGGGTTGTCCTCTGTCTCACATTTAATTGTTGTACCACTTCCGCCTGCACCAGTTCCTGTAGGGTCACCGCCCTGGCTTACAAATCCCGGGATTACCCTGTGGAATGTTACACCATCATAAAACCCTTCATTTGCTAATTTTTCAAAATTAGCTACTGTATTAGGAGCTTCATTGGGGAAAAAGTTTATCTCAATCTTTTCTCCGTTTTCCATTACAATGTATCCTTTTTTACTCATGCACTACATCTCCTTTAACTTTTATGTAAAAAATCAGTTAATCAATCCTTATAATATCACTTACAGACCTTCTAGACAAAGAAATAAGGAAGGCTACACTGCCTCCCTTCTTCCAAGCTGCTGCCCATTGCTACTATTATTTCAATTCTTTCTGCTTCGTATAGGATAAGTCAAGCCTTGTGATTTCATCGAATTTCTCACGGCGTACGACTAATTGATGCGTTCCATTTTCGATGAATACAACAGCTGCTTTCCCAAAACGGTTATAGTTATTCGCCATAGAATAGCCGTAGGCACCTGTACTAAACACAGCCAGTAAGTCATTATGTTCTACTTCTGGAAGCTCCACATCCCATAATAGCATATCTCCTGATTCACAGCATTTTCCAGCGATTGCGTATTCTTTAAAACCCTGGTCGTTCATACGATTAGCAAGCACCGCCTCGTACTTCGCCTGGTAAAGAGCGGGCCTGATATTGTCTGTCATGCCTCCATCTACAGAGACATAGGTGCGCACACCTGGTATTTCTTTGATCGAACCTACTGTATAAAGTGTAATACCTGCATCACCAACAATGGCTCGTCCAGGCTCGATCCAGATTTCGGGCAATGGATAATTTGAATTTGCTGACTGCTGTTTAACTTCATGAATTAGTGCGAGGGCATACTGGTCCAGTGATAGCGGATCGTCCTCTTCAGTATATCGAATACCGAAGCCACCGCCCAGATTTAGTACTTCTGCAATAAACTGATACTTGTTACGCCATTCCTTCATTGTCGTAAATAACTTTCTTGTGGCTAGTGTGAATCCACTTGCTTCAAATATTTGGGATCCAATATGACAATGAAGGCCTTTTACATGAATTCTCTCGTTATCATGGAGCAGCGAAAAAGCTTTCTCCGCTTGACCGCTTGATAAATCAAAGCCGAATTTTGAATCTTCCTGTCCTGTTAAAATATAATCATGTGTATGTGCTTCGATCCCTGGTGTAACACGCAGAAGTACATTCATTGTTGTATTTCTTTGTTCTACAAGTTCAGACAGCAATGCAATTTCGTAAAAGTTATCCACCACAATACAGCCAATTTCAGCTTCAACCGCCATTCGAAGTTCAGCCAAGCTTTTATTATTGCCGTGCATATGAATTTTCTCCACCGGAAATTCAGCCTGAAGGGCAGTATGAAGTTCGCCTTCTGAAACAATGTCCAAACTTAAGCCTTCTTCTTTCGCGACCTGAAGCATAGCAATGGAGGAAAATGCTTTGCTTGCATAAGCCACCTGTGCAGGTACTTTCTGTTGTTCAAAGGTCTGAACAAATGCCTTTGCATTGTTACGAATACGTTCTACATCATATACATACACAGGGGTCCCATAGGCCTGCGCTATTTCTTGTGCCGGGACTCCCCCGATTAATAATTGTCCACTACTACTGATCGTCCGATTCATTACCTTTTCCGCCTTTCCTCCTTTAATAAAAAAGAAAATGTTCCTTTTATTACGAAAAGGAACATTTCAAATTATTTTAAATTTATCACAACTTTAGAACACTGGCAATGAACTAGATCAGCATGTTGCTCTTTCTTTCGCGGCACTTATCCTTTACGCCTGTTATTTTGAGGATGAACAATACTCGGACGTATTTTAGAAAGCGGTACAGACATACGTATCAATACTTGCATAAGTGCTTTTCCATTGAATGGCAGAAAAGGCCACAAATAAGGAGTGCTTAATGATTTCGTTCTAGCTAGCAATAGTACGTATGCCGTGGAACCTACAACAAATCCTGGTAATCCAAATATAGCGGTAAAAAGCACTAAACCAACACGCGCCATTTTATTAGCTACAGATAATTCGTAACTTGGAGTCGAGTAAGAACCAATGGCAGCTAAGGCTATATACAGGATAACTTCCGGGACGAACATCCCGACGTCAATCGCTATTTGTCCAACCAAAACAGCAGCTATTAAACCCATAGCTGTTGATAAAGGTGTTGGTGTATGGATTGCCGCTATCCTGAGCATTTCCAAGCCTAAATCAGCAATTAATAACTGAATGATGATCGGAATTGTGGATTCTTCAGTCGGTCCAATAAATGATAAACTTTGTGGGAGTAATTCTGGATTTACGACAAACAACATCCATAAAGGCAATAAAAACACAGAAAAAAGTATCCCGATAAAACGGACCCATCTAACAAATGAACCTACCATTGGTGACTGACGATATTCTTCTGCATGCTGAACATGATGAAAGTATGTGGTAGGTGTGATGATCATACTGGGCGATGTATCCACCATAATTAAAACGTGTCCTTCAAATAAGTGGGCAGAAGCCACATCTGGTCTTTCAGTATAACGCACGAGCGGAAATGGGTTATATCCCTGTCGCACTAAAAATTCTTCGACGGATTTATCTGCCATCGATAAACCATCTGTATCTATATTCTTCATCTCTTCTTTAATCAGTTTAACGATACCTGGGTCAGCAATATCATTAATGTAGGCTATACAGATATCTGTTTTTGAACGCTGGCCCACTTGTAACATCTCAAACCGTAAACGTTCATCTCTAATTCTTCTTCGGGTGAGTGCCGTATTTTCTACAATATTTTCAGTGTAACCATCTCTTGAGCCTCTAATAACCTTTTCAGTATCTGGCTCGCGAGGGGTACGCCCAGGATAAGAACGCACATCGATGATAAAGGCTTCTGATGCTCCTTCTACAAATATGACAATCAACCCGGATAGTATCCTGGTAATAGAGGTTTCAATCGACTGGGTAAGTTCAACCTGTTGATGAACTAATTCGTCATGGATAGATTGAAATGCCTCATCTTTTCCTTCTTTTTCATCATCCAGCTCATTGAGCTGGCGTAAAATCTGGATGATATACGATGTATCACATAACCCTGTAACATAATATAAATTAATTTCATGACCTAGAATAGTTATGCTTCTAAAGCCTACATCAAAAGAGGTGTTTACACCGATTCGTTCATTCATCAGCTTTCTATTCTGTTCAAGCTTCATGACAATCGGTGTTTCTTGTTCAGTCGGGTTTGACATCGTCTCAACTCCTTCGTTGCTTCTACTACCCCTTAGGTTTAAAAATAAGAGCTACTAAAAATCCAAATAATATCGCAGTTGCAATTCCTGTTGATGTTAATTCAAAAATACCAATGGCTACACCAATAAAACCATGATCATCCGCCTGATCCATTGCCCCGTGCAGCAATGAATGTCCAAAACTAGTGATAGGAATAGTCGCTCCGGCACCTGCGAACCGAATTAAATTATCGTACAAATCGAAGGCATCAAGCACAGCACCCGCCACTACGAAGGAGGACATAACATGAGCAGGAGTTAATTTAGCAACATCAAATAACAACTGGCCAATCACACATATTCCACCTCCAACAACGAAAGCCCAAAAAAATTCCATCAGTTATCCTCCTTCGTAAGAACAACGCCATGAGCGATACAGGGAATTGTTTCTTTTTGCTGAATCATCATCGGGTTCATTAACGCACCCGTTGCAACGATGAGGATGCGCTTATACTTCCCTTGCTTTAAGTCATCTATTAATTTTGAATAGGTGACTACAGCCGAACAAGCACAGCCACTTCCGCCGCTAAAAACCGGCTGATCACTATGGTAAACCATCAGTCCACAATCTTTATGGACTTCATCTACATCATAACCGTCATTCTTCAGCATATCTCTCACAATAGGTGTTCCCACGCTCGATAGATCCCCCGTGGCAATCACGTCATAGTCAGAAGGCATGCGTCCCATATCTTCTAAATGGGTTTTAATGGTGCTCCATGCCGCTGGTGCCATCGCTGACCCGAGGTCAAAAGGATCGTTCGTTCCATAATCCATAACTCGCCCGATAGTTGCTGCCTCTATCCGGATCGAGGATGGTTGTGTAGATACAAGAGCAGCACCACTCCCAGTCACTGTGAAGGTAGCTGTTTTCGGTTTTTGTCCTCCGTATTCAGTTGGGTATCTGTATTGCCTTTCCGCTGTAGCATTGTGAGAACTAACTGCTGCAATGGCCTGCTTAGCATAACCAGATTCAATCAGCGCTGCCGAAAGTGCAAGAGTCTCCATTGAGGTTGAGCAAGCTCCAAACATCCCAAGTAAAGGAATTCCAAGCTGCCTTGCCACATAGTTTCCTGTTACATTTTGATTCAATAAGTCCCCTGTTAATAAAAGGTCGATATTCGTTTGATCAACCCCTGCCTTTTGCAAGCAATATCGAACGGCTTCTGACATTAATTTTCGTTCCGCGAGTTCCCAGTTTGCCTCGCCACAATGCAAATCATCAAAACTAAAATCAAATAAACTTTTTAATGGACCTTCTCCTTCAAGCGGTCCGACCACAGTACCTGTTGATTGAATATAAACAGGTTTGGCGAATGTCCATGTTTGCTTCCCTGCTTGTCCCACAAGTCATTCCTCCTAAAATAGCAAATGCCAAAAATAGCGAATGATCCCTAACACGTAAGCTGCCACGACCCCAAAAACGATTACGGAGCCAGCCAGCTTGAAAAGATTTGTTGCAACCCCCAGTACAATACCTTCACTCTTGTGTTCTAATGCAGCCGATGTAATGGAATTCGCAAACCCTGTAATAGGTACAGCTGAACCCGCACCGGCAAATTGTCCTAAACGATCATATACCCCAAACCCTGTTGCAAGAGAAGCTAGGAGAATCATCGTAGCGACTGTGGGATTACTTGCATCCTTTTCACTAAAACCGAACCATGATATATACATTTCCGATAAGAGCTGTCCAAAAGTACAAATTAATCCCCCCACGATAAAAGCTTTTAAGCAATTCATAAAATAAGGGGGCTTTGGTTGATAATCCTTACTTTTTTGCTTGTAATTTTCAGCGTCAAATGATTGCATGATTTAGTCTCCTTTTAGCGTACAAAAATCACCCATTGAAATAGAGAGCCCGCGATTTTACCTAAGGCAAATGCCATAAGCAGGGGGAACAAGTAAACTTCTACTCCAATCCGTTTAAATAATAAGGGAAACACATTAATGACCTCTGTTAATGCCGCAGCCAGTAAACCAATAAATATTCCATGAAACAGCCCCCAGATGATCAGTCCAATAATAGGAATGCTAATGGAAAGGTCACCAAAAGATAGGTAGATCCCGAAAAAGACACCAGTCAGGATGGCTCCTTCGTACCAGCGAATTTTAGATATAGAACGACTAAGCTGCATTAAACGTGGTACCACACCTAAAACGGTCAGAAAAGCTACAAATCCTGTCCCTACTGCAAAACCGGACGCAAGCCCAATAATCGCTTCAATGATCCTCATCTTGCTCCACCTTGTTCTCATTTATGGCTACGTAGTGATCCAAGTCTTCTTGATATTTAAATACTTCTACTTCCATAGGGTTAGGCTCCTCATTGAATTTCTTATGAAACCAATGATTAAAAAACAAAATCATACCCAACCCTAATCCTATAGAATAAGGGACCTGAATCCACAGAGGATGCTCTTTCTCTTCCCCTGTTAACATGAAATGCAGCTTTTGTTGAACATCCTCCATACTGACATCGTAATGAAAGTTCATAATCGTCATGGCAGCTCCTATAAACAGAAGTAACCAAATTGCAGAAATCAAGATTAGAGAAGGTTTCTTCGCCGGCTTCTCATCAACGTGGACCACGCATTGATTCGGTCCTAATATTTCAAGTTCAATATGCGGAAATCGCTGGAGAATAAGTTCAATTAAAGGATGAATATCTATGACAACGATATTTTTATCCTTATCCTTTATGTTATAAATAGCCATATTTTCAATGATTTGCTTATAACTGCTTGAACCGGCCACCTTTGCCACATCTTTGACACGAACTATATGATCGGTTGAGGCACGAATAGACTGCCTCATTCGGATATATACAGGAGTAGCCATTTGTTGTACGCCTCCCCCGAAAGATTTCTTTTGTTAGTATGTGTGAAATAAAAAGAATCATACAAAAAAAGCTACGCACGAAAGCGTAACTTTTTTATCTTTTACTTATAGGGAAAGGTTTTTCATTCATTCATGGTTTCTTTCATATGCTCGAGAATTTTCTTCTCCAATCTTGAGACTTGAACTTGGGATATCCCCAATCTTTCAGCAACTTCACTTTGAGTTTGATCTTTAAAATAACGCAAATAAATTATTAAGCGTTCTCGTTTTTCGAGTTTATTCATCATATCATGGAGTGTTAAGTGCTCGAACCAATGGGAATCTTCTTCAGCAATCTGATCCACAAGTGTGATCGGGTCACCTTCACTTTCATAGACCGTTTCATAAATGGATTGAGGGGACCTGCCCGCTTCTTCTGCTTGAACAACATCCTCTGCCGTAAGATCGAGAGAATCCGCTATCTCATTTACTGTTGGAGATCGCCCTAATTCCTTCAACAGCTCTTCTTTTTTCCCACGCACTTTATGGTACGTTTCCTTTAAACTTCTACTGACTTTCACACTGCCATCATCTCTAATAAACCGTTGAATTTCACCGATAATCATAGGAACAGCATACGTTGAAAATTTCACCTCATAACTAAGGTCAAATTTATCGACTGATTTCAATAAGCCAATACAGCCAATTTGGTACAAATCATCAGGGTCATAACCTCGCCTTAAATATCGCTGCACAACCGACCATACAAGCCTGGTATTGCGTTCAACTAAATAATGCCTTGCCTCTTGGTCTCCGGATTGACTCTTTTTTATTAGCTCCCTTACTTCTTTATCGGATAGACGTTCTTTAGTAATATCTGTTTTCATACTCATCGCCCTAATTAGCCAGTGCTCTTGTTGACGTGAGTTGTTTTACCATCCGGATTGTCGTGCCTTCCCCTTCATCTGATTTGATTTCGACTCTATCCATGAAATTCTCCATGATGGTAAATCCCATACCTGATCGTTCCCACTCGGGTTTCGAAGTGAAAAGGGGCTCCCGGGCTTGTTCAATATCTGTCATCCCAATCCCATTATCTTTAATGACGATTTCGATCTGTTCATCTTCCATCGCACACTCGAGAGTTACTGTTTGATCAGGTTTATCTTCATAGCCATGAATAATCGCATTCGTAACAGCTTCTGATACAACTGTTTTTATGTCGGTGAGTTCATCCATAGTAGGGTTCATTTGACTTATAAAGGCAGCTACAGAAATCCGTGCGAGCGATTCGTTCTGGCTAACACTTAAAAACTCGATTTTCATATGATTTTTCATGACGCCACCCCCAGCATCTGCAAAGCGAAGTCTTCATTGTCAACCAATTTAACGATCTTAAACATTCCGGAAAGATCAAATAATCTGCGCACTTCCGGTGAAATGGAACAGATTACCATCTCACTGCCTGCTGCCTGAATTTCCTTATATCGTCCAAGCATGACACCTAGACCAGAACTGTCCATAAACGATAATTTTTCTAAGTTAACGATCACATTTCCTACATTATTCTGGGCAAGCTGTGCCTGCCATTCTTCACGAAGACTTGTCGCCTCGTGATGATCCAATTCTCCAGCTAACCTGACGAGCAGCACATTTTCTTTTACAGCAAAATCTACATGAAGACTCAAGTTCTCTTCCTCCTCTATCTTTTAGAGTCACTTAAGTCTTTCGCAGATTTCTTTGCTTTTTCCTCCTTCAAAACAATACTAGTGACATATCGCTAAAACTTCTGAAAACTCGTCAAATTTCTGAATGAGCGTTCGAACAACTCTAAAACATTTGCACGTGTAATCGGCTTTGTAGCCTCTAATCTGACTTTTGTTACTTCCTGTCCATTGTTTGTAATTACGACCCATCCGAAGTGATCTCCGTTTTCGACTGGCAGATCAAGTGACTTACGAACCTTGAGTGTTGCTTTATATTTTCCTTTTGGCTGATTCTTTTTCTTTAGGACGACGACATCCTTTTCAGGTGCTAAAGGAAGGACTTTTGGTGTCCCTCTCGTAGTTTTCACTGAATGAAGAACATCATTTTTTGAAAAAAGTTGAACCCCTTCATACTGACTAAAGCCGTAATCGAGCATGCTCGTTACATCAGCATTACGTTTCTTAGGAGTTTCAGCTCCCATAACAACGGCAATCATATGAAGATCACCTTTCTTCGCAGAAGCTGTGAGGCAATATTTTGCTTTATCTGTATAACCTGTTTTTAAACCGTCAACTCCAGGATAAGATTTAATCAGCTTGTTAGTATTCACGAGCCAAAATTCATTTTCCTGTCCTTTACGTAAATAATCTTCATAGGTGCTCGTATATTCTGTGATCTTCTCATGTAATAACAATTCTCGCGCCATCACGGCCATGTCTCTTGCCGTACTATAATGTCCTTCCGCGGGAAGGCCTGTGGGATTTTCAAAGTGAGTATTCTTCAAGCCTAGATCTTTTGCCTTTTTGTTCATCAATTTGACAAAAGCTTTTTCACTGCCTGCAATTCGTTCAGCCATAGCAACACTTGCATCGTTTCCAGAGGCAATGGCAATTCCTTTGATAAGATCTTTTACAGTCATTTCTTCCCCAGCTTCAAGAAATATTTGGGAGCCTCCCATCGATGCTGCGTTATCACTGACTCTGACTTTTTCGTCTAATGAAATATTACCTTTCTCAAGCTCCTCCATGATTAGGAGGAGAGTCATAATTTTAGTCATACTGGCTGGAGGCAATTTTTTGTCTGCCTGCTTTTCGTATAACGTCATTCCACTGTTTTTCTCCATCAAAATAGCGGATGGCGCCGATTTAACCAGCTCTTCAGCTGTTTCCTCTGCGTGTGCATAGGTTGGTGTATACAACACCCCTACAACAGTGATACATATTAGTAAGCTGAGCAATCGTTTCATATGTTTCCCACCTTCTTCTTTAAGTGTTCCTATATTTCCCTGTATGAACACTTCTATACGGGATATCAGACGTAAAAAAGAACCCTAACCGTGGTGGTAGGGTTCTTACCTATAACTTATTGTCGTTTTTTGATGACTTTATGAATCAATCGTGGCGCTTCTACTTTTTTATCCGATATCATATAAGCTTGTTTAACTTTTTCGATCGACGAATCGGGATTCTTATCATCACTATGAAGAATCACTAACGTTTCGCCTTCCTTTACTTCATCACCGATTTTTTTCTTTAGTGTAATACCGACACCGTGATTGATCAAGTCATCTTTGGTAGACCGTCCAGCACCCAAATACATGGCTGCTACACCAATAGACTCTGCATCAATTTCAGCTATATAACCATCCTGATCTGCGACGACTTCAATGTGGTGTGCAGAACTTGGCAGTTTAGTTAAGTCATCCACCATGGACAGATCTCCATTTTGAGCTTGAATAAAGCCTCTAAAAGCCTCGAACGCCTTCCCATTCTCAAGGTTCTGCTCCAGTGTTTCGTAAGCCTCATCGTAACTTGAAAAGACTTCAGCGAGAACCGTCATATGAGAAGCCAGTTCCAAAGATAGCTTTCTTAAATCTTCTACCTTTTTCCCTTGAAGGATTTCAGCCGCTTCTCTGATTTCGTTAGCATTCCCTACTTCAAATCCGAGCGGCTGGTTCATATCACTGATTACAGCAACCGTATTTCTGCCAAGATTGTTCCCGATATTCACCATTTCACGAGCAAGTGACTCAGAATCTTCAAGCGTTTTCATAAAAGCTCCACTACCAGTTTTAACATCGAGCACAATGCTATCTGCTCCGGAGGCTAATTTTTTACTCATAATCGATCCTGCAATAAGCGGCAATGAATCAACTGTGCCAATAACGTCCCTGAGCGCATATAATTTTTTATCAGCAGGGGCAAGGTTCCCGGTTTGACCAGCTACAGCTAATTTATGTTCATTTACGTTGTTAATAAATTCTTCCTTCTCCATTTCAATCTTCAGACCCTTAATGGACTCCAGTTTATCGAGGGTACCTCCAGTATGACCAAGCCCGCGACCCGACATTTTAGCTACGGGCACTCCGACTGAGGCTACGAGGGGTCCGACAATAAAGGTAACTTTATCACCAACGCCTCCTGTAGAATGTTTATCCACCTTATGGCCCTTTATCGCCGAGAGGTCAATGGTTTCCCCAGAATCGACCATCGCTTGAGTTAAGGTGGCAGTCTCTTCCTGTGTCATTCCTTGAAAATAAATGGCCATAGTAAAAGCAGCTGCCTGATAGTCAGGAATATCTCCTTTCGTGTATCCTTCAATAAAGTATTCAATCTCAGTCTTGGTTAACTCTCCACCATCTCTTTTTTTTACAATGATGTCGTACATTCTCATATTGTCCACCCCTATTTTATGCTGGTAATGTCTTTAGTAAATCTTTTACAAAGCCAAGAAAGTCCTCTCTAACTTTGGCAGTTGTTTCAATGACTTCATCATGTGTTAGAGGCTGATCTAAGATCCCAGCAGCCATATTCGAGATACAGGAAATGCCAAGAACGCGAATACCCATATGATTCGCTACGATAATTTCGGGAACGGTTGACATACCGACTGCATCTCCTCCGAGGGTGCGAATCATTCGAACTTCAGCTGCAGTTTCATAAGCAGGACCTGTATTTCCCACGTAAACACCTTTTTGAATGTTTAAATTTAGCCGTTCAGCGCTTTGCTCAGCATGGTGAATTAATGCGCGATCGTAAGCCTCAGACATGTCAGGAAAACGGGGGCCTAATTCTTCATCATTTATCCCCATCAAAGGGTTGTCTCCCATGTTGTTAATATGATCAGTGATAACCATTAGGTTTCCAGCCTCAAATGATTCATTCACTCCTCCTGCTGCGTTTGTGACAAACAACGTTTCCACTCCTAGTTCTTTCATGACGCGAACTGGAAATGTTACTTGCTTCATATCATATCCCTCATAATAGTGGAACCGCCCCTGCATAGCAATAACTTGACGGCCTTCAAGCTGGCCAATGACCAGCTGGCCTTTGTGGCCTGATACAGTTGATTCCGGAAAATGCGGGATCTCTTTATATGGAATCATGGTAGGATTTTCTATTTCATCGGCAAGCACGCCTAAGCCTGACCCCAAAATAAGTCCTACTGTTGGTTCAACCTCTACCTTCTTCTGGATAAATGCTGCTGCTTCTAGACTTTGTTGTCTCATAATCGATTCTCCCCTATTGAATATTGTTTAAGAAGCTTTTTCCATGCTTCGGCATGTCAACTGAAAAGTTTTCTGCGACCGTGGCCCCGATATCAGCAAATGTCTGACGTTGTT
This sequence comes from Halobacillus ihumii, assembly GCF_902726645.1. Lineage (NCBI taxonomy): Bacteria > Bacillati > Bacillota > Bacilli > Caryophanales > Bacillaceae > Halobacillus > Halobacillus ihumii. The sequence continues at coordinate 180,165 of NZ_CACVAO010000001.1, forward strand.
CAAGCTCTTTACCCTCATTTATACGATTGTGATAAACAAGCAATGGTACTAGTTCCCTCGTATGGTCTGTACCATGATGAATAGGATCATTACCATGGTCAGCTGTAATAATTAGTAAGTCGTCATCATCAAGCTTATTGAGCACCTCTGGAAGACGGGCGTCGTAGGCTTCAAGTGCCTCACCATAGCCTTTCGGATCGCGACGATGGCCAAACTTAGCATCGAAATCCACTAAGTTCAAGAAGTTTAAACCAGTAAAATCCTGGTCCATTGAGGCAACCAGCTGGTCCATGCCATCCATGTTATGTTTTGTACGAATCGCTTCAGTGACCCCTTCTCCATCATAAATATCAGATATTTTGCCTAAGGCAATAACATCATAATCAGCATCTGCCAGCTCATTCATAACTGTTCTTCCAAATGGCTTTAAAGCGTAATCATGACGGTTTGACGTTCTTTCAAAATTCCCTGGTTTACCGATAAATGGCCGTGCAATCACTCGTCCTACCATATATTCATCAGCCTTAGTCAATTCACGTGCGTACTCACAAATTTCATAAAGTTCTTCCAGTGGGACTACCTCTTCATGGGCAGCAATTTGCAGAACAGAATCAGCGGATGTATAGAAGATTAGATCCCCTGTATTTAAGTGGTGCTCTCCTAATTCTTTTATAATCTCAGTCCCAGAAGCTGGTTTGTTTCCAACAATCCCACGCCCTGTTTTAGTCTTGATCTTATCAAGCAGTTTATCAGGAAATCCATCTGGAAAAGTACGGAATGGCTGATCGATATACAGCCCCATGATCTCCCAATGTCCTGTCATCGTGTCCTTTCCATTTGAAGCTTCTACCATAGTTGTATAATGTGCAGTTGGAGCGTCCACCTGGTTAATTCCTTGAACTGGTGCAATATTTCCGAAACCCAGCCTTTCCATATTCGGCATTGTCAACCCATTCATATGTTCGGCAATGTGCCCGAGAGTATGGGCACCCTTATCATTGAATTCGCCAGCATCTGGTGCCTCTCCAATTCCAACTGAATCCATAACAATTAAAAATACTCTTTTAAATGATTTCATTATGTCATACCTCCTGAAATTTATTGTCTCAACTTCGCCCAAAACTATCTATCAAAAGAAGATGTAGGATGTCAGACAACTGAAAATAAAAAAGGATTACGCTCGTGGGTGGAACGAGCGATAAACATCGTTAAGCCGTGTTTTGGTCACGTGTGTATAAACTTGAGTTGTTGAAATATCTGCATGTCCAAGCATTTCCTGAACTGCTCGTAAATCTGCCCCATTTTCCAGTAAATGAGTAGCAAACGAGTGACGTAAAGTGTGGGGTGTTATTTCTTTATTGACTCCCGCTTCAACAGCAACCGCTTTCAATATTTTCCAAAACCCTTGTCTTGACAATGGTTTTCCATGATGGTTGACAAACAACTCGTCAACCTTTTTGTGTTTAACCAATCTCTCCCGGGAACTATCCAAGTATCTTTCTATAGCCGCTTTAGCAAGTTCACCAAGAGGAATAATCCTTTCCTTAGATCCTTTTCCCATGCAGCGTACGAATCCCATGGTTAGATGCAGGTCGCTTACTTTTAATGTGATAAGCTCTGTGACACGCAACCCTGTCGCATATAGCATTTCAAGCATCGCTTTATTTCTGAATGACAGCGGATCATGAGCCCTTATATTCAAAAGCTTCTCTACATCTTCTGAAGAAAGAATTTTAGGAAGTTTGCGCTCCTTCTTCGGTGTCTCTATATGTAAGCTGGGATCCTGATTAGACACTTTTTCCCGAACCAGGAACTGATGAAAGAGGCGAATCGAAGAAAGCAAACGTGCTAATGTTGCAGACGAACGACCTTTATCATTTAGTTCATACAAATATTTCATAATATGAGCACGAGAAACATAGTCCCAATCTGTTATATTTTCTTTTGTCTGTAAAAAAATTTGGTACTGTTGTAAATCCCGTTGATAGGACTGTATCGTATTTGGAGATAAACCTCGTTCTACTGTTAAAAAGTGATAGAAATCCTCCAAGGCAAATTTCATGCTCTTACTCTCCTAATCGAAAGAAAATTGAAAGCCGATCTGTCCATTCTGAATCTAGTGGACTGACAACTTTAACAGCTGTACCGTCAGGCGGATCATAACGGTGCTGCCGCTCATACTCCTGATGTATCATCCGTATAGCTGCATAAAATACACAGGTACATACGGTAAATACGATAAGAACCTTTATTAAATCCTGAAAGCTGCGTTTGATTTTAGACATAATTGCCCCCCTTTTTGTACAACCATTTATAACAGGGTATGCCTAAAATCAATCCAAATATACATAAGATTCCCATCAATACTTCAAACGTACATGATTTTTATTTATTTGTAAATAGAAAGGCACAGGAACGTTATGAACCTTTAAACGATTTCTCCACGATCATCTTACCCCGGCCTAAATAGGTAAAACCGCTATAAAGATAGATTCATAGCGGTTCCATCGGATTCAAATTCATTCAGTTAGGAAGAACTGTTTGCGGGTATGACTGTTTCCTGGCAGACACGACAAATCCCATGAAAAGTTAGACGATGGTCTTTAACTTGAAATTTCCACTGACCTTCTATTAACTTCTCTACATCACCCAATAGATCCTCTTCAATTTCTTCTACAGATCCACATTCAATACAGACGAGATGATGGTGAAAATGCTCAGCCCCTTCTTTACGAAGGTCGTAGCGAGATACTCCATCACCAAAGTTTATTTTATCCACAACCTTAAGCTCAGAAAGCAATTCTAGGGTACGATATACCGTAGCAAGACCAATCTCAGGCGCTTTCTCTTTTACGAGGAGGTAAACGTCTTCGGCACTTAAATGATCTTCTTCATTTTCTAGAAGCACTCTCACTGTGGCTTCTCGTTGTGGTGTCAGTTTATAACTTTGGGAATGCAATTGCTTCTTTATACGTTCAATGCGATGCTCCATCTCGTTCGTCCCTCCCTCGTAATTCCAATTTCATTATAAGCAGAGACAGAACGAGTGTCAAATTAAAATAATTATAAAGTGTTAATGATAATCATTCTAAATAATTTTATTTTTTAATTGTATATCCATTTTACCACTACTTCAAGAATAGGGTTGGCAATAAACACCTCTACAATCGAGGCCCCCATTAAGATTACTAAAAGCACGCCAAACATTGCACTGTAGCGGGCAAAGGCCTGGATAATCGGTTGATGGACCCGACGAATAAACAGCTGTTTGCACAAGGTTAGTGAAAAAATCAGCGCCAGCGCCCCTGCGACTAGATAGACAGGAATAATCAATAAATTTTGCGGTGCAATGGAAGCTGAAGAGAGCAGCAACCCATACCAGCCCATTTGATTAACGAGAAATCCCACAGAGAATCCAACGACAAGGCCCTTGATAAACAAAAGAACTGTAATAATAGGCATACCTACGATCGAAATCCCCAGCAAAAAAAGTAACAGCATATATTTAATATGATAGAGGATACTGTCCCTTAAAAGTGTCGATTTGGATTGGCCTTCTGCCCCTATCATTTGTTCAAAGAATTGCTTTAAATAAAAAAACAAATCCTGTTTTTGAACGAAATTCATACTGTTGACAATTACAGCACCAAAAATCATACCCATGATAAATAGAACGAAAATAAATACGAATATGCTCATATGATTATTAACATCTTTTCTTACCATTTTTGCGCCCTGTCGCATGGATTCTTCATCCTTTCTCATAAACGATCTATGATTAATCTATGATGAAAGAATGAAAAATAGACCAGGTTTACGAGAGTTTTGGCTGTACTTTTCCGTACACTCCTCCTCCTCCTTCTGCAATGGTCAATTCACCTGCTCTCATGGCGAGTATGGACGCTGCTACGTTCTTAGGTATAATCTCTATCATTTCTTCAAAGCTTGCTTCATGAATGATAGACATTTCTGTCCCAAAGGCATCAAGTATTTTCTCATACGTTTTCTTCCCGACCCCCGGTAGATAATCTAAAGGAACTTGATAAATATAGTCAGGGCGGGCCGGGACAGTAGAATCGCTTGTACTCAATTCTTCAATTCGATCGGCCACACCTTTCACCATCTTTCTTGATCCACACGCTTCACAAGACTTGTCATCAGGAGAACCCGGGTGGAAGCAAGCGGCACAAACTGTTCTGTGATATTTGCCCAATTTTGGATTCATTCCAAAGTTTTTTCTAATGCCTCTGCCATCCGACTGTCTAAGCGCTTTGCCAAATTCTAAAAAAGTAGGTTCTTTCACCTCGACAAGCTGATATTCTCTTGCCAGTCTGATCGCGGAATGAGCATCTGAATTTGTAACAAAGGGATACTCATGAAGTTCTTCAATTTGATCAGCCATATCGGAATCAGAACTCAGTCCCAGTTCAATTCCATCTATAATGTCAGGATGAAATACTTCCCTCAGACTACTCCTTACCCCCTTGCCATACATACTCTTAAATGGGGTGAATACATGAGCTGGAATGAACCATCCTCCATGAGAATGAACATATTCTTGCAGTTCCCTTCCTGTTCCGTAGAATCGCTGTGAACTTAAATTGATATTTGTCATCTTATAAGATAGCCACTCTGTGAATGCTTCCATTTTCGCAAGGGATGGAAAATAACAAAGCACGTGAATTGGACCATTGCAAGCCGCATCATAAATTTCAATTTCAGAACCGAGAATTAGCACTGTTTCTTCAAAACGAATTCCGCCATCTTTAAGTTCTTCTGCTCCCCCTTCTTTTATCAGGTGTACAAGCTCCTCCTGGACAGCTGGTACATGAGCATCAATAACCCCTACAATATCAAGCCCTTTTCTCCGGCTGGCTTCCTCAAGAATCGCTGTAATTGTCAATGACTTTGACCCGGTAATTTTCACTGGATTTCCAAGCCAATCACTTCCTACATGAACATGAAGATCGGCGAAACATTTTTGTAAGCTCATATAGCTGTTCCTTTCAGTTTTAAATAGAGTAATGCATAAGCTGTCTTAGCATCGTGAATTCGCTGCTCATTGACAAGCTGCTCCGCTTCCTCTAACGTCAACTCCTGCATTTCAACAAACTCATCATCATCTAAGTCTGCCGCTCCTTTTAGCGGCTTCAATTGGTCTGTATAATAGAGGTGAACAAGCTCATCAGCAAATCCTGGGGAAGTATAAAAGGAAGTGATTAATTCCAATTGATCCGTCGAGTAACCTGTTTCTTCCTCTAGTTCTCGTAACGCGGTCACTTCCGGCTTTTCTCCGCTCTCAAGCTTTCCTGCAGGGATTTCTAAAATGCTTTTTTCAAGCGCTTTACGATATTGTTCTACAAATACAATTTTACCTTCTTCCGTCAAGGCTATAATGGCTACAGCCCCTGGATGTTTAATTAATTCCCGTTTGGATGTTTGTCCATCGGGTAAAGTAACACTATCAACTTGCAATTGTACGATCTTACCTTTATATATAATTTCTGTATGAGTTGTTTTTTCTTCAAATTTATTCAAAAACTTTGTCATCCTCTCTTCTATCTTTATGTTAGTTTAACATAGAGGGAATTATACTCTGCAAAACTATATCATCTACATCAATTGAAAGGGAGATAATATGAATAAACGTCAACTAGGAACATCCAATTTATATGTTTCGGAAATCAGCTTAGGCTGTATGTCACTTGGACAGGATAAGCAGCAAGCTAAATCCATTATAGACAAGGCTTTAGATGCTGGGATCAACTACTTAGATACAGCCGACCTTTATGATTTCGGTATGAATGAGGAAATAATAGGAGAGGCCATTCAAGGCCGCAGGGAAGATTTACTGCTTGGCACAAAAGCAGGCAACCATTTCAAGCAAGGAGAAGAAGGCTGGTCATGGGATCCATCTAAGGCTCATATCAAAACGGCCGTCAAAGACAGTCTGCAGCGTTTAAAAACAGATTACATTGATCTATACCAGCTGCACGGAGGCACTATTGATGACCCAATTGATGAAACGATTGAAGCGTTTGAAGAGTTAAAACAAGAAGGGTTGATTCGTGAATACGGTATTTCTTCTATTCGGCCAAATGTAATCCGAGAGTATGTGGAAAAATCAAATATAGTCAGCGTGATGATGCAATATAATGCATTAGACAGAAGACCTGAAGAAGAGATTCTCGATCTGTTGAAAGATAATCAGATCAGTGCTTTAGCACGGGGACCACTAGCAAAAGGCATGCTCTCTTCTAAAGGAGAAGAAGTAGCTCGAGTGAAAGCTAATGACGGATTTCTGGATTATAGTTATGATGAAGTTCTCACTATTTCAGAGAAATGGCAGCAGTTGGCGAATGACCAACGTTCAGCTTCTTCTCTCGCCCTTGGTTACATTTTACACCACCCCGCTGTAGCCACAGCTGTATTTGGAGCAAGTTCCATAGAACAGTTGAACGAGAACGTAAGCTACCTTGAGTCATTACCGCTTACGAAACACTTGTATGAAGACATACAGGCGCTGACAAAGCCCATTACTTACCAGAAGCATCGGTAAACCTTCCCATGTTAGCGAAAAAACGCCCACCTTATAAGGATGGGCGTTTATTTCTTAAACGATTTCCAATCGAGTTCACTTTCATTTAGCAGTTGTTCGAAACTTTTGTTTTCTTCTTTTCTTTTCCTTTCCTCCGCTCTCCGCTGCCGATCTTGTTCCAGCTTTTCTTCTTCTACATGTTTGAGCTCTGACTTTTTGGCTCGAAGCTTATCAAGAACCTCCTGATTCAGATGCTCACTAACTAGATCTTGCTGCTTTTTTCTATTACTCATAGCGGCACCTCATTTTTGATCGTACCGGTAGGGATAATTGGATTTAGGATGCCTTCAGGGCTGCTTAAACGGAAGAACCCTTTACTCGTGAAATCCAATTTCATATCAGCTTTAAAAAACGTAGCCTGCTGCCGGTCAATGATCACCTTAAAGTTTTCATTCTCAATTGTTTTATCGGTATCCTTATACATAGTATCCGTTAACCTGACCGTTGGCTGACCGTTTGCTCCGCAGCCTAACCCGTCTGTATCATAAAATAATCGCAGAAATGAATGATTTTCCTCTTGTAACTGGTTAAGCTGTTCATTTGCAGCATGTGTTATCGTTAACTTCATCCTTTATTCCTCCCAATTATCTTTATCGTAAGAAAAACGTCATGGGTTGTGCAATAAATTTGCTTTAAAACCACTTTTTTTGAACTTAAGGGCGTCCTTACAATTACTTTAAAGGGCGTCAGCCAAAGAAGAGATGATTTATTTTTTATTAAATTGCCGTTTAAGAGCATGTTCGACCAGTCCTGGAGCTAATTGATAAGCTTTGCTGCCTGAATCCATCCAGGCGGGCAAATTGATTTCTCTCCGCTGAGTAAATAACTGTTTTACAACAGTAAGGCCTACCTTATTAGGATCCAGCATCATGTTCTCAACCGCTTTCTGATAACCTCCTGAAGGGTCAGCCGACTTAAAGAAATTAGTTCGTACAGGTCCGAGGTTTACCGAGGTCACGTAAACCCCATCTTTTTCAACTTCCATCCGAAGTGCATTTGTAAATCCAATGACCGCATGCTTTGATGCTGAATAAACAGATGATTTTGGAGTAGCTATTTTTCCTGCTTGTGAAGCAATGTTTATAATATGTCCTTGTTTTCGACTTAGAAACCTCGGTAAAAGCTGATGGGTAGTTCTAATGAGTGACTTTACATTTACAGCGAGCATCCGATCAATATCCTGCCATTTCGCTTCAGAAACATAATCAAAAACGGCCATGCCAGCATTGTTTATAAGGGCATCTATCGGTCCGTGTTCAAAACAGATCCGATCAATAACGTCTTTCCAGTCAGCATCATTCGATAAGTCCGCTTCATACCAATAGCATGGCACCTCAAACGCCTGTTGAACATGATGTGAAATAATTCGCAATCTGTCTACCGATCGTGCAGCAAGGATAGGAGTACCTCCTCTCCTTGCAACGTGGATAGCTAAATACATTCCGATTCCGCCAGAAGCTCCGGTTATTAAGATTTTTCTTCCTGCTAATTGTCTTTCCATACCATCACCTGTTTACATAATATATTTTTCGTCTATTTTCAATAGTCGTTTGAACGAGTTGCTGGTGTTCTAAATAATCTAGCTGACCAATCGTTTCGGACATGGTCAATCCGAATTGACTTTCTATTTGCTTCGGAAACAGTTTTTGACAAACTTCATAGGCACATAAAGGCGTTGCTTGAACCATTGCAAGCACTTTATAAGCACGTTCAACTTGTCTCCTTAATCGCCTATGAACAAGGTCCATAACTTGATCAAAAGTCTCACCGTGCCCTGGATAAACGGTATGAACATGATAATCGGCTATCTTTTCCATAGACTCCCTGTATTGTATTAAAGGTCTGGGGCGTTCCTCCCCTTCTATGTAAGAAGGTTCAAGCAATGGATTGGATGATATATGTGCAAGTAAATGATCTCCTCCCAGTAAAGCACCATCTGGTTCTCTCACGAAAGACAAATGTGATTGAGCATGACCGGGAGTTTCAATCACCTGCCAATCCTCATGTCCTGGCAAGTGGTCTCCTTCGAGCAATTCTTGTGTCAAGGTCCCTTTCGAACTTAGCTTCAAAGGATTGCGTAACCCCTTCAGGAAACTGAAATACTGTGATGGAACACCAGATTCAACATACATTTTTTCAAAGAACTTTTCATACCTGATGAAGAATTGTTCCTCCCTCTCCAGCCACGGCCGAACTTTAGCATGAGCAGCCACGTTTTGAACTCGAGGAAGGTACTCAATGAGCCCCATGTGATCAGGATGATGATGGGTCAGTATTACTTGTTCAATATCCTTTGGACTATAGCCTAATTGCTTTAATTGTGTCTGTAAAGCCTGCCAGGCCTCATCTGTTTTCACTCCTGCATCCACAAGTGAGAGCAGGTCGCCTGCTATCAAATAAGTATGAACATCGCCGACTGCGTATGGCGTCGGCAATGTAAGTTTGTGTATTGTATCTTTCAAGGTTTTCATAAATCATCCTCCACATAATGAATCGCTGTTCATTTATTTTTAATTGTAGCATGATTTAGAAATATATCCACCAGAATGCACTTCTCATACATTGCTCTGGATTCTAAGATCGAAAGAAGTAGTGAATGGTTTCCGTTACTATTTTGGGAAGTTGCTCAAAACTATACGGAAGCTGTAATCGTTCTGTCCATTGGTGTGCATCCTTGCCCAGTGGACCAATGTTAATAATAGGCATCGTCAACGATTCCATGACATTCGCTGGCAAATTAAATCCCTTCCCTTGGATTGGCATTTGTCTCAGCAGTTCTTCTAGAGGAGATTGTCGGGAAGCCGGACCGATAAAACTTAAGTCAGACAAGCCGGGAAAATATTCTTGTTCCGACACAACTACATCAAACTCTTTTTCTGCAAAAGCGATCGCCTGTTTAGCAGCCCGTTGAATAAGTGGATCCTCACTGGAAGAGACTGCCGGATAAAAAGGCGGACTGTAAAACAGGACAATCATAGGAGTAATGTCTTTACACAAAGAGGCTAATTGCTGGACAAGTAACGTGGAAAAGTCACGGTCTCCTTTATCACGCTGTTTGATCAATAAATTTTGCCGCCGCTCCACTTCAGATTTTCCATGACGTTGAACAGCCTCGTTATACAATTGATCGTAAGTGAAAATATGAATGGACGGATCAAACGAGGAGGTCTGTGTCGACTGCAAATAATAAGATGCCTGTTTAGCATAATGTGAAATAATATTTTTCTTAGCCCTTTCCGCAGCCTGAAGCATTTTATCATTCAGCTCGCTGATGGTTTGCTTCATGTAAAGAACGTTATACATTGTCACAGCAGCTTGGGGAGTCTGAACAGAATATTCTTCTTTAAGATCCCGCTGCATTAAACTGATGGGAGGCGGCGTCCTCTCTCCATTCACTTCCTCTATAAATGTCTCGTTTAATTCTAATTCTTTTGCCAAATAACTAATCATCAGATTAGCATTCAGACCTCCGAACGGCTCTCCAGCATGAGTTTCTTTTCCATAACATAAAAAACCCGGAAGCACTTTTCCTATCGAGCCGGTGTAAAGGTAATACGATGGGTCGCCCGGATATTTACTAAACATAGGTTCACCATTAATGGTTGTCTTATATTCCAAATCCTCTTCCTGTTTCATTTTTTCAAGTACAGGAAGAGCTGTCAGCATCCCTTTAGAATTCACTTCTTCATCCGGAACAGCTAAAAGCAGCAGATTTCCTTCAAACTCACCGTTCATCGCCTTTTCAAGTAATGATAAATGAACGACAAGCCCAGCCTTCATATCCATTGTGCCTCGCCCAAACAACCAATCACCGGTTTCTAAATCGTCAGCAGCATCTTCAGGAAGCTCATCGAGATCTTTCCGGAATTCCTGAGTCAGTTCCTTCGGGTAAAAAGCCAGGTTTTCCCATGAACCATAATCCTGAACAGATACTATATCAGCATGAGAGAGAAGGACAATCGTTTCTTTGGCATTCCCGCTTTTCACTAATGCTGTTAGAAGCTGACGTCCATCATCTAACGGATGAAGGGTGAGGTGCGATGGATTGTTTTTATAATAATCATGATCTTCTAAAATATAATATAAGTATTCAAAGATTGCGATTTCGGCTTTAGTTCCTGTAATACTCGGGTACTCCACTAGAGAACAAAGAAGATCGGTTAATTGCTGCTTCGTCTGCCATTTGTTCATATGCTCATACTCCTTTTTTCATTGACTTTTCTTTAAGAATAAACCACAATCAAAACGTAACTAATCGAAGAGGTGACTATCTATGACCAGAACCATGATTTATGCTCATAGAGGCGCAAGTAAGCTTGCTCCAGAAAATACAATGCCTGCATATGAAATAGCTAGTGAATCTGGAGCCGATGGACTTGAGATTGATGTTCAGCTGACAAAAGATAACATCCCAGTTCTTATTCATGATGAAAATGTCCGCCGCACGACCAATGGTACAGGCTTTGTGCACGATTATACATACGATGAAATTAAGAGACTAGATGCCGGCAGCTGGTTTTCTTCTAAATTTTCTGATTGTTCCATTGTAACACTTGATTACTTTTTACGCTGGTTTAAAAATCAGTCTATGAAGTTGAATGTCGAGTTAAAAACAAACGTAATCGAATATAAAAACATTGAACAGATGGTGTATGATCATTTAAGCTATCATCGGCTGCTGGATCACACTGTGGTTTCAAGCTTCAACTTAGCAAGTGTAGAAAAAATAACAGCAATTGATCCAAATGTACAAACAGCTTTTCTAACCTCAACTAGAAGACGGCACCTCCCAAAGTTTGCCCGCACCCATGGAGCTTCTTCCCTGCATGTAAAATACCGTATGCTTGATAAGACTCTTGTGAAACAGTGTCATCATCACCGAATGCCTTTACGTGTTTACACAGTAAATCGTCCAAGCTGGATGACAAAATGCTTCAAACTGGGCTGTGAAGGCATTTTCACGGATGTCCCGCACGAAGCTGTGGAATTCCGTAAGTTATTTGAATCGAAAAAGTAATTTTACCTGTCAAACTTGGAACAACGAATAGAATATGCCACACCACCGATAATATGGAATGGTTGTTTATCGGTGGTGTTATTTATTTCAATTCTAAATCGGTTCCTTTTCGATTAAGGTTCCTCCAATCCTTAATTCAAATTATTAGCGCACCCGCACTTCTTTTGGTATTTTGTTATTATGGTTTGTTAAAAGTTTCCGATTTCACTTCCGGCGCTGACACCAGTTGGAGAGTGCAACAAAAACGAGGGATCCCCGTTCACTTGGCCTTTTCCTACATAAAAAATTCACGTGTATCCATTAAAATCAGATGGTATGATGAGAAGGAAAGGAGGTCTTTTATATGGAATTGTTTTTTCTTGGAACAGGTTCAGGCGTTCCTTCAAAAAAGCGAAATGTGTCGTCATTAGTGTTAAGGATGCTTGAAGAGCGTGGAACAATATGGGTCTTTGATTGCGGGGAAGCAACCCAACATCAAATTTTACATACAACAATTCGTCCACGTCGTATTGAAACGATATTTATCACACATTTACACGGGGATCACTTATATGGACTTCCAGGATTGTTAAGCAGCCGTTCCTTTCAGGGAGGAGAAACGCCCGTTACAGTATACGGCCCTAAAGGTCTCAAGGAATATATAGATGTCAGTTTAAAGGTCAGTGGCACCCGCTTACGTTACCCTTTGCAGGTAGTCGAAGTATCCGAAGGGATCCTTTTTGAAGATGGAAAATTTACCGTCCATGCGATAAAGCTAAATCATGGATTAGAAAGCTATGGCTATATCATTAAAGAGAAAGATAAGCTCGGCGAACTGCTGCCGGATAAGCTTAAAAAACTTGGGATCCAGCCAGGGCCGATATACCAGCATATTAAGGAAAATGAAGTTACAACATTAGAAAATGGACAAGTCATTAATCGGGAAGACGTAATTGGTCCTCCTAAGCGAGGAAAGAAAATTGCGGTCTTAGGTGATACCAGATACATACCTGAGTTAAGTGAACAATTGCACGGTGTTGATACACTTGTCCATGAGGCCACTTTTGCAAGCGAAGAAGAAACAATGGCCTATGATTATTTTCATTCCACAGTCAGCCAAGCCGCAACACTCGCCAAAAAAGCTTGTGTTGGAGAGCTGATCTTAAATCATATATCCTCTAGATACCACGGGACGGCTATCAAACAACTCGAGCAGGAGGCCAGGGCCATTTTCCCAAGGACAACCATTGCCTCTGACTTGTATCAGCATGCAATTGAGCGAACTGAATAGGAGGATCCTCAATGGATACACTCGGAGTGGCTGCCTGCTTATGGCGGAGGAACCAGGGATGATATGAACGATCCATAACCATTCAGGGGGAGTTGGGAATGAGCTTTTTATGATTACGAGATATTCGACCCTACTCTTCCTCTGGTGACATTTGATACAATAGAAGCAGTAAGCTAGGTAGCCAAATTGAAATCGATTACCGAGTTCTTCAATATTGAAAATTAATCAATAGGTTGTTATTGTAACTAGTTAAAAATGCGGCGAACCTTAGAGTGAAATCTCTTAGGAGTCGTGTTTTTTGTTTGAATGCAAATGAGAAACGATCTACGATTTCGGGAGGAGGTTAGCTTCATGCAAGACACAATACGCAGAATGATATTTTACTTTTTAGGAATTATCATATTAACATTTGGTATCGCGTTAACGATCCAATCGAAGTTAGGCACTTCTCCCTTTGATGCCCTTCTCGTCGGATTGTTTCGAACGTTCGGACTGACCGTGGGCAGCTGGGAAATCGTTGTCGGTCTCACCATGATCTTATGCAATGCGCTGGCAGAAAAGCGCCGTCCAGAATATATGGCTTTGCTCACTTCTTTAATTACTGGTATATCAATAGATGGATGGCTGTTTGCCATAGATGAATGGGCGGCACCCGAAACACTGTTAACCCAGTCTGTTTGCTTGTGTATTGGTATCATTTTCAGTGCACTAGGGATAGCGGTCAATTTACAAGCTGATTTCGCACCTAATCCATTTGATCGTTCTATGCTAGTAGTCAGAAATTTAACGGGCTGGAATGTTTCTGTATCGCGAGCAGTTATCAGCATAGTTCTCATCTTGCTTGCCGCCGTATTTAACGGAGCTATAGGTGTAGGTACAATTATCATTACCTTTATAAGCGGTGTACTTATCCATCTATTTACTCCCTATGTTTCACGGGCTGATCAATTTTTTGCAAATCGTCATGGATATACAAAGAAGCATGCGTAATTACGCATGCTTCCGTCTTTAGTCCTGCTGTTTTTTCAGAGCTTCCTGAAGTGACACATTTTTTAATTTTCGTTTAGAAAAATAGAGCGAAAGCCAATAAGTCCCCATCATGATGACAAATCCAAGACTAGTCATGACCCAGTTCAAATTAACGGGCATTAAAAAGCCTGTTTGTTCAACGAGAGAACCCATCATCCCTCTAATCGCCATTATCCCAATAGGAATAGCAACGAAATAGAAGATGACCACAAGTGGTGTGTACACATTTAAAACAAGTTTCGCTATCTCGTCGTCGTGATAGCCGAGCACCTTAAATAATGAAATCGAAGGGGTGTTTTCCTCTACGATGAGATTCGTCAATAAAGTTAAGACAATAACACCGATTAGAACGGCGAAAAACGCCATTATAAAAATAGAATAACGTGTAGGTTTGGACATAGCTTCAAAACTATCAATCACCTTTTGTTTATTCTCAATTTTATAAATATTGTGAGTGTTAACAGGCTTTTCATTTTGCCAGACAGCAGAATAGGATTCTTCAGGATATCCTAGAAATTCGGCCATTGCAGCTCTTGATAAGTAGACATTAGTGCCAATATAAATATTGGTTATCCCTGCAATGCTCACTTGAAGTTCCTGATCATTTAAAGAATTCACTAACGTAATGCTGTCCCCTGTCGAAACATTTAGAACAGATGCTGCCGGCTCACTAATGATAACGCCTTCTGAGAGACAGCTATTCAACTTTTCCTCATCATTGAATAGTTGAACATGTGTAGTTTGTTCTTCCATTCCAAACCCAGTCAGATTAACCTCTTCTCCCTTCACAGAAAGTTCAGAGACCAGAAATGGACTTTTGCTGCCACTTACCCCATCTGTACGAATTGATTGATAATAGACCGCATAGTCATAAGTCAATATCTTTTTATATGTTGTATCAACCAAATCATCCATGGCCTGGGCCATAGTAAACCCGAATAAAAGCAAAATTGTGGAAAACATTACACCAAGAAACATGTAAAACACTCTTGCTTTCCTTCTAAACAGAAGTCTTAGACGAAATTTATTCACAAACCTCAGACGCTTCAAAAATGGAAGCTTTTCAAACCTGGACTTCTTACCACTGGCTACCCCCTTCGAATGTAATAATGAAAGAGGCGAAACTTGCAAACTTCTGTTGACCACTGCAAACGTGACTAGTAATAATAACAGAACAGGGATGACAAACCCGATTACTAGAACCATTGGACTCCAGTCAAATAAGGTGATTGCCGGCAAGTTAAAATACGTTCCATAAAGGTTGGTAATAGGAATCGAAAGTACTCCGCCTGCCAACAGACCAAGAGTTGAACCTGTAAAACTGACGAACATTGCGTAACCTATATAATGAAGACTGAGTTCACGTCTACTGTACCCTAACGCCATCAAAGTCCCAATTTCTTTTCGTTGCATATCAATAAGACGCTTCATTAATATAAGAATCATAATAATTGACAATCCCAGAATAAATAACGGAAGTGCGGTAACTGTCGCATGCGCTGCTTCAATTTCAGACTCTACAAATTGAATGCGAGCATTATCGCTGCTTGGCACAAATTGCAAAAGCGATACATCATTTGTAATAGCCGACCGAAAATGTTCTGGAACTTTTCCATCTTTAGTTAGTCCTAAAACCTCCGTTTGCAATGCTTCCGAAAAGTGCTGTAAGGTATTCTCAGCTGTGACCCCAACACCAAATTGCTCACGATTACTTAGGATATCTGTTTGTTGTTCTATCATATAAATGTAATCAGGTAAAAAAACGTATCCAGTAACTGTCGCTTCTTTAGAGCCTATTTTAATTCGATCACCGATTTCAAATCCATGTGTGGAAGCATATCCCTCTGCAATCGCAATTTCTCCAGGTTGATCAGGACGTTCCCCTTTAGAATAATAAGGAATGTTAATCTGATCTGTCGCTTCAAACAGTCTCAGCGTCGATTCTGCTACTTTAAAATCATGGTGTTGTCTTGTTTCCAGGACAACGTCAAATTCTTCTCCCCATTCGTCGATCAGATCATGTGATAATGACTCACCAGGAACAAAATGAAAGCTCTCCTGGTTATGTTCAGAAGAAAACTGCTTATTTCTATTTTCTAATGTCGATATCGCCATCGACAACGAAACATAAAGCATGACAGATAAAAATAATAACAGGATCGCACCACTATACTGCCATTTTCGCTGCTTAAGATTGCGTGGAATCGATTTTCGTAAAATCATGCCCATGTCACCTTCTCTGGATCAATCGGGTTGTCATTTTCTACCTTCTCAACGATTTCACCGCTCTTCATTTTGATTGTAATATCAGCCATGTCCCCTATCCCTTGGTTATGAGTAATAATCAATACAGACGTCCCGAACTGATCGTTGGCTCTTTTAAGTAATTTTAGAATCATTTTACCTGTTTCTTCATCCAATGCTCCTGTTGGTTCATCACATAACAAAAATTCTGGGTTTTTAATTAAAGCACGGGCAATTGCTACTCGCTGTTGTTCCCCACCGCTGAGCTGATAAGGAAACTTATCTTTTTTATCCCACATTCCCACCTCTTCCAGCATTTCTTTAAGCTCAAGCGGATGCTCACTTAACTCTCTCCCCACTTCTACATTTTCTTCAACAGTCAATGTTGGTATTAAATTATATTGTTGAAAAATAAACCCTGCATACTTTCTGCGAAATTCAGTTAACTGTTTATTCGTTAAGGTTTCAAGCTGCCGTCCAGCTATTTCAACTTCCCCAGATTGATGGCGGTCAATTCCTCCTATTACGTTCAGTAAAGTCGATTTACCTGAACCAGAAGGCCCCATAATCGTAACAACTTTATGATCAGGAATTGTAAAACTAGCGTCCCGAAGAGCTGATATGGTTACTTCTCCACTCTTATATGTTTTATCCACTCCTTGTACACGAATCACCATTCCATTCACTCCTTTAATTATGAAACATTTAACATTGAATATTTCATTTCTATGTTTATCTTACATGACAAATGCATCCACTACAAATACTTTTTGAAATAAACTACCTTTTATATTTCATTTTTTGTCTATTAAGCTTTACTAAGCTCGTGTAACTAAAATAAACCTTTTTCTATACCTAGAATCCTTTTAAAAAATTAATAAGAAGTAAAGCTTTTACACAAAATAACAAGGAACGAATAATAACGGTAAAGGGTGTATATCATGAAAGTTGCAGAATTACTTGTAAAGTGCCTCGAGAATGAAGGTGTAGAATACATTTTCGGGGTCCCTGGAGAAGAAAATATCGATCTTATGGACGCCCTCCTTGGGTCAAAGATCGAGTTTATTGTCACTCGCCATGAAACGAGTGCGGCCTTTATGGCAGGGACATACGGAAAGTTAACAGGGAAACCAGGGGTCTGTCTCGCCACACTTGGTCCTGGTGCGACGAACTTATTAACCGGTGTAGCCAATGCAAATATGGACCATTGTCCATTGATTGCGATAACAGGGCAAGCTGGCATGAATCGTCAGCACAAGATTTCACATCAATATTACGATCTTGTCGATATTTATGAGCCTGTCACGAAGTGGAATGCACAAATTAAAACGGCTGAAATTGTCCCTGAAATAGTGAGAAAAGCCTATCAAGTGGCGGGCCAGGAAAAACCTGGTGCCACACACATTGATCTGCCTGAGGATATTGCAGGAATGGAAGTAGATGCAGAACCGCTTCTCATTACAGGTCATGCAATTCCTCAATCCGATGAAAAAGTGATCCAAGAAGCAGCTGCTCTCATTAACGATGCCAAATATCCACTTATCCTTGCTGGTGACGGTATTACACGAGCCCAAGCCACAGATCTATTTCGCAAATTTGTGAAAGAAACTCAAATTCCTGTCGTACACTCATTTATGGGAAAAGGATCTCTTTCATGGAAAGAAAATTTAAGCTTGATGACCGCAGGGATAAGCGGCAAGGACCATATTACATGTGGGTTTGAACGCTCAGATTTAATTATTTGTATCGGATTTGACATGGCTGAGACGCCACCAAGAAATTGGAATCCTGATGGAGCTACAAAGATCTTACACATTGATACAGAAGAAGCTGAGATTGATTCATGTTACCCAGTAGCCTTAAATGTCGTGGGAAATATTAAGGAAAACATTGAAGAACTCTCAAAAGTTGTGTCCCACAAAGAAAGAGATCTTGATTGGGTTTCCACCATAAGAACTCAAATCTTAGATGAGTTCGAGCATTATAAGCAGGATGATGGATTTCCCATCAAACCACAAAAAATTATTTCTGACCTTCGTGACGTATTAGGAGATCGAGACATAGCAATTTCGGATGTAGGAGCACATAAGATGTGGATGGCACGAATGTATCACACAGCTGAACCAAACACTTGCCTCATATCGAATGGCCTGGCCTCCATGGGGGTAGCCGTTCCAGGTGCAATCGGTGCAAAGATGGCTCTACCTGATAGAAATGTAGTCGCTGTCTGCGGGGACGGTGCTTTTCAAATGACCGGAGCAGAATTAGAGACAGCGGTCCGACTTAATCTCCCTATCGTCATTTTGTTGTGGAGGGATGACGGCTATGGACTGATCGAATGGCATCAAATGAAGAAGTTCGAGCGCGCTTCCCATATTAGCTTCGGCAATCCTGATTTTGTCCAGCTTGCAAAATCGTACGGATTTGAAGCGATGAAGATTGAGAAAACAAAAGAATTGAAACCAACTTTGGAACAAGCTATAGCCATGAACAAGCCAGTGTTGATTGATTGTCCCGTGGATTATAGTGAAAACATGAAACTGACTGAGAAACTGAAAAACATTAACTGCTGAAGAGGTGATCCCATGAAAATTGGTTCCATTATAAACGGCCAAGAATTCAAAGAAGAACATCGTGAAACATTATCTGTCTTCAATCCTTATAATCAAGAAAAAGTAGCTGAAATTTCCTTGGCAGGAGTCGAAGATGTGAATAAGGCAATCGATCAAGGCTTTAAAACCTTTCATAGCACAATGAAGACGATGCCTGCCTATAAAAGGTCGAATATATTACTCAAGACCGCAAACCTGCTTGAAGACAGAAAAGAATCCTTCGCCGAAATCATAGCTAGGGAAGCAGGCAAGCCGCTGAAATACAGTCGTGGTGAAGTGGATCGTGCTGTACAAGTGCTTCGTTTTGCTTCAGAAAAAGCGAAACATATTTATAGTGAAGTGATTCCTATGGACGCAGCTGTTGGAGGAGAAAATCGTTTAGGATTTACCAAACGGGCTCCCCTTGGAGTTGTCTCAGCGATTACTCCGTTTAACTTCCCGCTTAACCTGTCCCTTCACAAACTGGCACCTGCTATAGCTGCAGGTAACGTAGTGATATTTAAGCCAGCTGAGAAAACACCTGTTTCAGCTTATATGCTTGTCCAATTGTTCCATGAGGCCGGCCTTCCGACAGGAGCGTTGAACCTTATTATGGGCAAAGGTGAAGTTGTCGGCGACGCCCTTGTACAACATGACAAAGTTCAGAAAGTTACTTTTACCGGGAGCCTGCCTGTAGGGAAGAATATACGAAAAAAGGCCGGGTTTAAAAAAGTTACCTTGGAACTTGGCTCCAATTCCCCAAACATTCTTTTTGATGACGCTGATATGGAGCAGGTGGTTGAAGACCTGGTAAAAGGGGCATTTGCTTTTTCCGGTCAAGTTTGTATATCAGCCCAGCGAATCTATGTTCACCATTCCCTTTATGATTCATTCCTAAAGGAATATGTTAAGCAAACAGAAGCACTGACGGTAGGTGATCCGCTAAATGAAAATACTGATTTTGGGCCTATGATCAATAAGGAAGCTGCAGAAAGAGCCAAAACATGGATCGATGATGCTGTCTCGAATGGAGCAAGGATTGCAACAGGCGGGGAACTTAAAGAAACGATGTTGTCACCTACTATCATGACTGACGTAAAAAGCGATATGAAAATTATTGCTGATGAAGTTTTTGCCCCCATAGTTTCAGTCATTCCATTTGAAACAGAAGAAGAAGTCGTTAAGCATTCAAATGATTCCGTTTACGGCTTGCAGGCGGGCGTATTCACAAAGGATATTAATCGTGCCCTCCGTGTTGCGGATAAACTTGAGATGGGCGGTGTGTGGATTAATGAAATTTCAACGTACCGCCAGGACAATCACCCATACGGTGGCGTGAAACAAAGTGGTATTGGACGTGAAGGCGTCAAATATGCCATAGAGGATATGACAGAACTAAAATTCATTGGCATTAACTTGAATGAAAAAAGACTATGACAACAACGTCATAGTCTTTTTCGTTACTCATTTCATGTCATTGTGGTTGGCTTCCATATCAGAGTCTTTAATCCATCCCCGTGCCTCCATCGCCTTAACGAGGTGATTAATCCCCACCATATAAGCCGCATCCCTCATACGGCATTTTTTATCATTTTTCATTTCCAGTACTTTCTCAAAACCAAACAGCATATGTTCCTCCAGCTTTTGGTTCACTTCTTTCTCTTTCCAATAATAGTTCATCGTATTCTGAACCCATTCAAAATACGATACCGTAACACCGCCGGCATTACAAAGAATATCAGGAATCACGAATACTCCTTTTTCTTCAAGAATCTTATCTCCATCAGGAGTCGTTGGACCATTGGCCGCTTCGGCTAGGATTCTCGCTTGTATATTCTCGGCTGTTTCCTTCGTAACTTGATTTTCAATAGCTGCAGGAATAAGGATATCTACAGGAAGCCCGAACATTTTTTCATTCGTGATCGACTCTGCATCAGAAAAATCTGAAGCGTAGTTTTTACCACCTTTTACAAATTCAAGCAATGACGGAATATCAATTCCCTCTTCGTTGTATATTCCTCCACGGGCATCTGTAATGGCTACAATCTTTACCCCTAGTTGATGCAAAAACTTAGCGGTCATACTTCCTACATTACCGAAACCTTGGAGAGCAGCTGTAGATTTACTTAATTCCAGATCTAATACTTTAGCAGCTTCACGAATTGTAAAAACAACACCTCTTCCTGTAGCTTCCAATCGTCCTAGAGAACCACCGAGAACTACCGGTTTACCAGTAATCATCCCAGGAATGTTATAGCCGCGCAGCTGATCAAATTCATCAATCATCCACCCCATAACTTCAGGACTTGTATTAACATCAGGAGCAGGTATATCCTTTTGCGGCCCAATGATCGGTGTAATTTTTCGAATGTAGGTACGGCTTAGTGTTTCGAGTTCCTGTACGGAAAGTTTTTCGGGGTCGACAATAACCCCTCCCTTTCCGCCGCCAAATGGAATATCCACGATCGCCGTTTTTAAAGACATCCAGATCGAAAGGGCTTTTACCTCATCCACGTTAACATTTGGATGGAACCTGATTCCACCCTTCGTAGGCCCTAGTATATCAATGTGTTGGGAGCGAAAACCTGTGAAGTTTTGAATCGTTCCGTCATCCATTCGAATCGGAAGTGATACTTCCAGAACTCTCAAGGGCTTTTTCAGTACATGATAAACATTTTCGTCTAACCCAAGCTCTTTTACAGATTCCCGAATTAATCCTTTCACAATATCATACGGATTGTGATCATGTGTGGTAATATCTGATTCAGCTTTATCTTGATTCTGCTTTTCTTCTTCCATGTCCAATCACCTCTAGTCTATGATCTCTCTTTCTAAAATTCCAATAAGTTCATCTTTTTATACCAAAACAAGAAAGGAAGGAAAGAAGGAAAGAAGGAAAGCAAATCAATGGCGTGTATCTTCAGGTTATTTATTTTTAAAGTCATCTAAAAAGTCTTTCTGAAAACTGGTCGTCACTCTGGCATCTGATGGATTTTTCAATTTTTGAAAAGGATTATGCCCGTACTTTTCTGTTAGTGTATCAATCACTTGATACAGCTTTTCCTTACCCGCATGCTGCTGATAGCTAAATAAGTCGAGTTGCTGGGTAACCTCAGCTTGCTCCACTAAATCTTGGGCTGTGATACCAAGTAGTCTGATAGGCTGTTGGTTCCAATGCTCATCAAATTGGTGAAAAGCTGCTTGAAAAAGTTCGTCTGCCGTTTCTATAAAGTCAGGAAGCTGGCGGCTTCTTGTTATCGTTTTACGATCGTGATAGCGGATCATCAGTTGCACATTTCGAGCCAGCACACTCTTTTTCTTCATTCGTGCCTCTACCTTTGCTGCCAGCCTTCTCAGAACTTGTCGCACTTCAACTTCGTCCGTTGTGTCGTGAGGCAATGTAGTTGAAGTGCCAATACTTTTAAACTCATGAACTGCTTCCGGGTCTACTGGGCGATTGTCAATCCCATTCGCTCTATTCTGTAACCGCTCTCCATTAATTCCAAGCACACTTTTCAGTTCGATTACTTGATGATTGGCAAGATCACCAATTGTCTCCACTTTCATTTTTCTAAGTTTGCCTGCCGTTTTCTCTCCAACTCCGTACATCTCTTCAATTGGCAGCGTCCAAAGCTTATTAGGAAGGTCTCTCTTACGTAAAATGGTGATCCCCATAGGTTTTTTCATATCTGAAGCCATCTTAGCTAAGAACTTATTGGGCGCAATTCCGATACTGCAAGGTAAATCAAGCTCATTCTTTATCCTTGATTGAATTCGATTCGCAATTTCAGGCGGTGACCCCTGTTCATGACAAGCCGTAATATCCATATAACCCTCATCAATGGAGACAGGCTGAATCATGTCCGTCACTTCGGCAAGAATCTTAAACATTTCCTTAGAAGCTGCTCGATACCTTTCAAATGTAGGAGACATCACGATTAAGTCTTTGCAAAGCCGTCTTGCTTCCCCTACTGGCATGGTCGTTTTTACACCGTATTTCCTGGCTTCATAACTGCTTGTAACGACTATGCCGCGACGCTCTTCAGGATTCCCGGCAATCGCCAGCGGCTTACCTTTTAGGGAAGGGTCAAAAGCCATTTCAACCGATGCATAAAAACTATTCATATCGACATGAAAAATAACCCGGCCATTTTTAGGGTACCACTTTGACATAAAAATCCTTCCTTTTTCGAACGGTTGTTCTTATAGTATACCATAACAAAAGACAGCCATGGTTTACATGGCTGTCTGACTTCCTGACATTTTATTTATTTGCTGCTTCATCAATAATGGCTGTTACGAACTCAGCAATTTTGACTAACTCTCCAACAGGCATTCTTTCATTGGTTGTGTGAATTTCCTCATAGCCTACTGCCAAATTAACCGTCGGGATGTTGTGGCCGGCAATGATGTTTGCATCACTACCGCCGCCGCTCGTTAGTAATTTGCTTTCACGACCAATTTGTTTGGCTGCTGTTCGGGCCACTTCTACCACATGATCGCCTTCCTGCTGTTTAAAACCTGGGTACATAATATCAACTTGGAGTTCGACTTCTCCGCGCATCTCATCAGCTGTTTGAATAAAAGCCTGTTTCATTTTTTCTACTTGCTCATTCATTTTGTCAGGCACAAGTGAACGGGCTTCTGCTAGGATTTCAACGTGGTCGCAAACGATATTCGTTTGTTTTCCGCCTTCAAAACGGCCAATATTTGCCGTCGTTTCTTCATCAATACGTCCTAGCGGCATTTTAGCTATAGCTTTAGAAGCAAGTGTAATAGCTGATACCCCCTTCTCCGGTGCGAGACCTGCATGAGCTGTACGTCCTTTGACAGTCGCATTAATTTTCGCCTGAGTAGGAGCAGCTACGATAATATTCCCTACCTGTCCATCGCTGTCAATGGCGTAACCATATTTCGCCTTTAAGTGAGAAGGATCAAGAGCCTTTGCACCGACAAGTCCGCTTTCCTCTCCAACTGTAATAATAAATTGCAGATCACCGTGTTCAATATTTTGTTCTTTGATCGAACGAATAGCCTCCAATATTGCTGCTAAACCAGCTTTATCATCTGCCCCAAGAATGGTTGTTCCATCGGTCACGATATAGTCACCTTCAATAGTTGGTTTCACCTGATTGCCGGGAACAACTGTATCCATATGGGAGGTGAAGTAAATCGTGTCGACACCCTCTTTTGTTCCCTTTAAATTACAAATTAAGTTTCCAGCTCCATGTCCAGTCTTATCTTTCGCATTATCTTCGAACACCTCAAGACCAAGGTCCTCGAATTTTTTTGTCAATACTTTAGCAATAGTTGCTTCATCTTTTGTTTCGGAATCTACTTGAACGAGTTCAAGAAATTCCTCAATTAAACGATCTTTATTCACAGCTGCCATCATTTCTACCTCCCAATGTATCTATGTAAAAACTTATCCCTTCTAGTACGTTAGCGCAAACTGCGGCAAAGTGTCAATTAGAGAGGAATATTTCCATGTTTTTTATAAGGACGGTCTTCGTGTTTATTTTTCAGCATGTCAAGCGCCTTAATTAGTGTTGTTCTTGTTTCTCTTGGATCTATCACATCGTCAACCATTCCAAGCCCTGCCGCTACATACGGGTTTGCAAAACGCTCTCGATATTCATTGATTTTGTTCTGTCTTGTTTCTTCAGGATTCTCGCTGTCTTTTATATCTTTAGCAAAAATAATATTGGCTGCCCCTTCTGGTCCCATCACGGCAATCTCTGCGTTCGGCCAAGCATAAACTAGGTCAGCTCCAATAGACTTACTATTTAAGGCCACATAGGCTCCGCCATACGCCTTACGCGTAATAACCGTTAATTTGGGCACTGTAGCCTCAGAGTAAGCATATAAAATTTTCGCCCCGTGTCGAATGATTCCTCCATGCTCCTGCTTAATGCCCGGGAAGAATCCAGTAACATCCTCAAAAGTAATGAGAGGAATATTAAAGGAATCACAAAAGCGAATAAACCGAGCAGCTTTATCACTCGAATCAATATCCAAACCGCCTGCCATATACTTAGGCTGATTACAAACGAGCCCTATTGTCTTCCCTTTCAACCGGGCAAAACCTACAACGATATTTTTAGCAAAATCTTTATGGATTTCAAAAAAGGATCGCCCATCGACTACCTCTTCGATAATAACTCGGACATCATAGGGCCTGATTGGGTCAAAAGGGATTTTATCCGTTAAATCCGGACGATAATCCTCTTCGTCAGCTACCTCAATGGGTTCGGGTTTCTCCTTATTATTAGCTGGTAAATAACGGACTAAATCTCGAACAGCATCAAGAGCAGATGCTTCATCCTCTGTCTTAATATGAGCATTTCCACTCAACGTGTTGTGAACATCAGCTCCCCCCAAATCCTCCGCTGAAATTTGTTCACCAGTTACTGTCTCAATTACCTTTGGTCCCGTAATGAACATTTGCGATGTTTTTTCCACCATAATGACAAAATCAGTGATAGCAGGAGAATACACGGCTCCACCTGCACAAGGGCCCATTATGACTGAAATTTGCGGAATTACGCCAGAATAAATCGAGTTACGATAGAAGACTTGTCCATACCCATCAAGGGATGATACCCCTTCTTGGATACGTGCACCGCCAGAGTCATTTAATCCTATAAAAGGGGTGCCATTTTTAGCGGCGAGATCCATAACTGCTGCAATTTTTTTGGCATGCATTTCACCAAGCGCTCCCCCGTATACAGTAAAGTCCTGGGCGAATAAATAAATATCCCGTCCCTCTATTTTTCCAAATCCGGTCACTACCCCTTCTCCAGGTGCATCATTTCCGTTCATGCCAAAATCACTTTGACGATGCTCAATGAAAGGATTAAGTTCAATAAAGCTGCCTTCATCTACTAAATATTCGATTCGTTCCCTGGCGGTCCATTTCCCTTTGTCGTGCTGTTTGTTGATTCGTTCATCACCGCCGCCAAGTTCGGACTGTCTTCTTTTATCATAAAGTTCGTTAATTTTATCATAAATGTCCATTTTTACTGCTCTCCCTTCGGATTTGTTAATTCAAAGAGGACACCGCCGGAAGCCCTCGGATGTAGAAAGGCGATTTGACTATCGTGTGCTCCTTGCTTCGGTTCCGTATTAATCAACGGGATACCTTCCTCTTGATATTGCTGAAGACGCTTAGAAATGTCGTTCACCTCTAAAGCAATGTGATGAATTCCCTCGCCTTTTTTTGAAATGAACTTACGAATAGGAGATTCATCGCTTAGCGGTTCAAGCAATTCAATTCGCGTTTCGCCGATAGGAAGAAAAGCAACCCTGACCTGCTCTGAAGTTACTTCTTCTACAGCCTCGACTTCAAGCCCCAATGTATGTTGGTAAAAAGCTAAGGATTGTTCGATATTCTCAACAGCAATCCCTATATGAGAAACTTTCTCAGGGGCAGATCTTGTTTCCCGATTCATTAGCTGCTTAATATAGATAGCCGTTGCATCAGTAGGAGCCCCGCTTGTGAATATTTTCCTAACACCCTGTGCCTCCAAATGAGGGATATCTTCAGCAGGAATTACACCGCCGCCGATAACGGGGATGTCAGAAGCTCCTTCGTTTTCAAGAGCTGCAACCACTTTTGGAAAAAGTGAGTTGTGAGCACCCGACAAGGAAGAAAGGCCTACCACATCCACATCCTCC
This sequence comes from Halobacillus ihumii, assembly GCF_902726645.1. Classification (NCBI taxonomy): domain Bacteria; kingdom Bacillati; phylum Bacillota; class Bacilli; order Caryophanales; family Bacillaceae; genus Halobacillus; species Halobacillus ihumii. The sequence goes on from NZ_CACVAO010000001.1 coordinate 206,591, forward strand.
TGTACAGCTGCTCGGGCAATTTGCACTGGGGATTGACGTAACCCCGTATAGATGACTTCCATTCCATGATCTCTTAAAGCCTGGGCTATAATCAGCGCTCCTCTGTCATGTCCATCCAGACCTGGTTTAGCGATCAGTACGCGTATAGGTTTCATTTTCCATCATCCTTCCTACATTCCTGTATACTCTCCAAATTCCTCACGAAGTACGTTAGCTATTTCACCTACTGTTGCATAAACCTTCACAGCATCAACGATATGGGGCATAACATTATCGTTCGCCTTGGCGGCCTGTCGAAGCTCTGCAAGGCAACGCTCTACTCGTGCCTGATCCCTAGTACTGCGAATGTTATGTGTCTTACTAATCTGATCAGCTTCAAGCGCTTCATCAACCCGCAGCAAGTCAGGATTCACTTCTTCTTCCAGTTTGTACTCGTTTAGGCCAACCACAATATCTTCCTTGGATTCAATGCGTTTCTGAGCTTCATATGCTGTTTGGTGAATTTCTCTTTGCATAAAACCCTCTTCGACGGCTTGAACAGCTCCGCCTAATTCTTTAATACGCTCAAGATATTTATTAACCTCGGTTTCGATCTCATCGGTTAATGCTTCGACATAGTGAGAACCGCCCAACGGATCAATCGTATCGGCTACACCACTTTCCTGAGCAATAATCTGCTGAGTTCTTAAAGCTATCCTTGCCGAATCTTCTGTTGGCAGAGCTAATGCCTCATCACGAGAGTTCGTATGTAAGCTTTGGGTACCACCCATCACAGCGGCTAGAGCCTGCACTGTCACACGAACGATATTGTTATCAGGCTGCTGTGCTGTTAACGTGCTGCCGCCTGTTTGTGTATGAAAACGCAGCTTCCAGCTTTTCGGATTTTCCGCTTTGTAATGATCTCTCATTATTTTTGCCCAAATGCGTCTGGCTGCGCGAAACTTTGCTGCCTCTTCGAAAAACTGATTGTGAGCATTGAAGAAGAAAGCCAGCCTTGGAGCAAATTGATCTACCTCGAGACCTGAATCAATCGCTGCCTCTACATAAGCCATCCCATTCGCAATCGTAAAAGCGACCTCTTGTACGGCTGTTGAACCAGCTTCACGAATATGATACCCGGAAATACTGATGGTGTTAAATTTAGGTAGATGCTCATGGCAGTAGCCAAAAATATCAGTGATAAGTCTCATGGACTGTTTCGGTGGGTAAATATATGTACCACGTGCAATATATTCCTTTAATATGTCATTTTGAATTGTCCCCGTTAGCTTTTCTGGACTAACTCCTTGTTTCTCGCCTACAGCAATATACATCGCTAGTAGAATAGACGCCGGGGCATTAATCGTCATGGAGGTACTAACTTGATCGAGCGGGATTTGATCAAACAATTGCTCCATATCAGCCAGTGAATCGATCGCCACTCCGACCTTGCCGACCTCCCCTTCTGCCATCGGATCATCCGAATCATATCCAATTTGTGTAGGAAGATCAAAGGCTACGGACAAACCTGTCTGTCCTTGGTTTAATAAATATCTAAATCGCTGGTTTGTTTCCTCAGCAGAACCGAATCCAGCATACTGGCGCATCGTCCAATACCTGCTACGATACATGGTGGGCTGGATTCCCCTTGTATAAGGAAATTGACCCGGGAAACCAAGATTCTCGGTATATGTCTTATCCGGTTCGATCGGCGTATATAATTGATCGATTTCAATTTCTGAACTTGTTGTAAAGGTTTGTTTGCGTTCAGGGAAACGCTTTTCTGTCTTTTTCACATCTTGTTTCCACTTTTCTTTAATCTGTTGAAAATTATTTTGATCCTTCACTTTTCGTTTCCTCCTCCTTAAGAACCTTCCTCTCTAGCATACCAAAAATAAAGCGCTTACGTTTCTTAAAATTACTGGAATTCACAATTATATTGTAAATGATTTTCTTCCCTTGTCCAAAACTAGGATTGCATGTAAAATAATTAAAGGAGATTGTAAAAAGGAGGTTATATACCTTGGCTCATTCTAAGAAAAAGAAATCCAAGCGCGAGCGCCGTATGAAAGTTGTCATCTACTTGATGATTCTTTCCATGGTTCTCTCCTCTCTTCTTGCTGGAGCGTCTTTCTTTATGTAATATAACAAAGCCGCAAGTTAAGCGAACATACACTTAACTTGCGGCTTATTGATTTACGTAAAACTAATTAAAAAATTGGGAGAGCTTCTCTTTGCCCCATTGTTCATACATGTCATCGAACGAAGCAGAAGGGTCATCAACGATGATGATTTCTGTTCCTTCCTCGACAATTCGGTAGAGCTGTTCGACTCGCTCATTTGTCAAGCGAATGCATCCAGCTGAGACCGCTTTGCCTATGGACTCTGGTCGATTTGTTCCATGCACACCAAAAATTCTCCCGTCAGTACCGTTTGCATCAAACCCTATCCACCTGCTTCCAAGAGGATTTTCAGGAACTCCTCCTGGAATATCTTTTTTTCGATAATAAGGGTCTTTAGCTTTGACACGGATTGTGAAATGTCCTTCCGGGGTTAGCTCTTTTGTTTTGCCCGTAGCCGCCTTTGAATGGAAAATTTCTTTTCCGGATTGGTACACCACAATTTCATGGGATGATTTGTTGACAAATACGACCGGTTCTTCTGTTATGGCAGGGGGTAGAAATGTGCTGATCGTCATGACAAATATTGCAATTAGCTGCATAGCCTGTCATCCTTTTTTCTAAGTTTCCCCGCTGACAGAAGTCCCTATACATCACTCTTCTTAAAAGACCTTTTTATAATCAGATAGTCTTCGATCTCATTTAATAAATGAAATAAACTTGCTCGTTCTTCAAACTCTTCTCTCGTAACAGGCAGTTCATCATTTCGAAATTCTTCTTTCATATCCTTTAACTGGTCCAAATAAAGAACTGCCGTATTTCCTGGATGAATTCCTTCAGCTAATTCTTCGAAAAAACTCCCAATCTTCTGGGCATGTTTATTAGGACCTGAAATGCGTGTAACAAGGGGCAGCATTCGCTCCAGCAATTCAAATTGTTTTGTCCGCATGTGAAAATAATGATAGTAAGGGCTATGTGTGCGGAGTAAGTGATTTTCTACATCACGAAACGACAGTGATTTCGCTTTTTCTAATAAGGCAGCTGTATCCGTTAACTCTTTCCCTGTCCAGCCTTCATTATTATCCCTAAGGAAGCCTGCCAGTTCCTGTAGGATGATCGCAAAATTATCCTCGATTTGACGCTGAAAACCTTCCAGCTTCCCTTCAAGGCTTGGCATATACATATTTAACAGTAATGCAGTCCCTATCCCGACGACCATTAGCAGCACTTCATTCCAGATGAGAGCTCCTGTAATGCCACCCGATCCATACAAGTGCAGAATGATAACAGAACTGGTAACAATACCAGGGGTGATTTTCAGCCATACTGCAGTAGGAATAAATACGAATAACATTAACCCTATTGCGATTGGATGATAACCAATTAACTCAAAGAAAACAAAAGAAAAAACCATTGCCACTAAACAGGCTGCCAATCGATTCCAAGCGGATAAAAATGAGCGCTTCCTCGTGATTTGAATGCACAGTATAGTAAGAATTCCAGCAGAAGCGTAGTTTTCGACATGAAGAAGCTGAGCAATCCATATAGCAAAAGGTGTTCCTACAGCTGTTTTAATCGTACGGTATCCTATTTTCACGACACGGTCACCTCAAGCAATACATTTCTATGTAAAAAAAGGATCTTTGACGTGAGCAAAGATCCCTTTATCCCATTCATTATACTTCTTCACAATATTCCTCAAAACTGCGCTGAAGTTTACCGATGACCTCCATCGGTTCAAATCCTTCGATATCATGCCGCTCAACCATTGTTTGAATCTTCCCGTCTTTCATAAGAGCAAATGACGGAGAGGAGGGAGGGTATCCTTCAAAAAACTGACGAGCTCTTTCTGTAGCCTCGCGATCCTGTCCGGCAAAGACCGTAACCAAATGATCTGGACGCTTGTCGTAATGGATGGCATGGGAAGCGGCAGGACGAGCAATTCCTCCGGCACAGCCACAAACCGAATTAATCATCACTAAGGTAGTTCCTTCTTTTGCTAACGCCTCTTCCACTTGCTCAGAAGTCGTTAACTCTGAATAACCGGCATTGGTAATTTCATCACGTGCCTGGGTAACAACGTCATTCATATAAATATTGAAATCCATATACATGGCTCCTTTTCTAAGTATTATCAACATTTTACCAAGTTTTGCGCCGTCTTTCAACGAAGTTGCAACTTGTCTAACTTATTGAGAGAGGTAAGACTGCAATTGCATCTAATCCGTATTTAATTACACTATTCAAGTATACATGGCCTTAAAAAGGAATAATTGCATAAAACTTTGCTGAAATTGCACTTTTTGACAAACAGAAGAGTCCGGGACAGAACTGAATTATGCATAAAATAATCCGGACAATTTTATTTGAATTTGTCCGGATTATTTGCATACCAAGAAAGGAATCTACCATCGCTCCGTCAAAATGCTTCGCTTTCCTGTGGGATCTACGACTCGCGCTGTTCCCGCAGGAGTCTACACATTTTGACTGTGCTAATTGTCTGCGTTTATACGATTTACTTTTTAATGTTTGTTTTTTGGAATCATTGCTTTACTTATGTCCCAGCCTCTTTACATTTAATATTAATAAACAGAAGTATGCTCTTGGGACATGTTTTCAAGGATTTCCTTAACACGGCCAAGGAAGTTTCCAGCTACAAGACCATCAAGTACTCTGTGGTCCAGAGATAAACATAGATTAACCATATCACGCGCTCCAAACATTCCATCCTGATACACAGGCTTTTTCACAATAGACTCAACTTGCAGGATAGCTGATTGAGGGTGATTAATAACTCCCATCGACTGGATAGAACCGAAAGAACCGGTATTATTCACTGTGAATGTTCCGCCTTCCATATCCTTCGAAGTCAATTTGCCTTGTCGAGCTTTGCTTGCAAGGTCGGTAATGTCCCGGGCAATCCCCTTAATGCTTTTCTCATCAGCATCTTTAATAACAGGCACAAAAAGCTCGTCATCTTTAGCAACAGCAATATTCAGATTGATAGCCTTGCGCTGAATGATCTTGTCACCTGCCCAAGTACTATTAAGCTCAGGGTAGTCTTTCAACGCTTGAGCTACGGCTTTAACAAAGAAAGAGAAGAAAGTCAGGCTGTATCCCTCTTTTTCTTTAAACTGTTTCTTAAGTGAATTACGAAGTTCAACTAAATTGGTGACATCAACTTCAACCATCATCCAGGCGTGAGGGATCTCGGTTGTGGATTTCACCATGTTTTGCGCGATCGCTTTTCTCACACCCGTAACAGGAATCTCGACATCTCCTTCACCAGCTTGTACATTAGGTGCAGCTGGAGCAGGTTTAGTGCCTCCCTGTTTCGGTACGGATTCAACTGATGGCTGGTCAGGTGCTTCTGTTGATTCTTTAGCAGCAGGTATTTCTCCGCTTTCAATAATTTTCTCGATATCTTTACGGGTAATTCTTCCGCCGCGGCCGGAACCTTCAACTTGATTCAAATCGATCTCATGTTCCTGAGCTAGTGTCATCACAGCTGGAGAGAAACGTTTTTTGCTGCCGTTTTCTTGCTTTGGTTTATTTTCCTTCGAAGCTGAAGCTTTTTGCTTAGGTGCGTCATTCTTAGAGTCCTCAGTTATTTCTTCCTTTTCTTCACTTTCAGCACTAGCATCTATAGATCCGGCACCTTCTACCTCGATATAACACATTAACTCACCGACTTCTATCGTATCACCTTCTTGGGCAATAAGCTCTTTAATGGTTCCCGTAAAAGAGGATGGAACCTCTGCATTTACTTTATCTGTCATAACCTCTGCAATTGGATCATATTTGTTGATCTGATCTCCTGGCTGCACAAGCCATGAATTGATCGTCCCCTCAGTGACACTTTCACCAAGCTGGGGCATGTTGATTTTTTCTAATCCCACAAAGAACGCCTCCTCTAATTAAAATTCCGCTAAATCCCGCATAGCTTTTTCAACTTTATCAGGATTCATCATAAAGTATTTCTCCATCGTTGGAGCATATGGCATTGAAGGGACATCAGGACCAGCTAAACGTTTAACAGGTGCATCCAGATCAAACAAGCAATTCTCACTAATTACAGCAGACACTTCAGAAATGATTCCGCCTTCCTTATTGTCTTCAGTTACAAGCAGGACTTTTCCTGTTTTTGAGGCTGCTTCGATAATAGCTTCCTGATCAAGTGGATAAACCGTTCTTAAATCGAGAATATGAGCATCAATGCCTTCTTCCGCCAGTTTCTCTGCAGCTTGCAAAGCAAAGTGCACACAGAGTCCATACGTAATCACCGTAATGTCTGAGCCTTCACGTTTTACATCAGCTTTACCAAGAGGAAGAGTGTAATCTTCTTCAGGTACCTCACCTTTGATCAATCGATATGCCCTCTTGTGCTCGAAGAAAAGGACTGGATCGTTATCGCGTATAGAAGCTTTTAGCAGGCCTTTTACATCGTAAGGAGTAGAAGGCATTACAATTTTAAGCCCCGGCTGGTTCGCAAACACCGCTTCTACAGATTGGGAATGATAAAGGGCACCATGTACTCCTCCGCCATATGGCGCACGAATGGTCATAGGTACATTCCAGTCGTTATTTGAACGGTAACGAGTCTTGGCGGCTTCTGAAATAATTTGGTTTACAGCTGGCATAATAAAATCAGCAAATTGCATTTCCGCAACAGGTCGCATGCCGTACATCGCAGCCCCGATTCCAACTCCTGCAATGGCTGACTCAGCCAGAGGAGTATCTAACACTCGATCTTCTCCAAATTGATCATATAAACCATCTGTAGCGCGGAACACGCCCCCACGCTTGCCGACATCTTCACCCAGAACAAATACTTTCTCATCACGCTGCATTTCTTCTTTCAATGCCTGGGTTACAGCTTGAATATAAGATATGACTGCCATTTTAAAGCTCCCCCTCCTTACTCTTCATATACATAGTTCAATGCAGATTCAGCTTCAGCGTATGCAGCATTCTCGGCATAATCTGTCGCTTCATTGACTAATTTGTTTAATTCTTCGTTCATTTCAGTTTCTTTTTCTTCAGTTAAAATGTTCTGCTCACGCAAATAGTTCGCAAAGGTAACAATCGAATCTTTTTTCTTTGCCTCATCTACCTCATCGCGTTCTCGGTAAGTACGGTCATCATCGTCACTAGAGTGCGGAGTTAACCGATAGGAAACCGCTTCAATGAGTGTCGGTCCATCGCCATTACGCCCGCGATCTGCTGCTTCTTTAACAGCTTCATAAACAGCCAGCGGATCATTTCCATCCACAGTATAACCAGGCATGCCATAACCTACAGCCCGATCAGATACTTTCTCACAAGCAAGCTGCTTCTGAACAGGGACCGAGATGGCATATTTATTATTTTCTACCATGAAAATTACAGGTAATTTATGAACTCCGGCAAAGTTTGCTCCTTCATGGAAGTCTCCCTGGTTTGAAGAACCTTCTCCAAATGTAACGAAGGAAACAAAATCTTTTTTCTCCATTTTTCCTGCCAATGCAATACCTACAGCATGAGGAACCTGCGTTGTAACTGGTGAAGACCCTGTTACGATGCGGTTTTTCTTTTGACCAAAATGACCTGGCATTTGGCGTCCACCAGAGTTTGGATCTTCTGCTTTAGCAAAACCGGAAAGCATTAAATCTTTAACAGTCATGCCAAAAGAGAGCACAACACCCATATCACGATAGTAAGGCAGGGCATAATCCTTTTCACGGTCGAGTGCGTAAGAGGCGCCCACTTGAGCTGCTTCTTGACCTTGACAGGAAATGACAAAGGGGACCTTTCCAGCTCGGTTTAGCAGCCACATACGCTCGTCAATTTTTCTTGCTAACATCATGGTACGGAACATGTCTAACACTTGATCATCAGATAAACCTAATGATTTATGGCGATTTTCAGCCACGTGAATCCCTCCTTTTATATTTATCCATGTATTTGATTGCCGTCTACAGCCATCGCCGCCTCGCCAATTGCTTCAGCAAGTGTTGGGTGCGGATGTATACTCTGAGCAATTTCCCACGGAGTAGCATCAAGTACTTTAGCAAGCCCGGCTTCTGAAATCATATCTGTCACATGCGGACCGATCATGTGTACACCAAGCAAATCATCATTCTCTTTATTAGCAATTATTTTCACAAAGCCATCCGTCTCCCCAAATACGAGTGCCTTGCCGATAGCTTGAAACGGAAACTTCCCGACTTTAACCGTAAAGCCTTGTTCTTTCGCTTGTTGTTCAGTCAGCCCGACACTGGCGACTTCTGGATTTGAATAAATACAAGTTGGTACCTGATCTGCAATCATTGGGTGTGGGTGTTGATCTGCCATATGTTCGACAGCAATTATACCTTCATGTGAAGCTACGTGGGCTAGCTGCATGCCGCCTATGACATCACCAATCGCATAAATATGAGTTTCTTTCGTTTGATAATTCGCATTGGTTTTAATAAATCCATTTTCTACTTCGATATCAGTATTTTCTAACCCGATGTTGGTAACATTAGCATTCCGTCCGACAGAGACAAGCATCTTCTCTGCCTCATAAGTTACCGGATCTCCATCCAATTCTGCCTGGATTGTTACACCTTCACCAGTTTGAAGAGTTTCCGAAAGCACCTTTGCCTCGGTGACGATCTCAACACCCTTCTTCTTCATTTGTTTTACCATCTCTTTAGAAATGTCCTGGTCCTCAGTAGGTAAAATGTTCGGCAAGTATTCCAACACCGTCACTTTTACACCAAAATCAGCTAGCATAGATGCCCACTCGATTCCAATAACGCCTCCACCAACAATAATAATGGAAGCTGGCAGCTTATCCATATGAAGAGCTTCATCTGACGTCATGACAAATTCCCCATCGACTTCTAAGCCTGGCAGTGATTTAGGACTGGAACCTGTAGCAACTAATACATTTTTCGGTACCAGCATTTCATTTTCTTCTCCATTGTTCATTTCAACAGAAATCGTGCCAGCCGTTGGTGAAAAAATAGAGGGGCCTAAAATCCTCCCAAATCCCTCGATGACATCAATTTTTCCTTTTTTCATCAACCCCTGAACGCCTTTATGTAAGGTGTCAACAATAGATTGTTTACGTTGTTGAACCTTGGTAAAGTTTAAAGTTGGTTCTGATGTAGTAACGCCAAAATCCTCGGCTTCTTTTGTCTGACGAAATACTTCTGCACTTCGTAAAAGTGCCTTAGAAGGAATACACCCGCGATGCAAGCACGTCCCTCCTAATTCTCGCTTCTCTACTATCGCAACCTTCAATCCTAGTTTAGAAGCACGTATGGCAGCAACATATCCGCCAGTTCCGCCGCCTAATACGACTAAATCATATTCTTCAGCCATACCTGTTTACTCCTTTCTATTCCACAAAGTTTGGGTATTGTTTCGGAATTTCCTCGTTTTGCAGCACTCGAAGTGTCCCTTCGTTCAAAGCCTCTAACTCGTTTTCGCCAGGATAGACGAGAACATCTGCAATCCAGTCAATTCGTTTAGAAATTTCACTTATAAACGCCTTCCCATAAGCGAGCCCGCCTGTTAAAGCGATTGCGTCTACTTTTCCTTCAAGAACAATACTCATGCTCCCGATCTCTTTAGCAATTTGATAGGCCATGGCCTCATAAACAAGCTTTGCTTTTTTATCACCATGTTCAACCATCTTTTCTACTTCGACTGCATCATTTGTATCTAAATAAGCCATCAATCCGCCTTGTCCAACAAGCTTTTTCATTACTTCGTCACGATAAAATTGACCAGAATAACAAAGAGAAACCAGATCTCCAGCAGGTACAGTTCCCGCACGTTCTGGAGAAAAAGGCCCGTCCCCATGAAGACCGTTGTTCACATCAATAACTCGGCCATTAATATGGGCTCCCACTGTAATCCCCCCACCCATATGAGTGACTAACAAGCGGGAGTCTTTATAGGATTGTCCAAGGTCTGCTGCTGCCCTTCTGGCTACAGCCTTCTGATTCAGAGCATGAAAAATACTCTTTCGCGGAATTTCCGGGACCCCGGAGATACGAGCCAGATCATGTAATTCGTCAACGACAACAGGATCAACAATATAAGCTCCGATATTTAAACCTTTAGCAATTTCAGATGCGATAATTCCACCTAAATTAGAGGCATGTTCCCCGTTGTATCCTTCTATTAAGTCGGCAATCATCGCTTCATTCACTTCATACGTACCGCCTTCAATTGGACGAAGCAACCCGCCACGTCCACAGACGGCACTCAATTTACTAATATTAATGCCTTCTTCGTCAAGCACACTTAGAATCACATGCTTGCGAAATTCATATTGATCGATAATCCTTTTATATTGATTAATCTCATCTGGTTTGTGGCGAATCGTCTTTTCCAAGACAACTTGTTCATTGTCAAACACACCAATTTTCGTTGACGTTGAACCAGGATTAATAACAAGTATTCGGTGTAATTGCAAAATCTTTGACCTCCGTTAATCTATCTTCTACTTAAAATATGGTGACCGTTTTGCAGAAATTGGCTGCGAGATTTGCGCATTTGTTCAATTCGCTCTTCAGCCATTCGATCTGCAGCTACATAAGATGGAATATTGTCTCGTCGGGAGATCTCAAATACTCCTGCTACATTAGCGTAGATTGTCTCTACACGCTTCATTGCACGCTCTTCATTGTATCCATTAAGTTCGTCAGCTACATTGATGACCCCGCCAGCATTAATTACATAGTCAGGTGTATAAACGACTCCCTTTTCATGCAGGATATCTCCGTGTCTCGTTTCTTTTAATTGATTATTTGCTGCGCCAGCAATTACTTTTGCTTTAATTTGCGGAATTGTATCATCATTAATGGTTGCTCCTAATGCGCAAGGTGCATAAATATCACAATCGACACTGTAAATTTCATCTGTGCCAACAGCTTTTGCCCCAAATTCATCAACTGCACGCTGAACAGCCTCTTCATTAATATCTGTTACGATTAAATTCGCACCTTCTTCATGTAAATGACGACACAGATTGAACGCTACGTTGCCCACGCCTTGAACGGCGACTGTTTTACCTTCTAATGAATCACTTCCAAATCCTTCTTTAGCAGCTGCTTTCATACCACGATACACACCATAAGCAGTTACAGGTGATGGATTTCCTGAAGAACCAAATGCTTCTGAAATGCCCGTAACATAATCGGTCTCTTCATGGATAAGATCCATATCCTGAACAGTCGTTCCCACATCCTCCGCTGTAATATAACGGCCGTTGAGTCCTTGGATAAAGCGTCCAAACGCTCTGAATAAGGCTTCATTTTTAACTGTTTTAGGATCACCGATGATAACAGTTTTCCCTCCTCCGAGATTTAGACCGGCAGCCGCATTTTTATAGGTCATTCCCTTAGCAAGACGAAGCGCATCTTCGATGGCTTCAGCCTCCGTTTCATATTGCCAAATTCGCGTTCCGCCTAAAGCAGGTCCAAGGGTTGTATCATGGATAGCGATGATCGCCTTTAAACCAGATTGTTCGTCTTGACAAAAAAGTAATTGCTCATAATCGTATTTAGTCATATACTTGAAAATTTCCATTGTTGATTCCTCCAATTATTTGCTTGTTTGTAACGCTAGTGCTAATGAATATACTTTACTCTGAGCAGAATCAGCTCGAGATGTTAATACAATAGGAGCTTTAGCCCCGCTAATGACTGCCGCCACTTTTGCGCCGGCAAAATACATGAATGATTTGTATAGGGCGTTTGCTACCTCAATTGTAGGCACAACGAGGATATCTGCTTCCCCAGCAACCTCTGAAGTAATTCCTTTTTGATCTGCTGCCTGACGGTTTACTGCATTATCAAATGCCAACGGCCCATCTATGATACAATGTTTGATTTGACCGCGACGATTCATTTGAGTCAGAAGAGCTGCGTCCTGTGTAGCTGGCATGGATGAATTAACGACCTCAACAGCTGCTAGCGGGGCAACCTTTGGCACTGTCCAGCCTGACTTAACTGCCACTTCTACTGCATTATTAATAATGTGAACCTTTTCATCCAAGGTTGGGGCAATATTCATCGCCGCATCTGTTAAAAAGATAAGCTGTTCCTGATTTGGAACTTCAAATAAAGCAACATGTGACAAAACGCGATTTGTCCGCAAGCCGAATTGTTTATTCAACACGGCCTTCAGCAGCTGTTTCGTATCTATCTGCCCCTTCATCACCACATGTGCTTCCCCGTTCCTGACGGCCTTTACAGCCTCTTCGGCAGCCAGACCAGCTTCACTATGCTTAAGTCGAATCCCTTCTTGAGACAGATCAAGTTCTACTTGTTCTGCAAGATTTTTAATTTCAGGCTGATCACCCACAAGCAGGAAGTGCCCAATGTTTAGTTGCAGGGCATGTTTAACGGCTCTCAGGACTTCTTTGTCGGCTGCTTGAGCCACAGCTACTACCTTTAGATTTTTCTGATCTATCTTATGAAGCAATTCATCTAAGGTCTTCAATCTGTTCACCTCTAATTCATAAATCGTAAATCGTAAACCATGCAATATTTTGCAGGTTATTTAACTCGATCTTTATCCAGCTTATATTTATCCAGCTTGTAATAAAGATTTCTAATCGAAATACCTAAAGCCTTTGCTGTTTTTGTTTTGTTAAAATTGTGGGAGCGAAAAGCATCGGCCAATAGGTCTTTCTCATAATCATCCACGGCATCCTGAAGCGTGCCGCCAAGCCATACTGCCTCTTCTCCAGGGATGTCTGAGAAAGTAGATTCGTGATTGACAAGAGAAGGAATATGTTTCTTTTCAATTACATCCTGATGATTCTCCATGTAAATCATAGCCCTTCCGATCATGTTCTCAAGCTCGCGAACATTTCCAGGCCAATCATAATCCATCAGTTTGTCTAATGCTTCATCATGGATGGTTCCCACTATCCTTCCATAATCCTCATTCAGTTTTTGAATAAGGTGACTAGCCAGCGGAACGATATCTTCTTTTCTTTCCCTTAGAGGAGGGATGTAAATCGGTAAGCGATTCAAACGATAATATAAGTCTTCCCGGAAGGTTTTTTTCATAATTGCTTTCTCTAAATTAATATGAGTTGCTGCAATCACGCGCACGTCTACATGAACTGGTTTCGTCCCTCCAACCCGCACAATCTCCTGATCCTGCAATACACGCAGAAGTTTGGCCTGCATAGTTAGCGGGAGCTCACCGATCTCATCCAAAAAAATGCTGCCATGCTTGGCTTCTTCGAACAATCCCCTCCTGCCATCCCGCTTTGCTCCAGAGAACGTTCCATCTTCATATCCGAACAGTTCGCTCTCAAGTAACGGTTCAGCAATGGCCGCACAATTAACCCGAATAAATTTATTGTGTCTCCGCTTACTTTCATTATGAATTGCATGAGCAAAAAGCTCCTTACCAGTTCCCGATTCGCCGCGCAGCAGTACTGTGGCAGGTGTTCTTGCTCCAACTTTTGCCTGCTCAAGAGCTAAGGTCATCTCTTGTGAGTCTCCAATGATGTCATCAAATGTATACTTCGCTTCCAGGTTTCTTATAATTTGCCGCGCTCGTTTTAACTCACTCGTTAGTGATTGAATCTCCGATACATCATGTAAAACACCGACACTTCCCTTTAGCTTTCCATCTACAATGACGGGAGCTACATTGACAAGGACTTCTTTCTCAGCTGGCCCCACCTTCATTCTTACACCACGCACGGCGCGCCTCGTTTTAAGTACTTTCATATGCATACTTTCACCTTCAGAAATGTCCACAGTTGCAGGCTTGCCCACAATTTCCTTCTCTTTCAGTCCGGTTATGCGGGTGTAAGCGGGGTTAACCATTAATCCGTTTCCATTTTCATCTACCACAGAAATCGCCTCATCTGAAGATTGAATAATAGCTTCAAGCATCGTTTTGACCTCTTTTAAATCGGTATTCTCTTCTGCAAGATCAACGACTTCTGTTATATCTTTAAAAACTGCATACGCCCCGATCACTTGCTGGTCTTTTCCGATAATAGGGATCCGTGTGGTGATTACTTTGTATCCGCTTTCAAGTTTGAGCTTTTGGTTTACTTCCTTACGTTTAGACTTCAACACTTGGGGAAGTCTGGAATCTGAAATAATATGCCGTACATACTTGCCCACGACCTCACTCTTATTCTGTCCAAGGATACGTTCTGCACTTTTGTTCATAAACGAAACTTGTTCACTTTCATCAATGACAATCATTCCGTCGTGAATACTATTTAATATCAATGTTTGGTTATCTGTTTGCTGCTTTATTTCGGTAAGTAATGATTCCTTCTCCTCTAACAGCTCAGATGTAATGTAAGCTACGTCACCTGGAATTAATACTGTGTGACTTGAACGCTCTGCACGAACCTGCTTGAAAACCTGATCACTGCCTGTAGCCTCTATAACAATGTCTATATCTTTATGTATAAAATTACGCCAGTCCTCACCTGTCTCGATCCCCCATAAGGACGCTTGTTTTAGTCCTTCGGCATTAGGATTCACGTCTGTTACAGCAACAACCATCATACGATCGGTTTCTCTCAACAACCGTAATAATGCCATTCCGCCTTTGCCTGCTCCGATAATGAGTACACGTTTCATTTCATCACACCTTGCAATATTTTGCGCATTTACATCGTATCCTATTCTGCATAATTTAGCAAGGGGAGTCTATTTTCAGCTCACACTTGATTTGATATACTATACAAGCATTGAATAATAAAGGAGAACAGGTTTATGCGTATCATCGCGTTATTATTATTGGTTACCCCCGGGGTAATTGCCGTGATTGGAATAAAATTAATTCGTGACGCTCTGTTTAATGTTTTTCACCCAATATTTTTTCACGTTGCGATTCAGGGGATTGTAGGATTGCTGTTTGTTGTAGGTGGAGTAGCTTTTATAGGAGGATTTATACTTCACAGAGACCGAAAGCGAAATTTGACAAAAGGACGTTTCAAAAAGAAGTAGAGCCGAATGCTCTGCTTTTTTTAATCATAAACGGGCAACCTTAATGAATGTAAGGCCAAATAAAAATTCGCACCTATTTTAATAAAGGAGTGCTGCTTGTGAACGACCTCGTAGAATTTTACCGAAATCAATATCCATTCGATTTGTTAACAGATCAAGAATTTAATGAAGTTTTCAGCAAAGCAGAAGTTAAAGAATACAGCAGTAATGAGTTTATCATCCATGAAGACGAGAGTGATGAAAGCATTGATATCCACTTCCTCATTTCAGGTCTGGCTAAAAATATTATGCACCGTTCAAACGGAAAGCAGCTTTCCGTTCGCTTTTATTATCCTGGAGATTTAGTTGGGGTCATGATTCTTTTAACAAGCGGGGAAATGAGGTTCTCTGTGCAAGCACTTGAGCCTGTAAAAACACTCCGCTTTAAACGTTCTACCTTTCTTGAAGTCATGTCGAACAATACCCAATTTTCAAAAGTCGTCATGGATGGAATCAGCCATCTTATGAAAAGCCTATATGACGAAATTAAATATAAAAGTTCAACCGATGAACAGGATGACCGAGAACTTTATAAAAAAAGAGCCGGTGCCTACATGGAGCCGCCAGCTTTTATCCATCCAGCCGAATCAATTGAGAAAGCAGCTCGAATGTTACAGCAAAAAAAGATCGAGGCTCTGATAGTGAGTGAAGATAATAAAAACCTGCTCGGAATGGTAGGATACGGAGATTTACTGCAAGCTTATTTCGAAAACAGCCATAAAGATTCTGTGAAAAACCATATGTCAGAAGAATCCTATTCCATCAGTGACCAGGAGTTCATATACGACGCCTTAAGTTATTTAAAACATCATCCAACAGAAATTATACCTGTACACCATAAGGATAAAATTGTCGGGATCCTTAGACAATCCTCCTTTTTTACAATTAAGAACTCGGTGTATTTTGATTTAACTTACCGTATTTCTAATGCTACGAATCTTGAGGAGGTTCAAACATTATCTCCAGTTTATAATAGCCGATTTCAAGAATTTGTAGCGAGTCTGATTGAGGATCAAATGTTTGCTTATGATATCGCAGAATTGATCACCAACTATAATGACCGTATTCATAAACAAGTCATTCAAATTGCCGAAGATGAAATGGTTGCTGAAGGTTACGGCACCCCTCCTATAAACTATTGCTTTCTCGTAATGGGAAGTGAAGGACGTAAAGAACAGGCGTTTTCAACAGATCAAGATAATGGGATGGTACTGGCTGACTATGATCAATCAAAGAACAAACAGCACATCGAGCAATATTTCCGCTATTTTTCTGAGAAAATTAATGCCATGCTGGATCAATGTGGCTTTCCCTACTGCAAAGGGGATATTATGGCAAAGGAAGATAAATGGAGACAGCAAACGAGTGAATGGCGGCAAAGTATTAATTCATGGATTGAGAAAATGGATGCTGAGGAAATTAGGGACTTCACGATATTTGCAGACTTCCGCCCTATTTTTGGAGATTTTTCACTAGCTTATGATTTAAAAAAATATGTCACTCTACGAGTTCAAAAATCACTTGGACTACATCAGCTGCTTATGAAGGATACACTAAGGTTCAGGGTGCCAGTCCAGCCATTTGGCCGTATTTCAGGAGTAGGGAAAAAACGCACCCTTAATATTAAAAAGTCAGCCATTATGCAGATCGTCAATGCCATTCGAATTTACAGCATGAAATATGGTGTAGAAGCGATCAATACAGTGAACCGTCTGGAAGCGCTCGCAGAACAGGAACGTTTTCACCCAAGGGATGTAGAAAATGCCAAGCTTGCTCTCCATCGGCTAATGCTTTTTCGGATAAAGGAAAACTTGAACCAGATGCAAACGGATCAGCCTCTCTCAAATGAGTTACCTTTAAATAAATTAAATAAATCTGAGCGACGTTCTTTAAAAGATGCTTTACTAATAGCGAAACGATTACAACAGGTACTTGAACTTAGTTATAATCGAAATCGGGTGATGTAATGCTTCCTACCGACTTGCAAATTTTAAAGTATATCTTTATTGAAAAACCAATTTACTATACTAAAATACGGCAGCAAATGAATTGGATGACGTACCAGAAGCTCCAGGAAAAACTAAAGGCTCATAAAAATGACCCAGAAATAAGAAAATCTAACCTGCTTGATCTGGATTACACAGTGTTTGATTTAGAAACGACTGGATTCATCCCGGAAATCGGCCATGAAATTATATCTATTGGTGCTGTTCGAAATCATGGCCTCGATTCTTGCCATATCGATACTTTTCACCAGATTGTCCGACCGATCAGACCTGTTTCTGCCGCCACTCTCAATCTAACCGGTTTGACACGGGACCAGTTAGCAAATGGACGAACTTTTGTGAACAGTTTGAAGCATTTCCTTGATTTCAGCAGAGGGTCCGTCCTTGTAGCCCACCCCGCAAAATTTGATGTGCGTTTTCTCCAAACGATGCTTAAACGCTGGAAATTGCCTGAATTTAACCCAGCAGTCATTGATTCGCAAGTAATGGCTGAGTGGTTATTTCCATCATTGAAGCCTCAACTGGATCCGCTCATAAAACAGTTTAAAATCGAACGAAGAGAACGCCATCATGCTTTGAATGATGCTATGATGACTTCTGAACTGTTTTGTAAGCTACTTGATTATACTATGAAGCGCGATATTCAGACATTTGATGAATTAGATCAAATGTTACTTCAGACAAAACGAGCGAGAAAGTCTTAATAAGAACTTTCTCGCTCGTTTTGTTACATGAAAAAGGTACGATAAAGGGAGCGGACAGCCGGTTCTAACCCACTGGATTTAATTCCGAACATCATGGACACTTCCGATGATCCCTGATTAATCATCTCAATGTTAACATTCGCATGTCTAAATGCCGTGGCAGCCTGACTCGCAATCCCAACTGTTTCATTCATCCCTTCGCCAACAAGCATGATCATCGCCATATCTCTTTCCACCGTTATCGTATCAACTTTTAATTCTTCAGCAATTCGATTGGTAACGATCGTTTCTTTTGCTTTTGGCAATTGATGTTCACGAATAATGACCGACATGTCATCAATTCCTGAAGGTGCATGTTCAAACGAGATCCCTTCATCTTCTAATATTTGTAAGAGACGCCGGCCAAAACCAAGTTCTCGGTTCATTAAATATTTACTAACATATAAGTTTAAAAAGCCCGAATCACTTGCTATCCCTTTTACATGTCCCTCTTCTGCTTCTCTCACTGAAACGATCATGGTACCGTCCCCATCAGGATTATTTGTGTTTTTAATACAGACTGGAATTTTTTCCTTAAAAGCCGGGATCAAAGCCTCGTCATGAAATACCGAGAATCCAGCGTATGAAAGTTCTCGCATTTCTTTGTAGGTCAATGTTGTCAGTTTCATCGGATTATCGACAATTGTAGGGTTTACACAGAAAACAGAATCTACATCGGTAAAGTTTTCATATAAATCAGCTTTCACACCAGCTGCAACTATTGAGCCTGTAATGTCCGACCCTCCGCGGGAAAACGTTACGAGCTCTCCTTCAGGGGTGTACCCAAAAAATCCCGGAATCACAAGGATCTCCTTCTGTTTTCTAAGTTCATACAGATGATCAAAACTTTCATCGAGAACTAATGCTCCTCCTAATTCATCACGTACAAGAATCCCCGCTTCTTTCGGGTTTACATAAGATGATTCCTGTCCACTAGATCGTAAATAAGCACTTAAAATCAGTGCCGTTCCATCTTCACCACATGATTTTAAACGATTCATTCCTGACTTATAATCTGTTTCAGTATGTTGGCACGCTTCATTAATACGGCTCTGAATCGTATCAAGAACTTCTTCTGAGATTTGCAAGTCCCTCACAATAGATGCGAAGCGCTCAATTACCCTGTCATAGGCTAACTCATCCCTTGCTCCATTATAAATGGAGTCTCCTAATGTAATTAAAAGGTCCGTTGTTTTTGTGTCATCAGGGTGCCTTTTCCCGGGGGCTGACACGACAATCACTCTTCTATCATGGTCTGAGGTAATAATATTTGTCACTTTTTTTATTTGATTTGCATCTGCTACAGAACTTCCACCAAACTTAACAACCTTCATTATGTACAACTCCCCAATTCGATTAATAATTTAGAATTGTATCATAAACACATCCTTTTTGAAAATTAAAAATCCCTCACCTATAAGTGGTGAGGGATGGCTTTTCAATTAACTAGCTTTATGTTCAAGCCGCAGACGATCAGCAACCATCGCGATAAACTCGCTGTTTGTCGGTTTCGCTTTCGTGGAAGAAATTGTATATCCAAATAAGGACGAGATCGCATCAATGTTACCCCGATTCCATGCTACTTCGATTGCATGACGAATCGCACG
The DNA here is from genome assembly GCF_902726645.1 of Halobacillus ihumii. Classification (NCBI taxonomy): domain Bacteria; kingdom Bacillati; phylum Bacillota; class Bacilli; order Caryophanales; family Bacillaceae; genus Halobacillus; species Halobacillus ihumii. The sequence continues at coordinate 226,065 of NZ_CACVAO010000001.1, forward strand.
CTCAACTCGAGAGGCTGTGGTATTATACTTTGTAGCAATATCCGGATATAAAACTTTTGTAATGGATCCTAGAAGTTCAAGATCATTATAAACCATTGTAATGGCTTCTCTTAAGTACAAATATCCTTTAATATGGGCTGGTACGCCTACTTCATGGATAATATGTGTAATGCTTGTATCTAGATCAGGTTTTTTCGGTTTAGTATAGCTGCTGCCAACTGCACGATTAATCGGGTCGCCAGCGTGTTTAATTTGTCTGACCTGCTCACTGAGGTGATCCAAATCAAAAGGTTTCATCATAAAATAAGCTGCACCTAGCTCAACGGCCTTCTTGGTAACTTCTTCTTGTCCAAAAGCGGTAAGCATAATAACTTCTGGTGGATTTTCAAATTCTCTAACTTGCTGCAGGACAGCAAGTCCATCAACGTGCGGCATAATAATGTCTAATATCAGTACATCCGGCTTTTTATTAGCTAGCATGTCCAAACAGTCCCTGCCATTATATGCTGCACCAATCACTTCAATATCCTGGGTATCTGAAAAATGCTCCTCAAGAAGTTTTACTAATTCACGATTATCATCTGCTAAACAAACTTGCACCTTTTCCATTACAATTCCTCCTCACAAAATATTCCTATTCTTCCACTGAACTTATTCGACATTTAAAAAAAGAACCCTTTTTATTATAACAAATAAATCCGAATTATTTAATATTATCTTTAAAATGCTTCTTATTGCTCTTATTTTCTTTAAAATTCGATAAAAAGCAACATCGATTGTCGAATTTTGTCGAATTGAAAAAGGGTGTTCAAAAGCTTTCTTTTGACACACCCTTTTTCATTATCCAGCTTTATTTAATTCTTGTTCTTCACTTTTATAAATATCAATGCCTGCTTCTTTCAGCATCCATTCGATATGAACCCCATAACCTGAGGTAGGATCGTTTACAAATACGTGCGTAACAGCACCGATAATTTTACCATTTTGAATGATTGGACTGCCGCTCATACCTTGTACAATACCGCCTGTTTTCTTCAACAGTTCAGGATCAGTTATTTTTACAATCATTCCTTTTGTTACAGGCTTATCTTTAGGCATATTACTGACGATCTCAACATCAAATTCCTGGAGCTTCTCGCCTTCAAGTACTGTTAAAATTTTTGCCGGACCTTCTTCCACCTGTTCTGAGTAACCAACAGGTAGTCCATCCGGATACTTCTGATTAATAATTCCTTCGTCTAATTTGCCGAAGATACCGAACGGGCTATTTTCCGTGATCGTTCCTATCCGGTCTTCTTTCAGGGAAAATTCAGCTCTTTTTTCACCAGGGACACCTTGGCTTCCTTTTTCAATTGAGGTTACATTCGATTCAACAATAGTCCCTTTGTTGATTTCAATCGGCTGCTTCGTGTCCATATCTGCAATGACATGGCCAAGAGCACCATATTTACCGGAGTCAGGATGATAAAAAGTCATCGTCCCTATCCCAGCGGCTGAATCGCGAACGTAGAGACCAATTTGATATTGATCATCTTTTTTATTTAACGATGGAGTAAGTGACGTTTGGAACGTTTCTTCGCCTCTTTTTACTGTTAGTTCTACTGGTTCACTTTGATCTCCAGACTTTTCCACAATCTTGGAAAGCTCCTCCATACTGTTCAATTCTTCTCCATTTCCTTTGAGAAGAATATCTCCAACTTGAATGTCTGCTTTTTCTCCCGGTGAAGTTGACTCTTCTTTATTTTCATTAACAAGATGATGTCCAACTACAAGAACACCTTTCGTTTGGAGCTGAACTCCAACCGAATGACCGCCAGGAACTAAACGGATATCCTTCATCTTTCTAACATCCGTTTTCTTTAAAGGAATTCCTGCAAATTCATGAAATACCTCACTAGTGTTTGGTTCGACACTGTCAGAAGAAAAAGCTGTTCTTGCTTCATCTGTTTGACTCCAAACTTGAGAAGATTCAATTGGTTTGGAAGTACTGATACGAAGTTCTGTAGGGATGGATAAATATTCTTGAAATGGGCTAAATAAAGGTAAAGCGAGCATCAACAACAGGAGAACGGAGCCACATATATATCTAATTTTAAATTGATGGAACACTGTTAAACACTCCCTCTCACTCCTGTGCCAATGAATTGGCTTACTTATAATGTGGTCCTCAACTGCTGTTTTTAAACGAGCATAATCACAGAAATTATAGGATGCATTGCCTTAGAAAGAAACATTCTCCAATCTTAAAGTAAAACAGAATTGAATAAGCAAATATGGATCAAACAAATCGGTTCATCCAGCGGAGTCTGGAAATTGTTTTCATATAAAAAACGTATGGAAAACCATACGTTTTTTACATTCTAAGCATTTTGTTTATGTTTAGTAGCCAAGGTTAACAATTCTTTCGCATGTTCGATCGTCGTATCAGTCAGCTCAGCACCTGAAATCATTCTGGAAATTTCATCGGCTTTATCATTCTCGGATAACTCGGTAACTACAGTTGACGTCCGATCGTTTGTTACATCTTTTTCAATTCTAATATGCGTATCAGCCATAGCTGCAACCTGTGGCAAATGTGATATGCACAAGACTTGCGAGTCACTTGAAATTCCTTGAATCTTCTCTGCAATAGCCTGGGCTACGCGACCGCTGACACCTGTATCAACTTCGTCAAAAATGACACTTGTTATCCCTTGATGGCGTGAAAAGATACGTTTTAAGGCAAGCATAATTCGAGACATTTCTCCGCCTGAAGCGACTTTGTGCAGGCTCTTCAGCGGCTCTCCGGGGTTCGTAGTAATCAAGAATGTAACGGTGTCAAAACCCCTGGAATGCAGACGGACATGCTTCCCTTCAAATTCAAGGTCGTCTGGACGTCCCTCTTTAATTTCTACATTCGTCTTAAATGAGGCTTTTTCCAAATAAAGATCCGTTAGCTCTTCATGAATCAGGTTGGCTAAATGTTTAGAGGCTTTTGTTCGAATATCATGAATATTCTTTGCCTCAAGAGCGGCATCTTTACCAAGTTCCGTAATCTGTTCTTCCAATTTACTGAGGTGGGAATCCTTATTTTTAATTTCATCAATCTCTTCTTCAATTTTCGAAGCATACTCCAGCATATCCTCTACGGTTTGGCCGTATTTCTTTTTTAATCGATTTAGTTCGCTTAACCTTGACTCAATATCATTTAAGCGTTCTGGATCAAATTCAAGTTCAGCCATCTGAGTACTTAACTGAAAAGTCAGTTCCTCCATAACATAATAACTGTTGGACATTTCCTCTGAAAGCTTCCGTATTTGATTGTCATAATCTGATGTATTCTCTAAAGAGGTCATCGCCAAACTCATCCAGTCCAGACCTCTTTGTTCACCATATAATGCGTTGTAAGCATCATGAATCCCCTGATATACCTTTTCATAATTCATGAGCTTTTTTCGTTCTTCTTCAAGTTCTTCGTCCTCAAACGGTCGTAAATCTGCCTCATGAAGCTCTCGCAGTTGAAACTCAAGCAAATCTAATCGCTGGGCCACTTCCTGTTCATTTTCACTAAGCTCATTGTATCTTTTTTTAACGGTTTGGTAATTTGAATATAACTGATGGTATTCCTCTAGAGAAGGCGTTAACTCGTCTATAATAAACATGTCAAGAAGGTCGATATGATGATCCGGGTTCATCAAGGATTGTGTTTCATGTTGACTGTGAATATCAATTAAGATTGAACCAAATTCCCTTAAAATTCCTAGTGTTACGAGCTTTCCATTTACCCGGCAAATACTTTTGCCTTGGCGAGTGATCACCCTTTGTAAAACAACCATGCCGTCTTCACCAATTTCAACCCCGAATTGCCTGCCTTTTTGATATACCGGATGAGTTGCTTCAACTGTAAATAACCCCTCAATTTCTGCTTTATCAGTCCCATGACGGACGAACTCAACAGATCCACGACCTCCTGACAGGAGCTGTATGGCATCTATAATAATGGACTTACCTGCGCCGGTCTCTCCTGTAAGTACTGTAAGTCCTTCCTTAAATGTGATGGATACTTGATTAATGATAGCAAAGTCCTTTATCGATAATTCAGTTAACATGTCGAATCACCTCAGCTATAACATATTTAACAATTGTTCACTGATGCTTTCGGTTTGTTCTTTACTCCTACAAATAATCAAACAAGTGTCATCGCCGCAGATGGTCCCCATAATTTCTTCCCAATCAAGATTGTCAATAAGAGCCCCTACTGCATTAGCATTTCCCGGCAATGTCTTTAAAATTATAAAATGACCCGCTTGATCAATACTAACGAAAGCATCCATCATGAGACGTTTTAATTTTTCTAAGGGATTGAAACGCTGGTCTGCAGGTAAGCTATATTTATATCGGCCATCGAGCATAGGAACTTTTACAAGATGTAATTCTTTGATATCTCTCGAGATTGTTGCTTGTGTGACATCATAGTCCATTGCCTTCAACCGGTTTACTAACTCATCCTGTGTCTCAATATCATCGTTCGTGATTAACTCGCGAATCTTAATATGCCGCTGTCCTTTATTCATATCCATCCCCCATAACAAAAGGGCTAAATAGTAGCCCTTGAATGTCATCTATATAACCCTATTTTCGATGCGCCTCGTGTGCTTCTGCCACCACACTATCCACTTCGACATCATCGGCTATATCTCCTGCTTCTCCGCCTGTCCAATAAAAATGAACGAGAAATTCGATATTTCCATCGCCTCCGGTAATCGGTGAAAACGTCAAGTTCTTTACCGAAAAACCCAGCTGCCTTGCGAAGTCAAGAATTCTTTGAATCACCAAATTGTGAATCGCAGCATCTCTTATAATCCCTTTTCTCCCGACTTGTTCCCGTCCTGCTTCAAACTGGGGTTTGATTAAGGCCACTACATCACTGTTTACATTCAGCAATTCGGTTAACACAGGCAGGATCAAACGCAGAGATATAAACGAAACGTCAATGGAAGCAAATTGTGGCATTCCTTCTGTCAAATCATCTGGCGTCACATACCGAAAGTTTGTTCGTTCCATAACAACTACTTGAGGATGATTTCTAAGCTTCCAGTCCAGCTGGTTGTAGCCAACATCGATGGCATAGCTAAGGCGAGCACCATTTTGTAAAGCACAATCAGTAAATCCGCCTGTCGATGAGCCAATATCGATCATCGTCTTCCCCTTTAGATCCAATGCAAACTTGTCAAGAGCTTTTTCAAGTTTCAACCCGCCCCTGCTTACATACGGAATAGCACTCCCTTTGACAGTAAGTTCGATCGTATCGTCCACTTTTTGTCCAGGCTTATCGAGACGATGATTTCTTTCGAAAACAAGACCAGCCATTATGGTACGTTTAGCCTTTTCCCTCGTCTCAATCAATCCCCGTTCAACTAATAATAAATCCAATCGCACTTTTCTTCCCATAATTTAAGCCCTCTGTTGTTTTTCCGGTATAATTTCTTTAATATTCTTGATCAGGTTGTCTTCTGTCAACCCGATTTCTTCCCATAATTCAGGGACGCTGCCGTGTTCGATAAATCGGTCAGGTACACCAAGTCGATTCATCCAGGAAAGATAGTTGTGCTCTTCTTTAAACTCCAGAACGCTAGAGCCAAACCCGCCTTGAAGCACCGCTTCTTCGACGGTTAATATAGGAAGCTTGTTCTTCATGATGTCATGAAGCATCGCCTCATCCATCGGTTTAATGAATCGAGCGTTAACGACACGTACGGAGAGTCCATCTTTACTAAGCCGTTCGCTTGCAGCCATAGCCATAGGAATGGTGGTACCGAATGTTAAAATAACAGCATCTGTACCGTCTTTTAGTACTTCCCAGCTGCCAATCGGTATCGTTTTCAGGTCATCACTCATCTCGATCCCTAATCCATTTCCTCGAGGATAGCGGATAGCAATCGGCCCATCATTATAGGCGACAGCTGTATGAACGAGATGCTGTCCTTCATCTTCGTCCTTTGGCATGGCAACCACCATGTTTGGAACGGAGCGGAGAAATGCCACATCAAACACTCCCTGATGGGTCTCCCCATCAGCACCAACCAATCCCGCTCGGTCCACTCCAAATATGACATTTAGATTTTGTCTTGCCACATCGTGAATCACCTGGTCATATCCTCGTTGTAAGAAGGTGGAATAAATAGCGAGGAACGGTTTCATTCCTTGAGTTGCCAATCCAGCTGATAAGGTGGTAGCATGCTGCTCGGCTATCCCCACATCGAACAAACGATCTGGAAATTCTTCACCAAATTTTTCGAGCTTAGATCCCAATACCATTGCTGGTGTAACCGCTACAACTCTTTTATCGATACGAGCCTCTTTCCTAAGCGTTTCGCTAATTACCTCACTCCACGCTGGAGGAGCATCAGCAGGTTTAATTTTCTCTCCAGATTCGATTTTATAAGGACCGACACCGTGCCATTTGTCCTTGTTATCTGTCTCGGCTGGGTGATAGCCTTTTCCCTTTTGAGTGATGACATGTACGATCACAGGACCGCTTGTCTTCTTAGCATAGTTTAAGTTCTCAAATAAATCATGATAATCATGACCATCTACAGGACCGTAATAAGTAAAGCCTAACTCTTCAAAAAACATTCCAGGCAGAACAAAATACTTCATACTGTCTTTCAGTCTTTCAGCGGCCTGCGCTAATCTTCCTCCGACAGCAGGAATCCGTTTAAGAATCCATTCTAAATCGTCCTTTGCACGGTTATATTTCCCGGCACTTCTCATGCGTCCTAATGCTCCATGTAAAGCACCAACATTTCGGGCAATTGACATTTCGTTATCATTTAAGATAACGGTTACATTCTTTTTCTCATCACCAATATGGTTAAGTGCTTCAAGAGCCATACCTCCGGTGAGAGCCCCATCGCCGATAATAGGTACGATAGAATGCGATTCATCCTTCAAATCGCGGGCAATCGCCATACCCATGGCTGCCGACAATGACGTTGAACTATGTCCAGTTTCCCATATATCGTGTTCACTTTCATTTCGTTTCGGAAAACCGCACAACCCTTTATATTTTCTCAATGTATCAAATTGGCCGGCACGTCCTGTTAAAATTTTATGAATATAAGACTGATGTCCGACATCAAATAGCATACGATCCTTCGGGCTTTCGAACACTTTGTGCAAAGCTAACGTAAGCTCTACAACACCTAGGTTTGCACCTAAATGCCCTCCTGTACCTGACAAATTTTCTATAAGAAACTTGCGCATATCTAATGAAAGTGCTTCTAATTGACCAATCGACATTTCCTTCAGAAATGAAGGTTCTTTAATCTTGTACAGATCCATTAAAGGACCCCCTTAGCGTGATTTTCTAGCGTGATTTGATGCGCTAGAAAGAATATTGATTTTTGTTTTATCTTCTACCCAAGCAATGAAGCGGGCAGTTGTAAAAATGACTTTAGTGGAAGAATGAATGGCAAAGTATTTTCCAAGAGCTTTGCCTCCGACCGTTAAGGCCGCCACCACACTTGTTACGAACACTGAAAAAACAAGCTGAAAGGTAGAGCCGTCGTCATGTCCCAGAACATTAACAATTTGAAGGACTACGACAGTCGAAGCAGTTCCACTCACTATACCAGATATATCCCCGATTACATCGTTACAGAAACTTGCAAAGCGATCAGCATTCCTAACGATGATAATCGCTTCCTTAGCTCCTCGAATCTTCTCTGAAGCCATGGAATGAAATGGGGTCTCCTGTGCCGCCGTCGCAGCTATTCCTAGCATATCAAAAATAACCCCTATAAATACAATAGCTAGTACAATTAATATCCCAGCTACCCATATAACACCACTTAAAGCAGATGTTGAAATAACTGAAAAAATAGCCGCTAACACAAATGTGATAACGGCAATACTCAAACTAAATTTCACTGATTTTTTAAATTGATTATCCATTTTCAACCTCATTATTTAAATACATTTCGTATGTAGGAAAGGAATGGTCATGAAAAAGGTAAAAATTACGGCTTAGGTCTAGTAGGTTTTCCCAATCAGATACCGAGTGTCACCACTCTGGCGGTTCCCCTTTAAATCCGACTCAGCCCCGTCTCCGGTGACTGGACTAGATTGCCACTGAGTCCGTACTATAATTCCCTTTTCATGTCCGTCCTAGAACAGCCTAGGGGATTTCCCCGACAGCCTTTGACCGTTCCTTAGCCTCTTTTGCAGTTCCGATTTCATATAGCGCAAGCTTTCATTCTTCAGTGGCCATCCGAAGATGTGATTGCCCCATGACTATAATCCCCTCGACCCCACTCAAGGCAGGCTACGCTGCTCATACAGTAAATTAAACCATATAAAGCAGGTTCATACCCCATTTCATAAGAATCTCCGGCGGGAGATACTCTTACAAAGATGGGCCTCCGCGGAAGAAGGGTCAACGCCCACATGCCTTTGTGGATCGCCCTGCCACCTTAACTCCCAGCACCGACCCAAGGCTGGGCGCCTCAAGCCGGCACAAGGAACTTCATCGATGTGCCCTTTGGCGGATTTTTAGGCCCGCCTTCAGGAACGGAGGACCGACTAGAATACTGCACCATCCCTTTTGTAATTTTAATAATACCATATTCCTTAACGTTGCTCAATGAATTTCCTTTGAACCCTTATCGATCCCTCGTACTTAAGAAATCAACTAGTTCAGCTAAAAAAGTATTATTCAATCCAGTTTGTTCTAAAGAGTGTAAGGCAACATCCATATACTCGTTCATCTCCCTGATCGCTCCTTCAATGCCCAACAATTGAGGATAGGTGCTTTTATCGTTTCCTTCGTCACTGCCAACCGGTTTACCTATAGCATCGGCATCTCCTAAAACATCTAAAATATCATCCTGAATTTGAAAAATAAGACCAAGGACGTTTGCCAAGTTCTCGATTTTCTGAAAGGTTTCAGAAGTAGTATGACTAAGATAAGCACCCGCGACAATGGCAAAGGAAAGCAACTGTCCTGTTTTATTCATGTGAATAGATTTTAATTCATCTATCGAAACCTGCTTTCCTTCACTTCGCATATCCAGCATTTGTCCATCCACCATTCCAGCCCCGCCACTTGCCCTGGAAAGCTCGCGGGTGAGAAACACTTTCTCATCACTGGTCAAATTGGAGTCTTCGGAAATCACTTGAAAGCTAAGTGTGAGGAGGGCATCCCCCGCAAGAATCGCCGTAGCTTCATCAAATGCTTTATGAATAGTTGGCTGACCCCTTCTCATGTCGTCATTATCCATTGCAGGAAGATCATCATGAATTAAAGAGTATGTATGAACCATCTCAAGGGCGCATGCCGCTGTGTATCCGCGAGTGTAATCAACCCCAAACGCCTCCATTGTAGAAAGAAGAAGTATTGGTCGAACACGTTTTCCTCCAGCCTCAATGGAATGAATAATAGCATCCCGTACTCGGCCAGGGTTAATGTGCCGGTTGACGTATCCAAACAATTTTTCATTAATTACTTGTTGATAATCCTTCAAATGTTCTTGAAATGGCTCCACTTATTCCTCCTCCTGCACTTCATATGGTTCAAATTCTCCGTGTTCATTTAAAATTTGCTGCATTTGATCTTCCACAAGATTAAGCTTCCCATTACAAAGCTTTGAAAGCTTCATGCCTTCCTGATAATACTGGATCGCTTGCTCCAGAGGAACATCACCTTCCTCAAGCTTTTCAACAAGTTTTTCCAGTTGTTCCATGGCCTGCTCAAAAGTGAGTTCTTTTTCTTGATTTGTCATGACTGCTCCTCCTCAATATCATTTACTATACAATGCAGGCTGCCGTTGTGAAGCTTTACCGTCAATGAATGGCCGGGCTCTGTTTGATGAACACTTTTTAGTACCTTTCCTTTGTCTGTATAAGGAATGGCGTAACCTCTCTTCATAATGTCTAAAGGATTTAATAGTCCCAACTTTTCTAAGACAGCATGAAATTGATCTTTTTTTGCACGGATCTGCCTGTTAATGCTTATCGTTAATTGCTTTGTTTGTTTATCCAAGAGTTTACGATTCATTTGAAATTCCTCTTGAGGATGCTGTTGAAATAAACGCTTTTCCAGGTACGATAAACGCTCGATTTTCTGATTATAAAGGTCATTTACATTTTTGGACAGCTGTTCTAATTGTCGGTCTAGTTCCTGCTCTTTTTGCTTTAAGAGCTGTTCCGGATATTTAAAAGCATAAGATTTTTTTAACCTTATCAGCCGTTCTCCAGCCTCTGATCGTTTAAGAGTCACAGCACGGGTAAGACGTTGGGTGGTCAATCTGAGCTGTTCTTTCAGTTCTTTCAAAGAAGGCACAGCAATTTCAGCTGCCCCGGTTGGTGTTGCTGCTCTGGTATCGGCCACAAAATCGCTGATTGTAGTATCAGTTTCATGTCCGACAGCTGAAATGACGGGGATTTGAGAGTGATGAATAGCACGGGCAACTACTTCTTCATTAAAACACCACAAATCCTCAATGGAGCCGCCCCCTCGCCCTACTATAAGCACATCACAATTCAAATGTGCATTCGCATAGTGTATAGCTTTCTCTACAGAAGCAGCTGCTGAATCTCCCTGGACGAGAACAGGAAGGATAGAAACCTTCACAATTGGATAACGCCGCTTAATGGTGGTTAAGATGTCACGGACTGCTGCTCCTGTAGGCGAAGTGATCACACCTATATGTTCTGGATATCCAGGAAGTACTTTTTTGTTAGCTGCTTCAAAAAGGCCTTCTTTTTGGAGCTTTTCTTTTAGTTGCTCATAGGCCAAATACAATGCTCCGATTCCATCAGGCTGCATCTCTTGTATGTACAGTTGATACTGTCCCATTGGTTCATAAACGTTCACCTCACCACGAATGAGAACATTCATACCATTTTCCGGCATGAATTTGAGCCTGCGATTATTTCCTGCAAACATTACGGCCTGAATACGTGATTGTTTGTCTTTAATCGATAAGTACATATGCCCGCGGGTGTGCTGCTTAAAGTTAGAGATTTCACCTCTGAGCCACACCTCTTTGAGATGAGGGTCGGAGGATATTTTTCTTTTTATATACTTAGTTAGTGCCGTTACCGTTAAATAGCGATCCTTCACAAGTAAATCTCCCCTATTTTTGATCTATCCACTTCGCGGCTTTAATCGTATTGTGCAATAACATAGTAATAGTCATGGGACCAACGCCCTTAGGCACAGGGGTTATATAAGAAGCCTTCTCTTTTGCTGATTCAAAGTCGACATCTCCTGTTAACTTTCCATCCACACGATTCACACCGACATCGATCACAACTGTACCTTCTGATATATCTTCCCCTGTAATTAAACCGGCCTTACCGGCAGCTACAATAAGGATATCGGCACGCTTGGTATGCTCTCTTAGATTTTTGGTTCGTGAATGACAGTGGGTAACAGTTGCATGTTCATTTAACAGCAACTGGCCAACTGGCTTTCCGACCAGGTTGCTGCGCCCTATGATCACCACATGTTTACCCTCAATTGAAACCTTAGCACGCTTCAACATAACAAGGATTCCAAACGGTGTACACGGATAAAACGTTTCCTTACCTGTCAACATCCGACCAGCATTTATCGGGTGAAATCCATCAACATCCTTACTAGGATCTATCGCTTCAATCACATTTTGTTCATCAATTTGCTGCGGTAAAGGCAATTGCACCAAAATACCGTGCACTGTTTCATCCTCATTTAACCGATTGATAATGTGTAATAGTTCTTCTTCTGATGTTTCTTCGGATAATTCAATCAGATCAGAATCCATGCCAATTTTTTCTGATGCACGCTGCTTTCCTTTTACATAGGACTTGGAAGCTGGATCTTCTCCGACTATCACCACAACTAATTTTGGATGAACGCCTTCTTTCGATAATTCAGCTATTTCTTCTTTCATTTCCAGCCGTAATTCTTCTGCTAATTGCTTTCCATAAATAACTTCAGCTGACACCTCATCGTCCTCCTCTGAATGAACTACATCATTTTTGATAATACACCATTAATAAATTTACCAGATTGATCTTCACCAAATACTTTGGCTAACTCAACAGCCTCGTTGATGGCCACTTGAGCCGGGACATCTTCACTAAATTTTATCTCATAGGCCGCCATACGAAGTAGTGTTTTCTCAACACGAGCTAACCGTGAAAAGGTCCAATTCTCTAAGTTACTTTCAATCCACTGATCGATTTCGTTTCTGTTTGTAACAACACCGTGGACCAACTGGTCTACAAAAGCATCATGAACTTGCTCGTCCATGACGTGTTCAATCGCTTCTTCAGTGTTTATTTCACTTGAATCTATTTGAAAAAGAGCTTGGAATGCCTTTTCCCTGGCTGTACGTCTTTTCATATTCATTCTCCTTTAATGTCATTTCCGTTAGAATAATAACATTTTACCACCTGAAAAGCCATACAATGCGAAAAGACCAGCAGGGGAACCCCGTAACTGGTCTTTTTAATTACACTTCTTCAGTTTCAGGTTCTTCTTCTTTACCTTCCATCTGAATCCCCACGATATGAACGTTCATTTCCTTAATCTCAAGGGCCGTCATATTTTTCAGTGCCTGACTTGTATTATCTTGAATCTTTTTCGCTGTATCGGGAATAGAAATCCCAAAATCCATTACGACATAAGCATCAATTGAGATGCCATCCTCCGCAAGTTCTACTTTCACACCTTTTCCATGGTTCTTTTTCCCAAGGCGTTCCACTACTCCTGAGGCAAAGTTTCCACGCATAGAAGCAACGCCTGCTACTTCAGACACTGCAATTCCAGCTATCACTTCAATGACCTCCGGCGCAATCTCTACATTACCAAGTGTGGACCCTTCCGTAACATTAAGTAATTGTTTCTCACTCACTCGTGACCACTCCCTTCTTTGCTATCCTCCATTACAGTATAGTTTTCCAGGAATTTTGTGTTAAAATCACCGCCGACAAATACCTCATGTTCCATCATTCGACTATGGAATGGGATGGTCGTATGGACCCCTTCAATGACAAACTCATCTAAAGCTCTTCTCATTTTCTGAACAGCTTCCTTTCGATCACGGCCATAGGTAATTAATTTTGCCACCATGGAGTCATAGTATGGCGGAATCATATATCCTGGATAAACCGCCGAATCTACACGAACACCAAAGCCGCCTGGTGCTAGATACATGTCAATTCTTCCTGCAGATGGCATGAAATTTTTATAGGGATCTTCCGCATTGATGCGGCATTCAATGGCGCATCCTTCAAACGTGATTTCTTCCTGTGTAAAGGAAAGTTTCTCATTGTTTGCAACCATTAGTTGTTCTTTAATTAAATCAATTCCCGTAACCATCTCAGTGACAGGATGCTCAACCTGAATACGAGTATTCATTTCCATAAAGTAGAATTTATTTTCTTTCTGATCAAAAATAAATTCTACTGTACCCGCTCCGGAGTAATCAACAGCTAAAGCAGCTTTAACCGCCGCATCACCCATTGTTTGGCGAATTTCCGGAGTGACAGCAGGGGAGGGTGTTTCTTCAATCAACTTCTGCAAACGACGTTGAATTGAGCAATCACGTTCCCCTAGGTGAACAGCATTGCCATGATTGTCAGCAAGAACTTGAATTTCAACGTGCCGGAAATCTTCGATAAATTTCTCAAGATAAACACCTGGATTACCAAAAGCTGTTTCCGCCTCTTGTTGGGTAACATTAATCCCTTTTACGAGGTCTTCCTCCGTTCTGGCTACACGAATTCCTTTACCGCCACCGCCAGCAGTTGCCTTTATGATGACTGGATAACCAATTTCATTGGCTACCTGCTTGCCCTCTTCAACGTCAGCGATAATTCCTTCTGAACCTGGGACAATAGGTACGCCTGCTTCCCTCATTGTTTTCCTGGCGACATCTTTCGTTCCCATCTTCTGAATTGCATAGGACGACGGCCCGATGAATGTAATATTGCATTCATCACAAAGCTCTGCAAATTCAGCATTTTCAGCTAAGAATCCATAACCAGGATGAATAGCATCGGATTCAGTTAATGTTGCTACACTCATAATGTTCGTATAGTTTAAATAACTGTCCTTACTTAAAGTCGGCCCAACACAATAGGCCTCATCTGCAATTTGAACGTGTAATGCTTCTTTATCTGCTTCCGAGTAGACAGCTACTGTCTCAATATCCATCTCCTTGCAAGCCCGGATAATACGGACGGCAATTTCTCCCCGGTTGGCAATCAGTACTTTTTTTATCATCATTTAACCCCCGTATTATGCAGTTTTCACGCGAAACAACGGCTGGCCATATTCCACAAGCTCACCGTCATTAACAAGGATTTCTACAATTTCTCCTGAAACTTCCGCTTCAATTTCATTAAATAGTTTCATGGCTTCTACTATACATACAACAGATTCCTGTTTCACTTGATCTCCCACTTGTACAAATGCATCTTGATCTGGAGAAGGTGATTGGTAGAACGTACCTACCATAGGTGAAATGACTTCCTTATCATAATTGGAAGTTTCCTCAGGCTTGGTCTCTTGTTCTTTCTTTTCCACAGCAGATTCACTAAGCTGCGGCTGCTCCTCTTGTACGGGCTGTGGCTGCTGTGGCACTGCTGCTTGTTTTGCTTCAGTTGGAATTTCTGTAATTACTTGTTCACCATTTTTTTTCATCGATACTTTTGTTCCATCGGACTCATAACAAAATTCATCAATATGAGATTCATCAATTAGTTTAATTAGTTCTCGAATTTCTTGCACCTTTAACATAATTACGGCACTCCCTTATGTAGAATACTTGATCACTGAAATTATTCATTCCTTTTAATATTTTACGATACATATTGAGGACCTGCAACTAGTAGGAAGACGATAAGACACACAAAAGGGTCAACCCTTGTACTGCATCAAGGGTTGACCCTGGTCTGAAAAAAGCTATTTCGATGGTTGGAATTTGACATCTACAGGTACTTCCCCGAATTCATCGTAGACCATTTGCATAATTTCTCGTGCTTGTGAATCTGATAGTTCATTCGCTCTTACCGTCACGTGTACGCTATTATCTTCCGCCCGAACGAGTACATCTTCATAAGGTACGCTGGCACTAATCGTTTTTTCAAGAATATTTTCTTTCGTTCTCTTATCCTGCAAGTTGTCTAAATTCGCTGTAGCTTCAGCTTTTTCTTCGATAGTAGCCGTAGATGATGCCATAACTGCCGACCACTGTTCTTCCATCTTATCACGTTTATTTTGCATTTCTAGACGGATGGATGCAAACAACTCATCTGCAGGCATTTGAGAAACCACTGTTTCCTCCCCAGTTCCATCTCCGTTCATATTTCCTGTAGCTTGCTCTAGTTCTGCATCCTGGATGAAGGCCATTTCTCCACTATCCGGTGATGTCATGTAGTACACACTCAAAACAATTAGAAGGCTTAACATCGTCAACAACCAAACCGTCTGTTTTTTTACCAAAATAATCCCTCCCTATGATTTAGGCAAAACGGAAACTCTATGACTAGGCACATCTAACACTCGTGACACAGCTTCAACCACCCAACCCTTTACTTTCATTTGATCTACGCCTTTGGCAGTTACAAAAACACCTCTTACATCGGGTTTCTTTGTTTTAATGAGCAGCGGTACTTCCCGCTCACCCTGTCGAACCAGGACTAACTGCTGTTCCTTAGAATAATCCTCAATTTCTCTTTCTCCCCCATTCGTATCAGTCTCCTTCGTGGTTTGTTTTGAGATGATTAAATTTTTATCAAATACTTTTTCTTTAGTAGCAGCCAGATTAATCATGAGCTCTACATCACTTACCCCTTTTATATTTTCAAGAAGGGGAGTTAGTTGTTTTTCATACTCCACTTCCAGCTGACTAATCGAAACGGCTGAATTTGCCTCTTTCTTGCTCGGTGATTCCTGAACTGTCTTTTGCTGAGACGGTGCTTCATTAGTTGGCGTTTGAAACCAGTTGCTAATGATAATGAAAAAAACTCCAATTAAACCAACGATAATAAAGTATTTAGGTTTTTTTATTTTTTGGCCGTCACCTGAAGACAGAGGTTTAAACAGCTTATTCCACCATTTACTCATTGTTTTCCTCCCAGCGGATTTCGATTTGATCATTTTGCAGTCCCAATAAACCGGCTGCCATATCCTGAACCTCCTGTTCCTGGTTACGGTCAATCGTCTTAGCATCCTCGGTTAGTGAGATGGTCACCTCTTCTACAGCTCCCTCACCTGGTGTAGAGGCTACGTATAAGATCAGCTTGTCCAACGACTCCAGCTTATGGGGTTTTTCTGAAAAGGCCATGTCCACTTTTTCTAGCGAAAGATCGAATTTTTTCTGAAGTGGCTGTTCCATTTTATTCGAAATGGTTTCTGTGACTTGTTGTAATGTATATGCATCTTGTCCCTGCATTATTTCACTTTTCTTTGACTCGATTTTCTCAGCTAATTGTTCTGTAGATGAGCGGCTCTCTAATTGATATTCCACCGATTGAACTAAAGTTTGCGGATCAATTTGAAGTACTTTTAGTAAAGGGTTCAATAATATGAGCACTAACAGGATGGACATGACTAATCGAGCATATTTCCTCATTGATCCTGACGGAAGAAGAGCATCCGCAACCATAGCTAATAGTAAAAATAATACAATTTGAGTAATCCATTGAGTAAAGGCTGCCATTAGTTATCACCCTCATCGAACCATCATAGTAATATTGCTGGCAGCAACCATAATCACAATAACGAGAAAAAACATCATTGAGACCATCAGTAATGCTGCAAAAATGTACATAATATGGCGGCTCACGATTGCCATTGCCGTAATAACAGGACCGTCTCCTAACGGCTGTAAAAGGGCTGCAGCCAATTTATAAATCAAAGCTATTGCAAACACCTTCAAAGCCGGGAAGATGGCTATTCCTAATAAAATAATGACCCCCGCCAGCCCTAATGTATTTTTCAACAACAGCGATGCGCCGAGAATCGTATCTGTAGCATCTGTAAATAAACGCCCGACCACAGGAACAAAGTTTCCAGTGATGAATCGTGCTGTTTTCATTGTTACTCCATCTTGAACAGCCGTTACTGTTCCCTGAACAGAAATGACGCCAAGAAAAATCGTTAAATATACACCCATAATCGCCATACCTGTTTTCCTCAATAACTCAGCAAGCTGGTCCACTTTGTACGTATCATTCAATGTTCCAACTATTAATAACAGAGCTGATGATGCAAAGAGTGGGATGAGAAGAACTTTCACTAACAGGCCACTGGATTGAACGAGAACAACGATAATAGGATGAAAAAATGAGAATGACATGAGATGACTAAACGATGCCATAATTCCTAAAAGCAGAGGGAGCAAACCAATCATAAAACTGCTCATCTGGTTAATCGCGCCGATCGTGTAATCAATGACTTGTCCAAAGCTTTCTAATGCAAGCGCAATAAGGGCAAGGTAGATCACCATGTAAGCGATTCGACTGACAACAGTATTTTCGAAAGAAGATTGCATAGCTTGGAGCAGCGTGCTGAACAACGTAAGAAACAACAAGGACGCTAACAATTTTCCATTGGCCATTAATTCATGAAAAAGGAAGGATAAAATACCAGCCACCCATCCTTTTGGGGCACTGCCTCCCTCTTCTTCCATAACATTCCGAAAATCTTTTATTGAAATATCTGGTAAATAATCTCCATACTTCTGGTTGAGCTGTTGCAAACTCTGTTCGAGTTCATTAGTGGAAACATGTTCCATTAAGGAAGGCACAGCATCTTGTGGTGTTGAAGTTGAAGCTGAAACTGAGTCCGGAAAACAAATCGACCCGATCAGTAAACAACTTATAAATAATAAACGTATCATTTATACCACTCAATTCTCATCCTGCCGCTCCAGGAATAAAGTCCAAAATCGTTTCAATAACAGCTGTAATTATGGGGATGGCAAGCATTAGAATAAATAACTTCCCAACCAGTTCGACTTTAGAAGCGAGAGCATTCAATCCTGCATCCCTGATCAACTGTGCTCCGAACTCTGTGATATAAGCAATTCCGATAATCTTGAGAATGGTCTTAAAATAAACGGACTCTACTTTTGCTTGATCTGCCATGTATTGAAGTAAGGAAAAAATGTATTTGATTTGATCGAGAACAGTTGTAAAGATAATGATCACCGTTATCAACAGAAGCAAAAATGCAATTGAAGTCTTTTGTTCTTTTAATAACACGATCAATAATGTCGCTACTAACCCAAGTGAAACGATTTGTAAAATCCCCATATTCTCTACCCCTGATATAAAAAGACAGATTTTATTTGTTGAAACAATTCAGCAAGTCGATGGAGAACAATGAAAAGAACGATGATAAAACCTGTTAACGTGACGACTTGAGCAATTTCCTCTTTGCCCATTTGCTTTAAAATACTGTGAATCATTGCTACGATAATACCGACTCCGGCAATTTGAAACAGGATGGATGCATCTTGAAGCACAATGTCCCTTCCTCCTTATCATATGAGTAATATAATCACGAACAGCCCACTTAAGACCCCCATCCCCCGAGCGAGTTTCTGATGCTTACCTGAAGATTCAATGGCATCATTTAGTTGCAAATCAAGGTGATGAAGTGTTAACTTAATTTGTTTTTGCTGCTGCTGAAGATCATGCTGCCCTAAGGTACTTCCGAATTGGGCCAATATATCTAAATCAGTGTTAGTCATTGCGTTTTTAAACCAATGCTTTTTAAGGCTCTCTTGCCACAACGCTGCAAAATCCGTACATGTTTCGCTTTCCAGCAACAGATCCGAATAAAACTCGCACAAAGGCTCCGGCAATTGCCTTGAAATATTATCACAGACCTCCCATAAGGAAGATTGTCCATAAACCATTTCTGCCTCTATCATTTGCAGTGCGCTCTTCCATTGTCTGATTTGTCCAGGCCTTTTCTTAAACCTCGCCGCTATATCAAACCCTACCCAGGTACTAACGGTTAATACGAGTAAGGCGCCGATCCACGCCATGATTATCTCTCCCTCCATAGGAAGTGATTACTGCTCCTTTTTCATTAAGAATACGGAGAGAACCCAGTTTATTAGGTGAAAGCCTTTCAAGAACAATGTACCTATCAAATGCTTGTTCACTTATTAAACTACTGGCAGCATGTCTCTTCTGCACAGATTCAAGATTGTTGCCGTGAATACTGCAGATGACTTGAACGCCTGTATAAACAGCTTCACGAACAGCTTCAGCATCTCTCTCACCGCCCAATTCATCGACCAATATAACTTCAGGAGACATGGAACGAATCATCATCATCATGCCTTCTGCCTTCGGACAAGCATCCATTACATCAGTTCTGACTCCAACATCCAGTTGTGGAATACCCTGATGACAAGCTGCCAGTTCTGAACGCTCATCTATTAATGCCACCTTTGAAGCCTTTTTCAAGCTGGAATCTGAACCAATACATTTCGAAAGCTCCCGCAGCAACGTGGTCTTCCCTGAATGTGGCGGTCCAATAATCAATGTGTTTTGCCATCTTCCTCGGACAAGCAGATGAGGAAGAATTTTTTCTGCTAAGCTTACGGTGGAGCGGGCGATGCGTATATTCATGAAAGAAATATATTTTAATGTCTCGATATCACGATTTATTGTATTGGCTTTTCCCGCTAATCCAACTCGATGTCCACCTTCTATGGTGATAAATCCTTCCTTTATCTCATCTTTCAATCGATAAAGGGAAAATTGACTGATTTGATTTAATACAAAGGATAAATCTTCAGATGATAAGTGAATGTCAGTCAGTGTTCGAACACCTCTTGAATCTAGCACCTCCAATCGTTGATGAACCCGCAAACGAATTTCTTGAACACTTATCCATTCAACTTCTTTTAATAGGAGAGGGTGATAGTGCTCCGGAAACAATCTAATGATCTCTTTCATTCAACCCAAAACTCCTTTTATTGATTTACCTTATACCTATGTACGAGTACGGGAGTTATGACAGTCCGCAGGTGATTTTATACTGAAAATCTAGTAGAAAAATTAACTTCTGCTAACCCTCTATTAATTTTTAAGAAGAAACATACGGGTAAGCGTCGAGGATGAGGTTTGAATTAAAAGGAGTTGGGAACATCAGAGGTTCTACAAAAAAGAAGTAAGAGGAAGTTCGATTAAGATCGGCACGTCCTGTGCCAACACCGAACTACCCCACGTCATGTGGGGCAAAAAAAAGAGCCAGCCTTATAACAGGCTGACTCCGCTGATTCACTTTATATACTAAGCTCTAGATACATATTTGCCGTCATTTGTACTAATTACTAATGTTTCTCCTTCATTTATGAAAAAGGGAACTTGTACAATAAGACCCGTTTCAAGAGTGGCAGGTTTTGTTCCGCCGCTTGCTGTGTCTCCCTTAATTCCAGGTTCAGTTTCTGCTACTTCTAATTCCACGTTATTTGGAAGCTCAACCCCGATGGTTTCTCCCTGGTACGATTGAATCTGTACTTCCATGTTTGCTTTTAAATAGTTAAGCTGTTGCGAAATTTGAGCAGTTGGTAATTCAACTTGTTCGAAAGTTTCCGTATCCATAAATGCATGCATATCTCCTGACTCATATAAATATTGCATTTTACGGTTCTCAATATGTGCTCGCTCAACTTTTTCACCGCCGCGAAATGTTTTTTCTTGAATATTACCATTCCTTAGATTACGAAGTTTCGAGCGTACGAAAGCGGCTCCTTTACCAGGTTTCACATGTTGAAAATCCATCACTTGCCATATGTTACCATCCACTTCAATTGTTAACCCAGTACGAAAATCATTTACAGAAATCATTGATATCCTCCTTTATACTTTCTTGCCGTTTTATAGAATGATTAATTCTTTCGGTGCATGACTTAAACGTTCATTTCCCGTATTTGTAACGAGGGTGTCATCTTCGATCCTGCATCCACCAACATTCGGTACATAAATCCCCGGTTCAACAGTTACGACCATACCTGCTTCTAGCACTTGCTCCGTCCTAAACGATAACCCCGGCCCTTCGTGTACATCAAGACCAATTCCATGACCTGTGGAATGACCAAAGTATTCTCCATAGCCTTTGTCCGTAATATAATCACGCGTAAGTGCATCGGCTTCTTTGCCTGTAATACCAGCTTTAATGCCTTCCATTCCTTTAATCTGTGCTTGGAGAACAGTATCATAAATCTCCTTCAACTCATCACTAATTTCTCCTACAGCTACAGTTCGTGTAATATCGGAGCAGTAACCTTTATAGAGCGCTCCAAAATCCAAGGTAACGAGTTCACCTGATTGAATTTCTTTTTGTGAAGCTACACCGTGCGGAAGTGCTGACCGTTTACCTGAAGCCACAATAATATCAAAACTAGACGAAGCAGCCCCTTGCTTTCTCATGAAAAACTCTAACTCATTCGACACATCTATTTCTTTTGTGCCAGGTTTTATATAAGATAAAATATGTTCAAAGGCGTCATCAGCAATTTTTACAGCTTCTTTTATGATCGTAAGTTCTTCGTCTGTCTTGATCAACCGCAATTTCTCAATAAGTCCAGAGGTTGGGACTAATTCCGCCTTCAAATGGTTACGGTAAACATCAAATTGTTTGTATGTAACGTGATCTTGTTCAAACCCAAGCTTTTTTATCTGCAGGTTCTCTACCTGTGTACTAATCTCCTCAGCCATAGGTCCTTTATGTTCTATAATTTCAAATCCCTCTGCCTGTTCAGCAGCTTGTTCAGTATATCTAAAATCAGTGATGAAGACAGCAGCCTGTGCTGTAATTAAGACCGCACCAGAGGATCCTGTAAAGTTTGTGAGATACCGACGGTTCTGACTACTTGTGATTAGCAATCCATCTAACCGCTGATCTTCCATTGCCTGACGCAATTTCCCCAGTTTATTCATTATTCATTTCTCCCTTCCAATGTCATCTTCTCGTACTAACCCGCACAGCAGGCAGCAGTACTAAATTGCAAGCATCATAGACATGCTGCCTGTGTGTGAGCAGAGCAGACTATTTACAACATTTTTCTGCCTAATTTTCTATGTTGTATCCACTACTGCACTTCCACTTTTCTAATTTTACCATACTCTTAGAATATCATCATTCTGTTGGCTGTTTAGCCGTCTGTGTCGGCTGATTATATTCATGATATTCATATGATATGGAATACCCTATAAACACCCCATATAAAACAAACAAGCAGACAGCTGTTACGAGAGAATCGATCGTAAGTTGTGTAAAATCAGGGACGGCCTGAAAGACAGGGTTCAATAAATAAAATAGAACCCCAAATAGAACGACCCCGAAAATAAATCCTGGCCATATTCCATCTTTCCTTTTTAACACGACATAATAAGCAAGAGCCATAAATATAGATAAAACGGCAACGATCCCAATCGCTAAAATTTCAGCTAATAATGTACTCGTCCAATCTGTTTGCCAAAAGGAACGAAAAATGAATGTGGCAGCTGATACCTGGGAAAAATTAAAATAGTACGACAGTCCGCCAAGTCCCCCCCATAATATTCCTGCTACAAACCCAATAAGCAAAGTTTTAGATAATACGCTGTGCGGCGGTTCCTGTGTACTTTGTTCTATATGTTCCTGGTTTTGTTTAGGTTCTTTTGAATTCCCATCCATTTATATCACCTCAGCATTTATTTTCTCCATTAAGTCATAATTCATGCTAAGAGTTTATCTTTTAATGGTAGTGAATCTCATGTGTTTGCGGTAAAATAAAAGATAGAGCCTTACTTCCAGAGGATGTAAAAGTTTTTTGAATAATATCAGCTGGAAGGGACAGAATCTAAAATAGTGAGACTTGTATATGATGAATCCAATATCTAAGAAACTTAGATTAACAAAAAGATGTTAAAAAAGATATTTAATCATGATAAGAACTTAGGAATTAGGGGTATATACTATAGTAAAAGGAATTATTTATACCGAAGGAGGGAGCTGTAAAGATGTTAAGAAACTGGGGTGCACTGGTCATGTATACAATGATTTCACTCGCCATTTTTTACGTTGGATTCCAATTGGTAAATAACCCATCGTCCTTTCTATCATCAATTATTATGACGATTGGAATAGCTGTACTAGTTTTCGGTGCTATTTACTTCTTGTTTCTTCGTAACCGGGTCGGAGCTGTCGGCGGTAAAAGCAGTAACGAAATGAAGAAATACAAGCAGGCTGTTAAACAATCGAAACAAAAATATAAATCGTCCCAGCCTACTAAACCTAATAAATCAAAGCTAGACACTAAACTTTCAGTAAATTCCAGAAAAAAGAAGCCAAAACGAAAAAATGCCCCAAACTTACGTGTTATCGAGGGTAATAAAAGCAAAGGGAAAAATCGAGCCACCTTTTAAAGCGGCTCGATTTTTTATTTTTTCCAACGATCAAGAAATTGTTTTGCCTTCTCTTGTCCGATACTCATTAACTTTTCTTTTTGTTCAGCATTCATGGCAAAATCTGTCGTTTCCACTCCTTTTACCGGGATAAAAATGACATCACGACTGGTTGACTCTGAAATATATCTGGCATCATGTGCTTTTTTCATTGTACGGAATAGGGCATGAAACATTTGGATAGAGTTTTTTATTTTCTGTTCAGGGAGCTGGTCAGGGGGATCACTTAATTGCATACCTAAAATTGGACGTCTCCGCTTACCCTGTTCATTTTCAAATAACCATATGGGAAAGTTACTCAGCACTCCCCCATCCACTAATAGTGATTTCCCTTTCTTTCCGTGCAGCTTGACTGGCATGAAAAAGTAAGGCAAACCAGCACTAATCCTAGCTGCTTTAGCCACAGAAAATGTATCGGGATCAATTCCATATACCCTGTGCAGATCGTCTGGTATCACAACCATTTTACCTAAAGTCAAATCTGAGCAAATCACTTTCAGGCTTCCACGTGGCAAGTCAGCAAACGTACGGACTCCTTTTTGTTCAAGCCACTTCTCAAGCAAATTCTCAAGTCGATTTCCTTTAAATAATCCCATACGGAAGTAAAGCAATAACCATTTGTAAAACGGGAGGAACCTTTCCGGAAACGGTGTATCAATTAAATTTTCTAAAGACAGTTCAAACAGTATCTTCTTCAGATCTTTAGCTTGATAACCAGAAGCGATTAAACAGGCCACAATCGCTCCGGCCGAAGTTCCGGCAACTCTTTGGAAACGATATCCATTCTCATCTAACACTTCAAGTGCTCCTATGAAAGCTAATGCTTTCACCCCACCGCCTGAGAATACACCATCTATATTTATAAGATCACCCCGCTTATTACATATATAAACGGAAACTGTTTGGATAGAACAATTTTAAGAACTAAAGCGTAACAAAAAAGACGCACGTTTATGCGTCTGATTTTCCCTCATTATTTTGTTCTTCATTTTTCTGCTGAACTCCTCGTAGTTCTTCGACACGGGAGTTATTTTCTTCAAAATATTGAACTAAATCTCCAATACGATCTATGGAATCCCAGCTTAAATGATGTTCGATTCCTTCCACATCATCATAAATTTTATCCTGAGTCACACCGATGATCTCGAGAAACTGTTCTAGAAGTTCATGACGGTAGACTAGCCTTTTTCCTACTTTCTTTCCTTTAGGGGTTAAGATAAGCCCGCGGTACTTTTCGTAATTTAAGTATTGATCACGATCTAATTTCTGAACCATTTTAGTCACTGATGAAGGATGCACTTGAAGGTTCTCAGCAATGTCAGATACACGTGCATACCCTTTATCTTCAATTAAGATATAAATTTGTTCGATATAATCCTCCATGCTTGGTGTTGGCATGTTAAACCCCCAATATTGCTGATGTTTATGTAATTTGCTTCATGAAAAGGATACACTAGTTTGTTCGTTGTGACAAGCGACTCCCCCTTTATAAACAAACAGACGACCAGTTTATACTGATCGCCTTTCTTGCTTTGCCTTTTAGTTTTTATCAGGGATGAACCCGTAACTTTACAGCCCGCATTTGAGCTGGGCATTACAATTTGTACAGGTGTTACAGCCGCCAATATCTTCAACAGTTCCCTTACGGCAAACTGGACATGTATCACCGACTTCAGAGCCTATCGTCACATTGGTTTTCTCTAGTTCATGGACAGTATCCATTAAAACAACATGCGGTTTCTTCTCTTCTTCAAACTCAAATTCTGTCTGTTCGCCCGCAAATCCACTTTCCTCAGCTTTGAGGGTCAGAACTTGACTGTCTCGGCTTCCATCCACATAAACAGTTCCGCCCTTAGCACCACCATGATATAAGCGCTGATATACTTGTTCTACTTGCTCAACCGTATACCCTTTTGGTGCATTGACCGTTTTAGAAATTGAACTATCCACCCAGCGCTGAATAACACATTGAGTATCCGCGTGCGCTTCAGGTTTCATCGTCATCGCGGTAACAAACCAATCAGGAAGATGATCAGGATCCTGGTCTGGGTGCCTGTCCAAATATTCCTGAACAATATCTGCTTTCACTTCGATAAATTTACCGAGACGTCCGCTTCTATAATAGGAGAACGAGAAATAAGGCTCAAGACCCGTACTTACACCGACCATTGTCCCTGTACTGCCTGTTGGAGCTACAGTTAGTAAGTGTGAGTTACGAATTCCATATTTAATGACTCCTTCTCGAATATCCTCCGGCATATCCTGCATATATCCAGTTTCGACAAATCGCTGTCTCAACTGCTTTGTCTCCTCTTCAGTTTCCCCTTCCAAGAACGGAAAACTGCCTTTTTCTTTTGCCAAATGGATGGATTCACGATAAGCCGTGGTCGCGATGACTTCAAAAATTTCATCGACAAGCTTGTTACCTTCTTTTGAGCCGTATTCTGTTTCACAGTAAATAAGCAAGTCATGTAAGCCCATCACACCTAAGCCTACCCGACGTTCCCCTAAAGCCTGCTTCTTATTTTCTTCCAGGAAATATGGTGTAGCATCAATCACATTATCCTGCATGCGTACTCCGGTAGCGACTGTTTTTCTCAGCTTGTCAAAATCTACTTGTTTCGCTTCTTTGTCTGCAACAGAAGCTAAGTTAACTGCAGCTAAGTTACAGACAGAAAAAGGTGCTAAAGGTTGTTCTCCACATGGGTTGGTAGCTACAACCTTTTGACCATAAGCGCTGGCGTTTGTTTTTTCATTGGCATTATCAATAAAGAAAATACCTGGTTCAGCAGAGTAAGTTGCACATATATTAATCAGTTTCCAAAGCTCTGCGGCCTTGACTGTACGATACGTTTTCACACCAAACCCTTTTGCTTCCCACTCTCGTACGTCACCACTCTCCTGCCATTCGGCATTGTAAGTGGCCATGTCTTCTTTAGAGTAGCTTTCTACATCTGGAAAACGCAGGCGATATTCTTGATCGTTTTCAACGGCTTCCATAAATTCTTTCGTAATACATACAGAAATGTTCGCCCCAGTCAGGAATTCAGGATTATGGACAGAATAAGTACCGCCTGTCTGTAGTTTTTCCTGAGCTTCACGAAGGCTGCTCTCAGTGAATCCACCTTGTCCGGGCATAGTTTTATAGTTGACCACGCTTTGATACAGATCTTTCTCTGTTTCCGTTAAAGGGGTAAATTTAAGCTTTTCTTCAGCAAGTGCTTTAATCTGTTCGTCTTCGGTGTTCTCAATTAAATATCTCAGAATTCGCGGATTCTGCATTTTTGAGATGATGAATTCAATAATGTCAGGATGCCAATCTGATAACATAATCATTTGTGCCCCACGTCTTGAACCGCCTTGCTCCACTAAATGAGTCAGCTTTGCAATATCATCCAGCCAGGACACTGACCCTGAAGATTTGCCGTTAACGCCCCTCGCTAGTGTATTCCGCGGCCTTAGGGTAGAACCATTTGTACCTACACCACCACCACGGGACATGATTTCCATCACTTGCTTACGGTGGTCAGAAATTCCTTCACGTGAATCTTGAATGTAGGGCATCACGTAACAGTTAAAGTACGTCACATCCGTATTCGAACCTGCTCCGTAAAGAACTCGTCCCGCTGGAATAAAGTTGAGATTCGAGAGCTCCTCATAAAAGTCGTTGAAGCTTTTTCCCTTCTTTTCTTCATCAACTTCCACGGCTGATAGTCCAGTTGCGTTCCTTAAAGCAATTTGCTCATAGAATACTTCAAGCGGCTTATCAATCGTATCCAGGTTTCTCGTAATCAAACCAGATTCCCGCTCCTCTTCTTTATCAAGCACATTGATGAACTCTTCCTCAACTCTTACTTTTGCCTTGTGATTTTCCCAATCGATAGACTCGATAAAACCAAAGCCTCTCGCGGGGAATTTCGGATCATCTTTAACGGTAAGGACAACAAAATCCCCTTCCGACAATGTCAGCTTCTCAGTATCCTTAAATGCATAACGATCAAGCATTACTAATCGTGATACTCCGCTGTGAGTTAAGTGCATATCTCGTGTAATTTCATGGACTTGATCAAATTGACGGATATCCGCGTTCAACCGGTCGACATTCAACCTTGATGACGTATTCCCTGTGGTTGTTGTCTTCATGTACACATCTCCCTTTCACCAATTAACAGATGGCTTGTTTCATAAGTCTATAAGTAACATACCACATCTGTAAAAAGTTAATCAATATATTGTATTCGAATTAAGAATTTTTCTCCATATCTTGTGTTTCAATCAAGTTTAGGCGATTTTGTCAATCTAATAATTTTGCAAAAATAAAAGAAAAAGAAAGCTAATAAAAGCAAGAACCCCTTTTTTTCTAACTCATTAACTTTTTCCTTTGTTGCATCTCTAGAAATTAATAAAATGCCTAAATAGACGTTTTGAATTCGATAACATGCTCAAAGAATTTTTATTTTACATTCATGTGCTATAAAAATTCTTTGAAAACCAGCGCATTCCCCCATATAATAGAGAATGGAAGAGGGGGTATATAGAGAATGGAACTCTGGATATTAATAGGCGGCCTTGTCATCATAATTGCATTCGGTGTATTCCGGTTTATCAAAGCAAATAAAGTCTTGACCACACTAACGGAAGACGAATTCCGCCAAGGATACAGAAAGGCCCAACTGATTGACGTTCGGGAACCGAAGGAATTCGATGGCGGCCATATATTAGGCGCAAGAAACATTCCTTTATCTCAAATGAGAAATCGTCTTGTTGAAATCCGTAAAGACAAGCCTGTTTATTTCTATTGTCAAAATGGCACACGCTCATCCAGAGCTGCTCTTATGTTAAATAAAAAAGGTTATCAAGACCTTAATCAACTTAAAGGCGGCTTTAAAAAATGGACAGGTAAGATCAAAGTGAAAAAATAAGTAAAGGACGGCACCTTCACATTCAAAGGGCCGTCCTTTTTAGTGTCACTTAAAATACAAAAGCAGAAAGAATAGATGACGAAAGGGGGTATTCCGGAGAAAGCTCAGGAATACTCCTCCTTTTTAATCCCTATTAGTCTTCTTTAATGTAGCGAAGAACTGGCTTTCTAGCAGCTGTCGTCTCATCCATACGACTTACGATCGTAGTATGAGGAGCGTTTTGAACCCGTTCTGGATCTTCTTTCGCCTCATTTGCAATTTGAATCATCGCATCAACAAATTCATCTAAGGTTTCTTTAGACTCCGTTTCTGTCGGCTCCACCATCATCGCTTCTTCCACATTAATTGGGAAATAGATAGTTGGTGGATGATATCCAAAGTCAAGCAATCGTTTCGCCATATCAAGCGTACGTACCCCAAGTTTCTTTTGTCGTTTGCCTGAAAGGATAAATTCATGCTTGCAATGATGATCATACGGTAAGTCGAACGCTTCTTGAAGCCTTCTCATCATATAGTTCGCATTCAGTACAGCATACTCACTAACCTTTCGCAAACCTTCCGCTCCCATCGTGCGAATATACGTATAGGCACGAACATTGATTCCAAAGTTTCCATAGTAAGGCTTGACGCGTCCAATAGATTGCGGGCGATCTTCATCAAAGACAAATAAGTCTTCACGCTTCGTTAGAATAGGTGCAGGCAAGAAGGGTTCAAACTCTGCCGTTACACCAACCGGACCTGAACCTGGTCCTCCCCCTCCATGTGGGCCAGTAAATGTTTTATGAAGATTAAGGTGAACGACGTCAAATCCCATATCACCAGGTCGCGCATAACTCATGATCGCATTTAAGTTCGCTCCATCATAATAAAGCTTACCACCGGCGGCATGGATAATCTCTGCCATTTCTACAATATCTTCTTCGAACAAGCCTAGCGTGTTCGGATTTGTGAGCATTAGTGCTGCAGTCTTTTCATCGACAACTCGCTTTAAGTCTTCTATGTCAACGAGCCCTCGTTCATTGGTTTTAACGGTAACTGCCTCAAAGCCAGCCACTGTAGCTGAGGCCGGGTTAGTCCCGTGGGCTGAATCTGGAACAATAACTTTTGTCCGCTGGTAATCCCCATTCCCTTCATGGAAGGCACGAATCATCATTAAGCCAGTCCATTCTCCATGAGCTCCGGCTGCTGGCTGTAATGTGACTGTATCCATCCCTGTAATTTCAGCTAATGTTGTTTGCAAATCATACATTAACCCCAGTGCTCCTTGAACCGTCTCAGGGGCCTGGTAAGGGTGAATGTGACTGAATCCTGTTAGCCGCGCTACATCTTCGTTCATCTTCGGATTGTACTTCATAGTACAGGATCCTAATGGGTAGAATCCAGAATCAACCCCGTGATTTCGTTTAGACATAGCCGTATAATGACGCATGATTTGCAGTTCACTTA
Source organism: Halobacillus ihumii (assembly GCF_902726645.1). Classification (NCBI taxonomy): domain Bacteria; kingdom Bacillati; phylum Bacillota; class Bacilli; order Caryophanales; family Bacillaceae; genus Halobacillus; species Halobacillus ihumii. Next base: position 255,881 of record NZ_CACVAO010000001.1, read on the forward strand.
CTTCAGGGAGATCCGGTTCGTTTTTTCTAATGTACGTTTCTCCTAACTGCTCCTCTACATTTGTTTCTGGAACATCTAATTCAGGCAAGCTAAAGCCTGTACGGCTCTCTTGACTTAATTCAAAAATTAATGGAAAGTCTTGATTAGCCATGAATATCCCCCAATTCTTTTACGAAGAGATCAATTTCTTCTTTCGTACGGATTTCTGTAATTGCAATAAGCATATGCCCCGATAGGTCATTGAAGTCATTTCCTAAATCGTAACCACCAATCATTCCTTTTTGCAGAAGCTTCTTATTGACCTCGGTAATATCGCTGCCAACATTGACTACAAGTTCATTGAAAAAGGCACCTTGATAGGGAATTGTAAAACCAGCAGATTCCAATTGTTGTTTCATATAGGCAGCTTTTTGCATATTCATCCAGGACATGCGCCTCAAGCCTTGTTTTCCTAATGAGGACATAGCTACAGAAGAAGCCAGTGCATTTAATGCCTGGTTTGAACAGATATTCGATGTTGCCTTATCTCGACGAATGTGTTGTTCACGAGCCTGCAATGTTAGTACAAAACCTCGCCTGCCCTCTTCATCTTTTGTCTGCCCCACTAAACGACCTGGTACTTTACGCATAAGTTTCTTCGTTGTCGCAAAATAACCACAGTGCGGACCTCCGTATTGAGCCGGAATACCAAATACTTGCGCATCACCTACTACGATATCTGCTCCGAATTCACCTGGTGGGGTGAGATATCCGAGAGCAAGCGGGTTACTGGAAGCAATCAGCATCGTTTTCTTCTGGGTATCTACAAGAGAGCGAACTTGATCGAGTGGCTCAATTTGACCAAAGAAGTTAGGATACTGCATTACAACACTGGCCGTGTCTTCATCCAGCTCCCTCTCTATTTGTTTAAGATCCGTCACACCATCTATATGATCGATTTCAACAACCTCAACTCCAGGTCCCTTAACATAAGAGTGAATGACTTCTAACGATTCGGGATGGATCGCTTTTGAAACCAGGACTTTCTTCTTCTTCGTTTGACCGGCAGAAACGTTCACCGCTTCAGCGAGCGCAGTCCCTCCGTCATACATTGAGGAGTTGGCTACATCCATTCCAGTAAGCTCACAAATCATCGTTTGAAATTCAAATATAGCCTGAAGCTCCCCTTGAGAAATTTCTGGTTGATACGGGGTATAGGCTGTATAGAACTCGGACCTTGAAATGACATGATCCACGATGGATGGTATATAGTGATCATATACTCCAGCACCTAAAAAGGAAGTGTGTGACTTCACATTGACATTTTGTTCAGCAAGCTGGGTAAGTTCCTTCATTAATGCAAATTCATTTTTGGGCTTTTTGATATTTAATTCGCCTTGATAACGAATATTTTCTGGAATGTCAGCAAATAACTCATCTGTTGATGTAATGCCGATTGTCTCCATCATCTGTTGTTTATCTCGTTCTGTCATAGGTAAATAACGAAATTCCATGACTCTTCCCCCTCGTCTTATCGTTTATAAAAAGGTGTAGCGACAACCTTGGCCTGTAACTTTCGTTTACGGACCTGAACGGTGACTTCCGTGCCTTCTTCAGTATAGTTTCTATCTAGTAAGGCAAGCCCCACATTCTTTCCCAGTGTTGGAGATTGAGTGCCCGTTGTAACAAAACCAATTGTCTTATCTCCATCTAATACTTCATAATTTGTCCGCGGGATGCCCTTGTCGATCATTTCAATACCGACTAGTTTTCGGCTTGTTCCTTCTTCCTTCTGCTTTTTCAGTACTTCTTTGCCAATAAAATCAGCATCTTTTTTCACTCGAACAGCAAAGGAGAGGCCTGCTTCGATCGGGGTGATTTCAGGGCTTAATTCTTGCCCATACAAAGCCAGGTTCGCCTCGAAACGTAATGTATCACGAGCTCCCAAACCAATTGGCTGTACCTCAAAAGCTGCCCCTTTCGACAAAATAGCTTGCCACAACGCTGGGCCTGAAGCAGCAGGAAGGTAAATCTCAAAACCGTCCTCACCCGTATATCCCGTACGTGAAACGATAGCTCTATCCTCAACGCCTTCAAAGGAAACATCCTTCAAAAAGCGAAAGAACTTAATAGAAGAGAGATCAACCTCCGTCAGTTGCTGCAGTATTTCCTCTGCACGCGGTCCTTGAAGAGCGAGCTGAACGAACTCATCAGACACATCCTCAATCGTGACTTCTCCATTTTGATGATCCTTAAGCCATTGAACATCTTTTTCCCGGTTTGCTGCATTGATAACGAGCAGATAATCGTTCTCGTCAAGCATATAAACAATCAAATCATCTACAGTACCACCGTTCTCGTAGCACATAATTGTGTACTGAGCTTTACCTGGTTCTAATTTTGACACATCATTTGTTAACATGCCCTGTAAATAATCCAGGCTATCCTTTCCTTTCACCTTTACCTCACCCATGTGAGACACATCAAATAAACCTGCTTTGGTTCGTGTTGCTTCATGCTCTTCTTTAATGCTTGTAAACTGAACGGGTAAATCCCATCCGCCAAAATCGATCGTTTTCGCTCCTGATTTCTTATACTCAGAATAAAGTGGTGTTCGTTTCAATTCAGTCATCCTATCACTCCTCCAAGATCTGATTAAGCATAAAAAAGAGACTCTACCGCTTATTACGGGAGTCTCTGTCCATTCACCAGAAAGTTTCACGCTAACCTGACACGATCGTCAAACCTAGTCGCTTGCTTCTTGGGTGGTTTACTGTATGTAAACACTCTCCAGAGCTGCGTCATACAGAGGTCTTTTTGCCTGAGAGATTCACAATAATAAATTGCTTGCTCCTTCGGCGCTACATGAGTAGTCTCTCCCCCTGCAGTCATTCGCAATTAGTATTTTATTAGATTAATTTGGGCATACTAACCTGTAAAGTTCAATACGACAAACTCTCTTAATTTTCACGTTCATTATACCATAGCGTTGCAAAAGAGCGAATGCAGAATTCGAATTTATATGAATTCTTTTGAAAATTACCTACAGGAGGTGGATCAGATGGTAGAAATTCTACACGATCAAGATTATATAGAAACGCTTTCCAACAACCTAACACAACCAGATTCCTTATGTTCATGGGATGAATTTAAACTTGGATATAATGCCTTACACTACCGGTCAGTTCCTGAATTTAATGGTGTTCTTTCTACGAAACATTTACCCCATGTAGACTTTCTAGACCATCAGATTCAGGCATGTGAGAAGGTCATCCATGAAATGAACGGAAGAGCTATCCTGGCTGATGAGGTTGGTTTAGGAAAAACGCTCGAAGCCGGACTGATTTTGAAAGAATATATGATCAGAGGAATGGCTAAAAAGGTCTTGATTTTGACACCAGCTTCTCTTGTCAATCAATGGATACAAGAATTGAATGAAAAGTTTTATATCCAAGCTGCAACACCGAGGAAGAAAGTGGCTGCCTGGTCAGATTGGGATATTACCGTCACCTCTATCGATATGGCAAAACGTGAAAATCATAAGGACGAAATTCTGTCTATCTCCTACGATATGATTATCATCGATGAGGCCCATAAGTTAAAAAATCATCAGACAAAGAACTACCAATTTGTTAAACAATTAAAGAAAACATACTGTTTACTGTTAACAGCTACACCCATCCAAAATAATTTAAGTGACTTATTTAATTTAGTTTCTATTCTTAAGCCAGGTTATCTTGGAGATCTAGCTACATTTAAAAAGAAATACCGCAAAACATCACTTGACCATACAGAGTCTCATCAGCACATTCACTCCCTGTTAAGCAAACTGATGATTCGAAATCGCAGAAAAGATACCGGATTAGACTCTTCAAAACGCCATGTGACTAATATTCGCCTTACATTTACGGATGAAGAAATGGAGATGTACGAAAAGTTGGCAGCCTTGAAATCTAACTCCCCTTCTTTTACGTGGCTGACATTAGCAAAAGAGCTTTGTTCTACCAGAGAAGCCTGCTTCATGTCGCTGCAGTCTATGCAAAACAAACAAAAGAGCGAATCACCTTTGTTAGCTGATTTTATAGAACGTCTGGGTACACTCCCTCACCACATTAAAGCAAAACGTGTAGTTGAAATCATGGAAAAGTCTGATGAAAAATTTATTATTTTCACAGAATACAGGGCTAGTCAGTTTTATTTACAGTGGTATTTGCAGCAGCATGGGATAACCTCTGTTCCCTTTAATGGTAAGTTCAAAAAAAGCAAACGTGACTGGATGAAACAGTTATTCAGGACAAAAGCACAAGTTATGGTTGCTACAGAAGCCGGTTCGGAAGGAATTAACCTCCAATTTTGTAATAACATGATTAATTATGATTTGCCCTGGAATCCGATGAGGCTTGAACAACGAATTGGCCGAATTCACCGATTTGGTCAGGAAAAGGATGTTCATATTTACAATTTTGCGATTGAAAATACTATTGAAGATCAAATATTAAACCTATTGTATGAAAAGATTGAAATGTTTAAAAATGCTGTAGGGGATCTAGATCATATTTTAGAAAACATTCCCGGGGGAAATTTTGACAATCAGATTCAATCCATTATGAGTCAATCCGAAAGTCAGGGAGAAATGAATATTAAATTGAACAACCTCGTGAGCTACGTTGAACATACTGTAAATGAGCGGAGGGAACTGAGTTGACAACAAGTACCTATTTCCAATTTGCTAAAGAATTCTTTTCGACGCATAGATGCAGCATCACGGAAACATCGGACCGTTCCATGGAAGTACAGCTGACAAATGATATGGATGAAGCCTTAATGAACAGGCCATTTTACTGGCATTATATGAAAAAAATGAACCGAGTTGGGGAAGCGATGAAGCTCACCTTTACAGATGGACTTATGGAAGAGGATAACGGGATACACCTTCATGCTGGAACACCAAAGCTCCATCAAATGTATCAATTAGCCATTGACCGCTCCTATTCCACGAGACTTTATGAACACTTGTCTGCACTAACAGTTAACCAACCACTTCATCCTTGGATGGTGTTGAATATTAAAATTGTATATCGCGGAAAACAAACACGTGATGAAATACTATCGATTGGATTAAACCTGATAAATGGGGCCTTACTATCGGGTATGATGGATAAGATTTGGAAGATTGATTTCCGATCAACCGTATCTGATTTTAGTTTTCCAATGACCCCGGTTGTAAGAATGGAAAGTGGATATCAACGGATCCTAAACTACGTAAAGGATCAACTTGCTTCATTGAATGACGAGTGGGCAATCGAATCCCTCAAACAACTGGAAAGTGAAAAAGACTTACTTCATCACTTTTATACGTCAGATGACGTGGACGAGGATTATTACGAGAAGGAACTCGACCAACTGCAAGTTAGATACAAACCAAGAGTCTCTATACACATTGCCAATGGGGGATTATTCTACTTGTCACAGCAAACAAGTCAAAGTTTGTTTCGTGAAACATAAATCTTGCTGTAATAGTAAAAGAGGCTGCTATCAAGGCCTCTTTTAACTATGTCTTTGCCATCTTCTCTTCATCATTTTAAATGCAAAAGGAATGATACCAAACCAATAAGATGAGCTGCCTTTAGAGGTTCTTTGAATTTTTCGATCGTGTTTTTCCTGTTTTGTTCGATGCATATACTTCATCATCTCTTCGGTAAGAAACTGAACATACTCATTCTTCTTCATTATGGATCCCTTCCTTACGAGTAGTTAGTCGTTAGTATGCCCGGGGGTGCTGTTCTTTAGACAACATGCTTTTCTCTAAAGCTTCCAAGCATCTAAAAGTTATTTCATAATTTTTTCAAAAAAAGAAGGATTTACGCAAAGTTTGTCGAAGTATATTACAGAGAAGGATTTACGCAAAGTTTGTCGAAGTATATTACAGAAGAAATGAGGTGATAAATTACCGTGAGTCACATTGCCAAGTATGCTCAAGATCTACTGGTTTCTGCAATTCAGCAAACTGCGTCGGACATTCACTTTTCCCCATATATTGAAAAAACGGATATTCATTTCCGCATTCATGGCCAACGCATTTTTCATTCCTCGCTGCCACTACCCTCTTATCAGAAGTTACTAGCCTATTTTAAATTTATTTCTGGAATGGATATTGGCGAAGTCACAAAGCCTCAAAACGGCATCATCGAACACAGGCTAAATCAACACCTCTTTAACATGCGTTTATCTACTCTTCCAATTATTGGCTGCGAAAGTCTCGCTATTCGAATTCTCTCCCCCGACAGCCAGCTACAGCTTGAACGACTATTTCTTTTTCCAAGTCAGCTCAAACAAATTGAAAGGTGGCTTACCTTCTCGAGTGGGATGATACTTTTCACCGGGGCGACCGGAAGTGGCAAAACTACTACTTTGTATGCTTTGCTTCAATCGTTATTAAACCAACACTCCTTCCAAGCCATTACACTAGAGGACCCTATTGAGAAGAATCTAAACAATATTATCCAAGTACAAGTTAATGAACGAGCAGGGATTACCTATGATGCTGGTCTTAAAGCAGCACTAAGGCACGACCCAGATTTACTAATGGTTGGGGAAATTCGCGATAAGGAAACAGCTCACTTTGCATTTCGGGCTGCATTAAGCGGTCATTTGGTAATCAGTACAATTCATGCAAAAGATGCTTTTGGCACATTAAGACGTTTAGAGGAAATGAAGATTAAATCATCTGATTTAGAGCAAACTTTAATCGCTATCGCTGCCCAACAGTTACTTCCCCTTAAAACGAACGATTCACTGCCTAGAAGAGCAGCGATCGTTGAACTCCTTGATGGATACACTCTCCAACAAGCCATCAAAGGTTCTCCTCCAAATAAGCAGCCCCATTTCCAAACATTTCATTCTTTAAGGAGAAAAGCTTATGCCCTCGGCTACATTTAAACTTTTTTCTCGCGCTCCAGATCAACCTAAAAAACTTCCCATTCGCAAACAAATCTTATTCTTACGAAGGATCTGTCATTTATTAGAGAGAGGGTTTCCCTTACTGGAGGCTCTTAAAATGACAAGTTGGGATCCGTCTCTTGCTCCTATCACTCATACGATAACTGAACAACTCAAGACTGGACAGCCAATGGATACAGCTTTCCAACAAGCCAGTTTTTCTCGTAATGTAGTGTCCTTTTTATTTTTTGCCCGTATTAATCAAGATCTGCCCTCGATGTTTAGGCAATGCGCTGACCTGTTAAACATCCAAGAAGAGTACACAAGAAAACTAAAGCAAGTTTTGAGGTATCCCCTGTTTTTACTTATCTTTGTAATTATTGCCTTTGGTGTGATTAAGCGTACAATCATACCAAGTTTTCAATCTCTGTTTGAAAATGAGGCTTCCAAACCTTTTAGCCTGATCGTATTAAACGTCTTGGATGTGGGCATAACAGGTTTTTGTTATATGTCCGCTGCGATTATTTTAGCTTTGTTTCTATTTAAACTGTACTTACCGAAGCTGACTATGAACCAAAGGCTGACGATCTACGAAAAAACTCCCTTCCTCAAGGAATATCAGATCTTTACCGTTACCTTTCTTTTCGCCACTCATCTAAGTTCTCTGCTTAAAGCTGGATTATCACTTAAACACGCCCTGGAAATCATAGCTGGACAAACTAAATATATCATTCTGTCACATTATGCAAAGATGATTTTAATCAGACTTAATGAAGGCATACTACTCGGTCAGGCTGTTCATCCCTGCTCATTAATTAAAGGAGACGTCACAACTATTTTTCATCACACAAATGATCTCGATACACTAAGTAAAGAATTACAGGTGTATTCCGAGTTACTCATGGATCAGTTAAAGGAGCGCTTAACTCAAACCATGCAGCTTATACAGCCCGTGTTCTTTATGATCATCGCCTGTGTAGTCGTTCTGATCTACGCCTCCATCATGCTGCCCATGTACCAATGGATGGAACAAATATAGAAAGGAGCAAACTATTGAATAACCAGAAAGGATTTACTCTAATTGAAATGCTCATCGTACTTTTAATCATATCGGTATTGCTCGTGATCGCGATACCAAATCTCGCTAAAAATAACGAAACAATCCGTTCGAAAGGGTGTGAAGCACTCGTGTTGACAGCCGAAGCTCAAGTAGAAGCCTATAAAATTGATCAAGGGAAAGCGCCCGCGTCCTTACAAGTACTGGTCGATGAAAACTATTTAAAGCAGATAACATGTCCGAACGGCAAAGAGCTAGGCTATACATCCGGTGTAGTTTCGAACCCTAATTGACCATGAAACACTGTCAATCTGGATTCACAATGGCTGAAGTAATGATCGTTCTCGTTGCATTTTCTGCAATTTTGGCAGTCGTAGTCCCTTTACAACATCGCGTTGTTACAACAATTAAAGTTGCCCATTATTTGGAACTGCTAGAGAATGATTTGCTTTTAGCTCAACAACTCACTATGCAAGATCACCCCCATTACTGGGTTATGATCCGTCCTGAACAACGTGAATATTACCTTTATGACTATGCTAATCGAAAAATTGTGTTTCATCGTAATTTGCCAAAAGAATGGTCAATCCGTTTATCAACCCTTGAAATTCCTATTCAATTTAATACCTCTGGCACCATTCAAAACCCTGGAACAATGACCTTAAGTACTCCCAAAGCTGACTATAAGTTGACCTTTCCTTTTGGTAAAAGCCGGGTAATGATTCATGAACAGTAAAGGTTTTACAATCGTTGAAGTCATCTGCGCCTTCGGGTTGTTGTTAATAATAGCTACAACTATCCTTCCCTTTTTAGGCGAATTAAGACTTTCACAAAAAGAACTTGCAGAGGAAAGAGCTATCATTAACCAACTGCAAAATGAACTCTTGAACTACAAATTTAACCCACAAGAAGAGTACCCCATTACTAAGAAATATGACTTGATGACGGTAACATATAAAAAACAGCCACCCCTTCTGGAAGCATGCGCGTCATGGGATACCCGCCGTCATCATAAGGAGCTATGCCTGTATGCTAGCGTGCAATGACAGAGGATTTACATTGATTGAATCATTATTTTGTTTAACCTTACTTTCCATACTGTTAACGTTAAGCCTTCCGTTACTTAAACTTGTTGATAGTCCTCTCTATTCTGACGACCTTTCCGTACATCAATTTTTCACGTTTCTTGAGGAAGAAATAAACCTCTCCTCACAGGTGCTTTCATCAAATAGCAAATTATCCATCACCGATCCTGATGGACGTCTCGTAACGATCTCAAAGTATAATGATGGAATTAGGAGGCAAGTTGACCAAACTGGACATGAACTGCTGATTACAAATATCGGAAACCTTGCATTCACTCAGGAAAATGATCTTCTTATCGTATCTTTAGTTCTTAAGGATGGAACGTCATATGAAAAAGTATTATATTTGCCTTCTCAGTAATGAAAGAGGGATTATTCTCCCTTGGGTGTACACTTTAGGCAGTATCCTTATCCTGCTAACCGTCTTTACCGCTGCCCAATATAAAAGTCAAATTCTTTCCACCCATTCTGTAAAAGAATATTACCAACTTCAAAGTCTCTTTCACTACAGTCATGATCAGCTGTTAGTAAAGATAAACGAGAAAACGGAAGGCGCTAAAACGATTTCTGAACAATTCACCCTCCCTTTAGGACAATCTACAGTTGAATGTGCACAGACTATCGGTGGTTATGACTGTAAATGGCAATTAACATTACTAACAGGGACTACAAAACAAATTAATCGTTTCTACAAACGAACCAGTGCTGTTCCCTAATAAGAGTCCGGGACAGAACTGAATTATGCATAAAATAATCCGGACAATTTTATTTGAATTTATCCGGATTATTTGCATACCAAGAAAGGATTCTACCATCGCTCCGTCAAAATGCTTCGCTTTCCGCGGGCACGGCCTCAGCTTCCTCGGAAAGCAAAAAGCGCTTTCCTGTGGGATCTTCGACTCGCGCTGTTCCCGCAGGAGTCTACACATTTTGACTGTGCTCATTGTCTGCGTTTATACGATTCATTTTTTAATGTTCGTTTTTTGGAATCATTGCTTTACTTATGTCCCAGCCTCTTTATCTTTCATGCATAATGTATCTCTTTCTCCATAAGACTAATATAACCTCTACTTCATGGGCTATGTAGCTTCTTAAACATATACCTTAGGCCTTGGGTGCCCGGACATAAAACCCAAGGTCCAGGTGATCCATTTCAACAAAGAAGCGGTATTCACTAACAAGATTTATTTACATTCCCTGAAGGGTCGTTTATAATATGAATGATAGTTTAATGATGAAAGATGAAAAAGGAGGGGGAAGAAGCATGGATCGCATGTTTCGAGTGATGGCGTTTTGGACTGGTATATTTACTGTCATGTTTTATGCTGGCGACATGATGGAAGCTGCATTATTATCTCTCGTTCAAACTGCCTTTTTCCTTACAATTGGCTACCTTAAACTGTCAGAGCGTATGTATATTTACATATTTTTCTCGTATTTGACAGTATTTATGATTGGATTTACTTATTATTCATCATTTATTCTCGTACCGTCTTTCGGTGGTCACTAAAAAGATCCTGTTATCCCTGAGTTGGATAACAGGATCTTTTTATTTAGATACATTCAGAAGAAACCACACTTTCACAGAATTTACATTTAAGTAAAGAATGGATTACTCTTTTTCTCATCGCCAACCGTTGTAGGCAAGCCATGACCAGGGTATATCTTCATATCATTTCTTAAACTAAACAACTGATCTTGTATACTTCTGGTTAACTCATGGCGATTGCCCCCCGGTAGATCTGTCCTTCCTATCCCCTGTTGAAACAGCGTGTCGCCTCCTATCGTAAAGCGCTGCTTCCGAAATACAAATGATACGCTGCCGGGAGAATGTCCAGGGGTATGACGTACTTCAAATGTAAAAGGACCAATTTCTTTCATGCCTGGTTCTAAGGAATGATCTGCACGGCTTGCTTTAATATCTCCTATTTGAAATATGGCAGATCCGTTTAGCGCTGGATCTGGAAGCCAATCTGCTTCTGCATCATGTAAGTATACAGGGGCATTATAAGCGCCTCTGGCCTCCTCTACGGCTCCTATATGGTCAAAGTGGGCATGAGTTAACAAGATCGCCTTTACATTCAATTCCCGTTCAGAAATGAAATTCTGCAATTTGTCAAAGTCTCCACCTGGATCGAATACTAATGCTTGTTTATTTTCATAAACAATGTAAGCGTTTGTGGCCATTGGACCTAGTGGCAACCGTGTAATTTTCAACATTTCCATCACCTCTATAAAAAGATTTAAAAAAATTTTAGAATGGCTCGACAAATCATGTAAGATACTATAGAATGAGTGAGTAATGAAATGAGCTACACACAGTATAACATTTATGAAATGCAGTATGATAATAATGATCTGGAATTTAGGGGGGCTTATTTGTGGTAACAGCTATTATTCTTTTTCTTGTAACAATCCTTTGTGTATGCGCGGTCTTCCGTGAAATTAAAACAAAGAATTTCTTCGCAGTATTATTTGCGGCAGCATCAGCCCTAGTCTTCGGCTGGTTCTCTGTTATGACAATTTACGCAAACTTATTTGGATAATGAATAACCGAACTGTTTGACAGTTCGGTTTTTTAGTGAGCATATATAGGATTCTAGAGCCTTATTACATTTCAATCGACAACATTGAAAGAGTCTTCCTGTTAAATTAGGAAGACTCTTTCTGCTTACTGCTCGCTGTCTTTGTTTGTAAAGTCGTAAAACCTAAACAAATCTCCATAAATAATATTATCCGAATAAGCCAGCTCTTTCTCTACTTTTTGTTTGATTGGCTTACATACTTGTTTCTCTGATTGAATAGGTTCTCCAGTTTGTCGGTCGTAACATGTCCCCTCAGTATAGACATATTTTTCAGTAATGAAGCTTCCATCCCTTAATGCAGTGAACTTTTGTTGATCTTCCAGAAACATGTCTGTACCGAAAGATAAGTCTTTTTCAGCCTCTATCCCTAGAAGGCTTAATAAAGTGGGCTTAACATCGATCTGTCCCACAACCTCGTCGCGAATCTCTCCATTTTCATAACCGGGTATATGAATCATAAATGGCACGCGTTGCAGTTGAATATGCTGATAAGGAGTAATTTCCTTATTTAAAAAGTCCCCCATTGCACTATTGTGGAACTCACTAATGCCATAGTGGTCTCCCATTAGGATAATAATGGAGTCCTTATAGATCCCGGCATCTTTTAGTTGCTGAAAGAATTTCTCGAGAGCCTCATCGGTATAACGAGCGGTTTGGAAATAACTATTCAGCGTCTCTGAACTTGAATCGTACTTGTCAATATTTGCTTCTTCTTCCGGCAGTTCAAACGGAAAATGATTGGTGAGAGTTATAAATTTACTATAAAAAGGTTCTTCCTGCTGCTTCAGTTCATCAATCGATTGGGAGAAAAATGCCTTGTCACCAAGCCCCCACCCGAATGAATTTTCTGGCGTTACTTCATACGCCTGTTCACCATAAAACTTATCGTAACCCATCGTATCGTACATAACATCTCGGTTCCAGAAACTCTTATTGTTAGCATGAAACACGGATGTCGTGTATCCTTCACGATTTAGGATCTCAGGTAAAGCATGATACTCATTTTGAGCATGTGTGAAATATACAGCGCCCCTGCCCAAAGGATAAAGCGAGTTTTCTACAATAAACTCTGAGTCTGACGTTTTTCCTTGAGCAGTTTGGTGATAAAAGTTCTTAAACCAAATCGTTTCTTCACTCTCTTTTAAATCGTTAAGAAACGGTGTAGTTTCCTTTCCATTGATTTCTGAATCCAATAGAAAGTTTTGGAATGACTCTATACTAACAAAAATAACGTTTTTGTCTTCAGCAATTCCAAACAGTTCGGATTTTTCTTCAGTATCGGAATTTTGATTAATATAGTTTTTAATTTCACTAATCTCACTGCTGTCTGCGAAGACACGCTGTGCCTTAGTTTTCGTTTGCATCATAGCATCATAAACATGATAGTTATACACACCGATGTTCTTCACTAAATACTCACGGTCAAAGGCGCGTACAAACAGCATCGGCCGTTCTAATTCAGCAAGTGCAACATTCCCAGATAACATTAGAAAGGTGACGGCTGTTGCCGCAATCTTTCCGCTTTTTGAAAAATTCACGGTCATATCCATTGTTTTTTTACTCGTAAGGATCCAAATGATCACCAAATCAGCAAATAACAACAAATCCCCTAAATGAATCAATGTAAAGATACTTGTCGTTAAATCTGCGGCGTTGTCTCCTTGAAATAAGACAGGAATGGTAATGAAGTCGGTAAAGTTTCTATAAAATAGCAAGTTTATATAAAGAATGAAAGAACCGATTACAGCGGTCCACCTTAAATATTTCATTTGATTTTTCGGTTTCAACCAAACACTAATGGCAAAAATTAAATAAGCACTAGCTATTGGGTTGAAAAACAAGATAAATTCCTGCAATGCATTTTCTATAGTTAGTTCAAACATGAACCTGTACACAAAATAGGTTTTTAAACCAAATAGAAAAGAGGCAATAACGAATAACGGTATTCGCGGCTTGTTCCATTGCATCAAAAGTTCCTCCTCCATCCAATGCATTCATAAATATTACATATGATTTACTTGGGCATTATCTCTCTTTAATAAATTCCACGTATCATTGTTATTAAACTGGTTCCTAGTATATGACGAAAAAAACCCCAAAAAAGTTTCATGTTTTTTTAATGGATTTACTCATCTATTTTACTTGAAGCCTTTCAAAAAAGATACCTACATGAAAAGGAAAAGAAGCCCAATTATGGCTTCTTTTCCTAAAGGTTTTCTTTAACTAAATATGCACCGCCGATTACTCCGGCATCATTCCCTAGTTCAGCAATTTCAAAGGTGCAAGCTTTAATAGTACGAGGTAACGCATATAATTGAAATGTTTCCTTAAGGGGGGTTAACAATTGAGCTCCGGCTTTTGAAACTCCCCCTCCGATTATGATCTTATTCGGATTCACGGCAATAGCCAAATTAGCAATCGCTAATCCAAGTGTATCCGTAACAGATTCAAGGACTTTTTTGGCTCCAGGGTCATCATCAGCTGCTGCCTGAAAAACCTTCTTTGCCGTCATGTCTTTCACTTTATTTAAGGAGGAGTCCGGGAAAGCAGTTAAAACTTCTTTTGCTTTCCTAACGATTGCTGTTGCCGAAGTTTCCGTTTCAAGACATCCAGATTTCCCACAGTTACAAGGAGCGCCTCCATGGGGAATCACAGTCATATGCCCAATTTCAGCAGCCATGCCATTAGCTCCGCTTATAATTTGACCGTTAGCAATGATACCTCCCCCAACACCAGTCCCGAGTGTTACAGCAATCACATTCTCAGCCCCATTACCTGCACCGAGCCAATTTTCACCGAGAGCAGCTAAATTAGCATCGTTATCTACCCATACAGAGTATCCCGACAGCTCGGACAACTCGTTTCCGAAATCATAATCTTCCCAGCCAATATTTACAGCGACGTAAATAAAGCCCGTTTTAGTATTAATGAACCCTGGAGCCCCAACTCCAATTCCCAAAATATTGGACTTATGTATATTCAATTCAGAACGAGCCGCTTCTATTGCTTCCTGTATATCACCTGCAATATGTTTACCTCGTTCACTTTTATTAGTTGGTATTTCCCACTTTTTAATAATTTCACCTTCGGTTGAAAGCACAGCAAGTTTTATCGTTGTGCCCCCAATGTCAACCCCAAAACAATACTTGTCATTGCTCATTTACTTGCCTCTCCTTTATGGTCATCTTGCATTTTAGCGATTTCAGTCCGTAGTAACAAAATCGCCATTTTATAATCTTCCCCTGTAATACACTGCGATCGATTTAATTCCTTTATCTCTTGTTCCATTAGCTGGAGTTCCGCCAAGCGGTCTCCTACATAAATAAAAGTTCCGAACTGTTTTAAAAATTGCTGAATATCATAAATTGTTCTCATTATTATCACCTTTTTTCATTATATCAGTGAAGTATAGGAATGAAAATGTAAAAACCACCCCTTATGTGCTGAAGCGAGTCTTTTGCCTGAAGATTTTCATGGTGCCTTACAATCTCCTCTACTACTGTAGGGTCCAAGGCTGATCCTTTTAATTCATATAGTTTCTATTTTCCTGCATGTAAATTCCTTCATTCACATAAGTTTTATACAACCCATTTATTAACTCACTAATGGTCCTAGGTGGACTGATTGAACTATCCGGGAGACCTTCTCAACGATTATCCGATAGCTGTTATTGGACAAGTCATGCCTATAACCATGTAAATACTAACTTATTTTTTCAATAAAGGAGATGCTTGACATGAAACACATATGGATGTTTGCCTTTATAGGGTTTTTAGCCATTGTATTCTCTTATTTATTCATGAGCTCAGAAGACCTGGCAGTTATTCAATACTTTCCTATTGATGAAACCCATCACTTCACGGAGGCTCAGACCACTATTACGACTTCCAATGATGAAAAAAACGACCAAATAAGCTGGAATATATCTTCCTCCAGTAATGAACCGATGTATTTACGTCAGGATGTTTCTCTTTTATATGTAAATGGACGATTAAAAGGCGTAGTGAATAAATGGAAAGAAAACGCCCAGCACCTGGAGAAAAAATCAACTCTTCAGAGCGAAGATAGTAAAAAGTATGAGGCAATTTCCTTTCACCATGGCGAAATTCATGAAGATAACGGGGAGATAAAAAGCATACAAGCCACCTCAAACGATACTTTATACCTGATTGATTCCCCACATTCAAAAGAAGATTCCTTTCAAGAGCCGCAGTCAAACGAAGAAAAAGAGTGGGCAAAAAAATTGGACCATGCCATTCAACAGCAATTAGAAGCTCAGTGGGACGAGCTTCTAAGCTATTATCAAATCCCGCGAGAGAAATATATACACGTTCCTTTAACAGGTCTTTCTGACTTTAGTGAAGAGCATACCTTCCCAGGGACTACGGCAGCAGACTTTGACCGAATCCTTGGTCAACTTTGGGAAGGGTTATACAAGAACTATGTGATCGGGATTGAAGACTCTGAAACAAAGCATCCGATTCAAAGCTATATCCCCCTTTTGCTTCTAGATAAAAACGGGAAGCATTTAATCGTTTTATACGAGGACGATGCGGGGAACAAACATCAACTCATTCAATACTATTGATCAAAACTTTCCTTTAGCTTTTGAAACTGTTCACGCTCAGGTTTTAATCGTGCTGCTTTGTTTGCAAGTGTTTCAGCCTTTTCTGCCTTCCCAGCCTGTCGATACAGCAACGCTAAATTATAGTGTGCTTCAGCAAACTCAGGATCTAAATCAGTGACGCGGACTAGATCTTCGACCGCCTTGGCGTACTGTTCGGTTTTTGTGTAGGCATAGGACCTATTAAAAAGTAATTCAGCTTGATAGTCACCCGGGTTACTAAGGGCATCTGTTGTCATACTTATCGCTTCTCGATAATTTTGCTCCTCTATTAAGTTTTGAGAAAGTTGAACTTGAACGAGGGCATAAGATCGATTATCCACCTGTTGAATTCCAAAAAAGAGCATCAGTCCCATCGAGACCGTATAAATTAAAACGGCCACAGTTTGGAGCAACCATTGTTTCTTTTTAGGAAGATTGCATATAGCAGAAGCGATAAATCCGCCTATTAAACCTCCCATGTGGGCACCATTATCGACTTGAGGAACGAGCAGACCGAAAGCAAGGTTTATTCCGATCACAATAAATAAATTATAACCCATTGTTCGAAGAAACAACCTTTTGTAATGTACACCGAAATATAACAAAGCGCCGAATAAGCCGAAAATAGCCCCGGAAGCGCCTGCAGCAACTTGAGGATTTAGCATAAAGCTGGCTATTCCGCCGAAAATACCAGCCATGAAATAGATCCATGTAAACCGGAGAGTTCCATAAATTCGCTCTACAGCTGTACCCAGGTAGTATAACGCCAACATATTCATGAGCAGATGAAGAGTCCCTATATGAAGAAACATCGAACTTAGAATACGCCACCATTCGCCGTTGACAATTGCTGGATTATACTTGGCTCCATATTCAATCAGCGTAACAATGGATGTAGAACTGCCTTTAAACTCAATAAATAAGTACATCAATACGTTTAACACCAGTAACACGTAGGTCAACAAAGGTTTTCCAAATGTAAAGATGGCCTGCGTTTCACGCTTTCTTTTACGTTGGCTTCCTTTCATAAGATGTTTCAAGTAATGAACTTGAGTTTCTGCTTCCTGTTCGCTTACTTCCAGCGACCATTCAGGAGGAGTCATTCCTAACCCATCGTATAAGCTATGAATGCCTTCTCGTTTATGATCATCATCTAAATAAACAATATTTGTGTTTGTATTAAGAGGAAGCTGGTCTTTATTAATATTTTCCCATTCGTCAACTGGAGGGTATTGAGAAATATAGAGACAATGAACTACAACCTTTTTATTGCGGAACAACCGTCGATTTTGCTTGATTTGTAAATGAATGTTTTCCAAGTCACGGATTAATTGGTTACGCCAATCAAATTGAGCATGGTAAAGCCGGAAAACATGTGTTTTTCCCTTTATATCTTTTTCAAGCCATATTTCACTACTAGTATTATTTACATGTAATACCTCGCAATCTTGACTATTGACAAGATCCTGTGCGATTTTCCATAAAAAATATTCCTGTTTGATATACAAATTTTCTCCCCTCCCCACTCTCCCTTATCATAGCACGTAGCACTAGTATGAAGCGAAGCACTTGTTCAATGAATGGTATCATAAACGAAAACCGGACTGTCAGTTAATCTGACAGTCCGGTTTATTTAAACATGTTAGAAAGAACTTTCCTTCTCACATACGGCATACTCATAGTTTGCTGAATAAGCCAGTGTCTTAAATAAGGCACAGTTGACAGCACATCGAATGCCTTATAACGATAACGATAAAGCAATGTGCCCATAGAGAATACAATAACTATCCATGTCAATACGCGAGTCATTTCCACTCACCTCATTTTCATTTACAATTATTGTGCTCCATATGAGGCGGCATTATTCCTAAGTAACACTGAAATTCCCACTAAATCGTCAACCATTGCTCTTCAGTTATAATATGTTGAACTGGAATATCAAATCCTTCGAAAGGCAGCTCTCTTGTAACTTGTTTTTTAGATACAAGCGAAACCGTCACACCTCTATAATCCGCAAGGAATCGGTCATAAAACCCTCCTCCAAATCCAATTCGATAACCTTTTCGATCAAAGATTAATCCTGGTACGACCAATAGATCAATTTCTTCCTTCTTGACAGCTTCTGCTTTAGCAGGAGATGGTTCCTGTAAACCGTAATAAACAACTTCCAATTGTTCATAACTCTGTAAATTATAAAATGTAAGCGTTTTTAATTCGGGATTACATTTAGGCACGACGACTTTCTTTCCTTGCTCCCACGCTTTTTCAATGATCGGTTGTGTGGACCATTCATGAGAAAGTGAAACCGTCACGGCAACAACTTCAGCCGAATTCCACAATGATGATTGAAACAGTTGATTATGTATCGATATTTCTATATCATTTTTTTCTGCTTCGGTATAAGAACTCAGCAGGGACTTTCCTTTAATTCGCCATTTGTTTTTATTCATTTGTTCCCCTTTCTATGGTACAAAAAAACAGCAGGAAGAATTCCTGCTGTTTATTTTGTTTCACGATGAAGCGTATATTTGCCTAGTCGCGGGCTGTATTTATTTAGCTCCAGACGCTCAGGATTGGTACGCTTATTTTTTGTAGTAATATAATTACGGTCACCAGTTTCAGTGCAAGCAAGTGTAATGTTTACACGCATGATTTATCCCTCCAAACATGATTCAATTCAATTCTATGCTAATAATCAGACCTTATAATAATATCAAATGTTTATACAGCTTTCAAGTACATATTTCTTGTTATTCTATGATACATCATAGATATCCTTGTCATTCTATGGTATAAATAAAAGAGTTAGGAGTGAAGAGAATGATCCCAAGTATCATTACACTTGCTTCTGTGGCCCTAATATTATTTATTGTGTCATTTTTCATGAATGACCGGCTTAGGGACGTTGAAGATCAAGTAGAACAACTGTCTTTACAGTACATGCAAGAGAGTTATCAAATGAAGAAAAAGCTGAATGTTCTGGAGGAAGAATTACTTTCCAGTGATTTAACGGAAGAGATTCTAAAGCAATCTCATTCTAATATGCAGAGTCCTCCTTTAATTGCTAACATTCAAAACTTGCATCAATCAGGATATTCTACAGCAGAGATTGCTAAAAAAACTAACCTGAACGAATATGACGTACATTCCATTGTCCTCCAATTTAAACATGAGGGTATTTCCAAATGAAACAGTCCGTACGTTCATTTTCAATTGGATTAATGGCTGCAACTCTTATTTTAAGTATTTTTTACTGGATGGAACCTAAGGAAATGGCAGGAAAGGCACAACAGCTTTCCGAAGATGATATGATCAGAAAACTCGAGAGTGGTGGATACCATATTTTCACTGATTCACAGCTCGAAGATGAAAAAAACCAGGTTGGGACAGTGCAGGAAACTACTGTAAAAAAAGATACTCCAGCAGAACCACCTGCAAAAGTGACTTTTGCGATAGAGTCTGGCATGAGTTCAACTGAGATTAGTCACATGCTTGCTGATGCAGAATTAATTGATGATGTAGAAGCCTTTGACGAATATATGCGCAAGCAAGAACTCAGTCGATACATACAAATTGGTGAATATGAAGTTCCACGGGGAATGACAATAGAACAAACTGCTGATATTATTACCTCAAAATAAAGGCTGTCTCCTCGGAGTCAGCCTTTATTTCTATCATCGATTACAAGCACTTTCTAATTTAAACCGTACGTTTTTCCTTTTACTAAATAGAAGACACTTTCGCCAATATTAGTAATATGATCCGCAAATCTCTCAATATAGCGTGCCGTGTATGCCATTTGCATAATGTGCTGGATTTGTTCTGGATTAACTGCTGTAAATTCAAGCAGCTCCCGAACAATTTTTCCATAAAGGGCATCGACCTCATCATCCATTTCAGCAAGCTTTTGCGCGAGTGAAATGTCTTCGTGCTCAAATGCTTTAATAGCCAAGTCGACCATATCCATCGCCAGGACTGCCATTTCTCTCAGTTCAGGATTGATCTTTATTCCATGTTTATCTCCTAAATGGATAGTAGCCTTAGCCACATTTGTAGAATGATCTGCCATCCTTTCCAGATCAGACGAAATTTTGATAGCGACAATTAATCGTCGCAGGTCTGTCGCCACAGGTTGTTGCTTAGCAATGGTTAAGATGGCTTCTTCGTTAATTTGCTCCTCTTTTGCATCTATAAAAGCATCGTCTTCCATAATCTGTCTAGCTTTATCCACATCCCCCTGATAAAGCACATGGATTGCTGTATCCAGTGATTCCTTAACATCAAGGGAAAGCTGTTTAAGTTGGTCTTTTATGCTTAATAATTCCTCGTCAAATTGAGCACGAATCGGCATTCAAACCCCTGCCTTCCTTATAGTTTTTTAACCAAAACGACCTGTAATATAGTCTTCCGTCCGCTTATCACTTGGATTTTGGAACAATTCATCCGTTTCAGCAAATTCGATTAACTCACCATTTAGAAAAAAGGCTGTTTTATCTGAAATACGTGCTGCTTGCTGCATATTGTGGGTTACAATAACAATACTGTACTTTTTCTTAAGTTCTTGTACAAGCTCTTCTACTTTTAAAGTCGAAATCGGATCCAGCGCTGAAGTCGGCTCATCCATTAAAATCACATCAGGCTCTACCGCTAAAGCACGAGCAATACAAACGCGCTGTTGCTGCCCGCCTGACAAGCCATAGGCATTTTCGTCTAAACGATCTTTCAGCTCATCCCAGATCGCAGCATCTCTTAAACTCTTCTCCACAATTTCATCAAGTATTGCTTTTTTCTTAATCCCATGCACACGTGGTCCATAGGCCACGTTATCATAAACGGATTTCGGAAATGGGTTGGGTTTTTGAAAGACCATCCCTACCTTTGCACGTAGCTCTTCTACATGAAATTTATCCTCATAGATATTCTTATCACGATATTTTATGGTTCCTGAAGTTTTGACAATAGGAATCATTTCCACCATTCGATTCAGGGCCTTTAAATAAGTCGATTTACCACAGCCGGAAGGGCCAATAATAGCCGTAACCCTTTTTTCCGGAATTTCCATATTGATTTTATATAATGCCTGATCAGAACCGTACCACAAGTTTAAGTCCGATACTTGAAAGACTTTGCTCTCTTCCTCAACTGTTTTCTTTTGATGGTCGCCCTTCGTCCGGTTTTCGACGCTTGTAGTAGTTTTCATGTCTTTTCTTTCATCCAATTTAACTGTCATTTGAAACCCTCCACATCAAAATTTATAGGCGTTTCTGAAATTTATTTCTAATACCTACTGCAATAGCGTTCATCATCAACAACACAACGAGCAATACGATAATCCCAGCTGCTGCCACATACTGCCACTCTTCCTGTGGTCTACCTGTCCAGTTATATATTTGAATCGGCATGACCGTGTATTTTGAAAGTAAGGAATCTGGTAACGTATAAATAGCCGTGGCAGCGCCAACGATAATTAGTGGAGCTGTTTCACCTATTGCTCTGGAAAGTGCGATAATCGTCCCGGTTAGCATACCAGGAAGAGCAGCAGGAAGAATAATCCGGGCAATGGTTTGCCACTTCGATGCTCCCATACCATAAGATGCTTCTCTCAATTCGTTTGGTACTGAACGGACAGCCTCTTGTGAAGCCACTACGATAACGGGCAAGATCAATAAGGCCATCGTCAACCCGCCTGCCAATAATCGGTAACCAATACTGAACATATAAACGAAAAATGTTAAGCCTAACAAACCAAATACAATGGAAGGAACCCCAGCTAGGTTTTGAATATTTGCCCGTATAAATTCGGTGAATTTATTTTTAGGCGCATATTCTTCTAGATAAATTGCTGTAGCCACTCCAATGGTGACGGCAATAGCAGCTACAATTACCATTAACATAATTGATCCAACTAGTCCTGCCCATATCCCTGCCTCTTCAGGAAATGGAGCCGGGAAACTCGTAATGTAATCCCAGCTCAAGTATCCAATTCCTTGATTCAAGACTCTATAGAGAAGTAAGGCTAGAAAAATCAGTCCAATCAATGTAGCTGCGAAAAATCCCGTTTTCATTATGGCATTGAGCCACAATCTCTTCTTTACCTTTCGATTTATTGGTCGTTCCTTGTGCTCAAGCATTAGTATTCCTCCCTATACTTACGTGAAATATATTGTGATAACAAGTTCATTAATAGAGTGAAAACAAACAGTGTTATCCCGACAGCATATAAACTGTAGTAAATCGTCGATCCGTAAGTTGTATCCCCAGTAGCTGCCTGTACAATAAAAGCTGTCATGGACTGGATCGACTCTGTCGGATTAAACGTAAGGTTAGGTGTTGCTCCAGCGGCAATCGTAACAATCATCGTTTCACCAATTGCACGGGAAACAGCTAATACTATCGAGGAAATAATGCCGGAAAGCGCTGCAGGAAGAACGACCTTGGTGACTACCTCAAACCTAGTAGAACCAACACCATAGGCTCCTTCCCGTAAGCTATTCGGTACAGAGTTCATAGCATCTTCTGATAAAGACGCTACCATTGGAACGATCATGATTCCGACAACAATTCCTGCACTTAGAGCGTTAAAGATACCCAAGCCCGGAATGAATGATTGAAGAATAGGTGTTACGAAAGTCAGAGCGAAAAAACCATAAACGACTGTAGGAATTCCCGCTAACACTTCTAAAATTGGCTTAATCGTTCTTCTAACACGATCACTGGCATATTCACTCAAGAAAATAGCCGCCATCAAGCCTATTGGCACGGCCACAATTGTAGCAATAGCTGTGATCAGCAGGGTGCCTCCAATTAAAGGCGCCACCCCAAACTCGCCTGTCCATGGGGACCAGTTGGTACCCGTATAGAACTGAACGATATTGACCTCGGAAAAAAATCCGATTGATTCTCTTAATAACGTAAACAGAATCCCGACCGTAGTTAGGATACTTACACATGCACATAATAATAAAAAGACGGGGATGACTTTCTCAAACCTGTTTGCAAAACTTTTTCTCTGTCTTTTCTGTTCAATTAATTGCTGAACGTTTAGTTCTGTTCCCTCAGACTGCAAAAGTTTATCCATCGGTAAACTCCTTTCATCCATAACCGGAGGTGAGACGATTATGTTTCGCCTCACCTCAACTGAAAATTTTCTGT
Organism: Halobacillus ihumii; assembly: GCF_902726645.1. NCBI lineage: Bacteria > Bacillati > Bacillota > Bacilli > Caryophanales > Bacillaceae > Halobacillus > Halobacillus ihumii. The sequence continues at coordinate 279,284 of NZ_CACVAO010000001.1, forward strand.
TCTATCTACTTTTCAGAAGCCCACTTCTTCACTTGTTCAAGCTGTTCCTTGTAACGTTCCTCTGGAAGAGCAACATATCCTACCTGTTTAGCTGCTTCACCCGCATTCTTAAGGGTGAATGTAACGAAATCAAGTACCTGCGGCTTCGTCTTAAGAGACTCTACATTTACGTACGTGTAAAGAGGACGAGACAGTGGGGTGTACTTTCCACTCTGAATGGTTTCATTCGTTGGTTTAACAGGGTCCCCTTCTCCATTATCAATACCTAAAGCTTTAAGTTTGTCTTTATTTTCTGCAAAGTATGCATAACCGAAAAATCCAATCGCATACGGATCATTAGCGATTCCGCGAACGAGCACATTATCATCTTCGGATAATGTCGTATTCTCGCCTTCCTTCAACGGCTGTTCTTCTAGGATAACTTCGTTAAAATAATCAAATGTGCCTGAATCATGCCCAGGGCTAAAGATTTTAATTGTTTTATCAGGCCATTCCGGATTAATATCTGACCACTTTGTAGCCACGGAAGACTCTAAGAAAATCTTTCTTAATTGCTCTAGTGTAAGGTTTTTCACAAAATCATTCTGTTGACTAACAACTACCGTGATACCATCTTTAGCTATCTCAAGAGGTTCTAGTTTGATACCATTTTCCTCCGCTATAGCTTGTTCTTCTGGTTTAATCTCTCGTGAAGCATTAGTTAAATCAACTTCACCGCGAGTAGCCTTTTTGAATCCTCCACCGGTCCCTGAAGCGTTAACGGTTGGTGACGTTTCGGGATGCTCCTTTTGGTATTGATACGTTAATGCTTCCATGATAGGAAAGACTGTAGAAGATCCGTCGATTGTAATCGGTCCAGATACTGTTGATCCCTCGCCGGAACTACTTTCACCATTTGCACTGTCCTCAGATCCACATGCTGCCAGCGCTCCAATAATCAAAACAAAAGCTGCTAACAATGCTGCCTGTTTAATTCTTTTCATTTCTTCTCCCCCTAGTCATTCTGAAATGATATGGAGCCAGCTTAACCAGCTCTCACTTTGTATACTAGGACTATATATTTAAGGCGATATGAAATGGATGTTAAGGTTTTGTAAATTAGTGCAGAAAATTGTATAAAAAAATGATGCACAAATGTGCATCATTCCTTTTCTTGCGAAAGAAGGTTTTTATCAATTCCCTCTTCGGCCCGTTGCTCTTTTATTTCAAAATAAGCATCTAAAATCCTTCGTCCAATTTTATAGTTAATCGGAGTGTTTGCTTCATTACCGACATATGGAACCATGACAGAAAATGCGACTTCCGGATCATTGTAAGGAGCATAACCTACCAGAGCTAAGTTTTCTGTATTTACTACCTTCGTATCTTCTCCCCCATTAATGGGAATATATTTAGCCGTTTCGGCAGTTCCTGATTTACCGGCTGCATTGTAATCAACATTACGAAAATGACTATAAGCTGTTCCACCAGGAAGAAATACTTCTCTAAACCCTCGCTGGACACGTCCAATATTATCCTCGTTCATTTCGAGCGTATTTAATACAGTAGGATCGTATTCTTTATAAATTTCTCCTAAGCCTTCGCCGACACGGCTAGGGTTGTGTATTTCACTGACTAATCGCGGCTTTAAGCGTTTGCCGCCATTGGCGATTGTTGATACATACTGATTAAGCTGCATAGCTGTATAGGTGCTATACTGTCCGATTGCAAAGTCAAGAATGTTACCAGGACCGGGATTATCGCCTTTAAATCCAGTCGCTTCAAACGGAAGATCTATCCCTGTTTCTACACCTAATCCAAATTGCTGGAAGTTATATAAAAACGTCTGGAACGTATCATCCTGCAAGTCTAAAGGGGCATTTCTCTCATAGTGAGCGCCGCCCAACCAAATAGCAATAAAAAACATATACACGTTGGAAGACTCTTTTAAAGCAGATAAATAATTTACAGGTCCAAGTGTAGAATAAGAACTCTTCTCGTCTGTTCCTTTAATTTTTAATGGACGGTCATAAACGGTTGTGGAAGGTGAGATAACACCTTCGTTAAAACCAGTCAGCACCGTCGCTCCTTTGACCGTTGAACCGGGAGCGTAGGCATTATAGACAGCCATATGTGACCAATCCGATACCAATTCTTCACCGGCTTCACGGTCATGATTGTAATGCTGGCCGGAAATAGCGAGAATTTCTCCTGTCATCGGGTCAGACATGACAACAATGGCATTTTCTAAGTATCGATTTTCATAGGGAGCCTGCTGAACAGCTGAAATTAGCTCTTCTTTTACGATCTGATCTACTTTACGCTGCAGCTCCATATCAATAGTCAACACAAGATCTTTCCCGCGGGATCCTTGTCTGACTACTTTAGAGTCAACAATATTATTACTGCTGTCAGTCGTGTATTGTACCTTTTCTTTTACACCGCGAAGCACTTCTTCATACTGTTGTTCAAGACCACTGACTCCTACTCGGTCATTTCTACTATAATCCAGTGACATGTAATATTCTAACCGTTCGCGAGGAACTCCTTGTTCTCGACTGGTGATGTCCCCTACATAATTTTTAAATGTATTGCCAAACGGATACTCTCTTTCCCAATCAGAAGTCACATTAATGCCCGGAAGTTCTGACAGATGCTCCGCCACAGTCGAATATTCTTTTTGAGAAATATTTTCATTTTTTATAACATGAGGAGCTAAAGCATAGGCCTTATCCAATTCCTTTTTAATCGCAATAATTTCTTTCGTTTGATCATCGTAAGAGTTTACTTCTTCTTCTTTTATACTGTCTAACTGAAGTTGATACACTTCTCCATTATCAAGTCCTTTTGCTTCTTCTTCCGTTACTCGTTTGCGTATCTCTTCTTCATTTTCCAGAAAAAAGTACTCTTTTAAATCGCGTGTAGTCAATACATCTTCAAATTCCATATCCATGTATTTTGCTAGCTTTTTCGCAAGCTTTAGTTTGTCTTCAGACTGAACACCTTTCGGCGGTGTATATGTAATCGAATAGAGTGGTTCATTTACGACAATTGGCCGGCCAAAACGGTCATACATTTCTCCCCTAGGTACTGGAATCGTAGTCGTTGTGTTTTCCGTGCGATTAACTTTTTCTTGTGCTGCTTCCCCCGTTAGTATTTGAACAACTCCAAGCTGTAGTATTAAAGTAGCAAATAATAAGAAAACAACAAAAAAGATAATATTTAAACGGAAAGGGACATGTGATTTTTTCTTTTTCTTCCCCATATTTGTATTCCTCTCCCCTTACTAACAATGTTCCATATTATAGTATATCACTTATACCTGCACCAGAATAGTCGAAGCAAGGAAGAAAAAGTTTCATTCCTGGACAAATTTCATTTTTTTCAAGTTAATATCTTTAATAAAGAAATAGACGAGTAAATGGCCGGCACCTACAATTAAGAGAATGTATGGTATTCCAGTTTCCGGGGGAATGATCATAATGGCCAGTAAAAAAGTAAGAATCGATAAAACTCGTCCTCCATCCAGGAATATTTCTCTTACCACGATGTATTCGATCCTCATTTCCCCTGCGTTCCAGGACTTCCCTATAACATCGTAAGTCAAAGAAACATACGGAACGTAAAAAAACGGAAAGAAAATACCAGCAATAGCGCCATAAAGAAGGAGCAGCCCGAGACTGTCACTAATGATTAGCAAAAACACAGAAAGCGACAAGGCTAACCCTGCAAAAAATATTGCCTTTTTTCTGTATCTCGGCCTTACCCATTTACCTACTAAAAAGAAAAACAAAAATGAAAATCCCGAGTAAACCAAGTTAAAGACACCGAGCGAAAATTCACTTTTTGTTAAAAGGAAAATCCAAATTGATACAGCAAATAAGAAGGTCCCTTCTCGAAAACCCTGGGATACATGTGCTTGTAAAATGCGGTTCCAACTATCATTATTTTTTCTTTCATCCATGATTCTTCTGAATGAAAAGTTTCCCTTCGCCTTTCGCCTCGATAATCCAAAACTTACCATAACCGCAACGATGAACAAGGTAAACGAAATACCAAAAATCACTGTGTATCCTGTAAAGTTATCTAACCTTGAGATAACAAATCCAGCAAAAAGCGGCCCTGTCATCCCTCCAAATGATTGAAGTATCCCTAGAAATCCATTAAAGAAATCCCTGGTGTCCGGCTCTGTGATTTCGAATGTCAATACATTAAAGGCTAACCAGTAAAACCCATATCCTACGCCAAGCAGTGAGCCCAGAAACAAATTATACGACGCGGCATGTTCCCCTATTATTAGTACCATTAGAAAAAATAAAGAGAGAACGGTTACTCCCGCTCTCAAAACGATGACCCGATCTATCCGTTTTGTCCACTTTCCAGCCACAATAAAAGTTAAAGGCTGCATAATATATATACACAAATTATAAAGCGCAATCTCAGAATAACTGTTCGATTGTTTCCACAAGTATATATTAACAAACGTACTCGACAGAAAAATCCCAAGAGAATACAGACCACCAATTAACAATAAAAGGAGTAGATCTCTTGATACATTCTCTTGGTTCAGCCAAGTCTTCAGCATTCTCATCATAGTCGTATATCTCCTTTACATTCTGCTCTTAGTGTTGGCAGAACAGAGGCAGATATACAAAAAAAGAGCGTCACGGAAATTACCGTGACGCTCTTTTTGAAGTTGAATTATTTAGCTGCTTCGAAACGCTTCGCTACTTCATCCCAGTTTACTACGTTCCAGAATGCTGCAACATAGTCAGGACGACGGTTTTGATAATTTAGGTAGTAAGCATGCTCCCAAACATCAAGACCAAGGATTGGAGTTTTACCTTCCATGATTGGAGAATCCTGGTTAAGTGTATCAATGACTTCAAGCTCGCCATTATTTACAACAAGCCAAGCCCAACCTGAACCAAAACGACCTTTTGCAGTTGCTTCAAATTTTTCTTTAAACTCGTCAAAGCTACCGAAAGTATCGTTAATTTTCGTAGCAACTTCACCAGTTGGCTCACCGCCGCCATTTGGAGAAAGAACAGTCCAGAACAAGCTATGGTTTGCGTGCCCACCACCATTGCGGCGAACGGCAGTACGAATATCTTCTGGTACAGCTGAAAGATTATTCGCTAAAAGCTCATCCAATGATTTGTCTTGAAGAGATGTATTTCCTTCAAGCGCTGCATTTAGTTTAGTCACATAAGTGTTATGGTGTTTCGTATGGTGGATGTTCATTGTCTCCTTATCGATTGTTGGTTCCAATGCATCGTAAGCATAAGGTAATTCTGGTAGTTCAAATTTAGCCATGATTAAACTCCTCCTTTTATAATATGTACAACTGATTAGTTCAAATGAACCTCTCTATTGTACAATACCAAACGGTTTTTTTTGTTGCAAATTTTTAGCATAATAAAATTTGCATCCGATACTACTAATACCCCGCACCATGGATTCTCAAACATACTAATATATATTATGCAAAATTTATAGCTGGCTTTTGGAGGAAGACACAAAAAAACAAGCAATTCGTATTGCTTGTTGAAAGTTCAAATGGTGGCTCGGGACGGAATCGAACCGCCGACACACGGATTTTCAGTCCGTTGCTCTACCGACTGAGCTACCGAGCCGCTATATAATATTTTTTGGTTGCGGGGGCAGGATTTGAACCTGCGACCTCCGGGTTATGAGCCCGACGAGCTACCAGACTGCTCTACCCCGCGGTAATGTGGATGAACCTTTATTTGGTTCCCATAATATTTTTTGTAAGACTGCTCCTCACGTTGCAAGTGACTTCGGTGATGCTTACGCTCGTCGCATGACCTACTCGGTCTTGCTCTACCCCGCGATAATGTGGGTGAACTTTTTACGCGGTTCCCGCTAACAGTAGAATGGCGGAGGAGGAGGGATTCGAACCCCCGCGGGCCGTGAAGCCCCTGTCGGTTTTCAAGACCGATCCCTTCAGCCAAACTTGGGTACTCCTCCGCGATTTTATGGTGGACCCTGCAGGACTCGAACCTGCGACCGATCGGTTATGAGCCGATAGCTCTAACCAGCTGAGCTAAGGGTCCAACATGGGGCGGTTGATGGGGATCGAACCCACGAATGCCGGAACCACAATCCGGTGCGTTAACCACTTCGCCACAACCGCCATAATTAAAAGGAATTATATGTATTAAAAATTAACTCAATGTTAACTGGGTAACGATTATTATTCTGTATCATCTAAACAATCAGAAGGAGTTATTAGTAGCGGCGGAGGGGATCGAACCCCCGACCTCACGGGTATGAACCGTACGCTCTAGCCAGCTGAGCTACACCGCCATATTGATCGCTACAACGAAGCGACGCATATTAATATACCATGTTTAAAAACAGTCTGTCAACAAAAACTTCAGCATTTATGTACGAGTTAATTTCGCGACAAAAATAATATAGCATGCCCTGACCGAGCTTTCAATACCTTTTAACAAAATTATTATTAAAAAACAGAAGGACAGTGCTCAAAACATGCCCTTCTGTTTGTCTTGCATTATAAGCTTTCTTTCTCTCCTAGAACTTCTTCTGCAATATTTACCGCATGGTCCCCAATACGTTCAAGGTTGCTCAGCATATCCACGAAAACTATTCCGGCTTGTCCAGAACATACCCCTTCATTCATACGAATAATGTGTTTTTTACGGAAACTGCGTTCCATACGATCCAACTCATTTTCTTTCTGTACGACGGCCAAAGCTTCTTCCCTGTCCATACTTTCAAGTGCCTTGGTCGCTTGTTTCACCGTCATTAATGTTAAATCAAGCATATCATTCAAATCTTTTAGTGCCTGTTCAGTTAAATCAATTTTATTTGAATTCTTGTAATCGATCAATTCGATAATGTTCTCAAAATGGTCCCCTATCCGTTCTATATCTCTTACGGAGTCCATCAAAGCCGAATGCTTATGACTATCCTCATCTGTTAAAGAAGCTTGCGAAAGAGAAACCAGGTAATCGGTTATTTTCCTGTCTAAATTATTGAGTGCTTCCTCAATTTGCATAGCCATTTCAGAATGCTTTTTCTGTTTATTATTTAAATACAAACTGGTTTCTTCTAAACCTTTATAAGCATATTCACCCATGCGGATGACTTCTTCCTTGGCTTGATCTAAAGCCAGAGATGGAGATTGTTCAATAAAGATTGGGTCTAGATGCTGTGGTTTAAATTCAATGACAGAATCATCACCTGGGATGAGACGGGTGACTATCCAAGCCAATACAGCTATAAACGGAAATTGTACAATAGTATTTAGAATATTAAATGACCCGTGGGCAAAGGCAATGGTCATTTCAGGTTCTAAATTCAGCGCCTCTCTCAGCCAGTCAACGTAGGCTGTATAAGGTACTAAGAGAATCAGGGCTACCGTGGTCCCAACAACGTTAAATATAACATGGACGAATGCTGCTCTCCTAGCTGCTACACTGGCACCGATGGCGGCAAGAACTGCTGTTATGGTGGTTCCTATGTTGTCTCCGAACAGTACAGGCAAAGCAGCTTGCAAGCTGATCAAACCTTCCCCAAACAGCCCCTGCAAGATACCGATAGTTGCACTGGAGCTTTGTACAATAACTGTGAATAGTGTTCCAATAACTACCCCGAGGATCGGATTGTTACTCATACTGACTGTAAGCTCCTGGAAGGCGTCAAGTGAACGAAGTGGTTTCATTCCCCCACTCATTAGTTCAAGACCGAAGAAAAGTGAACCTAGTCCAAATATAGTTTGTCCAAGATAAGTAACTCGCTTATTTTTAAAGAAGAATATTAAAAATGCACCAACAGCTAGAATGGGCAGACCATATGCTTTAATATCGACACCGATAATAAATGCTGTCATCGTAGTTCCGATGTTAGCCCCCATGATAACACCAATAGCTTGTCGTAACGACATAAATCCTGCGTTAACAAGCCCAACAGTCAATACTGTTGTCGTGGAACTACTCTGGACTAATGCTGTTACTAAAGCACCTGAAAGAACTCCTAAAAAAGGGTTCCTAGTGAAGCGGTCAAGCAGGTCGCGCAATCGGTCTCCTGCCACCTTTTGCAGACCATCTCCCATATATTTAATACCAAAAAGGAATATACCTAGACCACCAATGAATTGAAATATCATTTGTTGAACATTGATATCCACTTTCCTCCACCCTTTCTCATCCAATTATTTTACATATTTTTATCTTTATAAACACCTTTCTCATTATTGCCGATCATGATTTGGTTTGTAAAGACAATCTCGAAATCTTAACATTAAATTTACATTCCTTTTTATATAGTTTAGTTTTACTTGCATATACGGTGGATTGTCGATTACTATAGAAACGGAAAATAAAGGAGATATAACCATGAGTAAAACGCAACAGCTAATCAAAAGTTTCTACCATTTCAAAATGCTCGCAGCTTTCCGCATTCAGCCAGTAGGTAAAGCCATCAGCTACCTCTTTTATTTAAGTTTGGTTGTCCTTATTCCTGTACTAACCAGTTCAGTCTATACATATTTAAGTGGTCAAGATACATTAAACGGTACCATAAGCCGAGGAATTTCAAGCGGTATATTTGTGGTCATCTTCCTGCCGTTTATTTTTTTCTTAATTGCTCTCAGTCTATTTGTACTCGTATCGATTATCGCAGCGTTAGCCATTCCTTACATACAAATTAAAGGCTTACGAGCTGATTACAAACAGTTATGGAACATTTCAGCATTTGCCATTACCGCCCCCACTTTGGTTCTTGTTACTGTGGAATCTTTCATATGGTCTGGTTCCATGCTGATTTATTTATATTTACTTTTTTCACTGTCTTATGTTCTATACACACTTAGGTTTCTCCCTAAACGCCCTAAATAACCCCTTTGCTACAATAAGCAAAGGGGTTCAGATGGGAATCACTCTTCAATTGTGTTTTTTTACGAGAATCTTCGTACCATCGACAGCCATTACCTTGACTTGTTCATTTTTATAAATCCATTTTCCATTTGATAATGCACTATATTCTTCTTCACCAATTTTTATCGTACCTGATGGTCTCATATCAGTTAATGCTTTACCAGTAAGACCGACTAAGCCCGCATACGATTCTTTCATTGAATTATATCCCATCTCTGCAGATAACTGATCAACGAGCGTAATTTTCGTCCACATGTCACGCCTTTTAAAAACTTTAAGAAATAACAGCGAAGCTGCTCCTCCAATCAGTACTCCAATCACACTATACATCCCGGCTATCCAGTTAGGGGCCGTCAAACTCACAGCAATAATCATAACTGCTACGCCTATTGTAGCGAGCGTGCCGTCATTCACGACTTTTCCATCTATTATAATTAAAATTAACCCAAACAAATAAACAACCATCATCATTACAAACATGTCAAATGTTAAATAAGAAGAAAAGTATATGGTTATAAAGCCTAATCCAAGCAAACCTAATAACCCTCGCATATTTACTAACAATTCACCGATTAGAAACATCGTCCCAAATAACGTGATCAGTAACACAACCCAATTATAGGAAAGTAAGTCCATCTAGTTCACACCCTCTCGCCTTCACTTCAAGATAATATATATACGATTCATGTTTAGAAAATGTTTCATGTTTATTGATTGATTTTAAAACTATGTAAACCATGATATAATCTGTTAAGCTGTTCACACAAGAAAAGTACTGACACAAAATATTTACATTCAAATTGTCTTTATTCAAGGGGCATGACTTCTCATTTGCAAGAATACCCCTTATAATTAAGGATGGTTATAAAGTAAAACCTTTTTTCATATATAAAGGAGCGATTCTATATGGCAATAACTCACAGAAAAGATACCCGCCCTGTAAAAGTGGGAGATCTTACAATTGGTGGAGCAGATCAAGTTGTGATTCAATCCATGACGACAACTAAAACACATGATGTGGAAGCTACTGTGGCAGAAATTAAACGTCTCGAAGAAGCAGGCTGTCAAGTTGTCCGGGTAGCTTGTCCTGATGATCGTGCAGCAGATGCCATTCCTGAAATAAAAAAACGTATTAACATTCCACTTGTTGTAGATATTCATTTCGATTATAAAAAAGCGTTAAAGGCTATCGAAGGTGGAGCTGACAAGATCCGAATAAATCCTGGTAATATCGGTAAACGAGAAAAGGTTGAAGCAGTCGTGGAAGCTGCCAAAGCTAAAGGAATTCCAATTCGTATTGGAGTGAACGCTGGGTCATTAGAACGCCATATCTTAGAAAAATATGGTTATCCAACAGCTGAAGGTATGGTGGAAAGTGCGCTTCATCATATTAAAATTCTTGAGGACCTTGATTTCCATGATATTATCGTTTCACTTAAAGCTTCTGATGTTAAATTAGCGACTGAAGCATATGAAAAAGCAGCTGAAGCCATTTCCTACCCTCTTCATTTGGGGATTACTGAATCTGGTACGCTGTTTGCCGGAACGGTTAAAAGTGCAGCAGGGCTTGGAGCTATCCTAAGCAAAGGGATCGGAAGCACGCTAAGAATCAGCTTGAGCGCTGACCCAGTCGAGGAAGTTAAAGTAGCCCGTGAACTTCTTAAATCCTTTGGGCTGGCATCAAATGCGGCAACATTAATTTCTTGTCCTACTTGCGGACGGATTGAGATCGACTTAATTGCGATTGCTAATGAAGTCGAAGAATATATTCAAACGATCAAAGCACCGATTAAAGTAGCTGTTCTCGGTTGTGCTGTGAATGGGCCCGGCGAAGCTCGTGAAGCCGATATAGGTATAGCAGGTGCAAGAGGAGAAGGACTACTGTTCCGACACGGGGAAATCATTCGTAAAGTTCCAGAGGAAATCATGGTAGATGAACTGAAAAAAGAAGTGGATAAACTTGCTGAAGAACATTATGAAAAAGAACGTCTAGAAAAAGAAAAACAAAACGCATAATTGCAGAAAAAGGTGGACCGATAAACGGTCCACCTTTTTTGCTTTTGCTAAAATATATTGGCTGCCGAGGCAAAGAATAAGGAGAACAATATTGATACAGCACTAATAATAAGTGCCATATTTCCAAGTGTATCTGCACCTTGACGTTTTCCAATAATACCGAAGACGATCCCCACAATCCCTAATAAAAGGGGAGCAAAGAAAAAGGAAAGGATAGCTGCGGATAACCCTATCCATGCCATACCTGTATTCACTTCATCCTGCATTGTAGTCTCACGCTCATCAGAGTTCATTGCCTGATTCATCGGCATTGCTTCTTCAGCAAACTCTTCCTCATAGCTGTCTCCGTATACTGGATCATTAGATCTTTCTTCAGCATCGCTTACTTGATCTAATTGATCTTCAGTTTCCGGAGTTTCCTCCGTACTATGATTCCCTACCCTTTCTTTGGGTTCATTCATGAGATAATCACCCTCACTTTCTAATTGGAGAATCAAGTATAGTATGTGAAGGGATCTCTTTTTTAATGAAGGAAGTTGATGGGAATTAATGATGGAAATAATTCATTTAATATGCACTGATTAGTGGAACAATTGCCTTCTCCTATCATACGTTGTATGGAATAAGGAAACGGAGGAGTATCGATATATGAAACATGTGGCACAACAGATTGTGATGCAGAAATTAAGGCAATTAACTGTTGAGGATATTCTTCACTACAGCCAAAAATACCATATTAAGGTAACTAAAAATGAAGCCAAACAAATTGTGACCGCTCTTAAGAAAAATCAGGAAAATCCTTTCGATCCTGCTGGAAGAAAGCGTATGTTGAAAAATTTAGCGGCCATCACTTCTACTGAAACTGCAAAATCAGTTCAGCACATACTCATTAAACTTGCTAAGGAACACGGTGTTGAACATTGGCTTCAATAAAAAAGAGAGTGCCTTAATGCACTCTCCTTCAAATTATTGCTGCATAATTTTATCCTTTAATTCTTCATCATAATTTCCCGCTTTCAGCATATCAATTTCAAAACGATAAGGAGGCTTTTTATTTTTCTTATCCTCTCCTACATAGGGTGTTTCTAAAATTTTCGGAACATCTTTAAAACTCGGATGGTGGACAACATAATGCAGGGCTTTAAAACCGATATGTCCAAAACCAATATTCTCATGTCGGTCTTTTCTTGCCCCTTGAATGTTTTTGCTATCGTTCACATGAACAACCTTGATACGATCCACTCCGATAATCCGGTCGAATTCATTGAGGACGCCGTCAAAATCCTCTACAACATTATAGCCAGCATCATGAATATGACAAGTGTCCATGCAGACCGAAAGCTTTTCATTTAACGTCACACCTTCGATAATTTCTGCAAGCTCTTCGAAACTTCGTCCGCATTCTGAGCCCTTGCCAGCCATTGTTTCTAAAGCGATCTGTACATTCTGATCTTTGTGCAGTACTTCGTTCAATCCCTCAATAATCTTTGGAATCCCTTTGTCGACTCCCTGCCCTACATGTGAGCCAGGATGCAAAACAATTTGCTTTGAACCTAAAGCTTCCGTTCGGTTAATCTCATTCTTTAAAAAGTCTATCCCTAGTTGAAAGGTCTCTGGCTTAGTAGTATTACCGATATTTATAATGTATGGCGCGTGAACAACAAATTCATCGATACCATTTGCCTTCATATGTTCAGTTCCGGCCTCAATATTTAATTCTTCAATTGGACGCCTTCTCGTATTCTGGGGTGCGCCAGTATAGATCATAAATGTAGATGAACCATATGACTCAGCTTCCTCACTCGCACCTAACAGCATTTTCTTCCCTTTCATGGAAACATGTGAACCAATCTTAACCATATTTTTCACTCCTCTAACTATTTCCGCTTACCTCGATAACTGTCTCTTTTTAATTTTTTCGTATTTTGATCTACTTTACGTTTCATCTTCTTTTTATAACCAGGCTTCACTTTTTTCGGTTTTCTAACCATCTGTTTGGCCTGTTTTTCAATATCCGATTCTCTGCGAGTTCGTTTTTGCCGTTCTTTATAGGAATGGGTTTCTTTCCATTCTCCGTTCGATACTTCATAATAAGCAAATGTAAGGCCGCGCTTCTCTAATTTCTCAATCAATGGAAAGTCATCTTGTGAATAGAGGTTGATGGCTGTCCCTTCCAATCCGGCTCTTGCTGTTCGCCCCACTCTGTGTATATAAAATTCTTCTTCCTTCGGCATTTGTGCGTTTATGACATGGCTGACTCCTTGAATATCAATTCCTCTTGAGGCAAGGTCAGTAGCCACAATATATTGATATTTCAGCCCCTGAATATCTTTCAGCATACGCTTCCGTTCTCTCGGGGACAATCCACCGTGAATGATTCCAGTTTCTAAACCCCTGTCTAATAATTTATTGGCGAGCTCATCAGCATGAGCCTTCCCATTAGTAAAAATAATTGCTAAATAAGGCTGAATGCTCTTCGTAATATTCATAATCACGTCAGCAGGCTCTTTATGCCGCAATGCAACTAACCGATGTTCCATCGATTCAGGGGAAGGTTTATGATCTTGAATTTGAATATGAGTCGGATTTGTAAGGTACTTTTTTAAAAATGGCTGAAGGCGTTCTGGTATAGTAGCCGAAAACACTAACATCTGGAGATCTTCATTCATACGAACAAGAATTTGGTCTACCTCTTCGATAAATCCTAGATCAAGCATTAAGTCTGCCTCATCAAGTACAAAGGCATTAGCCTGGTACAAATCGAGAGCTTCCTCCTTGACCATGTCCAAAATTCGGCCAGGTGTCCCTACAACAATGTGAGGCGGGTTGGATGCCAGCTTTTCCATCATTTTTTGTTTGTCTGTACCGCCAATCACAAGCTTCGCTTTCCAAACTTCCTTTTTACCAGCAAACTGAATTGCTTTTCTTACTTCTTCATAAATCTGTGTAGCTAACTCCCTGGTTGGCGCTGTTACCACAAACTGCACATGGTTTTCGTCATCGTTCAACTGATTGAACAATGGTAATAAGTAGGCATGGGTTTTTCCAGAGCCTGTATGTGACTGCCCGATCAGACTTTCTCCACGTAACGCCGATGGAACGACTTCTTTCTGTATAGGTGTCGGCTCGTTAAAGCCTAACTGTTCTATAATTTGATCTACATTGTTATTAATTGCGTATTGTTTAAACGAATGATTGCGCATTCCTTAACTCCTTTAAAATAAATTGTTCCTTTTCTATTATAACCTGAGACTAGAGAGAATTGCACGAGGATGTAGACATTCTTTGTCATCTGTGCCATTACCATTTATAATAAGAGTGGAGACGAGAAATAGTTTGGCTTATAGAGGAGGACTTATCAAATGGAAGTCATAAAGATCGCACCTCGCGGTTATTGCTACGGAGTGGTAGATGCTATGGTAATTGCTCAAAATGCTGCCAAAGATCCCAATCTGCCACGCCCTATATATATTCTAGGTATGATTGTTCACAACTCACATGTAACAAATGCATTTGAAAATGAAGGAATTATAACAGTCGACGGAAAAGATCGTCTTGGACTGCTGGAGGACATTAACGACGGTACAGTCATCTTCACAGCTCATGGCGTCTCCCCGGAAGTAAAAGAGCGAGCGAAAGCAAAGGGACTGACAACTCTTGACGCCACGTGTCCAGATGTTACAAATACTCATAATTTAATTCGTGACAGAGTGGCAGAGGGCTATGAAATAGTTTATGTAGGTAAAAAAGGACACCCTGAACCAGAAGGCGCGATGGGAGTTGCGCCAGGTAAAGTTCACCTCGTACAAACAGAAGAGGATGTGGAAGATCTGCATCTAGATCATGATAAGCTTCTCATTACTAACCAGACAACGATGAGTCAATGGGATGTTTATGACGTAATGGAAAAAGTCCGGGAGAAATATCCTCATGTCGAGAAACATCAAGAGATTTGTATGGCTACCCAAGTTCGTCAGGAGGCTGTATCCGAGCAGGCTAAAGACGCTGATTTAACACTTGTGGTCGGTGATCCAATTAGTAATAATTCAAATCGTCTGGCCCAGGTCTCTCAGGAAGTTGCTGGTACACCAGCCTACCGAATTGCTGATATATCCGATTTAAAACTGGAGTGGCTCGAAGGTGTACAAAAAGTAGCCGTAACTGCCGGCGCATCTACACCCACACCGATCACAAAAGAAGTCATTAAGTTCATTGAACAATATGACTCCAAGAAAGAGGACGAATGGAGCCTTGAATCAAAAGTAGAACAGAAAAAGATTCTTCCTCGGGTAAAAGCTAAAAAGAAATAAAAAACAAAAATTGCCTGGGACAAAATTTAATTAAGCAACAAATAATCCGGACGATTCTAGTGGAATCAGTCCGGATTATTTGTTACTAAGAAAGGGTTTCTGACATCCCTTCGTCAACCCCAAAGGAGTCTGCGTATTTTGACTACACTAAGGATCTGCATTTATACTATTTCTTTACTTATGTCCCAGCCTCATTTCACCTTTATTATTGGCTATTATTAAAGATTGGAGTTCATCTACTACATTACATAAAGCGGAACGGTTCTGTAAGAGAACGTGATACAACAAATGTAACCTGTGAGCCGCACTGCTCTTGTAAGAGTTGCTGCAGCCTTGGTGCTACAACTTTTTCTACATGATGACCTGGATCAATTAACGCTAGACCCATTTGCTCTGCATCCTGCGCTAAATGAAAAGAAAGATCTCCTGTAATATACACATCCGCACCTGCCTTCTTGGCGTCATGGATATATTTCTCTCCACTCCCTCCAAGGATGGCAACTGTCTTAACTAATCGATCAGGAGCACCTACATACCGTAAAGCCGGGACATCGTACTGTCGTTTCACCCGATTACATAAGTCCTCCAGGGTAATCTCGTTTGAGAGTTTTCCCACTCTTCCTACTCCCCTCTTCTCACCTACATTAAGTACTGGATAAAGATCATATGCAGCTTCCTCATAGGGATGTGCATGATTCATAGCACCTAGCACAGAAGATAGTTTTGACTTTGGAAAAATCGTCTCAAGCCGATATTCATCAACTTTTTCTAACTCTCCTCGCTGTCCAATAAAAGGGTCAGTACCATCAAGCGGCATAAACGTTCCTTGACCTGCTGACTGGAAAGTACAATGACTATATGCACCTATATGACCTGCACCTGCTTCACTTATTGCATTTCGAAGTGGATCTGCAAAGTCTTTAGGTACAAACACAGCAAGCTTCACTAACTCATCCTGGCCAGTTTCTATCATTGGCACTAGATTCTTAAGCCCCAAAAGGTCTGCCATCACATCATTTACTCCTCCAGCTGCCACATCTAAGTTTGTGTGAGCTGCATAAACAGCGATACCGTGCTGGATCAACTTGCTGATGACTCTGCCTTTCGGTGTGTCCGTATTGATTTGCTTTAAAGAAACAAACAATAAAGGATGATGGGCGATAATTAAATCTACGTTCTTTTCAACAGCCTCATCTACAACACTTTCCACTACATCCAGCGTGACCATCACATTGCTTACGGGCTTATGTAGCGACCCTACCTGAAGACCCACATTATCCCAGTCAAACGCATAGTGTTTCGGGGAGATCTGTTCTAGCTGCTGAACAACATCCTTTGCCTGAATTTGGTTTTTCATGGTTCAAGAGCCTCCTTTATCCACTCCAATTCTTTTTGGAATTGCTTCATTTTCAATTGATCAGGTTGTTTGGAACCGCTCATCTGTTGCAATATACTTTCTTTCTTACTTTTTTCCTGCTGCCATTTCTTTTTAAACACTGAATTGTTTTCTTTTAATAGAAAAGGTCCGAGCCACATTTGTTTTTGCAGAGTCTCATCGTCATAATTTATTCCCGGCTCTCCCTTTTCAGCCATTAGTACTTCGTAAATATGGCCATTCTCTTCAAGAATAGTTTCCTGAACTAAACAAAATTGATTATCGTAAAACCATTTACGGACCGTGCGGGCATCAATGTTTGGCTGGGCAATAATTCTGGATACTCGACCTAATTTATCTTTTCCCTGTTCTAAAATATCCCGGATAAGCGGCCCTCCCATACCTGCAATAACAACTTGTTGCACTTCATCTGCTCCTAAAACCATTAAGCCATCTCCCAGCCTGACATCTATCCGATCAGCTAACTCATGTGAACGGACTTCTTGGACAGCGCTATGATAGGGGCCTTTATTCACCTCTCCGGCTACAGCCTTGGCTTTATCATCATGAAGACAAACATAACAAGGAAGATAGGCATGATCTGAGCCTATATCGGCGAAACACGCCCCTTCAGGCAAGTATTCTGCCACCTTTGCAAGACGCTCGGATAGTTTTGTTACCTTCATAAATCACTTTCCTTTCAAAAAAGAAAAGCTTTCTGGAAGGAACAGAAAGCTTTTCTCATCGGTTTATTTTTTTTCAGCCAGCCATTGGGCTAGCTTCGCTGCTTGCTCTCCTGTATAGAGACCGGCAGGCATTTGTGAGCCCTTACCATTTATGATGATATCCTGAATTTCTTCTGCAGAGTAACGGCTTCCAACTTGTTGCAGATTTGGTCCGATTCCTCCACTTAAGTCACCACCATGGCAGCTGGCACATTTAGCCTGGAACATTTCTTCCGGACTGGCATCCGCCGTCTGCTCTTGTCCTCCACCTTCTTCTTCATTCTGAATTGCTTCTTTTTGGTTTACACCTATCCCTGAAATAACAATCATAGCTAAAATTCCTAAAACAGCAATAATTGCAAAAGGAATCACAGGGTTTCTTTTCATAACTTGCATCCTCCTTATGTATTCCTCTTTTAGTGTAACAACTATCTTACAGACTATACTTATTTTACTTGAAAAGCTCTATTTAGAAAAGGGTAAACGTATGAAAACTTATAAAACAATCATAAAACTTTGAAAGAAAGACTAATGACCTGCAGCTTTTTCCTAATAAAGCAAAATAATTATATGGTAGTAATGAGCATCAAACAAATGTCGACAAAAGCCCTGTTTGCAATATGAAGCTCAATTCAGTAAAATAAATGACAAGAAATGATTGGAGTCGCAGCTACTTTAGTGACGGTCTCCATTGGATGAACTAATGTGTATTCGCCTCTATGAGGTGTAAAAAAAGAGGGACCCTCCCACTAAACAATTTTAGCAAGGGACCCTCGTGACCATGGATTTCATTCTATTCCATAAAGTCTTTCAAACGTTTGCTTCTGCTAGGATGTCTGAGCTTACGAAGAGCTTTTGCTTCAATTTGACGGATTCGCTCTCTTGTTACGCCAAATACTTTCCCAACTTCCTCAAGAGTACGAGTGCGTCCATCATCCAGGCCAAAACGAAGGCGAAGTACATTCTCTTCACGATCAGTCAGGGTGTCCAATACATCTTCCAGCTGTTCTTTCAACAATTCATAAGCAGCATGGTCGGATGGGGAAGTAGCTTCCTGATCTTCAATGAAATCACCGAGATGTGAATCGTCCTCTTCTCCAATAGGAGTTTCAAGAGAGACTGGTTCTTGGGCAATTTTTAGGATTTCACGGACCTTATCAGGAGTAAGTTCCATGTCCTGAGCAATCTCTTCTGGAGTAGGTTCACGTCCCAGGTCCTGTAGTAATTGTCGCTGAACACGAATTAACTTATTAATCGTCTCAACCATGTGAACTGGAATTCGAATTGTACGTGCCTGATCTGCTATAGCACGGGTAATAGCTTGTCTTATCCACCATGTAGCATACGTACTAAACTTGTATCCCTTGCGGTAATCAAACTTCTCTACCGCTTTAATTAGACCCATATTTCCTTCTTGGATCAAATCTAAAAAGAGCATTCCTCGACCAACATACCTTTTTGCGATACTAACGACTAAACGTAAGTTCGCTTCTGCAAGATCACGCTTCGCTTCTTCGTTGCCGTTTTCGATGCGTTGAGCCAAACTTATTTCGTCCTTGGCCGATAAAAGATTAACTCTTCCTATTTCTTTAAGGTACATCCGAACAGGATCATTTATTTTAACACCTGGAGGCACGCTTAAATCGTTTAAATTAAATTCTTCTTCTTTATTCAGCTGCTGCATGCTAGGATCTTGATCCGAATCACCAATTACCTCTACACCCTGCTCATTCAAGTGCTCGTAATACTCATCCATTTGATCTGAGTCTAACTCAAAGCTCGAAAGTTTCTCTGCCACTTCCTCATAGGCAAGAACCCCTCGTTTTTTACCCATTTCAAGCAATTGCTCTTTTGCTTGCTCCAGGGTCAATTCAGTTTCATTTTCTTTAGAACGTGATGGCTGTTGTTGCTTATCCGCCATAAGTCCCCCTCCTTCCGACTATCCAAAACCAGTTTAATGAGTGTTTTTCAACTCTTGTTTTCGTCTCAAGATTTTCATGGCAATTTCTGCTGCTTTTATCGGCTCATTGTGCTGTTCAGCTCGTTTAAGCTCAGCCTCTAAGCTCTTAATATCGACCCGATCACTGTTCTCTAATCGAATCCGATGAATATAGTCATCAATTTCCTTATCCGACACTTCCTCCTCAGCCAATGGCGACATAGCTAAGTGGATCACAAGGTTCCTTAAGGATGGATCTTCAATCCGTTCAACAAAATGACTAATATCTGATTCATGACCGTCTTCATAATATGCGTAAAGATGCGTGACAATGACCTGATGCTCGGTAATATTAAACGAACCACCTAATTCTTCTTGAACTTTATCAGCAATAAAAGGGTTTTTCAACATATATGCTATCAGCTTTCTTTCAGCATTATGAAAGGCCGGAAGCAGTTTATGGTGAACGTTTTTTGAGCTTGTAGAATTAGTATGTCGCCTCTTATCCATGCTATCCAGTTTAGGATGCTGCAGTCTTAGCTGCTCCACCTCTTCCTTTAAGGTATTCATGGAAATTTGAAATTCTTCTGCTATTTCGTTCAGATAATGTTCCCTTTCGATGGCCCGGTCTAGCTGTGCGACCTCTTGTATTACCCTTTCGATAAAAGTGATCCGATCTCCTTCTAATTGCAGATTAAAGCTCCGCCTTAAATAGTGGATCATAAAAGATGTATATGGATCACTAGCATCTAATATTTCACGTCTGAAACGATCGCCGCCAAATTTTTTAATGAATTCATCCGGGTCCATTCCATTCGGCACTCGCGCTACATTCGTTTCACAACCAGCTTTTTTAAGCAGCTTTGCCGCTTTAACAGCGGCCTCTATTCCTGCATCATCGCCGTCATAGCAAATAACAACCTTTTCGGCGTAACGCTTTATTAGTTGGGCTTGAGTATCTGAGACTGATGTTCCCATGGTGGCAATCCCATTCTGAATGCCTGCTTGATCAGCGGATATAACATCAGCATACCCCTCAAATAAAATGATTTGGTTTTGTTTTCTGATGGATCCCCGTGCCAAATCAAAATTATAGAGAAGGCGGCCCTTTCGAAACAAGTCTGTTTCTGGACTATTTAAATACTTAGGCTCCTGAGCTCCAGTCGCCCGTCCTGCGAAAGCTACGGTTTTACCAAGATGATTACGGAGAGGAAACATAATTCTTCCTCTGAAGCGATCAAAATATCCGCCTCGTTCATTCGTATTCAATAAACCAGCCTTTACCATTTGCTGTGGATGAAAACCTTTCTTCTCTAAAAAGGTTACAACGAAGTCATTCGAACTTGGAGAGTAGCCTAGCTGATGTCTATTTATTGTTTCTTCCGTAAAGCCGCGCTGCAGTAAATACTCGTAGGCTTCTTGTCCCTCTTTCGAATTTCGTAATAGATGATGATAGAGCTTAGTTAACCAGGCATGTGCATCTAAGCTGCTTTGGGATTCCGGGTCATGCTCTAGCTGCTGTGTTTCATTGAATTGCTCTGGCAAGGGGTGTCCAGTCTGGTCAGCTACCTTTTTTACTGCCTGAAGGAAAGTAAATCCTTCCATTTCCATTAGAAAAGAATAGACGTTCCCACCCTTTCCACATCCAAAACAATGAAAGATTTGTTTATCAGCGGATACGGAAAAGGAAGGAGTATTCTCACCGTGAAAAGGGCATAATCCGAAGTAATTTCTACCCTGTTTCTTTAATTGAACATGTTCACCCACAACGTCTACAATATCTACAGCTTTTCGAATTTCGTCTACTTTTTCCTCTGGAATGTGTCCAGCCATTTTTATCACCAAATTACAAAGATTATTACTAGGTACCCCAATGTTCATCGTTTGCTGTCTGAATTATTGAGCCATGGTCTCGTCTGCATCGCCCTCTCCTATTAGTGTACCTCTAGGATTAATGACATAAACCTGAGCATTTACCCAAGCTTGTTGTCTTTGTTTTAGCATAATTCAATAATTCTACAATAAACCAAAGAATCCTTCCCATTTCTTAATGTTTTATTTTTCTGAAAGTAATTAAGACTTCTATCATTTTTTCACAAAAATCCATTATAATACATTGGATCATAAAAATCTATAATTTTATCATTAATTTTTAACAAAATTGGGCACGGCTCTAATTCTTTATGTTTGTTCCCAACAAAAGCCGCGCTAATGAAAGCGCGACCTTTTAATTCTGTTGCCATTATTTCAAAGAATCTTCTCTTAGTTTATTGACAATAACATTAGCTGTTTCTTCAACCGCCTTATGTGAAACATCTATTACATGGCAGCCGATTTTTTCCACCACAGTATTAAAGTGTTCTATTTCCTGATGGATACGGTTCATATTCGCATAACTTGCCTGTTCACCTAATCCAAGTGATTTCAGTCGTTCTTTACGAATATCATTTAATTTCTCCGGGCTAATTTTAAGTCCAATACATTTATTTGGGTTCACTTTAAATAATTCATCTGGCGGATCTACCTCTGGAACAATTGGAACGTTCGCCACCTTCAACCGTTTATGAGCTAGATACTGAGATAATGGAGTCTTCGATGTCCTCGAGACTCCGATCAGAATTATATCCGCTTTTGAGATCCCTCTTGCATCCCTGCCGTCATCATACTTAACAGCGAACTCGATCGCCTCCACGCGCTTAAAGTAATCTTCATCCAATTTATGGACAAGCCCTGGCTCGAGCCTTGGTTCGGTATTAAAGAAACGCTGCATAGCATCCATCATGGGACCCATTATATCGATGCACTCAATATTTTCCTGTCTGGCTTCGGCTAAAAGGTGCTGTCTGAATTCTGGTGCTACCAAAGTAAAGCCTATCAATGCCTCATGCTCTTTTGCCTGGGCAATTGTTTCATTGATGGTTCCTTTATCCTCTACATAAGGAATTCGCTGGACATCAAAAGGACCATCATCAAATTGACTGAGTGCGGCCTTTACAACTAACTCAGCCGTTTCTCCTACAGAATCAGATAGGATATAAATACATGGTTTCTTCATCTGTCATCCCCCATTTCATAGGAGTTGCTCATAGGTGTTGATCTCTTGCAAGCTCCACTAAAGCTTTAGTAATACTGGTTTTCGTTAAACGTCCTACTACCTCTAACCCATGATCATTAGGTTTTACGACGGGTAGTCCGTCAATCTGCTTTTCAATTAGCTTTTGAGCAGCGTCTAATAGCAAATCGTCCTTTTCACAAATAGATATGTTAGGCATTCTTGTCATAATAATATGAACGGGAATAGATGTTAAATCCTGGTTCCCAATACTGGCCCGTAATAAGTCTTTCCTGGAAAGCACTCCTACGAGCAGGGATTGTTCCTTAGTAACGAATAATGTGCCTACGTCCTCCAGAAACATGGTACAAATCGCATCGTAAACGGAAACATCCTCTTCCACCACGATGGGAAGCCCTTGATATTCATGTACTTTAAACTTCTTCAGCTTTTCAGTTAAGAGCTCCGATCCGGTTTTCCCAGTAAAAAAGTAGCCTACCCTGGGACGTGCATCCAAAAATCCTGCCATTGTTAAAATGGCTAAGTCTGGTCGTAATGTAGCTCTAGTTAAGCTTAATTGATCCGCTATATTCTCACCTGTAATCGGTCCGTTGTCTTTTACAATCTGGATAATTTGTTCTTGTCGGTTGGATAGATCCATTCCTTCACCACCCTAATCACTAACTGTGACATACTATTTATTATTATAGCACATTATTAGCAACTTGAAGGCTGTTAAAACTGCTGTTTCCATTGGATCGTATTAAAATCTGCAAAGGACATAATGTCATTTGAAATTAAACTTAACAATCCCAATCTGTTCTGTTTCACTTTTTCATTTTCTGCCATTACCATCGTATTGTCGAAAAACCGGTGGATTGGTTCAGTAAGCTCAGTTAACTTACGCAAAGCTTTTTCTGGTTGTTCGTCTGCAAGCAAGTGCTGATACTCATCATGCACTTGCTGATAAGTAACATAAAGATCCTTCTCTGTGTTATTTTCAAATAATTCCGGATTCACTTCCATAGATACTGCTTTCTCCGCAAGGTTCAACACTCGGCCCAAAGCTTCCTGAGTGGACTTAAATCCTGGGTCCTGCCGCTTTTCAGCTAGTATTTTAGCTTTTTCCATAGTTACAGGGTAGATGTGTATCCCGTGTGCTAATACTGCTTCAACGACATCAGGTTCAATTCCTCCATCTTTCAATAAGTATGAGGCACGAACAGTAAAAAATTCCTGAACATCTTGCTTAACTTCTGCTCCATTTCGTTCGGAAAGTTGTTTTCTAGCATAAAGGTCATAAACCATATCAAGCAATTGTTCTAAAGAAATCGACCAATTGTTTTGTTTTAAAATCTGTAATACGCCAAGTGCCTGTCTTCTTAATCCATATGGATCTTGAGAACCAGTTGGAATATTCCCAATCGAGATCGAACCAATAATCGTATCCAATTTATCGGCTACGCTGACCACTGAACCAATCATGGTTGCAGGAAGTTCTCCCCCTGCATGTGTTGGCATGTAATGTTCTCTAATGGCTGCTGCAACGTCTTCCTCCTCGCCAAACAAACGCGCATACTTCTCGCCCATAATTCCTTGAAGTTCAGAAAACTCATCAACCATATGTGTTACCAAATCAAACTTGCAAAGTTCTGCTGCTCGCATAGCTTTAGCCGTAACTGATTCAGAGAGTTCAAGCATGGCACTCATTTCAGCGGTAATTGTTTTTACGCGGTCCACTTTATCAGCAAGCGTTCCCAGCTCCTCCTGATACACCATCTTTTGAAGCTTTGCTGCTTTCTGTTCCAGCGATCCTTTCTGATCCTCTCTATAGAAAAACTGAGCATCAGCAAGTCTTGCTTTTAATACTTTTTCATTTCCACGTGAAACTGTATCTAAATGTTCACTATTTCCATTTCGAACCGCTACAAAATATGGTTGAAGGCTCCCATTACCTGCTCTGACAGGAAAGTAGCGCTGATGTTCCTTCATTGATGTAATGAGGGCTTCCTCGGGTACTTCTAAAAATTCTTCACTAAACGCTCCACTGAATACGGTAGGGTATTCAACGAGGTGAGTCACTTCATTCAGCAGATCCTCGTCCTTCATAATCAGCCAGTTTTTTGTTTCTTCCAGCTTAGATAACTGTTCCACTATAAGCTGTTTACGCTTATTTTGATCAGCAATTACAAACTCTCGCTCCATAACAGACTCATATTCATCAGCTTCCGAAACGATCGTTTCGCTTCCTAAAAATCGATGACCGTACGTATGTTTAGCAGTTGATACTTTACCGATTTGAAAAGGAATGACGGTATCCCCATATAAAGCCACGATCCAGCGAATAGGCCGGATGAAACGAAGGTCCGAGTTTCCCCATCTCATGTTTTTAGGAAAATTTAAGCCTAGCAGTACTTCTCCAAATTCTGCTAATAACTTGAAGGAAGACTCACCTTGAGTAAACTTTTTGATATGAACATATTCCGTACCATTAATTTCCTTGAAATAAATGTCATCAACTGTCTGTCCCTGACCTTTTGAAAAACCGATAGCAGCTTTTGACCAATTACCTTCTTCATCTTGAGCAATCTTTTTCGCAGGACCTTTCACTTCTTCATCCATATCAGTCTGCTGCTCAGCCACATCGGAAATTTTAACAGCAAGTCGTCTTGGTGTGGCAAAACTTTGAATTGATCCGAAGGGTATGCGGTTTTCGTTAAACCAATCTTCTGTATGAGCAGTAAGCTGTTTTACAGCGTCATCAATAAATCTGGCTGGCATTTCTTCAAGACCTAGCTCAAATAACACTGTCTTATTCATGACTTCCCTCCTCCTTTAACATTGGAAATCCAAGCCTTTCTCTTTCCTCGACGTAGGTTTTAGCAATTTTTCGAGCCAAGTTCCTTACCCGTGAAATATATCCTGTTCGCTCTGTAACTGAGATAACACCCTTCGCATCTAACAGGTTAAAAGTGTGAGAGCATTTTAAAACATAGTCATACGCCGGAAACACGAGACCTACTTCCATAATACGTTTAGCCTCTTTCTCATAAATAGAAAAGAGTTCAAACAACATTTCATCATCGGATTGCTCAAATGTATAAACCGAATGTTCATATTCAGGCTGAGTGTAGATGTCACCTACAGTCACGCCGTCTGTCCATTCTAATTCAAATACATCCTCTTTATCCTGAATATAGGAAGCTAAACGCTCAATTCCATAGGTGATTTCAGCAGAGACGGGCCGTGCTTCCAGACCGCCAATTTGCTGGAAATAAGTAAATTGAGTAATTTCCATTCCATCTAACCATACTTCCCAACCAAGTCCTGCAGCCCCTAAAGTTGGATTCTCCCAGTTATCCTCAACAAAACGTATATCATGTTTCGCTGGATCTATACCCAATGCCATTAATGAATCTAAGTATAGCTCCTGAATGTGATCAGGTGAGGGCTTCATAATGACTTGAAATTGGTGGTGCTGATAGAGACGATTAGGATTCTGGCCATATCTGCCATCCGCTGGTCTTCTAGATGGTTCAACATAGGCTACATTCCAAGGTTCAGGGCCAAGACTTCTAAGCAATGTCATAGGCGACATTGTTCCTGCCCCTTTTTCAGTATCATACGCTTGCATTAGCAAACAACCCTGGCTGGACCAATGGTTTTGCAAGGTTTGGATCATCGTTTGAATATTCAAATTCATTAACCTCCTCTTTCGTAGTTCATAACTTTCGAAAACCTCTCATTACCTAAAGCTGAACATAAAGAAACCCCGTCCCTATGCCTTACGACATAGGGACGGGGTTTCCGCGGTTCCACCCTACTTGCTTGCCAGTTGCTTTAAAAACAGCAAGCCGCTTTGTAACGATCATGCTCCAGACTGCCTTCATCGAATTACACAACCTGACTCTCACCACCACAGGCTCGCTTATAACTGTGTAAAGATCGATTACTACTTTCCTTCATAGCATCAATTTATTAGTAATGAAATCATACTGAATCTTGAATCGTTTGTCAATCATCATTCCTTAAAGAGATCCAACTGTTTAAGAAACTTTCGTGACTTTAGAAGGTAACCTCCATAACGATCATAGTATTCGTCTAAAAGTTGACGGAGTTTTTTCTTATTCTCTTCTTTCAGAGAAATGTCCCCCAGCCTTTTTACGTCCATATGTAGAAATAAACGCAACAATCGTGATAGAGGCTCTGTTAAACGATAAGCTCCCGGATCAATGTGCCAGCAACGGCTGCATAATAAGCCGCCCTCCATTATAGAGAACGCATAAGGGCTTTGCTCCTTTCCACAGTTTATACAACCGTCAACTATTGGAGCAAAGCCTGCTTTTCTATACAATTTCATCTCATACATCATGGAAAGAATCTCCGGATCTTTCCCGTCGGCCATCCACTTCAGAGATTGTAATAACTGTTCAAATATAAAAGGATCAGGCCTTTTCTCTTCAATAAGCTTATCGGTTAATTCAGCCATATAGGATGCATATCCTGTCAAAATAATATCTTCACGTATTGATCGAAATGAAGCCATAACCTCCCCTTGACTTAATGAGCCTAGTCCAGAACCAACGTAGAGCAAATATTGGCCGTGAATAAATGGTTGGGTGACCGAGGCCATTCGGCTTTTGGGCTTTTTAGCTCCTCGAGCCATGGCCCCGATCTTTCCCTTTTCTCTCGTCATCAAGGTTACTATTTTGTGTGTTTCCCCATAATTCCTCGTTCGTATCACAATACCTTCCACATTTTCTAACAAAGCATTCACCTGCTTTAGTTACTGCCCGGATCTTCCTCACCCTGTTCTGTCACTGCTGAAACTAATGACTCTTCTGACGATGCATTGTTTATTTCCAGTTCCTTCATCAACAAATAGGTTTCTATGTTTCCTGTCTGTCTAAATACATTCCAAGACATGTTATGCACAAGAAACACCGCCTTTCATAGTATCGTTAAAAAAGAAATGTCATGACATACTTAGGTTGCTTCATATGAGAAAAACCATAAGGCTTAATTTTTTCCATATTTAATATTCGTCTTCATTATAACCGAAATCACTTAGCTGCACTTGGCGGTTCCGCCAATCCTTCTGAACTTTCACCCAAAGTTCCAAATAGACGCGACTTCCTAATAAAGCCTCAATATCTTTCCGTGCCCGCTTACCAACTTCTTTCAGCATGCTGCCTTGTTTACCAATGATAATCCCCTTTTGTGATTTACGTTCTACGATGATTGCTGCTTGCACGTAGACAGCATTTGAATCCTTTCTTGGCTCTATGCCCTCGATGACTACAGCAATTGAATGCGGAATTTCCTCCCGCGTCAGGTGCAATACCTTTTCTCTTATAAACTCACTGATAATAAAGCGCTCCGGGTGATCGGTAATCTGGTCTTCCGGATAGAACTGCGGTCCTTCCGGCAAGTGTCCTTTAACTACTTGCAGCAAATGGTTAACATTGTTACCTTCTAAGGCAGAAATCGGCACAATTTCTTCAAACTCAAATTTCTCTCGGTATTGGTCAATGAGCGGCAGAAGCTTATCAGGGTGTACCTGATCGATTTTATTAATAACCAGAAAAACGGGCTTGTCTACTCGTTCAAGACGATCCAGGATAAACTGATCGCCTCGTCCATACCCCTCTTCAGCATTGATCATAAACATTACGGCATCCACTTCATTTAACGTATTTTCCGCTACATTAACCATGTAATCTCCCAGTTTATGTTTCGGCTTATGAATACCGGGTGTATCAATAAAAATAACTTGAGCATCTTTCTCCGTCAATACACCGGAAATTTTATTTCTTGTTGTTTGCGGCTTATCGCTCATGATAGCAATTTTCTCACCAATAACATGATTCATAAAAGTTGATTTTCCGACATTCGGGCGGCCCACTATGGCTACAAAGCCGGATTTAAATTGTT
Source organism: Halobacillus ihumii (assembly GCF_902726645.1). Classification (NCBI taxonomy): domain Bacteria; kingdom Bacillati; phylum Bacillota; class Bacilli; order Caryophanales; family Bacillaceae; genus Halobacillus; species Halobacillus ihumii. Next base: position 307,538 of record NZ_CACVAO010000001.1, read on the forward strand.
CTTCCATAAACTTTCCTCCATAAAAACTTTGATTGATTTATAAGATCATTATGAGTTTAGGCAAAAATATACATATTCCCACGAGTACTGATCCTACAGCTGTTATCAACACCGCAGCAGCGGCCATATCTTTAATAATTCCTGCTAATGGATGCTGTTCGGGTGCCAAATAATCCAATACACGTTCAATACTCGAATTAATGACTTCCATTGTTAATACTAGAACAATCATAGTTATTAGAACAGCCCATTCAGTCCATGAGATTCCAAAGTAAACGGCTAGGAAACAAGCCAGGCTGGCAGCCAAAAGATGAATACGGAAATTCCTCTCCGTTAAAAAGACTTCTTTAAGCCCATTTAATGCAAACCGCAGCCCTATTAACTTGCTTCGTTTACGATCTCTTGAGTCCATACTCATGTAGAATTTCCTCTTGACGGGAAAACATTGTCTTTTCATCTTCTTTCTCCATGTGATCATACCCAAGGAGGTGCAAAAATCCATGTAGAGCCAAAAAACCTAACTCTCTTTCAAATGAATGATCAAATTCCTCAGACTGTTCTTTTGCTTTATCCACCGAAATCACAATGTCACCTAGAATGGCGGGCATTTCACTTGACTGGACTTCCACTTCCCCTTCACCTAGTTCTTGCATAGCAAAAGAAATGACATCTGTAGACTGGTCCTTTTGTCTGTAATTCCGATTTAATTCCTGAATGTAGTCGTTATCCACGAATGAAATAGATACTTCAGATTGAGGTGTAACCTGTTCTTTTTCCGCAGCAAACTCGACCAATCTTTGAATTAAATCTACAAACGCTTCATCAACTGAATCGGTCTCATCTTGAAAATCAATTTGTACCATTATTTAGCCTCCTTTATGATTGAATGTTGATCAGGATACTGAATCCTGGAATGAAATATCCCCTTCAACGTTTAGACAAATTGCATTTTCTATCGTTTTTAACTCTTTGAACGACAAACTGCATTCATCAAAAATAGAAATACTTCAGTAAAGTTGTTCTGTGATGCTGTTTAGCAATATCAATAATTTCTTTCGGAAGTTTTTCTTTTTTTAATAGTTCTGCCCCATCATAAGGATGGTTAATGATAATCGTAGCACTTTGTACAGGATTTAGAAAATCGTGCGGGTTTTTCATGCCCATTTGATTTTCGATAAAATAGCGCGGATTTAGCGTTTTTCCTAGATCATGATAATAAGCACCGACTCGTTCCAGCAATCCACGTGCTCCGATCGCCTCGCAAGCTGATTCACTTAAATTAGCTACCATTATACTGTGATGATAAGTCCCCGGGGCTTCCGTCAATATTTTGCGTAACAATTTGTGGTTAACCTTTGTTCCGTTTTCTTTTCATTCCCTATTGTGATAGGTGACCGGATGGTTTCATCTGCTACACTAAATTTATCAAGATTATATGTTTCCGTATATACATTTGGTATACACAGATCCCATATTGTTTAAAAATTTGAACAAGCAGTGTCTTTTTATCCCGTTTCATATCCTCATCCCTTTTACATTATATGTAAACCACGAATATAAAATAAGACCCGCATGACGGGCCTTATGACTGATCGTGCTCGTAGGCATCAATGATTCTTTGAACTAGAGGATGCCTCACCACATCTGTTTGATCCAAGTGGATAAACTCAGACCCTTTCACACTTCCGAGTTTCTGCTCAGCAACCTTTAATCCAGACGTGACTCCTTTCGGAAGGTCTACCTGGGTAATATCGCCGGTTATAATCATTTTTGACCCAAAACCAAGACGAGTCAGAAACATTTTCATTTGTTCGGGTGTTGTATTTTGGGCTTCATCTAAGATAGCAAAAGCGTCGTCAAGAGTCCGCCCCCTCATGTATGCCAGAGGAGCAATCTCTATCGTTCCTCTGTCGATTAATCTTGCAGTATGCTCTGCACCAAATACATCATGTAAAGAATCATAGAGCGGTCGTAAATAGGGGTCAACTTTTTCCTTTAAATCGCCCGGAAGGAATCCTAAGCTTTCTCCTGCTTCAACCGCCGGACGGGTGAGAATAATTCGTTTTACATCACCATTTTTGAGAGCATTGACTGCCATCACAACAGCCAGATAGGTTTTACCCGTACCTGCGGGTCCAATACCGAAGACAAGATCATGATTTTTAATCGCTGACACATATTTTCTCTGGCCGAGGGTTTTTACTCGAACAGACTTTCCTTTTGAATTCTTCGTAATTTCATCCTCAAAAAGGGCTTCAAACTGATTGATTTTTCCTTTTTTCGCGAGCTCTACCGCGTATACAATATCGCGTTCTGTTATGGATAACCCTTTGCGGATAATGGCTAGTACAGCCAGTAAAATATCTTCTACCAAACGAACATGCTCGGCTTCCCCTGAAACATTTACTCGTTCACCTCGAGATATGATCGAGACGTTCAATTGCTCTTCAATTTGCTTTAAATGTCTATCTTCTGTACCGAATAGAGCCAGAGCTTCTGTTGGATTATTCAGTTGAATATCAATTGTTTTTAAGTTTCCTTGCATACTCAATCTCCTTGGGTTACATACTTGGTCACTGCAATGTTCTCGTGTACTTTGAATAAAAGGATTAATTTTACTTTACCATTCTCCTTACGCTCGTGCAAAACTTTTTCGCCGATGACCTCTGCCTCTTCATCCAGCTTCTGCTTTAAGTCTCTTTTGGCTGCCACGATTCCCTGTTTAACACGATCGTTTGCTGGTTGAACATCTTCCTGAGCATACATATCTTCGACTTCCAAACGGATTGGCAGCTCCCAACCAAACAAGTCCCACTTCTTTTGAGAGGTTTCCACTCTTACATTTTCCTCATCCTTATTCCACCATCCCCATATCGGAATCTTTATTGAGCCTATCCCGAGGGAATACGCTGAAGATTTTTCTCCATCTGTAAGTTGCAATTGCTGATCTTTAGGAACTTGAATTTCCGCTCGGTACCATGTTTCAGCAATGACTTCTCCTTCAGCCTCAATATACTTGCCGCTATCTTCTTCAGATTCATCCTTGGCCGTTTCATTTGTATCTTCTTTTAGTTTACCTGTGGCGAGCACTGTCCCTTTTTTAACAAACTGATTAACGGAGACTAAAGGTCTGCCTTTAGTAATAAACATTTTTTTTATTATGCCCTTTTTTGATGCTACTAAATCAGCTGGCCGCGTCGTTTCATCTGGATCCTGCCTCGTTTTCATAACCCCATAAAGCTGGTAGCTCGTCCCTTTCTTTTTCACACCAATCCAAAGCAAATCAGGAACATCCTCCAGGAGAAGTCGTTGTACCTCATTAGGATCTTTCATCCCAATTGTCAATTTCCCTTCTGTTACACCATAGGATTCGAGCTGGCTTTCGACAGTCGCTTCAAGCTCAGGCGGCAACCCTTTAATCTGTACAGACCATAATGTATTGGCAAGTAAAAACAAGGCACAGATCCCACAAAGAAAGGCAGCGAGTACTGCCTTTTTAGCAAGTAACCGATGGATGAGAAATGGAATACCATGACGAGCAATGATATGGATTTTACAGCGGTATTTTTTACGAAGCCTGCGATAAATCATCCAGTCCTTAAGACGTATAGTCATTTGTACATCTTTGTCAGACACCTGCTTAACGTTTGTTATATAAGCTCCTTCTCTTGTACAAGCCTGAAGGAAAGCCTCAATTAATGCCCCTTTAACCCTTACTGTAACTAGTCCATATAAAAAATCTAATTGGTTCCTCGCCATTACTTCCCTCCTTTCTTTGGATCAGGATAAAATTCTATGGAATCAAGTGTACCTTCGAGGAGCAATTCTTCCTTTAACATCATTTTAATTCGTAAGCTTTTCCCTTTTATGGAGAGGTGGCCATCACGATACTTTAAGCGCACTTCACGGTCTGAAAAAAGCAGTAGTCCCGTATGATTTTCTATGTAGGCATGGATCGACCCAATCGTAGTTATGCGAGGAAGATCAAGCATAACGTCAGAAGGTAAATCGAAATAACGGCCGACCCATGTACGAATTTGCTGCTGCCATTTCACCATTCGATTTCCTCCTTTCTCTTATACATACGAAAAACGCACGAATTGTATCACTACAATTCGTGCGTTTTTTTATCTTTTTCTGGGATTTGAACGATGTGGCTTGTATGCTCTGGGCGCACCAAGTATTTCTGACATTATGATACCGTCAGCCAATTTCTGTTTGTTCCATTGTCTGGAATAACGAATTGCATTTTTTCTTTCCTTGCCATATTCGACTTGTATCCCATTTGGATCATACATTGACTCAGAGCCGGTCTGAGTAGAAGGAATGGGATACTGGCCCCGATTCTTCTGATATTCCATCAATTCTTCTTGACGCTTTTGTTTTTCATCGTAGTAGTTACGGGTATGCTCCTGGCTGTTCGGTATATTTTCATCCGTTCGGTCAAAAACTGGCTTCTCCGCCCGCTCGGGTGATGCTGAAGGTTCGCTTGGCGTAGTGGGTGAAGACACCGGCGAACCTTTCCCTTCTTTGTTTTTATTTAAACCAGTGAAAAAGCTAATGATCCCGCCGATCACAGCCGCAACGACGAGAAAATTACTAAATATTAATTCCAGAATATTTTCCATATCCATTCTCCTTTATAAGATTAGGAAAATTATTGTTCCTCATTCTCCTGATCAGACATGTCACCTAAGGTTTGTCTCATATCTGTATCAGCATTTATGTTTTGATAATTCATGTAATCCATAACGCCCATTTTGCCTGAACGTAGTGCTTCGGCCAGCGCCTGAGGTACTTCTGCTTCTGATTCAACCACCTTAGCCTGCATCTCCTGCACACGTGCCCGCATCTCTTGTTCTTGGGCAATAGCCATTGCACGACGCTCTTCAGCTTTCGCCTGAGCAATATTTTTGTCTGCTTCTGCCTGATCTGTCTGCAAAATGGCACCAATATTTTTACCAATGTCAATATCAGCGATATCGATTGATAATATTTCAAATGCAGTACCTGCATCAAGCCCTTTTCCTAATACATTTTGTGAAATCCGATCAGGATTTTCCAAAACTTTATTATGGTTCACACTGGAACCTATGGTAGAAACGATACCTTCACCAACTCGAGCGATAACTGTATCCTCTCCAGCACCACCCACTAGGCGATCAATATTAGCACGAACCGTAATACGCGCTTTTGCTTTTACTTCAATCCCATCAATAGCTACCCCGGCGATGAATGGAGTTTCAATCACCTTCGGATTTACACTCATTTGTACAGCCTCAAGCACATCACGGCCTGCAAGGTCAATGGCTGCACAGCGCTCAAAGCTGAGTTCTATATTTGCACGTTGAGCAGCGATCAATGCATTCACCACTCTGTCAACATTACCACCTGCAAGATAATGACTTTCTAATTGGTTCGTGTCTACATTAACTCCTGCTTTGTGCGCTTTAATCATCGGATTAATGACTCTTGATGGAATAACTCTCCTTAACCGCATACCCACTAATGTAAAAATACTTACCTTTACACCTGCAGCCAGGGCACTGATCCATAACATCACGGGTATGAATGTAAATAGCACGGCTATAACAATAATGATAATTCCAATGATAATAATTGGCATAAGTTCTTGTAAGCTCATTTATTACTCCCCTTTTACAATTTTAGTTTTCTTGACGAACAACAATTCTGGCACCTTCGATTTTCACAATTTTAACCTGCTGATTAGCAGCGATGAAACTACCTTCTGACACCACATCCATACGCTCCTCATCAATGAGAGCGGTGCCGGAAGGTCTTAGAGGAGTAATTGTCTCTCCTTTCAGCCCAATCAGTTCAAGACGGTTCACAGTTGAAACATAACCTTTTTCAGCCGAGGTGGAATCATTAAGAATAACGTGTCGGAAAAAACCTCGCTCAAATCCGATCGTTTTTATAAGTATGATCGAGACTACAATCGTTAATAGCAGCGCAATTCCGATGCTCATCGCCATATGGCCTATATCTGCAGATGACATCATCAATGACGCTACAACGGCTGCTACCCCTGCTATTCCAGCTATGCCTCCAGGCAGAAATAGTTCAGCTACAATCAGGCCGACCCCTAAGATCAGCAAGACAATAGCTTCATAACCTGCAAGCCCTGCAACGACATGCCCGTAAAAGAAAAGCACTAAGGACAATGCTCCCATGATCCCAGGAATACCAAAACCAGGAGAGTATAACTCAACCACAAGACCGATACTGGCAATTGATAATAATATGGGTATAACAATCGGATGGGTAAGAAAGCGTGCAAAATTTTCGGCCAGAGTCGGACTCGTTTCAACTACCTTGGCATCGCTCATGCCAATTTCGTGAAGTAGTTGAATCCGATCCTTCACAATACCTTCCGCATAACCGACTTCCACAGCATCTTCAGGCCCTAGTGTCAAAAATTCTCCTTTAGCTGCTCCATACTCAGATAGATTCACACTGCTATCTGCCATGGCCCTGGCATATAAAGGATCACGGCCGTTTGCCTCGGCAGCCGAAACCATTGCTGAAATCCACGCTGACTGTGCTTTCTTATCAGCAGCCGTTCCATCTGAATTAATCACACCTGAGGCACCCATCGTGGCTTGGGGCTTCATATAAATTTGATCAGCACTAAGGGCAATATACGAACCTGCCGAATATGCCCGACTGGCTACAAAGGCCGTATTTGAAATATCTAAACCGGCAAGAAGCTCGCCAATGTCTCCAGCAGCGTCCACCCTACCTCCAGGTGTATCAATTTCAAATATGATATGATCTGCTCCTTTTTCAATGGCTTCATCTGTTGTACGTTCAAGGAAAGAAACCATGCCGCTTTCAACTGTATTTTCGACTGGGATCACATAAACCAGCTGGCCTTCTCCTTCAGCTTTCACATGATCACTAATAAAACACAGGATAAGGAGCATGCTCATCATCAATAGAGAACGATTAACCCATTTCAAACAATTCACCTCCTCGCGCTGGCACACTGCTTATTAATTATACGGGATACCTATGTAAGAAGTTTCATAAAATACAAAAGGTCCCTCTTTTTTATTAAGAGAGACCTTTATCTTTTAAGATAATTGCTTAAGTACGAGTTTATTCACCTTTGAGCCTTCTGTTTTACCTTTTACCTTTGGCATCACAGCACTCATGACTTTCCCCATGTCGCTCTTAGATGAAGCCCCTACTTCTTCAATTGTTTCTTGAACGATTTGTTCAAGTTCTTCTTCTGTAAGCTGTTTCGGCATGTATACTTGTAAAATCTCAATTTCTTCATTAAGTCCTTCTACAAGATCTTCGCGTCCAGCTTCTTTAAACTCTTGGAGGGAATCTTTCCTCTGTTTCACCTCGCGAGATAAAACAGTCAGTTCTTCTTCTTCTGATAGATCTTCACCCAGTTTAATCGCCTCGTTTTGCATCGAAGCTTTAACCATACGAATGACTCCAAGGGTCTTCTTATCCCTTGCTTTCATCGCGGCCTTCATATCCTGGTTAAGACGTTCTAGAATTGACATCTACTTAACACCCTCTTTTAATCACTTGCGCTTTCTAGCGGCCTCAGACTTTTTCTTACGGCGTACGCTAGGCTTATCGTAATATTCACGCTTACGATATTCTGATAATGCACCGCTTTTCGATACATCGCGCTTGAAGCGACGAAGAGCATCTTCAAGAGACTCGTTTTTACGGACGCGAGTTGTTTTTGACATGCTATTTCCCTCCCTCCAAAGCAAAAAAACTGTTTCTATATAGTGTAGAGAACTCCCACACCTTCGACAATTATATTATATAGGTCATTTATGGTCAACTTTTTTATTAATCATATGTTTTAAAATCTCTTGAAACTTAGGTGCTCCTTCTGCTTCAAATCGCCGATTCCTCAAAGCAGAGCGGAATTTTTAACTTGTTACAACTCAAAAGTTATTTTTTTAAATTTCCTGATTTGAATAGCAGGTCCTACCTTTTCATGAAGTATCTCGCCTTCAGCTTTCAATTAAAAAAGCTGCTTGCTTTATCGCAACCAGCTTTCACACTCTAATAATCAGATGTTCCAGTGCCTCCGTTGATGATGGCGATACCTGCGCTTGCCCCAATACGAGTTGCTCCTGCTTCAATGACAGCTCGTGCTCCTTCGTAATCACGTACTCCGCCAGAAGCTTTTACACCTAAATCCGGACCGACAGTTTTGCGCATCAGGCTGACATCTTCAACCGTTGCGCCACCACCTGAGAAACCTGTTGAGGTTTTAACGAAATCCGCTCCGCCATCTTTAGTTAACTGTGAAGCTGTAACTTTTTCTTCATCACTCAGCAGAGAAGTCTCAATAATAACCTTTACTAAGGCTTTACCTTTGGCTTCATTTACAACAGCTTCAATATCAGCCTGGACAGCTTCTGTATTTCCTGATTTCAATTCGCCAACATTGATCACCATGTCCACTTCTGTAGCACCATTCTTAATAGCCTGGCGTGTTTCAAACACTTTTGTCTCTGTCGTTGTCGCCCCTAGAGGAAACCCAATAACTGTACATACCCTTACATCTGTACCTTGTAGTAATTGTGAACTGTATTCCACCCAGTAAGGATTTACACAGACCGACATAAAATCATATTCTTTTGCTTCATGGCAAATCTCGGTAATCTTATCTTTGGAAGTATCTGGTTTGAGCTGTGTATGATCTATCATTTTTGCTAAATTTTGTCCCATAGAGTTCATCCCTTCGTTTAGTTGTCCGTACATCTACCTTATAATAGCATGTCGCTTTCAAAAAAGCGAGCAGCATGAAAGGGCTTTTATAAAATGTCCATTATTGTTCTTCTAGTTGATAGGATAAACTAGATAGAAAATATAGCGGAGCGGTTTCCATTCGCAATATTCTCGGTCCTAATCGTACCGGATGGAAGTCTGCCGACAAGAGTTGTTCCGCTTCTTCAGATGTAAATCCACCCTCTGGTCCAAATACAACAATCACCCTCTTTCCTCTGGTTACTCGCTGTAACTGATCTGCCAATGAGTGATGGTTTCCAGATCGTGCTTCTTCTTCATGGGCGATCAGTTTCACGTCATACTGATGGCTCTTTTTGATCAGAGCTGTCATAGCCATAACATCAGATATTTCGGGAATGCTGGATCGTTCAGATTGTTCGCTCGCTTCTTTGGCGATTTTTTCGAGCCTGGAAACCTTCTTCTTTGCTTTTTTTGCGTCCCACTTTGCAACCGAACGCTCCGCTTCAAAAGGAATAAAATCGTAAGCTCCAAGTTCCGTCCCTTTTTGAACAACCTGTTCAAGTTTATCCCCTTTACCAAGACTCTGAACGATTGTAACTCTTACGGGTAGTTCTTTATTTTCCGCAAGCCATTCCCTGACAGTACCTGACACCTTCTCGCCTGCGTTGATCTTATCGATCTCGCATAGAGCTGGGCCATGATCAGGATGAACACAAATAAAAGTATCCCCTTCCTGCATTCTCATGACTCTTGTCATATGATGGACATCGTTTCCTGTAATGGCAACGCCTTCATCTTCCCAACTGGTTCGATCTACAAAATAACGCTGCATCATCAATCACCTTATATCCGGCTTTTTAGCAATAATAGAAATCCAATCTTCCATTCTGTTCGTCTCAATGACCTCAAACCCAGCCTTCTGAAGCCGATTTTTTACCAATTCCTTCTTTCCCTCAATGATTCCTGAAGTGATAAAATAACCATTTGGCTGCAGCAGACGGTAGGCGTCATCTACAAATTGGACAATAATTTCCGCCAGTATATTCGATACAATTAAGCCTGGTTCAATAGTAACACCTTGTAAAAGATTATTTTTAGTCGATGTTACCTGATGTGCCACTTGATTTAATTCAGCGTTATTCATTGTACTTTTCACGGCCACTTCATCAAGATCGAATGCATGGACATGGTCAGCACCTAGCAGTACAGAAGCTACGCTCAGCACCCCTGAGCCTGACCCTACATCGAGAACAATGTCACCTTTCGTTAAATACTGTTCAAGAGCTTGCAAGCTCAAGACTGTGGTGGGATGCGTCCCTGTTCCGAATGCCATTCCAGGATCCATTTCGATTATTAACTCATCACTTTGTACAGGGGTATAGTCTTCCCATGTAGGGATAATTGTAATCTTTTCAGAAATCTTTACTGGTTTATAATATTTCTTCCAGGCTGTAGCCCAGTCTTCTTCATGAATTTCGGTAAGGGTTACATCATTATGGCCAATGTCAATGTCAAATATCTTTAAATTATTTACCGATTGTTTGATCGCATCAACCGTTTCAGATAAAAAGCTATTGACTGGCAGATAGGCCTTAACATAGACTCCTTCCTCAGGATAATCTTCTGGATTCAGTTCATAGATTTCACCAAATCCCGTTTCCTCTTGGTTCATATCCTGAGGATCTTCTATCACTACACCGCTTGCCCCTGACTCATGCAAGATGTTCGAAACGGGTTCAATGGCTTCATTGGTGGTGTGAATACAAACTTCCGACCACTTCATATTGATCAACTCACTTTTTTAGGATTATGTACAAAAAGAGTGCCAGGAACTTTGGCACAGGTAGTATTCACAAGCTACCGATTTATCCACGTCCAGACACTCTTTCATTAACAGCCTCATTCACCTTTAAATGCACGTTTCATTCGTTCAAAAAAATTACCATGCTGCTCTTCCGTTACTTCATTACCACTGATTTCACTAAATTCCCTAATCAGCTCACGCTGACGGTCTGTCAAATTCTTTGGTGTAATGACACGCATCTTGACGTGCTGATCTCCATGGCCACGGCCATGGACATTTGGAGAACCTTTATCTTTCAAACGGAACGTCTTACCTGTTTGAGTTCCAGCCGGCACCTTAAGTTTAACTTTTCCATGCACAGTCGGCACTTCAATTTCATCACCTAGGGCAGCTTGGGCAAATGTTAACGGGATTTCACAAAAGATGTGGTCCTGTTCGCGCTCAAAAAATTCATGCTGCTGCACACGAATCACAACGAACAGATCCCCAGCAGGACCGCCGTTTACACCAGCTTCTCCTTTGCCAGGCACACGAATTTGCTGTCCCTCGTCAATACCTGCAGGAATATCGATGTGTATTTTGTTTCGTTTCGTTACACGGCCATCTCCACCACAAGTATTACATTTATCTTTAACGATCTGTCCGGTTCCTTGACAATGATGACACACTCTTCGGTTCACAACACGGCCAAATGGTGTGTTTTGCTCTTGATTAATCTGTCCGCTTCCCTGACAGTGTGAACAAGTTTCAGGAGAAGTGCCAGGCTTAGCACCCGACCCCTCACATGTATCACACGTTTCCTCGACAGGAATCTCAACATCTGTACTCTTTCCAAAAATGGCTTCCTCGAACTGAAGCGTCATAGAATACTGGAGGTCGGCCCCTTTGCGTGGAGCGTTAGGGTCACGCCGACGCCCCCCTCCGCCGAAGAACATATCGAAAATATCGCCGAAGCCGCCGAAGTCTTCACCGCCGCCTCCGAAACCGCCAAATCCTTGACCTTGCGGACCAGCATGACCAAATTGGTCATATTGTGTACGTTTTTGTTGGTCACTCAAAGTTTCATAAGCTTCTTTGGCTTCTTTAAATTTATCAGATGCATTTTCTTCTTCACTGACATCTGGGTGATATTTACGTGCTAGTTTACGATAGGCCTTCTTAATTTCCTGTTGAGAAGCATCCTTCGATACACCTAGCACTTCATAATAATCACGTTTACTCACTTGTTGATCACTCTCCCAGGCGCTATTACATAAGATTTATATTAACATTCTAGTTCAGTTTTAAGCAAATAGTTCATTATTAAGACATACGTGAAAAAAGTCAAAGTCAAGAAGATCCTGACTTTGACTTTTCTTTCAAGCTGCTTACTTTTTATTTTCGTCTTCGTTTACTTCCTCGTAGTCAGCGTCAACTACATCTTCTTCAGCATCTGACTGTTCACCCTGAGCAGCTTCTGCTTGCTGCTGTGCTTGTTCATAAAGCTTAACAGATAAGTTTTGAACCTGCTCTTGCAGTGCTTCTTTTTTCTCTTTAATTTGATCAAGATCTTCGCCTTCAAGAGCTGTTTGAAGCTCTTCTTTAGCTGTTTCGGCATTTTGCTTTTCTTCATCGCTTACTTTATCTTCAAGATCCTTGATCGTTTTGTCTGTCGTGAAGATAAGCTGATCAGCTTCGTTACGAAGTTCAATCGCTTCACGTTTCTTCTTATCTTCCTCCGCATTCTCTTCAGCCTGACGTACCATATCTTCTACTTCTTCATCAGAAAGGCCGGAAGAAGACTTGATTGTGATGGATTGTTCTTTGTTCGTACCCATGTCTTTGGCACGTACATTGACAATACCGTTCGCATCAATATCGAAACTTACTTCGATTTGAGGAACACCACGCGGAGCTGGCGGAATATCAGTCAGCTGGAAGCGTCCAAGTGTTTTGTTGTCCTGAGCCATTTCGCGTTCACCTTGAAGGACATGGATATCAACAGCTGTTTGATTGTCAGCCGCAGTAGAGAACACTTGAGAATGACTTGTAGGAATGGTTGTGTTACGTTCAATTAGTTTTGTTGTAACAGACCCCATTGTTTCAATGCCTAGTGACAGTGGTGTTACATCAAGAAGAACTACATCTTTAACGTCCCCTTGCAGTACTCCACCTTGAATAGACGCACCAAGTGCTACAACTTCATCCGGGTTAACCCCTTTGGAAGGATCTTTTCCTACCTCTTTCTTAATCGCTTCTTGTACAGCTGGGATACGAGTGGAACCACCGACAAGAAGTACTTTATGAATATCGCTTGAGCTCATGCCAGCATCTTTCATTGCCTGGCGAGTTGGCTTCATGGAACGTTCAATTAGATCAGAAGCAAGCTCTTCGAATTTCGCACGAGTTAGATTCATTTCTAAGTGTAGCGGTCCAGCTTCGCCAGCAGTAATAAATGGTAGAGAAATTTGTGTTTGAGCTACACCGGAAAGATCTTTTTTAGCTTTTTCAGCAGCATCTTTCAGGCGCTGTTTAGCCATTTTGTCTTGTGAAAGGTCAATTCCATTCTCTTTCTTGAACTCTGCTACCATGTGGTCCATGATCACTTCGTCAAAGTCATCCCCACCAAGGCGGTTGTCACCAGCTGTAGCTACAACTTCAAATGTACCTTCACCAATGTCAAGGATAGATACGTCAAACGTACCGCCACCAAGGTCATAAACTAAAATTGTTTGATCCTGGTCTTCTTTATCAATTCCGTACGCAAGTGCAGCTGCTGTAGGCTCATTGATAATACGTTCTACTTCAAGACCGGCAATTGTACCAGCGTCTTTGGTAGCTTGACGTTCCGCGTCATTGAAGTATGCAGGAACAGTTACAACAGCCTTCTCTACTGTTTCACCAAGGTAGTCTTCAGCATAACCCTTAATGTACTGAAGAATAGCAGCAGAAATTTCTTGTGGAGTGTATTCTTTACCTTCCACTTCAACTTTATAATCAGTACCCATATGACGTTTAACAGAAAGAATTGTGTTTGGGTTGGTGATTGCCTGACGCTTGGCTACTTCACCTACCTGACGTTCACCATTTTTAAATGCAACAGCAGATGGCGTTGTGCGGTTTCCTTCCGGGTTAGGGATTACTTTCGCTTCCCCGCCTTCCATTACTGCCACACAAGAGTTTGTAGTACCTAAGTCAATACCAATAATTTTACCCATAGTAGTGTATCCTCCTCTAACAAATTATCTTAACAATTTATTGATTTACTTTTACCATAGCCGGGCGGATAACCCGATCGTTTAAACGATAGCCTTTTTGCAGTTGCTCTACAACTACATTAGACTCAAAGTTGTCGTCCTCAACTTGCATCACTGCTTGATGTAAATTCGGATCAAACTCTTCCCCTTGAGCCGGGATTTCCTCCACACCCTCTTTTTCAAGAGCAGCTTGGAATTGGTCGTACACCATTTTCATTCCATTCGCAAAGTTCTGGGCCGCATCCCCATCCACTTCGACTTGCAAAGCTCTTTCAAAGTTATCAAGGACCGGGATTAGCTCTTCAACGATTGATTGAGATCTATATTTTCTGTCCGCTTCTCTTTCTTTTGAAGTTCGGCGGCGAAAATTATCATAATCAGCCTGAAGTCTGAGCAAACGGTTCTGAGCTTCCTCTTTCTCTTGCTTAATCTGAGCCAGCTCATCAGAAGATTCCTCAGTCTCTGACTGTTCCCTATCAAATTCAACTGCTTGTTCATCAGTTTCTGGTTCAATAATTTCTTGTTCTTGCTGATCTTTCTCTTCCACGACTTTCACCTCCTTGATTCTTATTTACCGTTATTGACTATAACATGAAAAAATATCCGAAGAAAAGCAAAGGCGGCCAGATTTAAATTCTTTGTGCTGACAATTAGATGGTCGCCCCTGCCCGTCCTAAAAAGCAACAGACAAAAAGAAGCGATGGGAGCCTTTCATCCCATCATCCATACATAACTTAAAGGTATCAATACCACCCTTTAAACGTTTCTGTCATATGCTTGGATAAAACACTTAACAATGAAATCACCCGATTGTACTCCATACGTGTTGGACCAAGCAAAGCAATCGTCCCTACCTGCTCATTTCCAAGAGTATAGCTTGCCGTGATCAGGCTGCAGTTTTGCATAGCATCAAAAGGATTCTCATGCCCTATACGTACATGAAGACCCTGGTCGCCTGATCTCAGCAAATCTGCCATTTCATTTTCCTGCTCGATTGTAGCAAAGAGCGAACGTACTTTCTCAAGGTCCTTAAATTCAGGCTGTGTAAGTATATTGGTTTTTCCTCCAATATAAAGCTTAGCTGGCTGTTCATCCATCAATGCAGCTTGCATATACCTGAATGCCTGCTCATCCATATGCTCCTTGACTAACTCCCGAACTTCAAGTTGGAGTTTTTCATGCAAATGAACTAATGGAACATCGCGCAAACGATCATTTAAGATATTGACCATTTTTTCAAGCTGAGCTGGCTTCATTTCAACAGGAACATTGAAAGCTCTGTGTTCCACATGACCTGTATTCGTCACTAAAATCGCGATCGCAGACTGTCCATTGAGCGGTACAATCTGCAGTTGCTTCAACTTTGTTTCGAATACTTCGGGACCGAGAATGATCGACGTATAATTAGTCATATCCGATAAGATCCCGGCTGATTTCTGCACGACCCGTTCGAATTCCATCATACGGTCCTTAAATGCTTCTCTGATCGTTTTTATCTCTCCATTAGACAATCGCAGTGGAGATAAAAGATGATCGACATAAAAGCGATAACCTTTCTCTGATGGTACCCGTCCCGATGAGGAATGGGTTTTTTCAAGGTACCCCATTTCCTCAAGGTCTGCCATTTCATTACGTATGGTGGCTGAACTATAGGTTACAGCTTCTTTTTTTGAAATTGACCGCGAGCCAACCGGCTGAGCAGTCAGGATGAAATCATCAATAATCACTTGCAAGATTAACAATTGTCTATCAGTTAACATCGATGATCACCTCTGTTAGCACTCGAATTAAGTGAGTGCTAAATCTAATAATAAATTATCAAAAGGGTGTTGAGATGTCAACGAATTTCCTTTGATTTTTCACGAATCCAGTAAAAATTCCTGAAATACCTCATTCCCTAGGATTTTCCCTTTATCTGTTAACCAAAGGAAGCCATCACCCTCTGCCAAGAGTCCGCGTTGTTTTAATGCAGGTACGGCATCTTTAAATACTTCATCAATAGTGCGGAAGTATTTAGCTTCAAAACGTGCTAAAGAAACACCGCTTACTTTACGTAAACCTAGAAACATCTCTTCTTCCATTTGCTCTTTCAGTCCTACCGGCTCTTCATGCAGAATAGGGCGGCCATTTGCCATTGCTTGTTTCACGTATGCCGGTAAAGGACGGATGTTTATTGTACGTTTGCCTGGCATGTAGCCATGGGACCCTGCTCCAATGCCGTAGTAATACTCATTATTCCAGTATGTCAAATTATGCTTACTCTCAAAACCAGGCTTAGCAAAATTGCTTATTTCATACTGGTCGATCCCCTGACTCGCAAGCTTCCTTTGCAGCAACTCATACATTTCTGCCTCATCATCTTCAGGAGGTTTTACGAGTGTTCCTTTCTTATACCGTTGATAAAAAACTGTCTTTGGTTCAATTTGAAGCGAGTAAGATGAATAGTGCGGAAGTCCGAATTGGAGAGCCTCGTCAATTGTTTCCTCAAATGCTCCCACTGTTTGTCCCGGTAAGGCATACATCAAATCAATACTAATATTCGTAAGGCCTGCTTGGATGAGACGGTCAACATTCGTATACACATCTTTGACACGATGTACCCTGCCGATTTTTTCAAGCATGTCATCATCAAAAACCTGAACGCCTAACGAAATTCGATTAACGCCGAAAGCTTTAAGAAGTTTCACTTTCTCGAAGTCCAAATCTCCAGGATTAGCTTCGAACGTGTATTCTTCACACGCTGGAATGTCAAAGTGCTCATCAATCATGCTCAATAGTTTTTCCAGCTGATTGAGAGTAACTACGGTTGGCGTTCCTCCACCAACAAAAATCGTCCTCACTTTGGCTTTCTCACCGGGAATGTATGCGTGTATCTCTTGATAAAGAGCGTCTAAGTACTCATCTGCTAATCGTTCATTATAAAAGAACTTCGTAAAGTCACAATAATGACAGATCTGTTGGCAAAAAGGAATGTGAATATATGCGGAGGAGATTGTCATGGTGTTCCACCTTTCATAAGGAAAACCGCAAGAAGTGGCCTCCTGCGGTCTTTACCTGCTCTTATTAATCATCATTAATTTCTAATACAGACATAAATGCTTCCTGCGGTACTTCTACAGAACCGACCATCTTCATACGTTTTTTCCCTTCTTTTTGTTTTTCAAGAAGTTTACGCTTACGAGAGATGTCACCGCCATAACATTTGGATAATACATTTTTTCTCATCGCTTTAATTGTAGTACGAGCAACAATTTTATTGCCGATAGCCGCCTGGACAGGCACTTCAAATTGTTGACGCGGAATGAGTTTTTTTAACTTTTCAGCAATAATCTTACCACGGTCATAGGCAAAGTCACGGTGAACGATGAAAGAAAGAGCATCGATGGTATCACCATTTAGCAAAATATCCATTTTTACAAGATTGGATGTTCGATAACCAATCAACTCATAATCAAATGAAGCATAACCTTTCGTCTGTGACTTCAACGAATCAAAGAAATCATACACAATTTCAGACAATGGAATTTCGTAGACCACATTCACCCGATTATCATCAAGATATTGCATGTCCATAAAATTCCCGCGTTTGCGCTGGCAAATTTCCATTACAGGCCCTACATAATCGTTGGGCACCATAATAGTTGCTTTAACAAACGGTTCCTGAACATCCTCAAGCTTTTGATTATCAGGCATCATAGACGGATTATCTACTTCAATTTCTTCTCCATCCGTTAAGGCGACCTTATAAATTACACTTGGAGCTGTCGTAATCAGATCAATCTTGTATTCACGCTCAATCCGTTCTTGAATAATCTCCATGTGAAGCATTCCCAAAAACCCGCAACGGAAGCCGAATCCCAGGGCTTGGGAGGTTTCTGCTTCATATTGAAGTGATGAATCGTTTAACTCCAAGCGCTCAAGCGCATCTCTTAAGTCATTATAATTGTTAGCATCCACTGGGTACAGCCCGCAGAATACCATTGGGTTCATTTTTTTATAACCCGGCAATGGAGTTTCCGCTGGTCGATCAGCTAAGGTAATCGTATCCCCTACTCGCGAATCACCAATATTTTTTATAGATGCTGTTAAATATCCTACATCACCTACATGAAGTTCATTTAAGGATGTTGGTGTCGGTCTGAAAACACCGACCTCATTTACTTCAAATTCTTTCCCTGTTGCCATCATCCTAATTTTATCTCCAACTTTCACAGAGCCCTCACGTACACAAGTATAAGCCACCACTCCACGATACGAGTCGTACAGCGAGTCAAAAATAAGGGCTTTAAGTGGATCCTTCCCATTCCCTTCGGGGGCAGGGATATCCGTTACGATTCGCTCTAGAATTTCATCTATCCCTACCCCTTCTTTCGCTGATGCTAAGATGGCATCTGAAGCATCGATACCGATCACATCTTCGATCTCTTGCTTAATCCTCTCTGGATCTGCGCCAGGAAGATCAATTTTATTAATAACCGGGATTATTTCCAAGTCGTTCTCCAAGGCTAAATATACGTTTGCTAATGTCTGGGCTTCAATTCCCTGAGCAGCATCAACAACTAATATGGCTCCTTCACATGCAGCGAGGCTGCGGGACACTTCGTATGTAAAATCGACATGTCCAGGGGTGTCTATTAGGTGAAACGTATAATCCTGTTGATCATTGGATGTATAGTTCAATTGAACAGCATTAAGTTTTATGGTTATGCCCCGTTCGCGTTCAAGATCCATTGCATCTAAAAATTGTTCTTTCATTTCTCTTTGTGTTAAAGCTCTTGTTTTTTCAAGAATCCTGTCAGCTAACGTCGATTTCCCATGATCAATATGGGCAATAATCGAAAAGTTACGGACTCTTTCCTGTCTAGATTGACTTGTCAACTTCATCACTCCTACTAATTTCACACGCAGTCAACTAGCCTGATTATAGCAATAGGCGCACGAATATTCAATGCAAAGAACAAAAGCTGGGAGTGCAGGGAGATGCTAGAGGTAGTTCGGCTAAACCAAAGACAGAAGAAGTTCGACTAAGAACGGCACATTGTGTCCAGCATAAAACAAAGCCGCCCATCTTGGACGGCTTTAATCGATATTAGGTTTTCACAAAATCCGACACAAACATTAGTACTAAATCAAAACCTGCCCCCACTCCCTTTGCCGCCCCTACTGCTACATCAACAATGAAGGGGGCTTCTTCTTCAGCTATCTCAGAATTGCACGACTTTCCAAATTCCAAAGTTGTTTCTTCAGCAGAATCTGATTCGGTTACGGATTGGCTCGTTCCATACAGAGCACCGGCTGCGAATAATAACATACAAAGCAGTAAGATCGTAAGCCACTTCATACAGTTCCTCCCCTGATTATGAATCTGTTGAAACTTTTTCCGCTTGCTGCCAGTAGTAATCACTAAACACTTCTGCCATTGCATCTGCTGTCCGGTACGCCTCATCAAGACTGTTATGTTTCCCGCCAAATTCAATTAACACGGCTTTATCTGATAAATCCTGGTTATATACTCCGTTAACGCCGCTTCCTTTCTTGGTGATGACACCACGGCTAAGTGTTGGATACTGCTTTTTAATCCTTTTATGAAGTTCTGTAGCGACCTTTAAATTTTCCTCATAATCTTTATGTTCTGCACCGACTACGAAAATGACCTTAGCATAGGTTTCCCCATCGATTGTAGTTGTCGTTACATCTCTCGGCATACTATCCCGGTGTAGATCAAATGTGTATTTGATCTCCTTGGTTGAAGCCAAAGCTGCTTCTACAACGTTTCTTGAAGCGCTATACGAGCCAATTCCTTGCTCACTCGCTGCCTTCATAATATCTTTTTGGTTAACCTTTGTACCAATTCCATTAGCTTCGAGCCCTTTTGCAAGCCGCTCCCCTACTTTAGTAATATTAACTTCATCGTGATAAGCTTCCTCCGTACCTTCAGGCAAATGCGGTAAAAAGGACTCTCGATTGTGGGAAGAATAAATAAAAACAACATCACGCTCTCCCGTACTTGGTTTATTCTCTATTTTCGGAGGCGGGTCCGTCTCCTCTTTTTGTTCAGGTTCCACAGCATCTCTGTCACGTAGAACGACATCTAGTGGTGGCGTTGATTCGACCGGCAAGTTTGTGTAATTGGTTCCTTCCCCGGCAATAATAATTTCACTATTGTAGGAAGACAATCCTGGTATTTCACGACCTAGCAGACTTCGTGGGTCTTTTGGGGTCACGCTCGTCAGCATTTGAAACGATAAATGCGAAAGACTTGGCAAGTCTGCCCCTTCCGGATGAGCATTGGCATAAATTTTATTTTCCATTTCAAACAAGTATAAGAAGTCACTGCCTTCTAACTGGGTAGTAAAGTTTTGAATGGTTTCCGAATAAAGGCGATACGTCGTTTTGGCCCCGGTAAGAATACCGATCCCAATAAATAATAGCAACAAAATGACTAATGATAAGACAAGCCACTTAGACCAGCGTTTTATGTAATTTCGACCGTTTTTTGGATGTTTTTTGATCGGTGACATCGCTCTGATCCTCTCCCTATTTTAAACTCTAGTAAATGGTATGTTAGAGAGAGGAATCATAGAACGAAATCTCTAATGAATATTAAAATTTAGTATAAGATTGGGCGTCGCCATCTTCTATTACCGGATGTAAAGCACCGTTAATTCCGGCAGAAACCACATGGGCCATATCTTCAACAAATGAGTCGACTTCTTTTGGAGTGACCATTAAATTATGTCCAAGCGGTGTTAATACTTCTTTAATAAGCTGTCTTTTTTCCGATTCTTTCAAGGTTCCGAGCATTCCTAGGACTGCCTGACTCTGCTCTTCACTTGGAAGATCATCTTCTGTCAGCTGTTTTCTTTTTTCAAAAGGATTGAGGGCAGGAGATAAAGCGTTTGATGGACGATCCTTCTGCCTCCATTCCCTGCCAAAGTGTTTAAGCACATAATCTATCGCATCGTTCGTAATCGTAACAGCATCAACGACCGTTGGAACTCCTATGGAAAAAACCGGAATACCGTATGTTTCCTTACTGATTTCCTTGCGTTTATTACCTACACCAGATCCTGGATGGATCCCTGTATCAGATAACTGAATTGTTGCATTAAGCCTGTTGATAGAGCGGGAAGCGAGCGCATCGATCGCAATAACAAAATCCGGATTCGTCTCATGAATGATTCCATGAATCATATCGCTTGTCTCAATGCCTGTTATTCCCATGACTCCAGGAGTTACTGCCGATACATTGCGGTATCCTTCTGCCACTGTTTCAGGCTGCAATTCAAACAAATGACTGGTAACGACCAACTCATCTATTGCGAAAGGACCAATGGCATCAGGTGTTACTCGGTGATTGCCTAAACCGACAATCAAGCAGCGGTCTGTATCTTTAATTTTATTGTCAGCTAACAGTTTTTTTATTTGTTTAGATAAACAAGTGGATACTTCCACCTGCATCTTTGTATCCTGCTTACGAATAGCCTGTGATTCGATCGTTATATAATTCCCTGCCTTTTTGCCGATCCTTTCTGCACCTTCGGGATCTACTTGGACAAAGGTCAGTTTAATATCATCAAGTTGTTCCTCTGTAACATCTACACCATCATGACCTTTTTGTGCAGGGTCAGATTCCACATTCATTTCATGGGCCTCTAAAGCCAGGTCAGTTCGTACTGAAAATCGTTCTTCTATAGCCATTTTCACGACCTCCTTTTGCCCATTTTCCCCTATATGAATAGATACTATGCAAATCATCCGTTAGAAATCTATTGAAAACAAGGACTTGCTTTGGTAAAATGTCTCTTGTTCGATATGAATGAGTTTTATGTTTTTACCTGGGAGGTGAAACCATGCCTAATATTAAATCAGCTAAAAAACGCGTACGTGTTAATGATGATGCCCGTTCATTAAATGCAGCATTCAAATCTGACATGCGTACAGCGATTAAACGTGTTGAGAAGCTTGTAGAAAGCAATGATACGGATAATGCTAAACAAGCTCTTACGACAGCCGTTAAGAAAATTGACAAGGCGGTCCAACGCGGTGCCCTTCATAAAAACAATGGTAACCGTAAAAAATCACGCCTGTCCAAATTAGTTAACGCCAGCTAATCGTCTAAACGTTTTTTATGACCAACATGCGATCCTGGATTCAGGATCGTTTTTATTTTTGAAATTTTACCGAATAAAAGCCTTCAGGTTTTCTCCTGAAGGCTTTCCTTATACCATTTCGTGGTTTTTAATATTTATGAGTTGATATAATAACATTTCAAACGCCAGCTCCTTATCCATTTGCCCCTGTTTCATGATGTAATCTGTTTCTGCAAGCTGCTGGATAATTTCGTTCAACTCCTCGTTGGTAAAAGCCCTCTCCCTTTTTAAAGCCATTTTTATCACAAATGGATGGGCCTTCACATAACTCTTCATTTGATTCTGGGCATAACCCTTTTGCTTCAGCGTCTTCACTTGACTAATAATTCTAAATTGAGAGGCCAATAATGCGATCAAAGCAATCGGCTCTTCATTTGCTTTTACTAAGTCTTTATAGAGTCTGATAGCCCTTCCCAAATTTTTCTCCATTACTGCATCAACTAATTTAAGACCTGATGCTTCAGCACTGTGCGATAGTAAGTTCTCCGCAAGTTCTCGACTGACTACCCCGCCTTTTTCTACATGCAATGCCAGCTTTTCAATTTCCTTGCGCAAGGCCATCAGGTTTGTCCCTATTTCCTGTGCGAAAAGTTCGAACACTGATTCGGGAATTGTGATTTGCAGGTCCTTTGCAATTTTTTGTATCCACTTGTCCATATCCCATTCTCTTATGGGCTGACATGAAAGTACCTCACCATTTTTTTTGAACTGTTTGAACACTTTTTTTCGCTCATCCAATTTTTCGTAAGGCGCGATTAAAATCAGAACTGAATAATCTGCAGGATTGTTTATGTACTGTAACAATGCTTCTACATTATGGTCAAAAGGAAGTTTGTCTGGTTTCGCCTTAAGAAAAGTTGGATGAAAGGCGATGACCACCTTATTGTCGCCTAAAAAAGGAAACGTTTCAGCATCAGTGACAACATCTTCTACTGGTGTTTCTTCTAAATCATATTGTGAAATATTAAAGTCGCGGTCCTTTGGGCTTAATGTCTGCTCGATAATTTTCTGTTTATGTTCTTGTATCAGATAGCTTTCCGTTCCATATAATAAGTAAATCTGTTTAGGCATATTCTCTGATCCCTTCCCACCTAAAAAAAGGGGTGCAGCGGCGACCCCAATTGGGTATATTCGTGTATTAATTTTATTGCTCATTTTCAATTCTGTCAAAAACACCGCCGCACCATCTATATGAACGTCACCATCACAGCCCCGGATGCTGTGATAGTAAACGATATTGTTCCCCTCATGTGTATAGTGTGACCGCTCAGGGCAGAATTATCTGTGACAAGTCTTGCTAGAAGAGGCAAAGGATTGTTAGAAAAGGGATATTTATTTTCCTTTTCTAAGAATGTGGATTTTTTAAATATTTTCGCTTATAATAAAAAATGATATAGGAGGGGTAACAATGAACGAATTTAGAAAGGATATTCAGTCTAAGACGAATGACGTAATTGATTCTGGTTTAGGATTCGTATTCTCATTTGTTTTCTTTTTCGTCATCTTCTTCATAGGTGTACTATTCGAATTTATTGGACGATAACTTAAAAACCGAAAGCTAAAAGGCTGCCTGCTAAGGCAGTCTTTTCTTATTTTCTTCATTATACGGAAGAAATGTGGAAAACGTTCCTGATTGTTTACTGAATTTATACTGTACTGCACCATGCAGATCTGTTCTAAACAGGAACACGTCTTTTTCGAGGAGACGGTCCACGACTTCTTCATGCGGGTGTCCATAACGATTGTCTACTCCTGAGGATATTAGCGCTATGTTTGGAGCAAGGTTATTAATCCAATTGGCAGAGGTTGACGAATCACTGCCATGGTGACCCACTTTGAGTACTTTTGTCGTTAACGATGGGTAAACATTGAGAATCTTCTCTTCAATTGCGTCCGTAATATCACCGGTAAATAACCATGATTTCCCCCCTAATTTAGTATAAATGACAACAGAGTTCTCATTTGTATCTTGCTCATCTACACTTGGATGAAGCACATTAAACTTATGGCCGCCAATTACAATGGTGTCTCCCTGACGAATTACAGTTACACTTTTCTGATCAATTTGATGATAAGGACTTACATAAATCTTGTCGACTTGAAATGAACTTTGCAAACGATCAACACTGCCGCTGTGATCAAGGTCCATATGTGAAAGCAACAGGGCATCAATTTTCTTAATTCCTCTGGACTTTAAAAATGGCTCGATTACTTGATCTGCAATTCTGTTGGAATTACTACTGAAAGCCGGTGACCCAGCTGCATCAATTAAAATCACTCCTTCCCTAAACGGAAGCTCCACGACGAACGTATCGCCTTGCCCTACATCTAACATCGTTACCGTGCCTTGATTAGAAATATAAGGTTTTATGGAGTAACTCATAAGAATAATGACCGTCCCTAACCCAAATAGAAATGCTTTCTTCAACCGCTTCTGTACCCAGTTGATCATCATTAACGTAAGAAGTGCATAATAAGCGAGAATCCATTCTAACGGAAGCTCCCCGACTACCCATTGAATATTGAACGGCTCACTTACACCTTTAATCCATGTTAAAAATCCTTCATGTAAAGACACCGTTAATGTAGATAGCGTAAAGGTCCATGTTGGAATAAAAAACGATACAAACACAAAAAGAAATAGAAGCGGAATGATAATAAATGAAAAATAAGGGACAAGCAATACATTGGCTGCTAGCGAGAGCGGGTTAAATTCATAAAAGTGGTGCAGTTGGAGGGGCAGAATGACAGCTTGGCTGATGAAGCTGATCAGTGTGGAGACAATCCATATATTGTTATTGCCTAAAAGTGGATAGGACAAAAATAAGCTAAACGTGACAATGAACGAAAATTGAAATCCCAGATTATAGAAATAGGCAGGATTCCATAATAGTAACAACATAGCGACTAATGCAAGAACATCAGTGGCAGCTACTTTAACCTTCCATTGCGCAATGAGCAGAAGAAAGAGAGCCATAAGACAGGCTCTTAGAACTGGAGGGGCTGCTCCTGAAATAAAACAGTACGCAGGAAGAATAAATAGCACAACTCCCCTGGCTTGTTCCACCGTGGCAAACCCAGAACGGTATAAAATCAAGAATAGCGCGCCTAAGAAAAGTCCTACATGAAGCCCGGAAATAGCTAATATATGGGATAAGCTGAAGTCCCGAAACCATTCTATAGTTTCTTCGGAAAGATATTGGGTATCTCCAAAAACGAGTGCAGATGTCCAAGCAAAAGCTTGTGGGCTCATGGCTTTCTCTACTGTAGAGACCAAGTTTTTTCTGGCTTCGAATGCACTATGGAATATAGACTGGCCTTTGCAGGATATTTGAGACGGCGAGTCCAAGGTTATTTGATAAGCTATATGCTGATTTTTCAGGTATTCCCGGTAATCAAATTGACCAGGGTTTCGTGCTCCCTCCGGCCAATCAACCACTGCATTTACAACACAATACGCACCGTATTTGAGTTGTTTACGGACATAGTTTATTTCTTCTGGAAGAGCTGCTGTTTTAAAATAGACGATCACCGCCTTGTCTTCTCGTTCCGCTAATTTGAATGTAGTACGGATCGTGCTTTCCGTTTCAGATAAAGGAGAAATAATTGTTCCTTCTAAAGAAGGAGATAGAGTCGAAGGATGAGGGGGGACTTGTGTGGTAAAGTAAAGGAAGCCAAAGGTGAAACAGACGGCAAGGGTGACTATCCAGGTCAAGGACTTTCTTAATGTTGCTATCCACGCAATAAACATTCCTAACATGAGATAGGTCACCGGTTGAGCCGTTTGTGATAAAATCCCTCCCCCGACTGTTGCTAACACTAGGAGATGGATGTTTCCCTTCATGAGCGTTGATTATTATTCACTTTAAAGAGGTGTTCGGCCTTTTGCTTAAGCTCACCCAATTCTTCTGGGCTATGGCCGCCTTGTTCAAGCTTATGTATAAGCTGCTTTACTAGTTGTCCTTTTTCCATAGTTTGTGGATCAATCAATTTTTCATCTCGATCCACCTTATGGATCTCCACACCTGCCTGCGTGAGTAATTCGATTGCATATGGATGGTTACGATAATCTTCGCTGTAATAAACGGCCTTGATACCAGCTTGAATAATGGCCTTCGTACAATGGAGGCAAGGAAAATGCGACACATATATTTCAGCTTGTTCGGTCGCAACGCCAAATTTTGCACACTGAAGGAGTGCATTCATTTCTGCATGAATGGTTCGTACACAATGCCCATCAATCACATAACAGCCCTCATCCACACAGTGGACGCCCCCGGAGACACTCCCGTTATAGCCTCCCGCAATCATACGTTTATCTCTTACAATTACTGCTCCTACTGCTAATCGTTCACAAGTACTTCTTGATTTTAAAAGGTAACTTTGGGCAATAAAATATTGATTCCAAGAGATGCGCTCCATGTTTTCAAACTCCCCTTACTAGCATTTTCAATGAATTAAGTTTACCGTTAGATCCAGCAATCAGTCAAACCCAGCAGGTCACGGTACGAGGATCATATCCAGCATATTTTCTAGTGTTTTTTCTCCGATACCCGACACCTCCAGTAAATCTTCTGGTTTTTTAAATAAACCATTTTCTTCCCGATGTTTAATGATCGCTTCTGCTTTAGAGGGTCCTATTCCTG
This sequence comes from Halobacillus ihumii, assembly GCF_902726645.1. Taxonomy (NCBI): domain Bacteria; kingdom Bacillati; phylum Bacillota; class Bacilli; order Caryophanales; family Bacillaceae; genus Halobacillus; species Halobacillus ihumii. Next base: position 334,131 of record NZ_CACVAO010000001.1, read on the forward strand.
GTAGAGCCTGTATTTCTTCCACACTTGCTTGATTAATTCTTACTTTCCCAGTACTTTCACTCCCAGGTGAAGCTGGAGAAGCATTAGTACCCTCTGAAGCAGTTCTTGCCACTAATATGACCATTTCGTCAACAATTTTTTGAGCTAAATTAACACTCGTCTGATCGGCTTCCTTTGTCATACCTCCAGCCATTGTAATAGCATCGTTAACACGAAGACCAGCTTCTAGCTTATAAATACCAGGTCGAGCAACTTCTCCTTTAACATCAACGACCATATTTTGCTCAGCGGGAGCAGTATCTGTACGATCTTCTACAATTGGCGATACCTCACTTTCCTGAATAACCATTTGCTGCTCATCTTTCTGCAGGTAAAACACGAGAATTAATAATACAGGAATTAATAATAACCATGCATATCTTTTCATGAATATCACAGAAACGAAGTCCCCTTTCATAATTCAATTTTTGAAGAATAAAGTTATTAAGTAAACGAAAAAGGAGGGATTCTCCATGCGCTATGGAATCATTGGGACAGGAAATATGGGGAGTATGTTAATTAACGCCTTTATTTCGAGTGGAGCAGTCGACGCAAATGATGTAACCATTTACAATCGTACTCGTAAAAAAGCAGAATGGATAAAAAATCAATTTAAGGAAATTACAATTGCGGAGTCTGTTCAAGATGTTGTCAAGAATAGCGAAGTGGTTTTTATATGTGTAAAACCTCATGATTATAAAGATATCTTAACTCAATGCTCACTGAATGCCACACAATGTTTAGTTTCAATCACCAGTCCAGTATCTGTAAAGGAGCTGCAAAATGTTACGTCCTGTCAAGTAGCAAGAATCGTTCCATCTATTACCAATAGGGCGTATTCAGGGGTTAGCTTATTTACGTACGGAGATCGTGTTTCTGACTTTTATAAGGATGAATTACATTCAATCTTCTCACATATTTCTACTCCTGTAGAGATCGAGGAAGAGTCCATACGTTCGGCATCAGATATTGTCTCATGCGGACCAGCATTTATAAGTTTTCTCTTGGAAAATATGATTTCGGCAGCTTCAGAGGTTGGTGGAATGTCGAAGGAACAAGCAACACAGCTAACAGAGGAAATGATGATAGGGTTAGGTACCTTGCTGGAAAAAAGAACTTACACATTACCTGAATTAATGGAAAAGGTTACTGTTAAAGGAGGAGTCACCGGGGAAGGAATTCAAGCACTTGAGAACCATGTTGGAGATCTTTTTCTTGAAATGTTTAAAGCAACACATCGTAAACATAAAAATGATAAACAAACGATACATTTATAACATTCGACATTCCTCTCAATTTTCCTGCAAAAAAAATAAAGGACCTTCGAAAAAATCGAAGAGTCCTATCATTTTTGGCAAACAAAAAACAGTCGATCGCCACGCTCAGCAGGGTTTACCGAGAAATCAGCAGTGACACGCTGCAAGGTAAAACCTGCTTTTTCTATTGCCTTTTGCAATGTTTCCAAATGATATCCCTGCTGTAAGTGCTGTTCATCAAAACGTTGGTAATCCCGGTGATGACGAACAAAAAAAGTTAAATCATGAATCATGGAATATTCCTCCTCACCAGGATCACAAAACCACACGTACGAAAGGTCATCATATACTTCTGCGAAGGTTTGTCCACACAAATCATTGACAATATGATCGACAGAATGCACGTCAAAGAGAAATAGCCCTTGCTCACTTAGAGCCTGATAAGCATGTTTAAAAACAGCATTAAGGGATGATTCATCTGTAATATAGTTCATCACGTCACAATAGCTGACAATACAATCATAATCATGCAGACCTTTTAATTCAGTTATGTCCTGCCTCAGCCATTGAATAGTCTGATCTTTGCTGGCTGCCATGGTCAACATGTCTTCAGACAAATCAACTCCGGTTAGCCGCCAGCCGTGATCAGCTAACCGTGACGTTATCTCACCTGTACCGCATCCTAGATCTAATATATTTTGTACACCAGGATGATAATGCTTCACTATCTGTTTCGTCCACGTTACCCATTGATCATAAGGAGCATCCTTCATGAGCACATCATACACTTGTGCCATTTGCTGATAGTTCATTTATCCTTCAATTCCTTCAACGGCTACTGCCTCTGCGTCACCCCATAGACGTTCAAGGTTATAATAATTCCGCTCATCTTTATGGAAGATATGACACACCACATCTGTAAGATCTACCAGAATCCAGCGTGCTTTATCAAATCCTTCCATTCGCTTAACTTCAATTCCGTTTTCTTCTGCCTGCGCTTTAACTTCTCTGGCAATCGCCTGCACCTGACGTTCATTTGACCCTTCACAAATCAAGAAGTAGTCAGCAATCAATGATACATCCGTCATATCAAGAACGACAATGTCATTCGCACGTTTTTCATCACAAGCTTTGGCAGTTAATGTAACTAACTCTTTACTTCCCATCGTTTTCCTCCCTTAAATTTTCTTTATTTCTAATAAATCATTATATGCATGGATAGTGTCAGGGTAAACGGATCTGCTTTTATTAGTTAAAAATTGTATGGTATTCGACAATGCTTGCAAACAAGCTTGATCTAAATTCGCTTCCGCTGTCTCTCTCACTTCTTCCACACCGGAAAACCCTCTTCCAGGTTCAATATAATCAGCTAAAAAAACAACTTTGTCCATAACACTCATATTTTTCTTTCCCGAAGTATGACAAGCAATAGCAGATTTGATATCCGTATCCGCCAAACCAATTTCTTTTTCCAGCATAATAGCACCCACCGGCCCATGCCAGAGTTCATGATGATGGTTCAGCAAATCTTTCGGTAAACGCCGATCGCTTATAATCCAGCGCTCCATATCCTCTTTAGGTTTATACTTTGCATAATCATGTAAAATAGCCGCTTTTTCAGTAAGTTCTGGATTTGAACCAAACCGATCAGCTAAAATAAGTGCAGTTTCAGTTACCCGAACTGTATGTTCATACCTCGTTTTAGTGAGGTGCGGCTGAACAAATTCAAGTAATTCTTTACAACTTAAGTGCATACAGCGAATTCTCCTTTATATAGTGGTGAACAGCTTCGGGAATTAAGTATCGTACCGTTAAGCCTTGTGTTAACCGCTCCCGAATAAGAGATGATGACAGATCAAAACGAGGGACATCAATCATGACCACATCCTTCGCTGCCCTGCCTCCAGACCCTTCTCTTTGAACACCAACAAAAGTGACAAGCTTCTTCAATTCTTCAATCCTGTGCCAATCCTGTAAGCTGTCCACCATATCTCCGCCAATAATAAAATAAAATTTATCGTCTGGATAGTCTTCCGTTAATTGCTCCATTGTATCGAAGGTATATGATTTACCTTGCCGGGTCATCTCTAGATCAAGACAATAGAATCGTTCATTCCCTTGAATAGCTTTCTTGACCATATCCAGCCTCTCGTCTGATGAAACAGCCGCCTTTTTTTTATGTGGAGGAAGATACGAAGGAACAAACCAAATCTCATCTAATTTCATCGCTTCACATACTTGCTCTGCAATTATCAAATGTCCCTGGTGCGGAGGATCAAATGTCCCGCCAAAGATTCCTATCCGTTTCATAACAGGCTCTCCTTACGGTAAATCAATTTGTTTATTGTTCTTCGACTCTTTGTACAAAATAATTGTATTACCGATCAGTTGAACAAGCTCTGAGTCTGTTTTACCAACAATCGCTTGGGCAACTTCAGAATTGTCTTCAAAGCAATTTTGCAAAATGCTCACCTTTATTAATTCTCTTTTTTCCAATGCTTCAGATATTTGAGTGGTCATATTTTCATTAACGCCGGCTTTACCCACTTGAAAGATGGGTTGAAGCTTGTGAGAGAGACCACGTAAATATTTCTTTTGTTTACTTGTTATCATACTATTCTCCTTTCAATTTCTCTTCGAATGCTTTCAACATCTCAGAGGCATTAGTTGATTTCCCTGTCCAAATTTCAAAAGCAAGAATCGCCTGGTTTAATAACATTCCATGACCGTAATGCAGTCGTGCCCCCTGTCGCTCAGCTTCTTTTAACAAGGAAGTCTTCATCGGGCGGTAAACGATATCGCTGACGATTGTATTAGGACCGATATCTGTAAGGGAAATCAGCTTTCGGTTAATCTCCGGTGCCATGCCAACGGAAGTGGTTTGGATGATGTGATCATATTGAGACAAATTTTCTTCGGCTTTCTGCAGGGAAAGGGCTTCTGAAGTTGATTGTACTTGTAAGTCTTCAATGACCTGCTGTGCTTTTTCAACTGTCCTGTTCGCCACGTCCACCTTCTTAATCCCCTGCTTAAGTAAAGCATAAAAAATACCCCTCGCGGCTCCGCCACTGCCGAGAATGAGTACTTTGTCAAATGGTTTCAGGGCATCATCATACCGATTAAGCAATGATGCCACATAACCTTGTCCGTCTGTATTGTATCCTATTAAACGCCCATCATCTACTTTCACAGTATTGACAGCACCTAGAAACTTAGCTGCTTCATCTAACCCGTCCAGATAGGGAATAACTTTCTCTTTATACGGAACAGTGACATTGAAACCATTAATTTTGCTGGATTTTAGCTTTTCCATCTGATAAGGGAACTGCTCAGCGTTACATTCATACAATTGGTATTCTCCCTCCAACCCATGCTGATCAAGCAGACGGTTGTGAATCCATGGAGAAAGAGAATGAGCGATTGGGTAGCCTATCAACCCTAGTTGCATGTTATCTACCTCCTATATTAATGAACTTCTCAAGGATACCCGAACGCCTTTGGAGGCATAAGCTGTTACAGTTACATCTCCATCCGGGACTGTAATCCATCCTAATCCAGAAAATACAATATCCATTTTCGGTCGATCAATTTTAAACGTTGTCCCTTTTAAAGGCGGAAGCAGTTTAATCGTTTCCTGATCAGGTGGTGACAATAACTCACCCAGATGATTCTTATATAATTCATCGGCATTTTCCAGCTTGGTTCGATGGATTAGCATGTCATTAGAAAAGTAGCAAATAAATGAGCTGCGATCACCTGCTTCAAAGTCTAATCGTGCTAAACCACCGAAGTATAAAGTTTGTTGTTCATTTAGCTGATAAGCCTTAGGCTTCACCTCTTTACTAGGTGTAATTACCTTTAGGTCCTGATCTGATACATAATGGGCCATTTGATGACGATGGATGACTCCAGGAGTATCAAACAGAGAACTCTGTGCATCCAATGGAATATCAATAAATCCAAGAGTAGTTCCCGGGAAGTAGGAAGTAGTGATCGCATTTTTTACACCGGAAGTCCGATTAATCAAAGCATTGATGAAGGTTGATTTTCCAACATTCGTTGTCCCAACTACATACACATCACCGTCATTCCTATAACGGTCTATAGCCTTAGAAAGGTCTTCAATTCCCTGTTGTTTTTCAGCTGATATTAAGTATATAGCCTCTATATCCAGGCCGTTCTCTTTCGCTTCATTCCGAAGCCATTGCTTTACTTTATTGTGATTTACCGATTTAGGCAGGACGTCCATTTTATTTCCAACTAGTATAATCGGGTTCTGGCCTGTTAATCGCTTCAGTCCGGGGATAAAACTCCCGTTAAAATCGAAAATATCCACTAATTGCACAATGAGACCTTTAGTTTTACTAATCTGATTTAACATCTCTAAAAAGTCATCATCCTGATAAGGAACATCCTGCACTTCATTATAATGTTTAAGCCGGAAACACCGTTTACAAATAACATCGTCTTTTTCAAGAGCAGACTGAGGGGCAAAACCCGCTTGTTTCGGATCTGTAGTTTGGATCTCCGCCCCACAACCCTGACAGATTATATCACTCATCGTCCATTTCCCTCCTCCCAGGTAATTTTACCTTTTCGCTTCATCCAGCTTAAAATCCGCCGTTCAATTCTCCTGTTAAAGCGAGTCCAAAAACCATCTGTTTCAACAATAGGGACAACTAAAATAGTATATAGTCCTGCTACGTTTCCTCCCAGAACATCTGTCATGAGTTGATCTCCAACTACGACAATTTCATTTTTTTGGATATTCATATCCTTCCTGGCTCGTTTAAATGCCCTCGATAATGGCTTTCTGGCACTATGAATAAACGATGTGTTCAATGGTTCCGAAAATAGCTTCACTCGATTCTCATTATTATTCGACGCAATCGTAACTTGAATACCATGATGATTCATGAGTCGAAACCAACTTACGATTTCCTCTGTCGCATCAGGCTCATCCCATGCAACCAGGGTATTATCTAAGTCGGTAATAATCCCTTTAATCCCTTTTTCCTTTAAACTTTCTGGGTCTATATCTTGTATGCTTTGCACATGCTCATTAGGTAAAAAATGTTTAAACATCACCAATCACTCCATCCTTCACGACAAAATCTCCTTACCCATCATATACAAAATTTCTACAGGATTCAAAACAATAGTGAAACTTTCCTCTTCATGCTAAAAATCGTTCGACAATTCGCGACAAGATCGTCCTGTGGATAAGTTTATGCACATATTCCACACCCTAAATCCTTTGTCTTTACTATCCTGCTAAAAGTTATCGTTACACTTATCTACAATTACCTGTAGATAAATGGTGTATTGTAGGCCAACTTTGAACATGGTAAGGTAAACTTGCATTACTTAAATATACTATTTAATAAACAGGAGGTGGCTGTCACAAAAGTGGCAGAGAGATGAAGCAATTATCTGATACCCTGTTACTACAATCTTACCACAAAGCTATTGAACTAAATCTATCACAAGACTTTATTAAACAAATTGAAGAAGAAATACACGAACGTTCTATTGCACATTTAATTAACAAGAAATTAAATCATGTAGGATAAAAATGGAACCACCTACAAATACTGAAAGTTATCCGCTCGTTTCCGGAGAAGGAAACGAGTTTTTTTATTTAAATTTTCTTTACTTATATTGTCGTGTCTCTTCTTATTTAAAAGAATTGTCAAAAATACTTCAAGATTCGTCATCTCAAAGTGTTATTCAGTTGAATATTCCTTTACTTTTTGATTACAATTGAGTGAGCAACATTTACCTAAACTATTTCACTACCGGACTTAGCCAGAGGGAGGAACAACTAGATGCTATTGGCTGTACTATTGCCTTTTATTATTGCCATTTTCATCCCATTCCTAAGCAAATGGAAAGATAAATTTCATACAGGTTTCATTGTAACCGCTGTACCTGCTGTGATTTTTATTTATTTTGCACGATTCTTAGGGTCGGGATTTGAACCGGTGTCCAGAGAGTATACTTGGATACCCTCTTTAAATATGAATATCGCTTTTTATTTAGACGGATTAAGCTTATTATTTGTTCTGCTAATCAGCGGAATTGGTGCCCTAGTTGCTTTTTATTCGATCTATTACTTACATAAAACAGAGCAGCTAGGACATTTTTACGTGTACTTTTTATTATTTATGGGATCGATGTTAGGTGTAGTCCTTTCTGATAACGTGTTTGTTTTATACACGTTCTGGGAATTTACCTCGTTGTCATCCTTCTTGCTTATTGGATACTGGCATTATAAAGAACGTTCTAGATATGGTGCCTTAAAGTCAATGCTAATCACAATATTTGGCGGTCTTAGCTTATTGGGCGCTTTAATTTTCATGAGTGTGATTACAGGGTCAACGAGCATTCAACAAATTATCAGTCAGCAAGAACTTATTCTGAATCACGAATTCTTCCCTCTCATCCTTGTTTTCATTTTATTAGGTGCCTTTACAAAGTCAGCACAGTTTCCATTCCATATTTGGCTGCCTGACGCAATGGAAGCTCCAACTCCTGTCAGTGCGTACTTGCACTCTGCAACAATGGTTAAAGCAGGGATCTTTTTAGTGGCGAGATTTTCACCTATGTTATCCTCCTCTGATTGGTTCTTTATCATTGTCTCAAGTGTTGGAATTGTTACGTTATGCTGGGGTTCATATATGGCCGTACGTCAAACCGACCTTAAAGCCATCCTGGCCTTCTCTACTATCAGTCAGCTTGGCATGATTATGGCCATGCTTGGGTTTGGTACAGAAGTTGCCGTATTTGCAGCTGTTTTCCACATTCTGAATCATGCAACCTTTAAAGGAAGCTTGTTTATGGTGGCGGGAATTGTTGACCATGAGACGGGGTCACGCGATATCCGTAAGCTTGGTGGATTAATGACATTCCTTCCGATCACTGCAACGTTAGCTCTATTCGCTTCCTTTTCAATGGCCGGTGTCCCATTACCATTCTTAAACGGGTTCTACAGTAAAGAATTATTCTTTGATGCGGCCATTCATTTTGAACAGACTACGACGGGATTCATAGCTTTTCTTAAAACAGCCTTCCCGTACTTAGCCGTTCTCGGAAGTATTTTTACTTTCGTCTATTCTATGTACTTCTTTTTCGGAACTTTTAGAGGAAATGCGAAGGTGGACGAACTCCCAAAGAAACCACATGAAGCCCCGATGGGAATGCTCGTATCACCGATGATTTTGGTGGCTGGGGTTATTATTATTGGGCTATTTCCTCAATTGATAAATGAACCATTTATCCACCATGCGGCTTCAGCTGTAAAAGGTTTTGAACTTCCTGTTCATCATATAAAGTTTTGGCATGGAATTAAACTGCCGCTCATTATGTCACTGACCGTTATTGCCTTTGGCACAGTCCTTGTTCTGTCTATGAGTAAATGGAAGGGGATCTACCGGTTTTTACCTGGAGTTCTGAGTTTGAATAAATTCTATGATGGACTCGTTGATCGAACAGTAGGTTACTCTTCTGCTTTAACAAAAGGCTATATGAACGGGTCAATCGGTCAGTATATCCGATTAATTGTAGGGGCCATTATTATTGGCTGCTTTGGAATCATGGCTGCAACAAATGGCTTTCGTCTGGAGACTGGAAATCTAGCCGATGTTACGGTAACTGAGGTGTTTGTCGCAGTAATGATGGTCATTGCCGCCATCGGAACGATTATAGTTAGAAACCGAATAGCTGCAATTCTGATTTTAGGGGTTGTAGGGTATGGGCTCTCTCTCTTGTTCGTCATCTATCGAGCTCCTGACCTGGCCTTAACTCAATTTATTATCGAGACGGTTACATTGGCTCTGTTTTTGCTAGTGTTTTATCACTTACCTAAGTTTGAGAACCATACTCATTCTGCAAAAACTAAAACTTTCAATTTAATTATCTCTATAGGCTTCGGGGCTCTCATGACGATGATTGCTATCTCTGCCCATAGCAGTAAGATGTTCGACTCGATCGCCAGTTACTTTATCGAAAATTCATATAAACTAGGCGGTGGAGATAATATTGTCAATGTAATTTTGGTCGACATGCGTGGACTGGATACACTATTTGAAATTACTGTTCTTGGAATAGCAGCAATGGCTATTTATGGGCTGATTCGATTACGTGGAAACAGGAAGGGGGATTAAATCATGGAAATCATCATGGCCGTTCTTGCTGGTATCTTATTTACCACAGCCGTTTATAACCTCCTCCAAAAGCAGATGCTTCGTATCATCATAGGTACGGCACTGCTTTCTCACGGTGCACATTTATTTATCCTGACAATGGGAGAATTGAAAGAAGGCGCACCTCCGATTCTTACGGAAGGGGTTGAACAATATACAGATCCGCTTCCACAAGCATTGATTCTCACGTCCATTGTAATCAGCTTTGGAATCACGAGTTTATTACTTGTCCTGGCATATCGAACTTCTAAGATCAATGGTACAGATAATATGGAGCAATTGAGAGGTAACGATTATGAGTAATTTAATATCACTTCCCATTATTCTGCCGCTTCTGGCAGGAATTATAGTCGCATTTTTTGCAAATAAGCTGCCGCTGGCACGAACCATGTCAAAAGTATTCGCCTTGATTAACCTGGCTGTTACCGGTTTTATTCTGTATCAAATCTACCAAAATGGACCCATTGTCCTTGAGACCGGTGATTGGGCAGCTCCCTATGGCATCATTCTCGTTGGGGATATGTTATCCATCACACTCGCTTTTACTACGAACATTGTTGCAGTTGCCTGCGTCTTTTACGCATCAAGATCTTTGACGGAACAACAGGAGTCCTATTATTTTTACAGCTTTTTCTTCCTGTTGATTACAGGAGTCAGTGGCGCATTTATTACAGGGGATATTTTCAACTTGTTTGTGTTTTTTGAAGTACTGCTAATGGCTTCTTATGGTCTGATTGTCCTTGGAAATGGGCGAGCACAGCTTCGGGAGTCCATGAAATATGTGTTGATTAACTTGTTTTCTTCCATGGTTTTTGTCACAACCGTATCATTCCTGTATTCAGTGGTAGGTACGTTGAACATGGCTCATATTGCTGAGCGTGTTCAGGAAGTAGATCAACAGGGAATTCTTACGACAATTGGTATTTTATTGTTCTTCGTGTTTGCTACGAAGGCCGCCATTTTCCCATTGTATTACTGGCTCCCCCATTCCTACAGTGTCCCTAATCCTGTTGTCTCAGCTTTATTTGGCGCATTATTGACGAAAGTAGGAATTTACTCGATCCTTCGGGTGTTCACTTTGATCTTTGCCTGGGAAGCAGATTTAACTCATATACTCTTTATTTATTTGGCTGCCTTCACCATGCTTTTTGGTGTGATCGGTGCTTTATCTACAAATAATATTAAGCTGATCATCGCTTACAATATTATTCCGGCAGTTGGATTTATGATGATGGGAATCGGTGTTTTTACAGAAACGTCGATCAGCGGGACGGTTTACTACTTAATTCATGATATGGTAATTAAGGGCGCACTCTTTTTATTAGTAGGAGTAATCGCATATGCAGCTGGAACATCGGATTTAAGAAAAATAAACGGTTTGATTCATCATTACCCAGTTCTTGGCTGGTTTTTCTTTATTGCAACGCTCGTCTTGGCTGGTATTCCCCCGTTTAGCGGATTCATAGGAAAGCTTCTCCTCATTCAGGGAGCATTAGGACAAGAAGAGATTATGATCGTTATTATTGCCTTAATCACCAGCCTGCTTATCCTCTTCTCCATGATCCGCATTTTCATTCAAGGGTTTTGGGGAGAGAAACAAGAGCTTGCTCACCCTGAGAGAAAGCAGGCTGCCAATAAGATGACCTGGCCAATTGGATTGTTGTTATCCATTTCTGTACTGCTCGGTGTAGGGGCCGAGTGGTTTTACCCTTCTGTTGAATGGATAGGCGAATATTTAATGAACCCGCAAATTTATATCGATTCTGTCCTAAAGGAGTAGAAAGCTTATGCCATTTCAAATCGTCATCAATTTGATCTTAGCTGTCATGTGGATGTTTTTAAGTGAAACTTACAATTTCAAAACATTCCTTGTCGGCTATCTATTAGGAATTGCCTTGCTCTTTCTATTACAACGATTTATTCCTGATGCTTTTTATTTGAGGAAAGTTGGAAAAGTATTTAATTTAATTTTATTATTTATTCGTGAGCTTGTACTCTCAAACATTGATATTGTCAAACATGTTTACCGACCTAAGCTTGATATTCAGCCTGGAATTTTCGCACTTCCCACCGAGTTAAAAAGCAATTGGGAGATTACCCTGCTTGCTAATTTGATCACTTTGACTCCCGGTACCTTATCCTTGGTCATTAGTGATGATTATTCTGTTATTTATGTCCATGCTATGGATATTGCTGATGTAGAAGAATCGATTACCGAAATTAAGGAAACTTTTGAGAAAGCCATCATGGAGGTGACCCGCTAATGGAGGATATCTTAACTTTTACCCAATCTTTAATTGATATCTCAGTCGTTATCTCAGTGGTTGGCGTGTCCATTTCCTTGCTTTTACTGTTGTACAGAACGGTGAAGGGCCCAACCAACCCGGACCGCGCTGTGGCTCTTGACACCATAGGAGTTAACATTATGGCACTGGCAGGGCTCATCGCCATCCACCTTGTAACAACAAAAGTGAATGATGTCATTTTGCTTATCGGAATCCTGCTGTTCATTGGAAATGTAGGATTGGCGAAATTTCTAGAAAAGGGTGTTATCATTGAGCGGGATATGGATTAATGCTGTACTTGACATTCTGATTTCTCTTTCATTGCTCCTGGGGACATTTTTTATAGTGTCCACGGCTTTAGGCGTATTAAGATTTCCTGATGTCTATACACGACTTCACGCAGCGACAAAGAGCTCCACTCTAGGAATCACAGGTATTCTTACCGGTGCTTTCCTGTTTATGTATGTTGAGCATGGCATTGTGAGTGGAAAACTTCTGTTAGGCATACTATTCATCCTGTTATCGGCCCCTGTAACAGGACACGTTCTTGGGAGGTCGGCCTACTATAGCCGAGTTCCTTTAAGCGATAAAAGTGTTGAAGATGAGTATAAGGCACATGCAGAAAAAGTTAAGGAGCATTAAATCACACGTTTTTCTAAGAAGCCGGAAATCCCGGCTTCTTTTTTTATCTTACTTTTTCATGCTGTACAAGCACAGGGACACGCTTCCACACATACACTTGTGATAGGCACATACTTACGGAGGTGTTGTGCATTGTGAGCAGTCTAATCGCTTCTATTCTTTATTTTTTCAAAGAATCGCTTCTATTTATGTCTTACGTCAAGAATCAGGCATTCCCCAATCCATTGTCAAAAGAGGAAGAAGCAAGGCAGCTAAAACTCATGGAGGAAGGCAGCCGCGAAGCAAGAGACACTCTAATCGAGCATAATTTAAGACTCGTGGCTCATATTGTCAAAAAGTTCGAAAATACAAAGGAGGATTTCGAGGATTTAATATCAATTGGAACAATAGGTTTGATTAAAGGCATAGAAAGCTACTCTACAGGGAAGGGAACCAAGTTGGCTACTTATGCTGCAAGATGTATTGAAAATGAAATATTGATGCATTTACGCTCCACTAAGAAGATGAATAAAGACATCTCTTTGCAAGATCCAATCGGCCATGACAAAGAAGGAAATGAGTTAAATTTGCTCGATATTTTGCAAGCAGATGTCGAGGATATTGTAGAAGAAATCCAGCTTCATATGGAACTGGAACAAATCAAGCAATTTATTACTGTATTAGATGAGCGGGAAAAAGAAGTAATTGTTTTCCGTTACGGTCTTGGGGACACTGATGAGCGAACCCAGAGGGAAATTGCGAAAGAGCTCGGCATCTCTAGAAGCTATGTTTCACGGATCGAGAAGAGAGCTTTAATGAAAATCTTCCATGAGTTTTATAAACAAAGCAAACAAGGCAAATCTTCTTAAATGCGGTATCGAGTAGGAAACATAAATAAAGCCACTGCACTTAGCAGTGGCTTCTATTCTTCAAGTAAACGTTGGCGCAGTTTCTTTAACTTTAGAACTAGCATAAATGCGGTTCCTAATAACCCTGCAATCATGACTAGCAAATAAAGATAGGCTGAAGAGTGATATTCATAGATACTGATCAGTACGCCAATATATAAATAGCTGCTTAATATGAGTAACGTTAACGTAAAACGTTTATAATCTGTAATTTTATTTTCTATCCATTCGGATGACTTCATGATGCCACCTCCTGCACGTACACTATAGTAACATATCTATAGCTAAACAAGGGTGGTAATTTCTTCTAGTCTATTGATGAGAGCATTGTCATGATCATCGTTGCTGCATTCGTTGCTGCTTTTGGAAGGAATTGGTCAAATGAAATGGAAGATTCTTTCCCGGCGATATCTGAAAGAGCCCGAATCACAACGAAGGGCGTAGTATATTTATAGCATACCTGGGCAATCGCTGCGGCTTCCATTTCTGCAGCAATCATCTCAGGGAATTTACCGCGTACAAAGTTGACACGAGCTTCTTCTTGCATAAAGGAATCACCTGTGGCAATAATCCCTTTTTTTGCCTTCGCATTCGTTGACTCCACAGCCTCCATAGCTTTTTCCATCAAAACAGAATCTGCCGGATACAAGGCAGGGAGTCCCGGTACTTGACCGTATTCATATTGAAAAGCTGTCACATCCACATCGTGGTGAGTAACAAGCGTGGAGATCACTACGTCTCCAACCTCCAGTTCCTTGGCAAATCCTCCGGCTGAACCTGTGTTAATGACGCGATCAATAGTAAAACGCTCATGCAAAATCGTCGTTGCAATCGCAGCATTTACTTTTCCGATTCCCGATTTTAGTAAGACAACTGTCTGGTTACATAGAACGCCTTTAATAAACACACTGCCTGCGGCCTCGATCGTTTTATCGATAGTCATTTCGCTTTTTAGTAATTCTATTTCTTCGTCCATTGCTCCAATTATTCCGATGGCCATACTATTGCTCTCCTTTGTTTATTTCCATAGTCTTATTGATAAGGGTTACTTGCTAATTCTTCTACTTTAATCGGTTTATATCCTTCACCTTCTACCCAATGAATATAAACACGATACGTCTGCTGCTGCGCTTTATCTGAGACTGTGGCCTCTACTTTCTGAGGTCCGCCCCCATTTTCTACTCGCCAGGCAATCATATTGCTCGTATTAATTGAAGTAGCCTTACTTGCAGCTTGTAAGATTTCCTGCCAATCTTGGGTGGATTTCTCGTAGGTTACGGTATGATTGCCATTGGTTTGCTGCTCTGTCGCAACCGGTTCCCAATCTTTAGTAATCACACGTTCTACATTTTCCTTATCACTTTCTTTAACGACTGCATCCTTTTCTTCTTTTTTATCTTCCTCTTTATTTTTTTGTTTGGAAGACTCACTATCCTGTTCTTCTTGTTCATCCGTTATCACGTTTAATTCTTGCTCATTAGAAGAATTGCCATTCCCTGATTGCTGATTACTTGCTGTCTGATCACTTTCTCCTCCAAAAATAAAGGAAGCTATAAATACAACGATCAGCAAAGCTCCTGCACCTGCGAGCCATGTGAGTAGTTTAGTACCTCTTCTTTTTTTCTCAAATCTATTTGCTCTAGAAAAAGAAGATTCTTTTTTACTCATAATTTCTCCTCCTTTACCCCACCTAGTATACATAAAAAACTCAAATCATTAACATGCACTGTAGTCACATACCTGTTTTAAAATTAGAGAAAAAGACAGGGATGCCCCTGCCTTTCTGAGTTACTTAGTTGTCACTGAAACAATCTTAACATCAAGTTCCCCGCCTGGAGTCACTACGGTTACTTTATCTCCAACTTCATGGCCGATTAAACTCTGAGCCATTGGTGAATCGTTACTTATCTTCCCTTCAAAAGGATCAGCTTCTGCGCTTCCTACGATCGTATAAGTCTCTTCATCGCCATCTGGAAGCTCTTGAAAGGTAACTGATTTACCCATGGATACCATGTCAGGATTATCATTGTCATTTTCAATGATAACCGCATGGCGGATCATATTTTCGACTGTCTGGATTCTCGCTTCTACAAAAGCTTGTTCATCCTTCGCAGCATCATACTCGGAGTTCTCTGATAAATCTCCGAATCCTCGTGCTTCTTTAATTCGTTCAACTACTTCTTTTCGGCGTTCATTTTTTAAGTGCTCAAGTTCTTCTTGAAGCTTTACTTTACCTTCTGCAGTCATATAAAAGCTTTTCTCTTGTGCCATTTCCACTACACTCCTCTTTCCGACAAAAATGACCGTTATCCCGGCATATAGCGAAATGAGCAGTACAACATGTACGCCCATTTGATAACTAATATAGTGTATCTGGGACATAGGTTTTCTAGAACTTCTATCATGAACTATGCCAGATATCTTATCTTTTTTCAACTATTTTCTTTACTAAGCTTTTGTCCTTTTTCATAAAGAACTGTCTGGATCTTCGTAGCCATTAAGTCAATGGCCACATGATTCTGACCGCCCTCTGGAATGATCAAGTCGGCATATCTCTTAGTAGGCTCCACAAACTGCAGATGCATAGGACGCACTACATTGATGTATTGGTCAATGACCGAGTCTAAAGTCCTTCCTCGTTCATTAATATCACGCATCATTCTTCGTATAATTCGAACGTCAGCATCTGTATCCACAAACACCTTAATATCCATTAAATCACGCAGCCGAGCGTCCTCTAATACTAATATGCCCTCAACTATAATGACTTCCTTAGGTTCAATCTGTATCGTTTCATCAGACCTTGTGTGCATCTTATAATCGTAAACGGGTTTTGAAACCGGCTTCTCCTGAATCAGATCTTTTAGATGATCAATGAGTAAATCATTATCAAAAGCTAAAGGGTGGTCATAGTTTGTTTTCAATCTTTCTTCAAGAGGAAGATGACCCTGATCCTTATAATAATAATCTTGTTCAACCATAAGTATTGTCTTATCAGCAAAACGCTGAATAATAGAACGGGTTACACTTGTCTTGCCAGAGCCTGTCCCTCCAGCTACACCAATCACAACAGGTTTATCACTCATGCTTATGGGTTCTCCTTTCATCCCAAAAAAGTCGGTTTAGTTTGTTTAATTATGGTTCTTAACTGTAATGGCTACCCCATCGCCAATAGGGACAATTGACGTATGGTAATGTTCTTGAGTTGTTAACCACTGGTTGAAGTTCCGAATCTTCTTAGCCAGCTTCTTCATTCGTTTAGTGGCCTCGCGGTCATCTGCGACATATCCTTTAAACAGGACGTTATCGGTAACAATCATCCCATTATCCGCTAATAGCGGGGCATATAAGTGGAAAAACTCCTCATATTTACCTTTGGCAGCATCTATAAAAATAAAATCAAAGGGAGCGGATTGACTCACTTTATCTTTTAAGTCGAGAGCATCGCCGTAAAGAATCTCAATCCGATCTTCCGCCTGAAATTTGTGAACATTATCAACAGCTTGTTGAAAACGTTCTTCGTCTCTTTCTATCGTCGTAATCGAGCTGGTTGGAGAAGCCTCGAGCATTCGAAGTGCAGAATAACCGATCGCTGTTCCAATCTCAAGCAGTTTATTAGGTTTATGCAAACGGATCAGCTGCATCAAGAATTGAATGCCGTGAGGTTCCATAATCGGTACCCCTTGCTTACGTGCCTCATGTTCTAATTGTCTTACTTCCTCAGATGATGCCGGCAGTAAAGATTGCAAGTACGCATGTTGTTCCATTACTATGCTGTCCCCTTTCATCTTGGACAAATCCATTTACAACCCTGTTATTCTAACATAAACAAAGAGAGAAATGCGAGTAATTCTCTGCATTCCTCTCTTTTACGCTTATGAAATATGTTCTTCTTTTAATTTGTTGTGTTCTTCAAGTGTCTTAGAGTAATAAATATTGCCTTCATCGTCTGCAAGGAAGTACAGATAATCTGACTCAATCGGGTTAGCTGCTGCTTCAATGGCATTTTTATGGAAGCTTGAAATGGGTCCTACTGGCAGCTTTTTCACATGATAAGTGTTGTAGGGTGATTCTACTTCGAGATCTTCATAAAGCACACGATCCTTATGTTCACCAAGTGCATAAAGAACCGTTGGATCTGTCTGCAGTTTCATGCCTTCTTCGATTCGATTATAGAAGACCCCTGCAATTTTCTTCCTATTTTCTGCTGTTCGAGCTTCATTTTCAAGTAACGAAGCCATCGTAATTCCTTCATGGAGTGTCATTTCTCGCTTAGCAAATGCATCGCGATAAGGCAGGACAACTTTCTCCGTCCGTTTGATCATTTTTTCAACAATTTGTTCGATACTTGGATCTTCCACATAAAAGGCATAGGTTGAAGCAAACAAATAACCTTCTAGCGGGTATCGGATTTCCGGTTTTAAAATGACTTCATCCAGCAGAGCCGGATGTTGCTCAATAAGTTGGTTCACATACCCTCGGTCATTCACTTTTGCCATAAACTCTTCTTTTGTGAATCCCAGCTCTTTAGCATAAGATTCAGCAATTTGCTCCAATGTATAACCTTCTGGAATGGTCACACTAAATACCGGGTCTTTCCTGACTTTCCCTGTTTTTAATGATTCAATAATTTGATCAATCGTCATCGCAGAGGTAAATTGATACGTTCCTGCTTGAAAGCCTGTCTCATTTTTAAACTTGGTGTAAAATCTGAAAATGAGAGCATTATTAATCACATTATTTTCTTCCAATATTTGAGCAATTTGTGAAGTTGAAGACCCCAATGGTATTTTAATATTCTTCTGGGTTTCATCATCTGGATCTACAGGCTGGAGTGCATTGTTGATATAAAAATATCCTGACACGCCACCAACTAGAAGGACGATAATTATAGTTGTTAATACAATCGCAACAATTTTACGAACTGTGCTTGCCTCTTCACTTCTTTTTTTTATGCGGTCTTTATATTTCTTTTTAAAATTTGAATCAGACAACAACGTTCCTCCTTCCGTCCGCTACATTATACTACAAATAACGCGCTATTTTCCATATCTTCACACAATATACATGATAACCTGAGAATTGTGCAAGTCATCAGAACGTATGCATTAAAAACAGCCTATAGCTCTATGGCTATAGGCTGTTCTATAGAATGAAAAATAACTTACGTTAAATCCTCATCTGTGAGTGTGTTAAGCATTTCCTCTACCATTTCCCACTCTTCGTCCGATTCGATTTGGTAAAGAGCTAAATCGTCCTCTTCATTTCCTTTCTCTTCATATCGGAAAGCAAAAACTTCGACTTCGTCTCCTTCTTTCTGCTCTGCCGGTACGACGGCTATATAAGATTGTTCTGTTTGTTCTACGTCAAACGTAAACAATACTTCAAATAAATGTTCTTCTCCATTTTCATCCGGGATGATAATTCGCTCTTCTTTTTCTAGTGCCATTAGTATGAGCCTCCTTTATTGTGGTGAATCTAAATAACTTTGCAGTATGATCACTGCAGCCATTTTATCAATGACTTTTTTCCTTTTTGCTCGGCTGACATCTGCTTCGAGTAAAACACGCTCTGCAGCCATGGTAGTCAACCGTTCATCCCATAGATGAACGGTTAGTTTATAATGTTTCTCCAGCCACTTCGCAAATTGCTGGCTGGCTTCGCCTCGGGGGCCGATCGTGCCATCCATATTTTTAGGAAGTCCTACAACAGCTTCTGTAATAGTATTCTCATCTATCAGCTTTTTCAGAGGCTCCTTAGCTGTCGTATAATCTCGTTCATCCCATTTTAATGTGGTAAGGCCTTGAGCTGTCCATCCAAGTGCATCTGAGATAGCAACCCCGATCGTTTTCTCCCCTACATCTAATCCAATCTTTTTCATTAAGCATCTCCATTATTCTTTTCCAGATAAAATTTGACCAATTCTTCAATTAGCTCGTCCCGCTCCATTTTGCGTATTAAATTCCTTGCATCCTGATGGCGTGGAATGTAAGCCGGATCGCCCGAAAGCAGATAGCCTACAATCTGATTGATGGGGTTATAGCCTTTCTCTTGCAAGGAATTGTGTACAGATAATAGTACGGACCGGACATCCTCTTCAAATGGCTCCTCTGAGAAATTAAAACGCATTGTCTTGTCCATTGAACTCATTTACAGTCACCTCGCACTTCATAGTATTTAACTCCATTATATACCTATTTATAGGAATGTAAAAACTAGTTGTTATGGCTTGCGTATTCTTTGGCATATTGCAATGCTTCAGGGATCTTAGCAGCATTCTTTCCTCCGGCCTGTGCCATGTCAGGGCGGCCGCCTCCCCCGCCGCCGCAAATGGTGGCAGCTTGTTTAATTAGATGACCTGCATGATATCCTTTTTCGACTAAATCCTTTGAAACTCCTGCAATTAGCTGAACTTTTTCTCCATTAGGTGTTGCCAGCAGAATTATTCCAGAACCAATGTTTTGTTTTAAATCATCGACCATTGCCCGGAGAGCATTCATATCCTTAACGTCTACTTGTTTGGCTAAAACATTCACCCCTTGCACTTCTTCGACTTCATCAAGAATAGAAGTAGCTTCGATATTAGAAATCTTAGTAGATAGTGATTCATTTTCTCGTTGAAGCTGCTTTATTTCCTGTTGTAAATTCTGAATGCGATCAGGAACCGTCTCTACCTTCGTTTTCAGTAGAGAACCTGCCTCTTTGAGAAGGGATTCTTTGCTATTCATATATTGATAGGCCCCTTTAGCTGTTACGGCCTCCATTCTTCTCGTTCCTGCACCAATACCTGATTCACTAACAATTTTAAATAATCCGATCTCAGCTGTGTTATTAACATGACAGCCGCCGCAAAGTTCAAGGCTGTATTCGCCGATCTCAACCACCCGAACTTCTGAGCCGTATTTTTCCCCAAATAAAGCCATTGCTCCTTTTTCCTTCGCTTCTTGTAAAGAAGTATAAGCAACAGAGACAGGAATTGATTGCCATATTCTTTCGTTAACAATGGCTTCAATTTGCTCTATCTCTTCATTCGTTACAGACCCAAAATGGGAGAAATCAAAACGAAGGCGATCTGTTGCAACAAGGGACCCTGCCTGGTTGACATGCTCACCTAATACATCTTTAAGTGCCTGATGAAGAAGGTGTGTAGCCGTATGATTCTTCACGATAAAGGTTCTTTGTTCTTGATCCACCTCTGCTGCAACGAGCTCCCCCTTGGTGAGCATTCCTTGTTTAACAATAGCCTCATGCATATTTTGTCCGTTTGGAGCTTTTTGAACAGACGTTACTTCGAGCACGGCTTCGTCTGTTTTTATCGTGCCTGCATCCGCAATTTGACCGCCGCTCTCAGCGTAAAAAGGTGTCTTCTCAAGGAAGAAATAGACTCTGTCACCCTCAGTTGCTTCTGAAGCAAAGTCTTCTTCTTTAATTAGCTCAACCACCTTTGTTTCAGCCGAAAGCCGGTCGTAGCCTATAAATTCACTCGCCACATGAACATCTCCAAGTACACCTGCCTGAACTTGCATACTATCAGACTTCTGACGTGCATTACGAGCCCGTTCTCTCTGCTTTGCCATTTCAGTTTGGTACCCTTCTTCGTCTATCGTGAAACCAGCTTCGGCAATGTATTCCTCGGTAAGCTCCTTCGGAAATCCATATGTGTCATAAAGACGAAAAACTTCTGAACCAGGGAAAATGTTACTTCCTTTCTCTGTTTCCTGTTTCATAATTGTAGAAAGAATGGCCAGGCCGTCATTCAATGTTTCATGGAAGCGCTCCTCTTCCGTACGAATGACATTCTGGATAAACTCTTGTTTTTGTTGCACCTCTGGATAAAAGTCATGCATGATGTTTGCTACTTCAGGAACAAGTCTGTACATGAATGGGTGATCAATTCCAATCTGCTTTGCAAATCGTACAGCTCTCCGTAATAGCCGGCGGAGCACATATCCTCGTCCTTCGTTAGAAGGCAAAGCTCCATCGCTAACAGCAAATGTAACCGTACGCATATGATCCGCAATTACTTTAAAAGCCGAATCATGGGCTACATCTTTTCCATATTTATATCCTGATATCTCTTCAGTCGCTTCTATGATTGGCATAAACAAATCGGTTTCAAAGTTGGTTGGCGTGTCCTGAATAACACTAACCATCCGCTCAAGACCCATTCCTGTATCAATATTCTTTTTCGGAAGCGGTGTGTACGTATCATCAGGATTGTGATTGAATTGAGAAAATACAAGGTTCCATATTTCCAAATAACGTTCGTTCTCTCCGCCTGGATACAATTCAGGGTCTTCTGGGTCATGACCGTATGCTTCACCACGGTCATAAAAGACTTCTGTGTTAGGACCGCTTGGACCTTCGCCGATATCCCAGAAGTTCTCTTCTAACCGGATAATCCTTTCCTCATCTACCCCAATCTTATCTTTCCATAATGAGTAGGCTTCATCATCTTCCGGGTGAACCGTGACCGATAGTTTTTCAGCATCAAATCCAATCCAGTCCGGGCTCGTAAGGAATTCCCATCCCCAGGCCATAGCTTCTTCTTTAAAATAATCTCCAATTGAGAAGTTACCGAGCATTTCAAAAAATGTATGGTGGCGGGCTGTGAAACCTACATTTTCAATGTCGTTTGTGCGGATCGATTTCTGCGCATTTACAATTCGCGGGTTCTCCGGAATCACACGGCCATCAAAATATTTCTTCAAGGTAGCTACACCACTGTTAATCCATAATAGAGATGGATCTTCATGTGGAACAAGTGATGCACTCGGTTCGACACTGTGGCCTTTTTCTTTAAAAAAGTCTAAAAACATCTGTCGTACTTCAGCCGAAGTCAATGATTTCATTTTTCAACCTCCAATATTAATATCTCCATACAAACGAAAAACTCCCGTTCCTGCACTATGGCAGGGACGGGAGTTTATTCCGCGGTACCACCCTGATTATAGACACTTCTATTCTGTCTATCACCTCAACACGCACATAACGGGGCGCTTGCCGGCGGGTATTAGCCGCACTCGGGAATAGCGTTCAACAGAGCTTCTTTTATACTTCTTTCAGCCTATGGAAGTATCTCTCTTCTAAAGGGGCTGCTGCCTACTGATTTCCTTCAATGTGTTCATCGTTCGTATAGTATTGATATGCGCTATTATAGATAACATCTGACTATCTGTCAACGCGCAGACGCGAATGGCCAATTTCCTCCACCACCACTTTTAAACAAGTAAGAACCGGGACTGCTGCGATCATGCCTGCCACACCAGCAAGCTCACCACCAGCCAGTAATGCTAATATAATTAATAGTGGGTGAATGTGAATACTTCTCCCCATAATGTATGGTGATAACAAGTTCCCTTCCATAATCTGAATCACAAAAATAGCAATAAGAGCTATAATAAGTGTTTTTACTGAAATCGTTACCGCAACGATTAAAGCTGGAACTGCCCCGAGCAGTGGCCCAAAATAAGGGATAATATTAGTAATCCCGGCCACCACTCCCAACAAGAGCGGATAAGGCAGTCCGGCCAGCCAAAAACCTACCGTCGCAAAAAAGCCGACAAATAAACTGATCAGTAATTGCCCTCTAATATAGCCTCCAAGTGAATGACTAAGTCTACCACTGACATGTTGGGCTTCCCCATGCCATTTTTCCGGAAGAAGACGTAACAAAGAATGAAAAATTAGCGAATGGTCTTTTAAGAAGTAAAACGTCATGACCGGAATTACAGCCAGCAATACAATCAAGTTAAATACCCCGCTTAATGCAGCAGCTGCTGACATCAGCCATTCACTCAGCCATGCCTCAAAGTCAGAAAAACGCTCATCAAGATGCTCATGAATGCCATCTGGAAAACGTTCTGTTTGGGCATAAAATTCGCTTGTCCAGTTTTGATAGGATTCCATTAGATGCGGAAGCTGCACACTCAATGTTTTCAACTGTTCCAATAGGTGCGGATAACCACGATAAATGGAAAATCCGGTGACCGAAAAAAAGGCAGCAAAGATAAGCAGGATCGATAAACTTCGTGATAAGCCAAGCTCCTCCAAAAAATGTACAACAGGATGAAGTAATAGAGATAACACGATCGCGAGTATAAAGGGTAAAAGAATTCGCAGGATCATAAGCACTACATGGTCATAATAAGGATACAGCCAAGCTAAAATAAGCATGAAGAGTAACACTACAAAGCATATTACACTGCGGAGTATCCATTTATTGGCTTTCTCGCTCATTTATGATCCCGACTGATAGAAAATATCATTTAAGGAACTTAAACTTCCATCCTCTTCTATTTGGTTAATATTCACCTTTCCATCCTCAATAGACAATTCGATAAAACATGTCCAGCAATAATATTGGTCATTGCCTATGCGTCCAAGGTTTCGCCCCTGGCAATTTGGACATTTCATAGAACATACTCCTTTTTTTACCAAATAGTATGTCCCTAGTTATCTCCCTTCATACATGTTGAAGAACGCTGTCTATCCAGCTAATCGATTCAGTTACAAACTGATCGGAAGGCCTGGAATGGGGGGTATGTTCGAATATGAAATATTTAGCCTGCCCCCGGGCCAGATAATTAATGATCGGCTTAATCCTGAAATACCCTTGAGATTCCTCATAATTAGGATGCGGCGGCACCCAAATATACTTTGTTCCTTCTATTAAAATATTATGTAAGTGGACTACTTTAATAAACGGCTCCAACTTCTTGAGATAAATGGGCCATTCTTCCCCAACCGCCAGCAAATAGTCGCCAATATCAATACAAAGAGACAAGCTGTAAGTTTCCCAAAGATACTGAGGGAAATCATGAACAACTTTAATATTATGAGGAGACATAGCAGGGCCAAGTTTAGGCTCACAAACAATGGAGATTTTGTAGTCTTCCTGTAATCTGTTAAGAAAACTCAATCCCTCCTCCACTTTCGCATTTATACCCTGAATGCTGCTTTCTTTTATGAATGGAAAATGAACGAGTACATAAGCAGCGCCTAACATCGATAATGTCCGTACTTCTTTTTCAAACTGCTGCCTTGCCTGTTCAGGTTCAAAAGAAATAAAGTCGAGGAGATCATATTTACTCTCTCCGCGTATAAGCGGAGAATGAACCCCATAACGATATCCATTCTTGTTGGCCAGGCGAAGAAAGTATTCAAAATCTGTATAGCTCGGAAACTCCCCTATTTCTACATGCTTAAACCTTGCATTAAATAGTTGCTGAAATTGATTTGGATCAGACATAATGGTACTGCCTGAGAAACCTAATTCATGGACCATACGGCCACCCGCCTTTACATAAAGTCATATGGAGAAAGCTCTTCTTCGTCCATCACTTCTTCATTCATCTCCTCGGTCGATTCCTGCTGCAGTTTATCCACTAAATGAGTATATCTTAAGTTCGTATCAGTCGTCTGCACACCTTCTAGAAAGGCATTCGTGTCCCCGCATATAATCAGTGAATGCTTCGATCTCGTTATGGCTGTGTACAGCAGGTTTTTTCTTAGCATCCTGCGATAGCTGCGGACAACAGGCAGGATCACAATGGAAAATTCGCTTCCCTGCGATTTATGAATGGATATGCAATAGGCATGCATAATGTTATTAAGGTTTTTTTTAGGATAGACAACTTCTTTACCATCATAATCGACGACAACCTGTTCCACTTGATCCACATTTTCTTCTGCACGGAAAATAGCCACTATCTCTCCTATATCACCATTATAAACACCATCTTCCGGCTGGTTGACAAGCTGAATCACCTTGTCGCCTTTACGGTAAATCATATCTTTAAACGTCAGATCTCGCTTTTGGTTGCTTTTTGGATTCACGACTCGCTGGATCTCTTCATTTAGTTTATGAATACCCACATCCGTTCGATACATCGGAGCGAGAACTTGCACTTCACGTGACTCTATTCCTTTATCTAACGCCTTTTTAACAATGTTCGTTACTAAATCTTTCAGCTGATGCTCCCGGGCATTGATAAAATTAAAATCATGCTCCTTTGTCAGCGACTGCCTGTTACATTGATCATTTTTAATCTCGTGGGCCAGCTGAATAATTTTTGACCCTTCTTTTTGCCTGTACACCTCTGATAATTGTACAGAAGGCAGCTGATTCGACGCTAATAAATCAGCTAACACCTGTCCAGGACCGACAGATGGCAGCTGGTCCTCATCTCCAACTATCAAGACTTGCATATCTGAGGGAATAGCACGGAACAATTGGTTAGCCAGCCACATATCAACCATTGAGAATTCATCAATAATTAATAGTTTCCCTTCAAGCTGGTTGTTTTGATTTTTGTCAAAACTGTCATGACCATCCCAAACGAGCAAACGATGAATCGTACTGGCCGGTAAACCGGTCGACTCGGTCATACGCTTAGCGGCACGGCCAGTCGGAGCGGCGAGTATAAAAGGGAAAGGCTCACCTTGATCGTAATCTATTTTATCAGTAGATAGGTCATAAAGCGTTGAATACGCTTTAATAATGCCTTTAATCACAGTAGTCTTACCTGTCCCCGGGCCTCCTGTCAGAATCATAACTTTTGACTGCAATGCTTTCTCGATCGCAGAAAACTGGTCTTCGCCATAACTAATTGACTCTTCTTCTTCCATATCTCCGACGATCTTCAACAGCTCTGCCTGTGTATGTTCTGTTTCGAGTTCTTGCTCCATGATCCTTTCAAGCTGGTGGCAGAATCCATTCTCTGCATGAAAGAGGGAAGGCAAGTAAACACGGTCCTCTTCGATAAAAACATAGCGGTCTTCAGCGAGGCGCATAACTTGTTCTGATAATTGGTCAAAGGTGATTGATTTTTCACCACTGCTGTTATTAAGGAGAGTTTCCACTTGCGATAAACAGGCTGCTGTCGGAAGATAAACATGTCCAGCCGACAGGCTCTGCTGTAAGATATATAAACAGGCTGCCCGCAGCCTTGTAGGATGATCAAACGGCAGTTTCTGTACTTTTGCCATTTCATCTGCACGGTGGAAGCCAAAACCTTCTACTTTGAACACCAGTTGATAAGGATCCTCTTCAATAATGGCAAGAGTTTGATCTTTAAACGCTTCATAAATCTTCTGTGAAAGCTTAAGACCGAAACCGTATTGATTCAGATGGATCATTACATGTTCAAATCCCTGATGTTCTTTTAGCGTATTATATAGGGTTTCACGTTTTTCTTTCGGAAGTTTCGGAACTTTTTTCAAAACGTCTGGATTTTCTAAAATAGTTGAAAGAGCCTGTTCACCTAGCTTATCTACCACTCGTTCGGCGGTTTTCTTGCCAATACCGTGAAATAGATCACTCGACAAATAGACAACCAACCCATCCTTAGTCTCAGGAAGTACCCGTTTATAAAATTCGACTTGGTATTGGCGTCCGAACTTTTTATGCTCCTGAAAAACACCATGAAAAACATACGTCTCTCCAATTTCGAGTGGAGGAAAATGGCCTTTAATCACTACGCTTTTTTCATCGAAGTCTTCGTTCGTTTCCTTTACGATTATAGAGGCTATCGAAAAATGCTCCGACTCCTTATGAAAAATCATCCGACCCAATTCCCCTTTTATATAAGGGCGTTCTTCACTTGTCTCAGAAAATAGCGTTTGTTCAGCCATGTTGGTTCTCCTTTTACGTAATCTTCACTTAAGAGCTTGCTCAACTTGTGCCTTAGCATGAGACGCCAGCGCATGCTCCTTATTAATGTCGAGTGCTTTATTGAAGTAGTTAAGAGCTGTTTCAGCATCCTCCTTATATAAGGCAACGACTCCTAAATTATAGTAAGCATCACTATGTTGATCTTCTAATTGTAGCACACGATTCATCGTCTGTTCAGCGTCCTCAATTTGTCCATTTTGAGCTAAACAGAGTCCATATTGAAACTGTATATCTACATCATCAGGATTCAACTCTGCCGCCCGCAATAAGTAGGGCAGTGCCAGTTTGACATACTCCTGATGAATGAACGTCATTCCCATCATGAAATGAACATCAGCTTCGTCTAATCCTTTTTCTATCGCTACTAAATATTGCTTCTGAGCTTTCGTATAGGATTTTTGTTCATAAAACACATTCCCTAAACCATAATAGGCTGTGCCTGCCTCACTATCAAGCTCAATGGCACGATTAAAAAAGCGTTCCGCCCGCTCAAATTCATTCAAATGAACAAGCAAGTTACCAAAATTAATATACCCGAGCGGATCTTTCGGGTTTTCATCAATGGCTTCTGTAAATAATTTAGCTGCTTCTTCTAACTTATGGTTCTGCATGAGTTCAATCGCCCTCGTCATTTTATCCATCTGTGATTCCCCTTTTTATAAAAAATAGCCATGTCCGTTTAACATTCGGACATGGCCGTATCATTAACCGACATAAGACAGTGTTTTGTTCTCTTTCATAATTTCATCAATCGTCGCACCACCGAGGCATACTTCACCATCGTATAAAACAACGGCCTGCCCCGGTGTGACTGCCCGTTCAGGGTCATGGAAATCAACTTTCCATTTTCCTTCCGCAAGCGGAGTAACCGTTACCTTACTGTCGCCCTGTCTATAACGGAATTTAGCAGTACATTCAAAGCTTTCTTCTGGTGCTTCACCACTTGTCCAATTGGCGTCTGCTGCAACCAAACCATCGGAATATAATGCTTCATGGTGATATCCTTGCCCGACATATAAAACGTTATCTTTCACGTTTTTACCGACTACAAACCAGGGCTCTCCCGGTCCGCCGATTCCGAGTCCTTGCCTTTGACCTAATGTGTAATACATGAGGCCATCATGTTGACCTTTCACTTCACCTTCAAGTGTTTGCATAGGCCCTGGCTGAGCAGGTAAATATTCGCTTAAAAAGTCTTTAAAATTACGCTCCCCGATAAAGCATATCCCTGTAGAGTCTTTTTTCTTGGCTGTCGCCAGATCATTTTCTTCAGCAATTTGCCGCACTTGTTTTTTCTCCATATGACCGAGCGGGAACATAACTTTGGCGAGCACGTCCTGAGAGAGCTGGTTCAAGAAATACGTTTGATCTTTATTGTTGTCTATACCCCTCAGCATTTCGTAAGATCCATTAACTTCTCGTACTTGGGCATAATGCCCTGTCGCTAAATAATCGGCCCCGAGAGCTAGGGCATGATCAAGAAATGCCTTGAATTTAATTTCTTTATTACACATCACATCAGGATTAGGAGTTCGTCCTGCTTTATATTCATCGAGAAAGTATGTGAACACTTTATCCCAATATTGTTTCTCAAAATTCACTGCATAGTATGGGATATCCAATTGGTTACAAACTCGAATCACATCGTCATAGTCCTCTGTTGCTGTGCATACTCCGTTCTCATCAGTGTCATCCCAATTTTTCATAAATATACCAACAACATCGTAACCCTGCTGCTTAAGCAGCAGGGCCGCTACAGAAGAATCGACTCCCCCGCTCATCCCAACGACTACGCGTGTATCTTTTGCTTCTTTCATCTTCATTCACCTTCCTATTTCAGCCTGTTAATGATTTGGCTGATCCGCTTCGCTGCTTCTTTAACATTTTCTCCATTATTAGCAATCCCAAAGCTAAACCGAACAGAGTTCACCGTTCTTGCATCACCTTTGCCGTACATCGCTGTTAATACATGAGAAGGCTCAACTGATCCCGCTGTACAAGCACTACCGCTCGAAGCTGCTATGCCTGACAAATCAAAATTGGTCAGCAATGCTTCAACATTCATGTTTGGAAAACTAATGTTAACGATCGTTTCAATGGTTTGATTTTCTATTCCATTTATCTGAAAGTCAACAGATTCCTTCGATAATTCCGCTAAAAATAGCTCCTTATAATGACTGTACCGCTCTTTTCTATCGAGACGTTCTGTTTCTGTCAGTTCCATTGCTTTTTGAAAGCCGACGATTCCCGGTACATTTTCTGTTCCTGCCCGCCGTTTTCGTTCCTGTTCTCCGCCATGAGCAAGTGACTGCACAGGTGTTCCTTCACGTATATAAAGAAAACCTACCCCTTTTGGACCGTTAATTTTATGACTTGAGACAGCTAATAAATCAATAGGCAGCTCAGTTACATTGATGTCCATTAACCCGTAGGCTTGGACGAAATCAGAATGGTAATAAGCCTGGTGCGAAGTGAGCAATTCCGCAATTGCCTTCATGGGCTGAATCGCTCCAGTCTCATTGTTTACCGTCATAATCGAGACTAGGACCGTGTCTTCTCTTAATGAAGATTCGAGATCTTCTATACGAATACGTCCATCTTCATATACAGGTAAATAAGTGATTTCAAAACCATTTTGTTCCAGGTATTGTACTGCATGGAGTGCAGCATGGTGCTCTACCTGTGTGGTTATCACATGTTTCCCTTTTCCTTGATTAGCCAGGGCCGTTCCGATAATAGCTAAATTATCAGCCTCCGTTCCACCACTCGTAAACACAATCTCCTTTTCTTTAGCACCAATGCTGCGAGCAGCCGTCCTTCGCGCCTGGTCCAGAACATTTCTCGCTTTACGTCCAAATTGATGCACACTTGAAGGATTGCCATAAATCTCTTGGTATACCGGGACCATTGCCTCGATGACCTCGTCATGAACAGGAGTTGTGGCAGCATGATCTAAATAAATAGACTTCAAAACCGAGCACCTCCCTATCTAAATGTAAAACATATAGGCATCTTGTGTCTGATCATCTACATGATCTTTAAGATCCTCTAATGTTGTTGTATCTAAAACGTCCTTCACCGCATCACGAACCCTTTTCCATAGGGCCTGTTTTGCTGGCTCTTCGTCCTCAATTCCTTCAACGGGCGTGATTGGTCCTTCCAATATCCTGATGACGTCCCCTGCTGTAATTTCATGAGGGGACTTTGTTAACATATAACCGCCGTATGCGCCTCTGACACTCTTTACAAGACCAGCGTTCCGAAGCGGTGCGATTAATTGTTCTAAATAATGTTCGGACAAATTATTATCCCTCGCTATTTGCTTTAAGGAGATTGGACC
Organism: Halobacillus ihumii; assembly: GCF_902726645.1. Classification (NCBI taxonomy): domain Bacteria; kingdom Bacillati; phylum Bacillota; class Bacilli; order Caryophanales; family Bacillaceae; genus Halobacillus; species Halobacillus ihumii. The sequence goes on from NZ_CACVAO010000001.1 coordinate 364,459, forward strand.
TTCACCAAACTTTCTGGCCAACTCGATCATAATCGTCAGTCCGTAACGTCCCTTCGTAGAGATCTTCATATTATTCACCCTTCTTCCTTCAATAAGCAAACCTCATCGCTTATTGCTCGACAAACTTTATTATATAAACACATTTAGGTTATAACAATTTAGTATATTTTCTTGCTCTTTAACCCTGGAAGTTGATAATCTTTCGTCCCTAACAGCGAGATTGATTCCCACTTCGGGCAGTCGCTTTCCGCGGCAAGCGTAGTTTATTTCTGAAGTCGTATGTTAAGCCTAACCTTACCTCAAAAACAAAAAATCTTTAGATATGATGAAACAATTTCAGTAACACGATTGATACCAAACGCTATTATAGCATGAATAGCAAGTTTCTTGCATTTTGTTAAGATTAGTCCTACGCTAAAAATTATCAATATAACAGGAAAATCCAAGCCGTTGCAGCCACTCGTGACCGAATGTCTGCTCCACCCTCCTTTTATCCCACTGCAATCGTAGATACGCGGAGAAATATAAAGAACGTTCATTAAATAGCTGCTTGGACTATTCCTTTAAAGGAGCATAAACTTATGAGCACGAAACCATTAGCTTTTCGCATGCGCCCTTCTGACATTAACCAGATTATCGGCCAGAAACACTTAGTCGAAAAAGGTAAAACCATTCATCGCATGATTACAGCAAACCGCCTGGCGTCTATGATTCTTTTTGGTCCTCCTGGGACAGGAAAAACGTCCATGGCACAAGCACTGGCAAAAAGTTTACATCTACCATATAAAACTCTTAATGCAGTCACAGATAAGAAAAAGGATATGGAAATTGCCGTTGAAGAGGGAAAAATGCATGGACAAATGGTATTAATTCTTGATGAGGTCCATCGTTTAGACAAAGCTAAACAAGATTTCCTTCTCCCTCACCTTGAAAGTAATATCCTGACAATGATCGGCTGCACAACGAGCAACCCTTATCATTCTATCAACCCCGCAATTCGAAGCCGATGTCATTTATTTGAATTATACCGGTTAGAACAAGAAGATATTGTAGAGGCGATCCATCGGGCCCTTGAAGATGATGAAAACGGTCTTGGCGATATGCATATTGAACTGACAGACGAAGCTCTTACCCATTTCGCCTCTGCCGCCAACGGTGATTTACGAGCGGCTCTAAATGGATTAGAACTTGCTGCCTTCTCCACTCCCGAAGATAAAACCGGGGTAGTTTACATTGATTTATCAACAGCCGAAGAGTGTATGCAAAAGAAAAGTTTTTCGCACGATAAAGACGGAGATGCCCATTATGACGTTCTTTCAGCATTTCAAAAGTCTATTCGCGGAAGCGATGTCAATGCCTCTCTCCATTATTTAGCCCGCTTGATTGAAGCGGGTGACTTAGACAGTATTGGCAGAAGGTTAGTGGTTATAGCTTATGAAGACATAGGCCTTGCCAGCCCTCAGGCTGGACCACGCACCTTAGCTGCCGTAGAAGCCGCTGAGCGGATAGGCTTCCCAGAAGCCCGCATACCACTTGCAGCCGTGGTGACCGAACTCGCCCTTTCGCCTAAGTCGAATAGTTCTTACCTGGCATTGGATGCTGCCCTGGCAGATATCCGTAAAGGAAAAAGCGGGGATGTTCCTATTCACCTGAAAGATTCTCATTATAAAGGAGCTGCTAATTTAGGACGAGGAGTGGAGTATCAATATCCGCACAGCTTTGACCACGCCTGGGTTGACCAGCAGTATCTCCCGGACGCCATTAAAGAACGAACATATTATAAACCGAAGACTACCGGAAAGTTCGAACAGGCACTAAAACAAGTGTACGATAAAATAAATAAACAAAAATCATAGAGAAGTATAATTCTTCCTCCTGTTGGAAACACTACAAATAAATCTGAGAAACTACTTTTCTAATAGAAAAACAGGAGTGATGAATATGCCTAAGGTTAGACAAGATGCCTGGTCTCATGAAGATGATCTATTATTAGCTGAAACCGTACTAAGACACATACGAGAAGGCAGCACCCAATTAAGAGCTTTCGATGAAGTTGGAGATTTGCTTAATCGTACATCAGCCGCTTGTGGCTTTCGCTGGAATGCAGAAGTAAGGCAAAAATATGAACAAGCAGTAGAACTAGCGAAGAAACAACGTAAGGAGAAGAAACGCAGTGAAGCGAGCATGCCAAACCCGATTGTGGTTAACACGATAGAAGAAGACGATCATGAAGAGGATGAAGTAAGGCAGGAGGTTCCTGTGTTGACAGATAAAGAAATATCTCCTCAACCTGAAAAGACTTTATCATTATCTCAAATTATTAAGCAGTTAAAGGCCTATCAAAAAGAGTCTTCCAACCAACAACATTTAAGTCAGAAATATCAGACGCTTGAAAGTGAGAATAAGAAACTTGCATCTATGAATCAACAATTAACCAATCAATTGAACTCCATGACGGAGGATTATCAAGCCTTGATTCAAATCATGGATCGTGCTAGAAAAATGGTCATGTTCGATGACCAGGATTATTCTCAAAAACCTCAATTTCGAATGGAGAAAAACGGAAATCTCGAACACGTTGTACGATGATCTAAACTTAAAGAGACTGGGACAAAAGTATTCCGAACTAGTAGAAACTATGATCTGTGCATATAACCGCTCCGAAAATATACTTCGGTAGAACTGCATATCATTTTTCGTATTTTTACTTAGAAGGTTTAATTATGTCCCCGCCTCTTGTAATAAAAAAGCATAAAAAAAGACCAATCCCAATTGTGCCGTTGTATCATGAGTTTTGAACCCGCTCCAGGCAGGTGGGTGCCCTGCTCCGCACTTCTTGCGTCCTCTCATTATGGTAATGAGGCTTGCATTCCATGCGGAAACTCCAGGCTCCCGTCTCAAAAATGTTCGGTCAAAACGTACATTCGAACAACGTACACATCAGGATTGGTTTCTTTAATTGTATTCAAATCATAGCACAAATATTTCTGCTAATCAAGGTGATATGCTTGAAGTTTTCACCTGCTTTAGTCCTGTTTTTTCTGTTTAAGCTGCAAGTTCAACTCGTCTAATTGAGCCTCACTTACGCTCCCGGGCGCTTCTGTAAGGGGATCCTGTGCTGAAGCTGTTTTAGGGAATAAAATCGTGTCTCGCAAGTTAGTACGGCCAGCAAGCAGCATAATAAATCGGTCGAAACCGAGCGCAATCCCGCCATGTGGCGGCGTCCCATAATCCAAAGCTTCTAGTAAGAACCCAAATTGTTCCGAAGCTTCTTCCTTAGAGAAGCCAAGCACTTCAAACATACGCTCCTGCATCTCTTTTTGATAAATACGTAAAGAACCGCCGCCTAACTCATATCCGTTCAATACAATATCATATGCTTCAGCCATAGCTTTTTCTGGATTATTATTTAATTCTTCTATATTGCCAGCAGCAGGCATTGTGAACGGATGGTGGGCCGCAAAGTATCTTCCTTCCTCATCGTCATATTCAAATAACGGCCAATCTGTCACCCAGAGGAAATTAAACTTCGAGTGGTCAATTAAATTAAGCTGTTTTCCAAGCTTCAACCGAAGTGCACCTAAGCTGTCTAATACTACAGATGTTTTGTCGGCTACAAATAGCAGCAAGTCTCCATCCTCTGCAATTAACTCTTCCTTCAGTTGAGAAGTATCTTGTTCAGAAAAGAATTTGGAAATCGGTCCATTGAATTCCCCGGCTTTCACTTTCAGCCAAGCAAGGCCCTTAGCACCATATACCTTTACATCCTCTGTCAATTTATCAATATCCTTTCTTGAGAACGTGTCGGCATGGCCTTTTACATTAATAGCGCTGACACGGCCACCTGAAGCAACAGCTCCGCTGAATACTTTAAAGTCAGAGTCTTTTACTACTTCAGACACGTTAACAAGTTCCATCCCAAAACGTGTATCCGGTTTATCAGAACCGAAACGATCCATCGCTTCATGATATGGCATTTTCTCGAAAGGTGTTGGAATATCAATCCCCTTGGCATCTTTTAAAACTTTGACCATCATTCTCTCCGTCATATTCATGATCTCTTCTTTGTTCATAAAAGAGGTTTCGATATCGACTTGAGTGAATTCAGGCTGCCGATCTGCACGTAAATCTTCATCACGGAAACAACGGGCAATTTGATAATATTTTTCAAACCCTGACATCATCAGCATCTGCTTAAATAATTGCGGTGATTGCGGAAGCGCATAAAATTCTCCCTCATGTACCCGGCTTGGCACTAAATAATCACGCGCTCCTTCAGGTGTACTTTTTGTCAAAAGCGGTGTTTCCATTTCAAGATAACCTTCATCATTTAAAAACCTACGAATAGATTGAGTGGCCTGATGCCTCAGCTTAAATGTTTCCTGCATTTCTTTTCTGCGCAGATCCAAATAACGATACTTTAAACGAAGATCCTCAGAAACTTCTGAATGATCTTCAAGCATGAATGGGGGTGTCTTCGCTTTGTTAAGCACGCTAACTCGCAAAGCCAGTACTTCGATGTCACCCGTTGCCATATTTTTATTAACTGTTGCTGCGTCACGCTTAACGACATGCCCAGTGACTTCTAGTACATATTCTGTGCGAACTTGTTCAGCTAGCTGCAGAGCTTCTTTTGATACCTCTGGGTTGAAGACAACTTGAACAATACCTGATCGATCCCGTAAATCAATGAAAATCAGCCCTCCGAGATCACGGCGCTTTTGCACCCAGCCTTTTAAGGTCACTTGTTCTTCTATATTTGAGGTTCGTATCATTCCACATTCTGTACGATGCATATTACTCTCTCCCGCCTAGTTCTTGTTTTACATACTTTGTGATTTCTTCTAATGGAAGTTCAATCTGATCACCGCTTGCCATGTTTTTAACAGTAGCTGCGTTCTGTTCGAGCTCCCGCTCACCAAGTACAATGACATATTCAGCATTTAATCTATCGGCAGCCTTGAATTGGCCTTTCATTTTTTTACCTGTGTAATCTTTATCCGTCTGTATCCCCGCATTACGCAGCTTATACGTTAAGCGAACAGCCTCTTGTTCAGCTTTTTCACCTAATGCTACAACATAACAATCAAGTGAGTCTTCAATCGGCAGTTCGATACCTTCCGCCTCAAGCGCCATCAGCAAACGTTCAAGACTCATCGCAAAGCCGATTCCTGACGTTTCCGGACCCCCCACTTCTTCGACAAGTCCATTGTAGCGTCCACCGCCGCTTAACGTAGTAATCGCTCCAAAACCATCAGCATCACTCATAATTTCAAATGCTGTATGGTTATAATAATCCAGTCCCCGTACTAAATTAGCATCAATAACGTAGTCGATACCCATCGCGTGCAAGTGTTTTTGTACAGCTTCAAAGTATTTGCTGGACTCATCATTTAAATAGTCCAGTATTGATGGGGCCGATTCCATGGCAGGGTGATCTTTATCCTTTTTACAGTCAAGCACACGCAAAGGATTTTGTTCCAGTCGCAGTTGACAATCTGAGCAAAGTTCATCTTTGTGTGGGGTAAAGTGTTCGACAAGTGCATTTTTGTGCGCTTCTCTGCTCTCCTTGTCCCCCAAACTATTCAGAACTAGTTTTAAGGAAGTCAAACCAAGTCCCTGATAAGCATTCATAGCCAATGCCATCACCTCAGCGTCCACTGCAGGATCATCACTCCCCAGCGCTTCTACCCCGAATTGGACAAATTGCCTCATTCTTCCCTGCTGAGGTCTTTCATAGCGAAACATTGGACCAATGTAGAATAATTTTGTCGGCTGATTGGGCTGCCCAAATAGTTTATTCTGAACAAATGAACGAACAACGGAAGCTGTTCCCTCCGGACGAAGCGTTATACTCCGATCGCCGCGGTCAGTAAATGTGTACATTTCTTTTTGGACAATATCTGTGCTGTCCCCCACACTCCGTTGAAATAATTCTGTATGCTCGAAAATAGGTGTTCTAATTTCTTTATAATTGTAGCGGCGGCTCAATTCAATAAGCTGCTGTTCAACATATTGCCATTTTTCTGAAGTACCAGGTAAAATATCCTGGGTCCCACGAGGCGCTCTCATATTCATTATTTTTTCCTCCCAGATTGTTATTTCATAACCAATTTTTTTAATCCATACAAAAAACTCCCGTCCCTTTCTATACATATAGAAAAGGGACGGGAGTTAAATGCCCGCGTTGCCACCCTGGTTGAGGTGAAATACACCCCCACTCGATAAACAGTTAACGCCTGTATATACGTCCACACCTACTATTGTTCGATGTGAAACCTAAGAAATGTCTTTCATCTAACCATAATAGAGAAATGTTTTCAGCCGGATGACATTTCTTCTCTGTCTACATAGAATTAGATTACTCTTTTCCTCAATGGTTGTATTCGATTCATTTAGAATTGATTACTATCATATAGTTTTATGTATTCCTCTGTCAAGTTAATTAGTCTAGAAAAATTAGACAGCCATTTCAACCAGCTATACACTTTTCCATAGCTCGAAATTTTTATGAAAATCATGCAGGTTATGGTAAACTTTTCTTGAATACGTGTAAAATCAGCAAAGTATGGAGGTGGATACAAAAATATGAAGCAATGGCTATCATTTATATTTATTATGATCAGTTTGATCTGGTTAACCCCAAATTTAGTTCACGCTAACAAAGCCGTAATACAGGTAGACCATCTGAATATTAGATCTGGCCCAAGTCTGTCACATTCCATTATTGGGAAAGCACACAATCAAGAAACTTATCATGTTGTTGATCAAAAAAGTGATTGGGTTCAAATCCAGGGAAATGATAAAAAAGGCTGGGTCGCTGGGTATTTAGTTAAAATGAAGCAGGATCAATCCGTAACTTCAAAAGTAGACCATTTACGCGTCCGATCTGAACCTGGAGTAAACAGTAAAGTACGTGGATACCTGATGAAAAATGAACAGGCAACAAAGCAGGACCAACAAGGTGAATGGGTGTTAATTAAGAGTGATAACGCTTCCGGATGGGTTCATAGTGACTATTTAAGTACATATACTCAGAAAAGCCCAACTGAGAACCAGACCAAAACTACATCATCCCTCGGTGAAATAACCGTTACAGCAGCAATTTTAAACGTAAGAAGCCAAAGGTCTACAAACAGCTCTATCGTCGCTCAAGTGAGCAAAGGGAAAACATTCCCCTATATTGCAGAAAGTAATGGCTGGTATCAAATTAAACTGGACGATAGTAAAACTGGCTGGGTTGCAGGGTGGCTCGTAACAAATGATGATGCTGGAGACAGCACCGCATCTAGCTCAGATGTTACAAAGATAACCCTTCAATTTAATGGAACCAATATTAGAACAGGTCCATCTTCGAACACAACAGTACTAGCAAGCGGCCATAAAGGAGAGCAATTCAACGTATTGGGTAAGGAAAACCAGTGGTATAAAATCCAATACCAAGGGAAAGAAGCCTATGTAGCTGGATGGATTGTAAAAGAAGAAACCTCTTCTTCTGATGCTGATGCTCCTGCTCCTTCCCAACCAACCAAACATGGCTCCGGAGGGTTGGACGGTAAAACAATTGTGATCGATGCGGGCCATGGTGGATTTGATCCTGGAGCCATTGGCATAAGTGGAAGCTATGAAAAAACACTGACCTTACAAACAGCTCAACAACTGAAACGTACACTAGAACAAAATGGAGCTCAAGTCATCATGACTCGCTCCAATGATTCCTATGTATCGCTATCAGCGAGAACCATTATTTCAAATGCTTCGCAAGCGGATCTTTTCATAAGTGTTCACTATAATAGTTATCCCCAATCAGCCAGCGCCACCGGAATTAGCACGTACTATTATCATAGCAACGCAAAATCACTTGCGAGCAACATTCAATCTGGCATGAGACGTACAACTGAATTAAGGGATCGCGGCATCAGGCATGGGGACTTTCATGTCCTAAGGAATAATAATAAACCAGCGGTTCTGCTTGAACTAGGCTTCCTATCTAACTCCAAAGAAGAACAAACTGTCAGCAGCGCAAATTATCAGAAAAAAGTAAGTCAAGGAATTAAAAGTGGTCTCGAAAACTACTTTAACAAGTCATCCTAGAGTCTTTTCTCATATACGGCAAACAAGACGGCTGGGACAAAACCTGAATGAAGCATAAAGTAATCCGAACTGAATTCAGTTCGGATTACTTGCGTCCTAGCCTCTATTTATTCTTACTATCTAGTATAAGGGTTACCGGTCCTGTATTCGTTAACTGCACATTCATCATAGCCCCAAATGCACCAGTTTCAACCTTTATCCCTTCATCTTTCACCATTTCGTTGAAGCGTTCGTATAATTGATTGGCTATATCAGGTTTCGCTGCTTCCATAAAATTAGGACGTCTCCCTTTACGAGTATCCCCATATAGAGTGAACTGAGAAATGGAAAGCAACCCACCTTTAACATCATGTAAAGAGTGATTCATTTTTCCATCCTCATCTTCAAAAATTCTCAAGTGGGGAATTTTATTCGCCAAATAGCGAGCATCCTCTTCCGTATCTTCATGTGTAACCCCCAATAAGACAACAAGGCCTTCATGGATCGCTCCCGTTTGCTGTTGTTCAACTTCAACGGAGGCATTTACTGCTCTTTGTATCACAGCTCTCATGCTACATCTTCTCCCTTTACACTTATTGCATGACACGACGAACTGTATACACGTCGTGAATTTGTTTGATCCGCTCTACAATTTTACGTAAGTGCTCTGTATTTTGGATTAGAATGGTAATATGGATCGTTGCCATTTTATTACGATCCGACTTTCCAGATACAGCCGTAATGTTCGTCTTCGTTTCATTGACTGCCTGCAGTACCTCATTTAACAACCCGCGGCGGTCGTAGCCCCATATTTCCAAATCAACATGATATTGTTTCGTATCCTGTGGCCCTTTTTCCCAGTGAACAGGAAGTAATCTTGCTCTAGCTTCCTCTGTATGGACATTTGGACAATCCGCCCGGTGAACGGATACCCCTCTGCCCTTCGTTATATAACCCACGATTTCGTCGCCAGGTACAGGGTTGCAGCATTTGGACAAACGAACAAGAAGGTTATCCACTCCCTCTACTCGAACGCCTGAGTCTCTTTTGCCCTTTTTTGAGGAACTCTTAATTTCGGTGGTAGTGACATCAGCCAAGGTCTCCTCCAAATTCTGCTCTTTTTGCTTTTGTTTCCTGATTTTCTCAGTTAACCGTGTTGCAATTTGGGCAGCTGTAATCCCCTGATAGCCGACAGCCGCAAACATATCTTCTTCATTAGTAAAATTAAACTTTTCAGCCACACGATTAAGGTTATCCACCGTGAAAACTTCTTTCGGCTGAATATCAAAATTCCGAATTTCCCGTTCCACCATTTCGCGGCCTTTTGTGACGTTTTCCTCTTTTCGCTGCCGTTTGAAAAACTGTTTAATTTTATTTTTAGCTTGAGATGTTTGGGTAAGCTTAATCCAGTCCTTGGAAGGTCCGTATGAGTGCTTGGATGTCATCATTTCAACGATGTCGCCCGTCTTCAATTGATAATCAAGCGGCTCCATTTTCCCATTCACCTTTGCCCCAATGGTCTGGTTTCCTACTTCTGTATGAATTCGATAGGCGAAATCAATCGGTACAGACCCTGACGGCAGTTCAATTACATCCCCTTTTGGTGTGAAAACATAGACCATATCAGAAAATAGATCAACTTTTAAGGATTCCATAAATTCTTCTGCATCGTGGGTTTCATTTTGCCAATCTAAAATTTCTCGGAACCAGGTAAGTTTTTCTTCGAAAGATTGAACCGCTGGCGTCTGTTTACCTTCTTTGTATGCCCAATGAGCAGCGATTCCGTATTCGGCAATCTCATGCATATCGTGAGTTCGAATCTGGACTTCCAGAGGGTCACCTTTTGGACCGATAACGGTAGTATGCAACGATTGATATAAGTTGGGCTTAGGCATGGCAATATAGTCTTTAAATCGTCCAGGCATTGGTTTCCAGCATGTATGGATAATACCTAACACGGCATAACAGTCTTTTATACTGTCAACTTGTATTCTGACAGCCAGTAAATCATAAATTTCATTAAACTGTTTGTTTTGCAAGACCATCTTACGATAAATACTATATAAATGTTTGGGACGACCATTCAAATCTGCTTCAATATTTACATCTTTCAACTGCTCACGAATTTCATCAATAACTTCATCTATATAGGACTCTCTTTCGTTACGCTTCTGCTTCATTAAATGAACAATTCTATAATACTGTTGTGGATTTAAATAGCGTAACGCGGTATCTTCCAGTTCCCACTTAATAGTGGAAATCCCAAGCCGGTGAGCCAACGGTGCGAAAATTTCTAAAGTTTCATTTGAAATTCTCCGCTGTTTCTCAGGAGGAAGATGCTTTAATGTTCGCATGTTATGCAAGCGATCAGCCAGTTTTATTAAAATCACCCGCATATCTTTAGCCATTGCCACAAACATTTTACGATGGTTCTCAGCTTGCTGTGCTTCTTTTGATTTATATTTAATTTTTCCTAATTTTGTTACACCATCAACTAGCATGGAAACTTCAGTATTAAATGTTTCCTCAATTTCTTCTAATTTAATCTCCGTATCTTCTACCACATCGTGAAGAAAACCGCCTGCAATCGTTTCAGGATCCATCTCAAGGTTAACCAGAATACCAGCAACTTGAATCGGGTGGATAATGTACGGCTCTCCAGACTTTCGGAATTGCTCACTGTGAGCCTCATTAGCAAACTCAAAAGCCTTGCGAATAAATGCAAGGTCATCTTTATTCATATAGCGTCCTGCCTGCTCTATTACTTCTTCAGCTGTAAGTATGTTGTCTTTAGCCATATCATCACCCTGATTTCTGTATGCTTCTTCACAAAATTTGTGGTTTGCTTACCATTATCAAAAAAAGCTTGTCAATTGTAAAGGAAAAACGTCTAATAAACGTGATTTACTTGATCATCACACGTCCAGAGATTAAGAAGCTCGGTTAGGGGCAGCAACTCAGCACAACCATTAACCGAACTCCCTCAGTGATGCATACTGAGGTCAAATCCTTCACGTGTAAAACAAAGAGCGCCCTGAAAAAGGACACTCTCGTTCATTTAATATTGCATTAATGTAAGTACATCATACCCGTCAAGCTTTTCGCGTCCGTCTAAGTAAGTCAGTTCAACGAGAAAGGCACAGCCTGCTACTACTCCTCCGAGTTGTTCTACTAATGCAATTGTCGCTTCAATCGTTCCTCCTGTTGCTAATAAATCGTCAACAATCAGAACTCTTTGACCCGGTTTAATCGCATCTTTATGAATGGTAAGTACATCCTTACCGTATTCAAGACCATAGTCCACTTTAATGGTTTCCCTCGGAAGCTTCCCTTCTTTTCTAACTGGAGCAAAACCGACCTCCAGAGCATAGGACACTGGGCAACCTACGATAAAACCGCGAGCTTCCGGCCCGACTACTAAATCAATTTCTTTATCTTTTGAGTAATCTACAATTTCGTCAACTGCAGATTTAAAAACTTTCCCATTATCCATAAGTGGCGTTATATCTTTAAATGTAATTCCTTCTTTTGGCCAGTCTTGTACAATTGCAATGTGTTCTTTATAATCCATTTACTACTTCCTCCCTGAGGCTGTTTCTCTGCTCATCAAACCAACTCTTCAACTCTTTATAATTCGAATAATATAAGGATTGTTCTACATATAATTGATTTTTTCTTTCCTGATAAAGAATAGACTCCGTTAACTCTCTATGTGAAGGGGATGAATTAATCGTTAAAAATTCATCTTCCATTTTAACAAAACCCAGCTCAGAAAACACCTGAGAAATAAAATCAATCATGGAACGGTCCCAACCTTTTCGGGCAGCTAATTTGTCGCGATCTTGTTTCAAATGGAACGATTCACGCTTTACTAGCATACCATAAAACCATTTAAAATGGTTGCGGCTAGGCCATGTTTTTAAAAAAGCACTGTCTTCAACTTGATAACAAGCGTACACTTTACCCGGCTTAACTTCCCGTATCAAATCAGATAGATCGGTGAGCTTTTCAGGTAAATCAATAAGCAATAGACTATCAACCTCCGAAAGGTCAGACAGATCTGACGGGGTATAGACGGGAAGTTGAAATGGAATAGAGGTGGTCGAAGATCGCCGAAAACTTACAGCGGCATACGTATCCTGCTCAGAAAAAGTGATCTGTTTGTCAAGATGCTTTGAACCTCTCAAGTCAAACAGCTGCCACGCCTGGACCTGTAAATCTTTCACCATAATTTGAGGATTCTTCTTTCCATTCCATTCATTTATTCCTAATTCGCCGACTACTTCTAGCTCGGCGTGGGGAGAGATGTGCGGATACATATCCCCCATACCAAATGCAATCCCGTCTAACTTCGCAGCTTCCTCTTGGAAGAGCACTTTAAGGTGGTTTTTACGACTTCCGATTAGTCTAAGTTCTTTCGGGGAGTGCTTTAAGTGAAATAAGGGCTTCGGATTCCCCATGCCAAATGGCCGGAGTTTATTGACTTCCTCAATCTGCTGCAAGGAAACGTCCCCTATTTCAATAGACATTTCGATATCAAGAACCTGCTGGTAATCATCTGCCGCAAGTTTCTGTTGTGCTAAGTGACTTAACTGTTGCCTTAGCTCATCAATTTTCTCCACATTAAGCGTCATCCCGGCAGCCTGAGCGTGGCCGCCAAAATGAAGAAACGTCTCCCTTACTTCCATACAATTCGCAAAAAGGTCAAAGGCTTCAATGCTGCGCGCTGAACCTTTTGCTTGTTGTGTTTCTGGGTCAATCGCCAATACAATGGCCGGTCGTTCAAATGTCCGAACAAGCTTTGAAGCGACAATCCCTAGAACTCCCGGATTCCAGCCTTCCTTAGCAACAACGATCACTTCACTAAGCTCCTGCTCCCCGCTCGCGAGCATTCGTTCTGCTTCCTTTGCTGTATCAGCGACAATTTTTTGACGTTCCTGATTAAGTTGATTAATAAATACAGCTAAACGGTCTGCTTCCTCTGGATCCTCTGTTAAAAACAATTCCACAGCGGGATTTGCATCCTGCAAGCGTCCAACAGCGTTTACGCGTGGACCAATGGTAAATCCAATCGTTTCTTCATCCACTTCACCCTCTATACCTGCTACCTTTATTAATGCTCTAATCCCCAACCTGTTCGATCGGGCAATTGCTTTTAAACCGTATGTAACAAGCACACGATTTTCATCTTGCAAGGGAACGAGATCAGCTACCGTTCCGATTGCCACCATATCTAACAAATGATCTGGTAACCTGCCTAACAATGCGGTAGCAAACTTGAAAGCTACTCCAACACCAGCAAGTTCATTAAATGGATAGCTTTCAGAAGTTTTAGGATGAATGATCGCAAAAGCTTCTGGCAGCACCTCTTGTACTTCATGGTGATCCGTAATAATCAAGTCTATGCCAAGCTCTTTGGCTATATCGGCTTCTGGGATAGCTGCGATCCCTGTATCCACCGTTATGATTAGTGAAAAGCCATTTTCCGCAGCTTGTCTAAAAGCCGCTTCGTTCGGACCATATCCTTCTGTAAAACGGTTCGGGATGTAGAAATCGCAATCCGCTCCAGCCTCAGTCAATGCTTCCATCATAACAGTTGTCGAGCTTACTCCATCAGCATCGTAATCCCCAAACACGAGAATTGGCTCACCATTTCTAATCGCTGTCTGGACTCTTTCGATGGCTCGTTCCATATCCTCCATCAAAAAAGGATCATGAAGATCATCCAAAGACGGATGAAGAAAACGGTCGATAGCTTCTGGTTCAGTCAAGTTTCTTTTTTCAAGGAGACGTCTCGTCATTTCTGACATGCCCTTGATAGAAGCTGTATCGGAAGAGTGTTGTTCGTCATTATATGTAAACTTCCATTTCATTTTACTTTGTAACATGAATTCACCCCTGACCCATCTATTATACAAGAGGGAATCAGGGGGAGCAAACTACACTTATTTTTCGTTCGAATTTGAATCCTCAGACTGAACTTCCTTATCAAGACTTGCATCTGTGTGTGATTGATCAGATTCTTCGGTCTGCATCTCAACATTTGTAGAATTCTTAAGCTGATGCTTGAGTGAACGGTTTTCACGCTGTAGCTTAAACAATCGGACCGCCCCTGCTAATGCTGTGACAAGCACCCCCATTAGAACAGAGATGATAATGACTAAAATCAATGGTGCTTCTCCTGTCCCAAACAAGTAATTAACTTGGACAGGGTCTACATTAATAACAGCGAACACAGCAATTACTAAAGCAAATATAAGCGCAAGAATGATATAAGTCTGACCTTTCATTTTTCCCCCTCCTTCACCCTATCTATCCATCATTTCATATTCCTTTATACCCTGATCAGCTAAGAAATAATCCAATCAATACTCATCATAAGGGAAGAAAAAACGACTGCCTTATGAAAGGACAATCGCTTTTTTGGTTCGAATTATACTTGGGGACCACCCGTATTTTTCTTCTTACTAAATTCAATTGGTTTTTCTTTGATATTCTTACCGCGCCATACTAGCCATAGCTGGGCTGCGATGAAAAGAGATGAATACGTACCGGCAATTAATCCGACTACAAGAGCAAATGCAAAGTTCGTAATCGAAGAAGCACCGAACACAAACAACATAACCGCTGCAAAGACTACAGTAAGAACCGTATTAAGACTTCGAGCCATCGTCTGAAGTAAACTATCGTTTACGATTTTAGCCAGTTCTTTAAATGATTTGACTTTCTTTTTCAATCTGACATTTTCCCGGATCCGGTCAAATGTCACAATCGTATCATTTATCGAATACCCCACAATCGTCAAAATGGCTGCGATAATGGTCACATCAAATTCTAATTGAGTGACACTAAATAACACAATCATGAAAAAGGCATCGTGCAGCAGGGCTAAAATAGCCGTCACAGCAAAGAATAACTCAAACCTTATCGCCACATAGATAATGATTCCTATTGCGGCATACAAGATGGATAGAGCTGCATTTTGAGCCAATTGCTCACCGACAATAGATGAAACAGTACTAATATTAGGCGTGCTTCCATACTCTTCTTTAAAATAATCTTGTACTTCAGCTACCTTTGTCTTACTTAATTCTGTTTCGAAACGTGCTACAGCGATTCGGCTTTGGTCACCAGAAATGACAACTTGTTTCGGATCTAATCCAAATTCGCTTTTAAAGGTTTCTTCGACCTGTTCCGCTTCAATCTTTTCGTTGGCTAGAATTGAAACGCGTGAACCACTTGTAAAGTCAATACCCAGATTCAGCCCGAATACACCTAACACGATTCCCCCTACTACGATTAATAAGATAGATAAGGAAAAGAAACGTTTACGTGCCCCAACTAAATTAAATTTACGGTTAAGGAACGTTGGTTCAGGCTCTTCGCCATCCTTGAGAGAATGAATTTCATCCGGCTTAACTCCGAACCACCGTGGACGTTTGTTTAGGAACCGGCTATTTACCCATAGACCCAAGAACAGGCGACTGGCATAAACGGATGTAATGAAACTGACCAAAATGCTGATAATCAGCATGGTGGCGAACCCTTTGACAGAACTTGTACCAAAAGTAAAAAGAACAGCTGCTGCGATTAAGGTTGTAATGTTCGCATCTAAGATGGTCGTCAGTGATCGTTTATTACCGGCTTTAAATGCAGACTTCACAGACTTGCCGGCCTTCAGTTCTTCCTTAATCCGCTCGTAGGTAATAATATTGGCATCAACCGCCATACCTACACCTAAAATAATCGCGGCAATTCCTGGCAATGTAAGAATCCCTTGCAACAGTTCAAATACGAGAAGTACTAAATAAATATAGGCAGAAAGCGTAACAACAGAAATGACACCAGGGAATCGATAGTAAACGATCATATAAATGAAAATTAACGCGATTCCAATCAAACCGGCTATGACTGTTTTGTTCATCGCCTGTTCACCAAATTGTGCTCCTACAGATGTAGAGTATGTTTCCTCCAGTTCGACAGGAAGGGAACCTGCATTAATCAGATCCGCCAGCTGCTTGGCCGACTCTACTGTAAAGTCACCGGTTATTTGAACCGTATCACTTCTTACCGGCCCATCTGAGAAAGCTGGTGCAGATAAATATGCTGGATTCTCAGTTCCATATTCTTCTGCAAAAGAAGTATCTTCATCATAATCCAGCCATATAACCAATAAATCATCACGATAAGGCGTGCTTGGATCTTGATCCTTATTAACAATCTCTTTGGATACTTCATAGAATTGAGATGCACTCTTCACTTCTAAGGAGACAGCTGGATTATTCATCTGGTCATATGTCTGCTGAGCACTTCCTTCTACTATGTCCGAGCCATCCATATACTCTTTTCCTTCTACACCTCTGAACGATAATTCAGCCGTAGTGGATAAAAGCTTCCTTGCTTCTTCTTGATTCTCAACTCCAGCTAATTGAACACGGATTTTTGATTCATCTTCGATAGAAATGTTCGCTTCACTAATTCCTAATGTGTTCACACGTCGAGTTAATGACTCAACGGTTGCTTCCAGGGCTGTTCGATTAATTTCCTGACCTTCATTCAATGGCTCAACATCGTAAAGAATTTCAAAGCCGCCTTGCAGATCCAACCCTAAATTAATATCTTTTGTCACACCAGTTATGGTTGTGCCAATTGTAGCAGCTACTAAGATCACTACTAGAAAAAAGGCAACAATTCGACCCCGTTTGACCATAACGCTTTTGCCCCCTTCATTTCACGCTTCTAGCTTATGTAATAGAAAAGGCATCAAGATGCCATTTTTATCCTTCTATAAGCCTCTCACACTCCGTTATTACCATCATTCAACAGCATACAACAATAGACCCATTATAATACTTAGCCAAAAGATGTCAATCTGAGTTACTGTCATTAGACAGTGCTTGGATAGACGCCGCCAAGTCATCTTCCTGATAAGCTTCTACTGTAAGATAGCTGACATATTTGTTGGTACTTAAATGAAAGATGTCCTGTACCACTTCATATAACCTTTTCTCGACATTCTTCTTCCATATTTTTTTCTCTAAGCATTTCCATATATCTTCTGTACTTGCTTCAGCGTAACCCATACTTATAAATTCTTCCTTTTTACTAATTAAAACTGGCTTTACTTCATCCTTCCATTCACTAACATGTTTTGTCTCTTCCATTTTTAGATACCACCACCTATAAGTTATCTAGACAAAATCTATTGTCATGCCTTGTCCATCTTATCGCATATACTTTATTGTAGCTGAATTTCAATTCTTTGAGAAGGCGGATCTATTATGTCTAAACAAACCTTTCTACACGGAGCACTGATTCTAGTTGTTGCAGGACTTGTCACTCGTTTGCTCGGCTTTATCAATCGTATCGTTCTCGCCCGTGTAATGGGAGAAGAAGGCGTTGGGCTTTACATGATGGCTCTTCCTACATTATTTTTAGCCTATACGATCACACAATTTGGTCTCCCAGTGGCCATAGCTAAAAGGGTTTCTGAAGCGGAAGCTGTTGGAAACGAACGTCAGATTAAACGTATTTTAGCGGTGTCTCTTACAATAACTGGAACATTGAGCGTGGTATTCACAGTCGGTCTATTCATGCTCTCACCGCTTGTAGCTAACTACTTTTTAACCGATGAAAGAGCATTAGCTCCATTGCTCGCTATTACTCCAATTCTTCCGATTGTTGCGATTTCATCTGTATTAAGAGGCTACTTTCAGGGACGACAAAACATGAAACCACAAGCTATTTCACAAGTCATTGAACAAGTCGTCCGAATTTCAGCTGTTTTTATTTTAACAAAACTTTTCTACCCATATGGAATTGAGTTTGCGGCAGCCGGAGCAATGATTGCCGTCATATTAGGTGAATTTGTTTCATTGATTTATATGACGAGACAATTTAATATCCATAAAAGATTTAAATTAAGAAAAACGTGGAAAAAGCATGTCCAAGAAGGGAAAAACACACTAAATCAGCTCATGACGATTGCTTTACCTACTACAGGAAGCCGCTTCATCGGTTCCATCACACACTTCTTCGAACCTATCCTAGTCGCTCAAAGTCTTGCTTTTGCAGGGTTAACAGCCATTGAATCAACCAAACAATACGGAGAGCTTACGGGATATATTTTGCCATTACTCTTCCTGCCGACATTTTTAACTCATGCCCTTTCTGCTGCATTAGTTCCTTCCATTAGTGAAGCATCTGCTATGAGTAAAGGGAATACTATACAATATCGGATTTTACAATCGATTCGTCTCTCTCTTGCTTCCGGTGGGCTCGTCACTATTATTTTCATGATATTCCCATCGATTATTTTAATGACGATCTATGGTACAAGCAATGCAGCATTCCTGCTTCAGTTTATGGCACCGTTCTTTTTACTTCATTACATTCAAACACCATTGCAAGCAAGCTTGCAAGCTCTGGATCTGGCAAAGTCCGCCATGTGGAACACCCTGATTGGTGCATTGATAAAATTCGTAGTACTCGTGGGCTTAGCATCAAAACCTGAATTTGGTATTCACGGTGTAGCCATTGCCATGGTGGTGGGTGTAGTAGTTGTTACAATACTGCATTTATCAGTCTTAATTCGACATGCTGGCTTTAAACTCCCGCCTTTGTTGGTGCTTCGGTTCTCTACTGTGATCGTTGCGACAGGCTGGATTGGTTACCAGCTCAAGGCACAGTGGCTGGCCGCAAGTCAGCCTTTAACGCAGCTCGTGGCGATGGGAATCGTTTTAACCATTGTTTATATCATTCTTTTATTTGTCTGCAGAATGCTTTATGTAAGTGAATGGAAACTTATCCCCTGGGGGAAAATATTTAAACAAAAGTAACCCGCATAAGCGATTTGCGGGTTACTTTTTAAGTATATTCGTCTTTCTCATCAATCCATATCACACCTTCTTCATTAATCGAACATAACGAAATGTCTTCAAACGATGTGTATCCTCGTTTCTTCACTTCATTCATTAACCATGCTTTATTTTTTCTAGTTTGTTTTAAGCCACTATACTGGACTTTACCATCTGCAATCAGGATGACGGCATACCCCGAACTTCCATCTTTTTCTCTCTCAAAAACTGATAACTTACCAGAAGGTTCAAGAATGGCATACGCCACCCTGTCAATTTGTTGTATTCCTTGTTCACGGAGCTGCAGGAGTAAATCCGAGAAATTGTACCGCTGCTTCCTCATTTCCCTCTCATCAATTCTTCCATGCTTTATTAGCATAGATGGCTTACCATCAAACCACATTCTAAAACGCTGGCTTTTCAAGGAGAAAAAGGCGCTTCCCCACTGAATTAGTAAAAGAATCAGCATGGGAACTAATGCTTGCATTACAGAGGCTTCTGGCTTTTCAATTAGAGAGACTGCAATTTCTGCAAGCATGATAAAGACAACTAGATCCATAACACTTAATTCGCCAATTTCGCGCTTCCCCATCAAACGAAAGACAACCAGAATGATAACGTACGTAAATATGGTCCGAATAATCATCGCGCTCAGAAACATACCACCATCAACCCTTCAATATCACCTGCTCCTTATAACATGACCTAAAATAAGCATATTTATGATAAAAAAGGAACCAAATATCGTAACACCACATAAATCGTACAAATCACGAGCGAGAGCAGCATCACAGGAATGCCATAAAGCGCAAATTTCACGAAAGAAATTGGATGTTTATGACTCGCTGCGATCCCAGCCACTACCACATTCGCTGAAGCTCCTATGAGGGTAGCGTTACCTCCTAAGCAGGCCCCTAAAGCAAGAGACCACCACACTGGATCAACATTCATCATTCCGTACCCTTGAAGTTCTTGAACAACAGGGATCATGGCTGCCACAAAAGGGATATTATCGACGAGACCCGACAACAAGCCAGAAGCCCAAAGCATCATAAGAGACGTTATGGGCATATCACCACCGGAAACGACCATCATACCCCGGGCAATTTCATCTATGATTCCCACTTTTTCTAGCCCACCCACTAATACAAATAAGCCGATAAAGAAAAACAGGGTAACCCATTCAACTTCTTGGAAAACGCGTTCCGCTGCAAGCTGCTTGTCTGATAAAAATAATAAAAGAAGTGCACCACTTACAGCAATGGTCGTAATGTCCATATGAATAAAAGGATGAAGCATAAATCCTGTGATTGTCAGGATCATCACAAGGATTGAATGAAACAGCAATTTATCCACGACTACATGCTCTCGAGCATCCATATCAAGTAATTGATTAGCAAGGCGCTGGTTATAAGCAAGTTGTTTTTTAAAAAGAAACAGAACTAGTCCTAACACCACTACAAAAATAATAATGACGACAGGGCCAAGATGATAAAGGAAAGAGAGGAAACTAAAATGCTCCACCGCCTGTCCGATCATAATATTGGGCGGGTCGCCAATCAGCGTGGCCGTTCCTCCTATATTGGCAGAAAGAATCGTTGTCAACAGATAAGGAAATGCAGGCAGGTGTAAACGTTCGATTAAGGTTAACAGCACCGGCACAAACAACATTACTGTCGTCACATTATCTAAAAAGGCCGAACCAATGGCTGTAAACATTGCCGTAACAACAAGTAGTGGAACGGGCTTACCTTGAACTGCCTGGGCCAGTTTTATAGCGGCAAATGTGAAAATTCCGGTCTTTTTTGTAATCGATACAAGTACCATCATGGAGAACAGGAGAGCGACGGTTTCCCAGTCAATAAAGCCTAGCGCCTCTTCCCAATCCAATACTTGAGTAATAAGAAGCAGCACTCCTCCAGCTAAAGCTATAAGTGCCCTATTCCATTTCTCCGTCATAATTAAGCAATAACTAATCACAAAGATCAATAAAGCAAGTATTGTTGTCATACACATACTCCTTTTAAACGGTACTTTTCTTATACCTATTCAAAAGGTCGGTAAAATATCTACTTCTATCTATAGGGGATTTATGCATATAGTTTAGAAGACAAGCTAAAAAAAGGGGATGATGTTCTTGAAGAAACTCCTGCAAGGTGTTCTCGGCTACGGCATAGGTTCAATCCTGTTATTGATGGTAGTGGTTGCTGCTGTTCTCGCTATTCTCCTGCGTTTTACAACTATTGATATCGATACCCTCAATCAAATTTCGTTAGTAGCCGGCTTAACCATCCTGGCTTTTGGCGGGCTTATTGCCGCCTATAAAGCAGAACAAAAAGGATGGTTGTCTGGTATTTTAACAGGGCTGATTTTCGCATTAGCTATGATTGGATTTCAATTAATATTTGAGAATTCGTGGGTTTCTCTCACCCAGTTGAGCTATTTTGGAGGCCTTGTTATTGCTGCATTATTAGGAGGAATGATCGGGGTCAATATGCCAAGAAGAACTACCGAAAAAAAATAGCTGAACATCATCCAGCTAAAGTCAGTTTAGTAAAATGAGTACTAATTTATTTGAACGATTATAAAAAAATCCCGCTGATTGCGGGATTTTTCCATTAATCTTGATTAAGCTTTTCACGTACAGAGGAACGGTCAAACTTCATTTGTGTACCATCCTGGGAGCTAATAATTAATGTAGCTTCGTCCAATGCATGGATTGTCCCATGTAGACCTCCAATGGTAATGATTCTATCTCCTTTTTGAAGTTCCGTCTGCATTTGCTGCACTTTCTTTTGTTTCTTCTGTTGTGGACGGATTAACAGGAAATAAAATATAACAAACATCAAAATAATCGGCAATAACCCAACTAATGTATCCATTCATATTCCCCCTTTCTAAAAGTTCTTTGCATTTGGTTTGTTGAAACCATACTGTTCAAAGAATTCTTCTCTAAAGTCACCGAGTCGATCTTCTCTAATGGCCTCACGAACTTGCCTCATTAATTTTAACAAAAAATACAGGTTATGATAAGTAGTAAGCCTAAAGCCAAACGTTTCATTTGCTTTCACGAGATGACGGATATAGGCACGGCTATAATTCCTGCATGTATGGCAATCACATTGTTCATCAATTGGACGAAAATCGCGGGCAAATTTCGCGTTTCTTACAACAAGTCGTCCCTGGGAAGTCATACAGGTGCCATTCCTTGCAATTCTTGTAGGAAGTACACAGTCAAACATATCAATACCCCTGATAGAGCCATCAATAAGAGAATCTGGAGAGCCCACCCCCATAAGGTAACGCGGTTTATGATCAGGTAGGAGCGGTGTGGTGAAATCGAGCACCTGGTTCATAACATCCTTTGGTTCACCAACAGATAAACCACCTATAGCATAACCGGGAAAATCAAGGGAGGTAAGATCTTTTGCACTTTGTTGACGCAAGTCTTCATATTCCCCTCCTTGTACAATACCAAACAAGCCCTGGGTGTCAGGTTTTTGATGACCTTCTAAACAACGTTCTGCCCATCGGCTTGTACGCTCTACTGACTTTTTCATATAATCGTGCTCAGCAGGATAGGGCGGACATTCGTCAAAAGCCATCATAATATCGGCCCCAAGAGAGTTTTGAATGTGCATCGCTTTTTCAGGAGATAAGAATAATTTCTCACCGTTAATATGATTTCGGAAATGAACCCCTTCTTCTTCTATTTGGCGCAAGTCACTTAAACTAAAGACTTGAAAGCCGCCAGAATCTGTAAGGATGGAACCATTCCAATTCATAAAATGATGCAGCCCGCCTGCTTCCTCAACGATATCTTCTCCAGGTCGAAGCCATAGATGATACGTATTAGAGAGAATGATCGATGCCCCCATTCTCTCCAGTTCCTCAGGACTCATCGTTTTCACCGTAGCAAGTGTTCCTACTGGCATAAACATAGGCGTTTCAAACGAACCATGCGGTGTGTGGACACGACCGAGTCTTGCCCCTGTTTGTTTACATGTTTTAAGTAATTCATATCTGATTGCCATGATTTCGTTCCTTTCTTTCCTCGACTTATAAAATGAGCATGGCATCGCCAAAGCTAAAGAACCGATATTTTTCTTCCACCGCTTTATGATAGGCTTCTAAAATAAAGTCTCTTCCTGCTAAGGCACTGACGAGCATAATAAGTGTAGATTGCGGTAAGTGAAAGTTTGTGATCAGACCATCGACGGCTTTTAACTGATAAGGTGGATAAATAAAAATATTCGTCCAGCCGCTTGCCTCTTTAAAACTTTCATGGTCACGCATAATGGTTTCCAACGTGCGGGTTGAAGTCGTCCCCACCGAGATTATCCTTCCGCCTTTCTGCTTTACACGTTGAAGCTGTTCGGCGGTTTCATGACTGAGTTGATAAAATTCGGCGTGCATTTCATGTTCTTCAACATTTTCAACGCTGACAGGACGAAACGTCCCTAACCCTACGTGCAGCGTTAAGTAGGCAATCTCAACACCGCTCTGTTCAATTTCTTCAAGCAGCTCTTTTGTAAAATGCAACCCCGCTGTCGGGGCAGCTGCTGATCCTTCTTCCCTCGCGTACACGGTTTGATAACGCTCTTGGTCTGGAAGCTGTTCCTTGATATATGGAGGAAGGGGCATCTCCCCTAACGATTCAAGTACTTCCAGGAATATCCCTTCATAACTGAATCGTACTTTTCTCCCTCCATGTTCTTGCAGGCCAATACACTCTGCTACAAGTTTCCCTTCGCCAAAAACTATCTTCGTTCCCAGTTTAACCTTTTTGGCAGGCTTAACTAGAACCTCCCATTCATCTTCATGATCCTGGTGTAAGAGTAAAACCTCAACTTTACCGCCCGTATCCTCTTTCGAGCCATAAAGACGAGCCGGCAGCACCCGGGTATCATTCAACACAAGACAATCTCCAGGCTGCAAAAACTGTTTAATATCTGAAAAATGATGATGGCCAATTTCATGTTTGTCCCGGTTCAGAACCATTAACCTAGAAGCTGATCGATCTAATAGTGGTACTTGCGCTATGAGTTCTTCCGGTAAATCAAAATCATATTGCTTAACGTCCATGTCAATCCCCTATTCTAAACTTAACGAATTTTGCCGATAATATAAAAAATGAGTGATAACACTATACTGACTATAATTGAAGTCATAATTGGAAAATAGAAAGTAACATTGCCTTTTTTAAAACTAATATCACCTGGCAGTTTACCAATCAGACTCCAAATAATTCCGATAACTATAAATACAATCCCTATTACAATAAAGATTTTTCCAAACCCAGTCAAGCTTCTGGCACCTCTCTATTAAAATGGATGTATGCTTTCGGCGTCACCATTCTGCCTCTTGGTGTCCGCTGAATAAAGCCCATCTGTAATAAAAATGGTTCGTAGACATCTTCAATCGTTTGAGATTCTTCCCCAATCGTAGCCGCGATCGTATCTAATCCTACAGGTCCCCCTTTGAAGCTGTCCATAATAGCCGTTAATAATTTATGGTCAATATGGTCAAGTCCCTCTCCGTCGACTTGCAGCATTTTCAACGCAGTCTTAGTCGTTTCCTCATTGATCATATCTTCCCCTTTTACTTGAGCAATATCACGTACCCGCTTCAATAAGCGGTTTGCAATTCGCGGCGTCCCCCGGGATCTGCGCGCAACTTCGACAGCAGCATCTCTTGCGATCTCTACGTAAAAGATATCTGCTGTCCGTTCCACGATGTCACATAACGCACCTGGGTCATAAAAATCAAGGCGGCTATGCACGCCAAACCGGTCACGCAACGGAGCAGACAATAATCCTGCTCGCGTCGTAGCACCAACAAGGGTAAATGGCGGAAGGTCCAGCCGAACGGACCTGGCGCTAGGACCACTCCCGACAACGATATCTAGACAGAAGTCCTCCATAGCGGGATAAAGAATTTCTTCTACAGAACGGGGCAGCCGATGAATTTCATCAATAAATAAAATATCCCCTGCTTCTAATGAGGATAAAATGGCTGCTAAATCACCAGCACGTTCAATAGCTGGACCAGATGTGGAGCGAAATTGACCTTCCATTTCATTTGCAATAATTGAAGCAAGTGTTGTTTTACCAAGACCAGGAGGACCATACAGTAGAACGTGATCAAGCGGTTCATGACGCATTTTTGCAGCTTCGATAAAAATACGCAGGTTCTCCTTTGTTTTCTCTTGGCCAATATATTGATTGAGGCTTTCTGGACGGAGGCTTAGCTCAATTTGCCGTTCTTCTCCTTGTAATTCTCCTGATATCATGCGTTCTTCCATAGATTTACCTCCTTCCCTCTATGATTTCATGAGCATCTGAAGTCCTTTTCTAACCAGATCATCAACCTGTCCCTGTTTTGACTTGAGCAGTTCACTGTGAACCGTTTTAAGCTCGCGATCAGAATAACCCAGTGCCTTCAAAGCTTCAAGCGCTTCTTCTATATGTACTCGTTTATCCTTCACAGTAGGATCTTCCTGATAGAAAAGCGAGTCTTCATTTTCTTCTTCTGGAAGCCAGACAATCAGTTTACCTTTCAAATCTAAAATCATCTGTCGGGCTGTCTTCTTGCCTACCCCAGGAAAACGGGTTAAGTATTTCTCATCTTCTTGTTCGATAGCCGAGACAAATTCTGGTACACTTACGGATCCCAATATGGCGAGTGCACCCTTTGGACCGATTCCAGAAACATTCAGAAGCTTAGCAAATAAAAGCTTGTCTTCTTTCTTCTTAAAGCCAAACAGTAATTGCTGATCTTCTCTTATATAATGAAAAGTATGGATTTTAACTTCCCTGTGCTTTTCGCTTTGAAAATGAAGGGGATTAGCGCAAAGAATTTCATACCCAATCCCTTGAGTTTCAACCGTAATTGAATCGTCCTCTACTGTTGTCAGGAGGCCTTTTACATAAGCAATCATTCATCTATTTCCCTTCTGAACCTAAATTATTGTCACTCTGTTCATTGTAACACACAAGCACACGTTCGTATAAAAGAAAAACCGGAAAGCAAAGTGGGAAATGACAATAATTTTTAACGAAAAAAGGATGTTCAGAAAACCTCTTCTGAACATCCTTTCGTCTATAGCATGGCCATGAATAGTTCTATTCGGCAACACTGCCGGAAATTTAGTAGATCTATCAATTGCGTTACATATCCTCGGCCTCAGTATATTGACTGATGACTTGCTGAAAATGCTCAGAACTGGTTATTTTGATTCCATCCGTCAATATTAGTTTACTTTTTGCCTCAAGGGGCTTAAGTGGAATAGGATTAAATGACTCCATTACATTTCCTTCATTAGGTGTTCCTTGAAAGACTGCCAATTCTCCATCCTCTGTCACGCCAAAGTAGCCCTGTTGTTCTGTAATCGGAGAAATTTCATTAACCTGTTTAGAAAAAACCATATTCTCCAGTTCATGTTCTTCAATCGTCCAGTCGCTGTACTTGGCCCAGAAGTCTTCCATTGACCAAATGACCTCTTGTTCCTCAGTAATCTCTGTAACCCCGTCTATATAGTGCTTTTTAGTAATAACATGAAAGGTGACCGGCTCTTTGTGACTAGGTGTAGAAGATACCATTTCTGCTTTTCTCTCTACCGATCTTTGTTTAGGCACGTCCTCCCCTGATAACGTCTCATCGGTCCCAGAAAGCTGCCATATAGTAAACGAAAGAATAAGCATAACTCCATAAATCCATCGGAACATTTTGATCCTCCTCACAAATAAAATAGCTTCTGTTTCTAGTATGTACAGAAACAAAAGCTATTATTAGGAGGATTTCATTTTACGAGAGCTGTTCGAGTATTTCATCATCCGCATCTAAATTGTGATAGATGTCCTGCACGTCATCATGATCTTCAAGCATATCAATCAGCTTCAACATTTTTTCAACGCCTTCTTTATCCAGGGGCGTATAAGTGCTCGGGAACATCGTCACTTCTGAAGTTTGAAAGGTATATCCATCTTTTTCAAGGGATGCCTTAACTTCTGTAAAATCTTCAGGTGCTGTGAAAATTTCAAACTGGTCTTCACCAGTTTCCATTTCCTCTGCACCTGCTTCGATTACTTCCAGCATCAAGTCATCTTCATCTGCTTCTGTTGATTGTCTATCGATGACTAGATAACCTTTTCGGTCAAACATGAAGCTGACACAGCCATTTTCACCAAGATTTCCATCATTTTTGTTAAAGGCATGACGAACATCGGCAGCAGTTCTGTTTTTATTATCGGTGAGTACTTTAACCATTACGGCTACGCCGCCTGGTCCATAGCCTTCGTATGTGAACTCTTCATAATTTACGCCATCGAGATCGCCTGTAGCTTTTTTAATAGCCCGGTCTATATTATCGTTTGGCATATTGTTGGATTTCGCTTTTTCTACCGCTAAACGAAGGTTTGAATTCATTTCCTGATCTCCGCCGCCTTCTTTAGCAGCCATGAAGATTTCACGAGCGAGCTTCATAAACAGCTTACCACGCTTGGCATCCTGCGCCCCTTTACGACGTTTAATATTGTTCCATTTTGAATGTCCAGCCATAGGTATTTCTCCTCTCTTGGAGCAAGTTTTCCCTATAACAATATATCACATTTGAAAATAGATATTAAACAATCAGGATTAATCGTTCTGCTGAAAAAATTGTTTGATTTTTTCTCTTAGGTTTTCTGGCAGTTGTTGAGCCTTTGACCTTGCATTCAAATCTTTTACATCTTCCCACTGACTATTGTTTGAGTAAATCGTAACGGGAAGATCAGTCATGGGTTCTACCTTTTGACGTATCTTCTTAATCACCTTGCCATTCCTTCGATCATGTGGGTTAATCATAACAGCTACATACACTCGTTCACCGTTTGTAAAAGTTTGGGTTTGAGTAACTTCTTTAAATTCATTAACGGCCTGGGTAATTTCCATGGAATCTTCATTATTGAAATCGTTATCGTGGGACCTGTTTGTTTCGCTATATTTTGTATCCCGCATTTCCTCATCTGCCCGTCGCTTAAAGTAGTTTTCCTCACCTGTTGGAATTTTCCCTTCTTGCTTCGGGGCATCTTCTTTTCCATATTCAACCGGTTCGTAAAAGTAACTTTCCTTGCCTGTCTCAGCAGGTTCATCAGCTTGACAAGCAACGAGAAACATACCACTCAATAGAGAAACAGCAATTATTTTCCACATAAAAAACATTCTCCTTTTTCCATTACTATGGACTAAGAAGAATGTTTTACTCAGTTAATATTAGGTAATTGTTGGAGACGGTGCAGCCGGAAGCTGCCGTTTATGCTCCGAACGTTTATGCAGGCGGTCAATAATGTCCTGATCTTTCTTAGGGATTTGTTCGCCTTTTAAGTATTTATCAATCATTTCATAACTTGTTCCCATCTCATTCTCATCCGTTTGCCCTTCCCACAGTCCGGCACTTGGCTGTTTATGAATTACTTCATCAGGGACTCCTAGGTGTTTAGCCATTTCTTTTACTTCGCCTTTAGTGAAATGAACAAGCGGAACAAGATCCACACCGCCATCACCAAATTTGGTGAAGTAGCCTGTATGCCATTCGGCAGCATTATCCGTTCCCACAACAAGGTAACGGTAATTTGTTGCTATTGTGTAAAGGGTGCTCATTCTGAGACGCGCACGTAAATTTGCATCAGCCAGCTGTTGCTGGACTTCATGTAATGTACCCGAGTTCCTTATCTGCTGCTGGATAGAGGGAAACAGCACACCGTGTGTTTCTGTTAGATCAATGGTGAGCGAAGATATACCGCACGACTCAATAACTTTATGAGCATGCTCTTGATCACTGGACTGGCTATTACAAGGCATGATGACTCCTAGAGACTGCTCGGGACAAGCTTGTTTAATTAAGTGAGCAACAACTGCCGAATCAATTCCCCCGCTAATCCCTACAAGTAAGCCATCGACATTTGCTTCTTTTACCTTTTTGCGTAACCAGCTAACCAGCTGTTCTATATTTTCCTGCACGAGTTTGTTCATCCTTTCACACTAATAATGTTCAATAAGTTGACAAATGAGAACGTCGACAAAAAGCGTCACATCCTGTGACAAAGTCGACACTAGCACGTCCTGTGCGTCGCAAGAAGTTCGAGGCGTGAAAGTTTTGAGGACCACAGCGTATGCCATTAATACGTGAGGACCGGAAAAACCGAGCAACGAAGAAATTCGCCTTTTATCATTTGGTGACTTATTGAATATCCTCTAATAATGATTTATTTTAGCATATATTCAGTGTAGCGAACAAACTTCTTACGTCTCTGCCAAGCATGATCCAACTTGTTTAAGTGGGCAGATACAGAAGTCCCTTCTTCCAGACACTTCCGATATCCATAAAGCCATTCTCTCAATAAATCGGCAGGAACTAATACGCCTTGTAACCATAAACGAGGGTGTTCCACTTTCTTGAAAAGTTTAAAGAAGTCGGATTTACACGCTTCCATATGGGGAAGAAACCTCTGAGCTAATTGGATATCATCATAGATCTTTGGGCCATTGTATAAGAGGTCAAAATCAATAATCTTAACATTATAATGAGCATCTATTATAAAATTATGATGAGCGACATCACCATGGAGCCATAGATGTTTCCTCCATGACCTTTCCTCCAGTTCCCCCCAGGGATGATCGGTAAAACGAGCAAGTTGTTTTGTCATTGTAATCTGAATTTCATCATACAATGTTTTTTTGCGATGGGTCATAAACACGTCTTTCGTATCTTCAAATTGTTTTAAGCGATGGCCCCACTTGATATATAAAGGGTCTCTAGGAATAGACACCATGGAAATTCCTTGTGTGCTTCTATGAAATTGTCTCATTATAGAGTAGGTTTTAAGCCGATCTTCCTCCAATTTAAAATCTGCATGTCTTCCTTCAATCCATTTAAATATGCCCCACTCCCAGCCGAAGTTGTTTTTCGTATAGCTTCCATCTGGAAAAGGAACAGGTATAGCAGCCATCTCTTCAGCATCATACCAGCTGTTGAAAAACCGGATTTGTTGAGTTAGTACTCTCGATCGTCGATAGCCCTTAATAAGGACTGGTTTCCCATTATAATAAGCTTTATATATTTTAGGTTTAATCGTTGAATGATAGGAAATATTCATCGCAGCGACCGTATAAAGCCAATTAAAAAGGCGATCCGTAAAAGAATCGCCCTTTCTATCTCTACTCGTCATCTTCATCATCATCTCGCCATGACTGGTTTTCATTCCAATTTTCCATAGGACCACCAGAAAATGGAGCTCCCCCCATGTTATTCGCATTCATCGGCGGCTGATGCCATCCCCCTACTTGCTGATTTTCATGACAAGGTTGATGTGGCCATCCTCCCATTTGCGGATCAGCAAACATCGGCTGGTGTGACCAACCACCCACTTGCGGATTCATAAATGGATCCGAGTAACCACCATTCATGTGTGGCTGAGGATATCCATACATCATCGGATCGTGGTGTTCACCACAACCACACCCCGGATCCGGCATATGTTGTGCAGGCATGTTCATATGATGCTGCGGAGGGAATCCCATTTCATTTCCCTGCCAGGGCATCATTTGCTGTGGATGGTAAGGCTGCTGCATCATTGGATGGGGTGGACAGCAATAACAATCACTGTAAACCAACTGACCTTGAGGCATCATTTGACCCTCAGGCATCATAGGGTATGTCGGCATTTGCTGCATCGGCATATAATATTCTTCTTGGTTCGGTGAATTCATCCCATTTTCTTGTTCATTAGCCTTTGCTGCTGGTTTTTGCTGGGGTGCATTCGGCATAGGTGCTTTTGATTCAGGCTTCTTCTGAAAATCTTTTGATGCCGGTTTTTGATCAGGTGCGTTAGGTGCAGGCATCTGTGGTAAGTGGAATGTTGTATAGTAATTATGCATTGGCTTCTCCTGGATAGGCATATTCATCGGCATCATGGGCTTTTCCTTAATTGGCTGAGATTTAGGCTTAGACTTAGGCATTTTTTCATCTTCTTTTATAACAGGAATTGGTTTAGGAGATTGATCCTTATAAGGGTGTTTGGCAGCGTTTTCTTTCTTCGCTGGAGCTTCTTTTTTCTTCTGGGCCTCTTTTTTTGGTGCTTCTTTCTTTTGAGCTTCCTTTTTTGGAGCTTCTTTCTTCGGCGCTTCCTTCTTCACCGACTTTGTCCCTTGGGGAACCTTGATCTTCATTCCTGGCATAATCATATCAGGATTAGAAAGTTGAGAATTTAAAGCTTTAAGCTGTTCAAAATTAACTCCATACTTTTTTGATATGTTCCAAAGTGTATCACCTTTTTGTACAATGTGAATTCTCACAGTTGCAACTCCTTTCCTGTGATCTATAATCGAAAAGACAATAATAGCTTCATAACACTCTATGCAACTAAACAGGAAAGGTTGATGAAATTGCCTATATTTATTTTTGGAGATTCAAAACAAAAGCGCAGGCGTCCCCTTTTTCCTATACAAAAAAACCCACATTCCTCTTTAAAGAGAAAAATGCGGGTTATCTGTTATTGATTCGCCACTGAATCCATTTCTAATAAATAGCTCGGATAGGTTCCAAGCAGTTTAAACGTACATCCTAGCATCTCAAGTTCAGCTTTTACTCCAGGAAACAATACTTCATCATAGGGTTGGTCGACGTCTATTAAGAAGAAATAGTTGCCAAGCCCTGTTTTCATTGGTCTGGATTCAATTTTAGACAGGTTCATCTTTCTCCAGGAAAATGCTGAAAGCACTTGATGAAGGGCCCCTACATAATCCTTAGGCAACGTAATCATAACAGTAGTTTTCTGTTTTGTCGGTTGATGGGCTCTCGTCTCAAGCGGCAGGGGTGTATTCTGAACTACAGCAAATCGTGTATGATTATTATCGTAATCATGGATATTATGGGTTAAAATGTTCAAACCGTTTTGCTCTGCAGCTAAATGATTTCCAATAGCAGCCGAATGAACTCCCTGTTCTACTACCACTTCGGCGGCTTTAGCTGTGGAGGCCGTATAGGCTATTTCAGCTTCTGGATAATTTCTATAAAGAAATTGTTGACATTGAGCAATCGCCTGGTTATGTGAATAAATATGTGTCAGTTCTTCGCCATTATAATCCGGATGAACGAGGAAATGCTGGCGGATTGGTACAGTTAACTCCGTAACTACAGCTTGGTTCACTTCATGAATCAAATAATCAATCGTTAAATGCACCGAACCTTCGATAGAGTTCTCAATTGGTACAACCCCTAAGTCCACATCCCCGCGCTCAACCGCTTCCAGGCATGCTGGAATGCTTTCATAGCCAATAAATGGTCCTTCTTCAAAGAAGGCGTCAACAGCCATTTTAGTGAATGTCCCTTTTGGTCCAAGGTATCCTACTCGTTGCATAAAGCCTTCACTTCTCCTAACCTTAAGCTCCTGAACTCAAAATCTCCACTCGATCTACGAAGTCCAATTTATGAAGCTTTTGTAATAATTTCTCGATAGTATAAGTCATACCTGTAGTGTTTAAAGACAACGTTACATTCGCTTTCCCTTGCAATGGAATTGTTTGATGAATGGTCAAGATATTACATCCTGAGTCTGCCACCGTTAATAATAGGTTTGAAAGTGTCCCGGTACGATCTTCTAAATGAAAGAATAATGTAATCATCTGTTCCTTTACCATCGCTTGGAACGGGAAAACAGCATCCCTATATTTATAAAAAGC
Source organism: Halobacillus ihumii (assembly GCF_902726645.1). Lineage (NCBI taxonomy): Bacteria > Bacillati > Bacillota > Bacilli > Caryophanales > Bacillaceae > Halobacillus > Halobacillus ihumii. The sequence goes on from NZ_CACVAO010000001.1 coordinate 397,107, forward strand.
ACTGCGGGAAAGACCGACATGTTGAACAGCTTCAAAAATGGATTCTGCTTTGCTGCGTTCCAGTAATTCTTTTGCTTCGATCGTTTTCCTCATAGCATCAGGGAGAATATCACTACGGACTAAATAAAATTGTTCATTGTAATCCGCCATTACACTACCCCCTTAATCAACAAATTCGAATTCATAATCAAGAAGTCTAACCGTATCTCCATCTTTAGCTCCTCGTTTTCTAAGTTCTTCATCCACACCCATGCCGCGCATCTGTCTGGCAAATCGATTGATTGACTGATCTCGAGAAAAATCAGTACGCCTGAACACAGACTCAATTTTCTCACCATAAAGCACGTAGGCTCCATCATCGGCACGTGTAACTTTAAAGGGCGCTTCCTCTTTTTCAAATTTATAAACAACTCGTTCGTCTACTTCTTCAATGGGCTGTTCTTCATACTTTGGAATCTCCTCAAGACGATCAGCTACCGCATACAAGAGCTCATCCAATCCATCTCTTGTCACTGTCGAAATCGGGAAAATAGATACATCGCCGACTTTTTCCTTGAAGGATGCTAAATTTTCTTTCGCTTCAGGAATATCCATTTTATTAGCAATAATAATTTGAGGACGCTTGTCTAACCGTTGATCATAGGAGGACAATTCATGATTAATCGTCACGTAATCCTCATAGGGATCGCGTCCTTCAAGTGATGCCATATCGATAACGTGTAAGATTAAACGTGTCCTCTCAATATGTCTTAAAAACTGATGTCCCAATCCAATCCCTTCATGTGCACCTTCGATCAACCCTGGTAAATCCGCTAACACGAAACTACGGTGATCTTGACTTTCAACTACCCCTAAGTTTGGAGCAAGAGTAGTGAAATGGTAATCAGCAATCTTTGGCTTGGCTGCTGTGACGACCGAAAGAAACGTTGACTTACCAACGCTCGGAAAACCTACAAGCCCAACATCAGCAAGCAGCTTCAGTTCAACTTGTACGTCCAACGCCTCTCCAGGTTCCCCGTTTTCTGCTATTTCAGGCGCAGGGTTCCGCGGTGTTGCAAATCGGGCATTTCCACGCCCTCCTCGCCCGCCTTTAGCTATAACAGCTGTCTGTTTATGCTCCGTTAAATCTGCGATGACTCTTTCAGTCTCAACATCCTTTACTGTAGTGCCAGGTGGAACACTGACCACCAGAGGTTGAGCATTTTTTCCATGCTGCTTCTGGTTCATTCCATTTTCGCCGCGTTTGGCTTTAAAATGATGTTGATAACGAAAGTCCATGAGCGTGTTTAAACCTTCATCCACTTCAAAAACGACGTCGCCTCCGTTCCCCCCATCACCGCCGGCAGGACCGCCCATCGGAACATATTTTTCACGACGATAGGCAACTAATCCATTTCCGCCATCGCCGCCTTTAACAAATACCTTGACCTGATCTACAAACATCGTGATCACCTCTTATTCTATCGTCATTTCAATGGAAAGTTCATCCTCTTCGCAATAAGCGATAAAGCCTTCCTCTTCCAGTACTCTATTTAATCGTCCGGGATCTGAAAAGGTTCCCTTCCATTCCCAGCTTATACCTAATTGGCCACTGTTTATCCCCTGATAAATTTGTACACTACCTTCATAAAGTTCATCTTTTATACTAAATTCATCCAACAAAGTAAGTAAACGTTTCGCATAAGCTGTCACTTTTTGGTCATGACGGGGTAAATCAACATTCTCATGGATCGAATACACCAAACGGTATTGCTCTTGATTCCAATTAAATGTAAGCAGCCAAACAGAGAATTCATAAGCCCCACTATTTAACAGTCTGCGTTCTTGTTCCGACTCCTGGGATATCCTATTGAGCTGCAACTGGAGCTTATCAATCTTTCCCATAGAAGCATATCCTTGAATTAATTGGATTTGATTCATCCAGTCATGACGCTTATGCCTTAGTATGGCAATTATCTCTTCCTTACTCAAATAAAACAGCCCCTCTACCCTGCATATTATTAAAAAGTATAGCAAAGTTCGAAGAGAAACTGAATGATTTTTAACAATGAAAAACCACTCTTTATGGCGGAACTGCCATATTTTTCACAAATTACAAGAAAAAACCGCGCTTATGCAATAGGCATAGGCGCGGCTTACATGACGTATGAAACCATACTATATCGAATTAAGCTTCCTGTGCTACAGGATAAACGCTGACTTTCTTGCGGTTACGTCCGTAACGTTCGAACTTAACAACACCGTCCACTTTTGCGAAAAGTGTGTCATCTCCTCCGCGTCCAACGTTTTCACCAGGATATACCTTTGTTCCACGTTGACGGTAAAGAATGGATCCACCCGTTACAGATTGTCCGTCCGCACGTTTCGCTCCAAGACGTTTAGACTCAGAGTCACGGCCGTTTTTTGTACTACTTACACCTTTTTTAGAGGCAAAAAACTGCAAATCTAGACGTAGCATGGCTTTGCACCTCCTTACATTTGTGTGATTTTTATATATTGGCTGTATTCATATTCTATCGTTTCAAGTGAAACCTGCATGCCTTCCAGTAAGGTCTGGGCCTTGGAATGAACAACTCCATCCAAATTTCCCGGCAAAGTTATTTTTAAATAACCGCCTTCCCCGCCCTGTGTAACATCAGGTTCAATTTCACAAAGACTTTCAATGGCATTCACTGCACCAAAAGATACAGCGGAAACTGCAGCACACACTAAGTCATGACCATAAGGTCCGCTCTCCGCATGTCCGGTAATTTCAAAACCTGTGATGTCTCCATGAGTGCGAAACATAGATACATTAATCATCGTCAGTGTCCCTTACGCCTTGATGCTCTCAACAACAAGTTTCGTGTACGGTTGACGGTGACCTTGTTTGCGCTTGTAGTTCTTTTTCGGCTTGTATTTAAAGACAGTCAATTTCTTCTGACGACCTTGTTTTTCAACTTTAGCCGTTACAGAAGCACCATCTACGAAAGGAGCTCCGACTTTTGTGTCGTCACCGCCTACGAAAAGAACTTTATCAAAAGTAACAGTTTCACCAGCTTCTCCGTTTACTTTCTCAACGTAGATTTCCTGGCCTTCCTGAACTTTGATTTGCTTACCACCAGTTTCAATAATTGCGTACATACTTGCACCTCCTTAATTTCACTCAGACTCGCCATTCAGGTACCGTTATACGGTTTCAAAACCTATTCTGTGCGGTTGTAGCATGAAGTGCTACTTAAATAACATATTGATGTTACCACAGATCAAAACAAGTTGTCAACATGATACCCGCGCCGTTTGATGGCTTCACGTATCATAGTTAATGACCCTTCAAGCTCTATTTGCCATCCCGGTACCTCAGAGGCCGTTCTAACAAATAGCTCCTGTGGAATTTTACTAGAAATATCGTTAGAAAGCAATTGTTTTTTCCGTTCGTAAAGACTAGGGGAAATGGCTATAAGCACAGCTTCGCTCTGTATATTCTCGAATAGCTCACGTTCTAAACGAAAAAGGAGTGTATCCTCTGAAAAAGCAGGGCTCTGCGAAACCCTTAATTCACCAATTATGTTCGTCCACGTGCGTTTTCTGGTCATTTCCATTAACCCAAGTTTTGTCATCGCTAAAACCGTCACAACTACAGGGTCTTTTTTGACAACCGTTTTCATGTAACGAAGCAGTTCTTTCTCATGCTTTTTTTCCTGCATAGAGATAAAGTCAATTAAAATCATTCCTGAAATATTCCGTAGTTGAATTTGCTTAGCCACTTCTTTCGCTGCTTCCTTATTCATTTCCAGCTTTTGAAAAGAAGAAAGTGATTTCTGTTTATATTTGTAGCTGTTTACATCTATAACGGTCATGGCTTCTGTATGTTCAATAATCAATTCCATGCCTTGTTCAGTCCGAACAACAGGCTGAATAAGTTGAGACTGTACTTCATTAATTGATTTTCCAGTATAACTAGAAACGGTTTTAACCCACTTCACTTTTTCTGCAAGCAATGGATAACGATTTTTAATGGACTGACTTAATTGACTATTATCCACAACAATTTCTTTCACCTTGGATAGCGGGTGCTTGCGAATCAGTTGATCAGGTAATATTGGATCGTCAACCATTTTTCTTATTTTAGCAGTAGACTCCCGAAGCATAAGTGACTCCCACTGACTTCTCAACTGATTGATTTCATTCAAAATGATCGTGGCTGATACATTCGCAGCGGCCGTACGTACGATCACTCCTTCTTCTGATCGAAGCTGTTCATTGACCAGTGACTTTAACTTTCCTGCCTGAACTGAATCCATTTTCTTTGAAACTGATACCCTTTTTCCAAAAGGCTGATAAATGACTAACAGTCCGGGTACAGTGATATCGGCACTAAGCTGAGCCCCCTTCACTCCAAGGGGCTCTTTAATCACTTGTACGATTAGTGATTGTCCCTCAGTTAATGTACTTTCGATCGGGGCATGTGCCCATGGAATAGACTCCCTTCTTAAGAACCCCTTCCGTTCTTCCCCGATATCAATAAATGCTGCTTGCAGGTCTTTGTTGACTTGACCGACTTTTCCTAAATAAATCGAACCCGAAAGCGTCTTAACCTTCGGGCGAGTTGATATATATTCAATGATCTCGTCATTTTCGATCACAATACCTACTTGCTCGCTTGTCTGTGTTTGTAAGGCAATAGTCCTCATTTGACCCCTCTTTTAGTGTAGAATTTTCGGCAGATCTCCCATCCGGAGGCTTGTCTTCTTCTGATCCATAAACATTCGAAGACATTCTTGTTCATCTACTATATATAAACCTGGTTTTCGTTTCAATATATAAAGATGCCTGCGATTCGCATGCACATTCTTTAAAACCCTGCGGATAGGAGTATTTGGGTCAATGGACAAATACTTAATCTTTAATTTCTCTGGGTCTCTTTGAACACCGTACATTAGAAATCTCATGAATGTAAATGTTCGCCTCTTCCATTCCAAGCTGTTTTCTACGAGTAAAAAACCAGCTAATAGCATTCCGGCAAGAGTCATCCTTTCTTCTATCAGCAGGATGCCAATGGCGGATAAGATACAGGAAAAAGAGATCCATAAGGTTACCTTTATGCTTCTCTGGAAGGAGATCAATTGTGTTAGTACATAAAACAATAACTTGCCCCCATCAAGGGGCCAAATAGGTAATAAATTTAATAATAAGATGATCTGATTATAATGGACAGCGGTTTCTAGAAGTGGGTGAGGGCCTATTAAAAATTGGAGTAAAAAAAGCAGAACGGCTATCCATACGTGTTGAAATGGACCTGCCAAAATAACATGAACCTGCTCCTTAAATGGTTTGGCTGAATGTTCTTCGCTTACCACGGCACCGCCAAACAGCCAGAACTCAATATGGGAAACGCGCCAGCCATAGTAACGCGCTGCGGTAAAATGCCCCCATTCATGAAGGGCAACGATCGAAAATAAGACGATGAACTCATAAAACGCACCAGTAAGAAAGGCAGAAAAGGCCAGAAGGAAGAATAAAGGATGAATGCGCACTCTATTTATGATTAGTCAGACCCTTCATCCACTTTCATGGCTTGAATCGGATCTAGATATTGCTCGTCCTTTTTAACCGCAAAGAAAAACTCTTTGGTTTCCCCTTCTGCCGGGTTTAACTGCGCAATTGCCTCTTGTGCTTCTATATGCTCGTATAAGTGAACATTGATGGAAGATAAAAACCCATAAATCGTGTTTGTTCCATCTTTATGCTGGACAATAATGGTTTTATTTGTTTGGTCATCATTCCCAGCAAATATGACAGTTCCTGACTTAACTGCCTTTACAGCTGACCCGCCATCTGTTGTCATGACAATTCCTCGACCATGATTTTGAAAGGGTTTTGTAACTGTTCCATTCACTGGTAAAGCTAACTCCTTGCTCTGGTTTCCATCTTTAGACTGAACAAGTTGCAATGGGTCGCCGAACCGTTCGTTATACCAAGCAGTTACACTCGCAAATGGGAACTCCTCTTCAAGCTGGTTTACCACCCATGTTTCAGGTGCTGCAGTAATGGCCAAATTCGTTTTTTGACTAACGAACAACCCTGTAAATAACAAAACTGAACACATAACTTGTACACCTAAATAAGAAGAGCGTTTTTTACTAGGAGTCTTTCCTCTAAACCCTCCCGTTACGATGGGAGGGAATCCATGCATCTCTTCATCTTGTGGAGGTGCAATTCTTCTGCTGGTTGGGTCATGCCCCGCTGACTTCACTTTATGTTTTTTGCGTTGAGCTATACTTTTACGTACATAGTCAATGTTTCGATTCACTCTAACCCCTTCTCTCTTCCATCTTTTCTATCATTCTATGGGGAGGAAATCGTGAATATGAGTCGTTTGATTTCAACAAACGTATAATTTCTTTCAGGAAGGTCATGGGGTACTATAAATTCTCTTAAAAAAACGGCTTTCCAACACAATTGCTGGAAAGCCGTTAATGTAACTGATGCTATACCCGTAAACCGAAGAAGCGTTTGACTTTGGCCATAAGAGTTAAATCTTCCTCTAGGCTTAGCAGCGGGACAGATTCCCCTAAGATTCGTCTCGCAATATTTCGATAAGCAAGCGACGATTTTGTATTAGGCTGGAGCGCGACAGGTTCCCCTTTATTGGACCCTGTTATGACCGCATCATCATCGATCACAATGCCTAATAAGTCAATAGAAAGAATGTTGACAATTTCATCTACATCCAGCATATCGCCATTCTTCATTAAATGATTCCGAATTCGATTAATTACGAGCTTTGGAGGTTCAATATCCTCCTGCTCCAATAACCCAATGATACGATCGGCATCGCGCACACTAGACTTCTCAGGCGTTGAAATGACGATGGCACGATCTGCACCAGATACCGCGTTTTTGTACCCCTGTTCGATTCCAGCAGGACAATCGATAATCACATAGTCATAATCTTGTTTTAATTCATCAACAATGGCTTTGATACCTTCTGGCGTAACTGCAGATTTGTCAGATGTCTGAGCGGCCGGCAATAGATGAAGACAGTCAAAACGTTTATCGGTAATTAGGGCTTGTTTCGTTTTACAGCGTTCCTCCACTACATCTACAATATCGTAAATGATGCGATTCTCAAGCCCCATCACTACATCTAAGTTTCTAAGCCCAATGTCGGTGTCCACAAGGCATACTTTCTTATTCTGAAGAGCCAGAGCGGTTCCCAAATTAGCCGTAGTTGTTGTTTTACCAACTCCACCCTTTCCAGAAGTAATTACAATAGCCTCACCCATTAAGCATTCTCCTTTCAAAACTAGCCAAGTCCGGTCTTCTTCTCGTAACTTCCTGGAGGGAGTCGATTCGAATGCAGTCTTTCACTTCATCAATAAAGCCGCACTCCATGTAAACTCCCTCTGACTCATAATCAGGGGCGCGAGATAATTGATCCGCGATCCGAAGCTGATTAGGCTTCATGTAGGACGCTGCAATAATCGCCTCTTCATCACCTTCAGTCCCAGCATGAGCCACCCCTCTTAAACGCCCCATAATAAAGATATTACCTGTAGCCATCACTTGTCCTCCAGGATTTACATCCCCGATTAATAACATGTCGCCACGGACTTCAACGACTTGACCTGAGCGAATCGTTTTCAAAATAGGAGTGACTTCGGTATTTTCTTTCCATGCCAGCGCTTCTTTTTTTGTCATAACTTCCGATTCGATAGCTTCTACAACCAGCCTCTGTTTCTCACGAACAATTTCTTTTAAAGTTTCCTGTTGCTGCGTACTTAAATACCGTTTACCCAGCCGGATCGTAACACGGATCATGGGTTCATCATGATCCACTCCGTTAACGGAAAGCTTCTGTTCTAGTTCATGTATAATTGACTCAAATGAACATTGATCATTTAAGTTAAGAATTAATCCATCTCTTGTCCCTTTTATCGTTACTATTTGACCGTTCACTGCCACAAGCCCTCACCTCAAAGTCTTAAACAATTCTCCTTCTCTCTTCTACGCACTGGTTAACTCTTCTGACCATTGCTCTAAACGATTTTTCACACATGGATATAAAATGATGAAAAATATCATATTACCCGCCACTGTCGGAAGCAGACGCAATGTCGCGTAATTCCCCCATGAAATCGTCGTGACTTGTACGAAAGAATAGATCATGTACAACATTGTGTCAGCTAGAGCCACGCTAAGTATCGCTAACAATGAAGCCACGATAAAGTTCGCATGAACTAATTCCTTTAACCCATGCAAAACATAGGCTGTCATCGCATATGTCGCCATATAAACTCCAAGCACTCCTGTATATACAACGTCAATTAACAGGCCAAAGATCATTCCATACCAAATGGCATGATATGTATGATCTTTATCGTAGAAAATAGCAATGATGACAATGAAGCACAGTACCCAGTGAGGAGTAACAAGTAAATCTGAATATACAATATTGGCTGGTAATAAACTCATGGCCATCCCCTGTATAGCGAGGAGGATGAACAGTACTGCAGGGATTATATAACGCCTCATTGTTGTTCTCCCCCACCTTGTTCTTCCTCCATAATAGTTTGCATGTCCCGATCAACGACCATGACGTGATTGATATCAAACAAGTCTGCAAAAGGTTCAACATATGCAGTTTTAGTTAAACCAAATTGATCGTTGACTACTTCATCGATCTTACCGATTCTAAGATTTTTAGGAAAAACACCGCCAAGGCCAGAGGATATCACTACATCACCTTTTTTAAGCTCAACATCCTGTTTAATCCCCTCTAAGAGAAGACGCCCGCTTTCCCTGTCATATCCTTCAATTAAACCAAACACATTATCTTCACCTTCTCGAACAACCCATGAAGAAATTTTGTTCGAACGGTCAAAACCACTTAACAGCTGGACAGTGGAGTGGAAAGCACCTACAGACTTGATTTTACCTACCATGCCCTCACTCGTAATGACCGCCATATCTTTAGCCACTCCGTGTTCTTCTCCTCTATTGATAGTCATTTGTTCAAACCATCGCTCAGAACTGCGGGCGATGACAGTAGCTTGAATAGGGGTGTAACCACTTAATGATTCTGTTTTATCAATTGTTGCTCTTAATTCTTCATTTTCTTTTTTCAACTGCTGATTTTTTTGAATAAGTCCCTTATATTCAGCAAGACGCGATTTCAGAACTTCATTTTGTTCATAAACATGGAACATATCTTGAATATTGTTTGTGGTATTCGTTACTAATTGGATCGGCGAGTGAAAAATAGATTGAGCCCAGCCCACCGTATCCTGGATAAACTTTTCCGGAACAGTTAATTCAGTACGATCTCTCATTGAAAAACCTATAAGTACTACTAAGATGACGAAACCGATTAATACGGTCATTAGTCTCTTTTTGCGAATAAAAGAAGGCATAAAAGCGTCTCCTTATTCCGGTTTCGGGCGAGACGCTACATTAGGTTGAGATCTAAAATGCTGAATGTATTCCAGAGATTTTCCTGTACCTATTGCTACACAGTCTAGGGGCTCATCCGCTATGAAGACAGGCATGTTCGTTTCCTCGCTAATAATAGAGTCCATGTTATTTAGCAGAGCCCCGCCGCCCGTCAGGACGATTCCACGCTCCATAATATCTGAAGCCAGCTCTGGTGGTGTTTTCTCCAGGGTATTCTTCACAGTTTCCACAATGGATTCTACTGTATCCTGAAGAGCGACAACGATTTCTTCGGATTTAACGGTAATCGTTTTCGGCAGTCCACTCAACAGATCACGCCCGCGAATATCCATTTCTTCATAACTCTTAAAATTACCTGCACCGCCAATTTCCATTTTTACTTCTTCCGCCGTTCTTTCTCCAATCATAAGGTTATACGTTTTACGGACATACTGAATAATCGCATCATCCATTTCATCACCAGCCACTCGGATGGATTGGCTCGTTACAATCCCACCTAAAGAAATGATGGCTACTTCAGTCGTACCTCCCCCGATATCGACGACCATACTACCCGTCGGCTCCCATACAGGCATGCCTGCTCCAATTGCTGCAGCAAATGGCTCCGCAATGGGAAAAGCATCTTTTGCCCCTGCTTGCTTTGTTGCATCAATAACAGCTCGTTCTTCTACCATAGTAATGCCAGAGGGTACACAGACCATTACATTTGGCTTACTGGCAAACGTAGAACGTGTTTTTAAAGCCTGCTTAATATAATGCTTCATCATTTGAGCTGTTGTTTCATAGTCGGCAATAACCCCGTCTTTCATTGGTCGAACGACAGATATGTATCCGGGAGTACGCCCAATCATATTTCTTGCATCATTTCCTACCGCTTCAATATCTCCTGTATGAGCATTCTTCGCCACTACAGAAGGTTCTCGTAAAATAATTCCTTTATTTTTTAAAAAAACTAATGTATTTGCAGTTCCCAGGTCAATTCCTAAATCTTGAGAAAACCCAAATAAACCCAATCTTATCTCCCTTTCTAAAACCCGTTTTACCAAACAGGAAGAACATCTATTTTTTATGAGAAGAAGCGCCAATTATAAGATTATCCTTATAAATGGCGCTCATATAGTTCATCAATTTAATTATACGAAAAATCATAGAAAATAGATAGTGTTTACAAGTATCCTTTTTCTTTTAATGAAATGAACTTTCTGTCACCAATGACAAGATGATCTAATAATTCTATCCCAATCATCTTACCACATTCTTGCAATCTCCTGGTAACTTGAATGTCTTCCTGGGACGGGGTAGGGTCTCCAGAAGGATGGTTATGGGCACAAATAATTGAAGCAGCCGAACGTTTGACTGCTTCCTTAAAGACTTCACGCGGGTGTACGATCGAGGCGTTTAAACTTCCGATGAAAATCGTCTGGCGGTGGAGAACCTGGTTTTTCGTGTTCAAAAATAGAACGATAAAATGTTCCTGCTTTAATTCACGCATTTCTTCCATTACAAAATCGGCTCCATCTTCTGGACTACGAATTATATACCTTTCCACAGGTTTCATCTGCTGAATCCTTCGGCCAAGCTCAATTGCCGAAAGAATAAGAACTGCCTTAGCGGCCCCAATCCCTCGAATAGCCGTTAATTCTTCAATGGTCGCATCCTTTAACAGTATAACTCCTTCGAAATGAATCAACAGCCTCTGAGCAAGTGAGGTGACGGATTCTTGTTTCGTACCACTTCCGAGTAAAATAGCCAGCAGTTCTTGGTTCGATAACTGACCTGCTCCAAGTTCTATTAATCTTTCTCTCGGCCGATCCTCTCTGGGTATATCCTTAATCATGATACTTGTTTCAGCCATTGACACTTCACATCCCTTCTTATCCATTCCTCAAAAGAAAGGTGCTCAGCCAGGCGTGATCTTAAAGGCGGCCAGCTCCCTCGTTAATCTGGAAATTGGTAACCCGACAATATTAAAATAGTCTCCTTCAATTTTTTCTACTAGAAGTGCTCCTGAACCTTGAATACCATATCCTCCGGCTTTGTCCAACGATTCCTGCTTGCTTAAATACCATTCAATCTGATCATGCGACAATGTCCAAAAATTTACGTTTGTACTCGCTGCGAAGGAAACCCAGAGACGACTGTCCCTAATCGAGACACCTGTATAGACTTTATGACAATTCCCACTCAATTGCTTCAACATAGAATAGGCCTCATCTTCGTTCTTAGGTTTGCCTATCAATTGACCACCCATATAAACAATTGTGTCGGCCGTCACCACCACTTCGTTTGGCGAACGTGAAATGGCTTCATTCTTCTGTTCTGCAAGGTTCTGTACAACATCTTCTGGCTTCAAATCTTCTGAAATCACTTCATTTACTGAACTTGAGCGAACTTCAAAAGAAAAACCAGCTTGTAACAGAAGGTCTTTCCTTCGAGGTGAAGCCGAGCCTAATATAAGGTCAGGCAAAGAGGCACTTCCTTTCTTTTGAGGTACTCATAGTTTACACAAAAACAAGTCTGCATAAGATAGTCTGCTTTCAATTTATGACAGCTCATATCTAAGGAGAAATAGTCAATTTCATAGGTGAAGGTTGATTTTTTAAACAGCTAAAGGAATTACTGTTCTGATTATTACTATTTTTTCATTTGCTCAAGAGCCTGTGCAAACCTAAGCCAGACAACCCCATTTTCTCCCTCATTTGCCCACACTTTTAAAGCATTAGTGAAATCTCCATCTGCATGTTCTGTTTCTTGCCAAGCCGTCAGGAGCTGCTCCCTTTCCTCCACAGGCACATCAGCAAAAGACTTTCCTTCCAGATGTTGTACGATCGTATTCACCACAGAAGACTGCGCCTCAGAAACTTCCACACTTCCCGCTGAAACGGACCATGTTTTCGTGTATGTTGGGATGTCATCAGCTGAAAGTTCGGCTGCAATCAGTTCAACTTCTGCTTGATTCGCTCCACTCCCTGCAAGTAAATAAAATTGAGAATCGCGTTTCCATATAACAGACGGCAAAGATTGTTCCGTTAAATTTGCTTGCCACTCATTGGCTTTACCTTCAGTTGAAAAAACACCAGCTTGGACGATTAGTTTATCTAATTCAGGAAAATCAACAGGGACAGTGTCTGCAGGTGCGGGTTGCACAGCGTTAGTGTCTGCATTGGCTGCTCCGCTAGTTGGACTTGTTTCATCTGTAACAGATACAAACATCCGCAATAATAAAAAACCAAGCGCTAAACTAATCACCAATGCTGTAACGATAGATAGTCCTATATTTTTCATAAACGGCGGGCCGCTGGATTTCTTTCCTTTATGCGGCATTTCATGTACATGCATTTGCGTCGGTTCTCCCCAATAATCATAGGAGTCTTTAGCATTGGTGGAAGCTGCCTGTTCTTTTTTAGCTTGAACGATTTCCTGTTTAATCGGATCTTCTTTTTTTCGTAACGAAATAGAGATTTTATTATTTCGGCTCATTCTATATCACTCCTGCTAGGGTTTCTACCAACCCTATCACAGGGATTATAAAAAACTAGCTGAATTTTGTCATGTGTCTTTCGACAAGTTTCCCTGTTAGAGAAAGAACCTATTTATATACCATTCCATCATTTTTGCACCGGAAAAAAATGAAATAAGAGTGCCGGCAGCGATAAAAGGGCCGAAAGGAAAAGGTTGATGTCTGGATATCAAACCAGAACGAAGAAGAACGGAGCAAACTATTGCGCCCATTACAATAGCTGAGAAGAAAGCGACGAGTAACAGCTTTGTGCCTAAAGCGAATCCAACTAAGCCAAGCAATTTCATGTCTCCGCCTCCCATCCCTCCGCGACTTAACATAATAATCATAGCAGTCCCAATCAGACCAACTGAAGCACCCAATAGAGAACCCCACCAAGATCCTGATGGTACGGATATTCGATAGACCATGATCAAAACAAAAAAGAAACCAAGGACGTTATCTGGGATAATCATATAATTCAAGTCACTCACAATAATGATATGAAGCAATGAGAGCAGTAATAGAGCTAAAACTAACCTGGGTTGAAAACCTAACAGAATATAACTAAACATAAATGAGATGCCACTGGTACATTCCATTAGCGGATAAAGAAGAGGGATTCTCTGTTTACAGTAACGGCAGCGGGCGCCGAGGAAGAGGTAAGAAATGAGGGGGATAAGATCAAACCAGGATAATGAGTGAAGACACTTTGGACAATATGAGCGCTTTCGTTTAAGAAATTCTCTTTTTGGAACACGCAAACCGACAACATTGAAAAAAGAACCAAACAATAGGCCAAGTACTAAAAAGTAAAAGCTAAAAACAATGGTCATTATGCTTACACCTTTTTCTATTTAATTTTTATAAGGAAACTTTTTTTATGACGATGTTTTCCGAAAAACGATGATTCTCATGAAGTACAAACGGTTGAATAACGTTATTCAACCGTTTGTCTCATATTTTCATAGCCAGTCACACGATTACGGCCGCTCTGTTTTGCTCCAACATACATTGCCCTGTCTGCCAACCTCGTTATTTCAATAAGTTCCTCACAGTGATCCGGATATGTCGCTACTCCTATACTCGCGGTAATATGTAATTTCTTTGGAGTTGGTTCGCTTAACATATGAGCGTGGGAAAGAAAAGATTCTCCCCTGATAGCCTCACGAATCTTCTCGCCAAGACGAAGCACCCTCTCTGTGGAGCATTGAGGCAGCAATATAACAAACTCTTCTCCACCATAATGGGCTACAATACCTTGAGAACTAACTGCATTTATTAACCGCTCTCCAAGCTGACAAAGAATCTCATTGCCGCTTTCATGCCCATATGTATCATTGATGGATTTAAAATGATCAATATCAAGTAAGATCAATGAAGCCGGTTCTTTGATCTGAACCTCTGCAAATTTAGTGGACATTTCTGCAATATATTTTTCAAAAAAACGATAGTTATCCTACATTGGGCGTTTCAGATTAATATAGTACCATACAAGGAGTTATCATTCAAAATTTTTCCTTATTTCGGAAATAAAGTACAAAGACCCTGTAATAAGCAGGACGTCTGATTCATTCATTGTTTGCTTAATTTCCTCAAGGGCTTGCTTATAATTCATACGAACGTACAGGCGATTATGTGTGATAAGTTGAGAGATTTCTTCCGCTTTCATTGCTTTAGGGAAATCAAATTGTGTCAGCCATAACTCATCAGCTATTCCCTTTAGCTGTGTTAACATTTCCTCAACTGGCTTATCATTTAAAGCAGCATACATGATGATAATCCTCTTATCATTATAGTGTTTAATCATGGTCTTTATTAATGCTCTTGTCCCTTCCTGATTGTGAGCTCCATCTAGAATAATTTGAGGCTGCTCAGAAACTTTCTCAAAACGTGCTGGCCAAAAGGTCGATTCAATGCCCGTTCCATAATGGCGGCGATCTATTGTATAACCTGCAGCCTTAAGCAATTCCATAGCATAAAGAGCTAAGGATGCATTTTTAACTTGATGTTCCCCTTTTAAGGGAGAACAGAGAACAGGTGCTTCGTAATCAGTTGTAGAAAATGAAAAACACTCCCCATTTTGCACACTTTCTAAGTGAATGCTCGTAAAGCCCTCACCAATCGTAAATATAGGAGCGTGCTGTTCGGCTGCCTTATGATTGATAACATGCAGCACATCGTCTCTTTCTGCTCCTGTAATAACAGGAGTTTTTTCTTTTATAATCCCGGCTTTTTCATAAGCTATCCGTTCATAGCTGTCGCCCAGGATCCCCATATGATCTAACCCTATGTTCGTAATAATGGATAAAACAGGCTGAATGATATTCGTTGAATCTAACCTTCCTCCAAGGCCTGCTTCAAACAGGACAAAATCCAAAGGCTTACGTGAGAAGTATAGGATAGCCATCGCTGTGATCACTTCAAACTCTGTGGGCTCTCCCCAAACTGTATCCGCTAATTGTTCTGCAAGTGGTTGAATATCGAGTACAAGTTTAGCAAGTTCCTCATCCTCAATCGGCACTCCATTGATGCTAATCCTTTCACTAAAACGCGTGATATAAGGGGACGTAAAACTCCCGACAGCATACCCTTGGTTTTGTAACAGGTTCCGTAAAAATGTTAATGTAGAGCCTTTACCATTCGTTCCGGCAATATGAATAGTAGTTATCTTTTTTTCTGGATGGTCCAACTTCTCCATCATCCATTTCATTCGGTTTAAACCTGGCTTGACTTTAAATTTTTCACGTGAGTGAATCCATTGTATGGCTTCATAGTAATTCATCAAAACGACCTTCTTTCAAAAAAGAGGAGAGCATTCGCTTGAACACCCTCCCCTAGCTTTATGCTTTAAGTTCATTAATTCGAGCTTCTACTTTACCGCGTTTATCCAAATAATCCTGTTCTTTCTTACGTTCTTCTTCGACAACATGCTCAGGAGCTTTATTAACAAACCCAGCATTCGATAATTTCTTCTGAACGCGATCTACTTCTTTATCCCACTTCTGCCATTCTTTTTCTAGACGTTTAATTTCGTCATCGATATTAATCAGACCAGCAAGGGGGAGATAAAGCTCTGCGCCTGTTATCACAGCAGACATTGCTTTTTCAGGTACCTTGAGAGCAGTACCAATATCGAGTTCACTTGGATTACAGAATCGCTCTAAATAATTGCGATTTTTCTCAAGTTCAGCCGCTACTGCTTCATCCTTGGCTTGAATCAACAATTGGATTTCTTTAGACATTGGCGTATCAACTTCTGCTCGTATATTACGGACAGAACGGATAATCGCTACTAAACGTTCCATTTCCGCAACGGCTATTTCGTTGTGATGTTCCTTTTTCACCTGTGGCCAAGCAGCCTGCGTGATCGATTCTCCTTTGTGAGGTAAGTGCTGCCAGATTTCTTCCGTAATAAACGGCATAAACGGATGGAGCATACGCATAATTTGATCTAAGGTGTATGCTAAGATCGAACGTGTTGTAAGAATGCGAGCCTCATCTTCTCCGTAAAGTGGAAGTTTGGCCATTTCGATATACCAGTCACAAAACTCATCCCATATGAAGTTGTATAAGTGACGGCCTGCTTCTCCAAATTCATATTTGTCGATATTGCGTGTAACCTGATCAATCGTTTCATTTAAACGGGTGAGAATCCAATCATCAGCCACCGATTTTTCACCAGATAAATCAATGTCCTCGTAGGTTAAATCACCCATATTCATTAAAGCAAACCGAGAAGCATTCCAAATTTTATTAGCAAAATTCCACGTGGACTCAACTTTCTCCCACTGGAAGCGCAGGTCCTGACCTGGAGCTGAGCCGGTAGAAAGGAAGTAACGCAATGAATCAGCACCGTATTTCTCAATGACATCCATCGGGTCCACTCCGTTACCGAGCGACTTACTCATCTTGCGGCCTTCTGCATCACGAACGAGTCCATGAATGAGCACATCTTCAAATGGACGACGATCTGTAAATTCAATCGACTGAAAAATCATCCGGCTTACCCAGAAGAAAATAATATCGTATCCCGTGACTAGCGCATTGGTCGGGAAGAATCGCTGAAAATCTTCACTATCCTTCTCAGGCCATCCCATCGTGGAAAACGGCCATAAAGCGGATGAAAACCAAGTATCAAGTACATCTTCATCCTGTTCCCAGTTCTCATCGTCTGCGGGAGCTTGCTTTCCTACATAAATTTCGCCGGTTTCTTTATGGTACCAGGCAGGAATTCTATGTCCCCACCACAGTTGACGGGATATACACCAATCACGGATGTTCTCCATCCAGCGCAGGTATGTTTTCTCAAAACGGTCCGGTACGAAATGAACCTTATCGTTACTGCTTTGTAAGTTTATGGCTTCTTTTGCAAGCGGCTCCATATTAACAAACCATTGTGTAGATAAATACGGTTCCACTACCGCTCCGCTACGCTCAGAGTGACCAA
This sequence comes from Halobacillus ihumii, assembly GCF_902726645.1. Taxonomy (NCBI): domain Bacteria; kingdom Bacillati; phylum Bacillota; class Bacilli; order Caryophanales; family Bacillaceae; genus Halobacillus; species Halobacillus ihumii. The sequence continues at coordinate 414,491 of NZ_CACVAO010000001.1, forward strand.
CAGAGTGCAGATGATCTTCTATTTCAAAAAGAACACCTTCCACTTGTAAGTCCTTAACAATTTGTTTACGACATTCAAATCGATCCATACCCTGATATTGCGCAGCCTGATCATTCATCGTCCCATCTTCATTCATAACGAGGATACGTTTCAAGTTATGACGGTTACCAATTTCAAAATCATTAGGATCATGTGCTGGTGTGATTTTAACAGCTCCCGATCCAAATTCCATTTCCACATAGTCATCCGCCACGATTTCCAATTCGCGCCCGATGATTGGCAAAATTGCTTTCTTACCGATGAGGTGTTTGTATCGATCATCCTCAGGGTGAACAGCAATTGCGGTATCTCCAAGCATTGTTTCCGGACGAGTTGTAGCAATCTCTATCGAACCTTCTTCGTCTTTTAGAGGATAGCGCATGTGATAAAAAGCACCCTGGACATCCTTGTATTCTACCTCAATATCTGAGAGAGCTGTTTTTGTCGCTGGGTCCCAATTGATTATATATTCTCCACGGTAAATCAAATCTTTTTCATAAAGTTTTACAAACACTTCCTTAACAGCTTCTGATAAGCCATCATCAAGCGTAAAGCGCTCACGTGAGTAATCGAGCCCAAGCCCTAATTTTTCCCATTGGGTTCGAATAAACTGGGCGTACTCTTTCTTCCATTCCCATGACTTCTCTAGAAAGTTTTCACGGCCAAGATCATATCGGGTAGTACCCTGTTCTTTAAGTTTCGCTTCCACCTTTGCCTGAGTGGCAATTCCGGCATGATCCATCCCAGGAAGCCAAAGTACGTCATATCCTTGCATGCGTTTAACACGTGTCAAAATATCTTGTAATGTCGTATCCCAGGCATGACCTAAGTGCAGTTTACCGGTGACATTCGGCGGCGGAATAACAATGGTATAAGGTTCTTTATTTTTATCACCTGTCGCTTCAAAAAATTTGCCGTCTACCCAATATTGGTAACGATCCTTTTCGACTGCAGCCGGATCATACTTTGTTGGCATGGTTACATCATTATGCTCCATGAATCTGTTCCTCCTTTAATCTTTTCGTAAAATAAAAAAATCCCCTTCATCCTCAAAAAGGACGAAAGAGATTACTATCCGTGGTACCACCTTTATTCACAGGGAATTCCCTGCACACTTCATAAGTTGTTAACGGCTTCGAACCGGCTTCTTCTACTTAACATTCAAAGAAACTGCATCCAGGGCGACCTTCCATCAATAAACGGACTAGGAAACTTCCAGCAAATATTTCCCTCTCTGTAGCGCTTATTCATGTACTCTTCCCTATCACGGCATTTCACATATAGGTATTCTTTTTCATATTGTATATAGAATTCACTGATAAAGTCAACTTTTTTTATTATTTTAGGCTTTATTCTTTGTTTGATCTCAGCAAAATTTTGATGTAATTAACGCTTGCGAACGTATAATTTTGACTAAGGAGGAACTCTCATGAGTCGATTTTATCGCTACCGACTCCCACCATGGTGCAGACATTGGCTGTTTATTATCGAGAGAGCCATTCTGCCGATTATGATTTATCAGCTGTTTCGAACGATATTTTGGCCAACTACACTTGATGTTTTCTTGACCGGTATTTTCATCGGTTTATATATAGCATTTCATTTAAAATGGATTTAATGCGGAATATAAACGATTTGTCCTGGGCTTACATCTTCCTCGAGGTTATTAATTTTCTCGATTTGTTTAACAGGAACTTCATATCTTTCCGCAATCATTTCAACAGTTTCGTTATCTTGCGCGATATACATTTTCATTTTCGTGTAGGAATCTTCTCGGTTAGGAAAGAGATGCTTGAAAATTTGTTTAATCCCGTTTACACCAGCTGAGGGGGAAGCTTCTTCTCCGTTTTCATTTTCTTCCCCTTCTTGATATGAAGCGAGAGTGGAATGGGGAGGGGTTTCACTTGCATTTACATGATTTGTGGTCCCTTCCCATTCACTAGTGCTTTCAGAGGAAATCTCCTGAATATGCTCGATTTTACTTTCTTTAAAATAATCTGATAAACTTTGTGACTTTTTATAAGACCATCTTCCCTCTTCTTCCTCCTGCTCGTTAATATCCTCCGGTTGCTCAAGCTCCTGTAATTTTCGATGTTCCTGAAGATCAAAAATCGGGGTGTCAGGCCTCTCAGGTTCCTCATGGTTAAAATCCACAGGCCCAACCGTTAATGATTCATCAAATACTTCTTGCTCAGGAGCTGGCGAGTCTTGCTCTTGTCTCAACCCATTTATGTTAAGCTGTGCTTCTAGTCTAAGATGGTGTTCAGCAGGAATCTCATAGTCAAAACTTTCAATGTTAATATGAACATGGTCAGCATCGTCTACCCTATCTGCCGGAATGGTCACTTCAACCGGAAAGGAATGGGAAAATTCGTAAACCCCTTCCTCCCCTCTTTCTACTAAATCTACTATCCTGCCTGATTGAATTGGTGCCGTGTCTGCATACTTATCTTCTTCTTGCCCTGGCATGTATTCACCTGCCAAAATGACGGTCCCTTTTAACCGAACTTCTTCCCCTAAATCCTCGAGTGTGATTTCCGGTTCTAAAGATATGCCGAGCAGTTCACGAACGCCCTGTCCTCCCTTAAACTGTAAGGATTCATTTAAATAAAATGAAAAAACCTGTTCTTCTTGATTACCCACTCTATCGTCCCCTCCCTATTTAAAATCAACATAGTTGTTTAATACACCTTATGCAAAACTCTGTCTTATATACATCATTTAGCGAGATGACAGCCCATTCCGCGCACAAAAAAAGAACACCATCTTTTACGATGATGTCCCTTCTGAGCACCTCTATAATGAAGCGAAAACTTTCTCAGCCGCTTTAATTGTATATTCAATATCTTCCTCTGTATGAGCAGCCGATAAGAAAATCCCTTCGAACTGAGATGGTGGCAGAAAGATTCCTTCTTCGATCATGCCACGATAGTAGGTAGAGAACATTTCTAAATCTGATGCATTAGCACTTTCAAAATTCGTGACTGGTTGATTCGTAAAAAAGAATCCAACCATAGAGCCCGCGCGATTCACAGTTAAAGGAACCTGATGTTCTGTTGCTGCGGCAGTGAACCCTTCAATTAGACGATCCACTTTTTTACTGATTTGCTCGTATGCATTCTCGTCCATTGCCTTCAAGGTCTCGTAACCAGCCGTCATGGCTAATGGATTTCCCGATAGAGTCCCAGCCTGATAAATCTCTCCGACAGGTGCTACACTTTCCATGATTTCACGCTTCCCGCCATATGCACCTACAGGAAGTCCCCCGCCGATCACCTTGCCTAGACAAGTCATATCAGGAGTTACACCAAAATGTCCCTGGGCACTACTGTAACCTACACGAAAGCCTGTCATGACTTCGTCAAAAATGAGTACGGTTCCATGCTCTTGTGTAACTGATCGCAATCCTGCAAGAAACTCTTCAGTAGGGGGAACAACGCCCATATTCCCTGAGACGGGCTCAACAATGACAGCTGCCAAGTCATCACCGTACTGTTCAAATACATAACGCACACTTTCCAGATCGTTATAAGGGACAGTAATCGTATTTTTAGCAATCGATTCCGGTACACCAGGTGAATCCGGCAGCCCTAGTGTAGCCACACCTGAACCCGCCTTGATCAATAAGGAATCACCATGGCCATGGTAATTTCCTTCAAACTTAAGTATTTTGTTACGACCGGTATAGCCTCTTGCCACTCTCAGTGCACTCATCGTAGCCTCTGTACCTGAGTTCACCATGCGGAGCATTTCGATCGAAGGTACACGATCGATCACAAGCTGTGCTAGCTTATTTTCTATTAAAGTTGGTGTACCAAAACTTGTCCCAAGCTCTGTCATTTTCTTAAGCGACTCTACAACCCGGTCATCCGCATGACCAAGTATCAATGGACCCCAGCTTAATACATAGTCAATATACTCATGCCCGTCGATGGCATAGATTTTTGACCCTTTACCTTGCTCCATAAAAATTGGATTCATATTTACTGATTTAAAGGCACGGACGGGAGAGTTTACTCCTCCCGGCATTAAATCAACTGCCTCTTTATACGCATCTGCAGATCGATCAAAGTTCATCCTCAACACCCTTTCCTTTCAACAAAATTACTGGTCTAAATAGCGAGCGACATCCTTTGCAAAATAAGTCACAATTAGATCGGCTCCTGCTCTCTTCATGGAAGTCAGTTTCTCAAGTACGATTTCTTGTTCGTTAACCCAGCCATTTTGAGCTGCAGCTTTTATCATAGAATACTCCCCGCTCACGTTGTAAGCCACCAATGGTAAATGGTATCGGTCCTTCAATTCTCTCATAATATCCAGGTAAGACAAAGCTGGCTTCACAATTAAAAAGTCAGCACCTTCCCCAATATCAGATTCGGCTTCACGCAAGGCTTCTAAGCGATTCGCCGGATCCATCTGATAGGAGCGGCGGTCGCCAAATTGCGGAGAGCTATGAGCTGCATCACGGAATGGTCCGTAGAACGCTGACGCATATTTAACAGCATAAGACATGACAGGAATCTGGCTGTATCCGGCTTCATCTAACCCCTTGCGAATAGCAGCAACAAAGCCATCCATCATATTTGATGGTGCAATCACATCTGCACCCGCCTCCGCCTGGCTTACAGCGGTCCTCGTAATCAATTCGAGTGATTCATCATTGGCGATGTCACCATTTCTTATAACACCACAGTGACCATGGTCCGTATACTGACACAAACAAGTGTCCGCAATTACAGTTAGCGAAGTATGTTCTTTTTTAATATAACGAATCGCTTGTTGCACAATCCCATCATTGTGATAAGCCTGGGTGCCAACCGCATCCTTCTCATTCGGCACTCCAAAGACGATTACGGATCGCACACCGAGTTGCTCCAGTTCCGTCATTTCTTCTCCCAAATAATCAAGCGAGACTTGATGTACTCCGGGCATAGAAGCAACAGCATTCTTAATACCAGCCCCTTCTACCACAAAGATTGGATAAATTAAATCTTCTTTATGAAGATATGTTTCTCTAACGAGGGAGCGCATTGATTCTGTCCTTCTTAGCCTGCGATGACGCTTAAACTGTAATTGATTCATTAGGAACTATCCTTTCTTGTCAAAATGGTCTGTCATATTATCGACCATAGATTTAATTGTATATGCTTCTGGAACATACACCGTCTTAAAGCCAGAAGATTTTGCAGCATTCCCGGTGGTCGGACCAATGCAAAAGCTGGGAATTTTCAAAGCAAGTTCCTTCTGATCCTTTGTCAGCCGCATAAATGCTTCTACAGTAGACGGACTTGTGAAAGTCACCGCATCCAGCTTCTCAAGCTGAGCAGCAAGTAAATCATTTTCCTTTACTAATAGGGTATCATATACGGTAACTGTTTTGAAAAACACCCCTAGTTCTCTGAAGGCACGAGGCAAGATTTCCCGAGACCTATTCCCCCGTACAAATAGAATTTTTCCAGGTTTCTCTACCTGCTCAAAGAATTGCTCAATCATGGATGACGCTTGATAATCCGACGGAATAAAATCCGGTCCTATCCCATACGTTTCAAGCATGTGAGCTGTTTTATCACCAACAACGGCCCACTTACAATGTTCAGGTATCTTAATCTTATATCGGTTAATCAACTCGAAAAAAAACTTCACGCCATTAGAGCTTGTCAGAAAAACCCAGCTAAAATCGTGAAGTTTGGTCAGAATGTGTTGATTTTCTAAAGAATCATTCAACTTAAACTGGAGGAGAGGAGCATGAAGCACCTTTCCTCCTAATTGTTCAACTTCCTTTGTTATAGATGATGATTGAGAAGACGCCCTTGTTACCAGGATGTTCTTCCCCGCTAGTGGTAACATTACTTGTCATACTCCTCGATAGCATCATCCACAATTTCCTGAGCTCCTTGGCTCTTCAAACGTTGAGCCGCTTCTGTTCCTACAGCAATAGGGTCTGTGCCCGATACTGTTTCGTGAAGAATTGTTGTACCGTCGGGTTTACCTACCAGCGCTGTCAGTGTTATCGTTTCTCCATTAAGATTGGCGTACCCCCCGATAGGCACCTGACAACCGCCATTTAAGTCGTGAAGAAATTTCCGCTCTGCAGTAACGGTGCTTTCAGTAGTTTGATGATTAATTTTCTGCAAGAATTCCAATAATTCCTTGTCATCTTCGCGACATTGGATAGCGAGTGCACCTTGTCCTACCGCTGGCACGCAAACATCAGGCTCTAAAAACTCGGTAACAAGATCTTCACTCCAGCCCATTCGCTTCAGCCCCGCTGCTGCAAGTACGATGGCATCATACTCTCCATCATTAAGCTTTTGAAGACGTGTATCGATATTTCCACGAATCCATTTAATCTCCAGGTCTGGCCGAACCGCTTTAATCTGTGAGCCGCGTCGTAAACTGCTTGTTCCTACAATAGCACCTTCTTGCAAATCCTTTAAAGCTACGTGTCCATTCGACACAAATGCATCACGGTGATCTTCACGTACCGGAACCGAAGCAACCGTTAGTCCTTCAGCTACAACCGCAGGCATATCTTTCATACTGTGAACAGCCATATCAATTTCCTTATCATACATGGCTTGTTCAATTTCTTTAATAAACAAGCCTTTCCCGCCTACTTTATTTAGAGTAACGTCTAAAACCCGATCACCCTTTGTAGAAATCCTTTTAATTTCAAATTCATAAGAAGGATCTATTTTTTTTAACTGATCAATGACCCACTCTGTTTGCGTTATTGCTAAATTACTCTTTCGCGACCCTATTACTATTTTTCTCACAGTCACCCTCCTAGAAGAATTTTAGAAATGGAAATTCGACAACGAGCCGAATAAAAAGAAATTTATTAAAAGAATCAAAAATGCCGCTGTATTAAACAATGAAATTGCCCGACCTTGATACCCTTTCACCACCCGTAAAAATAAATAAATGATATAGACAAGGAGAACAATGAATGATCCGAGGGTTTTTGAATCGTACCAGTAAAACACATCTTCTGAAACATACCCCCATGTTACCCCAAGAATCACCGCAATTAGAAGTAATGGAACCCCAAGAATCACCGAAATATATGAAAAATGATCCAGCTTCGTTAAATCACCGAGCCGAAGCAGCTTAGTATTCCATTTCTTCTGTTTAAGTAATCGGTATTGAAAAAGGTACATGAGAGAAAAAATAAACGAAAATGTGAAAAATCCGTACGAAATAATGGCCAGCGTTATATGAGCTACAAGCATTTCATGAACTAATTCAATTCCCTGATCATCAAGCACACTTTGAGCTCTCGTCGAGATATGGAGCAACATCACGAGAAATCCTACAACATTTGTAAAAAACACAAGGAAATCCACACGAAATAGCCGGTTAATAATTAATGAAAAGGTTACTAAGATCCAGGCATAAAAGTAAAGACCATCATAAACAGTCATAACTGGAAAGTTTTCTTCTACAAAAATCTGCCTTAACAAAAAAAGGGTTTGAAGCCCCCAAACCATACTAAGTAACCAGAAGGCTGCTCTATTAGCCTTCCGGTTATTTTGAATGAAATCAATAAAATATCCAATTAAGCTGCAGCCATACAGGAAGAGGATTAACTCATAGACCCACTTAAACTCGAACATAGTAAGCCTCCACCATTAAGAATTTACAGACTGAGTAAGTGTGGGGAAGGAAATAGGATCATCAGAACCCTTTACTGACTTTTTACTTTTCTTCTCCTGTTCCTTCACTTCCTCCTCAACCTCTTCTTGAATCCCAAAGATTTGAGTAAAGAGATGCAGAGATGCTTCAGCATCTGGCTGTGCAGCAAGTTCTTTTGCTTGCAGTATGGGATCTTTAAGCATCTGGTTGATAATACTCTTCGTATGCTTTCGCAATACTTTCTTTTCCCGTTCTGTTAACTCAGGCATTTTTCTTTCAATACTGCTCATAGTCTCTGATTGGATCCCCAATGCTTTAGTACGAAGGGCAGAAATCACAGGGATAACTCCAATTGTTTGAAGCCATTCTTTAAACTCTACAATTTCAGCTTCAATCATCAGTTCAATTTTTTCCGCAGCTTGCTTACGTACAGCTAAGTTCGCATCAACGATTCCTTGTAAATCGTCAATATCATAAAGAAAGACGCTCTCAAGTTCTTCTAAACGCGGATCAAGATCCCGGGGAACAGCTATATCCACAAAGAAAAGCGGTTTCCCTTTTCTAGATCGAAGGATAGGTTCCACCTGTTCATGTGTAAGTACATATTCAGACGAGCCGGTAGAACTGATCACGATATCAGCATCCATTAATACTGATTCCAAATGATCCATAGTAGAAGCTTGTCCATTAAACTGATCAGCCACTACTTTAGCCTTCGACAACGTCCGGTTAAGCACCGTGACCTTTCTGACACCGAAACCGTGGAGGTTCTTGGCAGTTAATTCTCCCATTTTCCCTGCCCCGATAATCACGATGTGTTTATGAACTAAATCACCGAATATTTTACGTGCCAACTCTACGGCTGCATAACTAACAGACACAGCATTATCCCCAATACTTGTGTCTTTGTGAGCTTTCTTCGCCATAGTCACGGCTTGCTTAAATAGTTGATTGAAAATAGTCCCTGTGGTATTTGCCTCTTGAGCTTTCAAGAAGACTTGCTTGACTTGACCTAGGATTTGCGTCTCACCCAGCACCATTGAATCAAGACCAGAAGTCACACGCATTAAATGCTCCATAGCTCCATCCGCTTCATAAATAGAGAGAAATGAAGAAAATTCTTCTTTGTCAATATTAAACCAGTCAGCCAAAAACTGTTTAACATAATAGCGGCCAGTATGGAGTTGATCAACAACAGCAAAAATCTCTGTTCGATTGCATGTAGAAATGATTACATTTTCAAGTACGCTTTTTTGTGAATTAAGCTTTTGCATCGCTTCCGTTAAACGCTCATCTGAAAATGTAAGTTTTTCTCGTATTTCCACAGGGGCTGTTTTATAGTTAAGACCTACTGCTAAAATGTGCATTTCATCTACCCCCATTTAACGTTCAAAACTATCTCATATAACTTGATTATAACATGAAACCTCGTATTTTTTTTGTGAAATTATGAACAGATTTTGAATCCCTTGTGATAGGATACATTTAGGTCCATTTATTACGTCAGGCTCTTAGATTAGAAACACTCTAAATTAATAACTCGTCTGTAATATACCAGAACGAACAGGTAATCGCAAGAAATCAATTTTATAAAAGCTCACTGGACTTGAAATATTATGTTTTTTAACCTAATTGCTATAGTTAAATTCTAGAACTATGTATCTCTGGAGGTGTAATCATTTGAAAAATACTGACTCCTTTGCCGGTTTTTTGCTAATCGGACTCGGACTGTACTTTCTTCTTCGACAGTTTAATATACCCTTTTTAAACCCTTTTTACTCATGGCCGACTATACTTATTATCATTGGGGCTGCCTTTCTTTTACATAGTTACTTGTCGCGTGATTTTGCGAATATTTTCACAGGGGTTCTGCTTCTCGGTTTAGGCGTGCATTTCCATGGCCAAGCCCACTACTCATTTTGGATTGACCATTGGGGCGTTTATCCATTTATTATAGGACTTGCTTTTCTGTTTAGATCTTTTAAAACTAAATCAGGTCTATTGCCAGGTCTCATATTAATAGCGATAGCGATTTTCGCGCTAGTCACCACCTCGAACCCCATTTGGTTTCGTTTCATTAACTTGTTGTTTGATTGGATAGAAAGTTTCTGGCCTGTAGTATTAATCGGATTTGGTGCTTATTTAATTTATAAAAAGAGGTAGCTATTAACATACTTACCGACTGGAAGCTACTTAAAAATCCCCGCTTCTGCAAGCGGGGATTTGACATTATAAAATAGAACTTAAAAAAGCTTGAGTCCGTTTTTCCTTAGGATTATCGAAAATTTCATTTGGCTGGCCTGCTTCAACAATTCTTCCATCGTGCATGTAGACGACGCGATCTGCTACTTCACGGGCAAATCCCATTTCATGTGTTACCACAACCATCGTCATCCCTTCTCGAGCTAAATCCTTCATCGTTTGTAACACTTCACCAACAAGCTCAGGGTCCAAAGCGGAGGTGGGTTCATCAAACAACATAATTTCTGGTTTCATAGCAAGAGCGCGCGCGATTGCTACTCGTTGCTTTTGGCCCCCGGACAAGCGGGATGGGTAGTCATTTGCTTTATCTTCAAGACCTACCTTGAGAAGCAATTCTTTACCTTCTTCGATTGCCTTAGCTTTCATAATTCTCTTAACTTGGATCGGTGCTTCAATAACATTTTCCAACACTGTTTTATGAGGGAACAAATTAAAGTGCTGAAACACCATGCCTACTTTTTGCCTGACTTCATTTAAATTATCTTTCTTTGGATCTACGTCTTCTCCCCTTATAATAACCTCTCCGCTATTCTTCATTTCAAGGAAGTTCAAGCAACGAAGCATGGTACTCTTGCCAGAGCCACTAGCTCCGATTAATACAACCACTTCACTTTCATTTACATTAAAGTCAATATCCTTAAGAACATGCAAATTACCAAAATATTTATTTAATTGTTCTACACGAATCATTTCTTTAGTTTTAAGCAAATTACTTCACCCTCCTCATTAATCACTTACTGCTAACTTCTTCTCGATTAAGCTTACTAAAATCGTAAGCAAGAATACAAGAATTAAATAGTACACAGCACTAACAAGCAACCATGTCATATAATCAAACGTATTAGCTCCCTGAGTTGTCGCGACAGCGAAAATTTCCGCAACACCCACAAACGCAGCTAAGGAAGAGTCCTTTAAACCAATGATAAACTGGTTTCCAAGGGGAGGCAGCGCTCGTCTAAATGCTTGTGGCAATATAATTCGGCGCATCGTTAATGAACGGCTCATCCCAAGTGAGCGACCAGCCTCAGTTTGTCCCTTGCCAATCGACTGAATAGAACCTCGAAATATTTCCGCAATATAGGCCCCATTGTGAAACGCAAGTCCTAGAGATACAGCCCAGAAACCACTCATCATCCAAATTTCAGTAAGTCCGTAGTAGAATACAAAAATTTGCACAATAAGCGGAGTACCGCGAACAATGTAAATATATATATTGGCTGCCCACATTAAAGGTTTAATAGCTGAAATCTTTAATAGAGCAAAAAGTAATCCAATAAAGACGGCTAAAAAAATAGAAACTGCTGTCAGCTTTAACGTCATAAACGCAGCTTCGATAAAAATCCCACGACTTTCTACCAAAGCTCCAAAGAATCCACTATATTCCATAAATCCACTCCCTTTCAAGTGAAAAAGAGTACGCAATGCGCACTCTTTATTCAGGTCTTACCCATAATTAAATAGTTCACTCAGGCACAGTTGTAATATCGTCATTAAAGTATTTTTCGCTAATTTCAGTTAACGTACCATTTTCGCGTAGAGTTTCTAAGGCAGCATTGATGTCCTCAAGCAGTTTATCCTTACCTTTGGCGACAGCAATTGCCTGGTCACTGCGTTCAATCATCTTTTTACCTTCAATTTCGAGCCCCTGACCTATGGCTTCTTTCCCTGTTAAGAAGTCAGTGATCACAGCATCATGTCTGCCTTTAGCTAATGCTTGTAAGGCTACAACATCACTATCATAAACTTTCACATTTTCCGTTACGTCTTCAGCAAATTTAACGTAAGTAGAACCTTTTGATACGGCTATTTCAAGACCTTCCAAATCTTCAAGTGTTTTATAATCACTACCTGGCCTCGTAAAGATTTGAGCCCCTGAATAATAGTATGGCGTCGAAAAATTCACTTCTTTGGCGCGCTCTTCTGTGATCGTATGACTGGCTACCGCGATGTCATATCGGCCCGTTTTAACCCCTTCAACAATCGCAGCAAATTTAGACTTCTCTTGGGCAGGTTCTAACCCCAGTTCTTTTGCGACTGCATTTCCGACATCAATGTCAAAACCTGTCATCTCTCCCCCTGTGGTCATGCTAAATGGACGAAATTCTCCAGAGGCAGCAAACGTTAATTTCCCTTCTTCCACAAGATCATAACCAGAAGAAGATTCCCCTGAACCATCTGAACTAGAAGTTGCTTCTTCTTCACCATTACTACCGCAAGCTGCAAGTGTGAAGATCATTAGACTTCCAAGTAAAATAGTAAATAATAATTTTTTCATAAGTTCTAAAATCTCCCCCCATTTTTATTGCGACACCTTTATAGTATATACTAAATTCTGATTTTTCCCAAAATTTGAATTATACTAAAATCCTTTATATTATGAGAAAATGCATAGGTTATTTTCCAATACCTGGACAATCCTCCTGAATCCCGCTGTATCCTCTAAATAACAAGTTTGAATCAATCTCATAATTATTCCTTTTAAAAATACGAAGGTTTGCAATAAAAAAGGAACCACCTACAAGGTGGTCCCAGTTATCGATTAATCATTTCCATTTAAATATTCAAGCATTGTTGTCCAGGCCAATTCCTTCCCTTCTCCTGTTTCAGAAGAAAAGGGAATAAGCACATCGTCTGCTTCCATCTCAAGCGTTTCATTAATTATTTTCAATTGCTTTTTACGCTGTCCTTTTTTTATCTTATCCAGTTTAGTGGCAATGACCATAACCGGAAGCTCAAAATGTTTCAAATAATCATACATTAGGCAATCGTCTTCAGTAGGCTTGTGACGGCTATCAATCACTAGAGCAGCAGCTCGAAGCTGCTCTCTTTCGGAAAAGTACTCCTCCATCATTTTGCCCCATTTGGCACGCTCCTTTTTTGATACCTTAGCATAGCCATAGCCCGGGACATCTACAAAATGAAATCTTTCATTAATTTTATAGAAATTTAATGTTTGCGTTTTTCCTGGCTTGGAAGAGGTTCTTGCCAGGTTCTTTCTCTGTATCATTTTATTAATAAAAGAGGATTTCCCCACGTTAGAGCGGCCTGCCAAAGCAATCTCTGGTATAGGTTCTTTTGGATATTGCTTCTTGCTCGCCGCACTTATTATTATTTCAGCCTGATTAACTTTCATGATTTTCAGCCGCCAATGCCTCATCAAGGACTTCATCTAAATGTTTCACAGGGATGAAGGTCAACCCTTCTCTTACACTCTCAGGGATATCCTCCAAGTCTTTTTCATTTTCAGCAGGGATAATAATAGTTGAAAGTCCTGCACGATGGGCACTTAAGGATTTTTGTTTTAGTCCACCTATAGGTAGAACTCGACCTCTTAGTGTTATTTCCCCAGTCATTCCTACTTCTTTACGAACAGGACGACCTGTAAGAGCCGAAACGAGGGCAGTGGCCATTGTTATCCCTGCAGAAGGGCCATCTTTTGGAGTTGCTCCTTCAGGGACATGAATATGAATATCATTCTTCTCTACAAACTCCGGATCAATATGAAGGTCATCTGCCCTGGAGCGAATATAGCTGAAGGCAGCTTGTGCTGACTCCTTCATAACATCTCCAAGTTTACCGGTCAGCGTCAAGTTTCCTTTACCAGGATAAATGGATACTTCAATGGATAATGTATCCCCACCCGCAGCAGTGTACGCTAAACCTGTTGCTGCGCCAACTTGGTCTTCCAATTCAGCTTGTCCATAACGAAATGGAGGGCGGCCAAGAAGTTCTTCAAGTTGGTTCTCCGTAACAATTACGCGTTTCTTCTCTTTGGCTACAATAATCTTTGCAGCCTTTCGGCAGACACTGGCCAATTGTCTTTCAAGATTACGGACACCTGCCTCACGAGTATATCTTCGAATCAGCTTTAATAGAGCTTGTTCTTTAAATTGAATCTGACTTTTAGTCAGTCCATTTTCTTTAATTTGTTTAGGAAGCAAATGTTCTTTAGCTATGTGAAGTTTTTCTACTTCAGTATATCCAGCAATCGAAATAACTTCCATACGGTCAAGCAATGGCCCTGGAATAGAGGTCATCGTATTTGCAGTTGCTACAAACATTACTTTTGATAAATCATAATGCTCCTCGATAAAGTGATCACTAAAGGTGCTGTTTTGTTCTGGATCGAGTACTTCGAGCATAGCTGAGGAAGGATCTCCTCGAAAGTCACTGGCCATTTTATCAATTTCATCTAAGAGGAAGACGGGATTAACCGTTTCAGCACGCTTCATCCCCTGGATAATTCGTCCTGGCATTGCTCCAATATAGGTTCTTCTATGGCCGCGGATTTCAGCTTCATCACGGATACCACCTAAAGATATCCTGACAAAATGGCGGTTAATTGCACGACTAATTGATTTGGCCAGAGACGTTTTGCCAACTCCCGGCGGCCCTACTAAACAAAGGATCGGGCCCTTAATGGACTGTGTAAGCTGTTGAACAGCCAAGTACTCCAAAACACGTTCTTTAACTTTCTCCAATCCATAATGGTCTTCATCGAGGATTTTCTCAGCATGAGTCACATCGAGGTTATCCTCCGTCTCCTCGGTCCAAGGCAGGGCTACCAGCCATTCGATATAATTTCGAATGACTGAACTTTCCGCAGAACTTTGCGGAACTTTTTCATACCTTCCTAATTCCTTTTCTGCTATAGCTTCTACTCTTTCCGGCATTTGTGCTTCTTCTATCTTTTCACGAAGCTGGGCTACTTCCCCGGTTTTACCGTCCTTGTCGCCCAGCTCACTCTGAATGGCTTTCATTTGTTCCCGTAAGTAATATTCTTTTTGTGTTTTCTCCATTGATTTCTTAACATGCTGGCCAATTTTTTGTTCAATCTGAAGGACATCACGTTCATTTCCGATGATCTCGATTAAATGTTTTAAACGTGCTTTCACATTTTCGATTTCTAAAACACTTTGCTTGTCTTTAATCTTAATAGGCAAGTGTGAGGAGATTAGATCTGCTAAATGACTTGAGTCATCGATATCAGAAACTGTGTTATATGTTTCTTGGCTTACTTTTTTAGAAACTTTTACATATTGTTCAAACTGACTAAGTAATGTTCTCATTAATGCTTCTTCTTCATTAGCATCTTCATGAACGTCGTTCAGTTTTATAATATCTGCCTTATATAGTTCTTCCCCTTCGGTAATATGTTCTATGGAAGCCCGATACAATCCTTCCACCAATACACGATTGGTACCGTTAGGAAGCTTCACCATTTGTTTCACAGTGGCTACCGTACCTACGTCATATAGGTCTTCAGCAGTTGGTTCATCAATATTCATTTCCTTTTGTGAAACAAGAAACACTTCATTGTCCTCCATCATTGCCTGTTCTAAAGCTTGAACAGATTTATCTCTGCCTACATCAAGGTGCAATACCATCGATGGGTACACCAGTAATCCTCTTAAAGGTAGGAGGGGAATTTGAGTTCTCATTTGTTCTGTCAAAGCTTGCACCTCCGATTAATGCGAATTCGTATATTTATCATATAGAAATCTAATTAGAATGTAAAACGTTAGCCTTAGGGAAAAAGCCCTTAGACAAACGTGTTTTTAACAGCTTATTCTATGCCTATTATGAGCCAACAACTTGCAAATCATGCTTATATGTACGAATACCTCTTCTGTAATATAGAAGCCGCGCTACATTCAATACGTAGCGCGGCTTCTAGCTAAGAAGAGATGATGTTTAAAGATTAGGCACTTTCTCTCGGTGTTTCCTTATTCTCATCCTCAACTGAACCATCTGTCAAAATCAATTTAGGATGACTTTTTTCAGCTGTTACCGTATCTTTTGTAATAATACATTTTTCAATATCATCTCGAGAAGGCAGGTCATACATGACATCCAGCATGATCCCTTCAATAATTGAACGAAGTCCACGGGCTCCAGTTTTCCGCTCGATTGCCAACTTGGCAATTTCACGAAGAGCTTCTTCTTCAAACTCAAGCTCAACATGATCAATTTGCAGAAGCTTCTGATACTGTTTGACGAGAGCATTTTTTGGTTTTGTTAAAATTTCTACTAACGCTTCCTCATCGAGTTGTTCAAGACTTCCAATTACCGGCAAACGGCCAATGAACTCAGGGATAAGACCATAACTTAACAGGTCTTCTGGAAGCACTTTAGTCAATAATTCACTCTTCTCATCATCAACTTCCACCTGACCTGAACCAAAACCGATAACTTTCTTTCCTAAGCGGCGTTTAATGATTTGTTCAATTCCGTCAAATGCGCCACCCACAACAAACAATACGTTTGTCGTATCAATTTGAATAAATTCTTGATGAGGATGCTTTCTTCCGCCTTGAGGAGGGACGCTTGCCTGTGTACCTTCTAGAATTTTAAGTAAGGCTTGCTGTACACCTTCCCCTGAAACATCCCTTGTGATAGATGGATTTTCAGATTTACGGGCCACTTTATCTATTTCATCGATATATATAATTCCCTTTTCGGCTTTCTCAACATCATAGTCAGCTGCCTGGATTAGTTTGAGTAAAATGTTCTCAACATCCTCCCCAACATATCCAGCTTCTGTTAATGATGTGGCGTCAGCAATTGCAAATGGTACATTCAAGATCCTTGCAAGTGTCTGAGCAAGTAAAGTCTTACCGCTCCCCGTCGGGCCAAGCATAAGAATGTTACTTTTTGCCAGCTCAACTTCATCGTTCTTAACTCCGGCGTTAATTCTCTTATAATGATTATAGACAGCTACAGATAAATTCTTTTTAGCCTGGTCCTGCCCGATCACATAATCATTAAGAATGCCGCGAATTTCTTGAGGTTTAGGAACTTCTTTAAACTCCACTTCCTCTTCATTACCCAGTTCTTCTTCAACGATTTCTGTACAAAGTTCAATACATTCGTCACATATATAAACTCCAGGCCCGGCTACAAGCTTACGGACTTGTTCCTGACTCTTACCGCAGAAAGAGCATTTAAGCTGACCTTTTTCTTCATTAAATTTAAACATATCATTCACCCCTTAATAAAATAACGCAATATGCGCCTGGTAATTATCCTAGGCATTCGAGCATCAGTTTCTTTTGCTCATCATACCAGATTCATGTAAAACAAAAAAGCAATACCTTTTCAGAGGTGTGCGAATCCCGATGCATCATCCTCATTATGTAGATTTATAATCAATAAGTCAAACATTAGCCGCTCTACTATTATATGTAAAAAAACAGGTAGTTCATTCATGTTTTAACTAATTTTTATTACTTTATGTACAAGAATATATGAGAAGACAAGGAACAATCTGCCCCTTGTCTTCCTAGCTTACTATTCTGTTTTGCTGTTATCAACTAAAACCTCAATTGCTTTACGTACCTTAAGATCTTCTTTAATCATGTCAGTGTTTCCACCAAGCATTTGAGTGAGTTGTTCCACATCAGTCTGATACATAGAAGCCATGTTTTCAAGCTCTGACTTCACGTCTTCTTCAGAAGCTTCCACATCCTCTTCAATAGCAATAGCTTCTAAAGTAAGGTTTGTTTTCACACGTTTGCCGGCATCTTCTGCCATTTGCTCACGCAGTGCATCTTCATCCTGACCTGTGAACTGGAAGTACATGTCTTTAGTCATGCCCTGCATTTGCAGACGCTGTTCGAATTCGCTAACCATGCGATCGAGTTCAGTATCAACCATAGCTTGAGGAATTTCAACTTCTGCATTTTCACTGGCTTTTTGAACAAGTGTATCACGCTTGTGATTGTCAGCTTCTGTTTTCTTTTGCTCCTCAAGGCGCTCACGTGTTTTCTTCTTAAGTTCTTCTAAGGATTCTACTTCTTCATCGACATCTTTCGCTAATTCATCATCAAGTTCAGGAAGTTCTTTTCCTTTTACTTCATGAATTTTCACTTTGAAAGTAGCTTCTTTCCCGGCTAGCTCTTCTGCATGATATTCCTCTGGGAACGTGACTTCAACTTCTGTCTCTTCTCCAGATTTCTTACCTGAAAGCTGTTCTTCGAAGCCTGGAATAAAGGAACCGGAGCCGATTTCTAGTGAATAGTTGTCAGCTTGTCCTCCTTCAAAAGCTTCTCCATCAACAAAGCCTTCAAAGTCCATCACGACAGTATCTCCGTCTTCTACTTCGCCGTCCTCTTTTACAACTAGTTCAGCTTGCTTTTCCTGAAGTTGTTTCAGTTCATTCTCAACGTCTTCATCTGTTACCTCTGTGCTAAGCTCTTCAACTTCAAGACCTTTATAGTCACCTAGTTTAACTTCAGGCTTAACTATAACTTCTGCAGAGAAAACTAATGGTTCATTCTTCTCGATTTGTTTCACGTCAACTTCTGGACGATCAACTGGCTCAATTCCTGTTTCTTCCACAGCATCTGAATATGCCTTCGGAAGAACAATGTCGAGAGCATCTTGATAAAGTGATTCTACTCCGAAGCGTTGTTCAAACAGTTTACGTGGTACTTTCCCTTTACGGAATCCAGGAACCTGTACCTGTTTTACTACTTTTTTAAAAGCTTCATCAAGAGCCTTGTTGAAATCCTCTACAGGTACTTCAACTGTAAGTGTCCCCTGATTCCCTTCTTGCTTTTCCCATTTTGCTGACATAAAATTCCCTCCAACATCTATAAATTCCTTTTTTCGTCCAAAGACGACCATTAGGCGATTCTATGATTCTATATACACACGAATCTCATTTGCAACCCCTACATTATAACACAAACATATACGCTTTCAACATTTGAAATTGTTCATGTCTAAAATAGGATGAACATCAATTACTCCCCCACCAGTAATACATAATGCTGTTCACTTAATTCAATTTCCTCTTTATATTTCTGTACTTTCTCATCATTACCGGATTGTGACTGATAAGGGATTTGCAAATAATCGTGGCCAAGCTGCTTTAAGGCTTCAACGATATGACCGACTTCCTCCTCACCAGGATAAAAGGGATAGCGTACATAACAATAATGTTTCAATAGAAGGTTGATCATCTCATACATCGTTGGATTGCTTTGCTCAACTGCCCCAAGCCTTAGCTGAATTTGCTGAATAATGTACTCAGATTCAAATGTATTTAACTCTGAAGGAATGATGAACATATCATTCGAAAATTTACGGATGTGAACCTTGTGGTCAACTTTGTTATCTCTGAACCACTGGATTATTGCTGTTTTAATGATTGGGTGAGTTGAGGTATCGGTTAACAGGTTTTCAAACGGTTCTGTATCTGCTGAAACGGGTTGCTTATTTAACTGTTGGATAGATTTCCATTGATTATGTAAATCATCATTATCGATAGCGGCGAAAAAGGATTGAAAATATTTCTCTTCGTCTTTCTTATGCGTGTCCTGAAGCAGTTTGTTACTAACTTCGTATATTTGCCATAATTGCGTACGACTTTGATGAGGAATAGATTCAGTCTCAAAAACTTCGTCTAATAAATCAATAAGTTCCTGGTAGCGATTATCTTGAAAAAGAATGGTTATGTAGATATGTAAGTAATGATAATAATGATCTTCATCAGCCTTCATCTGCTCCTGGCATAAATCTTCCGCTTGGCTGAAGTTTCCGAGTTCAATCCAGCTCATGAGCAGTCCCGTAGTGACTTCATGAGAGGCGACCTCATAATTCACGAGAGGAAGAAGGAATTCTACAGCCTCTTGATAACTTTTCTCTTCGACCGCTTTGAGAC
This sequence comes from Halobacillus ihumii, assembly GCF_902726645.1. NCBI lineage: Bacteria > Bacillati > Bacillota > Bacilli > Caryophanales > Bacillaceae > Halobacillus > Halobacillus ihumii. The sequence goes on from NZ_CACVAO010000001.1 coordinate 434,094, forward strand.
CTTTACTTTCTAACATTGTTTTCCATTTTGGGAACATCACGATATCCCCTGTTCGTTTTTCCATAGGACACCCTTCCTCTTATTATTTTTATTACCCGTCTATTTTTACCTTTTTCAGTCGAAAATAAACCTAAACATTCAAATGGATTATTTGCTACCTTCTTAAAAAATTTTTCAGGAACACCCTAAAGCTTTAAAGGACAAACGAAACTTATGAATGTACCTCCCCTTAATAAAATATAGAAGAGAGACGTCCAAGGGACGTCTCTTTTCATGTCACATCCAACGCAGTATAGCGAAACTATATGTATATATATGAAACAATAATAAAATTATATCACAATGAAACGCTTATTTACTCCATCTCGATTCCTACTCATCCACTTTCACCTAGTTCCTTCATTAATATTACAACCTCATGATTGGTAATAACGTTTTTCTCCGATTACTCTTTAACTAGTATTATCAGTTAGATTAAACTACAATATATGGTGGAGATTCTTCTCCACTATTTGAATTATGAGGAGATTTGATATGGAAGAGACGATCAAGCTTGCAGCGGTGGCTCTGTTGATTTTAGCGACAGCCTTTTTCGTTGCAAGCGAATTCGCAATTGTTAAAGTAAGACGAACCAAACTAGAAGCGCGGGCGGCTGAGGGTAATAAAAAAGCTTTAAATGCCTTAAAAGTAACCGGCAATTTAGATTATTATTTATCAGCGAATCAGCTTGGTATTACGATAACTGCCCTTGGTCTTGGTTGGTTAGGAGAACCAACCTTGGAGATTCTGCTTCATCCACTGCTGGAAGGATTTAACCTGCCGGCAACGGTTAGTCACACAATAACTTTTGTGATTGCCTTTTTTGTTATCACTTTTTTACACGTTGTACTCGGGGAACTTGCTCCGAAGACAATCGCTATTCAAAGAGCGGAAAATATTACTCTTATGCTATCCGGGCCTTTAATCCTATACAGCAAGATTATGTACCCTTTAATTTGGTTGTTAAATGGGTCTGCAAATTTATTAGTACGTTTATTAGGATACCATTCAGCTAAAGAAACCGATGAAGTTCATTCCGAGGAAGAACTTCGTCATATATTAAGTGAAAGTTATCAACAAGGTGAAATTAATCAATCTGAGTTTGAATATGTCGATCGGATTTTTGAATTCGACAACCGCACGGCAAAAGAAATTATGATTCCCCGAACAGACATGGCGGTTGTAGATATTGAAGATCCTATAAAAGAATCCTTACAATTCATGAATGAGGAACGCTTTACCAGGTACCCTGTATTCCAGGAGGACAAAGATCATATCATCGGGGTGCTTCATTTAAAAGAATTATTTTACAACGACTGGAGCAAGGTTGAAACTCTTGAGCCGTTTGTTCGGCCAGTATTAAAGGTTTTTGAAAATATCCCAATTCACGATCTGTTAGTCAGAATGCAGCTACAACGAACACACTTGGTAGTCTTAACTGATGAATATGGCGGTACTTCAGGTATGATCACGGCCGAGGATATTATTGAGGAAATTGTCGGAGATATTAGAGACGAATTCGATCATGAAGAAGAACAAACAATCGTTCCACAAGAAGACGGTTCCTTCTTTATTGATGGAAAAACATCCATTCAAGATGTTAATGAATTTTTTGAGATTGAACTTGAAAGTGAAGATGTGGATACAATCTCCGGTTGGGTGTACAACGAATTAATTGATGTCAAGAAAGGGTCTCAACTATCTCATGACTCTTATCATTTTAAAGTGGTGGAAATGGAAGATCAGCAGATTATAGCTATTACTGTCTGGGAAGAGTAAGATACAGAGGATATATCAAAGATAAAGAAACAGGATTAAACAAAACCCCCTTTTACAAGTAAAAGAGGGTTTCCCTAAATTGTTCGTTCTGCTCCATTTGTAGCATCCAATAATATAAGCAAGGAAGGAGAAACTGTACTAACATCTATCAGGCCATCATCCTCTTCCTTTACCTTATCAAGCTGCTGAATAATATAATCATCTCTACATTTAAACTTTAACTGACCCGAACAGATTTTTCCTTTCAAGGAGAGTACTTCTTCATGCAATGTAACTCTATCCAAATCATCCACTCCTTTGCATTTTAGTGCCTAACCATTACTACTTCTTCTTGCACAATATGACTGGCTGTTATTTACTTAGTATAGTCAGACCTAAAACCATACATACATGTAATGAATCGTATGGACCTATTAATAAAAGCAAACTCTTTTAAAATTGTTTAAATTCGTTGGCTAAGTGAGGTGTGAAATAAGCTGGATTCAGTTATCTGACTAGCTCGTTATTATGAAATTAAGAAAAGTTACGTTCTTACTCATCATGTTCACAGGTTTTTCTATTGGTATCTATCAATCATTTCCCAGTACAATCACCCTGATTACACTCATTTTGTTTACCACTTCTACAGTTGGATTGATTATACGTGACCTGCTGAAGAATAACAGAAACTAGAACTAAGGAGTCGTTACCTATGTCGCTCATCCCGATCATGTTAAGTTTAGAAGGAAAAAAAGTAGTCGTCGTAGGCGGAGGGAAAGTGGCGAAAAGAAAAATTGATAGTCTTCTCATGAGTAAAGCACAGCTTACAGTCATCAGTCCAAATCTGACCGATGAGCTACACTCCTACTATGAAACTGGGAGTATAGAATGGAAGCAAAAGAATTTCACGCCCGCTGATATAGAAGAGGCATTCCTAATTGTCGCAGCTACCAATAGTGAATCCGTCAATAATGACGTCATCAGGGCTGTCCCTGACGATCGTTTACTCAATGCAGCTTCCAATTTCCAGAACGGAAACGTCAGTTTTCCTGCCCATTTTACACGCGGGAAGTTGACCATTGCCATTTCAACAGCGGGCGCAAGTCCTTTGTTTGCAAAAAAAGTAAAAAAAGAATTATCTAATCAATATGATGAAAAGTATGAACAATACCTGGATTTTTTATTTGATGTTAGACACTTGCTTAAGAAAATTAATCTCTCTTCAGAAGAAAAAAACACCTTTTTACGTGAAGTTCTTTCAAATACTTACTTAGATACACAAAAACAAAAAGATATGCTCTATTGCATGGAGCACCATAGAACTTCGAAATGATTGATACAGTAATCTCTTATGCTTTAAACACCTAACCTTGAAGCAATCATCTTTATGACTTCATACGAAAATGCGCATTTAACTGACCACGAATCATCTTCCTGCGCATTTGGGACTCTCCTTCTCTCTTAGCTCTTTCTTTTTTCATATCTTGGCTTATTTCATATGACTGAACCCCTTCTTCTCGTTTTTCAGCTATCTTTACCAATGTTTCCACATCAGAAAATGAATATTTACGAGTCCCATTTTCGGTTCGCTCTGGGAAAATAAGCTTTCGCTCTTCATTGTATCTTATTTGCCGTTCAGAGAGACCAGTTAATTCCTTAACCACCCCTATAGAAATAACCTTTTTACTCTTATAGTCATCGGTCAAAGCGCTCCCCACCTCACCCTTATGCTCGCTCAGCTATAACAAAAATTTGCTAATTCAATTTGACTGATTTTTAATAAAACTTTATATCTAGCATATTCATTTCTTTACTTAGAATCGAGCGATGGTCTATGCCCCTGTCTTCGTATTTGGAGTTGGTAAATATTCTGGATATCCGTAACCACCATGTTCACTCAAGTCAAGCCCCATGATTTCCTCTTCCTCAGTGACACGTATCCCCCCCATAACTTTTTCCATTACCTTCAAAATAATAAAAGCTACAACAAATGCATAAAGACCACAAGTAACAACACCTAACAGTTGAACACCAAGCTGTTCAAAACCACCACCATAAAATAAACCTGCCTGCCCCACAGTCGCTAATTCAGGCGTTGCAAATAATCCATTAGAAAGAGTCCCCCAAACGCCAACTGTACCATGAACTGATAATGCGAAAATCGGGTCGTCTATTTTCTTTTTATCAAAGAACCTCATACTGAAGAAAACAACAATTCCTCCAATCAGACCTATAAAGACCGCTGCCCATGGTTCAACAAATGCGCAAGAAGCTGTAATGGCAACAAGTCCCGCTAAAGCTCCGTTCAAGGTTGTCGGAACATCCGCTTTACCTGTAGTTGCCCAGACGACAAGCATGGCTCCTACTGCTCCTGCACCTGCAGCTAATTGTGTGTTTAGTGCTACATAACCAAAGAAGGCATCAGCTACTCCAAATGTACTTCCCGCGTTAAATCCAAACCAGCCTATCCAGAGGATGAGTACACCTAATGCAGTAAATACCTGATTATGTCCAGCTATATCATTGGAGGTTCCATCCTTATTATATTTACCGATACGCGGCTTTAAAATAATTGTGGCAGCTAAAGCAGCCATCGCTCCTGTTAAATGAACCACAGTAGAACCGGCAAAGTCTTGCTTTCCATGCTCTGCTAACCAGCCTCCACCCCAAATCCAGTGAGCAATAACAGGATACACGAGAACTGAAAATAATACCGCAAAAATTACATAGGCTGATAATTTTGCCCGCTCAGCAAACCCGCCGAATGCAATCGTCATAGCAATCGCAGCAAATGCCAGTTGAAAAAAGAAATCTACAGACCCTGCCAAATCTACCCCCATAGTCGTTGCATCACCATAAAAGAATTTTGAAAAACCGATAAAAGCGTTCCCTTTCCCATAAATTAACCCATACCCCACAGCCCAAAAAACCAATGATACAATACCGACTGTAAAAACTGTCTTACCAGCAATATGTCCAGCATTCTTCATTCTAGTTGAACCAGCTTCAAGTAAGATAAAACCACCTTGCATGAATAAAACGAGTACGGTACAGACAACAATCCAGACGTTATTCATTAGAAAAATAGCATCCATTTAATACTTAACCCCTTTGTGTAAAGTTTATTAACATAACCTGTTAAGTATTAATGTATCAGTATCAAAATATTCAAACAATAAATCTGTAAGATAATCTGACAATGTATTTTATAAATCAAAGACCTCCTGTCATCATGCTTTATAGATGATGATCGGAGGTCTTCAATTTAATGAGAAAGGATTTCTTCTGCTATCAGCTTATAGGATTGCAAACGTTCCTTATAATGATGTGTAATCGTAATGATCATTATTTCATCAGCGAGATATAATCTTTTTAAGTCAATTAGTTTTTGTTTTACTATTTTCGGATTACCAATTATCATTTTCTTTTTCATCTTTTCAAGTTTTTGTTGCTCCTCAGCACTAAACGAATATCGTTTGGCTTCCTCTACAGTAGGAACCCCTTTTTCTCCTTCTCCTGCTTTGACTTGAATGCTCCATAACATACTACTCAAGGCTATTTCCTCTGCTTGTTCAGTTGTTTCCGCGCACACAACGGTTACAGCAAGGATTAACTGAGGCTTTGACACCACACTACTTCGACTGAAGTTACGTTTATAAGTCTCCGCAATTTCAGGTCCATCATTATTACTCATGAAGTGTCCAAATGCATAGGCTGTTCCTTTTTCTGCTGCGAGTAAGGCACTCTTTTCACTCGTACCCAACACCCAAACCTCTGGTAAGACTTCAGGTTGGGGAGATGCAGATACTTTAGAAAACAAATGATCTGAGGGGAAATCACTTTGCAGGAAATGAAGAAGATCATCAAAGGATTCGGGCATTTTTCGGACTTGTTCCAAATAGTTATCTGAGAGAGCCATTGTCGCTTCTGCAGAACCACCAGGCGCTCTACCAATTCCAATATCAATACGCTTCGGGAATAAGGAAGCAAGCAAATTATAAGTTTCAGCGATTCTATATGGTTTGTAATGAGGGAGCAAGACTGCTCCGGCTCCAATTCGAATGGATTCTGTATGAGCTCCAATGTAACCTAACATGACTTCAGGAGCAGGACAAGATAATCCCGCAATATCATGGTGCTCCGCAACCCAATAGCGACTATACCCTAACTCCTCACCTGTTTTTGCAAGTTTCATGGATTCTTTTAGCGCCTGCTGAGCTGTTGTTCCCGATGATACAGGTGATTGATCCAGTATACTCAGTTTCACATTCATCTTCCTCCTTTCTCTGATCAGGGCTGCCGGGTCATCACTTCTTATTTAACAGTTAAATTCGATTAAATTACCATCTGGGTCGCTCACGAATACTTGATGCCAATCCGTTTGATTATTTGGTTTATCCAATATCTCAACCTGGTGACTACGCATTCTTTTAATAAAACTCTCCATATCCTGCACACGGATGGCAAAGTGGCCATCTCTTGAGTCAATGGAGGTCACGCCTCTTAAAGTTTTCCCCTCTTTATGTACAATAAGATGAATTTGTGTTTCCCCGACTTGATACCATGCCCCGGGAAAACCAAAATCAGGACGTTCATTACTTTCCTGGAATCCAAGCACCTCTCCGTAAAACCTCTTTGCCCTCTCTATGTCTGTTACCAGCAACGATACGTGATGTATTCCTTCGTACATAATATCAATTCCTTTCCTTTAGCTAACACTCCCATTCTATCATCTTTCTTATTCATTCAATGGTTCTAGCTGTCTTTTAATTAATTAAAGGAAACCAATCAAGAAAAACGCTGCCCTCTTTTTGATACTAAAGGTGTTTCAGCGTTTTTCTTGTAGCTTTTTAAACTTATTCAATGGCCTTTATGAAAGATATCCTCCTTGTTTCAAATAGTTAACGATAACCTGAACAGATTCTTCTAGTGTTTGATGATCTGTTTCTATAGTAAGCTCGGGGCTAAGAGGTGCTTCATACGGTGCATCAATTCCGGTAAAACCTTTAATTTCACCAGCGCGCGCTTTCTTATATAAACCTTTAGGATCGCGTTCTTCGCATTCTTCTACACGACATTTCACATAAACTTCGATAAACTCTTTTTCACCCAGCAATTCCCTGGCACTATCCCGATCTTCGCGGTATGGAGAAATAAACGCTGTCAGGGTTACCAGTCCTGCATCAACCATCAGATGAGCCACTTCTCCAATGCGGCGAATATTTTCTTTGCGATCTTCGGGGCTAAAACCTAAATTTTTATTTAAACCATGGCGAACGTTATCTCCATCCAAACGATAGGTGTGGATCCCTAATTCATGCAGTTTCTTTTCTAAAGCTGCCGATACTGTAGATTTTCCTGAGCCAGATAACCCTGTGAACCATAAGGCAGCACTCTTATGATTATTCAACTTTCGGCGGTCCAGCTTGGTCACTTCTGAATCATGCCATACAATGTTTATTGATTCAGTCATCTTCACCCTCCTAAGTTAACATTATTTTTTTCTCATCCCTTTAATAAGCACTTCTGCTACTTCGGGGCGCGAGAATTCTTTCGGTGGTTTTTCCCCATTACGAAGCTTTTCACGTACCTTCGTACCACTAAGGTGCACATGATCTTCTTTTTCGTGCGGACACGTTTTGGCTGTCCCCATGTTTTCACATTTCGTACAATAAAACGCATGCTCAAACTTAAATACTTGAATGCCCAATTCTCTTTCAAATTTAGCAATGAATTCTTGAGCTTCGTATGTTCCATAATAGTCCCCTACACCTGCGTGATCACGACCTACAATAAAGTGCGTACAACCATAATTTTTGCGGACAATTGCATGTAAAATAGCTTCTTTAGGTCCCGCATACCGCATTGCTGCAGGATAGATTACAAGACGTGTACGATCTTCTGGGTAGTAATGGTTTAAGATTACTTGATAACTTTCCATACGGATGTCTGCTGGTATATCATCTGATTTGGTTTCACCAACCAGTGGATTTAATAACAATCCATCTACAGCTTCGAGGGCACATTTTTGAATATATTCATGGGCACGGTGAACTGGATTACGCGTCTGAAACCCGACAACTGTATTCCAGCCTAGATCGGAAAACATCTTCCGTGTTTGCGACGGATCAAGATAAAAACCCTCAAATTCACCATGGCTGGGACGATTTAATAAGTAAATCGGACCTGCAAGATGAACTTCGCCTTTTTTAAATACATTTTTCACACCCTGATGAGCTTCATCCGTCGTCCCATAAACATGATGTGCCTCTTTTTCTTTATCATAGGTGTATTTTTCTTCCAATTTCAGTACACCATAAACAACATCACCGTCCCCCACTAGGGCAATTTCAGACCCAATTTCATATTCATCCGCCTGCTCCTGAGTGACGTGTAAGGTAATCGGAATACTCCAGACTGTTCCATCCTCAAGTCGCATCTCCTCAACAACTCGATTGTAGTCCGCTTCACCCATAAAACCGCATAACGGACTGAATCCTCCGATAGCAATAAGTTCTAAATCTGAAAGGCTCCAAGCATTTAAGGTTAAAGATTTCAATGAATCTGCTTTGTTTAAGTAATCTTCACGTCGTGAACCAGTCAATTCCCGGATTACTAGTTCACCTCCGTGGGGCGAAATGGTGGTGTGTTCTGTTTGAGTTGCTGTCATAAATCGAACCTCCCTGTAATTAATTGAAATGCTTAAATTTGCAGCTTAATACAAAGTTATGAATGAAAGTTAAGGCCAGAGGTGACTTCTTCCACATAACCAGCTCGAACAACATAGTCTCCGAAGTGTTCATTTTCTTGGCGTCTTTTTCCGTATTGCAAAAGAATAGACTTTAATGTCTCTAAAATCTCCTCTTCTCCAATATTTTCTCGATATAGCTTGTTTAGTCGATCTCCGGTGAATCCAGCACCCAAGTACATATTATATTTTCCAGGAGCTTTCCCAATAAAAGCAATTTCGCCTAGACCTGGGCGTGAACAACCATTAGGACACCCTGACATCCTAATGATAATATCCTCTTCTCTGATTCCTGCCTCATCAAGGATGTTTTCAATCTTGTCAATAAGTTCAGGAAGATAACGCTCTGATTCAGCCATTGCCAGCCCACAAGTCGGAAAGGCGACACAAGCCATAGAGTTTCTTCGCAAAGCTGAATTCTGTTTACCGTCCGTTAAGCTATATTTGTTGACTAGTTCCACGATCGCAGGCTTCATTTCTTCCGTGACATTGGCAATGATGAGATTCTGATTCGGTGTTAGCCTGAAATCTCCAGTATGGATTTTCGCAATCTCCCTTATTCCAGTCATTAACGGATAATCTTCAGAATCTGTAATGCGTCCATTTTGGATAAATAGATTCAAATGCCATTTTCCACTACCTTTGATCCAGCCATAACGGTCGCCATTATTCTCAAAATGATATGGTTTCGCTGCTCCAAGGTCCCAGCCTAATCTAGCTTGCAATTCATCCACAAACCAATCGATCCCATACCTGTCAATTGTATACTTGAAACGTGCGTTCTTTCGATCTGAACGGTTGCCGTAATCACGTTGAACCGTAATGACCTTCTGCGCTACCTCAACAATTTGATCAACTGAACAGAAGCCAATTACTCGGGACAATTGAGGATAGGTATTGGTATCCCCGTGGGTCATCCCCATGCCCCCTCCTACAGCAACATTGAAACCAATTAACTTTCCTTCATCCATGATGGCAATGAAACCGAGATCATGAGAAAAAATATCCACATCATTGGAAGGAGGAACAGCAATACCGATTTTGAACTTTCTCGGCAAATATAAAGGTCCATACATAGGCTCTCTATCACCTTCTGAGTCACGGCTATCCAGCACCTTCTCCTCGTCAAGCCAAATTTCATGGTAGGCTTTAGTTTTTGGTAAAAGCTCTTCACTCAATTTCTGGGCCCACCCATAGACTTCAGCGTGTATGTCTGATTGATCGGGGTTAACATTGCACATTACATTTCTGTTCACATCCCCACAGGCAGCAATAGTATCTAAAAGAGCTGCATTGATTTCCTGCATACTTTTTTTCATATTCCACTTTAATACCCCGTGCAGTTGGAACGTCTGGCGGGTAGTCAGTTTTAATGTACCGTTCCCGTAATTATTAGCGAGATTATCCATTGTAAGCCACTGCTCAGGTGTCGCTACCCCTCCTGGTAAACGAACACGAACCATATACTGATACGCTGGCTCGAGCTTTTGCTGCTTCCGTTCATTTCGCAGGTCTCTGTCATCCTGCTGATAGCTTCCGTGGAACTTTAATAACTTAGTATCCTCATCTGGAATTCCTGCCGTAATACGATCTGCAAAGTTTTCTGCAATGGAACCACGCAGATAATTACTCTCATCTTTGATCTTCTCCATGTCACTAGGCGGTCCGTCCAGATGGGTATGTGCTTTGTTTGTCATAATTAAACTCCTTCCCTATGAAACTGCAATTCTACTGGTTCACGGCTGAACAAAGCCGCTGAATGATATTCGATATCTATGAGCTGGTTAGTATACGTCACGCTGGTAACGTTTCTGCTTACGCAGGTCAGCGAGATATGTTTCAGCTTCCTCTTTATTCATGTTCCCTTCTTGCTGCAAAATGGTTAACAAAACAGCTTCTACGTCCTTAGCCATATACTTTTCGTCACCACATACATAAAGTACGGCCCCGGCTTGCAGCCATTGATACAAGTCGCGACTCTTCTCCCGCATACGATGCTGTACGTACACCTTCTCTGAGGTATCACGTGAAAAGGCAACATCCATCCTGGTTAGAACTCCTTCCCTGAGCCACTTTTGCCATTCAACTTGATAAAGGAAATCGGTGACAAAGTGCTGATCCCCAAAGAATAACCATGCGTCCCCTTCAGCACCCGTCTCCTCTCGTTCTTCCAGAAAAGCCCGATAAGGCGCAACTCCCGTGCCGGCCCCGATCATAATGACAGGAGTATCTGGGCTTTCAGGAAGCTTAAAGTTTGAATTGTGCTGAATAAAAACCGGCAGTGCGTCTCCAGGCTGGGATCGTTCCGCACACTGCCCAGAACAGACCCCCGTTCGTTTACGTCCATGTGCATCATATCTTAACGTACCGATCGTAAGGTGAACTTCATCGGGATTCGCCTTTAAGCTGCTGGCAATCGAATAGAGACGAGGTGGAATTTTGCGTAAGATCCCCGTAAATTCTTCTGCTGTAACATTCCATGGACCAAAATCCTGAACTAAGTCAATTAAATCCCGCCCATATAAGTAGGCTTTCAGTTCTTCGTGGTGATCTGAGGTGATCAGTTTATTCAATTCTTTATTAGCAGTGAGCTGTGCTGCTTTTTCCAACAACGGTTTCGTTAATCCGGTAATTTCGAAAGTTGAAGTTAAGGCATCCCGCAATGGCCGCAATTCCCTTTGCTTGTTTACAGGAACATGCTCTTCAGGGTTCCATTCCATTTTTTCGATTAGTTTTGCTACAAGGGCAGGGTCATTTTCCGGAAAAACCCCCAGGCTGTCACCCGGTTCAAATTCTAGACTCGCCCCTTCTAAATCTAATTCAAGGTGGCGATTCTCTTTGTTTGAGCCCCGCCCATTTAAATTCAAATTCTCCAATATTTCCGCTTTAAATGGATTTGTTCTGGAATAAATCGGTTTATTCATGACTTTATCTGTTTGGGCTAGCTGAACGTCATTTTTCCCCTCATTGTTCACCTGTTTTGCATTATTTAATGTAGCAAGGACTCCGTCAAACCATTCTTCCGCTGGCTCCTCAAAGTCCAGGTCGCAGTCTATACGAGGGTAGATCCTTTTTCCGCCTAATTCCTCTAATCTTTCATCAAATTCTTTGCCCGTTTGACAAAAGAATTCATAAGAGCTGTCTCCCAAAGAAAGGACGGAGTATCTGAGGTCATCTAAAACTGGTGCCCTTTTGCTATGTATAAAGTCATAAAAGCTCATTGCATTGTCTGGTGGGTCTCCATCACCGTGAGTGCTCGTCAGGATAAGTAAATCCTGTACTTTTTTTATGTTCTTTGGTTTAAAGTCGTCCATAACCGATAGTGTGACTTTGTAATCTTGCTGCTTCAGCTTTTCAGAGATTTCCCCAGCCAGCGCTTCACAATTTCCCGTGTGCGAGCCAAAAAGAATTGTCACCTCTCGTGTTGCAGACTGGACGCTTGCCTGGGAGGATACCTCGGTCTCCAAAGCATTTTCTAAAACTGGATCGGCTGTTGCCGTAAACGATGCTGCTTGAGAATTAGCCAAATACCCGCTTAGCCAAATTTTCTGATTCTCTGTCATTGACGGTAAGACCTGATTTAATAAGTCTGCCTGTTCTTGTTTAAAAGGACTATTCATTACCTGGAACTGCAAAATTACCCACCTCACTAAATATCTGTTTAATTTTTATCCTTTAATCTAGCGCTCATGCTCTAACATGAACATCCATTCCCAAAGCCAATCAATTGTTGTACGAGTTCGCTTTTTGGTAGTAACGTTCAAGGGCAGCCACCATCGGCCCCATTTTAGGCCGATCGGGCTGAAGAACGTATAATATTCCGCTCTCCTTTAATTCATTGGCCGTAACTTTTCCAACAGCCACTGCCAACACATGATTATTGAAAGACTGAATGGTTTCACGGTTGTCATGGTGATTCGTAACTAAATTTTTAACCTGTGTTTTACTTGTAAAAACAACAGCATCCAGTGATTTAGTCTTAATAGCTTCTTTCAGATTTTCCAGCACCTGAAGGTTTGGTTCCTCATAAAAATAGGGCTGAGATAGATAAACATGACAGCCAGCCTTCTCTAATTTCTCTTTGAGCTTTGCATCATTTTGACTATAAGCTTGTAGAAAAACACGTTGATAGTTTAGATCTATTTGTTCTTCTGAAAAAGTCTTTACTAGATGTTCCATTGTTCCATCATCGGATAACATGCTGGCTTTAACGCCGTTTTTCTGACACCAATTCAATGTCTTTTTCCCACGGATTGCCACTTGCGTATTGTTTAATTTTTCAATAAAATCTCTGTAGATTTCTGATTTTACGGAAGTGTCCTCCAACGTTTGAGCGCCTATTCCCGTTGTAAAAATTGCCCAATCAAAAGATTTGGAAATAAAATCTCTAATATTATCTTGACTGATTTGTTCATTTAAAATTTGCTTTCCTTGAATCGAAAAGACTGCTGGTGTACCACCTTTTTTCTGGATCAAGCTGCTGAGTGCATTTGCACTTCGATCAGCCGCTACTCCGATGACCTTTCCTGTTAACCCATTCATAAAAATCCTTCCCTTTCGCGAGAGCTTCGTTTGGCAGTGATGATTGATACATTCAGTTCTTTGTATCCTACTTTATTTGCTCAAGCTGCTTTGATGAAAGGCTTCATAAACGCGATCAGTCAAAGCGTCCACCATTGCCCTATGGCTGCCAAGGTATTGACACAGCAATACCTGTTGTCGATCTGTCTGCTCCATCTCATTAATTTTTTCTTGCATGGAATGCATAAGCACTCCCGTAAACCAAAGATAAGGAACAACGAAAGTTTGGGACCATCCTATTCTTAACGATGTTTGCAGTCCTTCTTCAAATGATGGTGAACAGGCAGCTAAATAACTGACTGAAACATGAGCTACATTCATTTTCCTCTTTAATTTCCAAGCGATTTCTTCGATCGAATCTTTCGTCTCCTGATGAGGACTTCCTCTTCCAACCAACAGGATATTAGCATCAACATGAGGAACCACCTGTGTTTCGCGTATTCGCTGAACCAGTACATCTATCACTCGATCCTGAACTCCTATCGTTTTACCGTACACAAACTCAACGTGGGGATAACGAAGTTTCGCTTGATCAATCTTTTTCGGTATATCCTTGTAGTAATGGCCAGCACTCAACAATAAGACAGGGATAACAACAATCTTCGTGGCACCAAGTTTGATGAGGTTCTTAATTCCTTGAACCATATCGGGTTCTGCAAGTTCTAAGAAGCATGTTTCCTGAAGAGGTACATCATCTATCATCCTGTTTTGAACGGCTTCGATAAAGGAAACAGCTTCTTTACGTGCCTTCTCGACTCGGCTCCCATGACTTACATATAAAACAGCTTCCATGCAAATGGCTCCTTCCTTTTATCCCACAATTGAGGGAATAGGTAGTTCCGCCTCATCATTTAGCTGTTCAAACCATTGCAGCTGATCTCGAAGCTTCACGACCTCTCCCACAATAATCATCGAAGGATTCATGAGTTCACTAGCTCTTCCCACAATATTCTTAAGGCTGCCTGTAACAGTGCGCTGATGTTCCGTAGTACCCCACTCCACCAAAGCTATCGGTGTTTCAGGAGCACGACCATGACGAATTAGCCTTTCACAAATTTCGGGCAGCTTTTTGACACCCATAAAAATACACAAAGTGTCCATACTTTTCACAACGTGCTCCCAATATTCTTCCTGATCACAGCCTAGTTTGCTCACCCCTGACAGAAAGGCTACGGACGAGCTATAATTACGATGGGTAACTGGAATACCTGCATAAGCCGGTGCCGCTACCCCGGAGGAAATTCCAGGAACGATTTCATAAGGAATCCTATTTTTTGCTAGCACTTCCGCTTCCTCTCCACCTCTTCCAAAAACAAATGGATCTCCGCCCTTTAAACGCGTCACTGATTTACCCTGTTGAGCATAGCTACAAAGAAGTTCGTTAATGGCAGCTTGGTCTAACGAATGATGATCAGGACGTTTACCGCAGTAAATCAGTTGGGCTTCATCCCTCGCTTCATCCAGTAAGTCCGGGTTACTCAACCGGTCATATAAAATGACATCTGCTTGTTGAATGCTCTTCAAGCCTTTCACTGTAATTAATTCAGGATCACCCGGCCCAGCACCAACGATATAAACTTTATTCATGAGTCCCACCTCTTTCCTTGTTCGAGTTTCAGCCACATTCTAACTGACTGACGGTCATATCTCTTAAAATGTAACTCGATATTCCTGTAACGAACAGCCGTCAGGTTTGGCTTTATAACAATAGAATTCATATTCAGTCAAACTGGGTATCTTGAGCATTTAATTCATGGTAATCCCAGGTAATTAGTTGGATATGATCCCGCACCTCTTCTCATAGCCTTGGATTCGCTCCCCTGGATTTCAACTCTTTCCTTTTACACCCCACCTAACTTTTAGCTTTTTCACACTAAAAAACCTCTCTTCTTTATCAACAATAAGAAGAGAGGCTTTAACACATACATTTAACTACCCATCTTCTTATCTTTCAAATGCATAAAAAGCACCTGCTGGAATTGGCACAGTTTTCTGATGATAAATCACCAGATCCGTTGCCGAGGCTTCAAAGGGCCAGTCCCTCCACCTCTCACGATAAGAATGTGAAAATTTGTTATTGAATTATTGGTATATATACTATCCACGTTTTGAAAAAATGTCAATAGACTATGGGAAAATTAATAACATTTATTATTTTCTGTTCTAAAGAACTGGATCTTCCAATATGCCACTTCCACCCTAATATCAACTGTTGAGTTAACGTCATCCTAAACGTTAGTGAAAGAATCAGCGATAGATAAACTAACTGGATAATCGAGACTAAAGATAAAATAAAAAGCTTAACCTCCCTCTATAATTTAAAGTTTTTTTAGAATTACTCTGTTTTCCTTCCATTTTCTTAATACTCTATTGAATCCATAGCTAAGTTTTGTGTCAGGTTTACCCAATGTTTATTAAATTTGGTAGTGAGGATTGCGTTTGAATAGACTGGGGCGATTACTTTCCAGTAATTAGGTTATTACTTATAATCGCACTTTAGATCTCCACGTTAGACATGGTGGTGGACCCTCCGATTTCTCTCGGCGTCATCGCGCGCAAATTCCTTCGTTTGACCTGACCATGTGTGGATGCCGGAAATGCTCCTTAAGTGGGTCTAAGCCCTTATGGTTAAAATAACGACCGGCTTCTCCGTGCTTCAATTGTGAAATCATTAAGAAAAAGACAAAAACTAAAGTTCTTCCGACTTAAGCGACTTCCTGTACACTTGGTAACTGAGGAATATCTCGAATCATGCGTTCTTCACTAAAAGAACACTTTCGTGTTCCAATCACAAAGAATATCTTGATGAGCTTACGACTTAGGGCAATAAACGACTGTTTTCCTGTCAGTGGGTTCTTGGAACGATTCTTATAATATGTATGTAAGGTTTTGAATCCTTCGTTATGAAAAGACAACGGTCGAGCGACTTGATACAAAATGGACCGTAACCTTCTACGTCCCCGTTTCGTAATGGTCGTCTTCCCTTTAAACAGACCGGATTGATTCATTTTTAAATTGAGTCCCGCTAATTTGATAATTTGGCGTGGATCTCTGTAGTTAGAAAGATCACCAACTTCAGCGAAAAAACCGGCTACTGTCATGGCACTAATGCCTTTCATCGCGATCATACGATCAGATCCAGGCACGTGAAGAACCAGGTTTTCAAGTTGAGTTTCAATAGCTTCGAGGCGTTCTTTTAACGCTTGATATTGATCGACGAGATAACGAAATTCTTGACGGGCCATGCGTAGCCCCACGGTCAAGCCTACACTGGATGAAGCACTTGCTTCAGCTGACGCATGCGCTTTAATCCAATCGCTCGTTTAGCTGACTTTTTGACTTTCCTAAGAAGTTATTCTTCCGTTTTTTGATCAATATCCTCAGGAAGATAGCCATGTTCCAAGAGGTGTAACGCAGCCTTCCCAGTCCAGTCCTTAAATACCGTTATGAATTCCGGAAAATATCGATCCAGCGTATTATGCATCTGAGCTTTGATCGAAGAAAGATCCTCTTGGATCATGTCATAAAGTTTGATTCCTTCCCGTAACTCGGCGTACACATCCTCCGGTAAAATCGGTGCGTGATACCGACCATTACGCACGACCTGAGCGATGACTTTCGCATCCTTTGTATCATTCTTGGTGGGGGAATCATCATCGAGTTCTTTGGAGCGTTTTACCTTCATCGGATTGACGACAACGGGTTTCTCACCCTGAGCTTTTAAGTAGTAGGCTAAGTTAAGCCAATAATGACCTGTAGGTTCCATCCCGATCAGAAGTTTAGGGCGTCCGGTTTCTTCAGCTAAACCTGCCGTCCACTTCAGTAAATCATTGAATCCTTGCATCGTATTGGAGAAGATGAGTCGTTTGGATAAGTCTCTTCCTCGATCATCAATTGCGCGAGCGACGTGTTTGTGCTTCGCCACATCGACATCGATAATTAACGTCTGTTCATTGATTTGCGCAAGGCGCTCATTTTGTGTAAAATCCATAGTAGAAGTCTCCTTTTGGTACTTAATTCGAGGTCATGCATGACACTCTCTATCGTACCAAGGGGACTTTTTTTATGCATCTGGATCCTACCTCGATTTTCCCTCAAATTTCTTCCTTACAGGAATGCTCCTTATTCAAAAGTGATTAAGCTTTTTTGATTAGCGTCCCAGGCAGGATTCGAACCTGCGACCCACAGCTTAGAAGGCTGTTGTAGGCACCCTAATTAGGTAGCATCTAAACGCTTAAATCCCTGTTAAATCAAGGGTTCCCGGGATTGATTCCAATAGAAATTAACGTAATTGGGGCAGAAACAATTAAATTCTGCCCCAATTCTGCCCCAAACTCAGTATTTATATAATCATGTTTTTGATTTCTCAGCATTCATCATGGGTAATATCTAATTCCACAACAAACATTACTGCTCTGCCTACACAAAAGAATGTTAGATAAATATAAAAATTACAATTTCATAGATTTTCGAAAAGGGTTCATTGGAACGTATGGAGGGTATTACCGTAATGGGAGTAGTAGTTGCGGAAGAAGTAGGACTGAAACTAAATTGAGATATCTTCTTGTTATTAAGTTCCCTTTTTAATAGCTATTCGGCATTTAACCTTATTAGGTCTAGTACAATATCTGTGGAATAATTACAGGTGGACTGAGGTTATTACTGAATATGAAGCATCAAGGGAAGGAAACTAATTTACTATCTTGAGGATAATTATGTTTTGCCTGCAGTTGTTTTGATCAGTGAACTTCTCCACTTATATCTTACAGATGCATCTAAAGTGGAGAGGGAGTCTAGAATCGAAGATTTAAAAGAAAGAATAGAAGTCCTGAGAGTGAAAATGTATAAAACGTATGAAAATAACCCGAATGACCCGCAATTAATTACTATTTCCCAATCGCTGGATAAACTTTTAAATGAGTTGGAACGTACGACGCAAAATGAGGAAAAGTAAAATAATAATCATTTAAGGTGATTATTCCTTAACTTGTAATTCTCATAATGACAGAGGATGTAGAAGTTTCCATGTACCTACTTTAGTCTTTCGTGATAGGTTATTTCTCGTATGTTAGTCCAGTATTCTTATCAAGAATACTGGACTTTTACTTTTGCGGTATTGTTTAAATTTTTTTAAAGGTGTTACAATCTTATATTACTTTAATCGAGTTTCTTCATATATATAATCTCTATAAAAAAGTAACACTAATAATATCCTCAAACTTAATGATGATATCTTCTTTATTTAATTTAGTGCATCTAATCTTCTTTGTGTATAATATTTTAAAATTAAATTATAGCATAAATAAATTATTTTGTCAAGTCATAATCAATTAAGAAGGAAATAACATAAAGGAATAAATATAAGATGAACTTATCGTTATCGTTATTCAAGAAAGGGGCGAAATTCTGAAGCAAAGGATCACACTCCTTCTTTATAGAAAGGGTGCCTTTTTGAATAGCCATCTCCAATGAAACAATAATGTACATATATAGCTTTTCCTTGGGTATACTAAATACACATTTACTCATAACTAGATTAAGGAGGTAATCCTTATTCATATACTTATAATAATTTGGGCCGTTTTAGCTGCATGGCGCTGGGCAGATTGGAATCTCTTCCGTAATTTCCATGCAACGATCCTCTATATGTCATCAATGAATTTACTATATTTATTATTAACTTCTGACTACCGTTTATGGATTGAACAATCAAATTTAGGTCTCCCCCATACCTTAATAGCTTTGTTATACACTTTTATTGTTTTCCCTTGTACGGTAATGCTGTTCCTTTCAAATTATCCAGACAAGCTTGGATCTCAAATTTTGCACATTGGAAAATGGATCATTATCTACATAGGGACTGAATGGGTCGGCCACCTATATGGCTTTGTGTATTATACACATGGTTGGTCTTTGGTCTGGTCACTCCTATTTTTGATCGTCATGTTTCCCATGTTAAGACTTCATCACAAAAGACCTATTTTGGCTTATCTCATTTCATTAATTATTATTGCCTTTTTACTTGACTGGTTCGATGTTCCTTGGAAGAGTCTTTAGTTTTGTTGGGATAAGGAGGTTTATGGTGGAAATCATCTTGCTAATTATTTTCTATATACTTGGAACCATACTATTCTTGGTTTCCTTAAAAAAAGCACCACGGAAAGATTGGCTGTTAATATATTTTATTACTGCTTACTTTGCTGTATTCTTGGGAAATTTACTAGTTGATTATCATCTCTTAAAATACCCAGTAACAATATTTAAACATCTCAAAGGCAGTGTGCTTTTTGAGTTTCTATTATTCCCCGTTATTTGCGTTTATTATTACCAAACAACCTATCACTCCCATATTTCTGGGGTCATTTTGCAGGCAGTAGTATATAGTGGAGGTCTGACCCTTGTGGAATTCTTTTTAGAAAAATACACTAATTTAATTAAATACCTCCAATGGGAGTGGTACTTTACTTGGATAAGCGTGTTCATTTTTATGATTGTTGTTCGTTCCATCATGGGACTGCTCAATAATAAAACCTAATGTTCTGTCAAGACTTTTGGAACCAAATAAAACGAACTAGAAGTAATTTGTAATCCCAAACCTTCCGTACTTTGTTGCAATAGCTATTTACTAGTGATATCGTTGTGAACGGTTTATACAGACTCAGGCGGATAGCCTAACTTATATTCGGAGATGAGAATTATAAGCTATTTAAAAGAACTGAATGGTGAAATAGAAAGATTGCGGAGTAAAATGTATGAAGAGTATCAGAGAGACCCTAAAAGCAAAGTAGCTTTAGATGTATCACAAACACTTAGATGAACTCCTAAACTACCTTCAAAAATTGACAAAAGAATTTGAAAAACCCCAACGTTAAAGTGAGGTTTAGTTTATGTTACCATGTCAAATTCTCGATCATAAGAACCCAACTCTACCCGGAGTTTTTCCCTTTCGAGGAATTCGCGTAAGTGAGATTCTAACAATGGAATATCCGATTGAAGGACTTTTCGATAGCAGAATGGCGTAGCTAGATATCGAACAATGATATGTCTCTCTCTGTTCTCTACATAAGTATAATGTATTTTAGGAGACCATATGAGGGGTATTCACGAGTACATCCAAACCCGTCATTTCTAATAATGTAATCCATTACTATTGCTACTTCCCTTTAAGCATTATTTTCTATGACTATTTTACCGCAAGAAATGTTTATGTGCATAAATAAAACACAATAAATTGAAACACTTCGAATTCAATGTATTTATGATACAATAGGTCCGGTTTTAAGATAATAGGGAGGGAATATAAATGACTGACAGTACGTCATTGATGGAGAGAATAGAAATGTTACGTCTTAGTATTTATTCAGAATATGAAAGAAATCCAAATAGTGCTAGGCTTATCGATATCTCCCAACAACTTGATCAACTACTTAACCAACACCAAAGAATAAAGAATACATCGATTAAGAGGTAGTATCTCAAATAGAAATTAATACATAGAAATGCCCCTGTCTTCTTTATGACAAGGGCAGCCATCATTATGTTATGTCGGAAGTACTGATGGATAATTATATTGTACAATGTTTCCAATAAAAGTAAACATGATGATTATTTTACAAATCACAATTCAGATAAGTAAAACAAAAACCATACAGCATGGTTTTGTTCGTCTTTCGAGGCTCTTTTGAATTGTTCTCTCACATAAGGATTTGTTGATCTGTCTGCAATGTCTAGATAAAAATCCACCGTTTCCTGTTCATCTTTAAATGAAGCTAGCAGAGCATCTCTATAGCGAGGTGCGCATTCCTCCACTAGTTGTGGGGAAGGCGCCCTACCAGTCATGGTAGAATAAATTTGAGAAAATATTTCATAGTGTTTAATCTCATCTTGTCTAATTTCTTCAATTCTATCTCTAATTTCTTCGGTAGGTGCCATATTCGCTAACTGTCCGTAACATGTAATCGCTGTGTACTCCCCGTTAACTGCTTTCGCAATATCATCAATAAGTCCATTATCCACACTATAATAATAATTTTGCATCCTTTCACCTCTTGCATCGTTTTTACCACAATATGCAAGACGGAAAAAAACTAGAAGTTCGATTTATTACAGCTTGTTTTTTAGTTCATTTCTTTTTACTAAAATCTTCTCCACACACCCTTTACTATAACAGAGCAAGTGTGGTCTCACTTCAAGTGGAAAATATCGAATTAAAACTGGGTTGATATTTAGCGTGCGCAACAGCTCTTGGTCACTTTTTAGTTTTTCTAGCTGTACTGCAACTAAATGGCCATCTTTAAACTCGAATAGACTGTGTTGGAATGCATACATTTTCAAAATGCTCAATACTCTCAATAGCTAACTCCTAATATAAGACCTACTGCTACTCTATCATAATAAGAATGTTAATATGAGAAAATATAAAAAGCCCTTGTGTAACCGTCAAGTAGTTTTGAACACTTTTTGCTCATTAATTTTGAACACTTTTCGATTGGAATACAGACTTTCTGTACTTGATTCGATGACTAGACCCATTTAAATGAATGACTTCAGCCCGGTGAAGGAGCCTATCTAGGATCGCTGTGGTAATTCCCTGATCGCCCATTAATTCTCCCCACTCCTCTGGGCCTTTGTTGGACGTCAGTATTATAGAACTTCGTTCATACAAATGATTCACTAACTGGAAAAACAGGTTGGCCTCT
Organism: Halobacillus ihumii; assembly: GCF_902726645.1. Lineage (NCBI taxonomy): Bacteria > Bacillati > Bacillota > Bacilli > Caryophanales > Bacillaceae > Halobacillus > Halobacillus ihumii. Next base: position 455,919 of record NZ_CACVAO010000001.1, read on the forward strand.
TGTTGGTCCATTGCCATATACATGAGGTCATCGATGATGACCAGATCGGCGTCCCTAATACGTTTAAGGCGCAACTGTGCTTTTCGGATGTACTCCTCAGTCTTTAAAAGAGGCACCAGCTCTCCCATGGAGATGAAGACCACACGTTGGCCTTGTTGGATGGCCTCCAATCCAAGGCCTATCGCCAGATGCGTTTTCCCTACCCCTGGCGGACCAAGGAATATTAAATTAAATGCCTGATCTAGCCAAGAGAGTTCCCGCAGCTGTTTGAGCTGCCGTGTACTTAGAGATGGTTGCTCTCCCAAATCAAACTCATCAAGGTGCTTCTCATATGGGAACTTGGCCCATTTCAGGTGCTTTTCTATCATCTTCTCCTCGCGGCGCTTCTCTTCGTACGTGAGGAGTTCATGCAGAAATTCCTGGTATGTCCAAGAGCTAACCTCTGCCTTCCTTAAAAAAGAGGGCAGCTCCTTAGACGTCTCTGACATTCTAAACTGATGGAATTGAGCCTGTAAATTTTCTACTGTTCCAACCAACTTACACACCTCCCAAGATTTTGATATAGCCATCTATATCGCGTAATGCGGCCTTTTGTTTCAATAGTTCCGTAGGAACATCGACTCCTGAAAATTCATCTTCAGGAACTTGCTCCTGAAGCCCCTGAATCTTGGAGAAGTGCTTTACCACATCGTAAAAGTCATTCGCACTCCACAATCCCTTCTGAAGACAAGTACCTAGGGCCTCCTGAATGAATGGCTTATAATGTTTAACGGCTTTCTGAAGAATCTGCAGCTGATCCCGTATGTACCGGGGATAACGCTGATGCAGCTCGTCGAGGAAGACCTGAATCTTTTCTTCTTCATGGAATGATGTTCTGATGGTATCCATGTAAGCAGCTATTCCTTTTGACCTGTCTCTGGAATGGTGGGTATTTTTAATAAGTTTCCCTTTGTTAGTAGAGAGTCTATGGGTAGCTAGAAGGATGCCGTCGGGCGAAGCCTTAATGAAAAGCTTTTCTCCCTCCACCTGTATGTAGACCGTGTTCTCGCCGTTTGGCTGATATGTACCCAACGGGACGGAATAACGATTCGATTTGTATTTGATGACATTGTCCTTATGAACCATCCTTGTTATACTGTAACTAAGATTGCTCTCGAAAGAGAGTGGTAAGGAGACTTTTCGTAAGTGTGGCTTTTCCAGGGCGAACACTTCGACAGGTCTCTTTTTTATGGTGTTGTGGACTTGATAATTTCCCTTCCTTTCCAGCCAGGCCAGACATTGTTCATTCCATGTTTCAATTTGATGGAACACACGATTCTTTCCAAAGTTGTATTTTACAAACTTTACAACGTTCTCTATCTTTCCTTTAGATTCAGGGTCTGCTTTCCTGCATAGGAATACACGAAAATTCCTATTTTGTTTATAGGCCTGAAATTCCTCTGTAAATATGAGATCCCCTCCATTCTCACTGACCGTCATCAATTTATCCTGGTCATAGACAATTTCTTCTGTGATCCCTCCGTAAAATTCAAAGGCATTTTCATGACACCGTAACACGTCCCTTGTCGTGAAAGGCTTCTCCTGCCACTCCACATACTTATATCGGGAGTGTGAAAGGACAAAGGCTATCACATAAATTTTAATGGTTTTCCCATCAGTGGTCTTTACTTTTAACTCTCCAAAATCCACCTGCATCTGTTTACCTCTCGGTAACTCCTGTAATGCCTCAAAGTGACGTTTATTCAAGACTTTGGGGATATGATATTTCTCCCGAAGTTCCTTTACGTAAGTTCTCACGGTACTCTCCCCAATCTCTCGGAAATTACATCGTTCTTCCAGCCAGTCTGATATCTGGGAGGCCGAAAGGTCTGGGTGTTCCCGAAGCCAATCTAATATGACCTCCTGATAAATATCCAGCTTTCTTTTTCTGGCTCTTAGCGTTTCCACCCATTCCACTGCAGCTTCGAAGTCTCTTCCCAGATAAGTATATACAGTGTTTCGGGACACCCCGCATTTTCGTGCTATTGCTGATACATTAAAACCATCCCTCTTCAATTGATGTGCTAAAACGATTTTCTCCAACTTCTTCATCTACTCCTTACTCCCTCCAAACCAGGTCGTTAACATACTTGTTAAGTTTACATGGTTGGAGGGGATTAGTGGTGAAAAAGTGTTCAATTCTATCAAGCAAAAACTGTTAAGTCTAATCTAGCAGTTACACCTTGCGAGGAGGGCTTTAAATTTACACTAACCTTACATACGTTTCATTAGTTGTAACGTAATATGGATTGTCAACACAAAGCTAGACAATCTTGTTAAGGTGTTTCTTCTTGAATTCGATTGGGCTGAGATATCCTAGGGTGCCGTGAATTCGGATATGATTATACCAGTGGACATAATCAAATAAGGCCAGGTCCAATTGTTTCTGGCTTACGAATGTTTCTCCAAAGACAAACTCTGTCTTAATCACTTTATATGTAGCTTCAGCGACCGCATAATCATAAGGGCAGCCCTTCATGCTCAAAGAACGATCAATCCCAAAGGTTTCAAGTAACCCTTCAATGGCTCGATTTTTAAACTCGTTACCGCGATCTGTATGAAAAAGTTCTAATTCATTAAGATTACCACCAATCGAAGCGAAGGCCTTCTGAACCAAGGCGGCATCTTTTTGAGGACCTGAACTGTAGTCTATAATTTCGCGGTTATATAGGTCCAAAATTGTACAAATATAATGCCATTTGGAATGCACCCGAACATAGGTCAGATCACTCACCACAACTTTGCGAGCCTGGTCTTGGGAGAGTTGACGATTCAACGTATTTCCCTGTTCCGACTCGTTGCACGAGGTTTTCATCGGCTTAAATTGAGCTACAGTTTATTTGGAGACAAGCCCTTGTTCCTCCATGATTCGGCCAATTCTTCGACGAGATACCTGATGGCTCTTCTTATGAAGTTCGTGTTTGATTTTTCGTGTACCATAATTCTGCCGGCTTTCATGAAAGGTCTCGACAATTAAGTGTGTCAACTTTTCTTCTTCAGACGTATCTTTTTCTTTTGCTTCATAGTAAAACGTACTTTTAGGAAGTTGTAGGACAGCACACATTGCTGATACCGAGTATTTCTGACGATTATTCCGTATCACATCTACTTTCGTCCCATGATCAGCGCCGCTTGCTTTATAATGTCGTTTTCCATGTTGAGTCGTTGGTTCTCCTTACGTAACTTGATCAACTCTTTTTGTTCTGGTGTGCGGTTATCCTCTTCTTTGAATGAACCTGATTGCTTGTATTGACTAATCCACCGATCAAATGAGGAAGATGTCAGCTCGTACTCCTGGATAATATCTTTTCTGGGTTTCCCATTCTCATAAAGCTGAACAATCTGTTTCTTAAATTCATCGGTAAATGTCCGACGGGTTCGTTTGGTCATAATACGCTCTCCTCGACTGTTATATTTAGTAAAGTGTATCGGACCTTAACGAAACTGTCCAACTAAGTGTAGACGATCCAATAAACGTCACCATTAGAGTTTTCAACCTTATACTGTGGTGATCCATCTACATCAAACATTGCTAGTACATTCGAGAATCCATACCCAAATTGGATATATCCAGCAACGTCAGAATCATCCCATGACGGAGAATTATAAAAACGTAACCCCCCTTGATAAATGGACTGACTCTACACGCTTCCCTACAAAATATTTGTTCGGATCTCCATCAACAAATAACACACTGCCAATCTGTGTCCTCCAGTGTGCTGGTAGAACTCACTTTACTTTAGAATACCAATATATTTTATGGTGGAGTCTCGAAAAATTCTTTAAGAAATTCCATAATAAAGACATAACCAATAAAACTTATTGGCAACAAATTTGCAATTAAGGCAAAAATACTTATGGCTAAATTTTCTTTCTGAACATTGAAACAATGCTAAGAGGAATACCAAACAAGAAGCCAAGAAACGTAAGTAATAAAATGAATCTTAGATAGGGTTGATAGCATCCACACTCTCCCCCAATGTTATTCCTATGAAGAAAGTGGGTATAAAAATTGTAGCCAATGCTGTAAAAAAAGAGAGCTTTGTAAATATACTCAGGTCTTCCCTATTCAAAACTATCACCTCCCTAGATAATTAAATTACGTTGTAATTTTATGTTAAATATATCATAGTTGGCTTTTCAAAAAAATTCTGCCCCAATTCTGCCCCAAAAGCCACTTCTGGACAGGGACAGCTTCAAACCATTCTTAACAAGAAAAACGCTGAATCCCTTGATATACAAGAGATCCAGCGTTTTGTTAGTTAGCGTCCCAGGCAGGATTCGAACCTGCGACCCACAGCTTAGAAGGCTGTTGCTCTATCCAGCTGAGCTACTGGGACAAGTATTATATTTTAATATTATGTAAGCTTAGATTGGAGCGGGTGAAGGGAATCGAACCCTCATCATCAGCTTGGAAGGCTGAGGTTTTACCACTAAACTACACCCGCGTTTAAACAGTTTCATTAGCAACATTTTTACATGCCCTTACCTCTTTTAGCTAAATCGAAGAAGCTATTCGGGCGGGCAACTCGAAGCATACTCGACGAAGTTTCGCTCGTGGCTGAAGTTTTACTACTAAACTACAACCGCTAAAGGTGTATGTCTTAAATGAGCAATTTGTTTTTCCGACAAGGATAATTATAGTAAATCACTGTGTATTTGTCAACAACTCTGCAGCAAAGAGTTAATTCTTTGCTGCTAGAGATGTTTCCATTCTCAACGCTGGCATAGGCTGTCCAGTCACTTGATAATATTGAAGTTCGATCTTATCAAGTGTTTCCCATTCCAGAATTGCGTAAGTCGGTTCTTCTCGATCCCTCGGCAGTCTGGCACTCCCTGGATTAATGAACAGTTTGCCATTCACTTTTTCCGCTCCTGCCATATGCGAATGTCCAAAACAAGCTACTTGAGCTCCAAGTTCATCTGCCCGGTAAGATAGGGGCATTAAAGTTGACTTAATTTGATGTAAATGTCCATGTACAACCAAAATAGTTATATCCCCAACTTTAACAATTTGTTCGTTCTCCATGTCGGTGTCGAAATCACAATTTCCCTTGGCATAATGAAAATCCTCTAACTCTTCTGACTGGGAACTAAGTTCCGAATCACCACAATGAATGAGTTCATCTACTTCATGCTGGTGGTGCTGTTTAATCTCCATCACTTCATTAGTTAATCCATGAGTATCACTAATGATTAGTACTTTTGGCATTATAAACACCTCTTTATGATAAATCCTGCAACCATTGTTCTATTTTTAGGATAGCATGCTTTCGGTGACTAATTGAATTTTTTTCATCAGAAGTATACTCTGCCATTGTTAGAACAGATCCGCTTGGGATAAATATGGGGTCATATCCGAAACCGTTATCGCCTGCTGGTGCCATCGCAATCCGCCCTTCACAGGTACCTCTTTCCACAAAAGTTTTTTGGCCAGGACGTGCAACAGCAACTGCACAGACAAAACGAGCAGTACGATCTTGCTCAGGAACATTACTCAATTCATTCATAACCTTTTCCACGTTCTTGCGGTCATCCTTATCTTCACCTGCATAACGAGCAGAGTAAATACCAGGCGCACCGTTTAGAGCATCAATTTCAAGACCAGAATCATCTGCAACGACGGGAATTTGGAATTGTTCTGCAATTGTCTCGGCTTTGATGATTGCATTTTCTTCGAAAGATTCGCCATCTTCAACAATATCGGCAATCTTCTGATCAAAATCCAATAATGATTTTACTGTGATTCTATATTTCGCAAACATTTCTTTAAACTCGTCAACTTTTCCTTTATTCTTTGTAGCGACAACTAATTCGTTCATAGGGTTATTTCTCCGTAACAGCTGATGATGTTTCAATAACCTCAGCCCATTTTCCAATTGCATCTTTTTGCAGCTTAGTAAGCTCTGCTACCCCTTCTTGGGACAGGGATATCATCGTCTGAAGTTGTGCCATGGAGAATGTGGCTTCTTCTCCAGTTCCTTGAAGCTCTACAAATTCCCCTTGTCCTGTCATGACAATATTCATATCCACGTGGGCCTTGCTGTCCTCTTCATAACAAAGATCCAGAATTTCTTTCCCATCAGGAAGGACCCCGACTGAAATAGCTGTTAAAAAGTCATTAATCGGAAGCTTTTTCAATACTCCTTTTTCAACTAACTTCCCAAACGCCAGAACAACTGCAACGAAAGCACCTGTAATGGATGCCGTTCTGGTGCCCCCGTCCGCTTGAATTACATCACAATCCACCCATAGGGTACGTTCACCTATACTATCCAAGTCAACGACTGCGCGTAAGGCTCGACCAATAAGACGCTGAATCTCCATCGTTCTCCCGGAAACTTTTCCTTTTGAAGATTCACGAATATTTCGCTGTTCTGTAGCACGAGGCAGCATAGCATATTCTGCTGTAATCCAGCCTTTCCCCTGTCCGCGTAGAAATGGTGGAACTCGATCCTCTACACTTGCATTACAGATCACTTTAGTGTCTCCAAAACTTATTAATACAGATCCTTCTGGGTGTTTAACATAATCTGTTTCTATTGTAATATTTCTTAATTCATTGACTGCACGTCCGCTTCTCATGGGCATGTCCTCCCTTTCATTCTTTCCAACTATACCTAGCCCATCTTAACATAAAAAAAGGTCTATAGACAGGCTGCACTCTTTCCTGTCTTATGTAAAAAATGGGCCACTACGTCATTAAAGTGGCCCGTGATTTTCTTTTTTATAAGCTTCCAGGTTCATTCGCTCCATTGATATCTGAACGTGTAACAGGTTCAGCCAATGACTCTCCTGCTTCATTTAAGACTTGTTCGACCCCTTCAACTTTTACTTCTACCGCTTCCACATCATTCACGTTGGTTAAGCTCATAACAAGACTGGCAAGAGCTTGTTCAGACACAGCTTTAGGTTCTTGTCCATTTAACAAAGCCTTATTGAAAGTTACACTCAACACCCCTTCATTAAGTTTGGCACTTGTGACTTGAGCACCTTCATTGAAAGGCCGAAGCAGGGACGTTCCAAGAGCTGGTCCCTCGAGGAGGGTCTGTACTAAAGAAGTGTACAAATCACCTTCTGTACTTACTCTCGTTGTTACCGGGACTTGATATACTTCGCTGTCACCTTGTTGAGATGGGAAGTAAACCGTTACGGCTTTACTTCCCACCACATCAGTTTGGTCGCCAACATGGACATTGATCCCGTCTGAACGGGAAACTCCTCCATTAATTGGAGTCCCGTTCACAGGCATTTCCTTAAGTTCATGTCCATTTATCCAAAGCTTCATCCGGTCCACATTATCAAACTGTGTAACTGTATAAGTCATAGCTTGCAAAATCTTTTGTTCTTCACCAGGCTGGTAATTTTTAAATTCTTGTGAGACGTCGACTACCATCGTGCCATTATCCTTTAAATTCAACCCTAAAATTTCTGTTCCAGCAGGCAATACTGCCTTAAAGCCAGTTGGCAATAAACTTGAGATTGGTCCATCTTTAACTAAGTATTCTAGTGCTTGGGTAGCTACCTCCTTAGACGCTGGCAGTTCTACAGTCTGAGGAACAACCATTCCATTAGAATCAATTAAGAATAATTCTCTTGCCACTGTTTCTGCAGCTTCTTCCTGCCCTTCTTCTTCAGCACTTGCTTCTCCACTGCCCTTTTCTGGCGGTGACTCCTTTGTATTCGTTTCAGGAGTTGCTGCCGTCTCCTCTTCAGGAGGAGCATCCATCTCCTCTAGTGCTTGCTCCCCTTCAAATAAACAACCCGACAGCAATCCTGTACTTAATAGTACGGCAATCGATAAGGGTTTAATTCCGCATGTTTTCATGCTATTCCCTCCCATGATAGTTTGTACTACCATATATACGAGCCATAATGAAGTTTAGACCACTGATTTTATGTTGAAGGCAAGATTTTTAAGAGAGTTAGTTGTGTTCAGAATTGTACTTAGTAGACTAACGAAAATTTCATCAGCTCTGAACTCACGTAAATAACCTTCAAAGCTTTGAGACAAAACTTGAAGGTTATTTACGTGAGTTCTTAATGAAGATGTACTTAGACTAAGCTGCTTCGAGGGCAAAAACGGCATTAGCCGATCAGCCTGTCTATTTATTAACCAATTCTCCAGGAAAAATAACTACGATTACTAAGTACTTGCATAACTTCAAGTTATTTTGTCGTCTTTTCAAATTGTTCAAGTTCAATAAGCTTTAATACTTGGATCGGCTCTTCAAACCACCTATTGGCCACCAATCTGAATTTTTCCATATCCCCGGTGGTATAAAATTCATGCACAGAGTGATTATCTTCCTGCTCTAAAGCGTTATGATATGCCAGAATTAAACTAGTCTCGCTGGCGGTTTCCTCACCAGAGCTAATTACATTAATGTGGCTTCCCATTTCCTTCTGCACTAAGTCCTTAATAAGTGGGTAATGAGTACACCCGAGAATTAACGTATCAATATGGTTCATCTCTTTTAAAGGTAATAAAGTGGATTTTACGGTTCCTTCCGCTTCCGGCCCTTCTAAAATTCCATTCTCCACCATAGGGACAAATGGAGGGCAGGCGAGACCATTTACTCGTATAGATTGGTCAATTGCCTTGAGAGCTTCTGGGTATGCCTGGCTTTTTATCGTACCTTCTGTCCCGATTACACCTACTCGTTTATTTCTACTGCCTTTGATTGCGGCCCGAGCTCCCGGTTCAATCACACCAATTACCGGAATCGGCAATGAGGACTGAAGTTCATTTAATGTATACGCGGTCGCTGTATTGCAAGCAATTATAAGCATTTTAATATCGCGCCGCATTAGATAATGTACCATCTGCCAGGTGAATTCCTTTACCTGATCTTTAGGCCGTGGTCCATAAGGGCACCTTAACGTGTCACCCAAGTATATAAATTTTTCTTTAGGAAGTTGACGCATCAATTCGCGGGCAACGGTCAACCCTCCAACTCCGGAATCAATCACACCTATCGGCTGTCCCATGAAATCCCTCATTTCTGTTTTTCCTTAGATGTCTCACGCATATTTTCATGAAGTACATGTAATAAACGGGTTAGTTGGTTCATTTCATCTTCTGAAACATCCTTGAGAACTTCTTGTAAGTAGTGTTGGCGTTTTTCTATTACCTCATGAATAATGTGTGTACCTTTTTCTAAGAGATGTATACGGACAACCCGACGATCCTTAGAATCACGGATCCTCTCCACTAACTCATTCTTCTCTAGACGATCGACAAGGTCCGTCGTAGTGCTGCACGCTAAATGAAGATGACTTGAAAGCTCACCTATTGTCAAATCTCCTTTATCAAGCAGCCACTGTAAAGCTACAAACTGCGGAGTGGTAATCGGGTAATGATTTAAGATTTCACGCCCTTGCTGCTTTATGATACCTGATATGTATCGTAATTCTTTTTCAACATCAGCAATTGATGATGATGCATGCGATTCTGTCACGATCAGCACTCCCCACACAATAAAATGTATTTCTAATACTGCCGCTTTATTTTGAAAAATTCAAGAATTATTATCGAATTGTCTAAAAAAAGTCAGAAAATTGTCTTTTCTTGTTAAAAACCCTTTCAGGTATGGATTGAAATCATTCATCCATTACCTGAAAGGCCCTACCCATTCCTCATACCAACACATCTACCTTTAGAGTTCAAGTTCCCCCATCCGTAATAACTCGACTACGGCTTGGGATCTTCCTTTAACCCCAAGCTTCTGCATAGCATTCGAAATGTGATTCCGAACTGTTTTCTCAGAAATAAACAGTTCATTAGCAATTTCTTTCGTAGTTTTGTCTTGCACTAGAAGCTCGAAAACTTCTCGCTCTCGCTTGGTTAGAATTTGTGTTGGCCTGTAGCCGTCTTCCTTCACAAGCGTACCCCTCCCTTGTTGTCTAGCTATTATTTTGAGGGGAATTATTTAGTCATCATATCTTATGTGCGAAAACATGGCCTCGTGTCGGCCGTTTACGATTTAGATACCAGTCCAAGTTCTTGAGCTTTAAATAAGGCCTCAGTTCGCGATTTGACCGTCAACTTGTTAAAAATTCCTGTTAACGTATACTCCACACTTCGCTGAGACATATGCAGGGACTGAGCAATTTCACGATTTGTTAACCCTGAGGCCACTTCCTTAAGGATAGACTGCTCTTTTTCATTAAGAGATGGCCCTGCTCCTTCATTCTTATTCACAGAATGACTGATGCTTGCTTCTGACCTTCTCAACTGTTTAAACAGATGAAGAGGGATCACCACTTCATCTCGAAGTGCACATCGAATGGCTGTAATCAGTTGTTCACTTGTAGCTGTTTTACTGACAAACCCATTAATATTAGCTTCAACCATCATATTAAAGTGGGTGTTAAGATCAAAGCCTGTATAAATCAGAATGGTTAAATCCGGGGAAGACCTCTTCAGTTTCTTCGCAAGATCTACTCCGCTAATTCCCGGCATATATAAGTCAAGCAGCATAATATCGTATGAATGATTCTTTATTAGCTCTTCTACTTCGCTCGCCTGGTCTGTGACATCGACTTTCATATCTTCTTCTTGTTCAAGCATTGCTTTTGTCCCAGCTCCTACAGCTGGATGGTCATCGACAATCAATATACGGGTCATACTCCTACCTCCTTTGATAATTCATAAGGAAAGGTAATGATTGATTTAAAACCTTCTCCTGGTGCGGTTTCTATTTCAAGGTGACCGTTTAATCCGTTTACCCGCTGTTCTATGCCTGATAGACCGATGTGAGAAAATAGGTCTCTCTGTAGGGAGTAATCCATTCCTTGGCCATCATCAGAATATAACAGCATGATTTGATGTGGATTGCTGGATAAACTTAGCTTTACAATTTTTGCATTTGAATGTTTAGTTGCATTGGTTAGCAGTTCCTGAACCACCCGAAAAATAGCTAATACATATTCCTGATCAAGCTTTGCGTCAAACCCGTCACTTGTAAAATAGACCGTAAAGTTTGAGCGTAATTGATATTGTTCTATTAAATTCTCGAGGGAATGAACCAAGCCCATCTCTTCAATAAAAGCCGGACGCAATTCATTACATGTTTCACGTATGAGATGAATACTGTCTAAAAGTGATTCTTTATAAATAGAAAGCTCTGCTTCCAAGGTCTTCGGTAAATCCGGCCTTTTGTTAATTAAATCGTCCATCCTTCTGTACAAATATAACTGTTCTTGCAGGACTGTGTCATGAAGATCAATAGACAACTGTTTTCTCTGATTTTCTGCAATTGTAAATAACAATCTTGAGAGCCAGGTAGGAGATTTATGAGTTTGGTCACTTCGTAAAGTTCGTAACTCTTTTACCAAATCCTCAATTAAGTTCATGTTCTCAATGGCAATATTGGCGTTATGAGAGATAGTTTGTAAATACGTTTTTTCATCTCTGTTTAAATTCGTATAATCTTTCTTCCCCCTGCACCAAAGCATGGTTACTTTATCTAAAGTAAACCCTACAATTACGCCAAATCCTTTATCTGTTTCCAGAATTGAGCCGATATCATATTGTCGATTCGGAAAGTAGTCGTCAAAATGATCAAGTATGTCAGTAGGGATAGGATCATAAACACAATACATTTTCCGATGATTATGAATAGAATATATATACATCTCCCGTACTTTTAAAACATTTCCTATTTCCTTTCGCATTACTTTCATTAAGTCAACGGCATTTGACTGTTCTTTCATGTCTTTGGACATTCTGTGCATACTCTCTTGATAACTGTATTTAGCCACGAACAAGAACTTTTGCAAACGGAAGTCCAGTCCTTCTTTGACCGATAACAATAAAATGAGCAAAACATGTACAGCCAGATAGATTTGCAAATAATCAATCATTGCAAATTCTCCCTTTATATAAATAGAGAGAATGCAAGGTATTAATACACTTGGAAGTGCAGACAATAAGGCATAATAGCGAATACGACCTATGACAAAGGTGATGTCAATTAACCTTTCCCTCGTTACTAAATACATAAATGTAATGGGTAAGGCGATCAAAAATAAAGCAGCTATTTCCAGGGGAATAATTTTCTCCTTAATCGTCAGCGCAGGAGTTAAATATAAAAAAATGTATGGAAAGAAAGCTACCGACATCCCAACACTCATATACTTAAAAATAGTTCCAACAGAAGTATCCTTGTAACTGAACAATCCTTTATAAATAATGAAAAATAATATGATGTAAAGGCCTAACAGTGAAAAGGAGGGCACCTTGTAAAAATAACTAGGGTAATTAGTCGTTATCAAAAAGTAACATTCCAGTACTGTTACCAAACTGACAAGAACATACAAAATTTGATAAATTTTCTTAGAAAACCAATATACTTTTAACTCAGCAAAGTAATTATAAAGAAATTGAATGAGTACAACGGGTGATAGAATAAAGAGAATAGAATTAAGAAAAATACTGTACAAATCATCCCGAACTGCTCCACTATTACTTAAGTATCCTAAAGCAATGAGCAAAAAATAGAGAATTAATTGATTAGCTGAAAACCGCTTTGCCACTTTTCTCTGCACAATCCTTGAGATCCAAAATGCTGCAATTAAAAATAATAAAGGCAAAAGAATAAATAAAGTCCAATGCAGCAAGGTAGATTCATTAATCGAAGAATAAGTCACTTTTTTGCTTGATTTTTCAACAGTAAACGATTCAGCGTTTTCCAATTCGTGGAACATACGGACCGTATAGTAATCTTCAGGTGATTTCCCTTCAACCGCCGTTAATACAGCTCCTATTTCTATCCCATTTTCATCAGCCCAAGAGCCTTCTTTAATTTCAGAGATGACCAGGGCTCCATTGTGATTCCTTTCTAAATCAACTCCAATTAAGGGCTGAGACAGAGATATTAGGATAATATAACAAGCTGATAATAATATAAATGATACGAGTGCAGTTTGTTTCCAATTTGACATGCTCATTCTCACCTCTGCATGAATTCAATCCTATCTATTATACTATGACATTTCAATACTTTAAACAAAGAAGTGCCCCAGCCTAACATCGTAGTTAGGCTGGGGCACTTCAGTACATTTCATCAATTAAACTCGCTCATCACTTCCAAAGAAGCTCTTGAACGATTCAATGGCTGTGTCACGATTAAGTGCAGCAATTGAAGTTGTCAAAGGAATTCCTTTAGGACATGATTCCACACAGTTCTGCGCGTTTCCGCATCCCATCAGGCCTTCCTCGTCCATGATCGTTTGCAATCTTTCACTCTTATTCATTGCCCCTGTTGGGTGAGCGTTTTTCAGGCGGACCTGAGAAAGTGATGCTGGTCCAATAAAATCAGACTTGCTATTTACATTGGGACAAGCTTCTAAGCAGACCCCGCATGTCATACATTTAGATAGTTCATATGCCCACTGACGCTTGCTTTCCGGCATTTTTGGTCCTGGTCCAAGATCGTAAGTCCCATCGATTGGCACCCAGGCTTTTACCTTTTTCAAGGAGTCAAACATACGGCTTCTATCGACAGCTAAGTCACGGTTTACCGGAAATGTTGTCATCGGAGCTAATTTGATTGGCTGCTCTAACTGATCCACAAGTGCTGTACAAGATTGTCTTGGCGTTCCGTTTATCACCATAGAACATGCGCCGCAAACTTCCTCCAGACATCCCATTTCCCAAAATACTGGCGTTGTTTCTTTTCCATCAGCATTCACTGGATTTCTACGGATCTCCATTAATGCGGAAATAACGTTCATATTTTGACGATAGGGAATGTTAAACGTTTCTTCGTAAGGACTAGATTCGGGATCGTCTTGGCGCGTAATGACAAACGTAACCGTTTTATTTTCGCTCATGATCATTGTCCTCCTTTATTTACTTTTCGAGTAATCGCGTTTACGCGGCTCGAGTAAGGATGTGTCTACTTTCTCATAGCTAATTACAGGTTTATTATTTTCTCTATCGTAACTTGCTATTGTTGTTTTTAAAAATTCTTCGTCATTACGTTCAGGGTAGTCTGGTTTGTAGTGAGCCCCGCGGCTTTCGTTACGATTGTAGGCACCCTGTGTAATCACACGGGCTAATTGAAGCATGTTCCAAAGCTGACGTGTAAACATTGCTCCCTGGTTACTCCAGCGTGATGTATCATTAATATTAATTCGTTCATATCGTTCCATAAGTTCAACGATTTTTTCATCTGTTTTAAGCAGCTTGTCATTTTCCCGAACAACAGTCACGTTGTCTGTCATCCATTCACCAAGCTCTTTATGGATTTGGTAGGCATTTTCGTCGCCGTCCATGCTCATAATCTTTTCAAACTTCTCTTGCTCTTCTTTCAGTTTTGCATCAAATAGAGATGAGCTCATATCATCAGATATGGTTTCAAGCCCTTCTGTATATTTAACAGCGTTAGGTCCAGCTACCATTCCGCCATAAATGGCAGACAGCAATGAATTAGCTCCCAAGCGGTTTCCACCGTGTTGACTATAATCACACTCTCCTGCAGCAAAAATACCAGGAATATTCGTCATTTGATCAAAATCTACCCACATACCACCCATAGAATAATGCACGGCAGGGAAAATTTTCATCGGTACTTTCTTAGGATCGTCTCCTACAAACTTTTCGTAAATTTCAATTATTCCGCCTAACTTAACATCCAACTCTTTAGGATCTTTATGAGACAGATCAAGATAAACCATGTTTTCACCATTGATACCAAGCTTCTGATTTACACACACATCAAAAATTTCCCGTGTAGCGATATCACGAGGCACTAGGTTACCATATGCTGGGTACTTCTCCTCTAAGAAATACCACGGCTCACCGTCTTTATAAGTCCAGATTCGTCCACCTTCACCACGAGCTGACTCACTCATTAGGCGCAGCTTATCATCACCAGGAATAGCCGTTGGGTGAATCTGAATGAATTCACCATTCGCATATTTTACTCCCTGCTGATAAAGCGAACCCGCAGCAGAACCTGTATTAATTACAGAGTTCGTTGATTTACCAAAAATAATTCCAGGTCCTCCTGACGCCATGATAACGGCGTCTGCCGGGAATGCTTTGATTTCATGATCTTTAAGGTTTTGACCAACAACCCCGCGGCCAATACCATCCTCGTCAATAATGGCTGAAAGGAATTCCCAGTTCTCATATTTAGTCACCAGACCATTAACTTCATGGCGGCGAACTTGTTCATCAAGAGCGTACAACAACTGTTGTCCAGTTGTAGCTCCGGCAAATGCAGTACGGTGATGCTGTGTTCCGCCAAAGCGGCGGAAATCAAGCAAACCTTCGGGCGTACGGTTAAACATAACACCCATACGGTCCAACAGATGAATGATGCTTGGTGCTGCATCGCACATAGCCTTAACGGGCGGCTGGTTAGCTAAAAAGTCGCCACCATAAACCGTATCATCAAAGTGTTCCCAAGGTGAATCACCCTCACCTTTTGTATTAACAGCGCCGTTAATGCCGCCTTGAGCACAAACAGAGTGAGAACGCTTTACCGGCACTAGTGACAGCATATCGACATGTACACCCTGCTCTGCTGCCTTAATAGCTGCCATAAGTCCCGCAAGACCTCCACCAACTATAACAATATTTTTATTCGACATGATTGAACCTCACTCCCTTAACTTTCAATAGATCAACGTTCAAGTAAAATAAATGTTTTAAACACCATAAGCGAACTGAATTAAAGTACGAACACCTACATAGGAAATAGCTATGAAAATGATAATGCTCGCATAAGTCATAATACGCTGTGAACGCGGGGATACTGTAATACCCCAGCTGACAAAGAATGACCAAAGCCCATTAGAGAAGTGGAATGTAGTTGAGATGACACCTACTATGTAGAACCAGAAAAAGAATGGCTCACTAAGAATGCCTTCCATCAACTGATAGTTAAGGTCTGCCCATCCTAGTCCGATGGCAATTCGAGTCTCCCATACATGCCACGCAATAAAAATAAGCGTAATGATCCCAGTAATACGTTGTAACATGAACATCCAGTTTCTGAAAAAACCAAAGTTCGACAAATTACTCTTCGCTGTGAATGCAATATATACTCCGTAAATTGCATGGAATAATAGTGGTAAAAAGATAACAAATATCTCCAGTACGTAACGATAAGGCAAGCTCTCCATTACATGGGCTGCTGAGTTAAACGCCTCTGGTCCACGAGTTGCAAAAAAGTTCACAGTTAAGTGCTGGATCAGAAATATCCCGATTGGGAGTACCCCTAATAATGAATGTAATCTCCTGTTAACATATCCGCGTGTTCCTGCCATGTTTACCCCCCTCGAGATGATAACGATTAGTATATGTACATTTTTCAGAAAGTAAAGCGCTTTAAAAACGCATTTAAAATATAGGAAAACCCCTTTTCCTCGACAAAAACTGCCAAATGTACAATTTGTGACACGTTTATTGTACTTCTATCATTTCATAGCGTCAAGAAAAGGAACTACAATTTACTTAAATATACACATTTTTTCTAATTGATAAAATCTCAGATTACTGTTGCTACTTTTTTAAATTCAAGCGATAATAATTGTTGTAGAAAGGAATGAGCGTCATGAGAGAAACAGCTAAGCTATCCACCCTCAACATCTCATCGCTAGTGTCTACTGGCGCAGGGTTTGATTTGCTGCGTTACTATACGTTGCCCGATTTTCTTGGAAAAGATGCCCCTTACCTCTTATATTTTATGGGGAAAAACATCGCTCGCGAAACAACCCTTGAGACATGGGATGACCTTTATGAATTTTTTCAATATATGGGGTGGGGTGAACTCCAGCTGATCAAAGAAAAGAAAAAAGAAATTATATTTCATTTATCAGGCCACATCATTGAAAAGCGTTTAACACAGGAACTATACAACGTTGATTTCCGATTAGAGTGCGGATTTTTAGCTCAGATAATCCAAGTTATTACCAGTGATACATATGAATGCTTTGAACAAGTAAATAAGAAAGAAAATATGGTTGAAATAACCGCGATTAAAGGATAGAAGCCACCTGATTACTCAGCTGGCTTCTCTTCATTTAGATGACTTAATATTTGATCCGCTACCGGTTCCGGTATTCCTAAGCGAGTTAAGTCCATTGGCGCTGCCTCTTTAATCTCTTTGACAGACTTGAAATGACGTAACAGCAGTCTTCTGCGTTTTTGCCCGACACCAGGAATGTCATCAAGTTCGGATTGAATAGCGCCTTTACCACGCAGTTGTCTATGAAAAGAAATGGCAAAGCGGTGTACTTCGTCTTGAATTCGCTGCACTAAATAAAATTCCTGTGAATTTCTATCTAAATCAACCAACACCGGTGGGTCTCCATACAAAAGCTCACTCGTCTTATGCTGATCATCTTTTGCCAATCCACATAAAGGAATATCCAGCCCAAGCTCATTTTCGAGAATGTCCATAGCTGCACTCATCTGCCCTTTCCCTCCGTCTACTACAATAAGGTCGGGTAAGGGGAGTCCTTCTTTTAGTACACGAGTATACCTTCTGCGGATAACTTCCCGCATTGTGTCATAATCATCAGGACCCTTGACATCACGAACTTTATATTTTCGATAGTCCTTTTTACTTGGTTTTCCATCGATAAATGCAATCATAGCCGAAACAGGATCGGTCCCTTGGATATTTGAATTATCAAAGGCTTCAATACGGTGAGGAGTTTCTATATTCAAATGATTGCCGAGTGACTCCACAGCTTTAATCGTCCGCTCCTCATCTCGCTCAATTAAAGCAAACTTTTCTTCTAGAGCAATACTTGCATTCTTCTTAGCTAATTCTACTAACTCTTTTTTTCTCCCTCTCATAGGAATGAGAACCTTCGTATCGATTGCTCCTTCTAATACTTCTCTATTCGTCCCTACAGGCACGAGTATTTGTTTCGGGTAAGGGTGGTTCTGATGCAAATAGAACCGTCCAATATAACTAAGAAACGTCTCTTCTGGATCATCAAAGAATGGAAACAAAGCTACATCACGCTCAATCAATTTACCTTGTCTTATAAAAAATACCTGTACACACATCCACCCTTTATCATAAGAATAGCCGAATACATCACGGTCTACCTCATCATTTAAAGTCATTTTCTGCTGCTCCATGACTGATTCAATATGTTCAATTTGATCTCGTAATTCTTTTGCCCTTTCAAAATCTAGTTCTTCAGAAGCCACATACATTTGCCGCTGCAAATCTTTCTTAATTTCTTTATGGCCTCCGTTTAAAAAGGACGTAATATTCTGTACAATTTCCTGATTTGTTTCTTCAGACACGGGAAACTCACAAGGACCCAGACATTGATGCATATGATAATAAAGGCAAACACGATCGGGCATAGTGTTACACTTTCTTAGTGGATATAATCGGTCCAGCAGTTTTTTAGTTTCCCTAGCTGCAATCACATTAGGATAAGGGCCGTAATATTTTCCTTTATCTTTTTTAACTTTTCTCGTAACAATTAACCTCGGATGTCTTTCAGCCGTAACTTTTAGATAAGGGTAAGATTTATCATCTTTTAAGAGCACGTTGTATTTAGGATCATGCTTTTTTATTAAATTCATTTCCAAAATGAGAGCTTCCATATCTGAGGTTGTTACGATATATTCAAAATCATTAATTTCTCTTACAAGCCGTTGGGTTTTCCCATCATGAGCTCCGGTAAAATAAGAACGGACCCGGTTTTTGAGTACCTTAGATTTACCTACATAAATTATGGTGTCATTCTTATCTTTCATAAGATAACACCCTGGCTGATCAGGCAAAACCGCTAACTTTTCTTTAATAGTTGTGTTCATAATCAATTCACTCCAACTTATTAGACATGCCTATAGCCAATCCATCACACTTTTAGTCCAAAAAGGGAGTTATGAATAAATTCCTTCGAAAAAAAGCCACGCTGCAGGGCAACGCGGCTACTGACACTTCTACTTTCACTAAGAATGCTTAGTAACTAATTCAGCTAATGCTTCTTTAGGTTGAAAGCCGATTACTTGATCAACGACTTTTCCATCTTTAAAGAGAAGTAGTGTTGGAATACTCATAACACCGAACTTACTTGCTGTTTCCTGGTTTTCATCAACATCCAATTTTACTATTTTTACTTGGTCGCTCATTTCTTCATTTAGTTCTTCAAGCACTGGAGCGATCATTTTACAAGGACCACACCATGGTGCCCAGAAATCTGCTATTACAAGACCTTCGTTTGTTTCTTCAGTAAAATTCTGATCTGTTCCTTTTACAATTGCCATCGTATATTCCTCCTCGATCATGTATTCTGTTAAGAGTATATCATTTTCTATTTTACGTGACTAACAATATGTTTTTATAATGTAGGCCGACCCTGCGCGGTTAAAATGAATGAGAATTTAAAAAAGCCAAAGCAAGCAAGGCTTAGCTTTGGCTTATTCTTTATAATTATGCATTTACTTTCAATTGTTTCACTTCTTCAACAAGTTTTGGCACAACATCAAAGAGATCCCCGACAATTCCGTAATCAGCAACGTTAAAGATATTAGCTTCTGGATCTTTGTTGATTGCGACTATTACTTTAGAGTTTGACATACCAGCTAAATGCTGAATTGCTCCCGAAATTCCACAAGCAATATACAAATCTGGTGTTACCACTTTACCTGTTTGGCCAATTTGCAGTGAATAGTCACAGTAGCCTGCATCACATGCACCTCTTGAAGCGCCTACTGTCCCACCCAGAACTTGAGCAAGTTCATCAAGTGGCTCGAAGCCTTCCGCACTTTTCACACCGCGTCCACCAGCTACAATAACTTTAGCTTCGGAGAGATCGACTCCATCAGATGATTTACGAATGATATCCTTAATAATGGTACGAATATCCTTAATATCAACATCCTTTGCAATAACTTCTCCCTCTAAAGCATCATTCCTTTCAAGGGATGGTATGTTATTCGGACGGATGGTTGCAAAGACCAAACCATCTGTGATTTCTTTCTTCTCAAAAGCTTTACCTGAATAAATCGGTCTAGTGAATACAATAGTACCGCCTTCAGCCGCAACTTCTGTAGCATCAGAAATCAGCCCGGATTCAAGTTTGCTTGCAAGTTTTGGTGTTAAATCCTTTCCTTGTGAAGTATGTCCCATAATAATTCCTTCTGGTGACTCTTCTTCAATTACAGGATAAATTGCTTGAGCATGACCTTCAGATGTATACGTTTTCAAATTATCGTGTGAAACTGTCACAACTCGGTCAGCGCCGTAGTACACCATTTCCTTACCCATCTCATTCAGATCTCCTGCACCACTTAGAACACCAATTACTTCTCCTCCATCACTAACAGTCCTTGCTGAAGCAATAGCCTCAAAGGTGACATTTCGAAGAGCCCCTTCACGTATTTCACCGATTACTAATACCTTTTTACCCATAACAAATCTCCTTTCCTGTCTCGATTATTTAAAGTACTTTCGCCTCAGTTTTTAATAAGGATACAAGTTCTTTCACTTGATCTTCTGTTTCACCTTCCAACACCTTGCCTGCTTGTTTTTCAGGTGGTAAGAAGATTTCTGTCGTTTTTGTTTTTGGCTCAACATCATCTTCCTCTAGATCCAGATCATCAATCTCTAACTCTTCAAGCGGTTTCTTTTTAGCTTTCATGATTCCCGGTAATGAAGGATAACGAGGTTCATTTAGACCTTGTTGACAAGTTACTAGAATTGGCAATGAAGTTTCTACCTTCTCTACATCCCCCTCCACATCACGTTCAATGTTAACGGTTTCACCATCAACCGATATACTAGTGATCGTAGTAACACAAGGGATATCCAAACGTTCAGCCAATCTAGGACCCACTTGCCCGCTTGCCTCATCGATGGCTACGTTTCCTCCTAAGATGATATCTACTTCTCGATCAGCAAAAAATGCTTCTAAAATTTTGACTGTTGAGAACTGATCACCGTCTTCTAATTCATCTTCCGTATTTATTAAGACCGCCTTATCTGCTCCCATTGCAAGGGCAGTACGCAGCTGTTTCTCTGATTCCTCTTCTCCAATTGTTACAACGGTCACTTCGCCACCGTGTTCATCCCTGAGATTAATCGCTTCCTCGACAGCGTATTCGTCGTAAGGGTTAATTATAAATTCTGCGCCATCCTCTTCAATGCGCCCGCTATTAATCGAAATTTTTTCTTCTGTGTCAAAAGTACGTTTTAGTAATACATAAATATTCATTATGATTCCTCCTAATCTATTGGTCTTTAAATGCTGGTTTCCTTTTCTCAATAAATGCCTGTATGCCTTCTTTAGCATCTTCATTGCCAAAGACTTCACCAAACGCTGCCGCTTCAGCTTTGTTACCATCCGAAAACTGACCAGTGTGAGCATATGGAATTAATTTCATTATTTGATGAATAGCAGGACCGCTTTTGGCTGAAACCTGCGCAGTGAGTTTCTCTGCTGCTTCAAATAATTCTTCCACAGAAAAGCTCTGATTAGCAAGCCCTGCAGCAACTGCCTCTTTTCCACTGATAGGAGCACCTGTCAGGATCATTTCATATGCCTTCGCAGTACCAACATATCTAGGCAAGCGCTGTGAGCCTGCAAACCCGGGCAGTATTCCTAAGTTCAGCTCTGGTAACCCTAATTTCGCATCCTCTGCTACGTAGCGTATGTGACAAGCCATTGCCAGCTCAAGACCTCCTCCAAGCGCTGCCCCATGAATGGCAGCTATAATGGGGATGTGAAAGCTTTCCATGCGATTAAACAATTGTTGGCCTTTCCTTGAGAGCTGTTCAAAATCAGAGGCACCCTGTAACGATGTGAATTCCTTAATATCCGCACCTGCTGAGAAGAACTTATCCTCTCCTTTTATAAGGATAGCTTTAATGCTCTTATCCATCTCTACTTCATCAAGTACTTTAGATAAATCATTTAATAGTGTACTAGATAAAGCATTAGCTGGAGGACTTTGAATCGTAACTCGTGCAAGATGGTTTTCTTTCTGCAAATAGACGGTAGACACTAGTATCACTCCTTTTACGATTTATGCAATGCCAGTCCGTTGATAATAAAACTATGGACTTCTTTAGCTTGATCTCCTATGTCATAACGAAGGTCTTTCATAACCCAATTGGTTACCGCTTCATCCATCATGCCGAAAATAAGCTGACGAACGAGTTTCCGGTTTAAATCATCACGAAACAGCCCCTCTTCTATTCCTTCTTCCAATATTTGATCAATCACGGCTAAATACCTCTTTAACACTTGATTAATCTTAGACCGTAATTCTTTATTGGATTGCCGAAGTTCCAGCTGCGTAACAATTGCTAAGTGATGATCGGCAGCCAGCTGCTCGAAATGAGTTTCCACCAGGGTAAGCAGTTTCTCTTCAGCTGTCTGCCTCGAAGTTGTTTCTTGCTCAATTCTTTCAATGAACTGTCCCATTTTATCCTGAAATAAAGAGATTAAAATATCCTCTTTATTTTTAAAATAGAGGTAAATGGTCCCATCAGCCACCCCCGCTTTTTTGGCGATTTTTGAAACTTGCGAAGAGTGGTACCCATTTTCAGCAATAACGACAACCGCTGCGTCGATAATCTGTTTATATTTTGGTTTATCTTTTTTCATAAATTTCCCTGCCTTTATTGTGAAAATGAATGAATGGTCATTCATACCTCATATTACATATTTGTATTCATTCTGTCAACAATCTATGAAACTATGAGTTTTGCAGATTGTTTTCTTCCATCTTCTTATTCTCTTCGTCAACAAGTGTCCGACGTAGGATTTTGCCCACCGCTGTTTTAGGCAGTTCATCACGGAATTCATAAATACGCGGAACTTTAAATGCTGCCATACGTTTACGGCAGAACTCATTCAATTCTTCCTCTGTTACGTTATGGTTCTGCTTTATCACTATAAATGCTTTAACGGTTTCCCCTCGATAGGCGTCCGGCACTCCGATAATAACTGCTTCTTGAACTGACTCATGCTCATAAAGGGTTTCTTCAACTTCGCGAGGGTAAATATTGTAGCCTCCAGCAATAATCATGTCTTTCTTCCGGTCAACGACAAAGAAATAACCATCTTCATCCATCCGCCCCATATCACCAGTACGGAACCAGCCTTCTTCACTGAGTACTTGATCCGTGTCCTCTTTTCGGTTCCAATACCCTTTCATGACTTGCGGACCTTTTATGACAATTTCTCCTACCTCCCCTATGGGAACTTCTTGATCCGTTTCCATACTGACAATCTTAGCTTCGGTATTCGGCCATGGTACTCCAATACTTCCGCTTATACGATTTCCCCAAATAAAATTTGAATGTGTTACAGGAGATGTTTCTGTTAAGCCATAACCCTCTACCAGTCTCCCTCCGGTAACGCTTTCAAATTTCTCCTGCACTTCAACGGGAAGCGGTGCAGATCCGCTAATACAAGCCTCGATAGATGATAGATCATACTTTTTCAAGTCGGGATGATTTAAGAGGGCTATATAAATAGTTGGGGCACCCGGAAATAGGGAGGGCCTCTGCTTTTCTATAGTTTTCAGCACATTTCCTGGATCAAATTTAGGCACTAAAATCATTTTTGAACCCATCATAACAGACAGATTCATTACAGAGGTCATCCCGTAAACATGAAAGAATGGTAAGACGGCAAGAACTACTTCTTTGCCCTTTTCACACTTATGCATCCATGCCATTGCCATCTGTGTGTTTACAACTAAATTATAGTGACTTAGCATTACCCCTTTTGGAGACCCCGTAGTACCGCCTGTGTATTGTAACAGGGCTATATCCTCAACCGGATCTACTTCCACTGGAGATACTTGCCCACTGCTATTATCCAAAATATGCTTCCACAAATGAGTGTCGGATGATTGCTCAGGTTTAACGAGGACCTGATGCTGCCGCTTTTGCACGAAAGGATATAGTTTGTTCTTCGGAAAAGGGAGGTAATCCTTCACACCAGTAACGATAATATGTTCCAGAGAGGTGTTCGGTTTAACATTTGCCGCTTTCGGATATAAAATATCCAGACAGACAATCATCTTTGCCCCGGAATCCTTCAACTGGTATTCAAGTTCTCGCTCCATATACAATGGGTTGGTCTGAACTACAATACCGCCAGACATTAAGATCGCATAATAAGCGATCACTGATTGAGGACAGTTAGGCAGCATTACGGATACACGATCGCCTTTTTCTAACCCTAACTTCTGCAAGTAACTCGCAAAGCTTCGGGTCTCGTCAAAAATCTCCTGAAAGGTCATTTCCTTCCCCATGAAGTAAAGCGCTTTCTTTTTGCCGTATAGCATTACGCTTTCCTCCAAAAAGCTGTGAAGCGGACGTTTATCATAGTCTACTGATGCAGGAATTTCAGGCGGATAATTTTTGAGCCAGGGACGTCGACCACTCTCCATAAAAAACCCTCCCTCTTTGTATTACTTTTATTATACCGTTATCGGCTTGAAATTAAAAATATATAATTAAAATTTTGCAAATATTTACTTAAAAAAGCAAGTCCTTTCAAAAAGAACATGCTTATAACAAAACATATACAATTCCAATCACAATAAAAAGTGAAGCAATTACGATCAATACTTTTGCTAAAGTCTCCATACTATTCCACCCTTCATATGATGTTAGCCCCGATGACATATGACAATCCTGCTGAAATAATAAATGAAATAAAACCAACAGCCCGGTTATCTTCAGCGATCTCGTCATCAATTCTGAAGGAAGGAGTAAGAAATTCAAATATGAAGTAGCCAATTAACAAAAGAATAAATCCGAATAACCCCCACCCCATAGTCTGGAGAAGGGAGTCATTCTCTTGAATGGAAAATCGAAAAATATTGGCGATGCCAAATATTTTTCCTCCGGTTGCCATAGCTACAGCTAAATTGCCATTCTGAATTTCTCTCCAATTATTATAGGTGGTTACTAATTCAAATACAGCCATAAATACAACAACACACAGAACTACAACACTATAACTTGCTGCAGTTTCAATAAGGGCATGTTCCCAGAATCCTGTCATAAAAAGCTCTCCCTTTTACGAATTTACTTTAATTCAAGCACTGTGACCCCGCTGCCGCCTTCATTCATCCCACCAGCTCGGTACGAGTCAATCTGGCGATGGTTTTTCGCATAATTTTGGACAGCTGTTCTCAATGCGCCTGTTCCTTTCCCATGGATGATGGAAACACGCGGATAATTCGCTAATAATGCGTCATCAATATATTTTTCCAACTGATTTAAAGCCTCTTCGTAACGTTCGCCTCTTAGATCAAGTTCTGTTTTAACATGGTAGCCTTTCCCTTTCACAGTAGCCATCGGTTTTTCCTTATATGGTTGTTGAGCTTTTACAAATTCTAAATCGTTCCGTTTTGCCTTTACCTTCATCATGCCCACCTGGACCTGGTATTCATTGCTGTTCGTTTGCTCCAGTATAACTCCTTGCTGATTTAACGTAAGTAATTTCACTTCGTCCCCAGCCTTTAACTCTTTATCTTCCTGTTTAGATACTGGTTTCTTACTGATGTTTTTCTTATTTGCCAAATTCGGTGTAGTTTCATCCAACGCTTTTCTGGCTTCAATCAATTCGTGGTCTTTAATCTCTGCTTGGTTCTTCATTTGTCGAAGCTGATGAACAATCTCTTCAACTTCTTGCCTGGCTTTTTCGACTGCTTTCTCAGCTTTTGTTTCAGCTTTAGTATATAACCGTTCTCGTTTCTCCTCAAATTGTTTCCACTGCGTTTGCAAATCACGATATAATTCTTCTGCTTTTGTTAACGTTTCTTCCGCTTCATCATAGTCTCGTTCAGCATTTCGCGTTGATTCTTCCAGTGAGGCAATCATATTCTCCACGCTTTGTGAATCAATTCCGACCTGCTGCTTAGCGGTTTCTATAATCGTTTCATCTAAGCCAAGTCTTCTCGAGATCTCAAACGCGTTACTGCGTCCCGGAACTCCGATAAGGAGACGATAAGTCGGCTTCAATGTCTGGATATCAAACTCTACGGAAGCGTTAGTAACTCCCTCCCTGTTATAGCCATACGCTTTCAGTTCTGGGTAATGAGTCGTTGCAACTACCCGAGCCCTGCGACCAACAACCTCGTCCAAAATGGACATGGCTAAGGCAGCACCTTCTTGGGGGTCTGTCCCTGCTCCTAGTTCATCGAATAAAACTAAAGTGCGTTCATTGACATGCTTCAATATTTCCACAATATTAGTCATATGAGAGGAAAAGGTTGATAAACTTTGTTCAATTGACTGCTCATCCCCAATATCTGCATAAACCTGTTCAAACACAGCCAATTCACACCCATCCATTGCAGGTACCTGGAGACCAGATTGGGCCATTAGTGTAAATAAGCCTAGCAGCTTCAAGGTAACTGTTTTACCACCAGTGTTTGGCCCTGTAATGACAATTGAAGTGAAATCAACCCCTAATTCAATATCATTAGGGACAACTTCTTCTGGATCTATGAGGGGATGTCTTGCTTGTTTAAGACGAATGCGGCCTTCATCGTTCATAGTTGGCATAGCGGCTTTCATTTCATTGCCTAGTTTTGCCCGGGCAAACATAAAGTCAACATAGGCAAGTATCTCAACATTAGAATAGAGGAAGGATTGCTCTTCAGAGATAGCAGTAGACAAATCTGTTAATATACGCTCCACTTCCTGGCGCTCTTGTACTTTTGATTCTTGTAACTGATTATTTAAATCAACTACTACTTGTGGTTCGATGAATAAAGTTGCTCCAGAAGCAGATTGATCGTGAACAATCCCGCCTATGGAACCTCGATATTCTTGTTTTACAGGTAGTACATAGCGTTCATTTCTAATTGTTACGATGGCATCTGATAACATATTCGATTTCGACCTGGTGAAAGTCTCCATCTTATCACGGACACGACTTTCCGAGGTTCTAATTTTCGAACGGATCGTTCTCAATTTATCGGAAGCACCGTCCATCACTCCCCCGTGCTCATCAATACAGGTTCTAATTTTTCTTTCTAGTTCTGTGAGGGGGACGATTCCTTCGACAAGGCCCCTCAGTATCGGCATATCAGGTTCTTCCAGCTCTTCAACAAATCGTTTTAGCTGCTTCCCCCCATATATGGTGCTGGCAATATCAAGACATTCGATGGCACTAAGCACGCCTCCAATAGTTGTGCGCTTAATGCTCGGTTTAATATCGAAAATTCCGCCCAACGGAATGTATCCTTTTAGACGGATCACCTGTGCGGCCTCATCTGTCTCTTTTTGCCACTGTGTGACTTCCGTAAGTTCAGTTGAAGGTTTCAATGCAAGTGAACGTTCCTTACCGAGCGAGGAAGCTGCTTGCTCTGCTAATTGTTCAATAATTTTTTTATATTCTAAAACATGAAGGATTCGTTTGTTCATGTTCATAATTCTCCTTTATTCATACTAATCCCTGCCAAGTCGTTTCATCAACTGCTGTGTCGTCATTGTATTTAGAACGGATTCCTTACGCAGCCATCCTTTTCTAGCGGAGCCTACCCCAATTTCCATATGGTCAAGCATTGGATAGCTATGGGCATCCGTATTAATAGCAATCGTTACACCAGCATCCTGCGCTTTTATTAACCATTCCCAGCTTAAGTCCAGGCGATTAGGATTCGCATTTAGTTCCAAAATAGTACCCGTCTGTCGGGCCCCTTCAATTAGATTTTTTAATTGTACTTGATAACCAGATCTGCGGCCAATTAATCGTCCAGTTGGGTGAGCGATCATATCTACATGCGGATTCTGAAGCGCTGTGTTAAGCCGATGCATAATCTGGTCTTCAGATTGATTAAAACTGGAATGGATAGAAGCAATAACAAAGTCCATGTCCTTTAGAAAACTGTCTTCGAAGTCTAACGAGCCATCTGGAAGGATATCCATTTCAACTCCGGCAAATATATGGAAGCCTTCCATTTGATTATTAATTTTATCAATCTCCTGCTTTTGCATTCGCAAACGCTCTTCATTTAACCCGTTAGCAATCCTTAAATACTTGGAATGATCTGTTATAGCGATGTATTCATACCCCATATTTTTGCTTCGTTCTGCCATTTCTCTTATTGATTGAGCACCATCACTCCAAGTTGAGTGCATATGAAGGTCGCCGCGAATATCATTTGGTGCAACAAAGGAGACAGACTCTTGGAATGCTTCAACTTCTCCCTTATTTTCACGTACTTCAGGAGGGATGTAGTGGAGTCCAAAATGTTGAAAAAACTGTTCTTCTGTTTTAAAGGTCAGCACTTCACCTGTCTCCGCGTTTTCTACTCCATACTCACTTATTTTTTCTTGCTTTTGCTTGGCCAGTTGTCTCATGGCTACATTATGTTCCTTTGATCCGGTAAAATGGTGCAAGGTAGAAGCAAACTCTTTAGGTTCGACAATGCGAAAATCCACGCCTATATCATATCCTTCATCGACAATAATTGAAACTTTTGTATCACCGGAGGAAATAATTTCTTTTAATTCCGGGTAAGCAAGTAATTCTTCTTTCGTTTGTTCAGGATATTTTGAAGCAATAATAAAATCGAGATCTTTAATCGTTTCTCGCTTTCTCCTTAAGCTTCCCGCTACGGAAAATTTTTTTATCGTTTCAGATTGATTCAAAAAGGCTTCAATTTTTTCTGCAATAGGCAGCATAAAAGCAATTGGAAGTCTTTCAGGCCTTGTGCCGTACTCCTCCAGCGTTTTCAATATTTTCTCTGCAGATTTCTTTCCAAAGCCTTCAAGCTGTTCTACCTTTCCTTCCTCAAGGGCTTCCTTCAATGATTCAGCATCAGTTACTCCTAATTGTTGATAAAGCTTGGCAAGTTTCTTTCCACCTAAGCCCTGGATATCAAGCAGGGGGACTAAACCCGCCGGTACTTCTCCCTGCAATTGTTTTAACGTTTCAGATTCACCTTCATCAACGTACTCTTGAATGACCGATGCAGTGCCTTTACCGATGCCTTTGATCTTAGTAAAGTCGTTGATTTCATTCAACGAATGGTCGTTTCTTTCTAATGCCTGGGCAGCTTTACGGTAAGCTGATACTTTAAACGAATTTTCACCTTTCAATTCAAGATAAACTGCAACGGTTTCAAGTAATTGAATCACTTTCTTTTTATCAATTGTCATTACCTTGTCCACCTTTCACATTTAAACAGTTGAGGATAAAAAGAAAAGGCCGCTATGAAATTTTCACAGCGACCTTTCCATTACTAGCAAATAATAGGTGAGCAGTCACATCAAACTTAACTGACGTTCTCTTCAACTTCGAATCGCTCACATGTACACCATGGAGTAACAATTCGTACTACTGCAGCAAGCTTATCATATGGTCCACCCACATAGTTTTGATTTGACTGGATAGGATGGGAGTACTCTCAATAATAAACTGGGCTAAAAACGAACCGTCCAAAGCGTTCTGGACAACACTTAAAGGTACTAATGCCGCTATGTATAATAGAATAAACAAGAGAAAGTATCTTTCTACAAACCCTAAAATGCCGCCTAACAGGCTATTTATTGAACTGAGTACAGGTAGTTCTGCAACAAAGTCCAGCATAGATGCAAGAATCTGCAAAATAATTTTAACCCCAAAAAATAAAATAGCGAAGGCTGCAGCATTATAAAATGCTTGTTCTAAAGGCAGGTTTTCCGTAAATACTGCCCAGGTGGCTCCCTCTGGGAGTTCAGGGTAGGGAACCCACAAAATAAGTTTAGGTGCTAGATTGTCGTAATACATTACAGCGACGATAAAAGCGGCAATAAATCCTATCAAATGAAATAACTGAAGGATAAAACCCCTTCGAATGCCTACCATAACGCCAAAGAATAGAATAATCAAAAGCAATATATCAATCATGTTAGTCGTCGTCCTCTTTCTCTATCTTGTCAATATAATTCATTAATTCCGTACACTCTTCTTTAAGTTTAATATATTCATTCATTGTATTAACCGCTGTCAGGACTGCAAGTTTAGATGTATCTAAACTTGCATTAGCTTCATGTATTTCACGCATTTTCTGATCAACAAGACTAGATACCATGCGGATATGGTGCGGCTCTTCATGTCCAACAATAGTGTACGAGCGATTGTTAATCTCAACGGTGATTCTTCTTCTATTTTTATCTGATTGGGACACATCCATACCCCCTTGATTCTCAAGTCCTAAGCATAATAGTAACATGAAGCTGAACATTTGGGAAACCAAAAAGTATTATTACCTCTGTTCTGTTCATGTTTCTAATTTGCTATACTGATTTTATACTTTTTTTAAATAGAAGGGACTTAACTATGTCACAAGTTGTTTTAACCTTACCCAAAGAAAAACTTCAGGAAATGCAAAGTTATTATAAACAAAGTCTAAAAGCCACACCACAAAATGCTGCCTTTGCAGCGAAAACACCAAATTGTACAATCACAGCTTACAATTCTGGAAAAGTGCTCTTCCAGGGGAAAGCTCCGGAACAGGAATCACACAAATGGGGGAATTCTACCGTTCAAAACTCCTCTAAAAAGTCAGTACCAAAACCCACTCATCGATTTCATCCTGATAAAGCGTTGTTTGCACAGTCTCATATTGGATCAGATGAAGCCGGAACGGGAGACTTTTTCGGTCCGATAACCGTTGCAGCAGCATATGTAAAAGATCATCAAATTGGCCAGTTGAAAGCAATTGGTGTAAAAGACTCAAAACATCTCAGTGACAAACAAATCACGCACATCGCTAAACAAATTGTAGAAATGAATATTCCCTACAGCCTCTTGCGCTTAGATAATATGAAATATAATCAATGGCAGGAAAAGGGCTGGACACAAGGTAAAATGAAGACAATGCTTCACCATAAAGCATTAGAAACCTTACTAGCAAAAATAGCGCCCGAGCAGCCGGCTATTCTTGTTGACCAATTCTCTCAGCCAGACGTTTATGCAAAACACTTAAAATCTGAATGCAAACAACTCCAGAGGGACATATTCTTTATGACCAAAGCAGAAAGCTATTCCACATCTGTTGCTGTGGCTTCAATCATTGCCAGATCGAGCTTTGTAAAAGCGATGAATCAAATTGAGATGGACACGGGGCTTCCTGTTCCCAAAGGGGCATCAGGGGCCGTCGACAAAGCTGCAGCAAAGATTATAACCATTTACGGAGAAGATAAACTGCGCGAAATTGCCAAGATACATTTTGCTACTTTACAGAAAGCTCGAAAATTAACGTAAGTACAAACAAAAGCGTGCCATAAAAATGGCACGCTTTTGTTACGCTCTACTCCCTACGAACTAACCACGCAGTTCAGCACGATGAGTTTGCTTAACAGCATCAAGAATTTGGTTATGAGCTTCTTCCACTTCTTTATCCTTTAATGTTCGTTCAGGATTTAAATACACTAAATTGAAGGCCAGTGATTTCTTCCCTTCGTCAAGGTGGTCGCCTTGATAAACGTCAAAGACCTGCACCACTTGAATGAGTGGATCTCCTGCTTCGACAATCGTCTTTTCAATTTCAACTGCAGGAATGGATTCGTCCACAACTAAAGCGATGTCACGACTCACTTCTGGGTATTTAGGTATCGGTCGGAAACCTTCTACTTTCGTGTACATGTTGAGGAGCTCCTCAACATTCAGATCAAACACATACGTTTCTTTTAACCCCATTTCTTTCTGGAGTTTCGGATGAACTTGCCCTAGGAATCCAAGCGTTCTCTCCCCTGACTTAATAAGAGCTGTTCTGCCAGGATGCATATGCTCAATCTTTCCTTTTTCAAATGAAACAGCCAGATCCAGCTTAGCAGCCAGCCCCTCTACAATCCCTTTAACGACGAAAAAGTCAACAGGCTTTCTCTCTTGCTGCCATAAATGACTTACCCATTCACCTGTTAATGCTCCTGATGCTCGCAGTGTTTCAACAGGCTGTTTTGTAACGCGTTCTTCATTATTAATAAAAACTTTCCCAATCTCATAATAGCCCAGGTTATTTTGTTTACGTGCAGTATTATAAGCTAGAGATTGAAGCATCTCAGGGAGTAAGCTTAATCGAAGATGACTATGATCTTCACTCATGGGCATAGCCAATTTGACAGGATGATTGGCCTGATTAGCAATTTCCTCGCTTACAAGCATAGCGGCTCTTGTTTCACTAGTAAGCGAATACGTAATAGCCTCATCTAAACCTGCTCCTTCAAAGTAAGTCTTGATGTCACGCTTTAACTTCTGAACCTGCGATAGCCCGCCAGCTTGTGAAGCACCTTGCGGGAGAGTGTACGGCAGTTGATCATATCCGTAGATACGTGCTATTTCTTCAAGCATATCTTCAAACTGGGTCACGTCTCCTCGTCTCGTCGGTACAGAAATATCAAAATCATCCCCGGAGTTAGTAAATGTAAATTGAAGACGCTTGAGAATATCGGCAATCTCTTGATTAGAGATATCTGTCCCTAACCGCTCATTTATGCGCTGTGAATGCACGGAAATTTCCTGCTCAGTCCGATCTAGTTGATCAAAGCTAACTACTCCTGAAAGAACAGTGGCTCCTGCATATTTTTCTAAAAGTTCACAGGCTCGTTTGCCGGCTCGTTCCACCCGATTTGGATCCACGCCTTTTTCAAAACGGGTGCTTGATTCACTTCGCAGCCCATGATCCTTAGAAGATTTCCTTACTACAGCAGGATCAAAATAAGCGGCCTCCAGCATAATCGTTGTTGTGCTCTCGGTAACTTCTGATTCAGCGCCCCCCATTACTCCTGCAATTGCCTGTGGTTTCGTCCCGTTCGTAATGACTAAATGATCGGTTGTTAATGTCCTTTCCTGATCATCTAACGTCACAATTGTTTCACCATCTTCTGCTTTACGAGTCACGATTTCTTTGGACCCGAAACGATCGTAGTCAAAGGCGTGAAGCGGCTGGCCATATTCAAGCAGCACATAATTTGTGATGTCCACTACGTTATTGATCGGGCGGATGCCAGCGGCTGTTAATCTATTTTGCATCCATAAAGGGGACTTCCCTACATTCACATCTTTGATTATGAAAGCACCATAATAAGGATTAGCCTCTTGATCTTGAACTGTCACAGAAAGATACTCTGATGCTTTCTCTGGAACAGGATGGACTTCTTCTTCAGCCAATTCATACTCACGCCCCAGAGCAGCTGCCACTTCATAAGCTACTCCAGCCATACTTAGGCAGTCTGCCCGGTTTGGCGTTAAACCAAGCTCGATGATTATATCATTCAGATTCAGTAATGAAACAGCATTTTCACCTGCTTGCACCTCCTCAGGGAAAACAAAAATTCCATCCTGGTATTCTTTCGGGACATCTTTTTCATCTACACCTAATTCTTGTAAGGAACAAACCATTCCGTTTGATTCTTCGCCGCGAAGTTTTGTTTTCTTTATCTT
Source organism: Halobacillus ihumii (assembly GCF_902726645.1). NCBI lineage: Bacteria > Bacillati > Bacillota > Bacilli > Caryophanales > Bacillaceae > Halobacillus > Halobacillus ihumii. The sequence continues at coordinate 489,357 of NZ_CACVAO010000001.1, forward strand.
AAAATTACCTGGCAGCACAGCACCTGGAACTGCAACAGGAACATACTGACCTTGTGCTATATTAGGAGCGCCGCATACAATTTGTAATGTTTCTGTTCCTACATTAATTTGACACAACGACAATTTATCTGCATTTGGATGTTGCTCACATGAATTAACGTAGCCGACAACAACCCCTGTAACTTCTTCCGCAACAGGTTCTACACTCTCTACTTCTATGCCTGTTTTCGTTATAATTTCAGCAAGGTCTTCCGGCTGATAATCGCGAACATCAATATATTCATTTAGCCAATTTAAGGATACTAACATTTCCTTAACCTCCTTACGCTTTATGGTATTGTTTTAAAAATCGTTGATCGTTTGTGTAGAAATGACGAATATCATCCACGCCATACTTCAGCATTGCAATTCGCTCCGGCCCCATTCCAAAGGCAAATCCAGAATATTCATCTGGATCGTATCCAGCCATTTCAAGTACATTAGGGTGCACCATGCCAGCCCCGAGAATTTCAATCCATCCTGTGCCTTTACAAACAGAACAGCCGCTTCCTCCGCACATTTTACAAGAGATATCCATCTCCACTGAAGGTTCAGTAAACGGGAAGAAACTTGGACGAAGCCTGATTTCCCGCTCAGATCCAAACATTTGCTTAGCAAATGCATCCAGCACTCCTTTTAAATCGCTCATTCGTACATGTTTATCAACGAGCAAGCCTTCTATTTGAGTAAACTGATGGGAGTGGGTCGCGTCATCTGTATCACGGCGATACACTTTTCCCGGGCAAATCATACGTACTGGCTCTGATCCATTCTTCTTTCCCATTGTTCTCGCCTGTACGGGGGACGTGTGGGTTCTAAGTAAAAGCTCCTCAGTAATGTAAAACGAATCTTGCATATCGCGAGCCGGGTGACCTTTAGGCAGATTCAGTGCTTCAAAATTGTAATAATCTGTTTCCACTTCAGGCCCCTCTTTTATTTCAAATCCCATTCCGATAAACAAATCTTCAATTTCCTCTACAATAGAAGTTAACAAATGAGGGCCACCAACTTGGATAGGACGTCCCGGCAATGTTACATCAATACTTTCCGTCTCTAGTTGCTTCTCAAGAGCCTCGTCTTCAAGGCGGGTTTGCTTAGATTCGATTGCATGGGCTATCTCTTCTCGGACATCATTTGCAAGTTGACCGATAACCGGGCGTTCCTCTTTAGAGAGCTTCCCCATCCCTCGTAATACTTCTGTAATTGGGCCTTTCTTGCCTAAGTACTCTACACGAATGTCTTTAAGGGCTTGCACTTCTTCAGAATGTTGGACTTTACTCAATGCTTCTTGCTTCAATTCCTGTAAACGTTCCTTCATGGATTGCTCCTCCTTCAATATCAAAATAAAAAAAGCCTCATCCCCTCATAAAAAAGGGACGAGACTTATTCAATCGTTTCGCGGTACCACCCTTGTTGACACATCATTGTGCCCACTCAAGATCTTAGATAACGGATATGAATCCGGTACACCTGTCACAGATGCCAGCTCCAGAGTTGAAATTTCAATAATGGCCACGATAGAAATGCTTTCAGTCTAAGGCATTCCTTCCCTCAATCGATGCTGCCCTTATTTACTTAGCTCCTTCTTTGCTATTTACTATATAACTGTTCATTAATTATAGATAAAGACGATGAGTTATGCAAGCCTATTCTTTTAAATGATACATTAAAATACCAGCAGCGATTGCCACATTTAATGACTCTGCCCTGCCATAAATCGGGATATAGACTTTCTCACTAGCACAAGATAACAATTCATCTTGAATACCCTGTCCTTCATTACCGACAATTAGAGCAGCTTTCTCGGGCTGCAGTACCTTTTTATACGGTTTAGCATCCTGAAGAGCTGAAGCCCAAACCGTAACACCGGCAGCTTTCAGATTTCGTATAACTTCTTGTAATTCCCCTTGATAAATCGGGATATGAAACAATGATCCTTGCGTTGAGCGGATTGTCTTTTCATTAAAAGGATCCACGCAACCTTCTCCAATCACTACATGATTAAAACCAGCAGCATCAGCCGTGCGAATTAACGTCCCGAGGTTCCCCGGGTCTTGCACAGCATCAATTATCAAGGTTAATGCTTGAGGCTTGAAGGATTCAACTTTTCGCTCAACCACCGCTGCAATGCCTTGAGGGGTTTGAGTTTGCGAAATAGCCTGGAAAACTTGCTCGCTTACATCTGTAACTGGCATTTCTGTGTCCAGAACAAAAGATTCCCCTTCTCTTCTAATCAGTTCCACTACTTTCCAGTCACTTTTTTGTGCTTCCTCTACCAAATGGCGGCCTTCGACTAAAAATGTTCCAGTTCTCTCTCTAAACTTGCGCTTATGTAACTTTTTCCACTCTTTCACTTTCGAATTACTGACAGATGTTAACATATTATGGTTTCCCTCGTTTAAAATGAAGTTTTCCTTAATCATACATAGCTTATTCTCATTTGGTCAAACTAAACATAACTCAAAAGTGGAGGTAGACAAAAATGGACTTAAACTTAAGAAAAGCAATCTTGTCTAACGTTTCAGGACACAATACAGACCAGCTTGAAGCTACTATTGTCGATGCTGTCCAAAATGGCGAAGAAAAGATGCTCCCAGGCCTTGGCGTTCTATTCGAAATGATCTGGAAAGAAGCTAACGAAGGTGATAAACAAGAAATGCTTGAAACCCTAGAACAAAGTCTGCAAAAGCAAGCATAAAAGCCACCCCTTTGGGGATGGCTTTTTTTGTTTTAATCAAACGTAATTTCTTTTACTTTTTTATCGTCTAGTCGTTTAATAACTTCTACAATTAAATGAACCGCATTCTCGAAATCATCCCGATGAAGCATAGCCGCATGAGAATGTATATAACGTGTGGCAATGGTTATGGATAGAGCTGGTACCCCATCATGAGTTAAATGAATAGCTCCTGAATCTGTGCCGCCTCCAGCCATGGAGTCAAATTGATACGGAATAGCATTTTCATCGGCTGTATCGACTACAAAGTCTCTTAGTCCTTTATGAGATACCATAGAGGCATCATAGAGAATAATTTGCGGGCCATCTCCCATTTTACTTTGAGCATCCCGCTCAGAAACACCCGGAGTATCTCCTGCAATACCTACATCAACGCCAAAAGCGATATCCGGATTAATTAAATGAGCGGACGTACGAGCACCTCTTAGACCAACTTCTTCTTGTACCGTCCCAACACCATATACAATGTTTGGATGTTTCTCAGACTTTAGACGTTTGAGTACTTCGATCGCAATGGCACAGCCGATTCGGTTATCCCACGCTTTGGCAAGCAGCATTTTCTCATTTTTCATTTGTGTGAATTCAAAATATGGAACGATAGAATCTCCCGGTACAACACCAAATTCTTTTGCTTCTTCTTTACTGGAAGCCCCGATATCAATAAACATGTCTTTAATTTCGACAGCTTTCTTACGCTGATCAGCAGGTAGAATATGTGGTGGCTTTGAACCGATAATTCCCGTCAGATTCCCTTCACGCGTCATGATGGTTACGCGTTGGGCAAGCATCACCTGGCTCCACCATCCACCGACGGGCTGAAAGTAAATGTAGCCTTTGTCATCGATACGGGTCACCATGAAGCCTACTTCATCCAAATGACCTGCGACCATGACTTTAGGGCCCTTTTTATTTCCAACCTTCTTAGCTACCAAGCTGCCAAGATTGTCTGTATACACCTCATCCGCATAAGGAGTGATGTACTTAGTCATAACATCCCGTGCTTCACGTTCGTGCCCTGGAATTCCATTCGCATCCGTTAAATCTTTAAGCATTGTTAGTGTTTCATCTTTTTTAGCCATATGTATAATTCCTCCTTTTGTCTCACTATTCCCTATTATATAGTTTTTATTATGAATTCACAAAAAATTACGTCTAATATCCTTGATCCTGACGCTCAAAGTTCACTTCATTTTTTTCGATATACGCCTTTTGTAATTCTTCGGCTTGGAAGCCAAGCGTTTTTCCTAGTGATAAAAAGGCAGCAAACAACTCAAGATAGCTTGTCTTATCTTTTTGCAGTTTGAAATTCTCGATAGCAGTGAAAATAGAAAGAAAAGCTTCTGTTTGATTCATCTTTTCATTAAGTGCAGAGCCCTGATAACGGTAACCGAGGTCTAATCCCAGCGAAAGGATGAAATGCAGCCCATCCACGTACTCTTCCAGCACAACTTCTTTTGGACTCGCTGGCTTATTACTCCAAAATTTAAAACAACGGGTTTCGTTCGCTAGCTCACCGATTTCAACTAACAGTGCAAGTATTTTATGATCTACAACATTAATCTCTTGCAAATCATGTGTATGCGTAATGTAATCATCTAGTTTTTGCTGCATGTGATAAAAAGATTCCCAATTCATATTGATCCCCCTAAAAAAATTCTTCACCATAAATGTATCACTTTTTGAAACAAAACGGGACCGTAACACGTACATGTGCTAATAATCAATCTCAGGGAGAAGGTAACTATGATAATTATACTCTTTCGAATCCTATTAATTATAGCCATATTGTTTATTATTTACACAGTCTACAAATTCATGATAAACCCAAGAAGAAAGCTCGATCATGCTCAACAAAAAAATGAGTTTTACTTTCACGACACCGCTGAAAATACAAAGCAGAATTTCTTAATCACCTATAAAGGGTTGCTGTTTGAAGGAGAAAAGTATCTCGGAACTACCGAGGAAGCCTTTGAAGTTGTTACGATTAATATTTTTACCCAGCATCCGGAAAAGCTGAAAGGGTTAGAGAGGAATGATTTATACTTCCTTGAAGAGCAAGTTTTAATGAGGTATCCCTATGCAAGAATTGAATGGAAATATCCAATCAACCGATTAAATATACGCCCTATTCATGAGGACCAATAACGCATGAACAGCTTATGTTCCGTTAGAATGATCATTTTATAAAAAAAAGGTCAGTGCCCGGAACAGTGGGTACTGACCTTTTTTTTAACTGGTTTGAAAGAAATCCTGCCAAATCAACACTTCATATTTCTTCCTTAATAAATAACATGCAAGGGCCAGAAATCCAGAGAATAAAAACAGCATAGGGATGGATAAGAGGGTAATCCATTGTCCTACTGAAGTGTATACAACCGCCAACGGAAAATTGGCCAGCAGCGAAGATTTAGTATAATCCTTAAAATCTTTACTCATTTCAATTAAACAATAAGATAATAAATGAAAATGAATGAATGGAATTAAACGGAGAATGGCTACCTGCCTGACCGTTAAGTGAGCTTTTCGTTTATTCCACTTCTGATACATGGCCTGCATCTTCTTTAGTCCAAAGGGAACGAGTCGAATCATACGATAAAATAAGACACTGGAAAGCAAGGTTCCAATTACTGAATAGGCAGTTCCAGCAACTGGACCGAATAGCATACCACCCGTGATACAAACGAGCATGACTGGCAAAAATAGTAAAGGTCGTAACAAATGGATCGCAATAAATAATAGTGGTGCCCATGCTCCTTGATGTTCTACCCATGCCAGAACGGCAATTGATGTTTCGGCCATCCACTTCGCCTCCCTGCCTACAGATTATGACAGTATTATGGAAAATAGAACCACATCAACGCGAAGAGACCTAACAACTGGATCACTGCTATTATGGGCCACCCAATACAAAAGCGGAAATAATTCGTTTTGTGTCGGAATACTTTTATGCCGGCTGCTCCGCCACATGCTCCCCCCGCTAGAGCAAGTATCCACAAACGCTTTTCAGGCACTCGCCACTGCCTTTTTTTAGCTTTGCTTTTGTCAATCCCCATTAAAATAAAGAGCGCACTGCTGGAAATAATAAAAACAAACAGAATCCAGTAAAATATGACCATCATTTATCCTCCGTCCATCACGAAAAAAACCATTTCCAGGCGAACGGAAATGGCTTCTTGTATTTAACGATCTACTTTTATTTAAGTGCTGATTTTGCTTGCTCAGCTAAACTTGCGAATCCTTTTTCGTCCTGGACAGCAAGTTCCGCAAGCATTTTGCGGTTCACTTCAACACCAGCAAGTTTAAGTCCATGCATCAAGCGGCTGTAAGAAATGTCATTCATACGAGCTGCTGCATTAATACGCGCAATCCAAAGTTTGCGAAAGTCGCGTTTTTTCTGACGACGGTCACGGTATGCATACTGACCTGACTTCATTACTTGTTGTTTTGCTGTTTTGAATAGAGCGTGCTTTGAACCATAATAACCTTTTGCTAGTTTAAGGACACGATTACGACGTTTACGTGTCACTGTTCCACCTTTAACTCGTGGCATTGGAATTCCCTCCTATATGAATCTGCATTCTTTAATTATTTTTTCGGAAGCATATGCTTGATACGACGGAAGTCTCCGGCAGATACCAATGTTGCCTTACGCAATTTGCGTTTTTGCTTCGTAGATTTATTGGCAAATAAGTGGCTTGTGAACGCATGAGAGCGTTTCACCTTTCCACTACCAGTTTTTTTGAAACGTTTCTGAGAACCTTTATGGGTTTTCATCTTAGGCATTGACAATTTCCTCCTTTAACTGATTCAGCTTACTTCTCCGCAAGAGGAGCAAGCATCATAAACATATTGCGACCTTCCATTTTTGGTTTGGTCTCAATAGTAGCAACGTCCTGGCATTCTTCAGCCAGACGTTCAAGAACTTTCTGGCCAAGTTCTTTGTGGGTAATCGCACGTCCGCGGAAACGAACAGATGCTTTCACCTTATCGCCTTTTGTTAAGAATTTACGAGCATTACGAAGCTTCGTATTGAAGTCATGCTCTTCAATCCCTGGGCTTAAACGAACTTCTTTAAGCTTGATAATCGTTTGATTTTTACGAGCTTCTTTTTCTTTCTTTTGCTGCTCATAACGGTACTTACCGTAATCCATGATTCGGCAAACCGGAGGCTTCGCATTCGGAGCCACCATGACAAGGTCAAGGTTCGCTTTTGCCGCAATGTCAAGTGCTTCATTACGGGATTTAACCCCGAGCTGCTCACCGTTTACATCAATGAGTCTTACTTCACGTGCGCGAATTTTCTCATTAACATTCATGTTATCCTTGCTAATAGTCAGCCACCTCCACATAATTTTGAAACTTATATAAGATCCGTCATCGACAAGTGGTTTTGAATCCATAAAAAAAGTGTCGGCACACAGACTGCACCCACACGTTTCCCTTATAGAATACAAAGGATAAATAACCTGCCAACAGCATATGTTTGCGTCGATCAGGTGAGAAGCGGGTGCTTCTTCTTGTCTCAGATCCGTTCATTCAGTTACCTAAATAATAGTAGCACGCTGTTTACTATATGTCAACAGCTATTGCACGGCTTGGTTGATTTACACTTCGGGCAGTCGCTTTCCGCGGGCAACGCTTCAGCTTCCTCGGAAGCAAAAACCGCTTCCTGTGGGATCTTCAGCTGTTGCTTTTCCCGCAGGAGTCGACTGCCCTACGCTTCAATCAATCGACATACCAGCGAATCTCCTGCGGGAAAGCGAAAACGACGATTTCCCGTGGTGAGCGTTCTTTGCAAGAGAGGAAGCTGTATAAACAAGGAAGTTCGGTGAAAACCGGCACGTCCAGTTCCAACACCGAACTACCCCGCGTCCTACAGGGCATGTGCCCATAGTCCCCACATTGAGCTACCTCATCTCCTGTGATGACGCGGAAAGCGTAGTGTATTCCCGAGGCCGTACTTCAGACGCAGTTTATAGTTCTTAAAGCAACAAATTTTACGGAAAGAGCCTTTCGGAAAAGCTTCATAAGATTTAACGATGAACAAGGGTAAAAGTTTCACCAAAAAGCTCAACTGGCAATACTTTTCACACCACTATTTATTTAAAAGCTTTAAATCAATTTCATTACGAATTTCATCTTTAAAGGTAGACACAGTCTTCGTTTCTGATTTTTGTTCACCGTAGCGACGGACATTTACGGCATGATCTTCAATCTCTTTATCCCCAACAACGAGCTGAAATGGAATTTTTTGAGTTTGAGCTTCGCGAATCTTATATCCTATTTTTTCATTACGCTCATCCACTTCAACTCTTACACCTGCTTCTCGCAGTTCATCTTCAAGCTGTTTCGCATAGTCAAGGTGAACCTCAGCTGAAACAGGTATGATTTTGGCTTGAACTGGGGCGAGCCAGGTTGGGAAAGCTCCTTTATACTCCTCGATTAAGAACGCCACGAATCGCTCCATCGTAGAAACAACACCGCGGTGAATAACAACCGGGCGGTGGTCCTTTCCATCCTCGCCAACATACGTCAGGTCAAATCGTTCAGGAAGATGGAAGTCCAGTTGTACAGTGGAAAGCGTTTCTTCTTTTCCAAGTGCTGTTTTTACTTGAACATCAAGTTTTGGACCATAAAACGCTGCTTCCCCTTCGGCTTCCACATATTCAAGCTCCATGTCTTCCATTGTTTCCTTTAACATAGCCTGAGCTTTGTTCCACATTTCATCATTATCTACATACTTTTCTTTATCCTCAGGATCACGATAAGAAAGCCGGAAACGATAATCATCGATACCGAAATCACGATAAACCTCTTGCACGAGACGAACGACACGTTTAAATTCATCCTTCAGCTGATCCGGCCGTGCAAAGATATGAGCATCGTTTAGGGTCATAGCGCGGACACGCTGTAAGCCAGCAAGAGCTCCCGACATCTCATGCCGGTGCATTGTTCCCAGTTCAGCAATACGGACAGGGAGATTACGATAACTATAAAATTCATTTTTATACACCATCATATGATGCGGGCAGTTCATCGGGCGCAGAACTAAATCTTCATTATCCATTTCTAATGTCGGGAACATATCCTCCTGATAGTGATCCCAGTGCCCACTTGTTTTATAAAGATCAACACTCCCCAGTACAGGTGTATACACATGGTCATAACCTAAACGTTCTTCCGTATCAACTATATAACGCTCGATATTACGACGGATTGTCGCCCCTTTCGGTAACCAGAGCGGTAAACCTTGACCAACCTTTTGATTAACTGTAAACAGCCCTAGCTCCTTACCTAATTTACGATGATCTCGTTCTTTTGCTTCCTCCAGAAGGTGTAGATATTCCTCAAGCTGTGCTTTTTTCTCAAATGCTGTTCCATAAATTCGCTGTAGCATCTTGTTATCGCTGTCCCCACGCCAATAGGCACCAGAGATGTTCAGTAATTTAAATATTTTAATTTTACTCGTTTGAGGAACATGAACACCACGGCAAAGGTCGAAAAACTCCCCTTGCTTATAGATGGTAAGAGTTTCTCCTTCTGGAATATCCTGAATAAGCTCAAGTTTTAAATCATCACCAAGCTCTTTATATTTTTCTATCGCTTCTTCACGGGTCAGTTCAATTCGCTCAATCTCCAGGTTCTCATTAACAATTCGCTGCATTTCTTTCTCAATTTTCGGCAAATCCTCAGGTGTTAAGGAGACATCAAGATCGATATCGTAGTAAAATCCATTTTCAATCACAGGACCTACGCCAAGCTTGACCTCGCCATACAGACGTTTAATAGCTTGTGCCATTAAATGGGCTGTAGAATGGCGCAGGATATCAATTCCCTCCGGATTTTTATAAGTTAGAATCTCAACTGCGCCGTCCTGTTCAATGGGACGTCTCAAATCGTAATCTTGCCCATCTAATTTTATTGCTAACGATTGTTTTTTCAGCCCTGGCGAAATCGACTGGGCGATCTCTTCTCCAGTTGTTCCTACAGGAAATTCCTTTTTATTACCGTCTGGAAATGTAATGTAAATTACTTCTGCCATGTTGCCACTCCTTTTTTCATAAAATTAAAAACACGCTCGCCCCTTCTGCTAATAAAGCAAAAGGGGCGAGCGTGTTTACTCGCGGTTCCACCCATTTCCCACAAAAAACTCTTTGTGGCTTCATTCATCCTTAACGCGGACCAAACGCTGTTTACTACTCATTTCTTTTCATAAACAGAGCTCAGAGGTGGTAAACAGCTAATTCGTCAAGGAAGAGTTTTCAGCCGATGACTCTTCTCTCTATTCAAGCGTCCATTAGAGTTCTTGTCCTCATCAGTGCAGTTAAATATATGTAGGTATTATAGCGGTAAACAAGAACGAAATCAAGCCCAATCGAAAGGAAATTCCGAATGGGGCTTACAGGACGCTTTTTCTTCAAACAAATTTGTCAGCAAATCAAGCTTTGAATCTTCCAAGTGGTCAGAATAAATAATAAGCTCGTCCGGTGCAAAAATAAGAGCTGGGGTAATTCCAAAATTAATTGGTAATTGTGTTAGAAAAGGGTCTGGATATTGCTTTAAATAAAGAATGAGTTCATCCCGACTTACCTTATTTCCTTCATCATGAAAGTAATGAAGCGTATCGTCATGGAATACATGTAACACCTGAACTCCCGTGTCTCTATTATTGATCCCACGCCTCCATGAATCAACCATTAGTTGATGAGCCTCTTCCAGCTTGTATTCATCCAATACCTTCCCTGTGAAATCCACTAATTCTTCATATATTTCTTCCAGACAAAAAGCACTTAACCAGTCAAAATCAACATAAAAACGGCCAGATAGCTTTTTACTTACACATGTTTCGATCACCTTTTCTAAATCAGGGATTATAATTCCTGCTGGAGGTTCCAGCCTGAGCTCATTGCTTAACTCTATAATCCGTTTGATTTCCTGCTTTTCTTTATAGTGGAATACATGCTTGAGTACACCCTCTGTCCATGGTGACAGCTTTTGATCCGTAATCACTCTTGTCACACTTTGAACAAAGTCATAAAAAACCTCACTCAACGTCAGCTCAGTTTCTATTAATAACTTGTTATGTGAGATATCCTTAACCATCCATGGGCAGGAGTCATCTATTTGAAGTTCTGTAATCACCTGATGGAAATAAAAAGCCACTTTTCGACTGGAAAACTGTATACATACCAACACACTTCCCCCTCATCACAAAAACATCCCCACCTTCAGTGAGCATTTATTAGACTATTACGTCTTATACATATGATAAGAAGGAATGAAACATGCCTATTGACCTCGTCGATTCTGTCCCTCAACAGGAACACTATCACTTAACTGCCGTACACGTTCTGTAATTCTCTGGGCTTTAACCTGGTCAATATCTCCTCGGTTGCTCGTCATTAAAACTTTCTCCAGTTCATTAAGCGAATAATTAGAAGTGAAAAATACCGGGAGGCGTTCCATCATTCGATATTGTAATATGGACCCCAGAATTTCGTCTCGAAACCAGGCAGATTGAGATTCTGCCCCTATATCATCCAGCATGAGCACAGGTGTTTTTTTAAAGGCATCAATCTTGTTATTCATAGAATCATCTTTTATGGAGGCTTTCATCTCCCGAACAAATTCAGGCATATAGATTACCATCGAAGCAATATTTTTTTTCATTAACTCGTTTGCAATGACACCTAGAAAAAAAGTCTTTCCCACTCCAAACGGGCCGTGAAAATACAACCCCTTGCTCGGAAGCTGCTCATCTATTTTTTCAAGGTACTGCACGGTATTTTGGATAGCCTGGCCGCGAGCATCATCATTAAAGTCTAACCGCTCAAGATTAGCTTCCAAAATTTCCTTTGGAATATGAAGGCTGCTTATTAAAGAGCGCTGATGCCGTTGTTGTTCTTGCTGCAGTTCTTTACGACATTTATTATAGACAAGCTTGATCTCTGTACCTGTCACCTCTAACTGAGGAACGTGGCCTGGTAGAATATTGATACATGCTTCGCGAGAAGGACACTTTTCACAGTCCTTTGACTGTGTTTGGTACTCATATAGTTTAATGAGCTGTTTTTCCAGCACGTCTTCAGTTAGGGAAGGATGGTCCCTGACCAGCTGTTTTATCTCTGTTGAATTCAGAACTTCCCGCTTCATATGGCTTAAACGTTGTTGAAATTGTTTATGATTTCGCATCCACTTTTGTAAAGATTGTTGAATGGGTTCCACGAATTACTACACCTCACGATCCATTTCCTTTATTCGACAGCTTACGTATCCGCTCAGCAATATCCTGCTTGTTGATCTGAACCGCAGGCTGTTTCTCTTTAGGCTCCCCGCGCTTCTTAAACCAATCCGGGATAACTTCCTGATTGTTTTTCCGATATGTGTTCTTTTGTTTTCCCCATTGCTGATACTTCTGATGTTCAGCCTTGGCCAGGTTCATTGCCTGTCTTACAGTAGATACATTCTTACGTGCCCAATGACTGGCGATCTTTTCAAGATAAGGTTTCGATAATTTCATATCCGTTTTTAACAACACATAGTGAATCAGTACATTCATAACCCCGGGCTTGAGGCCTTGTTCCGTCATAATATCGCGGATTATTTTCATTTCCTGTTCAGAGGCTTGATTACCGCTAGATAAATCCTCTAACAGTTCCCTTGGTGAGATTTCCTCGAGTAATTGAATAAATTGCTCTTCCTTACTCCCAGATTCTTGGCTGGAGCCAGGAACTTTTTCACGCTCGTCAATACTTCCATTGTCTCCAGCGGGACGATCTTTTATAAAGTCATGACAGGCAGCTTTAAGTTCCTCGACAATCAATTCATTCTCCTCATTAATCGCCCAGATAATCGCCCGTTCAATTTCACTGGACGTTAAGTTATATAACGCTACAAGCTGTGAAATAATCCGGCGGTGATCCCCTGTAAGAATCTTTTCACTCGGATACATTCTCTGCTTTAAGGCATGATGCAGCCAATTAAAATCTACACGGCTGTCCAAAATGGCCGGCCCGCGAGTTCCAGTACCCTCTCTTCGCTGCGCTGATTGTTTTTGCTGATCCAATAAAGCTGAAGAGGGGTAGACTCCATGAAATACACGATCAAATGTCTCCGTTACTTCTTCATAATCTTCCAAAGAAATAGAGGGCTTAGAAAAACGACTGCGCAATGAATTAAATTTATCTTCACCCATCTCATGTCTCAACAACAAGGAAAGCATATCATCATTAAAAAATTCCTCCGGGGAAAATGGGGATCTGATTTCATATAGGTAAACAGTTGTTGATTCCTTTTTAGATAAATATGTTCGCAATAGACCTAACGCCTCGAGCTTTTGCCTGGCCTTATAGATTTGATCTAAAGGGGTCGACAGAAATGCCATGACTGCATGGTGGGATTGGACAAGCCCCTGGTCGCACGTTTCCTCTTCATTTACTAAAAATTGATATAAGGAAATAGCAAGCTTTCCTATTAGAGGTTGATATAAATGGGTTAACGACGATTGAGCGGATTGAGGAGCTGAACCTGTTTGAATGATTGTAAATCCGTCTATTGGTAAAAGCTTTCCTATATATCGATCCATGGGTAAGATCCCCCCTTTATCTGAAAAAGAAAATGAGCCACAGTCCGGCTCATCCTTTATCTTCATGTTTAATTAATTCTTTCAGTTCATCTATAAAAACATTAATATCTTTAAATTGACGATATACTGAGGCAAAACGAACATAAGCAACCTCATCAATTCCTGAAAGGCGCCCCATAATCATTTCACCAATATCCTTGCTTTGTACTTCTGAGACTCCGCGATTTCTCAATTCCTTCTCAATATCAAGAGTCACAGCTTCCAATTTTTCAACAGCAACCGGTCTTTTTTCACAAGCACGTATTAGTCCACGCATAAGTTTCTCACGGCTGAATTCTTCTCTAGTTCCTTCTTTTTTTACGACGATTAAGGGAACTTCCTCAATCCTTTCAAAGGTCGTAAAACGAAAATCACACTGTTCACATTCCCTTCTCCGCCTGATCGAATGTCCTTCCTCGATTGGCCTCGAATCCAGCACCTTCGTACTTTTATAGTGGCAATTTGGGCATTTCAATACAATCAACTCCACATGTTCTTCGATTCATTCTCATCTTTCCGACGATTTCAGGGAAGGAAACTGACGATCAAGCTGTTCATAAAGCTGAAGAATTAATCTGTCGCTGAATCCAAAGTCTACTGGGCCGCCTGAATCACTCGTCACAGAAAAATCAACAGAGGTTTGAAATGGGCGCACCATAATAATGGTTGCTACGATAAAAGCTTTTCTGCTTCCCTTATAGTTCACAGTAATCTCACCACGTTCATTTGAAACAGCTGCTTTCTCGGAAGGAGCAGGAAATAAATCTATTACCGCTCTGAACACATCATCCTTCTTGGCTTTATAATAGTGTGTCTTGAGTCTCTTATCATGAGGATCTTCCCCTGTTTCTGCATGATTACTTAAATACCTGGAAATAAATGATTTCACATACCTTACTCCTTCAAAACAAATTCGACATCATCTGATTATATTTTAACACGTTTTAGTAAAAAGAAAAGTGAAGGTTACCGAGGAAGGCACGGAACTTGAAAGGTGTAATCATGACCAATTCAACCAACAAAAAAGCCGCACAGCATAAACTGTACGACTTCAAAATCCCTATAGAGCACGAGACTGCTGCACTTCAACAGGCCCCATTCCTCTTGGAACTTCCACTGTTTCATTGCGGCCAGCCTCTAACGCTTTGATAATAAATTCTGCTGCAACATTAGGGTCGATACGATCACCACAAGTATACACATCAATACTTGCATATCCATGCTCTGGAAAGCTATGGATCGTTAAATGTGACTCTGAAATAATAACAACCCCGCTGACCCCGTGTGGAGCAAATTTATGAAAGGCAACTTCCCTCACTTCCGCTCCTGCTTTAAGTGCTGCATCTACAAAAGTTTGTTCGATATATGACATATCGTTTAATTTATCTTCATTACAATCCCATAATTCGGCAATAACATGTCTTCCCATTGTATCCATTTTAGGATCCCCCTTTTGATCAGTAGCAAATTCACTTCCAAATGTCCAACATGCTCTACCACGGGGGAAAGTTAGTCCTGAGAGGTCCTAACCCTTTGAGCAGACATGAGGTCAAATAATATTCAGAAGTTCAAAAAAAGTATATATGGTTTCCTGCATTAATGCAAGACACATTTTCTATTCTCTCACGGGGTGGTTCCCATTATAGATACAAAGACATGTTAATTCCACTAATTAAGATACTCTAACCTTTTTATCCTGGCTTAAAAAGCTGCCGACATATTTAGCTAAATCTACAACTCGGCAAGAGTACCCCCACTCATTATCGTACCAAGCTAACACTTTAACCTTACGATCCTCGATAACTTGTGTAGACAAGCCGTCAATTATAGCTGAGGAATCTGAAGTTGTATAATCAACGGAGACAAGTGGTTCATCACTATATTCAAGAATCCCCTTCATTTTGTCATCAGCCACTTTTGAAAAAGCAGCATTTATTTGTTCTTCTGTTACATCTACTTTAAGGTCAACTACTAAATCAACTAAAGAAACATTTGGTGTAGGGACCCTTAAGGCCATACCATTTAGTTTCCCTTGCATGGATGGGATAACCTCACCAAGAGCCTTAGCAGCACCCGTGGATGTTGGAATAATAGATTGTGTGCATCCTCGCGCACGACGAAGATCCTTATGCGGATTATCCAGGTTCTTCTGGTCGTTGGTAAAGGCATGAACCGTTGTCATCAGTCCATTTTCAATGCCAAATTGATCTTCTAACACTTTAACGACTGGGGCTAAACAATTAGTCGTGCAAGAAGCGTTTGAAATTACGTCGTGCTGTCCTGGTTCATACGCTTCCTCATTTACTCCCATCACAATTGTCGCATCCACTTCTTTACCTGGGGCTGTAATGATAACTTTCTTTGCTCCAGACTGGATATGCAGCGATGCTTCTTCTTGTGTTTTAAACTTACCTGTCGCTTCAATCACAATATCTACATCTAATTCATCCCACGGCAATTCTAAAGGATTTCGAGTTGCACAGAGTCTTATTTTTTTTCCGTTAACAACAATCCCATGATCTATCGCTTTAATGCTCCCCTCAAAACGTCCATGAACACTATCATATTTCACCATGTGTGCAATCGTTTCAGCAGGATAACTTGCATTAACAGCAACTAATTCAATCGTGTCGTCTAACACAGCCTTTCGAAAGACCATACGACCTATTCTGCCTAACCCATTTATTGCGATTCGTGTTTTCCCCATAAAGCAAGCCCCCTATATATGATATACTTTTAATCATTTTCACAAAATTAGTATAGCACATTGAAAGCGGTTTTGCAGAAATATCATCATTTTTTTTTTTGAAAAAAACTAACCTGATCAAGAAAGAATTCTTGTCAGGTTAGTTTATGATATTCCAATTCTCAAGTATGCTTTTTAATTGCTTAAAACTTTCTTCGACGCTTCCAGAATTATCAACTACAGCGTCAGCCATCTCTGCTTTTTCAGCAACGGGGATTTGAGAACTCATTCGTTGCTTGGCATCTTCCACGCTTGACCCATCACGTTCCACCAGCCTTTGTAATTGCGTGTCCTCATCTACGTATACGACAAGCGTCCGATCGGCGTAATGGGCCAGTTTACTTTCGAATAATAACGGAATATCAAGCACAACGGCGGAATGTTTGTCTTTTTTATAATGATCTCTTTGTCGGAGCATCTCTTTTCGGACTTCAGGATGCACAATTTGATTCAATATGTCACGTTTTTCTTTGCTTTCAAACACTATTTTCCCCAATCGTTTTCGATTGATCGTCTTATCTTCATGCAATACTTCATTTCCAAAAGCATCAATAATTTTTTGATAAGCAGACTCTCCAGGATCAACTACTTCTCTGGAAATGATATCTGCATCTACTACAGGGATCTTGAAGTTATGAAACATTTCAGAAATTGTACTTTTACCACTGGCTATACTTCCAGTTAATCCAATTACAACTGTCATATAGTATCCTCCTCACACAAGCTTAATCAGTCCAATAATAATGAGCAGCATTCCTGGAAGCATTGAAATATTGTTGATTTTCTTGCTAAGTTTCGCTCCACTCTTCACACCTGCTAACAACATAAAGGTCGTCATGACAACGATTAGACAAGCCGTTAAGATAGGATTTATTCCTATGAATGAACCGCTGAACCCTGCTGCAAAAGTATCTAATGAGAGGGCAAGACTGAGAAGCAAAAGCTCCTTGCCTTTTATTTGACCTGATCTGTCTAGGTCGGCAGCTTCAGGTGATTGTAATACCTTGGCAGGCTGTGCCCAAACATTATCCTCTTGTTTTGGTTTCTCAGGCTTTCTTAAACAATGGAAAAGAAAAAACAGTCCAATTACGATCAGTGCTATGGCCCCAAGTCTTTCAGCATAAGCTTGATCCATGAACAGTTTAATCCATTCTCCTAAGGAGGCAGACAACAAATAGCAGCAACCTGATAATAAGGCAATGGCACAAATTCCTTTTTTCGAAATACCAATTCTTTTTAAACCAATCATACAGCCGATCCCAAAGCTATCCACGGTAACAGCCAGGCCGAAAAGAAATGGGAATAGAACGATGCCCAATACGGTTCACCTCTTAAACATCAAATGTGTGACATAGTATATGGACTCTCTTTACGACCTGTTACTTCTGACAAGCTGGGCAGACATGGGTGCCCCGACCGCTTACTTTTAACTTTAAAATTGGAGTACCACAGTTCAGGCAATCCGTATCCTGCTTTCCGTAAACTCGTAATTTCTGCTGAAACATTCCCATCTGTCCCTGACTGTTCAGATAAGACCGAATGGTCGTGCCTCCCTGTTCTACTGCTTCTGTGATGGTGTCAATACTTGCCTGTCTCACCCGTGAAGCTTCCTCTTTAGTAAGCTGGTTCGCCAATCGTTCAGGATGAATACCGCTGCGATAAAGTGCTTCATCAACATAAATATTGCCTAATCCTGCTACGATCGTCTGATCTAGCAGCACAGCTTTCATATTTCGCGTTGTTTTATTAATTCTTTCGTAAAAGTATTCGATTGTAAAAGCGGGATCGAATGGGTCAGGACCCAATTGATTAAGCGGCTTCTGATCCCATTCTGTTCCTTTTTCAAATAAATGCATCGTGCCAAATTTACGAACATCGTTATATCGGAGTTCAGTTCCATCAGTAAAGTGAAAGATGACATGGGTATGTTTCGGCTTCTCGACCAAAGCATCGTACACACCAAACTTACCTTCCATTCGCAAGTGGGAGACCATTGAAATATCATCCATTTTGAAAATGAGGAACTTTCCTTTCCTTTCAATATCACGAATCGTTTGATCCTGTACCCATTGCTTAAAATCATTTGGATCTTGCGGGCGTTTAATAATATTTCCCCAATATATTGAAACGTCTTGTATTTTTTTATTTAAAACGAGTTGCTTTAATGTTTGTCTGACCGTTTCCACTTCAGGTAGTTCCGGCATGCTGTTCCCCTCACTTACTTCGCGTCATACCAAGTTGGTCCATAAGAATAATCCACCTCTAAAGGCACTTCTAATTGCACTGTATTCTCCATGGCCTCTGCTACAACATCTTTTAATTTTTCAATTTCGTCTTCTGGCACTTCTAAGATCAGTTCATCGTGTACTTGGAGTAACATTCGTGCCTTGAAACCTTCTGTTTTCAAGCGATTAAATAAATCGATCATTGCCTTTTTAATAATATCTGCTGCACTTCCTTGAATAGGTGTATTCATAGCTGTACGTTCAGCAAAACTTCGCTTATTAAAGTTTCGGCTCGTTATATCAGGCAAGTATCTTCGACGTTGCATAAATGTCGTCACATAGCCTGACTGTTTTGCTTCCCGAACAGACTCGTCCATGTATTCTTTTACGCCAGGATAACTATTTAAATATTTTTCAATAAAGGTCTTTGCTTCTTTACGGGAGATCCCTAAACTCTGAGATAAACCGTAATCACTAATGCCATACACGATCCCGAAATTGACGGCCTTGGCTTGACGTCTCATTTCACTTGTAATTTCATTACCAGGCACATCAAATACTTCACTGGCTGTCTGAGTGTGAATATCTTTTCCTTCCCTAAAAGCCGTGATTAATTTTTCATCTTGAGCAATATGAGCTAAAACTCGCAGCTCGATTTGAGAATAATCACTTGAAAACATAAGCCACCCTTCTTCTGACGGTACAAAAGCCTGTCTGATCTTCCTTCCCTCTTCAAGACGAATAGGTATGTTTTGCAAGTTAGGCTCGATGGAACTAAGTCGCCCTGTTTGAGCAAGGGCCTGATTAAAACGCGTATGAATCATATTAGTCGAGCCATCCACAACCTTCAGTAATCCTTCGAGGTAAGTAGATTGAAGCTTACTCAACTGCCTGTATAACAGAATCTTAGGAATGATCGGATGCTGATCTTCAAGTTGTTCCAGGATGTCTGCTGAGGTTGAATAACCTGTCTTTGTCTTTTTAATGACTGGTAGTTGAAGATCTTCAAACAGCACCGGCCCTAGTTGTTTAGGTGAATTCAAATTAAACGATTTCCCTGCCAGTTCATAGATTTCTGCTTTGAGTGTTTCAAGCCTTTCTTCAAGCTCACCTCTCATCTGTTGAAGGCGTTCCACATCGACCTTCACCCCCTGATGCTCCATTTCCGCTAAAATCAAAGCTAACGGCATCTCAAGGTTCTTATATAAATCCATCTGTTCGTTTTGTTCTAACTTTTGTTCCATAATATCTTTAAGTTTATATAACATATTTGCTTTACGAACAAGATGCTTATGGAAAACCTCCTCAGAATCCGGGAGTTTCACTTTAGCTCCCTTCCCATAAACTTCCTCATCATACTGCACTGCATTTTCATTCATTCGATGACTAATCGATGGAATATCATGGTTATTTTCTGAAGGATTAAGTAGATAAGAGGCGAGCAGTAAATCAAAACTGATTCCTTTCGCTTCAATTCCATGGCGCTTTAGGGCCACTACTGTTTGCTTTGCATCAAAGACCCATTTTTCTTTCGTTTCATCCATCATCCACGCTTTAAAACCTGAGGACTTTTCAGCATCATCCATCGAAATAAAGTAATGCTTGTGCTTATTAACAAAAACGATCCCTTCAACCGGAGCCTGATGATAATTATCCGAAAGCATTTCTACAATTAAAGCTTCTTGGCCAGACAACAATTCTTCGTCAACCTCTGTTATGATCGTAACATTTATTTCCGGCCAATCATCATCTTGATCGCTCGGTGTAGTATCTTCTTCAGGTGAAGCTACACGATCCATAAGTGACTGAAAGCCTAGATTGCGGAACAAACCACTCACATTCTTACTTTCATATCCCCCATAACGTATATCTTCAAGACTGATTTCAATAGGGGCATTTCTCTCGATGGTAACAAGCTGTTTACTCATAAATGCTTCTTCCTTATTAAGTTCAAGCTTTTCTTTCAACTTTTTCCCGCTAACATCTTCCAGGTTGTCATACACATTCTCAAGCTTATCGAACTGACTTAGAAGTTTCACAGCAGTCTTCTCGCCCACACCCGGAACGCCTGGGATATTATCTGAACTGTCTCCCATCAGTGCCTTTAGATCGATAATTTGATCTGGACGAACCCCCATTTTTTCTTGCATAAAAGCGGGGTCATAGGCATCAACAGTCGTAATCCCTTTCTTAGTCAGACTTACTTGAATACGATCTGAAACGAGCTGCAATAAATCCTTGTCTCCTGAAATAACTTTTACTTCAAGATTGCCTTCGCCAGCTTGAGTGGCTAGTGTTCCGATGATGTCATCAGCCTCATAATTTTCAAGCTGGTAATATGGAATAGCAAACGCGTCCAATAGTTCTTTGATAACTGGAAACTGTTCAGACAGTTCAGAAGGCGTTTTTTGCCTCCCGCCTTTATAATCCGAATACGTTTTGTGACGAAAAGTAGTTTTACCAGCATCAAATGCGACTAATAAACGATCAGGCTTATCCTCTTCTAAGATTTTTAACAGCATCGTTGTAAAACCATAAACTGCGTTCGTATAAACTCCCTTATCGTTATTCAATAGAGGCAGCGCAAAAAATGCTCGATACGCTATACTGTTTCCATCTATTAGTACGACTTTTTCCGCCATTCGCTCAACTCCTCAAGTATATGTACGTCTTTGCTCTATTCTACCACGTTTACTGGCAGGAATAAAAAAACAAAAGTGTAAGCAGACACGACAGTGGAAATTCGGTTAAGAACGTAAAAAAGAGCAGAAGCACGGATCGCTTCTGCCCAATAAGAGAAAACACCTTGGATGAAAGGGTTTCATTGGTAATCGTACCAAATCTTTATAAAGGATACTTTAAAATAATATTAATCATTTGTAAACTTCTTCGGCAGAGTAATAGCAAAGGTTGTACCTTCGTTCACTTCACTTTCAACCTTGATAGATCCCTGGTGAGCTTCAACAATGTGCTTTACAATAGCAAGACCGAGCCCGGTGCCCCCTGAATTGCGGCTTCTTGCCTTGTCTACTCTGTAAAACCTCTCAAATATTCTGGAGATTTCTTCCTCAGGAATTCCTACCCCATTATCTTTGATAGAAATTGTTACGGATTCTCCATGATCTTGCAGAGATACTTGCACCAGTCCTGTCTCCCCTGTATAGTTAACAGCATTTGTAAGTAAGTTCAAAAAAACTTGCTTTAACCTGCTTATATCCCCTTGAATTTCAGCTTCCGCGTCAAGGGATGTTTCAAGACGAATGGATTTTTGATCTGCCTGATGTTCTATGAGCGGAAACAGTTCTCCTAGAAGGTTCCGCAGTTCGACCTCTTCAACAATTAATTTAAAATCATCTCTTTCTACCCTCGAGAGCTCCAGCAAATCTTCAATAAGCGATTGGAGACGTCCACTCTCTTTCAGGATGATCTGCATAAACTGTTCCATCATAGCTTCGTCTTTCATCGCACCGTCCAGCAGCGTCTCTGAAAATCCTCTGATTGAAGTAATAGGAGTTTTCAGTTCATGTGATACATTGGCTACGAAGTCTTTACGCATTTGTTCAAGTTTTTTCATCTCAGTAATGTCATGAAAAACAAGGACAATCCCTTTCCATTTATTGTTACCGCTGAAAATAGGCGCACCCGTCACTTCAAAATGCCTGCGGTCAATATGAACCGGCAGAGCAAATTTTTCGCTAATTGTCTCTTCAAACATATAGATCGTCTGTACTGTTTCATGAATGGCTGGATAAGGGATGGCATCATGGTAAAGGTAACCTATATATTCTTTCTGAATACCGCCAAAGCTTTCAAGAAAGGCTTTATTCACAAGAAGAATATAGCCCTTTTCATCTATCAAAATCAGGCCATTTCCCATATTATTAATAACTGCTTCTAACTGTGTTTCCTGCATTCCCTTGGTACTCATCATATCGTGAAGGTTCCTGGCAAGGACATTAATAGATCGACTCAATTGACCCGCCTCACCAAAATGACCCTCAAAGGTACGGGCGTTGTAGTTTCCTTCAGCTAGTTCTGTAGCCGCCTTTGAGGCAGAACGAATCGGCCGAATATACTTAGAAAAGACATTAAATACGACTAAGAATATAGCAATAATTCCAAGCAGCAAAGTAAACCCAATGAGCAGCCAAATGTTTTTCGTAATATCTGCTAATGACTGAACTGGTGAAAATACTACGAGAGTTCCAGTTACACCTTCTAAATTCATTTGGACCGGGTAATAGAAAACAGCTTCTCCTAATTGACCCGCTCTCTTAGGAAATTCGTTTAATTGGATATTAGTTATAATTGATTGTTTTGAATCGTTTTGAATCATCGGCAGGGTCTCAAGCGTATCTATAATAACTTCACCTTGATCTGACACCAGTAAGATTCCCGTATTGAGCTGCATGCTAAAATCATTAAGAGAATTAGTAGTAAGCTGACCATTTCCTGAAAGTTCCTTAAGATAACTGGCAACGTATTCACTCTCCACGGTAATGCGCTCTTCAAAGACATTAATAAAATAACTTCTAGTAAGCTGAGCTAATAAAATTCCTAATCCGACCATGACGATAATAACAACAATCATATAGGTCAGAAGCGGTCTTTTATTGATTTTCATTTACTTTGGCTCCTCCATCTTATAGCCCAATCCGCGAATTGTTTTGATATAGACAGGCTTTTTGGTATCCGGTTCTATCTTTTCACGCAAATGACTGACGTGGACATCCACAATTCTAGTATCTCCAACGAAGTCATAATTCCACACAGCACTTAGCAATTGATCCCTGGATAAAACTCGTCCAATATTTTGAGACAGATAATGAAGCAGCTCGAATTCCTTCGGAGTAAATAATAATGAATTTCCTTTAATTGTTGCTTCATACTGTTCTGGATAAATGATTAAATCAGCAATTTCAATGTACCGTGAATCCTGTCCCATCGGCTCGCGTATCATTCTACGTAAAATTGCCTTAATGCGGGCTACTACTTCACGCGGGCTGAAAGGTTTGGTTAAATAGTCGTCCGCTCCTAATTCCAACCCTAATACTTTATCGAACTCATCATCTTTAGCTGTAAGCATTAGAATAGGGGTTTCCACTTGATTCTGCCGGAGCTGTTTACATACTTCCATACCGTCCATTCCCGGAAGCATGACGTCCAGTACGATCATGTCATAAGTCGTGGCTAATGCTTTCTCAAGAGCTTCTGGGCCGGTATAAGCAACATCGGTTTCATACCCCGCCTGATCGATATTGTATTTTAACAACATTACAATAGATTCTTCATCATCAACTATGAGTATTCTTTGCGACACTTCGATCACCTCAATCTACAGGATACGTTCATGTTCATCATACAATGAAGTTTACACGGTGAACACGTATCTTTACAACTTTTACTTAAACTTTACATTTCTGACAGCTGCTAAAGTGATCACATTCTAATCAATAAAGGTGCCCATGAAAAAAGCCAGCTTCTGCCGGCTTTTTTTTAAACTCTAAGAAAAATTTTCCAAAGAGCTTGCGTTCATTGATTTGGGTTCGAATGGAGGCTGAACAGCTAACGTCCCTTCCACAACAACATCTCCTTCTTCGTCATATCCGACAACTTCCATGTCAGCAATATGTTCTTCCTTATGGATGGATTTCACTTCAAGCCTTAGTCGAACTTCACTATAATGATAAACAGGCTTTGGATAGGAAAGTTGTTGTCGCGTAATATGACTTCCTGGACCAGGTAAATGCATGGAAACCATAGATGATATCATTCCAAATACCATAACGGTAGGAACAACAGGACGTTTAAAAGGTGTTCCGGAAGCATAGTCATGCTGAATATATAATGGATTAGCATCGTCAGTTAAACCAAGATACATTAGCAATTCTCGATCTTCTATGGTAGAAGTTGTTTTAAACGTTTCTCCGACTTTTAGGTCATTGATTTTTTTACCCAGTTTTCTTTTTTTACCAAGCATACTTTCACCCCTTTTGAAAGCGTTTTCCTGACATTTTAGAAAAAAAGCTCGAGGCGTGCCCCGAACTTTTTTCTTTTAGTTTAATACATTGAGAACGTTTTTAACAGAATCAGCAGACTGATCTAATTGTTGTTTCTCCTCTTCTGTTAGTTCAAGCTGTATCACTTCTTCAATTCCGTTTCCACCCAAAATTGTAGGTACCCCAAGGTAAATGCCATCATAACCATATTCACCTTCGAGGTAGGCAATCGCTGGAAGAATTCTTCTCTGATCTTTAAGAATCGCTTCAGCCATTTGTACTAATGAAGCTGCTGGAGCATAGTAGGCACTGCCATTTCCAAGTAGTCCTACAATTTCTCCCCCACCTTTACGTGTGCGTTCCACAATCTCATCCAGACGATCTTTGGAAATAAGTTTTTCTAATGGGATACCACCTGCAAATGAGTACCGTACTAGTGGAACCATGTCATCCCCATGTCCGCCTAATACGAAGCCAGTAACATCTTTAATGGATACGTTGAGCTCTTCTGCAACAAATGTGCGGAAACGAGAAGTATCCAGTACACCAGACTGACCAATTACCCGGTTCTTAGGAAGGCCAGCTTCTTGGAACACAGAATAAGTCATCGCGTCAACCGGGTTGGTTAACACAATTATATAGCAATCAGGTGAATATTTAACAATTTCTTTTGTCACGCTTTTCATAATCTTGGAGTTTGTACTAACGAGGTCGTCACGGCTCATTCCTGGCTTACGGGCAATACCTGCTGTAATGATTACTAGGTCAGAGTCTTTTGTATCCTCATAGTTGGATGTACCTTTTATGTTTGCATCGAACCCTTGTACAGGACTCGCTTCAAGCATGTCTAAGGCTTTTCCTTTTGTCGGCTCTTCCATATCGGGAATATCTACTAATACAACATCGCCTAGTTCTTTTTGAGCTGCCATTAATGCAGTTGTAGCACCAGTAAAGCCGCTGCCAATTACAGAAATTTTATTTCTACGAATTGCCATTATGATCCCCTTCCTTAGTCCATGTTTTTAATTAAAGCGTCACCAAACTCAGAGCATTTCACTTCAGTAGCACCATCCATCATACGTGCAAAGTCATAAGTTACAACTTTACTTCCGATTGTTTTATCCATAGCTTTAGAAATAAGCTCTCCTGCTTCTCTCCAGCCTAGATGATCAAGCATAAGAACACCGGAAAGAATTACAGAAGAAGGGTTTACTTTATCCATTCCTGCATATTTAGGTGCTGTGCCGTGTGTAGCTTCGAAAATAGCATGCCCTGTCTCAAAGTTGATGTTGGCTCCCGGAGCAATTCCAATTCCGCCAACTTGTGCAGCAAGCGCATCAGAAATATAATCCCCATTCAAGTTCATTGTCGCCACAACGTCAAATTCTTTTGGACGAGTCAGGATTTGCTGTAAGAAGATGTCTGCAATTGCATCTTTAACGATCATTTTTCCTTCAGCTTCTGCTTTATCTTGTGCTGCATTGGCAACATCTTTTCCTTCTTTTTCTACGATGCGATCATACTCAGCCCACGTGAATACTTTATCACCATATTCTTCTTCTGCCACTTCGTAGCCCCAATTTTTGAAAGAGCCTTCTGTAAACTTCATAATGTTGCCTTTATGGACGAGAGTTACATTTTTACGTCCCTCATTAAATGCATAATCGATGGCCGCGCGTACAAGACGTTTTGTACCTTCTTTAGAAACAGGCTTAACACCAATACCTGAAGTTTCAGGAAAACGTATATTATGTACACCCATTTCGTTTTGAAGGAAATCAATGACCTTCTTCACTTCAGGTGAACCTTCCTGCCATTCGATTCCTGCATAAATATCTTCCGTATTTTCACGGAAAATAGCCATATCTGTGTCTTCCGGACGTTTAACCGGAGATGGTACACCTTCAAAGTAACGTACAGGACGAAGACAAGTAAACAAGTCCAGCTCTTGTCTTAGTGCCACATTTAATGAACGAATTCCACCGCCAATTGGTGTCGTAAGCGGTCCCTTAATAGCAATTTTATAATCGCGAATTGTGTCAAGTGTAGCTCCTGGAAGCCATTCACCTGTTTGGTCATAAGCCTTTTGACCAGCAAGTACTTCTTTCCACTCAATAGACTTTTTACCGTTATAAGCTTTATCAACAGCAGCTTCGATCACCTTGCTGGCTGCTGCCCAAATATCTGGTCCAATTCCGTCACCTTCGATGAACGGGATAACCGGACGGTCTGGTACGTTCAAATTACCATTCTGTTCTACTGAGATTTTCTGTGATTGTGTCAAAATAAACCCTCCTGAAAATTAGTATCTGGGATAAAGCATCCTTTTCAATCATACGTTAAAATAACCCGAATAAAAAGTCCAGAGATAAAAGCTTACAATCAAAGCACCGGAACCCTGGTATTTATTCAGATTTTCTTGAAAGATGGTGCGTCCGATCATTCTTAGAAGAATTTCACGTTCGCCCAGCAAAAAGTTGTGCTTTTCATTTAAGAATCAGCTCTATTTCAGCGCTCGTCGATCGGCTTATACGTTTGTCCTTTAGGTCCTACGTACTCAGCTCTAGGGCGAATTAAACGATTATCTGCATATTGCTCTAGAATATGTGCAAGCCAGCCAGAAACACGGCTTACCGCGAAGATAGGCGTAAAGATATCGTGATCGATTCCAAGGCTGTGATAAACGGATGCAGAATAAAAATCTACATTGGCAGGCAAGCCTTTATTTTCTTTAATGTAATCCTCAATTTTAATAGACATATCATAGTATTTAGAATGCCCAGTAAGTTCTGTCAGTTCGCGGGACATTTCACGCAAGTGCTTGGCACGCGGATCGCCGTTGCGATATACACGGTGGCCCATGCCCATAATTTTCTCTTTGTTTTCAAGTTTTTTCTCAATTGCTGGAATTGCCTGATCTACAGAACCAATCTCTGTAAGCATCTTCATAACACGTTCGTTCGCACCACCGTGAAGCGGCCCTTTAAGTGCACTGATCGCAGCGGTTACGCCTGAATAAACATCAGAAAGTGTAGCTACACAAACTCGTGCAGTAAATGTTGATGCATTCAATTCGTGGTCCGCATGAAGAACTAATGCCTTGTTAAAAGCTTCGACTTCGATATCTTCCGGATCCTTCCCGTTCATCATATATAAGAAGTTCGCTGCAAAGCTAAGATCTCTCTTAGGTTCTACAGGGTCTTTGCCATTACGAATGCGGGCAAAAGCTGTAACAACTGTCGGAATTTTTGCTTGTAAACGAAGTGCTTTACGTTTATTTGCTTCTTCTTCCATAACATCTGATTCTGGATCGAAAAGACCAAGCATGGACACCGCTGTTCGCAGTGCAGCCATTGGGTGAACAGTAGAAAGATCATACGACTTTAAGTGATCCACTACTTCACTAGGAATATCCATATTCGAAATAAGTTCGGTTTTAAACTGATTCAATTCGTCCAAAGTCGGAAGTTTTTGATTCCAGAGCAAATAAACAACTTCTTCAAAACTGGAGTTGTTTGCTAAATCATCGATATCATATCCAACATAGGTTAATTTGTCATTGATAATTGAACTGATCGTTGATTCTGTAGCTGTAATTCCTTCTAAGCCTTTTGTAGATGCCATACAATCTCTCCTTTTTAATATGTTCCATTGTTTCATTATCGGTGAGATAAACACTTGATAATCGACCTATAAATGGATTGAAATTCATCCCCACGGCTAATTATAAAGGATTCTGAGTTGAATGTGAATTGAAACCGTTTAATTTACGATATTTTATAGACTATTGACGATTTTTGCAAACAATTGGAATCCCTGTAGGTCTGCTTAAACGAGTTTACAATGTTAGGTGGGACAAGCATGAATAAGTTTCGCACTCAGCAAATTATTCGCTTTTTTATCGTTTGCGCCGGCACGGTGATCTGTATTATTCTTTCCCTTACATTGTGGGAATATTTGTATCCTTTTATTTTTGCCTTTATCATTTCGTGGGCGTTACAACCCTTTATAAAGATTTTTGAACAGCGGCTTCGTTTACCGAGAACGCTTTCCATTCTACTTTTACTCCTATCAATTGCTGTTTTGACGATTGGTTTATTAACCTTAATTGTCGCTGAACTTATTGACCAAATGCAAGGATTATTGTCAGGCGGCGCCCAACATTACTTACAAATCATTAACACTTTACACGATCAGCTTCTGCAAATGATCCAGCCTCCGCTGAGTTATATTGATCGCTGGCTCGGGATGATCGATTCTTCCTGGCAGCAGTCCATTTATCACTCGGCAGATATGTTTCGTGAAAAGCTAAGTGTAACCGGGATGGAATGGATGAACAATATTTTGCAATTTCTCAGCAGCGGGTTAGCGGGAGTACCTGAATTTACAATGACTTTAGTCGTCGGTATTCTTTCTACGTTTTTCATTAGTAAGGATTGGGACAAAATCCATGATTATCTTACGAAAAAAATGGCCCTTTCTGTCCAACAACATACGTCAGCTGTGTTTTCAGATTTTAAATACACAGTCAGCGGTATTATAAGGGCACAAATTATTTTGATGAGCATCTCTGTTGGAATGATCTACGCAGGCTTAGTTATATTGGACATACCTAACGCCTTAACCATCGCCCTTATATCAGGAGCTGTGGATTTTATCCCTTACATTGGTACAGGTATTATTTTTATTCCCTGGATCATCTATCAATTCTTAATGGGGCAGTTTGAAATGACAATCGGACTGGCTGTTCTTTACATGATAATCATCATTACAAGGCAGCTGCTGGAACCAAAAATCTTAGCTTCTCATTTCGGTGTACACCCGCTTATTCTATTAACAGGCCTGTTTGTTGGCTTTCAACTGGTGGGTATGTATGCGGTTATTGTAAGCCCGATTATTATAGCTTTTATCAAAACACTTCATACCACAGGTGTCACATTGCAAGCATGGCACTTCATTAAAGGCCATGAATAAGCAGCTGTTCCTTTTGTCAACAAGGAACAGCTGCTAGTTATCTCCGGTAAATTGTAATGGTATTCCGGTCCACAAGTTTCATTATAATCCTTCGAATAAACGACTTAATCGGTGGTCTAGTCAAAGGAAGCAGTAAAAGGAAGCCGGTAGCATCAGAGATAAAGCCTGGAGTTAGCAGTAGAGTTCCGCCTATTAAGATACAAGCACCATCCAGTAAAGCGTCCGCTGGTTCCTGGCCGACTCCGACAGAGGACTGTACTTTACGGATCGTTTCCAGCCCTTGCTGCTTAGCAAGCCATGCCCCAATAACTCCAGTAGCTATAATCAGCAAGATCACCCACCAAGCTCCGATTATTTGTCCAGCCCAGATAAACAGGGCAATTTCTAAAGCCGGTACAATAATTATGAGTAGAAACAACCAGCGAAACATAAGATCGTCCTTTCTGATCCTTTTCCTTTATTATATGACAGAATCGGCTTCCTACCAAAGGAAAAGGCAGAGCCTGAATTGACTCTGCCTATTTGTGTTTATTAAAGAACGCTTGCATGTCCTTCATAAATATCCCCACGAGAACTATCCATCGTTATATCTGATCCATCCGTGATTTTGGAAAGCGCACCTTCTACACCTACAATGACTGGAATCCCAAGACTCAGTCCTACAACTGCAGCATGTGAAGTTAAGCCGCCTTCCTGTGTGATTAATCCAGAAGCTTTTTCAATAGCCGGCATCATGTCACGATCTGTACCATACGTGACAAGAATGTCCCCATCGTCGACTCTGTTCATCGCATCTTCTGCATCTTTAGCCACTATAACACGGCCATAGGCACTTTTACGCCCTACTCCTTGTCCTTTTACGAGTACATCCCCAATGACATGAACCTTCATTAAGTTTGTTGTACCACTTTCACCCACAGGGACACCTGCTGTAATAATGACGCGATCCCCGCGTGTTACCACTCCCGATGCTAATCCACGATCAACTGCAACATCCAGCATATCATCTGTAGAATGTGCATGTGGACCCATCACAGCATGTACACCCCACACAAGAGAAAGCTTACGATTAACCCGTTCACTTGAAGTGATGGCAACAATTGGCGCAAATGGACGATATTTAGAAATCATTCTTGCTGTGTGACCACTTTCTGTTGGTGTGATGACCGCATTGACTGCAAGGTTAATGGCGGTATGGGTAACAGATTGACTGATACCATCCGTAATCGTCATATCACTGTGTTTAGAACGTTCATTGAGAATTGCTTTATAATTTAAGCCAGTTTCTGTTTTTCTCGCAATATTATGCATGGTGCGGACTGCTTCTTCAGGGTAGTCTCCTGCAGCCGTTTCCCCTGAAAGCATAATCGCATCTGTTCCATCAAATATGGCATTGGCCACATCGGAAGCTTCTGCCCGAGTTGGACGAGGGTTACGCTGCATGGAATCAAGCATTTGTGTCGCGGTAATAACGGGTTTTCCAGCTTTATTACATTTGCGGATTAATTCCTTTTGTACAAGAGGAACATCTTCAGCAGGGATTTCAACGCCCAAGTCACCGCGGGCTACCATTAGTCCATCACTTACTTCTAAAATTTCCTCAATATTGTCGACACCTTCCTGGTTTTCTATCTTCGGAATGATTTGAATGTGTGTCGCGTCACGTTTTTCTAGAAGCTCTTTAATTTCAAGTACATCGGAAGCTCGGCGCACGAAAGAAGCAGCAATAAAATCAACATCCTGCTCAATGCCAAATTCAATATCTTTTGCATCCTTATCCGTGATTCCAGGTAGATTCACACTGACATTTGGAACGTTCACGCCTTTTTTATTTTTTAATAAACCATTGTTCAAAACAGTTGTTTTAATTTCATTTTGTTCTGGCAGAATTTCTTCTACCAGAAGCTCGACCAAACCGTCATCGAGTAGAATTTTTGAACCTTTATGAACATCGTTAATTAATCCAGGATAAGTTATGGAGAAACGCTCTGCATCGCCTTCCATTTCGTCCATGGATACATAGACAGCAGACCCTTTTTCCAGTTGAGCTTCTCCACCTTTAAGTGTACCTGTCCTGATTTCAGGACCCTTTGTATCCAATAGGATGGCCACTGTTTTTCCTGTTGCTTGCGCCGCTTGACGAATATTTTTTATACGTGCTCCGTGTTCTTCAAAATCACCGTGTGAAAAATTCAAACGAGTAACGTTCATTCCTGCTTCAATTAACTTAGTCAGCATCTCTACAGACTCGGACGCTGGCCCAATGGTACTTACGATTTTCGTTTTTCTAATCATGTTATTTCCTCCTCAAAACATCTATTCAATGATTTAGATCGATAACTCTTTGGACAGACGATATAGACCTAAATCTACTGAATGCTTGGCATTTAGGATTTCCAGTATATCATGGTCAACCAGTTCATTTTTCTCTATACCGACCATACGCCCTGCCTTCCCTGCGATAAGCAAGTCCACAGCATAGGCTCCCAATCGACTTGCTAACACACGGTCAGCAGCTGATGGGGAACCACCGCGCTGAGTATGTCCTAAAACCGTTACACGTGTTTCCAAATCGGTCGCTTCTTTAATTTTCTTACCAAATTCAAACCCGCTTCCCATTCCTTCTGCCAGAATGATAATACTATGTTTTTTCCCGCGATCATGTCCGCGCTTAAGACGGTCGACCACATCATCAAAGTCATCTTTTACTTCAGGAATCAATATACTTTCTGCTCCATCAGCAAGCCCTGCCCAGAGAGCTAAATCTCCAGCATCCCGACCCATTACTTCAATTACGTATGTCCGTTCATGGGACGTGGCTGTATCACGAATTTTATCGATGGCGTCAATAATTGTATTTAAAGCTGTATCAAATCCAATGGTAAAATCAGTACCAGGAATGTCATTATCAATGGTTCCAGGCACCCCAATACATGGGTAGCCCTGTTCGGTTAGTTTCTTAGCTCCCATAAATGTCCCGTCTCCACCGATAACAATTAACCCTTCGATGCCATGCTTTTGTAGTTGGTCAATTCCTTTCTGCTGACCTTCCGCTGTTTTGAATTCTTCACAGCGTGCTGAATAAAGCTTTGTACCTCCACGTTGAATGATATCTCCTACTGAACCCAATTCCAGTTTTTCAATGGCACCGTCAATCAGTCCCTGGTAACCGTGCTGGATTCCATAAACCTCAATGTCATGGTAAATTGCTTTTCGAACAACTGCACGTATAGCAGCATTCATGCCCGGAGCATCTCCACCACTTGTTAATACACCTATTTTTTTCATCCTCAATCACCTCAAAAAGTTATACGTATTAATCTGTCTCCCCATTCAAATGTAATGTGAAACCTCGACTATATCAACTCTCAGCCAAAGCTTTAACTATTTCATTCTTATTTATAGACATAAACTAGAGTAAGAATACTAGGTCTAAACCCGAATGATAGCGTTACCATTCTGTAAAGATGACAAAAGTCGCACCTGGATCATGTGCGACTTCCCAATTTAAGCTGTATTTTTACCCTACCATTATATATCAAGATGTGTGTAATCACCAATTTTTTTATATTTATTAAACCGATTTTCTAATAGATCATACTCACTGTTCAAATACAACTCTTTCAAGGCACCGTCTAGCAGCTTCCTTATTTGGTCTGATTGAGCCTTAATATCACGATGAGCCCCGCCTCGAATTTCTGGAATTACTTCATCAATAACATTAAGAGCTTTTAAATCATAGGCCGTGATCTTCATCGATTCAGCCGCTTGCTGAGCTAAGCTTGAATCCTTCCACAGAATCGACGCAGCTCCTTCCGGTGAAATAACGGAATAGGTGGAATTCTCGAGCATAAAAATGCGATCACCAATCCCTAGACCTAAAGCACCTCCGCTTCCTCCTTCACCAATGACAATACAAACAATTGGAACAGTAAGCCCAGCCATTTCCATTAGATTCCTGGCAATGGCTTCACTTTGCCCGCGTTCTTCTGCTGCTCGGCCGGGATAAGCACCCTTGGTATCAATAAACGTGATGATAGGACGTTTAAACTTCTCAGCCTGTTTCATTAAGCGTAGTGCTTTCCGATAACCTTCCGGGTGAGGCATACCGAAGTTCCGCTTGATATTTTCTTTCGTATCTTTTCCACGTTGATGACCAATAACTGTTACCGGACGTTCCTCAAACTTCGCAATACCTGAGACAATAGCTTCATCATCGCCGTATAAACGATCACCATGAAGTTCCAGAAAATCTGTGAATAGTTCCTCAATGTAGTCAAGAGTCGTCGGACGCTCAGGGTGTCGTGCCATTTGCACTCTATCCCAAGGTTTCATTCGATCGTACACATCTTTCTCAAGCTTCTCCAATCGATTTTCTAAAGTGACGATTTCATCACTTAAGTCCATCTCACTATCTTCTGTTAAACGTTTTAGTTCAGCTATTTTCTCCCGAAGCTCTACTACTGGTTTTTCAAACTCCAATACGTGCTTCATGTGACTTTGCCTCCCGTCTGATGCAGCTCAAGCACCGTAGTCAGTGTTGCTTTCATATCATGACGGTGGATGACTCGGTCCAATTGTCCGTGCTCGAGCAAGAACTCAGCGGTTTGGAAGTCATCTGGAAGTTTCTCCCGTATCGTCTGTTCGATAATCCTTCGCCCTGCAAAACCAATTAAAGCACCAGGCTCTGCGAAGTTATAATCCCCTAAAGAAGCAAAGCTAGCTGAAACGCCTCCCGTAGTTGGATGTGTCATGATCGAAATAAACAACCCTTGTTCCTGGTGCAGACGCTGTAGTGCAATAGATGTTTTCCCCATTTGCATAAGACTTAGCACACCTTCTTGCATCCGCGCCCCGCCAGAGGCCGTAAAGATAATAAACGGAATTTTTTCCTTTCTGGCCTGTTCGATTGCATTAGTAATTTTCTCTCCTACAACTGACCCCATACTACCCATCCGAAAACGAGCATCCATAACAGCTAATGCCGCAGGGATACCATTCAACGATGCTTTTCCAGTCACAACAGCTTCATTTAAGTCGGATTTCTTTCGATCTTTCTCCAGTTTTTCTTCATAATCCGGAAACTCCAGCGGATTATTTGAAATCATGTACTTGTCCCATTCTTCAAACGAGTCACCATCAAACAAATGATCTATTCTTTCATAAGCATTTAGCCTGTGATGATGACCACAATGCGGGCAAACATTCTGGTTTCTATTTAATTCTTTTCTATAAAATATCTTTTGACAATTTGGACACTTTTGCATTAGACCCTCAGGTACATCCTGCTTTGCTTCCTGACTAGGAATGGATGCATACCTTTTTTTCTTGCTGAAAAAATCTCTAAGCAAGCTGATCCCTCCTTTAGGACAAAGGTTTCTACTATTACTATACAATAATGCACTCAGATAATATCACTTAATATGTCGAGACGTATTCGTCAGAATTACTCAAAGTTGAACAATGTGGTGACCCGAGTAACAGAGCCTTGTCTGATCACCGAATCTAATTCATCATACCACGAGGCATGATAAGTGATATCATGAACTGTATGAGTGAATCCAGTTATAAATTGCCACATTGATAATAGCAGAGGATGATTGCTTTGTTCAAATAAATAATAAAAAAGACGCTGGTGTCTCTCGCAAGAATGCTCTTCTTGCAGTATAGAAGATATAATTTCCATCTGTTGTTTTGATAACCTTCCAACTGACAGAAATAATACCTCTTTCTCTAGCATCTGCTTCGCTATTAGCAATTCTTCCCTAGTTCGGGAGTTGTTTAGTAAAAATTTGGATAATAATTCTACCATGTGATAAGGACGATAAGCTCTCATATAAGTTCCCTCACCACGGCGAGTCTCAATCAACCCTAATAATTCCATTGCTCTTAAAGCCTCACGAATGGAGGATCTTCCTACTTTAAGCCGTTCACTCAATTCTCGTTCAGAAGGGAGTTTATCACCAGGTTTTACCTTGTTAGCTTCAATATATGACTTTATTTGTTCCAGGACCCCTTCATACACTTTCTCATTTAAAGATCGGGACACACCTAAAGCCCCCTCCTTCACACATACATATGTAAGTACAAAAGCGCAAGCGCCCTGGGAGACACGCCAAGCATATTATTTCAAAAACCACCAGAGAAAAGCTGGAAGAGCTTTTCTCTGGTGTCACCTTTACTCTTCATCAATAAGAGTAAGTTGTCTGGTTTTCTCCGCAACTTCTTCAGGATCTACGTGATGTCTAGCTACACCTGATTCCATAGCAGCTTGAGCTACACTAGCTGCTACAGCAGGGGCTACTCTTGGATCAAACGGTGCTGGAATCACATAATCCTCATGAAGTTCCTCGTCGCTTACTAAAGAAGCTATGGCTTCCACTGCAGCAATCTTCATCTTTTCATTAATCCGTGTTGCCCGGACGTCAAGAGCACCGCGGAATATTCCTGGGAACGCCAGCACGTTGTTCACCTGATTAGGGAAGTCAGAACGGCCCGTCCCAATCACGCGTGCGCCAGATTCCTTCGCATCTTCAGGCATAATTTCTGGTTCTGGGTTCGCCATGGCAAAGATAATGGAATCATCATTCATTTTAGAAACCATTTCTTTAGAAAGGAGCCCTCCAACCGAAACTCCGATGAAGACGTCTGCGTCCTCCATTACTTCTTCTAAACTACCACTTAATTTATCCTTATTCGTAATTTTAGCTACTTCATCTTTTACATCATTCATTCCGTTCGGACGACCTTCATAAATTGCTCCCTTTGAGTCACACATAATAATGTCGCGAGCGCCAAAATGGTAAAGCAATTTAATAATGGCAATTCCAGCTGCTCCTGCTCCGTTAGCCACTACTTTGATTTCAGAGAAAGACTTGCCGGTAATTTTTAATGCATTTACTAATCCAGCTAACGTTACGATCGCTGTACCATGCTGGTCATCATGAAAAATCGGAATATTTGTTTCCTTTTTCAACCGGTCTTCAATGATAAAACAATTAGGGGCCGCAATATCTTCCAGGTTTACGCCGCCAAAAGTAGGCTCCATCAATTTAACTGTTTGAACAATCTCATCTATGTCTCTAGTATTTAAGCAGATCGGAAACGCATCTACACCGGCAAAACTTTTAAAGAGGGCTGCTTTCCCTTCCATTACAGGCAGGGAGGCTTCAGGTCCAATATTTCCTAAACCTAACACGGCAGATCCATCGCTAACGACTGCTACCATGTTCCCTTTCATTGTATAGTCATATACTGATTCTTTATGATCATAAATCTCTTTACATGGTTCGGCAACGCCGGGAGAATAGGCAAGGCTTAAGTCTTTTGAATTTCTAACAGGAACCTTTGAATTAGTTTCCAGTTTTCCTTTATTAGCACGATGTATGTGCAATGCTTCATCACGCAAATTTGACACGAGTACACGCTCCTTTATAACAGATAGAATAAAGCCGATTTTGGTGGTCAGACCACTATTAACCTCTCCATTATAACAGATCGATATGGGCTGTAAAGAATATGCACTAAAGCTATTCTTCCCAAAAAGAAGCCACAAGAAGGGATCGACTAATTTTACTTGAATCAGAAAAAAAGATTCAACGATACTTTTAATTCACATCACTAGCATCTGGTTGGACGAGCCATTATCGTAAAGCAACGGAAGATGGACCGAAAAACTCATGAAGTTTTCGTAAGCATTCTTCAGAAACAGTTAAAGAATAAGATTCACTTAATTGATACGTTTTACGGTCCTCAGACCGAAAGAGCAGTACTGGTGTTTCTCCTGGAAAGTAGGTCGATAATTTATTCAATCTTGCCAATGTCTGTTTTTCTTCAGATAGGCTCGTTTTTATAAACAGTCTCCGTCCAGAATGATTCGTTTCCTCCTCGCCATCTAAGGGGAAAATTGAAGAAATCACCCATTGTTTACGCCCGTTTCGTTCTTCTACCTTCCCTTCTATAACGGCTAGCATTTGTTCCGAAATCCATTGTTTCGCACTTCGATAGATCTCCGGAAAAAGAACAGCGTCCATTTCTGCCGTTTCATCGCTAATTGTTAAGAACGACATTGGGTCCCCGCGCTTCGTCCTAATCTCTTTCAACTGTTCAATGACGACAGCTGATTTAACAGATTTTGCATCTGTTTTCCGAAGAACATCTTTTAATAAACTAATGTTCTGGCGAGTAAGTTGTTGACGGTGAACTTCAAGCGGATGCTCGGATAGATAGGTGCCTAATACTTCTTTCTCCATTGAAAGCTGCTGTAAAACAGGAAAAGGGTCGACTTTCAACATTTGCCTGCCCAAGTCCAAATCTGAACTGAAAAGTCCGGGCTGGTCTTGAAACTCTTTAAACAATTCCCCTTGCTCTAAAGCTTGATCAATACTGGCGAGCAGACTTGCTCGATTTTGTTGTAAGTCATCAAACGCACCTGCCATGATCAAGGATTCAATCACAGATCTTGTAACTTCTTTATTCCGCACTCTTAAACAAAAGTCATTTAAATGTTTAAACGGGGCTGCTTTTCTGGCATTTAAGATTGCCTGAGATGCTTGAAATCCAACTCCTTTAATAGATAAAAAACCTAACCGAATTGATCCATGCTCATCACGAGCATATATGTGACTTTTGTTGATGGATGGCCCTTTTAATGACGCCCCTAAATCTTTTGCCTCTCGTAAGTATATTGATAACTTATCCCGGTCCCCTATTGTTGAATTAATGAGTTCCGCTAAAAAATATGAAGGGTAATGTGCTTTCAGGAAAGCCAACTGATAAGAAATTTTACTATAGGCCACAGCATGACTGCGATTAAAGCCATAATTTGAAAACCTGACGATCCAGTCAAACAACTCATTCGCCACATTTTCAGCATAACCTATGTCTACCGCTCTCGTGACGAATTGCTCTCGCTGCCGTACTAGAACCTCTCGTTGTTTCTTACTTACTGCCCGTCTCAATAAGTCAGCTTCTCCTAAGGAGTATCCTGCCATTTTCTGAGCGACTTGCATAATTTGTTCTTGGTATACAAGCACTCCAAAAGTGGACCATAAAATAGGCTGCAAATCTGGGTGAGGATAATCTACTTCCTCTATTCCATGCTTTCTATTGATATACACTGGGATATATTCCATTGGACCAGGGCGATAAAGAGCGTTAACGGCAACAACATCTTCAAAATGACTTGGTTTTAATCGGCGAAGGACATCCTTCATCCCTTGAGACTCCAGCTGGAACACGCCATTTGTTTTTCCCCTCTGTAGCAGTTCAAATGTTTCTTTATCATCAAGTGGAATACCTTTAATGGAAAAGTCCGCATCTTTGTAATGCTGAATTTTATTTTCAATTTTTCTCATCAGCGTGAGGTTTCGAAGGCCAAGAAAGTCCATTTTTAACAGGCCGACAGCCTCGATGTCCCCCATAGCATATTGAGTAAGCTGAACATTACTTTGTCCTTGCATCAAGGCAGTATAATGTACAAGCGGCTGTTCACTGATGACCACCCCCGCTGCATGGGTTGAAACATGACGCGGCAGCCCTTCCAGCTTACTCGCTAACTGAAACACCTTTTGTAAATGAGGAGACGAGCGAATGTATTCCTTTAGAGCAGCAGATTTCTGTACTTGCTGCCTTAATTTACTGGAGGAACCTCCTTTAATATGATTCAAGATAAAGGAAGCATCTCTGTGATCTACGTTCATCGTTTTAAACAGCTCTCGGAGTACACTCCTTGAAGCAAATGTACCAAACGTACAAATTTGAGCAACATGCTCCCTGCCATATTTATTCGCTACGTATTCAATGACTTCATCACGTCTGTCATCCGGAAAATCAATATCGATATCAGGCATACTCAACCGCTCGGGGTTTAAAAATCGTTCAAAAAACAGTTGATATTCCAAGGGATCAACCTGGGTTATGCCTAATAAATAACTAACAATTGATCCAGCAGCCGATCCCCTCCCTGGTCCCGCTTCCATTCCAGCCTTCCTTGCATAGTCGATAAAATCCCAAACAATAAGAAAATAATCACTAAAATTCATAGACGTTATGACTCTCAGCTCGTGCTCCAATCTTTTTTCAGCAATCTCTTGGTTATCTGGATACTTATTATCTAATTCACTTTCACAAAGAAAGCGTAAATATTGAGCAGAGGATTTTCCGTCCGGTACAGGAAATGAAGGGATTAGCTGCTGGTCCAGTTCAATCTGGACGTTACAGGACTCTACAATGGCCTGGTTCGCTTCCAGAACTTCTGGCCACCAATCTTTATAATAATTTTCTACTTCTTCGGAAGGTTTTAAATATTGATGGGGACTGCTGAACTCTTCAGGCGTAAATATTCCATCACGATCAATGGCTCGCAAACATTCGTATGCCTCAACGTCATCCCGATCAAGATACCGTACCTCATTCATCGCTGTCACAGGAATACCGCTTTCATTTGATAACTGTTTCAAAGGCTGATGAAGCTGCCTTTCTATGTGAACTCCATAATCTTTCACACCAAAAAATACTTCATCAAAGTAAAAACGCCAGTTTGTCAAGTCATCCCTAACGCTGTCAGTCATGCCATTAAGGATTGCAGATCCCCAAGAAGTTTCAGAAACAGCAATAATTGCAATGAGATGCGCGTGGGACAATGATATGTCCTCCAAGGATACCTCTTCAGACTTTTGCTTCAGTGAACTTATAGACAGCAGCTCCTGATAGCCCTGTTTACTTTTAGCAAGTAATACGACTGGGAAGAATTCTCCCTTATACCGTAGATGGATTCTCATTCCTAATATTGGCTTTATCCCTGCTTCAAGACAAGCCTTGTAAAAAGCAATGGCTCCACTCATTACATTGTCATCCGTGAGCGCAAGGGAAGTGAACCCGAGCTCTTTCGCTTTTTTTACAAGAGAAGGGATTTGGATCGTGCTGTTCATTAGGCTGTATCCACTATGTACATGTAAATGTGTAAATGACATCGGGGCCACCTTCTTTCTACCTTATATTATATGGAAGTTAGTCCACCTAAGAAAGCCTCCTGCATATTTCTCTAAAGCAAAGAATATTTTGAGTAATAAGTATATCTTTTCTTACATGAACCAATTTCATAATTCTCTACCTTTGCACTGCAAGGGGCTTGGTAAGTAAGAAAAGGATGCACCTCACAAGTCTACGCAAGTAGAAAATTTAAAAAATTTTATTAGATAAGGCCCACATCTTGAAAAAACGATTCCGAATGTCTGAGTGGAGAGGGGGAGTTGGGTAAGGAGTCGCTTTCCCCCTCTCCCCCTTGCGATATGTTTTTTCAGAATCATCACGACCTTTACATTTGCTGTAATGCAATTATTCAAAAGACTTTCTCAAAGAGTCCGTTCCGATTTTTATTAAGGTGGTTCCGTTGCTCTGATTAACGAAATGAGGGGTGGGAAACTGCGAGACTCCTACGGGAAAGGAAAGACTAGCGAGACCCCGGAGGTCACAGACCGAGGAGACTTGCCGTCTTCCCCGTGGAAAGCGAGTGGTTTCCCACCCCCATTCTCATATTAAAAATACGGAACCTTAATCAAATTCAACAACAGGACGATAGTGGAGCAATTGGAATAGAAAGTGATTTATCAGTCTTTATTTTGTTAAGGAGCCATTATGAAATTGACTCACGAAAATAACTTTTTAAGAAAGAGGGACGAGATGGAAGAGGAAAGGCTTATCGTATCTATGATCCAATGCTTTTTTATTGCTTTTGGTGTGATAATGGGCGGAACATTAATCGGCAGTATCGGCAGTTTCCTCACCGGCGAAGCACCTCTGACATCGATGTATAGAATTGCAAAAGCACTAAGGATCTGGGCAATAGTAGCTGCAATTGGAGGAACGTTTGATGCCATCAGTAATTTTGAAAGAGGAATTTTTGACGGTTCAACATTTGACTTATTCAAACAGGTAATGATTATCGTCTCAGCAATGGGAGGTGTCCAAGCTGCCCTTCTACTATTCGAATTCCTGCTTGGTGAGGAGGTTACTTAATGTACATTCCTCCCCAGGTTAGAAGTACCGAGTGGCGACGCTTCTACGCAGGCATGGTATTTGGGATCATCATCGGATATTTACTATTCGTATTTATCAATGGTCAGTTACAGGAGCAATTGGTGGAAGAAAACATTGAACTATCGACGAAGCTTAAGGATGCAGAAGCTAAATATGAAAATCTGCTTAACGCCGAAGAAGAGGAGGAGGAAGAACATAAAGAAGGACTGACCGTACAAGAAATTACTGTTGAATTTCAGAATGCCAAGGATTTGGAAGTGGATAAACTCACACAACATCAGCTCTCCTCTATGGTGAAAGATCAATTAACATCTGTAACCGGCAGCAAAATTGAAGAAATTTCCCGACAAAGAGAAATAATTATCTCTGCGATAGAAAACAAGCAGTTCAAAGTCGACGATTTCATCTACCACTTAACCGTTGAACAACTAGTTATCGCAAATGAGCTCCTGATCAGCTTATCCATTGAGATTGATCATTAAAGTGTCAGCAGGTTCATTGGTTCCTGCTGACACTTTATTATGAACGAAACGCCCGACAAACAGCCTCTAATTCTTTGGCGATTTCGTCTGTTTCCTCCCACGAATATGCAGAAGCCCCTGCCGCCATCGGGTGTCCGCCTCCATTATGGTTAGCGGCAATTGTATTCACAACAGGTCCTTTGGAACGCAGCCGCACACGAATTACGTCTTCTTCCTCCACAAAAAAGGCCCAAGCCAGAATTCCTTCAATATCTCCAAGCAATCCCACGAGAGCACTTGTTTCTGTTGGTGTCACGTTGTGTTTTTCAAGTATTTCCTTGGGGAGACGCACTGTACTATACCCTGCTTCGTTTAAGGTAAAGTTTTGAAGCACATATCCTTTTAATTTAGCCACATTTATAGAGGTCTTGTACATATTATTATACAACTCAGGTCGATCGAAGTTATAGTTAACAAGCTCAGCAGCTGATGTTAACGTATGGTTCGTTGTACTAGGGAACAGAAAGCGTCCAGTATCACCGACTATTCCAGCATACACCAACCTTGCTGCTTGATTATTAAATGTAAACCCTAAGTCAGATGTCTCCTTATAAAACGTGTAAACCATTTCAGATGTAGAACTGGCATCTGTATTCACCCAACTCCTGTCACCATAATCATCTACGACCGGGTGATGATCAATTTTAATTAGTTTATCGCCTTTCTTATACCTCTGATCATCAATGCGCGCTTGATTCGCTGTATCACAAACAATCACAAGCGCTCCCTCATAGTCCTTATCTGAAACCTCATGCATTTCTGCCAAAAAATGAAGGGAAGGCTCATCTTCGCCTGTGATCATCACTTTCTTCGAAGGAAAACTATGCTGTATCATTTCAGCAAGGCCCGCCTGAGAACCAATTGCATCTGGATCTGGACGCACGTGGCGATGTATGATAATCGTTTCATAATGTAGTATAGTTTCGGCAATCTCTCTTATTAACATCATTTCAACCCTCTCTCTATCATTCCTATTTTAATTAAAACACAAAAGTAAGTGTGATAGGTAGCAAAACCATGTGAAACAAGCTACAATTAATGAGTAACTATTTATCATCAGGAGTCGATTTAGATTGATCATTTTCCCAATTATTATCCTTATCTCATTTGTGCTTTATATTTACTATAAAGTAATGCTTGTAAAGTCTCGCGATCCTTTAGAACAATCTTATATGAACAGTAAAGCGAAGGTCTTCCTTGGAATCTTTGTTTTTTTCTTCGGGATCAACCAATACCTTTATTATGAAACTCAACTTTCGTTGTTTATTGGTATTCTATTCCTTGTAATAGGTGGTTTCCAATTTCGACTCGGCGTAAAAATGACACGCCATTACCGAAATGAATATAGAAAACACCGTGTTTCCTCCTAAGTTCACTATTCTTATCGAGAAACAGCCGGCTCCATAGATACGGATGGCGATCCGTTTTGAGCCGGCTGTTTTATCTATCTATAAGCTGAGCCATTAATAATGCCTTACCGACGATAGACTGATCATGGTGTACCTCTACATCCACTTTGGCAAACTTCCTGCCCACTTCCAGTATCTCAGGCTTGATCTCAATTTCACTCTCTAATTGGACGGGCTTTATGAAAAAGACAGATATGTTTTCAACTACCAAATCTCCTTTTTTATGCTTAGTCAGCAATCTGCTGGTAGATTCCGTAATAAGCGAGGTAAACACCCCATAGGACATAGTCCCAAGCTGATTGGTCATTTGTGGAGTCACTTTTGTTTTTAATGAGTACTCCCCATTTTCCGTTTCCCCTAACTCAAGCTGGCTTGTGATGAGATCATCAATGGTTTCTCCCACTTGAGGCTGGCGCTGAATTTGCTGAA
Source organism: Halobacillus ihumii (assembly GCF_902726645.1). Classification (NCBI taxonomy): domain Bacteria; kingdom Bacillati; phylum Bacillota; class Bacilli; order Caryophanales; family Bacillaceae; genus Halobacillus; species Halobacillus ihumii. The sequence continues at coordinate 533,099 of NZ_CACVAO010000001.1, forward strand.
GCGCTTTTAATACATCCTGTCTTGAGATAATCCCTTGAAGCTTATGTGCCGGGTCAACGACAGGCATAAGTTCAATCCCTTCCCAGACCATCATATGGGCTGCATTAGCTAAAGACGTCTTCGTATGAACGATCATCGGATTCTTCGTCATTACCTTATCTATTCTAATCTGCTTTTCCTTTCCAATCACGTCCTTAGACGTAATCATCCCAACAACCCGATTCTTTAAATCCACTACAGGGTATCGGCTGTGCAATGTTTCTTCATTCAACCGATGCCAGTCTTGCACACAATCTTTCGTTGTTAAAAATTTTGCTTCATCGAAGGGTGTATAAATGTCATTAACTAACACAATTTCCTTTTTAATAAGCTGATCATAGATGGCACGATTGATCATGGCAGCAACCGTAAATGTATCGTAACTCGTTGAAATAACAGGCAGTTTCTTTTCATCAGCAAGCCGTTTAACGGCATCTGTGGTATCAAAACCGCCAGTAACCAACACTGCTGCTCCTTCTTTTACTGCGAGCTCATGAGCGTTCGTCCGGTTTCCAACAATCAGAAGCGAGCCGGCTTCCGTGTAACGCATCATGGCATCCAGCTTCATAGCTCCGATGACAAATTTACTTAACGTTTTGTATAACCCTTCCCGCCCTCCAAGCACTTGACCGTCTACTATGTTAATAATTTCAGCAAAGGTTAACCGTTCAATGTTTTCTCTTTTCTTTTTCTCAATCCGGATCGTCCCTACGCGTTCAATCGTACTGACAAGGTCCTGATTTTCTGCTTCCTTAATCGCACGGTATGCAGTTCCTTCACTTACATTTAGAGCTTTTGCAATTCCCCTCACTGAGATTTTACTTCCAACCGAGAGGGAGTCTATATGGTCCAGAATCTGCTCATGTTTGGTAGCCATTTTTCCTCACCAATCTTTCTAACTGTACTAGTAACTTAATTGCTGATTGTTATTATACTAGTGATACAGTTTAACCGCAATTTTCACAACATAAACAAAGGAATATCTTCTCAACCATACTTTTGTAAAGGAATTACAGCGGCTAATGTGAAAGTTCGTCTAAATTTATTAGCTGATAACCCACAAAAAGACCCGCGGAATCTCCGCGGGTCCACCTATCCTTTATATCTCAATTGTATCGCCTGGTTGTAACGCTTTTCCTTTGCCCGGTTTCACTTTCGAAGCAAAAGCTTCCCCGTCCTGCTTAATTAAATCGAAGGTGTTGTAGTGAATAGGAACTACCTGTTTCGCATTGAGCCACTCTGCAGCAGTTAATGCATCCTCAGGTCCCATTGTAAAGTTATCTCCAATTGGAAGGAATGCCAGGTCAATATCATTTCGTTCGCCAATCATCTTCATATCTGTAAACAATCCGGTATCCCCCGCATGGAAAATCGTTTTTCCTTCAATGGTTAATAAAATTCCGGTGGGCATTCCTGTATAAACAATCGTGCCATCCTCTTCCGTATAAGAGGAACCGTGGAATGCCTGGGTGAATTTCACTTCCCCAAAGTCAAATTGCTTACTGCCTCCAATATACATTGGATGGGCATTTAACCCTTTACTGCCTAAATAGGAGGCTAACTCAAACGGAGCAATGATTTGTGCCTCACAGCGATTTGCTATCGAGAAAGTGTCCCCCACGTGATCATTGTGACCATGTGTTAATAAAATGACATCAGCTTGTACATCCTCAGCATTTAAATCGGTATTGCCATTGTCAGAAATATGGGGATCAAACAAGATTGTTTTCCCATGAGTTTCAACTTTTACAACAGAATGTCCATGATAAGATATTTTCACACTTACACTCCTTTTTTACCTTTTACCCTCATCAGTAATATTGCCATGCGTGCTCATATTTCTGAATGAGGTTAGGATCAATTAATGTATTAGGTTCTAATGAGACGATTTCCCCGTCCTTGTTTACAATTTCCCGATCTTCATCCTTTCCAAACACGGTCAGAGATTTTAATAAGTCACTTGTTAGAAATTCTGTTTCTTTAGTTATCTCAAGCTGACTTACATCAATAGGTTCACGACTTGCCATCACAAATCCCCAATCTCCGAAACTAGGAATCCCTACATGAAAGTTTTCAATATTCAGCCCTGTGGCAGCTACCGTTTCACTGATAGTCCAATAAACTTCTGTGGCAAACACAGGGCTCGTTGCCTGAATCATGGCTGCTCCGCCAGGCTCTAAGTGATTTCTAACAAGTGAATAGAATTCTCTTGTATATAGTTTATTGAGACTTTCGTTGTTTGGATCGGGTAAATCAATAATAATCACATTATAAAACTGTTCTGCTTTTTCAAGAAACTGAAACGCATCTTTATTATGAACAGTAACTCTCTCATCGAGAAGTGACCCTTCATTTAATTTAAATAAATGGTGGTTCGTCTTGGCCAGATTTGTAACCGCAGGATCGAGGTCCACGAGGGTAATCTCTTCAACATCCGAATACTCTAACAACTCGCGAGCGGCTAAACCATCACCGCCTCCAAGGACAAGCACCTCTTTGTGGCTTTCCGCCTGCGCCATCGGAAGATGAACGAGCGTTTCGTGATACCGGTGTTCATCGGAGGAACTAAACTGAAGTGACCCATTTAAATATAATCGTGTATCACCCTGTTCTTTAGTTAGAACGATTTTTTGATAAGCACTTTCTTCCATATAAATAATCGGATCCTTGTAGAGTTTTTGTTCGAAGGAAAAAGCCATTTCTTCTCCGAAAAATAAACCTCCGACTAATAATACACCTATCACCACAGCCGCTGTGACATGAATGGCCATTTTTTTTATTTCATAGCGAAACAGGTACAGGACAATAACAGCTACTCCAAGATTAATACAAGCGACGAAGAAAGCACTCTTCACCATCCCCATTTGCGGCCGTAAATAAAAAGCGAACAACAATCCGCCAATTAACCCTCCGGCATAATCTGAGAATAAAACTCGCGCAGTACTCCTGCTTAGTTCCACACCAATTTCATTGGCTTTTCGAATCAAAATCGGCAATTCTACTCCGGTGAGCGCCCCGACCGTGAATGTGATTAAATATAGAAATAAGGCATCCGAACCTGCAGGAGCAAATGCAGTCATCCCAAACATCATAAAGCTTGAGAATCCACCGATTAAGGCAACCATAAATTCGATCCATACAAATGTGATGATCAATCGTTTCATAACTTTCTCACTAAGACTGGCGCCAATCCCCATACCAGTTAAAAATAAACTTATCGTCAACGTATATTGTTTCACGCCATCTCCAAGTATGTATGATCCCAACGCTCCGAACAACACTTCAAAAATAATGCCACAAATCGAGACAATTCCAGAAGCCCAATAAATTACCCTGCTCTTTCTAACGGCTTCATTATTCATTGTTTTCACTCCTACATCAAACAATCGCTTTTAAAAAGCCACTATGAATCAGTACTCCATAGCGGCTCAATAAACATTCTTTTTTGATTAAAAAGTTACACTTGTGCTGCTTATGTAATGGAGGCGCCAATTACAAAAGCCAGCCCGATGGATACACCCATAGAAACAATTCCAACAGCTGTATTATTTTCCTTAAGCTTGGTTTCTACAGAAAACTTCCTCATAAATAATTCAAATAATAAATAAGTAGCCATTTGCAATACGACACCCACAGCTCCCCAAATCAAAGTATCCCATAACGTAAAGCTGTGATAAATGGCAAAAGATAAGATAATACAAATTCCAATAACCTTCCCTGAAATCGACATAGCGACAGCTTGATTTCCGTTACTTATTTCATCCCAATCCTTATATTGCTTCGTAAGCCATTCAAATATAAATAAACCAATCACGACAACAACAACGCCTAAAGCAAAATATCCTAATGTAGCTATAAATGGTCCCATTCATTTCCCTCCTTATTTTCCTGCACCAGGTCCGCCCCCGCGGTTTGAAGAGCCGCGAAATGATCCGGGAGTTCCTGAGTTGTATCCTCCGTACGTGCTATAACCGCCGTAACAATTACCTGTAGACTTACAGGTTGATGCACGTTTCCTTGCCCAATCATCAGAATCGAGCATTCGATTCAATAAAGAATAGGCTAATAAACCTTGGAAAAAGCTCGGCGAATAATGGTTTCGTACAAATTCATCACTGGATAATTCAATTAAGACAAGATCAGGTTCCGCATCGCTTTCCTGCAAAATTACAAAGTTTTCAGGATAAACGAGTACTTGTTTCCCATTGTTTCGTTTGCTCATCTCTTCAGGTGAAATATTCTTTTGAAGGAGTTCAGCGACCTTTTGCATCGAAAGCTCCTGTGTCATATAAATTTCGGAAATTCCTCTGTCCGTCTTGACTGTATCAAGTAAAGGAAAACCCTGTCTGACTAATTCTTCAATGGATGATGAATTAGAGTTATTGATGTTATCAATAATTTCACTTCGGGATGGTTCATCAGGCAGCTCTTCGTATGTATCTTCTGTATAAGAGCCGGAAATCCCTCTAGAACCATTATTATTTCCAAACATATTCATACCTAGTACCACCGCAATGATTACTACAATTATGACCCCGCCAAAACTTCTCACGTGCAACCCCTCCCTTCATCAAAAAAATACACGTGCCCGACGTAAAGTCAGGCACGATTCAACTTCCTGCCATTTACTCTTTATTCATTTTCTTTTTAAGGGCAGCTAATTCATCATCTACACTATTTTTATCATCTAAAGCATCGAATTCATCATCGAGGGAGCGATTAGATTTGGAAAGGTCCTCACTGGTCTCAGCTTCTGCTTCATACTGCATGACTTTCTCTTCCATTCTCTCAACCCCTTGACGTGACTCATCACCGCCAATGCCTGACATGGTGCGGTTCATCTTTGTACGTGTTTTGGCTGATTCCGCTCTTGCTTTAAGCGAATCCTTTTTCAACTTCATTTCCTGATATTCTTTCTTCATTTCATCAAGTTTTGTACGAAGATTATTCGAATCTTGCTCAGCACGTTCATGGGAAGCTTTAAATTGGTCAGCCTGTTCCTGATGATTATTTTTATCTTCGAGTGCACGGCGGGCTAAATCTTCGTTACCTGCTTCAATAGCTTTCTCAGCTTGTTTCATACGTTTATCACTTAATGCCTGTGAGTCATCATACTTACGTTTTAACATTTTTTCATTAGCGATTTGCTTTGCTACTGCACTTTCCGCATCACGGATGTCACTTTCCATATCTCTCATGAACTGTTCCAGCATTTTGACTGGATCTTCAGCTTTATCTAACATGGAATTAAGCTCGGCACCGACAACGGTTTTGACACGACTAAAAAGTTTAAACATTTCATATCCTCCTTATTATTTAGAACCTGCTATGATTTTTATTTCATAAGCTTCGATATCATATCCGTAGCTTACTTCAACTTCACTGCCCCACGATTCTAAAGACAGGTATGTTTCTTCATCCTCTGAAATGTACTCAGCATAACGAGTGGTCCGGCCATTGATATTCTTGCTCCGGCCTTCCCCCGTCACATAGGCTTCACCCTCCTCATCCTTATGATAAGAAGTGCCTTCATATTCAATTTGCTTTGGAAAGGAATCCTGCGGAAGCTTAATTGTCTCATATATACCAAGTTCCAGTTCATCATCCATCTCAGCAGAAAGCCACTTTATATTAGTACCTTCCAGCAGCTGATAGGAATACCATTCATAAGACCCATCACGGTAGGTAATTTTGCCAACCACTTCATAATCCACAAGGTCAAATGTAATGATATCTCCTACCTGAATATTAAGAACAGTTCTTTCCTTCACTTCAGGAGTTTCTGTTTTTTTATTGGAAAACAACCTTGAAAATAATCCCAAATGCTCACCTCTCTTCAACTAAGACCTCGTACCTGTATGTACGGGATAAACCCGTACTTGGTTTCATTTTATTATAACTTTTTATAAAAAAACAGTAGAACGAAGGGAAGTCCTACTGTTTGACAAGTTATACTTTTAATAATTCATTCGCACTAGCATAATCAAGGCCATGGGCTTCAGCTACTGCCTGATAAGTTACATAGCCATCGAGAGTATTGACTCCTTTAATAAGTGCTTCATTGTCCTTACTAGCCTGTTTATATCCTTTGTTGGCAAGCTGCAGAGCATACGGGACCGTCACGTTAGTCAAACCGATCGTTGAGGTTCGCGGAACTGCCCCAGGCATGTTAGCTACAGCGTAATGTAAGACGCCATGTTTTTCATATGTCGGGTCATCGTGGGTGGTAATTCGATCAGTTGTTTCAAAAATCCCCCCCTGATCAATGGCAACATCCACAATGACTGATCCTTCCGGCATCGATTTCACCATTTCTTCTGTTACAAGCTTCGGCGCCTTCGCTCCCGGAATAAGAACAGCTCCGACAACTAAATCAGACTCTTCCAGTGCTTCTTGTATATTTAATGGATTGGACATCAAAGTATTAATGTCTGAACCGAAAATATCATCAAGCTGACGCAAACGTTCAGGGTTCAGGTCGATGATCGTAACATCAGCCCCAAGTCCCATTGCAATTTTGGCTGCATTTGTTCCTACTACACCGCCGCCTATGATAGTTACTCTTCCTCTTCTCACTCCAGGAATCCCCCCGAGAAGGACACCTCTGCCGCCGTGAGACTTCTCTAAAAATTGTGCTCCGATTTGGGAAGCCATTCGTCCTGCCACTTCACTCATCGGCGTAAGCAATGGAAGTGAACCATTTGCTAGCTGTACCGTTTCGTAAGCAATAGCGACTACTTTACAATCGATCAAAGCTTTTGTTAATTCAGGTTCAGGAGCTAAGTGTAAATAAGTAAATAAGATAAGTCCCTCATAAAAGAAATCATATTCTTCAGGAAGCGGTTCTTTCACTTTCATAACCATTTCCTGTCCCCATGCCTCTTTTGCAGTTGATACGATTGTAGCACCAGCTTCTTTGTATTGTTCATCTGTAAAACTTGAACCAACGCCTGCATTGGTTTCCACAAAAACCTGGTGGCCTGAATTTAATAAAGTGACCACTCCAGCTGGTGTCATGGCGACACGGTTTTCGTTGTTTTTCACTTCTCTGGGTACACCTATTTTCACGAATACTCGACCTCCTACTTCGATTCGATCCAGGAGCATCCTTCCTGTCGAATTCAGCTATAACCTCATTTTTTACAAGTGAACAGAAGACTATTCTGTAAGCCCTTTCATTGTATCAAATTCGCGGACGAAACTATAGTCATTATCAATAAAGCGAAGTATTTCTTTCAGCGATATCGATTAATGACATCTAATCCACCCGTGACTTCATAGATGGTCCCTGTTATCATATCGGACTGCTCTTCACATAGGAAACCGATCGTCCGAGCGATATCTTCACCGGTTCCAGGTCTGCCGATCGGTGTTTTATCATCTTTCTTTTTCTTGCCTTGTTCGATAGACGCTTCTTTCATTTCCCCGGTAATATTGCCTGGACACACCATGTTCGATGTAATGCCATTTTCAGCTTCTTCAAAGGCGATCGTTTTCGTTAAAGACACTAAACCAACTTTGGCAGCAGCAAAGGCCGAGCGATAAATCCATCCTGATGAAGATCCCGCTCCTTGAAAGCCATAGTTTATAATTCGTCCAAACGATTGTGTCCTCATAATCGGAATAATCTGTTTCAGCAAATAAAACGCAGCGTCAAGATTCCCCCTGATCATAGCGTTCCATTCGTCATCACTATAATCGGCCAATTTTTTCCTTTCAAAAATATAAGGTCCTGCATTATTGATTAGAAAATCTATCCTTCCAAAGCGGCTTACTGCTGAATTGACTAGTTGTTGTAAATCAGATTGAGAGGTAACGTCTACTTGGACCAATTGGATCCTATCTGTTATGTCGCTATATTGTTCCACAAGCTCTTTAGCTTTTCTTTCATCGGTTCGGTAGGTAACGGTAACCGAATGACCAGCTTTGAGAAATTGCTCGGTTACTTTCTTACCTAACCCTTTCGTACCTGCAGTAATGATTGCGTGGCGCATATGTATTCTCCCTTCTTTTCTCGGGTAATTATGGTCTATTTTTATGATAATAATACCATGTGGGAAGCATTATTCTTTTGATTCTGGCTCCAGTTGTGAATATTAACTGTTATACATATACTGTACTACAAACAAAGATTAACGTTCAGCTCAAATGCCTCTATATGTATATTTTGGGAAATTTCCTAATATGAGAAAAATTACGAATCGCTTTCATAAGTAAGCACTACCACAACTTTTGTCATGTTATAATAAAGGTAATTAAAGGAAGGGAGAGTTCATGATGACATTTGAGTACAAAGATATCGTCGTCGCCGTTGATGGGTCTGAAACTGCGGAGGTAGCCTTTAATAAGGCCATCGATATCGCTAATCGGAATCAATCAAAGTTAATTCTTGCCCACATTGTTGACACCCGCGCGTTTTCAACTGTAGAGGCCTACGACCGTTCGCTCGCTATTCGTGCCGAGAAATACGCTACGGAGTTACTTGAGGATTACCGAAGCAAGGCAGAAGCCGCAGGTGTAACCAATGTAGTGATTGATATTGATTACGGCTCCCCTAAAGTGAAAATTGCAAAAGATGTCGCTCCTAAGCATCAAGCCGATTTAATCATTTGTGGGGCTACCGGCTTAAACGTCATGGAGCGCTTCTTTATCGGCAGTGTTTCCGAACATATAATAAGATATGCAAGCTGCGATGTACTCGTTGTACGTGAAGATGAAGCAGATGAGAACTAATTGAATAGGTCCCACAAAACAGAGGATGTTCGATATATTTAGTCGATCATCCTCTGTTCTTTCTTCCACTATGTTTATCTTTGTTCTTTCATTCAGTAATCTTTCTGGACTTCTCTTACCACATGAGTAATCTCAGGTAAAATCAGACGATCCATAGCTAGCTTCACTGCACCGCTCGAACCAGGAGTAGAAAAAACAGCTGTCCTATGAGTTACTCCGGCTGTTGCTCGAGATAAAAGCGCGGCCGAACCGATGTCCTCAGTAAAGCTGAGCATGCGAAATAACTCACCGAAGCCAGGAATTTCTTTGTCAAACATGGACGTCACGGTTTCGATCGTTACATCTCTCTTCGCAATCCCCGTACCCCCATTCGTTAACACGACATCAATCTCTTCATCCGTCACCCCTTGCTGCACTGCACTCCTTATAGCGTTTATCTCATCTTTGACTATTCGATAGTCGTTTATTTGATGGTTCGCAGCTTCGAGTTTATCTATCATTAATTGCCCGCTCTTATCCATTTTCTTCGTTCTTGTATCACTAATGGTAAGGACGCTGCAGCGAACTGTATGAGGTGCGCTTTGTTTATGTTGCTCCACTCCCATTTCCTATACCTCCTTCTCACTTAATAAATGCCGGTACTGGTAAAATTTCATAGCAAATTCGGTCATTTGCTTCGTCAATTGGTAGTTAGAATAAGCACCTACCGCTACACTAATAAGAGGGATGCCCTGGGTTAGTTTTCTTTTGAACATGAGGATAAAGAGTGACTTGAACGCCTGCTTCATCGGCTGCTCAAACCACGTTTCGTCTGTAAGTTGATCCTCTCCTTCATACACATAGGAGTGCGGAGTCAGCTTAACTTCATCTATTAATTGATCCCATGCAGCTGCCTGGAGTCGCTTAGGAAGCATAGATGCATGAAATACTTTAAACGAAATCATCATCTCATAGGGATGATTCATTTCATGTCCAAATGTTAAACCAATTAACTGAACAGCCCGCAGATTCAATATAGTCATCAGCGGGAAGTCTATCCCAAGCAGCAGCCAGCCTCCCGTGCCAGTTAATCCGCCTTGGGCAAAAGAATACAAACGTCCTCTTGCTACCTGCTGATCTGCTATGTACGTTAACTGATTGACATCCAACTGCTTCATATCTTCAATATGAGTAACATTCGACTGAAAAACCCGACCAACCGTTAATATGCGTTCTCGTGCATCGTTTTGGAAGGCAGAACCCTGAAGGAAAGCGTGGGTATGGAATAACCAGCCATCCAGTTTTGAAAAGAACTTTTGTTTTATATCTGGATTGATGCGGCTGAAAGATTCACGGATCCAATCATCATACATCATCTCAAAGTCATTGGCTTGATAACTTGATTGGTGCTCTCGCCACATCTCAATACCTTCTAACACTGGTTTCTTTGTCAAAAACACCACTCCTTCAAAAACCTTTCATTAACTTAATTGTAGCTCGAATGGAAGAAAAAGAAAATGATTTGGAAGAGGTTATTTCTTCAAAAAAAAGAGCTAGACACAGGATGTCTAACTCACAAGCTGTCGAGAAAGTCTCACCAGCTTCTTATTAAATTGTGTATTTCAAAATTAGAGAGAAAATTTTTATCTTTGAATTTCTTTATTTATAATCCTTTTTCAACTGTATCGCGAGCAATCATAACTTCCTCATTTGTTGGAATGACCATTACTTTAACAGGAGAATGCGGATAATTAACGAACGCTTCCTTCCCACGCACCTGGTTAAGTGAAGGATCCCAATACACACCCATAAACTCGAGACCTCGTAAAACGCGTTCACGAATGGAGGTACTATTTTCCCCAACACCTGCTGTGAAGATAATTCCATCGATCCCATGCATGCGAGAAGCGTATGAACCGATGTACTTGTGAATACGGTTAGCAAAAACCTCCAGTGCAAGTTCAGCACGCTCATCACCCACTGAAGCTTTCTCCTCAATGTCACGTAAATCACTTGAGAATCCGGATAGAGCAAGCATTCCGCTTTCTTTATTTAATACATTCATGACTTCGTTTGCTGATTTACCAGTTTTATCCATAATGAATGGAATTAAAGCTGGGTCAATATTTCCTGAACGAGTTCCCATCGTTACACCGGCGAGCGGAGTAAATCCCATGGAAGTATCAATGGATTTGCCGCCTTCAATAGCTGCAATACTCGCTCCATTTCCAAGGTGACAGGAAAGCAGGCGAAGCTGCTCTACAGGGCGTCCCAGCATTTCCGCTGCACGCTCAGAAACATACTTATGCGATGTACCATGAAAGCCATACTTACGAATTCCATACTGCTCATAATATTCATAAGGCAAGCTATATAAGTACGATTGTTCCGGCATCGTCTGATGAAAAGCTGTATCAAATACGGCTACGTGAGGAACATTTGGCATAATTTCCTTGAATGCTTGAATCCCGGTTAGGTTAGCAGGATTGTGCAACGGAGCAAGATCAGATACATCTTCGATTTCCTGAATGACTTCATCCGTAATCAAGACAGAATCGCTAAACCGCTCGCCTCCATGTACGACTCGGTGTCCTACCCCATCAATCTCATCAAGTGATTGGATGATTCCGAGCCCTGTCAACTTAGCTAAAAGTAAAGAAACTGCCTTACTGTGGTCAGGAATTTCTGTTACAGTTTTATCTTTCTCACCATTATACTCTATAGTAAAAACAGCGTCATCTAGTCCGATCCGCTCTATAAGTCCCTTTGTCACGACAGTTTCATCAGGCATTTCAATCAATTGAAACTTTAAAGAAGAACTGCCCGCATTGATCGCAAGAATATTATTCAACGTTGTTCATCCCCTTAAATATAGGTTCGTATCTTTCTGCCACTACCATTTAACCACCAGCCAGACTCGTTTTCAAGGACTAAGGAATATGATAACGTTTACTTGATATATTTCTTATTTTCTCACTTTTCTATCGTTTTATAATCTTGAAACCACTGATTCATTTGAGCCAGAATATCCGCCATTGCATCCGGATTTTTAAAGGAGGGCAGTTTTACGAGCAATGCCTGCTTAGGCGGTGTTGTGCCCTCACCCTTCTTTTGCAAAATTAAGATGCTTTTCCCGTGCTTCTCATCTTTGAAAAGAGAGTCTGATAGCTGCAGCATCCCTACAATATGAGCCTCTTCTCTAAGAAATTCATTTAGCGCTTTAGATTGATCACTATCAAAGAGAAAGTTCGGAACGATAAACATTAAATAACCGCCGTCTTTTGTATAGTTTAACCCTTGTTCAATAAATAAATGATGTGCATACGAATGGTCCTCTTCCGCCTTAAGTTGATACTGCTTAGCTTGGACATCATCTGGGTAATAACCGACAGGCAGATCCGCAAAAACAAAATCTACCGGTTCCATTAAAAATGGCCGCAGACTATCTTGATGGAAAAACTCAACGTGATTTTTTTGCAAGTTGGCATTAGCTAAAGCCAGTTGAATCAATGTCTGGTCTACTTCACTACCGTAAGCTGTAATCTCCATATCAAGTTGATTGAGTACAGCTGTCATTAAATTCCCTGTCCCGGCCGCAGGATCAAATACTTTCAACTGCTCTTCACCTTCAAATAGCTTAGAAGCTATATAACCCATGAACATGGCAACGGAGTCAGGTGTAATAAGATGCTGCTGTTGTGTGGCATCTTTCATTCCTTTTAATATAGCAAGTTGAACAGCTTTACGTATCTCCTCTTTACTATACTCATCACTTTTAATTTTCAACAGCTGATTCGTTAGTTTAGTCGAGAGCTGATCATCTATATCCTCAAATGGCTGTCCATTAAACAACGTATCCAATGTTTCGGCAACCGCCTCTAAGTACGTTACATTCAAATCCATTTCAATGATTGTTGCTGTTTCATCGATCCAAACATATAAACTCTCTACCATTTCTTGTTTCATTACGATCCCTCTGCTTCCTTCAAAACTAATTTCATACGAAAGGAACGCATTGCGCTCCGCTAATTATGCGTTCCTCAAACGTGCTTAATTCTATTTCTAACCATAACGGAAATAAGCACGTACTTCAACTTCAATCCCTCTCTATTACAAGATTTCAGCAGGTCATGCTAACAGAGTATCTGTCCATTTATTTATCAAGATGGTAAAATACATGATGAACGATATGAAGGAGGCTTTCTCACATGGATAATCAACGCAGAAATCTCTATTTTTATTACCATCCAGACCCTGAGCTGGAAGAAAAACTGGCACCATTATACCAGCTGGCCAATGAAAATGATTTTACGATCGTGGACGAGGCAAAAGATGCAAATATCATCGTATCTGTAGGTGGAGATGGCACTTTCCTCCAGGCAGTTAGAAAAACTGGCTTTCGACAGGATTGCCTATACGTTGGTGTTAGGACGAAAGATGAAGCCGGGTTGTATTGTGATTTTAATCTAGACAATTATAATGAAATGGTCCATTCCATGCTGCACGCCGAACTTGAGGTCAGACGCTTTCCGGTTATCGAATCTACAGTGAATGAGGAGTCAAACTACCTTTGTCTAAATGAATGCAGCGTTCGTTCTACATTGATTAAATCAATCGTTATCGATGTTTATATCGATGAGATTCATTTTGAGACTTTTAGAGGCGATGGCCTGATTGTAGCCACTCCAACAGGCAGTACTGGCTATAATAAATCAACCAAAGGGGCAGTAGTGGATCCTAAACTTCCGTGCATCCAGGTCAGTGAACTTGCCTCATTAAATAACAATCGTTATCGAACACTTGGATCATCATTTATTTTAAGTTCTGAACGTACTCTCCGATTGAGCGTTCGGCAAGACGGCAACGATTACCCGATCATCGGCATGGATAATGAGGCCTTTTCGATCCGAAATATTCAAGATATCACTGTGAAATTAAGTGATAAAGTTATTAAAACAGTCAAATTGAAAAATAACTCTTATTGGGAACGGGTACAGCGCACCTTTTTATAAACCGCATCATTGATAAAAGCCAGGCACATATATGTGCCTGGCTTTCACTTAGACGCGCTGATACATAATTTCACCATCTACCACGGTCATCATAACCGTGGCATCAGTTAATTCATGTGGCTTAAGAGCAAATAAGTCGCGGTCTAGAACGGTAAAATCGGCGACGTAATTTTTTTCAAGAAGACCGTGAGTATCTTCTTTCCCCATCGCATAGGCGCTCCCCTTCGTATATAAAGAAACAGCCTCATAAACCGTCAAACGCTCCTCGACCTGATACACTTCATTGTCATAGGTAGACCTGCGATCGACTGCAGCACGGATTCCAAGCAATGGATCGATCTCTTCAATAGGTGCATCAGAGCCTCCCGCACAAACAATCCCTTCATCCAGCAAAGTTTTCCAGGAGTAAGAGGTTTTCAGTCGGACTAGACCCAGACGTTCCATCACCCATGGGAAGTCTGAAGCAACGAAAGTCGGCTGAATATCAAGAATGACGTTAAGCTGTTGAAGTTTGTTTATAAGAGCCGGACTTAAAATTTGTGCATGGATAATTCTGTCTCTCTCTCCCGTTTGAAGAGGGTGTTCTTTAATCACATCAACTATCGCCTCTACCGCAGCATCCCCGATAGCATGCACAGCAACAGGCATCTGTCTTTGCCGTGCTTTTAAGACTAGCTCTTTCAATTGTTCATGCGTATAGATAGCCACACCTTGGTTCCCCGCGTCGTCAGCGTAATCTTTTGTGAGCCAGGCAGTTCGTCCACCAAGCGCTCCATCCGCAAATATTTTCATCGCGCCAAGTTCAACAAAGTCCGTACCTTTTTTAAAACCTAAGCCCTCAGTGTCCATATCCTCAATCACTCCATGGTGGACGAGTAAATGTGCCCTGAGTTTCACATCTTGCCCGTTAATCACATCGGTAAAAGCATCAAACGTCTTTTTAAAGCCTCCATAGTAATTTAGGTCCTCACTATGACCGCCCACCAGTCCGTGTGCATGCATGTCATTGACAGCAAGTTCTGTTGCTTTTCTTAAATACTGTGGAGTTACCTCAGGTGTTGCCTTTTTAATTATATCCTGTGCTTGGTCGTGAAAATACCCCGTTGGTTCAAGGTGTTCATCACGCACAATCACTCCGCCCTGAGGGTCTGGTGTCCGCTCCGTAACACCTGCAAGCTCCATTGCTTTTGAATTAGCTAGTAAGGCATGACGGCAGACTCGCGTAAGCATCATTGGATGGTCCTGAGTGAGTTCATCTAACTCCTTTTTATGTATAATCCGCTTATCTTCCCACTGATTCTCATTCCAGCCTTCCCCAATAATCCATTTCCCTTTTTCAAGCTGTTCAGCATGAAGACTTAAAGCTTGTTTGACTTCCTCTGCTGATTTCATGAAAGACAAATCAAGACGCATTAATCGTTCACCATGGCCAATGATATGAAGGTGGCTATCCGTAAAACCAGGGTACATTACAGCACCTTTTAAGTCGATTTCCTCTGTTATCGCATCCTGGTACGCCGCGTAAAGATCCTGAGTGTGACCTGTGGCCACAATCGTTCCTTTATCAGAGATAACAGCCTCTACCCAGTCGCCTTCTTTTTTCATCGTATATATTTTCCCACCATACCATAACTTCATTTGTCTGCCCCTTCCCAGCTATTTTTATATTTACCATACAGAATTCCCTTCAAATTGTAAATTAAAAGAGAGCAATGCAATTTTGCTTGCAGAACCTTCCCATCTAGATCATCGTATACAAAGAAAGCTCACCATGCTATATGCATCGTGAGCTGTTTCCTTTTTCTAAAGCAATTCATCAAATTCATCCAGTTCTTGCTGTTTCCGATCCATTTCAACCACAACGGATTTGTCAACTGCCTCTGCAATATCCTGGCTGAAATCAACTTTTGATTCGTAATAGTTCGCTTTTTCCCTCTTTGGCTTAGTTTTGGGAGCTTTCGGCACAAAGATGGTACAGCAGTCTTCATATGGCAGCACGGATACATCATAAGTACCGATCTTTCTAGATATATCGATGATTTCAAGCTTATCCATCGCAGCCAGCGGACGGATGATTGGCAAGTTGGTTACTTCATTTATTGTATGCATGCTTTCCATTGTCTGGCTGGCTACTTGTCCAAGACTTTCTCCAGTAGTCAGGGATAGAATTCCTTCCCGATTCGCTAGTAGTTCACTAATCCTCATCATCATTCGCCTCATGATCGTCATACTGTATCCTTCCGGCATTTCCCGGTGTATCTTTTGTTGGATGTTCGTAAAGGGAACGATATGCACTTTAACCTTTTTGCCATAATTAGAAAGTTCGGCGGCGAGGTCCAGAACCTTCTGTTTAGCTCGGTCACTCGTATAAGGAGGAGAGTGAAAATGAATCGCCTCCAGTTCAACCCCTCGCTTCATAGTTAAATAACCTGCAACCGGACTATCAATGCCCCCTGATAGGAGCAAGAGGGATTTGCCAGATGTCCCAACAGGGAGACCTCCAGCTCCTGGGTAATCTTTTGCAGTAATATAAGCAGCTCCATTTCTCAATTCTACTTTTAACTCAACATCCGGATGATGCACGTCCACCGTGATCCCTTCTGTATTTGAAAGCACATAACCTCCAATTACATGATTCAGTTCTTGTGAACGAATCGGGAAATCCTTGTCCGCTCGTTTGGATGAAACTTTAAAGGTCCGGGCTTCAGGTGAATCGCTTAGGGCGAATAATGCAGCCTGTTTAATTTCTTCCTCACTCTTATTAACTTTAATAGCAAAACTTAACGTGTGTATACCAAAGACCTGCTGACACATCCTCATAACTGAATGGGGGTCTGATCCATTCAACAGCACATACATTCTTTCTCCTTTTTTAGAAACCCGAACATCAGGAAACTCTTTTAACTTTTTAATTAGGTTACTTTGCAGTTTACTTTCAAATTTTTTCCTGTTTTTCCCTTTTATAAACATTTCACCATAGCGAATTAATATATGGTCAAATTCCATAGTTACCTCCTCATCGATCTTGTTATATGAACGACCGCCTTTTTTAACGCCTGAACAAACTGATCGATTTCAGTTTTTGTATTTTGATAAGATAGGCTTATTCTCAGAGAAGACGTAGTTCGGTCAGCTGCTAACTGACACGCCTCTAACACAGCACTAATATCTGACTGCTTAGAAGAACAAGCTGATTTTGTAGAAATATAAATTTCACTATCGGCTAGTTTATGAATGAGTACTTCCGGTTTAAAACCAGGCAGCGAAATGTTAATAATATGCGGTGCACTGTCTTCAGGAGAATTTATCACCAGATCATCAATTTGAAGGAGCTGGTGTCTTAAATCACTTTGCAGCGCTGTTAACTCCTGCAGCTGATTCTTCTCCTTCTCCTTGATTAACCTTATTGCTTTAGCTAAGGCCACGATACCCGGAAGGTTTTCTGTACCAGCCCGCATCTTTTGTTCTTGATTTCCACCATGCAATAACGGAAACAAAGATACATTTTTTCGAACAAAAAGGGCTCCTGTTCCTTTTAAACCATGGATTTTATGCCCTGACACTGAACATAAATCAATATTCGATCGCTTTATATGAAGTGGAATTTTCCCAAAGCCTTGTACATGGTCGACGTGGAAGAACAGCTTGGGATGCTTTTTAGTGAGCCTCCCGATAGCCTCGATCGGCTGAACGGTTCCGATCTCATTGTTAACAGACATTACACTGACTAAGATCGTATCCTTACGAATAGCTTTATCAATTTCATCTGGGTCCACACGCCCAGTTTCATCTACTTTCACATAGGTTACCTCAAATCCGATTGATTCCAATGAACGAAAAGCTTCTAAAACCGAAGGATGCTCGATCGTAGTCGTTACCATGTGTTTCCCTCTGCTTTGGTGTTTGAAAGCAATTCCTTTTATAGCCAAATTGTTGGACTCTGTCCCTCCGGAAGTAAACAACACTTCACTGGCCTTAATCCCTATCTGATCAGCTATAAGTGTTCGGGACTTTGTAAGCATCCTTTCAGCATCACTTCCTAACTGATGAACGGAAGATGGGTTAGCATAAAAGGTTTCAGCAGATTTCCTAAAGCTTTCAAGAACTTCTGGTAATGGTTTAGTTGTTGCACTATTATCTAAATATATCAAAAGGAAACACCTCTTTCCTATTTCGCAGTACATTATCGTACCATACCATGCAGGCAAATTAAATATTTATACTCAAAGTTAAAAGCTAGCATCCATTCGAGGATGCTAGCTCCGCTCACATTCCTATTTTAATTTAAACAGGTACTTGATCTCCTTCTTTGATCCGGCTGAGTGCCTGCGGGTCCACTTTATTTATCGCCGAGCTAGCCCTATCCAGCGCTTCCTCATAACGATAAGCTCTGAACTCATTTTCCGCTTCAAGTAATTCCGCTGCCAGCAGCGGATATTGACTTCGATACCGGTTTCCATACTGAATTAAACGTTCCACAAGTTGAGCTTGTGTAATAACAACCTCTGACTCTTTATTGATTGCTTCTGTCTCCTCAATAGCTTTTTCAAGTTTTTGATTTACTTCTACCATATCAAGCGGCTGAGTTTCCAAACTTCGAAACACCTCATCTATATCCTCGCTGGCTCTTTGCATTCCTTCAAAAAAATAAACAGGAATGCCTGGCAGATTACTTCTCTTCAGTCTGCGATGGGTGTCGAGAATCAGCTGCTCCATTTCAGCCAGTCGGTTCTTAGCCTCCATTTCATCTTTTCGCAGCGTTTGAATCTGCTCATTGAAAGTACTATGTTTCTCTTTCAATTCTTCAAGTTGTTCCTGAGCTTCCTCAAGTTCTTGGCGCAACTCTGTAAAAGATGTTTTCCCATCATCAAGTTTTTTCTCGAAGTTCAAATACTTCTTCTTTAATAAGGTCATAGATTGTTCGATAGTTCTGTGTGACTCAACGTCATCCATTTCCATTTGATAAGTTATTTGTAACCCGGCTAGTTCCTGTTTTGTCTCTTCGAGTATGGCTTCTAATTTCTCAAGAGAGACCTGGAAAGAAGGATGGTGCTGCCCTACAAATGAATGAGCAAGTGCCTCTTGTTCCAATGTCTGATAAATTTCCTGAATTCGAACTTCAATCTCATCGATAAGAGCTTGTACGTCTTCTTGATCTCCTTTTTCTAAACGTTCCACTGCTTTTTTTAATTGTTCTTGATAATTTTGTACTTCTGGTTCTAAATTCAGATGAGCAACACGATACCCATCTTCTTCCATATCCTTAACCCCGGACAAGAGCTCAGTCAACTGTTCCGGCAGTTCCGTTTGGCTCTTCTTCAATCGGTCGGGGAACACAGCCGCTTCTTCAGATAAAAGGCTAAGCTTCTCATGAATCGAATGCACAAGGTCATTTGCTTCTAAATAGTTTCCATGCTCGATTTCCTCTTCGTACTGTTTTAATTCAGTCTCAAGTTCTTCAATTCTCGATTCAAAAACTTCCACTGCTTTACCGTATTGGTAACGGTTATGTATCAGCTTCTTCTTTAGTTCCTTCATGTCAGGAGCGAGAGATTCAAGTTCGAGCCGGCTGCTCTTCTCCGAATCGAGCAGCATTTCCAATTCATTAAACATTTCTTCAATATCGCGCTCCACCGATTGCAATTCATTCTCAGTGTGACTTAAGGCTTTTCTAACCCGTTTAAATCGGTAACGGTCAGCTGCCTCTTCCGCATCAAACAAATGCTCCTCTAAATCAGGAAGCTCTCTAGTAAGAATTTGATCCCAGCGGTTACGCCACGTCTCAAACCGCTCCTGAGTTTGTCCCGAGAGATTCAGCGATTTTACACGGGATAGTTCCTCTGTCACATTCCGATTCATGATATCCATCTTCCATCCCTCTAAACGGTCGACTTCATCATACACTTTTTTTCGCCAGATCAACCCAATGATGATCAGTGCGATCAGTACTAAAATGCCCCCAATGAAGTACCTCATAAACAGCCTCCTTACAAAATGCACGTTCATAGATCATACGATCATATTATTAAAATTTAGATATTTCTTATGATACCATGGACGTACAAAAATTGACAGAAGTTATTTCACCGCGCTTTAGGCGTTTTCTTTAACCTAAGTAACCGATATAACAGATAAAAACAAACCAAAAATGTGAAACATGTGCCCGTTTGTGACCAAAATAAAGCAGCTGCCTTTGAATTGGACAGCTGCTTTTTATATTTATAACAAACGTTCCTCCAGTTCCTTTATATATTTTTTGTAATCTGAAACAGTCGTATAGTATCCCGACTCAATATTCTCTGCATACCAAGTTAGAGAACAATTCTGATTGCAGAATACTCCTTCATCCCCTACATAACATTCTTTCTTTAGCTCTTTTTCGCACAAATCACAATACATAACTAATTCCTCCTTAAATGTACTTTTTTCACGTTGCATCATACAGCTGAACCGACTCCAGCCAATAGATCAATAAACAGTGGAGACATTTGAACAAGTACATACCCTATACCAGCCTTCATCAATAAACCATATCCTCGATCATTCATCCCGATCATCACCATAAGAGCTCCACCAGTGACCATCACACTGGCTATTGGTAAGGAAATAGCAACCAATAATTCAACTACTGGATCAAATGCGCTTGCTATTCTTTCTTTAATCGCATCGCTAACGGCATTAGCTGTTACAACTTCCCCACTTGGTGCAGCAGATACCTTTGATAATCCTATAGGTAGTAATGCAGCTGGAACCGTAACAGCATATTTGCTTACATCCTTTAATGTTTTCCGCTTCCTTTTATAATCACCTGACATAAAATCTCCGAATGCAATAGCTTCTGTTTTAGCCATCTGATCATCCCCCTTATTTAATTTCGTTTAATGTGTAGACCTGACCAGGCATATCCTTCATCAATTCCTCCAAACGTGATTTCCTACCTTCTAATTCCGTAATCCATAACAATTCAAATCGAACACCTGACATTTCTTGTATCTTCTTGTATTTATCAATCTTTCTTTTATTAACGATCATTTTTTGAGATACATCAACCTCAACGAATTTAAGAACTCCTTTGCGCTCATACTTTGCATCGCAAATAATGTACATATTTTCTGTAGCTTTTATTTTCACTTCATTTTCCCACGAACTAGGTCGTTTTAAATGAATCCATAACTGGTTACGCAATAGGAAATGCTGGACCTGTGGTGTCTTCTTTCTTACGACTTCACATCCCACCTGGTCCCGACCTGTTTTGTTCAAGTAATAAACCTTTTCCAAACCGTGTCTATAACTTGATAAATACTTACTCATTGACTGTAAAAAACGATTAGTGTTTCTTACCCCTTTTAGATCGTGGAGTACCTGTAGTTGAGATCGCGTTAAATAGTCAAACCTTTTCAAACTCAAGAGGACGTTTTCTACCCGATTCTGTTTGATTGCAAGGTTGTTCATACTCATCATCCTTTCGGGATTTAATCACAATATGAGGTTTTACACGCTCCTGGATCTCTTTATTACTCATAAAAGGGGTTTGCACTGTCT
Organism: Halobacillus ihumii; assembly: GCF_902726645.1. Taxonomy (NCBI): domain Bacteria; kingdom Bacillati; phylum Bacillota; class Bacilli; order Caryophanales; family Bacillaceae; genus Halobacillus; species Halobacillus ihumii. The sequence continues at coordinate 554,404 of NZ_CACVAO010000001.1, forward strand.
GACATCGAACGTTTTTATATATGGCCCTACCAGGTATCATTGGTAAGTCTTCAGCACCAGCTTGATCTAAAACATTACTCGAAGCTGTTCCGCTATCTAGAACGAAGGATAACCGTGTAGGAATATTCCTTTTTAAATCAATCGGTACAGATCGGCTTGTTGGATATTGGGTTGCATAAACCGGATAGAAACCTGCAGCACGACCTTTTCTCCCAATTTCGGTTAGCAAGTCAATGCAACTCTGATCCCCGGCAATATCAGCTCCTTCATCAATAATAATAAAGTGCCGTTTTTTTATCCCTGCATCTTTGACATTGCTGTACCCCTTACCTATGAAGTCCCGATATACATTTTTCATTTCATCCTGAACGGACTCCAATACGGTTTTTGCCTCTTCTGGAGTGGTAGCAAATCGCTTCACTTGCTTCAAATCTTTAAACTTCGAAAATTCAGCGCCTTCTTTGAGATCAATCAATGAGAAGCTCACATTATGAGGTTGCATAACAATTAAGGTTATAATCATCATGTTTAAATACTGTGATTTACCATACCCAGGGGTACCTGCAACAATAAGAGAATATAGCTTATCGAAATCATGATAAATCATTCCGTTTCGGTTATGGCCAACAGGCACCTTCCAACCTTTTTTTATAAGATCTTCTTTCCAATCAATTTGTTTTGCTAGTGGTTGGTTATAGACGCTGATACGCAACATTCCATCAAAATCGATGCCGATCTCTTTCCTTGCAATCTTCTTATCTGTGACGATCTTTCTTATTTGTTTTAAAGCAGTTTTATCCCACTTAATTTTTAAAAGATCAGACGGTTCAAACTCTAGATATTTAGAGCGCCTATTTAATCCATCCTCTAAGACATTCTTTTTATCAATGATTTCTTTTGAAGACATCCCTAATGGCAGCTGCAGGACATATTCTGTTCCTCCTTCGATTTTTCTTTTCCTCTGGATCCTCACCGTTTTCACTTTTCCATCTTCTTTAATGGTCCATCCTGAATTTGCAAAGATACGTTGAATTTTTTCTCCATCATTTGTTGCTGGTCCTTTTGTTTTCAAATAAGAATAACCGGCCACTCCCGCCATAATAATTGTGGATCCGATCTCAACTAACACCGCGCCACCTCCTAAAGATATTTACAAAGTAAATAGTCCCACTTGAAAGGAATATTCCAGACACTTAACGAACATTGATATAAAGCAGTTAGGAATGTTCCAACAACTTTTCTAGGTTGGTATTTAGTAAAGCATATTCCATTGGAAGCCTGTTTTATTACTTATTAGTTCGAAAAAATTAAACGAGATTGGAATTTTATTTAGAAGTATAAAGTGAGGTGGTATTGTGAAGTGTAGTTTAAATGAACGGATTGATAAAAAGGGATATAAAAAAAAGTGGATGGCTGAGAAAATGGGGGTGAGCACTGCCGTTATGTCCAGGTGGTGCGCAAACAAAGCAACACCTTCATTAGAGAATGCATTGACGCTAGCTGAATTATTGGAGTGTAGAGTGGAGGATTTATGGCAAAAAAAATAAGCCCCGCTGTAATGGCAGGGCACTTATAGAAAGGTTATCTCTAGGATATCATCGAACTTAATGATGATATCTTCTTTGTTTTCTTGATCGATGCAGGAGATCTTCTTTGTACTTGGGTTTAAGCCGACCACTTTTACAGGTGTGCAACTATAATTAAATCCATTATGATGTTTCAATTCAATTGACAAATCATCACTTAAAGCAAGTTGAAGTGCAAAGCTGTTTTCTTCTATCTGTTGCTCATCCGGGATTCTCTTCTTTTCCCTTTCATCCTCTTTCCAGAGATCTTTAATCATTTCAACATGTTCAGGCATCATCAATGCAGTCCATTTTGCCGTACCTCGATCATTAACGTTATCACCCATTTCTTCCACTCCTAACAAGAACGTTTGTTCCTATTATAGCAGAATGACTCTAGATGTATACTCATAAATAAAAAGCTCCCACCCCTTCGATAGGTGAGAGCCCAAGCATGAAAGACATCACCAGTTCTATGTGATGATGGTAAATTAATTATAATCTTTTTCCAAAATAAAGCAATAATTATTTTATGAGTATGTTAAAATGCAGAAAAATAAGGAGGGTGATAGGAATGAAGGATCCAGGTAATCCAGGCGGAGGATAATTAAAAAAAGCCCCGCCATAGTTTGGCAGGGCTTTTGCTTTACTTCATGACTTCGATTAGTTTAGCTCGTGTTTTAGGACCATACACCTCATCAACCTTCAAGCCATAGTAAGACTGAAAACGTCCGACTGCATCGGCAGTATCCGGTCCATACCAACTATCACATCCGTTATTTGGTGCGCCTTTCTCCGGGTAGAAATAAACGCTCGATGTTGCTTCTTGTACCGCTAAGACACCGCTACCGTGAAACATTGGCTCTTTTTCATCATACCAATATGTTTCATGTGGCAATGTTGGTTTTTGGGCCTCTTTTAGTTCCTGAGTGGTAACAGGTCCGACCTTGCCGTCTACAGTAATACCTCTATCTGCCTGAAATTCCTTAACAGCATCCTTCGTCTCATCGCCAAAGTGACTGTCTGCTCCATACTCGGACAGATCGTAACCAAGATCGATGAGAGTTTCTTGCAAGTCCTCCACAGCTGCACCACTATCACCCTTTTCGAGTAGCCCGTCATCACTAGGAGCTGTATAAGTAACGCCCCCTAGATCCGGTCGTTGTCCAGCTCGTAACTGAGAGAGGCTTAATCCCCCGGTCATTTGCAAATGCGGGTTATCTACAAATCCTGACCAGTCACCGCCCCATTCAAACCCTAGTGACTTGCCAATAGCTGCAACGCGGCGCCAGTCGCTATTGACTACCCATATAGCACGTTGTCCATCATTGGACGTTAAGAAGAAGTCAACAGCCAAACCAAAGTTATGATAAGACTCTCCTGGTTCAGCATAGGTCACAATATTACCTGGTGCTGTTCGCCCTTTCGAATACAACCTTGCCTGTTCCGAATAAGTACGCAAACCGTCACTGATTTGCGCTGTAATTCCCTCACTGTAAGCACGTTCAATTGTTTCAATCGCTGCTTCTTTGACGACAGGGTGAACATTACCCATATTTCGGACAGAACGACTAATTAATGTTTGTAATGATACAGTCATAATTAATTAACTCCTTTCGTGGATCCACTTCGTTGATTTAGAATTTCAAACAACCCAGTAGCTGATAGTCCCGCAAATGCTCCAGCCCAAAGACGTAAGATAAGGTTTAAATCAGTAAACGGGTAAGCTAATGCGCCAATGCCGATCCCTAATACAAAGCTTAAAGCTGGCACCCAGTTCTTAGGTACATTCACTGTCCTTTTTACTAATTCAACTGCTCCTGCTAAAAGTGGTGCGATGACTGTTGCAAAAATCAATACTGCTTCCATATGAATCTCCTCCTATGCTAATAATTGGACCAGAGCATAAAAAATGGCGGTTATAATACCGCCAGCTCCAGTGATGTTTAAGATTACTTTCCAGAAGTTCGAGACTTTCATTTTATTAGTCGATAAGTGATGATCGATTAGAGTGTTCAATAGTTTTTTCTGTTCGTCGTTCTGCTGTTTTTGAATATTTCCTTGCTCCTTAATGGTCTTTTCCACGTTATCAACTTTAGTTGAGAAGGTACTGAAAGTGTTCTCTAATGTTGTAATACGCCTTTCGTGATCTTGCCATACAGGCATGTCTTCCATCTCCTTCATTTCCTTTGACATTTTCAACCCCCTCAATAAAATACTGACCACCCATGTACCAAGTGGATGGTTTAGAGCAATAAAAAAAAGAACCCCGAAGGATTCTTTTACTGAGCCATTGCTGGCAACACGTTATACATTTTTTTGCCTTTTACTTTATAAGTTTTGTCTTCAACTTTTATCGTAAATGTTGGCTTAATCCATTTAACTAGCTGCGAATCAAGACCATTATAATAATACATTAATCGTTCGTTGATCTTTGTTTCTCCAGATTCTAAAACTTCACCGTTTAAAATGTTTGAATTGTCTTCGCTTAACGTAAACCCTTGTAATCCACCAGTGACTGGATCACCTTCAAATACTTTAATATCTTTGCCAGTATTGTTGACCAGTTTCATAGTTACTGTAAATCCATTGCCATTGTGCGAAAAAGAATACTCTGGAATCATCTTGAAACCTTCCAAGTTGAATTCTGGTTCTCCTGAAACTTCTTCCGCCTGTTTGACTTCTCCTTCAGCACATCCGACAATAACCAAAAAGCACACGACAACAACCGTTAGTAATGACTTCATTATTGTAACCTCCCACAGTTACCCCATTTAATATTGCAGGCAGGAAGGTGGGTGCCTTCCTTTCGCCCCGTCGGGCTAGCCTGTAATATTATCATACACAAATCTTTCCAATATGATAACCCCCTTTCCATTATTTGTGTTCTTGATTATAAATATCGGCGGGTGTCACACCCTTAATATCTATCCTAGATCGCGTCAACCCGCCGATTTCAACAGAATTAATGGTTTCATCGTTCAATTTTGTATTGAGAACTGTTGCATCAAAGTCTTCAACCTCCACATCGAAGATATGACCGCTATGTGTTTCTATGGTTAATTGCACCATTAATAACTTCCTCCTAAGTGGCTCTGAATAAAAAGTCTTGATACTATGTTTGCGTTTATCCTAGCAAGAGTATCAGGTGTTAAAGTAATTTCATGCCAGGTCCCACGCTGTACTTTCCCACCACTGTCTTTTGACAGATAAGGAATCAAATCAATCATGTTTCCACTTGCACCAGTCGTAGGCATTAAGTTCCCGTCTACTCTTATCTCCACTTCGGACGGCCTATCCTGTAACTTATAAATTCCGTGTTTCACATCATGAGTGTGATCCGGCAACTCAAGCTGATGCGTGTGCTCTGGTATGCTCACCTCATGAGAGTGGGATGGAACCGTGAAGTCGTGTGAGTGGCTTGGAATATTTACATCATGACTGTGATTAGGTGTATTAAATGAGTGTGAATGGTTAGGTATTGAAACGCTATGACTATGATCTCCGTCAGCAGAATACGTGCTGAAGGCCCCGGGAGTTGATGAAGGTAAATACAAGCTTGTAAAGCCGACTCCTTCAACATAAACGTCAAACAAATTATAATTATCCGGGGGAGGGTAATTTGTTCCACTTCCAATGGAAGCTATTGTGTGTCTGTGACTCCCACCGTTATCGGAAGATTGAACAGATCCTCCGCCACTTTCAGTTGATTTACTTACTCCTCCACCGCTTGAACTCGTCTGAACTGATCCGCCGCCTGACTCAGTGGATTTAGATACGCTTCCGCCGCTTGTCGTTGTCCGAGTTGTACTTCCGCCGCTTGCAGTAGACTTGATTATTGCTCCTCCACCTTCAGTAGCTTGCGCGTATGCTCTGAATGCCTCTGTTTCGAAAGATAGATCAAGCGTATTGATATTCACTAGATCATTGGGTAAGAAGAATCGGATTGTTGCAGGATTGTTTGGATCACAGTTGTCCTGGTAATCATGAGAGTCAATGTTAGTCGAACCCTGCGAGTACGCTTCATTCACCTGTTGCTTTCGTTCTAAATCGGCTTGGGTTGTAGCAATGTCATCCAGTTTGTTCTCAATCTTGTATGTGACATCGTACTCTGCATCTAGCGGAATCGTATCTTCTATAATCCGAGCTTTGTACACATTACCTTTCTTAGTGGTGATATCCCCAACTGTATAAAAAGGCTTTCGTTCATGAGCATATTCTTCCCTTATGGAAAGATCAGCTGCATCCAACGTAAAAGAAATCTTAGGAATTTTCCATTGATCCAGAAGACTTTGAGCATTTTCTTTTAATGAATCTTTATCCTCGAATCGTTTATCATGCCAGATGTAAGAATGTTCTCCCCACTCATCGATCGATACCTGATCCTTTAAATAAGGAATACCATTATTGATATCACGAATATCCAAAGCATTTACACCTTCCCCAGCACCTTTAGGATATAGAACATTCACAATTTCACTGGGCTCTGAAGTCTCATTAAATGCGATTAGGTTTTTCCCCCAACGTATATCCCAAACCACATCATTAGATGTCTTCTCTAAATTAAGGGTGAAGGGGTATCTAGTGGTATCAAACGTAAATATATACGGTTCATCAAATGGTTGTGGAATGGAAAAGATCGGGGCAAGCAATCCGTTCTCGTCCTCGAATTTGTAATGGAAGTAACGTTTAATATCCACTTTTCCTAACTTCCAGTGTTTGATGGTTTGCCTTTCAAGTATGTTTTTAAACACATACTCTGTCGGCATGTTTGTAAATTGCGTATAGCCATAAATCACATCACTTAACAACGTAGCAAGTACATGCTCACACTTGTAACGAATCTCTTCACTATCATCGTCTTCTTGCCTTTCCATTTGCATAATACGGTATAGTCCGTAATAGCGACCGGATTCACCGTGAATTTTCACGTAATTAAAATGGTCACAATGCTCGTTCTTCGGATCGACTGCCGGCATAGAAAAAGACGCTGACCAAAGCTCGTTGGCGCGTCTTGTAATTTCTCCATCATATGCGTTTTCGAGAATCGCTACTTGATCAAAGTTTTTATCAAGTATTGAGATGCCGTGTGTCGGACCACCAATTGCTCTTTCATCAGGTGGAGGGGCATAACCCTCATAGGCTTGTAAGTTAAGTAACCCATTACCTTGCAGGTTATCGCTATATCCAAGACTCTCCGCGTGATGTAAAAGGCCGTAACGAACATCATCATAATTCGGTTCATGAAGCATAGACCATAACAAGGCGGCCGCCCCTGCAACATGAGGGGCAGCCATTGAGGTACCTGTCATGTAACCGTAACCGCCGCCCATTGTAGTGGAGTACACATCAACGCCTGGTCCAACAATATCCACCTCATCATTAGAACTTTGGTCAGTGTAGATGTTTTTATCTTTATCTACCGCGCCGACTGATATAGTTTCGGGCAAAACAGCTGGATAGCCTGTCTCATCTGTTGTTGCGTCACCATCCCCATAGTTGCCAGCAGAACATATTACAACTATGCCGTTATCTACAGCTCTTTTTATGGCATCGTGCCGTTCATCATAGGTGTAATAACTCCCTATAGATATATTGATAACTTGAACTTTTTCACCATTTGGCCCTATCCAATCAACTGCTGCATTAATAGCATTTGTGATCCATTGCCAATCTGTATTACCTAGCGAGTTGAACACCCTATAGGCAAGGATTGAGGCTTTAGGAGCAACCCCAACCGTTTCACCTGCTACTGTACCAGCTACGTGCGTACCGTGTCCATGTGTGTCTTCATATGAGCCCTCACCTGTGAAGTCTTGACCGCCTATGATTTTACCTTGTAAATCAGGGTGATTGGTGTCTATTCCTGTATCAATAACAGCGACGACTACACCCTCTCCCTGATTGGACTCCTCCCATATGAGAGGGGCGTTGATCATTTGTAGACCGTATGTTGACATATATTCACCTCCGAACTTAGTCGATATTTATTAAAATATCCTTGTAAAACTATTTACTTAATTATAATGTTCTAGTAATCTATCTCTAAAAGGATGGTGTTTTATGGAAACTATTAAAAGTTTTTTCAGTCTACGACTTAATACATACATAATTTCGAAACGGTGTCTTGACATTTTTTCAGCAGTTTTACTCCTTGTCCTTTTATCACCTGTTATACTCGTTGTTACTGTTGTCCTATATCTCATGCCTCGCCATAATGTGATATTCAAACAAGAAAGAATAGGACAAAACAGAAAAAAATTCAGAATAGTAAAATTTTGCACAATGGTCAATAATGCTGAAAATGTTTTAAAGGATAACACATTGCTATATCAAGAATTTGTGGAAAATGGTTACAAACTTGATCAAAATAAGGACCCTCGTATAACAAAAGTTGGTTCGTTTCTTAGAAAATCGAGTATTGATGAGATCCCCCAACTAATTAATGTCCTAAAAGGAGATATGAGTTTAGTTGGTCCTAGGCCTGTTATTAATTCAGAACTAAAAGAATACGGTGATCAAAAGGATTTATTCTTGTCTGCCAAACCAGGAATTACTGGATACTGGCAAGTGAGTGGAAGAAGTAATGTTGGCTATCCTGAAAGAAAAGAACTCGAACTTTTTTATATTGAGAAAAAATCATTTACATTCGATATAAGCATTATTTTCAAAACAGTCAAGGTGGTGCTAACGAAAAATGGTGCATGTTAAGCTGAGAAATTTGTTGAACGCACCACCCTGCTTCGGAAAAGGATTTCTCTTAGGTTTATCTTTTTCACTACTTCTATGGCTGTCCATCTTTTACTTTTTACGATTTATCTAGATTATATTAATAACTAGATCGTCTAACCATACTGCTACGTCGGTTGACCAAGCACCGCCCCAAAAACTAATTTCTACAGTTGTAGTTCCGGGCGGAGCTTCGATCGTAGGTACTACAAATCTTTCTGTCCATGAATAATAATCAGAACTAATTGTTTCAACCCCCCCAGTTGAGATAGCATCCCCTTTTCTATTCAAGAAACGTCTTTCTATCTTGAAATCCTTGCCGTTAGATTCTAAGTTTTTAGTTTTTATATGGTATTTAAAACGTATCATTTCACCAGCTTCGCAATTAAATTGAATTTGTGCACCTGAGGAATAACCTTCAGTAGGAACTGTAAACTTCATAGATGCTGAGCCTTCTTTAGATTCTGTTGAATCCAAGGAAGGCTTAGTAGCAGAAAACCTGTGAGAATCCCATTCATTTATTGATGCTTCCGTATTACAATCTCCGAAAGCAAGTTCATTTAAGAACCTGGAAATGACCGGTTTTCTAGCGTCTTTGTAACTGTCTACTCTATTGATTAAGGTTCGCCCTGTCCCCTTCACTAAGAAAGGTGTTATAGAACCTGCAGAAGTAACATCGGCTAAAGTTAATTTTAAGCTATCTGCTGTTAATCCGGCTCCAATTAGTTCATTAGTAGATTCCTCTACTCTAAAATACTCTTTTGTTCGATCACCCTCAAAAGTATCCACGATCTGTATTTTACCAATATCTAAATGGGCACCATAACCATCAACTTCAAACCAATGTGAATCCGTGTTCTGCTCTACAAAAACATTATCTAGGGAAACTAAACCTGAGTTTACCTTTATTGCTGTAATTCCGTAATCGATGCTTGAATTTACAACCCTAATATCTCCCTCACCATTGTTGTTATAAATAGCAGTTCCATAGAAATCGAAAACACTTCCCGATACGCTTATCTTCTCGCCGTAATTGGTTCCTCCATCAGGCATATAAATGCCATAATTAGTTTGTAACGGTTTGAAATAACATTTATCAAACAATGTTGCCCAAGTGCAACTATTCAATTCAATTATGTTAGCATCTAAGAAGGAACAGTCTATGAATTTCCACCCCGCTGCATATACTTGTCCAGGAGAATCACCTATACTTCTAATCAAGAAAATATCCCGGTTCGTTGCTCTGAATGTAATACCTTCAACACTTCTTTTGAAGGCTTGCGATAGGTAATCCTTAACGTCTAACCTTTCATAGGCCGTTATCTCCATCCCATACCCTGCTGTCTGAGTAAAAATAAATTCAGCATCTTCATCAGAGACAAGGGAAATCTTATCAGGGTAATACTTTAGAGTAGAGCTAATATTATAACCCCTACCAGGAATGTATACGGTACCGCCTCCGAAAGAAGCCACTGATTCGAATGAAGATTGAATAGCAATCGTATCGTCATGTTTTGTAATAGTACTTTTAACATCTGTACTTGCTACATCTGCTAAAGTAAACGTAACTCCATCTATCGCTGTTACTTCCGTAATAAGTTCGTCACCGTTAGTCCCCTCGGTCATCGTACTCATCGTACCTAACGCACCTGTCCCGTTCTGATTATAAGTTGCGTCCTGCTTTTCTCCTGCATCTTCACTAGTAAACGTAACCGTGTCCGTTCCTGCTGATCCGCCTGTCGTCCATCCCACGAATGTTGCCGCTCTGACTTTATCCGCTATTTGAATTGCAGTATCACCTGCTAACACAGCAATACTCGTCGCGATTCCATCAAGAGTAATAAGAACATTACCGTCTACTGTAGCTCCTGTTGTGACTTGTAATTCTGCAACCTCCACAATGCCGCCCATTCCTGCCCCTTTTATAAGAATACCTTGTCCAACGTTAAAGTCTTGTCGATTAGCCACGGTCAATTGATTTGACCCTGCTTTAATACTCCCTGTCGTTTCTAAGACAGAACCACTCGCACCGAACCATTTGACATTTACTCCACGTTCTTTAAATTCGATGTCTAAGTCATCAAGCCGGTCGTTTAATACATTAAAAGCTGTACCACGATTATTAACCCGAGCTTGCAATACTTCTGCATCACTGGTTCCACTTTCGATAATCACATTGTCCAATTGATCGGAAGTGATTTGCGATTGTTGCTTAGATTTGTCAGCTGTTCGACTAGCGTTCTTAGCTATGCTCATAGCTTGATTAGAGTTATTCTCAGCTTTATCCGCAGCTGAAATTGCATTGTTTATATAGTCAACGCCGTCGGCAATTGAAAACCTCTGACCAGTAGGTATTAAATTTAAAGCCATAATCTCACCTCTCTTATCAATACTGATCTCTAAATATCAGTGAAAATGTTATGTCTAAACCTGAACCATCAACGTTTACTGTGTTATCGCCTGGAAGTAGCTCTAAATGATCATTGATGGAATCTTTCTTGAGATCAGGCATACCATTTTGGGTGTTGTTCTTTTTAATGGTGTAATCCTGTCCGATTACTTCATATTTCGTATTAGTAAATGAACCCAAAGAAAAAGACTGCCCATTTGCTGAGACAGTCAAAGAATCTGCACTTCCCTCTATAATAATAGTTGGTCGTACCGCATAGCCATTCACGTAATAATCAATGGATGTTGGTGCTGTAACAGGTATGTTTGTACCAGGTGAATAGTGATCCATTGAGACACTCGAATCATAAGTTAGTTCAGTACTATCCCAAGAAATTTCGTGATTTTCTACAATAAGCTTGGCTTGGGGATCATGAGCAATGATAGGTAATTCAAAGCTTCCCATTGTTACGAATCGTTCAATAGGTATCTCCCCGACCTTTTTAATCATGTAATACTTGTCAGGATTGTAGTCGTACACTAGCTTCATTTCTCTGGGGTTCCCCCAGTCATCAGATATAAATCTATCAAATGCTTCGATCTTTCTATGCAATCCTATCTTATTTGCTTGCGGTAAAATTCCTAGAGGAAGATTAAGAGGTTTTGGATCGGTCTCGGTGCCAAAGCTAAGGACTCCTTTCCTTCCAGGAATCTTCAATGTTTTCTCACGTGTAGGAGCCGACATTGGATTCTGGTGATTCTCTAATAGTTCAATATCAAATTCCCTTAGATTGTTTCCGTCAAGCTTGATCATCGGCCCCCCCTCCTTCTTTTCTTCAATTTCACTTCTGTTCCCAGCATTTGGCTCACTTCATCAACATGCGCCTGCAGCTGCTGCCTCCCTATTCTAAGATTAATAGTTAGTGGTCCAGACTTAGATGTCTGTACTTGGGCCGGCGGGCTGTTATCTTGTAGACGATTTGCAATCCGATCCGCTTCACCAGATGAACTAATCCCACTTGCATAAGCAGGAATGTTATTCAAAGCACTCATGATCCTGTTGGATTCTTCATGTGTGAATACTTGAGTACCTTGTTGCAGATCCGCTACTCCAAAGTTCAACATGGACCATCGGTTTCCATGCTTCGCAAGCTCATATCCTTCTTCTCCAACAAGAGCAGGACCGCCAGGGTGAGAATTTGTTCCTTCCGCATATCGAGGAATCGATAGTACACCATTAGGGTTGGATACACTCAATTGAACCTTTTTAGAAATTGGTTTGCTCAACGTCCAGTCAAGTTCGGAAGCAGAGGGATTTACATTTACGTTTACATCCTTACTGATGTCCTGACCCATTTCCGTGTTATAGTCACTTGCTGCATTGACAAGGTTATAAATGTTATCCTTGGCTGTTTGTAACCTTCCAATTTCCTTTTCAATCTCTGCAACCGCTTCTCGGTGTTCTTCCGTATTACGTCTATTAACAGGAGTCTGTTCGATCAAGGCTTGTTTCTCAGCTTGTAACTTCCCAATCTTAGTTTCAATTAAAGAAATCGACTTACCCTCTTGAACAACTTGCTGCGCTTTTTCATCTGTAATCCCAGCTGCAATTAAATACTGCTCAGATAAACGTTGTTTGGCAATACTTAACTGGCTTAATTGCTTTTGTGTTTTTTCTAGCTCTTTCTGTCGTTCATTGTTTTTCTCAATGTAGATACTTAGCTGTTCATATAGGGTTTGTTTACCGCCTTTGAGCATGGTCAGCAATGCTCGCTTATCTTCTAATTCGATTTTGGCTTTTTCCAATGCTTCGCCTTGCAAAGTACCGTTTTGAGTCGCAACATCAAGTGCTTTAACCTCTGACTCATATTGCTTAATCTTGGACTGTGCGGTTTGCTTATTGTAATTTACGAGTAGTTTTTGAATTTCTGCTTCAAGGGACATTGAACGGTTTAATGCAGCTCGATCGTCTTTAATCTTTTGGATCAATTCAGACTGCTGACTAAGAGCCTTATAGAACTGCTCCTCTAATTCGCGAGTGGCCATGATCCGAGTTTGCTTGTTATATTCTTTCATTTTTTCTGTGGTGCCTGCAATCTCGTTCCCTTGATCTGTAATTTTGTTTGTGGCATGTGGCATCGTTTCAGTCAATGTTTCATTCTGACTAACCATTTTGGATAATTCCTCATTGGTAAGACCAGACTTATTTTGGAGTTTATCCATTTCTGATCGAATCGCTTTAATTACTTCAGGATCTGTCGCATCTTGAAGAGCGTGGTGAAGATCAATATAACGAGCAAACTCATCACTGGTAAGCTTAGATTTGTTTCTCAATTTATCAAATTCATCAATAAGCTGTCCGGTTTTCTTGTACTGCTCCTGGAGAGCATCTGCTGTTTCGTAGGATACTTCTTGGCTTTCTTCCATAGCACCCCTCAGCCCTACAAAAGCACCAACAAGTAAACTTAATCCTGTAATCGTTAAGCCTATTGGGTTTCCACTTAATAGCATTAATCCTCGTCCAACTTTAACAAGAGTCGCGGCCAAGAACCCAAATCCACCTGCAGCACCAACAGCTTTTAGTCCTGCTGCAACCATATCCGGGTTTAAGTCCCTGATCCATTCCGTTAATTCTTTAACTACTTCCGTAAGGTCGCCCATCGAGTCTTCAGCTATGCCAATACCAAGAGTCGCAAGAGTTGATTTAAGTTCCTCAAGTTTCCCTATAAATGTATCCATTCGAACAGCTGCAACTTCAGCCGCGGTTGTCTTACTCATCTCTTCATTCATTTCATTGATGCCTTCAGCGCCCTCTTTATATAGGATCGTAGCCGCACGCATAGCATCAGTACCAAACATCGTTTCTAAAGCTTGCTGACGTTGCATATCAGTTAAATCACCAAGTTGGGTCTGTAACAGCTCGGATATTTCTGCCATAGACTTAATTTCACCGTTAGCATCGTAAAAGGCTGACTGATACACTCCTACTTCATCTAATAAACCCTCAAATGCTTTTGTAGCTTCTTCCGTTCCCCTTTGAGCTCCGCTTGTAGCCTCAACATATTCGTATAAAGCATCATAAATATCAGTCCAAGAGTTACTAGCCGGTTTAATACCTTCTTCCTCTAATACTTGGAGAGCTTCTGTCGTATCTCTTGTAAGTAATCCAAACTTAGCAAAGGCATCTTTGGCCTTATCTGTCGTCGGTGCAAGTCTTTGAAACATGACTTTAAGGGATGTACCTGCGTCACTACCTTTAAGTCCATTTTGCGCCAATAGCGCTAACGCTGTAGACGTATCTTCAAATGAAAGTCCAGCACCTGCAGCAACAGCTGAAGCTTGAGCTAAACCAATTCGCATTTCATGTACATCTGTCGCTGAAGCATTCGCCGCCCCTGCTAAAATATCGGCAGCATCTGCTACACTCAATCCATCTTCTTCAAAAGCATTCAAAGCTGTCGAGGCGACTTCAGCTGCTTCAGCAAGTTGCAATTCACCTGCTGTCGCCAGATCTAGTGCTCCCTTTAGTGCCCCGCCAAGAACTTGTTCAAGAGGAATACCCGCTTTGATTAATTCTTGAGCACCTTCTAGCACTTGTTTACCGCTATACCTGGTCTGCTCTCCAAGTTCCTTTGCAAGATCAGCGAGCTGGCTCATTTCCTCCCCGGTGGCTCCACTTACAGCCTTAACATCAGCAAGAGCTTGTTCAAACGTCGCTGCTGAATAAATAGCTGCTCCAAATCCAATGCCACTCGCGATAAGTGCACCGCCCATGACCTGCTGAAGACCTTCCAACTCTCTTTTACTGTTCTTTATATCTTCACTTAAATTGTCAAAGGTACGTCCCCACAAGCCTCTATTAGTCGTTAACAATCCGTTCTGCTCTCTCAGTTCTCCATTTACATCGTTGATTTGCTGTTCCGTACCAATCATTTCACGCTTGGCCCGCTCTAACCGAACTGCTAAGTTCTGAGCAGTTTTAGAATGAGCACCTGCACTTTGCACAGCCTCTTTATGAGCCTTATCTAGAAGTTCAACACTGGTCTTTTGGAGTCTCAGCTGATTGGATAGAATTCTCGATTTATTTTCAAGGTTTTCTGTGGACTCTCCAAACTGTCTAGTTCTTAGCTGGGCTGTTTTCATTTCTTCCTTCATCAATTTAAGTCCACGATTAATCTTCCCTGCGCCATTTTGAAACTTGGTACCATCCAAAGTGACCTGGGCAACAAGATCAGCGATGACATCACGATCCGCCATGTTCTCACCTGCCTTTCACTAAACGTTCCTCATCTTATCAAGAGCTTCTCGTTGCTTCTGTAGTTCACGTTCTTTTTCAATACGTTTATTTTTTCGCTCATGCATACGAAAATAAGCATGTAAACGCCTCATGCTAAGTTTCCAAAATTCATCTTCGCTTTTTCCTGCCTGCTCTGTAATAAACCAAAAGTATCGCTCCCAGTCATGACGCTGATCTACTTTTTTTTAACGCTTCCTTCTGGCTGATCATCATCAGGATCTTTACTTGGCACGTCATCTTTTAATCCTCCTGAAATAATTTCAGCAGCATAGTTGAATCCGCCACTGTTTAGCATACTGCCTACTTGTTTCACTGTTAGATGCTCATCCTCATGCACCAGACAAGCCCACAAGAAAGCTCTTATGGCGTAAGGTCGCTGTTTAAAGAAGTCCTCTAAAATGTGATTAAATGATTTATCGTCATAAAGCATATCTAATTCCGAATAAGCATTTAGATCAAGAATAAAAGTTCGCTCTTTGTCCAGCATGATCGGTATTTCCTTGGGTTTGTGTTGCATGTCTCGCTTTAATCCACTATCCAATGAAATATCCTCCCTTCGTTTTTTATGTAAAAAAGAGCAGCCATACGGCCGCTCTTACGCTGTTGTAAAGTTAGTAATTTCATTGCTAGCCAAGTTATTGCCAGCAAGGTCACGAATGTTTTTAGATGCCACAGCTGTAAAGTCCGTAGCAGAAGTTAAAGCAGATGTTGGTGTGAAAGTAACAGTCGTTTCGTCTGTACTCTGTGTTAGTTCTCCATCTACCAGCGCTCCTGAGGAATCCATAAGATAGAAGTTTCCATCATGAACGTCTGCACCTTTAATGGCTTCATCAAATGTCCAAACGATATTAGAAGATGTCACGACTGCTGTATCTCCATCAGCCGGAGATACAGTAACCGTTGGTGGAGTTGTATCTGGATTAGGTTTATATACTTCATTAAACCAAGTATCAGCAGAAACAAAACCATCATTAGCTTCGTTACCTACAAACTTCCATTCTTCATCAAATTTACGTGGAATAAATTCACCAACAATGGAAGGCGAACCAAACTCAATAGAGTCTGTTGCTGTATTATTTGTACGGGAAGGCTCCTGGAACTTGCCTTTAAGTAACCACCAAAATTCACTAGTTCCGTCATCCATGGTTACTTCATAACCAAAAGCGCCGTATGGTGCGTTTCCTTTTGACTTAAGAACGCCATCCGGGCCAAGCTCTCTTCCCAATAAAACAGCTTCTTGTTTTGCTGGAAGATTTGTTGTATTAATTGTTACTCCTGCATAATTAAACTTACTTGCAGAAGCTACAACGTGGTTATCCCCAAAGTGCCTTCCTGTGGCAATGTTCGGCTCCAATTGAGCTGTAACCGCTTCAGATATTTTAATCGGTGTTTCATACACCGTACCTGTTTCATCATCAGAAACCAGTGGTGCGAAGTGGAAGTTTTTTAAACCTGTAGCATACATAATTAGTTAACCCCTTTCGGTTTTGTTTTCTTTGTTTGAAATCGCATGGGAATGTGAATATATACTTGCCCTTCATCCGCCATTTCAGAATTATAGGTACAAGAAAAGCCCAGCCCCTTCATCGTCTGAATTGTTTGTTCCGACAATGAAGAAGTTGAGCCGGTCTTAGTGAAAATCGAAATATGAACTTGAATATTCTCAGCCAGTGGATTGTTATCACCATAATGAGTGTCAGTTTGATTTAAGATGGAATAGATCAAGTAGGTATCAAAGTCCTGATTAGCTGGTGCCTTTACACCGAAAATGGCGGCATAGCCTCTATATTCATCAAGTTGAGCCGCCAAATTTTCGTTTTGTTCTAAAGCCAGAAGAATATCATCTCTCATGTTAATCATAAGCTCATGATCCTTCTCATGCCTTCAGTTAATGTCAAAGCCACACCATCTTTTGATTCAGCAATCCCGATAGTCATTGGCATTTGAGCAGACATTTTTACTGTGCCAAACTCAAGGAATTTCAATTTAAACCCTAGCCCTTTCCTTGCCCCTACTTCTACATAACGTTCTCCAAAATTGTTGGTTTTCGTCCGACTCACAATAATGTGATCTTGAAGGTGCTGATAGGTTGCGCTATTGGTTTTGGATCGATGGATATTATCAGCGATAGCATCAGCTAAAACTTCACCAGCTGTACGAAGCACTTTACCTTCCTGGCTTCTCCCTTTCTTACCAAGCTGATCGATACGATTACGCATGGAGATATTCATATCAGCTCCCACTATCCATCACCGCCTCTGTGATCACTTCTAATTCACGATTCATGCCTTCCATGTCGAGTATCCCTTTAATCTCGTAAACTTGTTTGATGGATTTATCAGGGTTTTTCTTAACAATTCTCATAGATTCATTCAATTCATCGTCATAACGCATTTTCCAATTCACTGTATGGATTGCATTAACCGCCTTAGCGTCAAAATACTCCTCAGCCTTCATCGGGACTTTATCAGCGAACTTCTTTTTAAAATCAATCCATGTATCAACCCATCGACCATCAGGATTACGAGTTGATTCCTTATTCTGAACATAAACCACATGACGATATTTGCCTGGTCTGATGGGCCGCATTAAAACCACCCCTTATAAGGGTAAAGCAGAGACTCAATAGAAAAAGGTATTTTAACAACCGATGTACCGACGATAACCGCTTCCCTATTTTCATAGAAATGGGAGACTAATAGGTGGATAGCTTGCCCAATGTCTTCTGGTAATGTTTCATATCCTGCTGTGTACTGAACTTTAAAAGCGTCAATAGGATATAATTCTACATCCGGCCATTCCACCAATAAGATTGCCGGTTCAGATTCGCTCACATAAAAATCTGTGACCTCTATAACGTTACCTTTTCTATCTTTCACACTCACTTTATCTATGGTTTGTAAGGGTGGATTAGGAATTTTAATCCGTTCTTTGCGCTCATCTAATATTAATTCATACGTTTTAACAGCCAAGGAACGACGAGTGAACTTTTCAGCGCTTCTTCTTGCAGCTGCAATGATCCGTTTCACCGTGTCATCCTCTTGCCCTTGATCTAGATGTAAATACTCTTGAGCATCAGCAACAGTAAGTGGTTCAGCCGTTGGCTCGGTGATCACTTTTACATGCATTATTCACCCTCCTGTCTAATAAAGGGAAAGATTTTACTCTTTGCCTTCTTCATTGTTGGGTGATTCTTCATTTTCTTTTAGCTGTTGCTCAATTTCTTCTTTCACACCTTTACGGTCCTTATCTGACTTTTCTTGCTCGAGAAGATCTTCCAACTCGGTTTTACTTAGTCCTTCTAAAGATTGAACAACTTCTTCCACTGTTCCTTCAAGAATGTTAGTTTTATCATCATTATCGTCAGGATTTTCCCCATTATTAGGTTGAGGTTCATAAGGGACATTAGGTTCAAGATCAGTTTTTTCAGCTATTCCTGCTGCAACCCAAGCAGCCCCGATCTCATCTGAAACGTCAAGGACATCTCCAATATTCTTAACACTATATTCTGATGCCATCGATACTCGCATTTTGATTTTCATTCACTTTCCTCCTTTTATAAAAAGAAAGAGAGGCGTTTAAGCCCCTCTATTATTATGCGCTGGCATTCTGCAATACTTTAACCGCTTCAGGTAAGATCAACTTGCCATCCACTCGTTCAAACATACGGAAACCAACTTGACCTGTTGCTGCATACAACTCATTTAGACGTTGCATAACACGTCCTTGACGATCTGCAATCCAGTAGTAAGAATAGTCACCGAAAGCCAATGGTTTGGCACCAGCTCCAAGAGCAGGAACATCATCACCTACATAAATAGGTCGGCTTAGCACTCGATCCGGTTCACCAGCTTGTAGTCCTGGTTGCCAGATATATTGTCCGTCGCTATCTTTCAGCTTGCGAACAGCTTTGACCGTACCGTCATTTGCCAAGAAAGAAGCATTACGACGATATGGACGCTTTAGGCTGTGATAAAGGTCAATGAAATCATCTGCAATGAGGGATGCAACCTGACCTGTGGCTGTTGTGTGACCAACTTGTGCTGATTGAATAACACCAGTTGGCTTTCCTACCCCGTCACCATTAATAAACGCTGCCTCTTCTAAGTTTCCGAATCGTTTAGAAAAGGAATTTAAGGCATAGTTATCAATATTAAATGCAGAATCATTTAATAGTTCCTCTGAAACCTTCATGATGGTACCCGCTTTATGAGCACTTAAGACCTTTTGAGAGAACGTTGCGTCACTTTCGGTGTATTGCTCTTTTTCACCCATCCAATTTGCTGTACCATAATCGGACTCAACAGGAATCTCACGGGAACCGCTCGAAGTAGTAATAACAGTAGCCAGTTGACGCATGATGTTTTGTTCTTCTAAACCCTGAATGAGTTTACGTTCGAACTCATCTGGCACAAGATAACCACCGTTTGCATCCGTACCAACAGCTAGGTTTCGAATTTGTGGATCCATAAGTAGAGAGACATCCTCATGGTTAAGTGCTTCTTTTCCATTACGGAACACTTTCCAGAAAGCATTGCGATATTCTTCTGCAGAACGACCTTGTTTTTGATCCATGTTTTGGTTCTGTGGTTCAGGACGGTGCGCTTGATGTACTGGCTGATCTAAATCATTTTCCAGACTAGTAAGTTTTTCTTCCCGATCAATAGAAGCTTTTAAGTTATCTACTTCATTCATGATGCGGTCATACTGCTGCTGATCTTCAGCATTAAAATCACGCTTTTCTTCTTCCGCTCGGTTTACCAAGTCTCGTGCTTGATTTACTAGCCTTGCTCGTTTTTCACGCATTTCGATAATTGTCATAACTATATGACCTCCTTGTTTAATAGCTCCAGTTTTTTCTTGCGTAAATTGTGCATATAAAAATCTTCTTCCGATTCACCATCGTCGTTAGAGGATTGAGTAACTTGATTATTTGGTTTTGGATCTTTTAAAACTTCATTCCGTAATTTATCGATGACCTGTTGAGGCAATAAACCGGAATGGTCAACACTTGCTACAAATTGATAATCTTGTTCAAACATAATCTCATCAATTAACTTGTATTCCATAGCTTGTTGAGGAGTAAGCCACGTCTCTTTGTCCATCATATCCAAGAGATCTGTTTCATTCATTCCGCTTTTAGCCATATAAGAGTTAGCAACTGTTTTATTAACATTTTTCAGTATTCCGGCTGTGTGTTCCATATCTCGGTAATCGCCACCCGCCATCGTAGCAGCATTATGGATCATAATTTGAGCTGTGGGTGACATCATTAAATTATTGACAGCCATTGCAATGACAGATGCAGCACTTCCCGCTAAACCAACGATTTTCCCTGTGGTGTTACCTGAATAATCCTTCAAGGCGGTATAGATCTCGGAACCATCAAACACCGATCCACCACCACTGTTGATATGCACTTCAACATCTTCACCATTCGCATCCTCCAATGCTGATTGGATTTTTTTTGGACTTGTAGCCTCCATATCTAGCCAGTCATAAATCCATTGGTGATTACTTGGGATAATAGGACCCTTCACATTGATTTTTTTCATTGTTTATCACCCCCTTTAAGCGCTGTTGTAATTGGAACCATATTTCCGTTTACCAAATACTCACCCCCGCCTTGTCCTTCAGGTAATGGATTCTGATTTTCCTTATCTCGGATCTCATCAGCGTTCAACCAGCCGTTTTGACGAGCAATCGCATACGCTTCATAACGACTTTTAATGTCGCCTCGTAACAACCCATCCACAAGAAATTCAGCGAAGTACTTTTTCTTCTCTTCCGGCCTAATCAATTGCATCTTAATAGCTTGTTCCCATCGAACGAGCCAAGGACGGATAGTGTGAACCACAAATTCAATGCCCTGGTGTTCAATATTGCTAAATGTAGCCTTCTCTAAATCTCCAATCATGTGAGGAGGTACACGGTAAATTCTAGAAATTTCAGTTGTTTGGAATTTCCTTGTTTCTAAGAATTGCGCATCTTCTGGCGGTATCCCTACCTGATGATATTTCAACCCCTGCTCTAAGATCATCAGTTTATGACTCTTGGATAATCCCGAATGGGCTTCCCTTGTATCCTCTTTGAAACGTTTAAACTGCTCATCATCCAATTGACCAGGGTACTCAATAATTCCTCCGGGTGTGGCCCCTTCACCGAAGAATCGCGCACCAAACTCTTCCGTCGCTTTAGCAAGTCCGATCGCTTCTCGATGCATACGAATGGGAGATTTACCAACAATCCCATCTCCTAATCCGGGAATATGAAATACTCGATGCCTGGGTAGCTTAAAGGACTTACCATCCGGTGTCATCGTTGTATATTCCAACTGCTTTGAACGTGGATTTCTTTCAACAATCGTTTGTGCTGGGTTTAATGGCCACAAAGCAATAGTACGACCAGCTCCATCGATTTCTTTTTCTGCAAATGCGTTTCCCCATGTTAATAGATGGTGTTGCATCAATTCACGAAAGGTAAATGCACTCATTTCTTCATTCGGCTGATCATGCAGCAGTGAATGCAGTTTATGATCTATTGCTTTCCCTTTACCTACTTCTTTTCTTTCGTACATAAACAGAGGTAAAGAAGCAATCGTTTCAAATATAACTTTTTGAGCTGCATATACCGCTGTACTGTTCATGGCATTCTCTTCATTGATGGAAACACCTGAATTTGTACGGGTTCCACCAAACATTCCAGATAACCATTCCGAAGGAGAACTTAATGTACTGGATTGATTCAATAACGTATTAAAAATCCCCATAAAATTTAATCACCGCCCTTCGGTTTGACCTTTTCGTTAGGAGTGTTCCTAGCCCCAAATAATCCAATTAAAAAAATCACCGTACCAATGATGACAAACATCAAGGGTGGTGATACGAGAAATAGGCCTATGCCCAATATAACAAGGCCTAAAATTATAAAAATATCCGATAAATCAGGCTTCACAAAGTTCGCACCCCCCTAAATTTATAAACAGAGTCAGTGGATTCACCCATAACAATGGCAGTAGCCATCGCATTGATCATCGCCACAGTTATATCAATACGATCTCTCGATTTGTTCTTCATAGGCTTAATGTTTTCATTACCGTCTGTGGCAATAACAACATTTCCCCAGCACCAACGTGCTACCGGATTGACCTCATGAGTGAACTCTTCCTTTTTCATCAGTCGTTCAATTGCTTTCATAGAAGGGCTCATATTTTTCATATTCTGTTGAATCTCAATGACTTCGACTCCCTCTTTCATCAATCTCTGACTCAACATCCGGCTATTCCATGGGTCAGTACCGAGCATTTGAAGATTATACTGCTTGCTAATATTAATCAATCTGGCTTCAACGAAGTCATAATCGACAACATCACCAGGAGTAGCAAACAAGTGCTTTTTGTTTACCCACTGATCATAAGGAACATGATCTCGTTTTACCCGTTCCCTCATGTTGTCTTCTGGTATCCATGCATCAAAAACCGCTCTCCACTCATCAATTCCTTTTTGAGGAGGAAATAAGTGACATGCAGCTGTGATATCGGTGGTACTTGATAAATCTAGACCCGTATAGCATTTTTTACCGACTAGATCAGATAAGTTCCATTTCCCGTCTGTTTTATCCCATAACGTCAACGGTTGCCAGCCAACGCTCTTCAAAGATATCCACTGATTTAATCGTAACCATCTGAATAATCGCTCTGATTTCTCAGAGTTTCTAGCTGATACAGCCTCTTGCCTAACACTTTCTATGTTGATGGTGTGCCCTAAAGATGGATTAGATTGAAACCAGACCTCTTCGTCAAATATATCTGCGTCCTCTGGGGCATAGAACATCTTCACATACCATGTCGGATCCACCAATTCACCATCAAGTATTTTTCTTGCCTGTTCATGAATTTCCCAGCCGATAGAGTTTCGGTCTGGATCATCTCCTGCTGTCGTAATGACCCACCAAATAGGTTCTTTACGAGCTGCACCTGCACCAAACGTCATGACATCCCACAAATCTCTATTTGGTTGAGCATGAAGCTCATCAAAGATAACAACAGTAGGGTTAATCCCGTGTTTGGTGTACGCTTCAGCAGACAATACTTTCATGGTCGTTCCAGTTTCACGATTGATGATTTCTTTTTTACTGTCTAAAACCTTAATTACACTTTCCAAGGCTTCATCTTGCTCAATCATGCCCTTAGCAGCTTTATAAACGAGCTCAGCTTGTTGACGGTCAGCAGCACAACAATAAATCTGCCCTCCAGGTGGATCGCAAACTAAATGATAAAGTGCTAATCCAGCAATCAACGAAGTCTTTCCATTTTTCTTCGGTACTTCAAGGTAGGAATATCGGTATTGCCTGTATCCAGATTCAGTAACCGTTCCGTAAACATCCCAAATGATTTCATATTGCCAGTCCAATAAAATAAACGGCTGACCATGAAAATCGTCAACCGCTTTTAGCATCTGTATAAATTCAATGGGTTCTAGAGCACGTTCTTTACTATGTGGCATTGTGACCACCAGAACGTTTATTCATAAATTGAGCCATCGGTGATTTCTTACTATCATCTTCTGGAGGAGATTTTGGAATGGCTTTTACTCTTGCTGTAGGATTCAAAAATAATCGATCTTCAATTTTCAGGAGCATGTCCCGGATCTGATTTAATTTCGTAGTCGAATTATGAATAGTTTTATAAATGCCTATTTCTTCCTCGATGCTTTCAACATCTTCTAACTTTTCTGTCAGCGAATCAATCTGTTTAGAGTAACTGAGCTCCTGGCTGACCATGTTGCAATATCGATTAATAATTCGTTCATCTAGTCCATCTATATACTCGATATGCTTATACAATTTTTTAAGCCTGAGAAATTCCTTGTGAGCAACAGGGTCAGATTTTACGACAGGAGATTCTTTAAATTTAATCCCTGTATAAAGCGATTGTTCCACTTTTTCCCGATGATCCAATTCTTTTTTTGTTCGATGGCTCTTTCCTTCCATTTTCACAAGTTGAACCGGTTTGCTCGATCTGCCTGCCATAAAATCACCCCCTTTAAAAATATTTCATTTTGGGAAAAAAACTCACGCGAAGGTGCCCCCACGGTCTGTAAAGAAATTACAGTAGGTATTTAGACCCCCTACCCCTTCTACAACCATTGTTTTTACATTTATTTACCAAATAAAAGTAGGAAAACGAAACAAAAAGAGAAGAAAAACACATTAAAACTTGCTTAGAAACGTTTATGTTTACTCTTACATTACAATCCTTTAGCTGTCTTACGACTGTGACATGGCTTACATAGGGCTTGATGGTTACTTGGTTCCCAGAACAGTTCACTGTCACCACGATGAGGACGGATATGGTCCACCTCGGTAGCAGGTACCAGTTGACCATGGGACCTACAGTGTTTACACAGTGGGTTGCTTCTCAAGAATACTTCTCTATACTTTCTCCACCTGTTGTCATAACCACGACGGTAAGCACTCTCTCTAAATTGATCATGTGTGTTACCTGATCCCTTATGCTCCTCACAGTAAGTTGTTGCAGTTAAGGTATTGCAACCTGGCTCACCACAAGGTCGGCTCGGTCTACGTGGCATGGTGGTTCTCCTGGATGGAGGTATCTGGATGAAGACCCCGGTGCCTTTCTTCTTTCCACCGGCGGTCTAATTCATTAACTTGTTCTCTCACTTCACTGATCTCACCGATGATCTCTCGACACCTGGCAACACATTTTCTCTTCTCACCCGGTAGCATATCTTTAGTGGGGAGGGTCTTTCTGTAAAGAGCCCATAGGTCTTGTTGTTTCTTGATGCCATCTCTAATTTGTTCAAGTTTACTCACGACAATCACAGGACCTGCACCTTGCTGAAGAATCTAATTCCTCGTCATCTGCAAGTAAAACAACCTTAGTCATAACATCACCACATTCAGGACATTCTTTGTTATAAGTCAAGCCGGATTTGCTACGCACATCCTCAAACTCTCTCAATGCACCAGTAGCCTTCTTCGCTTCACGTTGTACTGCTTTCAATCCTGTAAGTGCATCGGAACAATCTACGTCAATGCTGAGTTTGCCAGCACTTTTCTTCTTCGGAGTAACAGGTCTCCGTGGTGGTGTTTCTGTCATACTCGGTTTATCAATACTTCTTTTACCTTCGCTCGACTTATAGCCAGCCATGATCAACACTCCCTTTATATTTGTTTATCTCCATGCACTCCCGCCCCTGTGCTTTCTCCTATGGCCGACATCACTCGCTTACTTCGCTACGCAGCTACTAACCATAATCTTAGTGGAGATACATTACCCTTATATCCATAACGATTAAGCTGTTTCCCTAACTAACATGTTCCTATCTCTTAAGATGGCAAGCACTCTCCACATCACTTTAGGATTACCGGACTCAATACGATCAATGCTACCCTTCTTCACAAAAGCAACAGTCATAACTCCATCGCAATCTCCTATGATGTGAACCTGCAATACTCCCACCCTCTTATTTATTATTTTTGTATCAGCACCCTTGGCAGGAGTCGAACCTGCAACCGTGAGAATAGAAATCTCATGCTCTTTCCAGTTGAGCTACAAGGACATAAAAAGAGTCACTCACTACATCAGGCAATGTAATGAGTGACTATGCAAACGATGTAGCCACCACCTGGACCTAGTAAACAGATGGTGACCGTGCGTCGCGGCTTTTCCATGCCAACGACTAGACTTAAGATTGGTAGATCAACCAATGCTGACAGCTTTCCACACTATCAGCTGAAACAAGTCAACGTGGTTATACCAACACCGACGGGTAAATCGATGTGGTTAATTCTTTCATACTAGAATCATAACACCTTTTTAGTGAAATGTTCTGCCAAGAATCTGCCATCATCCTGCCATGAAAATTCAATCGTACTTTTCATTTTTGAGTTCATTTAGTCCAAAAATGAAAAAAGCCCACGCTGTCACCAAATAAGCAAATATCCGACTTATTGGAGATAGTTCAACATCAAAAACCGCATAAGCAATCGTGTTAAATATCCAAAGGGCTGCTGCTACAAAATAAATAACTGCAATCATATTCTACCCTCCTTGATTATTTATTACCAAAATATCTTTCTGCGATTTCTCTGCCGAATCCGACACCTCTCATATAGCCTTTCTCCCATTCTGTGTTATCCATATGGTTCATGGTGCATGTTTGGGTATAACAGGTGTAATGAAATTTGTTCAACGCCTTCTGCTGTTGTTCAAATTGATTCTGCAAAGCATAACGTTCATCTTCCCATCCGTTATTAACAAGCATTATCTTAGCTTCTAATTGCTGTTGTAAGGATTCAACTTTTTCAGCTTGCTCGATAAGCCAGTCTGTATGCTTTTTGGTGAATAACTCCCCTAAAATATCACCTAACTCCATGCGTATGTCGCCTTCCTCAGATACTTTGATCGCTTTGTTGTGTATTTCCTTAATAGCTTCTAAACGTTTCAGATCAATCATTAGAATCCTCTCCTTTTTTCGAAACTTACTTCTTTAATCCAATTATCAAATTCTCTTTGTGTCATGTTGTTTGGCAGAAATCTTTCAATCACTTCTGGAAATGGCCTCAACCAAACCTCTAATACTTCTTCTCCAACTTCTCTTTTACTAACTGTCCCAGTAATATTGTTCAAGTAATCTTCCTTTGTCATATTCCAATGTGTGGGACAGTCCACCACCGTAGAAAATCTACAATATAATCCATTGGGTTGTTGAGCTATAAATGCACCCAATGTTTTCACCTCCTTTGTATTTTGGCTAGTTCAACCATCACAGGTTGTAACGTGATAGTTCATTAATCGAATTCTGGTTCCATGCAATCAACGCATAACCTTCTGTGTTCTCCGCAATCTTCGCAAGGCTTTGTTTTACTCGCACCATATTCACAACCCATATGATACGGGGTTACAGTTCCATTCTTCTCCAGCCTTGCCACTTGAGTAAAATCCAAAGGTACTTCTCTGTTACATACACCGCACATTCTTTCACGCATTTATATCTTCCTTTCTATCGTTTTTTAGTAAGTGAGTTCACTACAATACATATTCTGTTGCACTGGTCTAAACGCTGAAAGCGTTGATGCTGTTACGTTTAAAGCATTTTATAAACTGAGCGCACTCCTAGCATTTTTATAGTGCGCTCATAAGAAAATAAAAAGAAAAAGGCTAGATTCGATATTTATCCATAGCCTTATCTAATGAATCCTGGTTGATGCCGATGTACCTTAGCGTGATCTCTTGGCTTGTGTGATTGAATAGTTCCTGCAGCAAGGCAATGTCCTTCGTCTGTTTATAGAAGTGATAACCGAAGGTTTTCCTTAGTGTGTGTGTGCCGATCTCAGATAAGCCTACATACTCTGCAGCTTCCCTTAAGATACGATAGGCTGTTGATCTGACAATAGGCTTGTTGTGTCCCTGTCGGCTCCTGATCAAGTATTCCTCATCGTTCAGTGACTTCACATAAAGCATTAGATCATTACGCACGTAACCAGGTATCTTGACGCGTTTTCTTTTCCGTGTCTTGGTTTCTTTGATGTCTACATGAGTACGTAGCAGGTTTTCCTTCTTCAGCTGCAGAATATCTGATATACGGAGCCCTGTTGCTATCCCTAACAGAAACAGGGCATAGTTCCTTTCATTCTTTTGCCGTAAGTACTCCTTCATCTTTTCAACCTTTACTGGATCTCGTATGGGCTCAACGAAGTTCATGCCTCTTTCACCTCCTTCTCATAAACTTCGATACGGAGCACAAAGGCCAGTTTGTAAATGGCTCTAGCCTTTAATCGGTAGTAATGACGTTCACTGTATCCCAGTTCGTTGTACGCCATGTAATCTAAGATGTCTTCGTGCTCCATGTACCTCTTAACGATCACGGACCGTTCCTTAAAGGGAAGACGGTTCACGGCATTTCTGATTCTATTCATGTATATCTGTTGCTCTTTCTCCAAGTCCATACGTTGAATTGCTGCACTTTCAGTGGAAGAATGGAATTGATTATTATTAGATGGTGGTGTGATCTTAAATTTTGCTGTGATTTGTGGTGTGAATTCGGACGGATCCATAAGCATGTACATCTGATATTTTTCTAGTGCAGCTTCAACGGCATCCTTTGTTTCATCACGATCAATCTTTGGAAGCTTAAAGTTTAGTTGATTTGTCATTCTTCCATCTCACCTCATCAAATAGTTGTTTGAGATATTCACTTGGCTGAATTGCTTTGGTTACACCAGCACGTTTATCTCGTCTGGCCTTATCAACTTTCCATTGCATGTCATAGGTCTGCTTTCTTGCCATTTTGTTTCACCACCCACCTATATAGGAGATACAGTGGCCAAAGAAACACCATGGCGATCAGAATAAACATATAGAAGTTCTCTTCCTCTTCCGTTTCATGTTGTGGATCGTCTTCAAGGAAACACAGCGCTAACCCAATGATTAGGTAAATCACAATTCCGACCATCACATACGCTCCTTTCTAATAAAAAAGAGCACCAACTACAGCTGCACTTGCAGCTTGTAATCAGTGCCCTGGTTGTTCCAGTAGCTTATTTGATTAGCCTTATCTTCGAAATGTTCAAAGGATATATCTTTCTACAAACCAATTATAAAAGTCGCTTAAGGATTCATAGGTTTCTTGTTTGTCGTTATCCAGTGCTTCTTCTCTTCTTTGGTTCAATTCATCAATGACTTCTGCTTTCAATTCCGCCCACCCCTTTTCTAAATGAGTCACTCATCTATCACAGTTTAAAACTCTGCTCCATTTTCCCGTGACATGGTTTCCCGCCTTGCCAGTTAATCGTTAGAGCTCCATATCCTTTCTCTGGAGCAGGAGCCTTAACAACCTCGCCATCTTTCACCACATATACCGCATCTTCATTCAGATCGATTTCCTCTTTCATTCCGACTCCTCCTGACTTATCTTCAGCAATTCGAATAGGTGGTAACTCTTCTTATCACTAATTTCCTTTTGGTTCTTCAGATCACTGATCTCATCAATAAGGTGAGCGATATTTCCTTTTAGAGCTTCGTTAGATTCTTGTTCACCTTCTAGCTGATGTTTCAAGTCCTTCATGTATTGATCATATTAAGCTTGCGGATTCTCCTGCTCAACTTTTTCCTGAACAGGAGTAACCGTCTTTTTTACTCTCTGATCCCTCGATTCCTTCTTTCTATATTTAGAAGAATAAGTGTAGACAGTTTTGATATTTGCACCGGTTTCAGCTGCAATCTCCTTTGGAGTCATATCCGTTTCTTTTAACAGTTTAATAGCTTCCTCATTAGGTTTTTTCGTTTTCAATACCGCTTCACCCTTTCGGACTTTATTCAATTCAAGAAAACTTTGTTTGTGAATTCCAGTAGCTTTATAGATTTCTGTCCATGGGACTTCACGTTCTTTCAAGAAATCAATATCGGACCACGTAAGGTCAGGACCCTTATCTAAAACCCTCTGATAATCACGCTCACCTACATTAAGCTGATCACCTAAGCTCCGAATCTCTTTTCCGATTGAGCATGGCATACAAGCTTTATTGTTATTATCGTTCCTGTGCTTGCATAAATTACAATGGCTTTCAAACAAATCATCTATTTTAGCAAGGGTATCCGCTCTACTCATGCTCCATCAACTCTGGGTTCTCGTATATGTTGCCGATTACTTTTACTGTCCCTGAATGCCCCCAACCTGAAACGCCTTCTGGGTGAAATTCACCGCTACTAAACATAACCTTTTTAATTTGCGTTCCACCTATGATCGGGTCAATGTAAACTGATTCGTAACTGACAATATCCCCTTCATAGATCTCCTTGCCGTTACAATCTTTAAGGCCTGTGAATTGCATGATTTCAAAGTCAGACATTCTTAATTGTTTGTATCCTGCATATTCAAAGTAAGCACCTATTACCTTTGTTTCAAAATTGATACTTTCTACTGCATTACTGCATAACAATTTATTTGTCGGCTTATACCAAGCTCGGAATTTAATTGGTCTCATAATCATCAACCTCACTTTCCAACTCATACCGCCGACCTTCCTCGGGTTCAGGTTCTAAGTGCTGCTTCATCTCGTGAATAGTGTCTCTGCAAAACCAGTAGATTTCGTTATCATTAGTTGCATCGGATATTATGCATAAAATTCTGTTCGCTCGTTCGACTGCCTTCTCATGACGTTCAATAAGATCATGCTGTTGTTTCGATAAATCAATTAGAAATTTGAAGTCGTCAATATCTAAATCGATCCTATCGTAAATACCGTGACCCTCTTGGTGCATAGACTTAAACATTGATTCCCATAATTCATCCACTCGCTTCATATCACTCATAAACATCCTCCAATTCATGAATAGCCTTCCTGACCTGATCAACAGTCAATCCCATTCCTTTTGCTTTTTCCATGAGCTTGATCCAATCATGAATTTCCTTCATGTAGGTTTCACCTTCCATCCTCTTCGCTTTTTAGCATTCAGTTCATCTTTCCTTAAGGGTTCATACACATGGACAGCTTGACCGTCCTCAAACCGAAACAGCAGGTACCATTTCGGCTTACGTTTTCTTTTCGCCATGTGATTCCACCTCGCTGATCTCAATTTCTACACGTGGCTTTTCGCTGTACCATTTACTAATAGTGAGATCGACTACCTGGCTATCATCTTTCCAGATCACTTTATTAAGAGCATCTTTGATTCCTTTAACATAATTATCGACATCGGGCTTGGTGATCGGTCTGTATAATCCCGCTTCCGCTTCATTCGTTCGTTTCTTGGAGAAACTTTTGAGCAGTGGCTTATACACTTTTACCCTAACGACTAACGGGCCTTCCAATAGATTATTAGGAGCATGTTGTGAAGCTACTAACTGAACATACCGCTTAAAATCCTTTGACTTCTTAGGATCGTATAAGATGGTCTTTCCGGTTGGTGACTTCCCAGCTCTAGGTCTGCCCTGGGCGACCGTTTCGCCCAGAACAGTGAAATTAATATCCATTGGCTTGCCTTTCGAAGTTCGTTGCATTCTTCTGCTTATAAGCCTCCATGATCTGATCCGATGTAAATCCAAGCTTTGCACCTAATGCTGTTACATGACTGATCACGGTCTGGAACATATTGAATTTATCCTTACCATATCCAAGCTGTGAAGCAGAGTTGAATATATCCCGGAAGAATTCCAACACAGTTTTATCATTAACCTGGACGATCTCAATTTCTTTAATTCCTAACTCCAAACCTACTGATGCAACAAAGTGAACAACGTCAATGAATTCTTCCAGGAGTGGGTTTTTATATTGCTTGTCCTCATCATTCATCGTTGGATGCACCAATACTTTGGTGTTTGGTCGCTGGTCCACCTTCCAGAACTTAAAGCATTTGTGCTCCTGGGCCATTTCTGCTAATTCGACTTGTAATGCTACGACCTTTTTAAGGAGACGATCTTCCCCTTCTTTACGTGGATGATTTTCTTCAATATTGGCATCCAGTTTCTGTTGATTCTTGAATATAAGCTGCCAATTCATTGACCCGCCTCCTTACATCGAATGTTGATATGAATTTCTTCAAGTTCAGTGAGGGTCATATCTTCCGTTTTCTTACCTAGAAAATCCTCAACATAACCCTTTTCCGCTAATTCCTGAATGAGATAGTTTTTCCGTTCATCAACCGCTCTGGATAGTATCATTCATGCACCTCCATTTTGGTGAATCGCTTCACACCTGATGGATGATCGTTCATGAACTCTTGTAAAGGCCTTACCCAACTGATTTCATCTTTGAAAGATTTATAGATTACGAGCTCTTCTTGTGTCTCATGATGAAGAGCAAGCCCCTGAACCATATATGTGTTTCCTTTAAAATGCTTGTAGAATTCACCTTTTTTAGGTCTCATCGACAACCTCCTAAAACCATTTATTATCATCGCTGTTCAAATCAACTTCCAACGCTCTGGCTACAGCTAACTTTCTTTTCAATTCGTCATATGTGAGTCCTTCGGTGTCGTTAAATCCTAATTTGTTGAGTTGCTCTATGATGTGGGCTGTTTTGTACTCCTGTTCATAGATCATGGCAACCTCCTAAATGTATCTGCATCCGAATTTTCGTTTAATCTTTCCTTTTCTTCCGAGATGGAACAGTGCTAAGAATATTTCATCAGCTGGACGTTTCTGTTTCCATGCGATCTGTTCCAGCTCCACACCATCGTTCCAATCGTCCTGGATCTCTTTCAGCTGCTTTTCTGGATAGCCGAATTCTAATTCCTCCAAGATGATTACGTTATTGCCTGTTTTCGGTAGGTAAGTGTTTTTAGCGATGGTGTTCATTCTTCAATCGTCCATTTGCCTTCAATCAATTCATGTAAGCAAAGGTTATCGCTAGATAGTTCCTTAAATTGGCCTGTGTCTAACGAGTGCTCAAATCTATATCTCAATTCATCGTTATGATGGTATGTGACTGTTTTCTTTTTACTATGAGCTATCATTGCTTCACCGAATGATACATATTTAGGTTGGATGCGCCACCTTTCATTTAGATAAACTTTGTTCATCCTTCTGGAATGTTCATTCTTGCGAAACTTATCACCTGATGGTGCGAATCTTAAGTCACCTGTTTGAGGAGCCCATTCAACCAAATCTCCTGATTCACTTTCCGCTATTTGACCTATCTTTAACCGATCAATAATCTGCCCTGTCGTTAGCCATTCACTCATTCACACGTCCTCCAATCCGAAACGCTGTTCGCTCGGTGTATCTAATGTTAGGAATGTTTTGAGTACCTTTTTTTCACTACCAGCGAAATTATCACTAACGAATGCATGCTCCCCCTCAACAGATACCACTTCCAGCAATCCCTTATGATACTCGTGAGTAACGATATCGTATGGCTTAATCTGTCCTGGTTCCCGATCAATAGCCTTCCAGCGTCTACGCTCTTTCTCTTGTGCGATTTCTTGGGGTGTGGCTTTGCGGAATGCTCCGATATAACCGCCCATTCCATTATCGGCGTGTAGACCATCTTCGACTAATTTAGTAACTTTTCCGATGTCCGCCTTGAATATTTTTTCAGCAAGCCCATGTACAACCCAATCCCCCACCTTGAAAGGTTCCTCTACGGTGTACCATCCGCATAAGAGTAAAGCGAATTGTTCAGGGGTGAAGTTGTTTAACGATTTAAAAGCACCCACCCATTCTGTCTCAGGATTTATAAAGTCTATAAACAACAGGTCATAACTGTTGAATAAATCTAACGCTCCTGATTGCTCTTTCGTAATCACCAATTTATCAGTCATACAGATGCAGCCTCCTTTTGATCGAGATACTCTTGTATTCTTGCTCGTACTTTTTTTGATTCTTCTTGAGCAATCTGTCTGCATACTTCGTTTGGACAAGGCATAACGTATATTACAGACTGATCGTAGTCGTAATATCCGCCTCTTCCGTGGCATATATCGCACATATTAAAACGCCTCCTGTCTTCTGTAGTCGTCGCCCTGCAATCGAATTCCAGTAGCGCCATTCATCATTCTGGAGATAATGCGAGGGCCATTATTGCCGTACTTTTCTTGGAGATCACGTTCTGAATAATTCGTGGTGCAGATCGTTGCTTTATTCAATCTCATATCAAACACCTTAAACAGCACATCTGATGCCCACGTTTCATGTCCAGTATCGTTCGTCTTCACGTACTCTGATCCAATGTCATCTAAGACGAGAAGATCTAAATCGGCTGCCATTTCGAAGATTCGTTCCTCTGATACATTGGAATGCTTGTTGTATGAAGCTTTGATATGATCTAGGAAGTCTGTAACCTTGATGTATAAAACTTTCTTCTGTTGACTGCGAACAGCTTTAGCGATCGCATATGATAAATGACTTTTGCCTAGACCAGGGTCCCCACTGAATACAAGTGACTGACTCGGCTTTTCTTCAAATTCCTTAACAAATTTAATCGCTGTTTGCTTTGCTTTGATCTGAGAATCATGTTTAGGAACATACGAATTTACAGAAGCCCTTTTGAGGTCATCAGAAACTTTCTCGAAACTGGCGATAAAGTTATTCGCTTTACTTTGTTCCAATTCTTCAAGATAAGGAAGTTTCAAATTTTTCTTTAGCTCATCATCCGCACATTTTTTACAGGCTCCCATTGGCCCCCTGGGAGTTTCATAGATTTTATAGAGAGACCCGCATGTTTCACATTCCTTCTCCCCTACTTCTTGCAACACCTTACCGGCGATTTCCTTAAATGATTTCACTACTGGACCTCCTAAAAGGCATCGGCATCGGGGTCATATCCATTTTGTGACTTTCCTTTACTACCTTTTGCCTGATCTACTTCTGCAGCAGTCAATAAAGATTCGTTTTCCCAATTCCTCAGAATGCCTTCAACATAATTTAAGCGACGTTTATTGTTTGCACATGCAATTTCTAATGCTTTTATAATCATTTCTTTTGGATATTGAAAATTAGAATCATCCAACCACGACAACAACTGATGTTTTGCATTTGTATTATTCAGGCCAAATCCATTTACGTCCCAGAACTGAATAACATCAGCAACGTCTTGTTCTTGTAGTTGTTCTTTCTCTTTATCTATATCTAATTCTCTTTCTAGTTCTTGTTCTTCTTCTGGTGCGTTACCTTGAGTTACATGTAACGTTACATCGTCTTTTGGTTGTTCTAGCTTCTTTTTTTGACGATGTTTGGCTACTCTTTTACGGTTCTGTTCGCGTATTTTTTCTAATCCAGCAATGTTCTGATGCTTCTCCCAATTGGTTATTCGGATAAACGATTTATCGTCAATGTGAATCATTCCGAACTGTTGGAATGTGTCCAGCGCCATTCTTACTGTATTTATTGGGCGGTTGAAGATCGTTGCCAGCATTTCATCGCTGTAAGGTATCCGTTCACTTAAGAAGATGTATCCGCTGGCATTGACCTTTCCTGCTTGAGCAATTAACTTGATCCAGATTACTAGAAGAGTGTCTGCATCTGGCATCTGTTCAATCAGCTTGATCTTTTCATCCTCGAACATGTGTGTATTCAGCTTTATCCACTTTACTTCGCTCACATGATCCCCTTTCTTTCATTTTCATGCATAAAGCTTGTCCTTTTTGATATAATAGGAATATAAAGTATTTTCTCAGGAGAGCTTTTAGGTGCTGGTGACCCCTAGGCTTTTTTTATTTCATTCAGCATTTTATCCGCCACTCTGATTGCATCTTCCAAACTATCAGTGAGAGATAGATATTGTGGCATAGTCAGAGATTTCAACCCGTGACAGTTCTTATAATGGTTTAACTTAGCCTTTAAATTAGTGTGAAAGGCTGTATTGTAAGCTGTTCTGAACTCGCCCCATGCTTTGGCAAAAGTTAGTCCTTCTTGCTGGGCGTACCTCTTCACCATCCCATTCAACCGCTGCTGTAGATCTCCGATAGCATCAATCCGGTCAATGTTATCCAAACGATGTGTGATGACCTTATTCTCTTTCTTAAGCTGCTCCTGATCTTCCCTTACTTGCTTCAAGGATTGAGCTTGCATGATAATCAAATCTTCAATGGATTGTGGTTGCTGTTTACGATGTTTCTTTTCTACCTCAATGAAGTATTTGCGAATGGCCCGTCCCAGTTCATTGTTTTCTACCATAGCAATTTCTTTTCCAGTATCCAGGGTTAGAAGGTAATCAATCTTCGGTCTTCCATATTCACTTTTCACCGAAATTGGGGAAAAGTCTTCACCTTCAATGAATCCGTAATTTTCAATGCGATTCTTTATCCAAGTAGAAAAGTCTTTACCTACCATCATCTGATCATGCAATTCTCTGGCATTCACAAATTTTTCTTGGTATTCATTTTCATAAACAGGAAGCATTTCATTAGCGATCATCTTCATTTGATTCATTCCCTGCCTCCTCCTTTAATTTGATAATGGCCTTTCTTCCAGTGATCTTAGATAGATACCATCCTGGATAGTTATGTTTCACGTAAGCTGCTATATAACGCTTGAATAACTTCCCTCGGTTCTTAGATCCTTCTGTCATCCATTCATAATGATGAGGAATGGCAACCTCTCTTCTGGTCAACTTCATTTGATTACCTTCTTTACTGTGGTAAAATGGAGATAATCTTATTCGATAAAGTCTCCAATAAATATACGGAGGTCTTTTTCGTCCAATCGACCGGCAATTTCATCTGCGACTTCTTTACACTGAGTTACGCCTTCGGAAGCTATTAACTCTGTATGGATCGTTTTGAAATTGCCTTTTTCTAATGGGATGCAAAAATCAACCTCATAAAACACACATGCTTCACCTACCTTCTGATGTGTGAACACATCGTTGAGACCAGGAACGCCGGACTAATTCAGCATTCTTGTGAATGGGTAAGGTCGCCATTCCTAGCCTCAACGACAGGTTCACCACGCCTGTCGCAGTATTGATTGAAACAAGTCATCAATGGTATAATATTTTTACTAGATACTCGCCGTCTAAGAGTTGGAGCTCTTGGCGGTATTTTTTTGATTAAATTTCATATTGTACACTTCCTATAAATTCACCAGCTGATGATATAAAAAAGATACAGACCCGATTAAGCAGATATAGATTTTCACATTTTGCCAATCAATCTTCATATCTTCACCTCTACAGATGCTGTATAAATGCCATGAGCATTGAGTTTATATTCCGCTAATTTTTCTAAGCGCTTACGATCTTCAATGATTTTTTTGTTTCTTAACTCGATTAACGTATTCGCTGTGTTTATCATGTCGCTGGCGATCTTCTTTGTATTCTCCATATCTCCTTGTGTAAAAGCCTCATTCAGCTTATCCGATAATTTCCAGAAACACTTGGTTTCCCTGACTGCTTGACTCACATCGCTAACAAGATAATTATCTAAGTTATTCACTTGTTTAAGCCTCCCTCAAGGTCTTTTGTTTTTCGAGCCATTCATATAAATCCTTTTCAAACACTCGCCTAAATACTCTAGATTTGGATTTATTAATTTCAAATGCAGGGAAGTCTTTCCAAGACATGATTTCCCTGGCATGATCCTCTCCGCATTGAAGAATTTCAGCAACTTCACTCGGTTTTAAAATTTTCATTTTTTCACCTCTTGTTTACTTATAGTGAACAAATTGATTAAAAAAATTCTTGAACAGAACAATCTAACTTTTCCGCTATGCGTGTTAGAAAGTTAATGGACGGATTTACATGACCGCCTTCTATTTGTGAAATGTAGGAACGGCTTGAATTAAGGGATTCAGCTAATTGTGATTGAGACATGCCCTTAGCTTTTCTAAGTTCTTTCAATCGGTGACCCTTCATGGTGATGACCTCCTTTTGTTTGTTATTTGTAAACTTTATAATTTTATACTACACTATTGTTTGTTATATGTAAACATTGTATCAAGAAAAAATTTCATGTTTTTTGTAGTTCTCGTTAAGTAATATTATAATTGTAAGGGTAAATTTACGTGGGAGGGTGGAAAGTAATGGAATTAGATGAAAAGATTGGTCAAAGATTAAAAAAGGAAAGGAAGAAAAAAGGATACACACTTAGAGAGGCAGGTAATCGACTGGGTAAAAGTCACTCATACATGAGTCAGATAGAGAATGGAAAGATTCCTAGCTTACAGACATTAGAAAAATTATGTGCGTTTTACGATATAGAGTTATCATCCTTGTTTGGCAAAGAAGCAGAGAAACCAGAGGGATTAGACGTAGAGTGGATCGCATTCAATGAAGAGTTAAAGAAAGAGAAGATCACACCACAAGAAGCTAGAGAGTATATAGAGATAGTTAAAACATTAAGAAAATTAAATAAAAATGAGTAAATTGTCGTAAAATGTCGCTATTTTTAACCCCCTCGATTTCAAAATATTATAGAAATTGTAAGTACAAAGATGTATAATTAAAGCATGTTACGAACAAGCGTTCTTACATCAAGGGGGTACATAGAGAAATGTTCATTTATACTGAGCTACTGGAAAAAGGTGTTACTATCAAGGATGGAGATATGGTGTATATTGGGGTGAGGGAGGAATGATTTCCTCTCTTTTTCTTATGGAGGTGACATTATGAAAGGGTCAATAAAAAAGCGCGGGACAACCTACTCTATCCGTGTAGATGCTGGAACAGATGCAAATGGAAAACGTAAACAGATCAGGCGTAGTGGTTTTAAGACGAAGAAAGCAGCACAAGAGAAAATAAACGAATTGCTTTACGATCTTCAAAGTGGGAAACAACTCTTTAAAGAGGACATCACTATCCAGGAGCTGTTTGCTAAATACGACCGGATCATTTTGAGCCAGTCTAATACCCGAACAATGGAAGCATATCGTGAAGGGTACAAACGGTTCATGAAGTATTTGAAGCAGGATACCTTAACTCATATTAAACCGTATCATTTACAGGAAGCATACAGTGAAATGTTAGATGAATATAGTATCCACTCTCATAACAACTCAGTAACAATTATTTCACATTTATTTGAGTTCGCCGTTGACAATGAATTTATTCAGAAGGATCCCCACAAAAAGATCAAAATGAAGAAAGTGCCAAAAACTGAAATAGATGTATGGACTGAGGAAGATATAAATAAGTTTATGAACATTTGTCATGATGATTTATATTCACGCACCATGTTTGCTCTAACGCTTCACACAGGTATGAGGAAAGGTGAAGTACGTGGACTGATGTGGGATGACATCGATTTATCAGAAAAGGTTATTCATATAAAAAGGCAACTTGCACCAGCTAAATCACAGTTTAATGAATGGATACCACCAAAAAGTGAGTCCTCCAGGCGACCAATATATATTTCAAACTACCTGGTAAACTTACTCAAGAAATACAAAAAACATGCCTGGCATCCTAATATCAGTAATGGGGTATTTTCGAATGAAAGGGGAACAGCTATAGCCACTAAAACGATGAGCGATCGCTTGGATAGATATGCTTTTTGTGCAGGAATAAAACGGATCAGGTATCATGATTTAAGGCATACACACGCTACTATCCTTATACAAAAAGGTGTAAACATAAAAGTAGTGAGTGATCGTCTAGGTCATAGTGATATATCCATTACTCTAAACAAGTACACTCACTTTGACGAAAGTTCTAAACGTGAAGCTGCGGAAGTGTTCGAATCCGTGACCGTTTCGTGACCACCCCTTACACAAAACCCTTGATGTAAAGGGATAATCCAATGTAACAACTTATGATACCATGTTAGTAGTCATTTTGGCTAAGATATTTCAAATTTATTAACATATTGACAATTAATGCAAGGGAAGCAGGTGCAGAATTATGATTGACGGCCACGTCCACTCTCCTTATTGTCCGCACGGGACTTCAGATTCTCTTGATTCATACGTAGAAAAGGCTATTGAACTCGGGTATGCTTCACTGACTTTTACAGAACATGCCCCATTACCGCCTTCCTTTACTGATCCTGTTCCATTAAAAGACAGTGGAATGAATCCACGCTTGCTAGAATCGTATATTAAGGATATAGAAGAAGTGAAGAAAGCTTATGCTTCTGATATCAATGTACAGGCAGGACTCGAAATTGATTATATAAAAGGATTTGAAAAAGAAACCGAGGATTTGTTAAATGAATACGGACCATCCCTTGACGACAGCATCCTATCTGTCCATTTTCTCCCTATTTATAATAAATGGTACTGCATAGATTATAGTCCGGACATGTATAAAAGTTCTTTGATGGCGATTGGTGATCTGCGTCAACTCTATCAGCTGTATTTTGATATGCTACGTGAATCAGTTCTAGCTGATTTAGGCGCCTTCAAACCGAACAGAATTGGACACATGACGCTTATTAAAAAGTTCCAGTGGTTATATAAGCCGCCTGCTGGGTGGGAACAGATGGCAGAATCCTTTCTTGATTTTATCAGGGACAAAGCGGTGACGCTGGATTATAATGGAGCAGGTATGAAAAAAGAACATTGCAAAGAAGCCTATCCGCCATTAAACATAGCTCGAAAGGCTTCCGCAAAAGGAATTTCGCTTATATATGGTTCGGACGCACACAACAGTGATTCATTAAAACAAGGCTATTCAGCTATTGACGCTTCTCTTATACGCTGAAGACTCGCTTTGCCTTCAACGCTTTACGTTCCATCATAAGTGAACTGTACACATCAATAAAATGAGAAACGGAAGTATCTGTTAAAAGTGATTCCTGAAATTCAAGCGGCATAACAAATGGGGCGTTTAAAAGGCCCTTCAGTTGTACCAGACACATCTTTTCTTTATAAGTAATCTCAAGTTTATTTGTTTTATTAAATAAGAGTTGTGTAAATAGATGGTTCTCTTTAGCCAAATAGGTGACTAACATTTCTCTGGCAAAAACAGTGTTTAATGTTAATTCCCGATTTACCAAACAGGAAAGTTGATAATGTTCCTGCTTATATTGTAAAATTCTTTTCACTAATGATTCTAAATTTTGCTCCAAATTTGCATTCACTTCATCCTCAATCATCTCAAGATATGGTTCAAAGTAATGCACAGCTAAGGACTCAAACAATCCTTGCTTACTTTTAAAGTAGTAATGAATCAATGACACGTTAACCTGTGCACGGTTAGCAATATCCCGGACAGATGTTCCGTTAAACCCCTGGCTATAGAAAAGTTGGCTGGCGACATCTAACACCTTTTGTCTTGTTGTATTTTGACGGTTCATCATTGAATTCCTCCTTACTAGAGGAGTTCCCCATTATCCGTTAAAATCCTTTAAGAATCGTACATCAATTCCCGACAATCAAGCGGGAATTCTGTCGAACATATATTATATAGGAGGTTTTATCATGTTTCAGACCGCACATTATAAAGGTACAAAACAAGAACAATATCAGCTGCTAATCAAGCAGCTGGACGCTCTGCTCGAGGGAGAACCTGATCAAATAGCCAACCTGGCAAATGCATCTTCATTGCTTAACCAATTTCTTGAAAATGTGAACTGGGTCGGCTTTTATGTGTGGAGGGAGAATGAGCTGGTTTTAGGACCATTCCAGGGTCTTCCGGCATGTGTGCGGATCCCAGCTGGAAAAGGCGTTTGTGGGACAGCTGTTTCTGAAGGTACCTCTCAACGAGTTCATGATGTAAATGCTTTTCCGGGACATATTGCCTGTGACGCAGCCAGCCAATCCGAAGTTGTCGTCCCCATCTTCAAAGACGGTGCCATATATGGCGTCCTCGACATTGACAGCCCATCTGTAGGCAGGTTTGATAATACAGACGAGGAATGTCTATCATTATTCGTTAAAACCCTTGAAAAACATCTTTAATCATACACATTAAATCTCTTATCACAGATTAAAACCGCTCTTGTACATGGAGCGGTTTTATTGTTTCTATATGATCTAAGATACTGACTAGGATTCTTCCTTGACTTATACCTATAAAAATTCTATAATAACCTTTGTGTAAAATAAATGGCAGCCTATGTGAATCCGGCGACTGTCTTCATTTTGTTCCTCATTAAAGAGGTGCATCGCGTAACTCTCTGCTGCTGGAGCGATGGTGCATGAAAACAAAATGTACAGCGTTACATGGAACACACTGTTTTTATTTTATGCAAAATAAAATAAAAGAGGAGGAAATACCAATGGCACGTTATACAGGATCAACCTGGAAAAAATCACGTCGTTATGGCATTTCTTTAAGTGGAACTGGTAAGGAACTAGACAAGCGTCCTTACGCTCCTGGACAGCATGGTCCAAATCAACGCAGAAAACAATCTGAATACGGACTTCAGCTTCAAGAGAAGCAGAAGCTACGTTTCATGTACGGCTTAACTGAGCGTCAATTCCGTCGCATGTTTGAAGAAGCTGGTAACATGAAAGGAATTCACGGTGAGAACTTCATGATTCTCCTTGAATCTCGTTTAGATAATCTTGTGTACCGTCTAGGTCTAGCTCGTACTCGCCCACAGGCTCGTCAGCTAGTTAACCACGGACACGTAACTGTGGATGGCGGCCGCGTAGATATCCCATCTTACCGCGTTGCTCCCGGCCAAGTAATTGGTCTTCGTGAGAAATCACAAAACCTAAACATTGTACAAGAAGCTGTTGAAGTGAACAACTTCGTACCAGAGTATCTTTCATTTGATGCTGATAAGGCAGAAGGATCATACTCTCGTTACCCTGAGCGTTCTGAACTTCCAGCTGAAATTAACGAAGCTCTTATCGTTGAGTTCTACTCTCGTTAATAGCCTATTTTATGAAAACCACCCCATCCCAGGGTGGTTTTCTTTTATGCATAAACAGGGATTTTCTACCACCTCAGGTCATCCATTTTCTGGATGACCTGAGGTGGTAGAATTTAGTAATTGGTATTCATAACTAAAGGAGCCTCCCTTTACCAATGGAGACTCCTCTTTCTTTATACATATCGAATTAAAAAGTACTTTTTCTTTCCTCTGCGAATGATCGTAAACTGGTCTTCAATCCGATCCGTATCGTTAATGGTGTGCGATAGTTCCTGATTTCGTTCTCCATTAATATAAACGGCTCCATTTTTAATATCCTCTCGCGCCTGTCGCTTAGATGAAGAAATTCCAGCTGCAACTAACAATTCAACTAGCGCTGGTTCTTTATCCTCAGAATGAAAAGCCGGCACATCCTTGAATCCCTGCTCTATCTCAGACCCGGAAAGGGATTTTATATCTCCGCTAAACAAAGCATCGCTAATTCGTTCTGCTTGCTTCAAGGCCTCCTCATCATGCACAAGGCGAGTCATCTCTTCAGCAAGACGTCTTTGAGCTGCCCGTTTCTCAGGCTGTGTTTCTACTTCTTTCTCAAGTTCAGCGATTTCATCATGACCCAAGAATGTGAAATACTTCAAAAATTTCACGACATCACGATCATCAGCATTTATCCAAAACTGATAAAACTCGTATGGAGTTGTTTTCTCAGGATCCAGCCAGATTGCGCCGCCAGCTGTTTTACCGAATTTAGAACCATCTGCTTTCGTAATCAACGGCATCGTTAACCCAAAGGCTTCCGTTTCTTTTTCCCCAGAAGATGACCTGCGAATGTATTCAAGTCCTGCGGTTATGTTGCCCCACTGGTCGCTCCCGCCAATTTGCAATGTGCAATTTTCTTTTTCATTTAACTGTTGAAAGTCTAAAGCTTGCAGAATCATGTAACTGAATTCTGTGAAGCTTATGCCGCTTTCAATACGAGACTCAACAGAATCTTTCGCCAACATGTAATTGATGCCAAAATGTTTTCCTGTATCGCGAAGGAAATCAATTATAGTCATTTGCGAAAGCCATTCATGATTATTTCTTGCCACAGCTGCATTTTCTTTTTTATCAAAATCAAGCAGTTTAGCAAGCTGTTGGCTCAGTTTTTCACTATATCCAAGCACGACATCAGCCGAGTTTAACTGACGCTCAGTAGACCGACCGCTGGGATCGCCTATCATCCCTGTACCGCCGCCAACTAAAGCAATTGGCCTATGCCCAGCCTCCTGAAATCGTTTCAATAACAGGGCCGGCACCAAATGTCCAATATGAAGGCTGTCGCCTGTTGGATCAAAACCACAGTACAACGTTACCTGCTTTTCACTTAAATGTTTACGCAATCCTTCTTCATCAGTTACCTGATTAACTAACCCTCGTTTCTCTAAATCCGTTAAGATATCCAATCTTTAACACCTCTATTTTTTTGAATTTTTGAAAACAAAAAAGACCTCCTCCCTATTAAAAGGGACGAGGTCTTTTCGCGGTACCACCCTTGTTGCACATAACATGCCACTCCATTGATAACGGTTGAACAATCAACCGTCTTCTGGCCATGCCAAAAGACTGCTCCAGACCGTAATTCAAGAGTAAGTATTTACTGACTCACAGCAACCGTCAG
Source organism: Halobacillus ihumii (assembly GCF_902726645.1). NCBI lineage: Bacteria > Bacillati > Bacillota > Bacilli > Caryophanales > Bacillaceae > Halobacillus > Halobacillus ihumii. The sequence goes on from NZ_CACVAO010000001.1 coordinate 598,263, forward strand.
CTCTCTGAAAAAGTGATTCACTCTCTACTTCAGTCATTCATCGCACGAATAATTAAACTGTATTCCATTATTATCATAACTTGTTCGAAAAGGCAACAGTAAATCTTTGACGAACGGTGTCTTATAACGACTGATATGTTATAATATAGTGTGGAATTTAGGAGGGTTTATAATATATGGGGAACAATAAAAAGTTTGATTTTCAGTCTCTTAAGTCTCTTTGGGAGAGAGGAATCATTCAAAAGAATACTCGCATCAGCTACGATGTGGCCTGGAATATTATATTGTTTTTTATCATTCTTGGAGTAGTCGGTCTATTCTTCGCAGGAGGTGTCGGAGCTGGATATTTCGCCTCGCTCGTAAAGGACGAGCCAATGAGAAGCGAGGCAGAAATGCGTGAAAGTATATATAACTATGAAGAAACATCGGAAATTTATTTTGACGATGAAAACTACTTAGGGAAAATTCAATCAGATATATATCGTGAGGAAGTTCCATTAGATCAAATGAGTAAGCATCTTAAAAATGCAGTTATCGCAACAGAGGATGCCTATTTTAAAACACATAACGGAGTTGTTCCTAAAGCTGTCATGCGTGCTGTCATGCAGGAGGTAACAAACGCGGCAGTTAAAACGGGTGGTAGTACATTAACACAGCAGCTTGTGAAAAACCAAATTTTAACGAATGAAGTATCTTTTGAACGAAAAGCAAAAGAAATGCTAATAGCCCTTAGGGTGGAGCGTTTCTTTGAGAAAGAAGAAATTCTAGAAGCCTACTTAAATATTGTTCCCTTTGGCCGTAATGCCAACGGCCAAAACATAGCGGGCGTTCAATCTGCTGCTGAAGGAATATTTGGTGTAAGCGCAAAGGATTTATCAATTCCTCAAGCTGCTTTCATCGCAGGGCTCCCACAAAGTCCCTTTGCGTACACACCATTTAAAAATAATGGTGAGGTAAAGAGTGAGGAAGCGCTTCAGCCAGGAATTAACCGCATGAAAGAAGTAATACAGAGAATGTATGAAACAGAAGCTATTACGAAAGAACAATACGAGAAAGCACTGGACTTTAATCTAGTAGAGAATCTAGCAGAACCTACAAATTCATCATATGAGAAATATCCTTTCTTAACCGATGAGATTCATAGGCGTGCGAAAGATATTATCATCAAGCAGTTAGTTAAGAAGAACGGTGACACAATGGAAGACCTGGCTGACGATGAAGAGCTGGCTGAAGAATACAATATCATGGCAGAACGCAAATTGAGTACAGGCGGCTTCAAGATTCATACAACGATAGACCAGGAGGTTTATGATGTTCTTCAAAAAGTAAAAAATAATTACAATCGCTACCCTCGCAACAAGACGATCACAGTTACAGATCCTGAAACGGGAGAACAAGTTCAAAAAGTAATCCTTGCACAAGTGGGAAGTACAGTTATTGAGAACTCCACTGGTAAGATAAAAGGATTTATTGCCGGTCGTGACTTTGAACAAATGCAAGTGAACCATGCAACTCAGAGACCACGTTCGATTGGTAGTACGATGAAACCATTAGCTGTTTATGGACCTGCTATTGATATGGGACGGCTTCAGCCTGGGTCAGTGCTTGCGGATGTGCCTTATCAATACCGTGGCACGAGTGATGACGTAACTAACTACGGCATGGGATATCACGGGCTCGTATCGGCAAGATATGCTTTAGCGAAATCCTATAACGTGCCAGCAGTCAAAGCATATATGAAAATTATTGACGAAAACCCTGCTAAACATTATTTAGAAAAAATGGGAATCACGACATTGAGTGAAGAACACTATACGAACCCTTCCCTAGCACTAGGCTCGGCATCAATTATTAATGCGGAGAACACGAATGCTTATGCTACTTTTGGAAACATGGGAACATTTGTGGATGCCTATATGATAGACAAGATTGTAACGAAAGACGGAGAAGTTTTCTATCAGCATGAAACAGAATCTACAGAGGTCTTTAGTCCGCAAGCAGCCTACTTGACGATTGATATGATGCGCGATGTCTTGCAATACGGTACAGCAGCAGGATTAAAGGGTCAGCTTACAAATCCTGGTGTGGACTGGGCTGGTAAAACAGGAACCTCCCAAAACAAAAGAGATACATGGTTTGTGGCCACAAATCCAAATGTTACGGTCAGCATGTGGATGGGATATGACCGAAAAGAGAATTTAGAAGATGTGTCAAACTATAGTGGAAGAAATACAGCATTATGGGCTGATGTTGTTAATGCACTCTCAGAGATCCGACCAGAACTGATGGTTCCAGACAGTGGATTCCAGCGTCCAGACGGAATCGTGTCACGGTCTTATTGTGCGACATCAGGCTTATTAGCTTCTGAGCTATGTTCCTCAGTAGGATTAGCCAAAAGTGACCTCTATATCGCTGAATATGCTCCAACGAAAGTGGACGATAGCTTAATTAGTGGTAATTTTGTCAGAGTGAAGGACAAACTAGTAGCTGCCGGAGGTAATACTCCAAGTGAATTTGTGATAGACGAAGGCGGCGTCACTCTGAGCCCAGAGTTTATCAAAGAAAACAACTATGATTCGCAATCGACGTTAAATTATCTGATTCCAAATAGAGGGGCCTGGGAGAATGTTGCCCTTCCGTCCTCCGGATCGTTATCAACGTCATCATCTATAGAAAATGATGGGAAGAGTCCTGCAGCTCCAAGCTCTGTTTCAGTAAGCTCCTCCACCATTTCCTGGTCCGCCTCATCAAGTAATGATGTTGTTGGCTACAGGGTTTATAAGGCTTCTGAACCCGGAGGCTCATTCTCAGTAATAGGTAGTACGACTGAGACTTCCTTTAACTTCTCTGGCGGAGATGGTATTTATGCAGTCAGAGCCGTGGACTATTTCGGTCAATCTTCAGGAAATTCATCTACTGTTAAAGTAGGTGATCCTGGAAAACCAGCATCGAAACCAAAGAAAAAGGAAAAACAAGAACCTAAACCAGAACAAGAGTCTGAATCACAATCAGAGCAACCCGAAACGGACGAGCAGACTTCAGCAGAAGAAGAATCGGGAAGCACTAATGAATCAGAAGAGGATAATAATTCCAATGAAGAAACCTCCTCTGAGCAAGAAGCAGCTGAAACTGAAAACTCTTCCAATACCAACAATCAAAATCAAGATGAACCGGAAGAATAGCTCAACCGATTCTTACTATACTCCAGTCCTGTACTAGGGCTGGAGTTTTCTTTTGCAGATGATTTAAAATAGCAATCAATCATGTATAATGTGAAGAGTAGACAGAAAACCCTCAGAGCTAGGTGGTGATGCAATGGAACATACAAAAACCCAGTATTCAGAAACCTTTGATAGTAAATATGGACCCATTATAGTAGAAGGACCGCTCCTGCCAGATCAACTATCTCGTTATACATTTGATGAAGGATTAAATGCCTTCCGTCCTCCAGCTAAGCAGTTTGAAGCACTTCAAAGTATTGCTGCTTTTGAAGAGGGACGAATTATTATCGCTCGCAACCAAGAAAATATTATTGGTTATGTTACGTATCTTCACCCTGATCCATTAGAGCGTTGGTCGGAAGGAAATATGGAAGACCTCATTGAACTGGGAGCCATAGAGGTGGTTCCTAAGTTTCGTGGCTTTCGTGTAGGTTCACGCTTGCTTCAACTATCTATGCAAGACGAATATATGGAAAACTACATTATTATTTCAAATGAGTACTATTGGCATTGGGACCTTAAAGGAACACGCCTTTCCATTTGGGATTATCGAAAAGTCATGGAAAAGATGATGGCTGCCGGCGGGCTGACACCGGCTCCAACAGATGACCCTGAAATTATATCCCATCCAGCAAATTGCTTAATGGTAAGAATTGGGGAGAATGTTCCACAGGAATCTGTTGAACAATTTGATCATTTACGGTTTCTCACCCGCCATCAATATCGTAAAGCAAGGGGCGAATGAGTATGCTAGTCGAAGAAATTATGAATAAAGATGTCATCACTATGTCTCCTGAAGATTGCATTGAAACAGCGTTAAAGTTATTAAACGCGCATAGAATTCGACACATTCCTATAGTTGATCAGCAAAACTGTGTGATCGGAATAGTCTCCGATCGGGATGTCCGTGACGCAAGTCCGTCCATTTTTGACGACCCTGAACATTCTGACCAACTAAACCACCCGATTCAATCGATCATGACAACACCAGTTACAACCGTCCACCCACTTGATTTTGTTGAAGAAGTAGCAGGCATTTTTTACGAACAAGAAATTGCCTGTGTCCCCGTTACACGAAATGATGAACTTATCGGAATCATTACAGAAAAGGATATGCTGCACACACTCATCCAGCTGACTGGAACGAATGTGCAAAGCTCTCAAATAGAAATAAAAGTGATCAACAAACCTGGGATGCTCCCACAGGTCACACAAGTTTTCGGAAAGCGAAAAGTAAACATCAGTTCTGTCCTCATCTATCCATACAAGCCTGATCAAAACTATAAAATTATAGTTGTCCGAATACAAACAATGAACCCACTTCCAACTATCGATGACTTAAAAGCTGAGGGTTATGAAGTCCTTTGGCCGAATTTACCGGGGATGACATCATGACCTGTTCATCAAGCTTCGTTTTTTCAGAAGAATTTACTCGCTATCGCTTCCGAGAAGATCATCCTTTTAATCAACAACGAGTACTAATGACAAAGGATTTACTTGAAAAAGAGCACGCCCTTACTGAAACTCAGATTATTCCGCCCCGCGTGGCTACGGAACAAGAACTAAGACTCGTCCATCACCCTAAATACATTAATGCTGTAAAACGGGGTGGTGAAGGACAGCTGACAGAGAGTGAAGGGCTGGAATATGGAATTGGAACAGAGGATACGCCCATCTTTTCAGGTATGCATGAAGCTTCTTCCCTCCTGGTTGGAAGTACACTTGCCGCTATCGATTCCGTTCTGCAAGGGAAGGCAAAACATTCGATCAATCTAGGCGGCGGACTTCACCACGGATTTGAACGAAAAGCCTCTGGATTTTGTATTTATAACGATGGAGCTGTTGGTATAAAATATATCCGCAAACATACCGATTACAAAGTGCTCTATGTGGATACAGATGCCCATCATGGCGATGGTGTGCAATGGGCCTTTTATGACGATCCGAATGTTTGTACCTTCTCTATTCATGAAACAGGACGCTATCTTTTTCCTGGGACCGGCAATGTTAATGAACGAGGCCTCAAAGAAGGGTATGGCTACTCGTTTAATTTGCCTATAGATGCCTTTACTGAAGACGAGTCGTTCATACAATTGTATGAATACGCTTTCAGACAAATTGTAGACTATTTCAAACCAGACATTATTATTACCCAAAACGGTGCAGACGCTCATTTTCTGGACCCGCTTACCCATTTATGCGGAACCATGAAATTATATGAGAAAATTCCAATGCTTGCTCATCAACTTGCCCATGAGTATTGTGAAGGAAGGTGGATTGCACTTGGAGGAGGAGGTTATGATATTTGGCGAGTGGTCCCAAGAGCATGGGCGCAACTTTGGAAGATCATGTCAACGGGAAGTCCTTTTACAGGTCCGTTACCAGCTTCTTGGAGAGACCATTGGCAATCCAAATCTCCTGTTCAATTGCCCACACGCTGGGAGGACCCGCCAGGTGCTTACAAGGAAATTCCGAGAAAGCAGGAAATATCTGAAAAGAACCAAAAGATATTAGAAAAATCCATGCAGTTCATACTCAATCAGAAAAAATTCAACCCATAAAAAAAGACCTAAGAGGTCTTTTTTTATGGTCAACCCTGCGGTTTTTACTCCAATTCTCTATCGAGTTATTTGGTACAACTGGTCGCGTATCAGCGTAGGCCGCCGCTGTGAATCGACTTTGTTTTAAGCCTTCTGTATTTGAAAGTAAGTATCTAATAACACTCCCCGCCCTGGCACCTGACAATTCCCAATTTGAGGGGTATTTAAAGGTAGAAATCGGACGATTGTCCGTATCCAGCCATAGGATTAAATACTAAGTTAGCCAACAATGTACCATATAGTGTTGTTAGAAGCGCTATAGCCATTTTCGGTCCTAAGGTCTCCAGGGCTGCTTAATGTCTGCAGCATCAGCACAAGCCCGATTAACGTCCCGATCCGATCATCCCCCAGGCTGAAGCATACTCTCCTGCTTTTTCAATAATTGTTCTGCCTCGCTGATGGCGTTTTTCAACTGCAACAATCTCTGCAGTCATAATATCGTTAATCACCGTTAATCACGTCAGGCTCCGCTCCATCCATTGCCAGAAGAATGCATTTTTTAATAAAAGGGTCTTCTATTCCATCAAGCTCACTCTCCAGTGAAAGCAGCCCTTCCCTGCGAGCTTTGTCGGAGAGCCGAACGAACAACTGCACCAACTCACGTAAGCTCATATCATTCTTCATAAAAGATTCCTGAAGTACGCGAAATGTTACTTTCATTTCTGTTAAGTTAAAATTCGCCATTAGAGCCGCGAAAAGTCCGCCAATCAATTAAAATCGAAGCAGCGTCAGCAAAGGGAGCTGCTCCCTTTACGCCTGCACTCGAAATAATTCCAAACATAACCATCACGATACCTAAAGTGATTCCGATTGGAGTCAATACGTCTCGCTTGTTCATTCTTCTCTCCCCGATTCATAAATAGATTTAGTATTTATATCGGCATTACTTCGATTGAGTTGAATTTCTTTCGATTATTCTGTGGGGCAATGTAACATTTTGTTCTTCGACTTCTTCTTTGTTCATGAACTTCGTGAGTAACCGCATAGCAACCGCCCCAATATCATACATCGGTTGAACTACTGTCGATAAAGTCGGTCGAACCATCGTAGCCAGTCGGGTGTTGTCAAATCCAAACACTTCTACATCTTCAGGTACAGAGAGTCCCCTGTCTTGCGCACCATGAATAACACCTAAAGCCATTTCATCTGCTGCCACAAAAATAGCGCTAGGCTTTTCATCCAACTCCCAAAGCTGTTCAAATGCTTCAATTCCTGAATCGTAGGAATAGTCTCCTGTAATAATCAAGTCATCATTTATGTTTAGATTACGATCACGCAATGCACGCTTGTATCCTTCAAGTTTCTGATTGTTTATTTCAGTATTTTCAGCACCTGACACATAAGCAATCCGCTCATTATTGTGAGAGACTAATAGCTCTACAGCTTCATACGCCGCCTGTTCATAATTAATATTAACTGAAGGGGTTTCCTTCGTCTCATCTACAGTTGCTGCAAGCGCAACAGGTACGGAAGCATTTTTAAATTCATGGACGTGTTCGTCAGTGATTGTGCCCCCCATAAACACAAGCCCGTCCACTTGCTTTCCGAGCATAGCATTAATTAAGTGGAGTTCCTTGTCTTTGTTTTGATCAGAGTTACTAAGAATAATATTGTAATTGTACATCGTTGCTATATCTTCTATCCCACGAGCCAGCTCCGCGAAAAAGATACTTGAAATGTCAGGAATAATTACTCCGACTGTGGTAGTTTTCTTGCTAGCCAGTCCTCTTGCTACAGCGTTCGGCCGGTAACCAAGCCGCTCAATGGCATCATTCACCTTTTTTCTTGTTGCTGGCTTTACGTTCGGGTTGCCATTTACAACTCTCGAGACCGTGGCCATTGATACACTTGCTTCTCTCGCTACATCATAAATTGTTACATTCATCCTGTTTCCTCCTCCGTCGTTTCCAACAATTCCGAGATATTATAAATATCATCATACGATAATTAGATATTCTCCGCAATGTTTCTTAAATCGTTTGTTAGTTCTAGGATACCCTAACTATTATAACGAATAACATGAGAACAAAAAAATAAGTCAGGCTGAAAATTCAGCCTGACTTATTTATATGACATAATTTGTTCAAAAAATTGTTCAGATCATTGTCTAGCTAAGGCATTTACATTAAAGTTATTTAATTCTTTCATAAATGTATCGAAAGTTGGGATATCCATCTGTTGTGCTGAATCTGAAAGGGCCACAGCAGGGTCTGGATGTACTTCGGCCATTACTCCATCTGCACCAATAGCAAGGGCTGCTTTAGCTGCAGGCAGAAGCAGGTCTCTTCGCCCCGTGGAGTGTGTAACATCAACCATAACGGGCAGATGTGTTTCCTGCTTCAAAATTGGAACACTTGAGATATCCAGGGTATTTCTAGTGGCTTTCTCATATGTTCGAATTCCACGTTCACAAAGAATGATATTACCGTTTCCACGAGAAATTATATATTCCGCTGCATTTATGAACTCGGAAATTGTTGCCGACATTCCACGTTTTAATAGAACAGGTTTATTTACAGATCCTGCTGCTTTCAACAATTCAAAGTTTTGCATGTTTCGTGCACCAATCTGAATGACGTCAAGATAATCAACAGCTTTTTCAATATCAGCTGGATTAACAATTTCACTTACAACAGCTAGATCGTGTTCATCAGCTGCCTTTTTCAATATTTTCAATCCCTCGATTCCAAGACCCTGAAAATCATAAGGGGAGGTTCTTGGTTTAAAGGCCCCGCCTCGCAATAATTTCAATCCTTGTTTTTTTACAGCTTCAGCCACGGTAGATACTTGTTCATAACTTTCTACTGCACAAGGTCCCATAATAAAGTGTTGTTCACCGTCACCGATTTTCTCACCTTTAATGTCAATGACCGTATCCTCAGGCTTCTTCTTCCTAGAGACTAATAATGCTTTTCTATGATCATCTTCTTGCAGCTCAAGACTTGCCTTAAATATCTCTTTAAATAAGTGAATAACCGTTGAATCCTCAAAAGGACCATCATTATGTTTGGAAATTTGGTCAAACATGACTCTTTCTCGTACTGGGTCGAAACGATTCATGCCCTGTTTTTCTTTTATTTGACCAATGTCCTTTACCAATTCACCGCGTTTATTGATTAAATTCAAAAGCTGCAAATTTACATCTTCCAGTTGATTACGCAACTGGTCTAACTGTTGGTTGCTCATAACTAGTCCTCCTATGTCTATTATTGTTTTCGATAAAAAAATCATGCAAAGATAATTAGGAACAATTATAGCGAATTTTACGAAAGTTGTCACCCATAGTAAGGGCTTTCATGAAAAATTGTTTAAAAAGTTCATCATTTTCAGTCATATAACGTATAATTTCAATCAAAACAGGCGCAAACAAATGCTTTCATTCCTCCTATTGCTTATGAATGAATTGCAGCATTTGTTAATGAGGCGACTGTGATATTATGATGGCTGTTATGCCAAAGAACTGCCTTGTCATTAAATAACAACGCCTGAGGAGATTCATGCTTTATGTTGTAATCTTTAGCGATCTTACTGCTAAGCTCTTTATCTTCCTGTACATAAAGAATAAAACAGGGTAAATCAGACTCTTTGTTATAAACTTCGTATTCTTCTTTCGCCGAAGCACTAATTGGACAAGTAAGACTATGCTTTAACAGGAAAAATGGTTCATTTTTCGTAATTAGCTCATGAAATTCCTGCTCTGTTATTAGATGCTGAATCGTCATAAAAGAAATCTCCTTTATATAAGGTTAAAAAAAGCAGGGGCTCCCGCCCCCGCTCTAGTTGTATTTATACGTTTGAAGAAGTTGTAGAATCTTGTTGTTTCTCAAGCTCCTGTGCTGCTTCCTCAATTGCCTCTGCAACTTCCTGGGCAGCTTTCTCAGCTTCCTCATCATCATTATTTCTAGCGCTATTTACTTTGTCTTGAAGAGATTTTGTAGAATCTTTCACTTTTGAACCTAATTCCTGAGATTTTTCTGAGACTGTTTTTGACAATTGTGAAGAAGATTCCACAGCGCGGTCTTTCCACTCGCCGCCTTTCTCATAGGCCACATCTTTCCACTCGCCAGCCCGTTCTCTCCAATCACTTGAACCATCACTAATATTCGTACGCAACTCTTTACCTGATTTAGGGGCAAACAATAAAGCAACAACTGCACCTACTAATCCCCCAATAAGTGATCCAAGTACAAAGTCTCTTCCATTTCCATTAGCTTTATCATTTTGCTGGTTGTTTTGGTTACCCATCATTGCATTCCTCCTAATTATTTTTTATCTTCATTTTTTGATTTCTTCCACAGATTAATGGCTACTTGTCCCCATTTCATCGCCTGAGCTGCTGAATCTGTGTTGTTATTCGCAGATGTTGTCAGACCTTTTGAAAAAGTTCTTAGAGACTGATTGAAATCCTGCACAGAATCGCCGATTCCTTTAACACCATCTACCAATGTATTTAGCTTTTGAGATTTTTCGCCAACATCTTCAGCTAATTTATTGGTTTTATTTAATAATGCGGTTGTTTCTAATGTAATGCCTTCCATTTGTTTCTCAACGCCTTCTAATGTATCGGCTACATTGTTCATGGTTCGGCGTACGGCGATTAGTGTTCGAGCTACATAAATGACCAGAACTGCAAATGCGATCGCTGCAATTAGTGCAGCAATATATAACATAATTATCATTGCCCCTAAGCACACTCCTTCTTCGTATGTATTTACATTTTAGTAATTACCCAATTCAACAAATTTATAAACGTGTAATGCTTTTAATGGATATATTCTATATACATTTTGTAAAACCCTCTAAATTTGACGAAAAATTCATAAATAATAACGTGCGAACTATAATGCGATGTCCGCACGTCTATACATTTTATACACTGCTTTCTTCATAAGCCTTTTGAAACTTTTGAATATCACCTGCACCCATAAATAACAAAATCCCTTCCTCATATTGAGCCAATTGATTTGTATCATCAAGATCAAGAACATGGGCTTCAGGTATAAGGTTCTGTAAATGTTCAATAGTAAGTTTTCCGCTGTTTTCTCTTGCAGATCCAAATATATCACATAAATATACAGCGTCAGCCAATTTTAAACTCTCAGCAAATTCATTTAGAAATGTTTTAGTTCGAGTGTACGTATGAGGCTGAAAAATGGCTACAACCGACCTATCTGAATATTTCTTCCTCGCAGAATCTATTGTAGCTGTAATTTCAATCGGATGATGGGCATAATCATCGACTAAAATTTGATCGTTCCATTCCTTTTCAGTAAATCTTCGTTTTACCCCAGAGAACGTGGACAACTTACTAATCTGCTCGGCTGTCATTCCTTCATAATGGCATATAGCTATGACACTCAGGGCATTTAAAACCGTATGTGTGCCAAATTGCGGAATGGAAAAGGATTCATAAAACGTATTGCGTACAAACACATCAAAGGTCGTTCCCTGCTCGTCTTCATGAATGTTTTGAGCCTGGAAATCATTTGTATCTGCTAATCCGTAATACAACACAGGAACATTTGCCTGAATGTGCTGAAGATGCTCATCATCACCACACGCTATGATACCTTTTTTCACCTGCTTTGCCATTTGCTGAAAAGCCTGGAATACATCCTCAATGCTTGTGAAATAATCAGGATGGTCGAAATCAATGTTAGTCATAATTGCGTAATCAGGTGCATACTCTAAGAAATGCCTGCGGTATTCACATGCTTCAAAAGCAAAAAACTGACTTTCCTCATGACCTTTTCCAGTTCCGTCACCAATCAAGTACGAAGTAGGATAATTTTCAGAAAGAACATGAGCCAGCAGCCCTGTAGTCGATGTCTTGCCATGGGCTCCCGTAACCGCAATACTGGTGTACCTCTGCAGCCAGTCACCCAGAAATTCATGATACCAATAAAAAGGTAGCCCCAGTTCTTTGGCTGCTTTAACTTCTTCATGATCGTCATTAAATGCATTTCCAGCAATAATGATTAGTCCTTCTTTTATATTATCTTTAGTAAAAGGAAGAATAGGGATCTCTCTGTCTTCAAGGACTTCCTGTGTGAAAAATCTTTTTTCCACATCAGAGCCTTGAACATTTTTTCCGGAATCATGTAAAATCTGTGCCAGTGCACTCATTCCTGTTCCTTTAATACCAATAAAATGGTAAGTTGTCATAAACAAGAACCTCCAAAATAAAGAAAATCACTATTGTATAGTGTATGTAATTACAAGTTAGCTTGCGAATATTTTGCTCGCCTCATACTGTCTTCGTAAAAGAATACTCCTTATTCTACCACGTCAATTCCTTGTAAAAAAGCGTCTAACCTCATGAAGCTTACTCCTTGAAAGAGCAAGCTTCAGCAACGGATTTCATAGAAAACAGGCTGTACCCCTTATTCATTTCCAATAAAATCGACAAGTTCAAGACGAGGATTAGGTTTATAACGTCTGCCTTCTTTCGCCTCTTGGCTGCCATTAACTTTGACGTTATCCCCTGTAAATCCAATTCCTATTTTCAAAAGGCTTCCGCCTACGCCGTACATATCAACAGGGACGTTTAATTCTTCAAACGAGCGAATTCGATCTTCTGTAAAGCCACCGGTAACAACAATTTTCACATGTTCAAACCCTTCTTGATCAAGAGCTTTGCGAAGAGCGAAAACCAGCTCTGGATTAACACCTCTAGGATCAAAGGTTCCCATCAAATGCTGATTTCTCAGGAAATATTTATCAACTAAATTTCGAGAGGTATCCAGCCTCACACTTACAAGGTCATCACCAAATTCACGAGCAACTCGCAGGGAGTCCGTAATGACATCATTATTATAATCTACTAATGCCATAAGCTTGTCTTCAGGAAATTGACTTTGATAGGCTTTGCTGGCTGCAACAACATCCCCTCTGAACATTTGGATCAAAGCATGGGGCATCGTGCCCATTCCTTCTTTCCCCCACCACTCATTCATAGCATGAGTAGCCTGTGCTGTAGAACCGCCAATAAAGGCAGAATATCCATCTCCCGCCTGCTGGGTAAAATGGTCGTCTCGATCGCCCATGAAAATAACCGGTTTTTGCTTACCAGAAGTTCGGCCAGCTTTTACAACGTTATATACATTTGTAGCCACGGATGTGCGCCGTGCTAAGATCCCATCGAGAATACCTTCTAAAAAGCCAAAGTATTGGTAAGGACCTGTGATTGTCAAAACTGTTTCATAAGGGCTGATCTTATCGCCATCCTTTAAGGATCTTATTTCAAGCTCTTCAGGATGATCAGAAAACGTATGAATCAGAGCAATGGCTTCATCCGTTCCGCATAATACAGCATTATGTTCTTTTTGGAAAAATTGCATCGTTACCACGTTATCTGCTAAGTGTTCTTCAATGATTTCTTTCGTTTTTAAAAAATAAACTGCTGAAAACCATCCTTCAGCTACACGCTCATCAAATTTAAATGTTTTATTTGTCAAACGAGAAATCTCGCCATTTAATTTACTTTCAATTTCTTTCATCATTTTACTCCTTAAAAAGTTAGGATCTGTTAAACCTTCATTCTTTGTATAATGATATAGAATTGATACATTTTTAACAAGAGCTTTCACGGTTTGGAACAGAGGATTTTAGGCCATATTCCCCATCAGCTCGGCAACTTGCTGCTTATTTAGGAGAATATCTCTTGGCTTACTGCCTTTTTGTTCGGAAATGATCCCATAATCCTCCATTTGATCAATCAACCTGGCTGCTCGGTTATATCCAACTTTAAAGCGGCGTTGCAGCAAAGAGGCGCTTGCGCCATTGTGGTCAAGTACAAAATGTACAGCTTCTTCAAACAAAGCATCTGTTTCCTCTTCGTTCGAAAGCTGCTTGATCAGCTCTTCCTGCTCAAATAAGTAATTTGGCGGTGCTATTTTCTTCACATATCCGGTGATCCGCTCAATTTCATCGTCTGAAACGAAGGCACCCTGGATCCGGACAGAACGCCCTGAACCATTTTCTATGAACAACATATCTCCCTTACCAAGCAGCTTTTCCGCCCCGCCTGTATCGATAATCGTTCTGGAATCTACTTGTGAAGAAACGCTAAAAGCAATTCGGGTCGGGATATTTGCTTTAATTAGTCCCGTGATTACATCAACAGATGGCCGTTGTGTTGCTAGTAATAAGTGAATTCCGCATGCCCTGGCCTTTTGGGCAATTCGACAAATAGAATCTTCCACATCCTGCGGTGAAACCATCATAAGATCAGCCAGTTCATCTATGACAATAACGAGGTAAGGCAGCTTCTCGGACCTTCTGCCCTGCTGGATCATCTTCTCATTATAACGCTCAACATCCCTTGCTCCTTCAGCTACAAATTTTTCATAACGCTCTTCCATCTCTTTGACCGCCCATTTCAAAGCAGTCGTGGCTGCTTTCACATCTGTAATTACCGGAGAAACGAGATGAGGGAGATTATTATATGGTGCAAGTTCTACCATTTTTGGATCAATCAAAAGAAACTTCACATCTTCGTGATGCGCCTTGTATAACAGACTGATTAATATGGTATTTATGCATACACTTTTCCCAGAACCTGTTGCTCCTGCAATGAGTCCATGAGGCATTTTTTTCAGATTTGTCACAACTGAGTCGCCGCCAATATCCAAACCTAAGGCAACAGATAGAGGAGATGAGTCATTTCTAAAAGCTTCGGATTCAAAAATCTTCTGTAAACCAACCATTTCTGCCTGCTGGTTAGGAACCTCTATTCCTACCGCCTGTTTCCCTGGAATAGGTGCTTCAATTCGGATGTCCCTGGCAGCCATACTCAGCTTGATATCATCTGCTAGGTTTGTAATCTTACTGACCTTTACACCTGGCTCAGGCTGAACTTCAAACCTAGTTACTGCTGGCCCTTTCATAGCATGGACTACCTTCGCCTTTACATGAAATTGACGCAAGGTGGTCTCCAGCAATTCCATCTGTTCATGGATCCACGTTTGATCATCTGAAGATTTCTTAACGGGATCGTTTAACAAATGGAGCGGCGTGGAATATTCCAGTCTCTCACCTGCTTCAGGATAATGCTCCTCTACATGATCACTGTCTTCTTCAACTGCAATAGACTGCTCATCATTTTCCATTAAAAGAGTTTTTTTTTGCTGATCTCTGCTTCGTTTATCACGAGGTGTCATCACTACATTAAATGGCACACGTGAACCTTGCTTCGCAGAACGTTCAGGCGCTTTTGAAGGTTTTGACTTGGGAAGAGATTCGACAGTCTCCTTTGACGATCCGGGCTCATTCTCTTGCTGTGTTATAGACTCACTGCTTGTAGTTGCTTTAGTTTCTTCACTTACATTTTTTGTAGTTTGCTCCTCTGAAGGAATATCTGGGGTATTATTTATCTCCTTCTTTTCATTTGGCAGCTCCTTGATCGGTGATTCATTCTTCTCAGCTTTGTCACTATACTGGTCAGACTCCTGGACTGGAGTATCGCTTACTTCAGGTTTAGCCGCTTGCCTGTGCAGAGACACAGGACGTTTTTCACGCTTTTTACCTTCATCGATCTTGCCGCGCATTCTTTGTCGAATTGCCTGCCACTGGGCCTCATCACTCCTGGCTTGCTCCATACTTAAAGATTGAGAGGAGTTGTTTGGCTCATGCTTTTTATATTCTGTCTCCATTTCATTAACTACCGGATTTGCCCGGGGCTGGTACCCATAAATAGGTGAAGGTACATCACTAGGTGTAAATGGCTGGGACGATGTTTCCGGCAGTTTAGGTTTAGGTTTAGGTTTAGGTTTGGGCTGCCTGGACTTTTCAGATGATCTTTTGTACGTACCTTCTCTTTCTTTCTTATCCTCCTTATTTTCCTTAGCAAAACTTTCGTAATTATATTCTCGCTTTTCATCTTGTTCTCGCTTTTTAGAACGTGTTTTATAAGCTGGCTTCTCATGATTACTTTGTTGTGAAGCATCAGGTATTACAGGGAAACGAAAGTTCCCTGATTTAGGATATTTATAGGTCATTTTTGTGTTAGGATTTGACTCATGATGGTTTCTCTTTGGTTCTTGTGATTTCGGTCCTTGTGTCCGTTCCTCATCAGAATCAAATAATCCCTTAAATTTATTCTTAAATTCGTTCCACATTTTTTATCACACTCTCTTTATGTACATAATGGATAGAGGGTATATTCATTCTAACAGGTTTTAGACCGATTTTGGTTTACAATATGTTTAAAATATGAGCCAATTGCAGAAAAAGAAGCAAAGGGCTTAGTTCTTAAGTTCCCTTTGCTTCCATATTTATCTTAAAATTCAAATGGTTGTCCGGCCTCATAGTAATCCTCTAATACTAAGATACCTTTTTCCTGTGGTGCATTTTCGAGTTCCAGTTCTCTTGCTGAGCAAATCATCCCGCTAGAGGATACTCCACGCAATGCAGCATCTTTAATTCTCATACCGCCAGGCATTACCGCCCCGACTTTTGCAACGACGACGTTCTGACCTTGTTCAATATTAGGAGCTCCACACACAATTTGCAAAGTTTCACTGCCCACATCGACCTGGCAGACACTAAGTTTGTCCGCGTTTTCATGCGGGCCTTTTTCTACCACATAACCAACTACAAATTTCGGTGACAAATCAAAATCAAGCGAATCATCTAGCTGCTCGTGATTAAACAATGTTCGCAATTGCTCAAGAAGCTCTTCTGTCAGTTGCAGTTTACCTTCTCCTTTTATAGACAAATGGTCGGACGCATTAAAAATATTGTAACCAAGCAGAGACCCATCCTGTTTATTCGTAATCTTTACAATATCACCATGAGTCTTTGAACAAGTCGTCAAGCGGTCTCCATCATTAACTGGAATGAGCAAAACGTCCCCTATTCCTTTCGGGTTATAAAACACATCCATTCATTCATCGCCCTTTCTATTTTGCTTAGGTCTTTTTTGAGCAAGTATAAAAATTGGTTCAAGCTGTTTATCTTCGTACAAGAAAGATAATGAGGTTACAGGAACAAGTCCTTCCGCGAAAAACTTCATCGCCATTTGAGCCAGAATATCATAGCCCTCCGGATTCTTAATGTCTGCGAAAATGATGACATCTTGATGAGGAATACTAATCGCTAGTTCTCCCTCAAATTCAACTTTTAACTTCTCTAGAAGAACTTCATTTAATATTCTGCTGGCATCGTATCCATCCTGAGCTGATTGAAAGTAAAAGTCGTTACCGTATACCGTATCTTTTTTCAAGTCAACAGACAGGGAACGAACATTAAAGCCGGCAATTTCCTTCATGCGTTCTTCTGTCCAACGCTCTCTATCCAGCATATCTTTATCAATAAGTTGATAGGATTTACCGAGGTCCAATGCATAATATATCCTTGTTTCAGCCGTATGTTCTTCTACTACCAATTGTTTGCCGTTCTCTGTCTCGGTTGGAAAAGAAGCCGCCCGTATAACAGGGTAAATATGCTGTTCCTTTCCCGAAAGTTCATGGGTCTCATTCATGACTCTTAATGCCTCTTGAACATGACCTTCCAGTTCATCGACAGCTTTTTCCCCACGGTTTTCGTATTTTGAAACCACATTGGGGAGGGTGATTGTAATTCCTTTTCCTGAATCTTTCCATTCAACTCTGAACGTATCTTTATCACGATTGTACACCGTTTTCCATTCATCACGCTGCAATCGTTCTTGGAGAATGTTCTTCATCTTAATACTGGTCATTTTCATATTCTCTTCCTCCTTCTATAATGGAAGAATGATTCCGCAATCTATTTTAGCATATACGATGCAGCTAATACACTCAGGTGCTGCCAGCTCGCTTCAAAAAAGAAACAAGCTGCACTACTAACAGCTTGTTACAATTTTATATTGGAAATAAATGATTCGATTTCCTGTTGTGTTTTCCGGTCTTTGCTGACGAAGCGGCCGGCCTCTTGTCCCTTATGAAAAGCTACAAAGCTTGGAATTCCAAAGACATCATGCTCGGCACAGACATGAATAAACTTGTCGCGGTCAACGTAGACAAACGTCCACTCTTTGAAACGTTCTTCAATGTCTGGAAGAACAGGCTCAATTACACGACAGTCGGGACACCAGTCAGCAGAAAATAACAAAATAGTTCTATTCTCGTTTAGGAGTTCCTTTAACTGACCATCTGATTCTAAAGTAATCATTCTTACACCTCCAACACTTATTTTAGCACACGCCTATTCATATTCAATTAACATGTCACCATCCTGAATCAGGCCTTTTCCTCTAAGCCATATCGCAATCAAGTAACTAATGACAGCAGGAGCAATGAAATGAAGAATTAGGACGGTACCAGCCATCTCCCATGAGAACCCCATAGACTGAAAGGTCATAATTTGGCCAACTAATCCGCTCGTTCCCATCCCTGCTCCCGAGGCATTATTTTCTAACTCTAACCAAACAGTCGCAACGGGTGCTAGCAAGGCGCCGGCGGCGGTAGGAGGCAGGAGAATGATCGGCTTTTTAACAATATTCGCAACCTGAAGCATCGAGGTACCAATCCCTTGAGCTATGAATCCTCCCAATCCATTGTCGCGATAACTTATCGTAGCAAACCCGATCATTTGTGCCGCACAACCGACGGTAGCCGCGCCAGCTGCCAGTCCATCAATCGATAACATAATCGCAATAGCTAAACTTGAGATCGGTGCAGTTAAAGCAAGACCCATCAGCACGGCCACAATGATTCCCATTATAAAAGGTTGTTGGGCGGTGGCCCAGTTAATAATTTCCCCAAATCCCGTCATGAATTGGTCAATGGGCGGACCGATAAACTTCCCAGTAAAGAACCCTACTGTTAACGTTACGAATGGCGTTAAGATGATGTCCACTCTCGTCTCTTTACTAATTAACTTTCCAACTTCAGTTGCAAATAAAGCAGAAATATAACTTCCCGCTGGACCACCTAAATCGGCACCAAAGGCCCCGCTAAACAAGGCTGCAAAGATAACAAGAGGAGGTGCTTTCAATCCATAGGCAATTGCTACCCCTATCGCCCCGCCCCAAATTTTAGTATCCATAGCGAAGTTGCCCAATTCTATAAATGAAGAAAAGAAAGGAATCTGCTGTCCAATTGTTTTAATAATCAATCCAATAATTAATGATGAAAACAAACCTAAGGCCATATAGCTTAAAGCCGTTATCAAATAAGAGTGCACAGATATATGTACGCCTTTTTTCTCTAAGAAATTTTTCATAAAGTCCCCTCTTTCTATAACGCATACATTTTACATCATAACAAAACACGTGTAAATACATGTTGTTACCTTTCCTATCTATTACTTTTCGCTAGTATATTCACCTTTCGTAATTATTTAGTCCTATTTAGTTAAAATTATGAAAAAATTCCCGATACATACAGAAGGGGGGAGATCAAATGAAAACATTAAGAAGCCGCGTTCGATTCATCGTTGTATTGGCTTTAATCAGCTTACTAGTTCTGATAGGATTTTCTACATACTTCTTTACGAAGCAGACAGAGATAGCTGACGAAAGCAGACAAATCCAAAGTGCATTAACCGCAAGTACAGAAATTAAGTATTTAATGACGGATACTACCAGGGCACAACAAGCTTTCTTTACAAATCCAAGCAAGGAAACGGCTGAAGCCATTACAGGGTCTATATCACAAGTCAGGGAAAATGCCCAAACCTACGCCGATCGATACAATTCATATGGAAATGTATCAAAGGAATTCTCTTCCATTGCTGATCGCGCCAAACAATATGAACAGGAACTTGAAACACTGATCAATGCATTCAAATTACTTGGGTTCTCTGAAAAAGAAGGAATGTATAAATTTATCAATGATTCCTATCAATCTTTTAACGAGCTAGTCACTACCATCAATGAACCAGAACTTGAAACAGCTTTATTACAAATGAAACTTAGAGAACAGGCCTTTCTAAACCAGCCAACAGAAGAACATTTATCACATTTCAAAAAAAGCTCACAGTCATTTGAACAAGTTGCGGAATCAATAAGCATACCTGATGAACAAGCCACCGATTTAAATCGAACTTTACTTAAATATGAACAATCCTTAAATACCGTACATAGCACCTATAATCAGGCTGCTAAGGTAAAAGCTTCTTTCGAAGAGATCTCAGTCAATATATCGAACCTGGTGAATCAGGCTATTGTTTCTTCAGAAGCCATCAATGAACAGATCTTAACAGAACAAAGTTCAATGAAGAACTTTATTATGATTCTCTTATTCGTACTAGGTGGTATTGCTTTACTCGTAACCTTAAGTACGGGCTATATCTTAATTCGCTCTATAACAAAATCAGTCAGTACACTCAAAAAAAGCACAAGGATCATTGGAGATGGGGACCTTTCTCATCGCATCCAGTTAGATTCAAAAGATGAAATGGCTGAGATCGCGAACCAATTTAATATTATGGCTGAAAAAATGGAGGGTTCTGTTCAGAAGGTGCTAGGAGCTTCAGATGTACTCAATACTTCTTCCGACAATTTGACCCTAGTCTCTGACCAATCTGCCACACAGGCACATGAGGTTAATGATGCTATTAATCAAGTGGCTGTAGGTTCCCAGGATCAAGCCCAGAAAATTGAGGAAACAACGAAGCTGATCGAACATGTTTCAGAAGCGATCAGAGATACACAGCTGGCTACGGAAGATATAACTCACCGCTTACAAGAAGCAGACAAAGAAGGAAAAGATGGATTACAAACAGTCACACAACTCGAACAGACCTCTAATTCCTTTATAGAACTTGCTTCACATATGTCCAGTAAAGTTCAATCGGCATCTAAACAATCGGAAGAAGTAAAGAAAATTGTCGGAACGATTGAAGATATTGCAGATAGTACTGATTTATTAGCACTTAATGCAGCTATTGAATCGGCACGTGCAGGTGAAGCTGGAAGAGGGTTTGCAGTAGTAGCAGATGAAGTAAGAAAACTGTCGGAGCGATCCAAACAAGAAGCAGGAAGGATTCATGAGCTTGTCTTAAATATGTCTAAGCAAATGAACAGACTCTCTACGGACGCCATTCAATTTGATGACTATCAAACTTCACAAAACAAGGCGGTGCTTCAAACAAAAGAAGCTTTTACACGTATTTCATCGTATGTTCAAGATATGAATCATCAGATTAATCAAGTCAATACGGCTGTGAATGGTGCCGAAACTGTAAATGAAGAAGTAAAACGTAAGCTTCACGATATTAGTATTATCTCAGAAGAAGCTGTAGCAACCGCTGAAGAGGTAGCAGCTTCAAGTGAGAATCAACTTACTTCCATAGAACAAGTCCATCAGGCGGCAACAGATTTACAAGCTCTCTCACAAGAATTATCATCAGAGGTAAGCCAATTTACCATCCTTGAAAATAAGGACATTGACGAAGATTTATTGGATGAAGTGGTGAGCGTTGACGATCGACTTGTGGAAACCGATGAAAAGAATAGCGAAACTGAGCCAGAATATAACCTATTACAATTAGGAGAAAAAAATGATTTAAACATGAAGGAAGAAGAATTATACGATGACGAGAGGAAGTCTTCATAATAAGAGGCTGGGACATAAGTAAAGCAATGATTCCAAAAAACGAACATTAAAAAATAAATCGTATAAACGCAGACAATGAGCACAGTCAAAATGTGTAGACTCCTGCGGGAACAGCGCGAGTCGAAGAGCCCACAGGAAAGCGCTTTTT
The DNA here is from genome assembly GCF_902726645.1 of Halobacillus ihumii. Lineage (NCBI taxonomy): Bacteria > Bacillati > Bacillota > Bacilli > Caryophanales > Bacillaceae > Halobacillus > Halobacillus ihumii. Next base: position 619,774 of record NZ_CACVAO010000001.1, read on the forward strand.
GCTTTCCGAGGAAGCTCGACTTTTTAGAGGATGTTCGGTTAAGTTCGGCACGTCGTGTGCCAACACCGAACGACCCCACGTCCTGTGGGGCCGCGGAAAGCGAAACATTTTGACGGAGCGATGGTAGAAGCCTTTCTTGGTATGCAAATAATCCGGACAAATTCAAATGAAATTGTCCGGATTATTTTATGCATAATTCAGTTTTGTCCCGGGCTCTTATTATTATTCTCTGACAAGGTTGCCAGAATATTGAACAGAGTTGGCAATTTCCATCATTTTCCCTGAGTCTGAAGCAAGCTCACCTTTTTCAGTGTAGGTTGTAATTTTTACACCGCCTACACTGACTTGAAGCTCATATTCTTCCTCCTTGTTCAGAGGCAAAACGCGTACATAGCTGAACCGATCTTTATCTTTATAAGACTGTAACAATAAGCTTTTATCTTTGGTTGAAGCCGTCTTATAATTCAAACGACTGGCCTGTGTTTCCATTGCATTATAGAAAAGAATATATGTTTGATCATTACCCTCAGTCATAACTATATTATTAGTAGCCTGCTGCTTAACTTCCATTGAGTCAGGCAAGTACATAGATAACGCCTGGCCATCATAGTTTGGCTCCATATTTTCTTGTTCGAACGCTTCCAAAGAGGCTTCTTTTGTCTGACTAATTGCTTCTTCTTCAGAAAGCATGAAACTGCATCCACCAAGGAGCATTGCCATTACTACGAAAAGCATCCCCTTCATCAAATACATCCAATATCTCCCCTTGTATCTGTTTTGTCTAAATTCATCATACTATGTCGATTTAATTTAACAAGGGTTAAATTTATCCAATCGAAGCTGAATTCCTGGACAACAGCCTGTATTGAACAACATACTAGGAGTAGAATCAATGTTTAAGGAGGGGGATTGTATGGAACTCACTATTTATTTAGCTGGTCAAATTCATGACGATTGGCGCAATGAACTGAGGGGTAAGGCTAGAAGGAAGAATATGGACATTCAATTTGTTGGTCCACAGGAGAACCATAAACGTTCTGACAGTATTGGAGAAGACATCTTAGGTCAGCAGCCAGGAAAGGAATACCGGGATGATGCCGCTTCGAGTATCAATAATTTCAGAACTCAAGTTTTACTTTCCAAGGCAGATGCTGTTATCGCCTTATTTGGCGAGGAGTACAAACAATGGAATACAGCGATGGATGCAGGTCTTGCTCTTCAGGCAAATAAACCACTAATCTTAATCAGACCAGAATCCCTGATTCATCCATTAAAAGAATTGTCCAATCAAGCCACGGTTACTGTTGAAACAATCGAACAAGCATTAAAAGTTCTAGCATATGTTTACGAATAAACCTTTTTATAATCAGGAGCCAGTGCCAACGTTGAACGCCCCCGCGTCGTGTGGGGCCGACGGATCGGTAATCCTTTCCTAGTACACAAATAATCCGAACTGATCGTTCGGATTATTTTATGCTTTATTCAGTTTGGTCTCAGCCCACATCTAATTTTTTTAGTAAGTGGATGGATGATCAGGACCGCTTCTTATCTTTTTCTCATCCTTTTTATTTGCTCGGGCCAAAGGTTTTGATAAAGCATTCAACTCTTCTTTACTTTTGTTTTTAGATTTATTTTTCATTTACCATAACCTCCTTATTTGTAGTCTGTCTCATTTGCCGAAATTGATGAAAAAAGAACACCCCTTGCAAAAGGATGTCCTTCTAACTATTGGTCGTATAACCATTGGCCTTTCAAAAGTTTGACTACATGTCCAAACATTTCTTCGCGTTGCACCAAACCGTTCGTGAAGACGCCGATCGTACCTTCACGTTTCCTTACATCTGTTTTTTCTGTGTACATATCAATTAACTCTCCAAGCTCTCTTCCTGTCTGAAGTCCGTTTTTAATTTCCTCAGGCAGTGGTATTCGCGCCCCGCTTGCTTTATACACATTCTCATTTTGATCTACAAGCGCTCCCCAATTACAAAGGTACCATTCGTCCTCTATTTCCATGACACCACCTTCTAATCCAATTCCGATGTCACTTCTCTTGAGGGCTGCACACTCACGCGCACGATTAATGGCTCCTTCTAACGTTTCTTCGTCTGAAAAAGGCTGGGCGGCTACCTTTGATTGTGCTTCCACCCCAATAACTTCATCCTCTGCAAAGATTTGCTTAACGGAATCAATCTTTGTCGGGTTAAGTGAACCTATATAAATTTTCACAGGTGTCGACACCTTCCTCATTAAAAAATTTCAGTTTCTAGCATAGCACAAAGCCGCACCATGTAAAGTATGAAACAGGGTGCGGCTTTATATTACAGACTATACATTTGATCTAATAGCATCAACTGCATTTTGATCAGTGGATTTCACAAGCGCTGTGATCAGTTCTTTAGCGGCCTCATAGTCATCGATATGAATGATCGATGAAGAAGTGTGGATATACCTCGAACAAATTCCAACAACAGCTGAAGGAACACCATTGTTTGTTACGTGAACACGTCCTGCATCTGTCCCCCCTTGAGAGACAAAATATTGGTAAGGGATATCATTCGTTTCCGCTGTATCCAAAACGAATTCCCTCATGCCGCGGTGAGTCACCATCGACTTATCAAGAATACGCAGAAGAGCTCCTTTTCCCAGTTGACCGAATTCTTTATCCTCTCCACTCATATCATTAGCCGGAGAAGCATCCAGGGCATAAAAAATATCTGGCTTAATCATTTGTGAAGCTGCTTGAGCCCCTCTCAATCCAACCTCTTCCTGCACAGTCGCTCCTGAATACAGTTGATTGGAAAGCTTCTCCCCTTGTAATTCTTTTAACAATTCTATTGCCAAGCCGCATCCATATCGGTTATCCCACGCTTTAGCTAATATCTTTTTGTCATTTGCCATAGGTGTGAACGGGCAAATAGGCAAAATGGATTGACCAGGTTTGATGCCAATAGCCGCTGCATCCTCCTTGTCATCCGCACCGATATCAATCAGCATGTTCTTCATTTCCATCGGTTTTTTACGCTGCTCAGGTGTTAAGTTATGAGGAGGAATCGAACCGATTACTCCAACAACAGGACCCTTGTCTGTCAGCACTTGGACACGCTGGGCCAGTAAAACTTGATTCCACCAGCCTCCTAAAGGCTGAAAACGAAGCATCCCATTCTTAGTAATTTGAGTAACCATAAATCCTACTTCATCCATGTGTCCAGCAACCATTACCTTTGGCCCTTTGCCGTGACGGACACCGAACACACCGCCTAGACGATCCTGAATAATTTCATCTGAATAATGTTCCAACTCACTTTTCATAAATTTTCGCACATGATGTTCATTTCCAGGTGCTCCCGGGAGTTCTGTAAGTGTCTTAAAAAGATCCTGTGTCTCTTGATTCATGATATGTACTCTCCTTTTTTATTTCTATATTATAGTTTAACGAAAAAGTAAGAACGTTTCTACAAATCAGTTTTTTATCTTTATGATTTCCTTTTAGAAGGAAATTCTAGTATACTAAAAATAGAATATAGATTTGAGGTGAGTGAACTATGAATTGGAAAAAGGTTGCAATAGCTGCTGGTGTTGGAGCACTTGCTGGTTATGTTGTAAAAGAACAAGTGGCAAACAAACAAGGTGTCACTCCTGAAAAAGCTTTAAAAATTGCTAAGGAAGCATTTAAAAAGCAAGGACCTATCAGCGGTTCATGGATTTACATGAAGCCAGAAGAGTTAAACAAAAATGGAATCAACTATGAAGTATATCGTGGTGGAATTTCTAAAAACCAGGATGGAGAAACCTCTCAATATGAGTTCTTCATTGATTCAGAAACAGGCACAATTGTCGATGTAGAAGAAGCAACTGCCTAATTAAATACGATTTCAAATATGAGAATTTCCCCGCCTGATTATTATTCAGTGCGGGGTGTTCTTTTATTCATATGCATGCACAACTCGTTTCAAATGATCCATCACTTCACCGTTTTGATCAAATTTTATCGCTCGGTATTGTGCATCATGGTAAAAAACGTACCAGGCTTTCTTGCCATAACCGAAATCCATCCACTTCTTCTTTTCGTGTACAGAGGTTACAGGGAAATCATCATAAGCCAAAGCCCAAAGCACATTCTGATGAGCGTGGGTCGGCATGATGTCTGCCATGTGAATAAATGTCTCACCGGCATCTTCAAAGATTATAATGGAATGACCATCGCTATGACCGCTTGTATGAACCATGCGTAAGCCCGGTAAAACCTCAAAGGAATTTTCAAATGTATGTACATATGATTCAACGGGCTTCCAATTTGATTCCCAATACGTATTTTTTGAGCGCATATTTGGATTTCTCATTTCGTTCCATTCCGTTTCACTCGTGTAGATTTTTGCATTTGGATAGGTTGGCACGAGTTGTTCCTTATCCCAGGACGTCAATCCGCAGGCATGATCAAAATGTAAATGTGTCATCAATACGAAATCAATATCTTCTTTTGTTAAACCTGCTTCTTCTAAACTTTGTTCAATACTTGATTCTTCTAACACCCCGAAATTACGCTTCTCCTTATCGGTCAGCTTGTCCTTGCCAATCCCCGAATCAATTATCAAATTCTTACCGTCTACTTGTAATAAAATTGGATCAGTGCGTAATTCAATTTGATTTTTCTCATTCACAGGGTATTTACGACTCCAAAGCGGTTTTGGGACGACCCCAAACATAGCTCCGCCATCCAAATGGGTTACTCCGCCATTTAACCACATTAATGTGGCCCTGCCTATTTTCATTGTTTCCAAAACTTTCTCCTCCTCTACTCTGGTATGAAGCTATTCTACCATAGGAGAGAAATATTTTGAAAACGTTATCAATCTTTAAAGCGGGCCTTACATCGATAGATCGGCTGACCTTTAGCTGAAAACTTCTCTTCATATTCTGTAGGAACATTAAGGGAATCCTCAAGTTCATGAAGGTCCAAAGAAACTTCTTCAAGGACCATTCCAAATTGTGAAAAACTGGCCAGAGAGTACTCGAATAATCCACGGTTATCGGTTTTAAGCGTCAATTCGCCACCAGGTTTTAATACATCTTCATACTGCTCTAGAAATGTGTGGAAGGTAAGTCTTCTTTTTTCGTGGCGGCTTTTTGGCCAAGGATCTGAGAAATTCAAATAAATATGGTCGACTTCATTCGGTGCAAAAAGGTCACGCAAGTCTTGAGCATCTTCATTAATCAGGCGAACGTTCTCCGTTTCCGCGTCTAGTACCTTCTTTAAAGCTCCTACAATAACACTTTTCACACGCTCAATACCAATGAAGTTTGTGTCAGGATGCTGCTTCCCCATACCAGCAATAAATTGTCCTTTACCTGACCCTATTTCTAAATGAAGCGGTTGATCCTTATCAAACGCTTCATTCCAACTGTCTTTCCATTCAAAAGGGCTGCGGATTACAATATGACTGTTGTCATCCATATAATCGTCTGCCCAGGGTTTATGTCTTAAACGCATTGGTTGAAATTCCTCCTTTTATCCGTTAAAAGCTTATCACGAATTATGGAATTTGTTAAAGTTTTTTATAAATGTGAAGAAAAAAGATGTATGTACGCTTATACAGCTAAATTAGTAATCATGCGGCAGTTATATCAGTATCAAGATGAGCCATACCGTTACAACCAGCTATTTCGCAAAAATTACCTATTGGGTTGTAAGCGCTTCCTGATATATGATTAAAATCGTTATATCAATTATGAACGGTCCGGAACATAGGGAAGTCAGAACAAAGCTAGTCAACTACAAACAAAACAGGAGTGAGTGTAAACGAATGAATTTAATTATCGGAATGATCGAATTGACTGTACTTGCGGTTTTCTCTGTACTATTTGCAGGCTACGCTTTACTTATATACCCTTTTGAAAAGTTAAACGAAAAAATGAGTTCGGAAGTACGTGAAAAGAAACTGAAGTATTCAGCTATCTCCCAGTAAACCATAAAAAAACTTGCGTTAGAATTTCTAACGCAAGTTTTTTTATGTTAGATGATTTCGTGATGAATCATCATTTCCCCTAATTTAATCATTCTATTTGAAGCTTCTTTATATTCGCCCCGCATCATGTGCCATTGAATGAACGCTAGTGATTGAGAGACTGCATACCATGTCATTCTTTTATACAAATGAGCATTCGGTTCCACACCATATTGATTCAGCCACCGATCCCAGTCTTGCTGAGGGATATAAGAGTAAAGAAGCATTCCCAGGTCCAATGCTGGGTCAGCCACCATAGCATTATCCCAATCGATTAAATACAACTGATCTCTTGAGGAAAGCAGCCAATTATTATGGTTTGTATCACAATGGCATACCACATGACGGGCAAATTCTACTTCTTGTACATGGTTTTCTAAGTAATGAATCGCTTGATGGATTTCGATGCGTGGCTCCACCTGACCTAGTATCTTTTGATTTTCCTTTAAATCTGTTAGTACTTCATGTGGGGTTAAAGGGTGTTTCCCCAATCTCATGAGCATGTCTAATAGTTCAGAAGAATGGTGAATTTTACTTAGTAACGCAGCTACTCTGGGATGTTTCATTTCTTCAGCACTTAACTCATGTCCCTCGAGCCAGTCCTGAGCTGTAATAACATCCCCGTTTTCTAATCTTTTCGTCCACATAAGCTTCGGCACGATTCCTTCAGCAGAAAGAACGGCAAGAAAAGGTGAAGAGTTACGTTTTAAGAATAAACGCTTCCCCCCGTTTTGAGCATAGTATGCTTCACCCGTGGAACCTCCAGCGGGCGTTATTTTCCAGTTGCTTCCTAATATGTGCTCCAACCAATTCACCTTCAATTCCTCAAATCTCTCTGTGATGGCATCACATTATTATCTTCAATCAGTATACCGTATCTAGTAAAAAATCTATAGTCCATCTCACAACTGTATATTTTAAGACACCTTCTAATAGATTAACGCAAAAGGCCATCTACATTCAAGCGAAAACTTATCCTCCATACAAGATTCGTTCTTGATCAGCTCGTTGTATTATACACTGATTACAAACTTCCTGTTCTCCGTCCACTTGCATGTGCAGACTTTTTCCAGCAGTAATTCTTATATATGCTCCCTTTAGTTCGTGCACTTTTTTTAACCGGGTGTGCTGCCCTATAAATACGAACATAAATAAAGTCACCACTTTCCATTTAGGCAATGGCTCAATAAATATAGTATGAAATGTTGGCTGATGAATATCAGCTTGAGGAGAGATTCTCATCCCTTTTCCGAAATAAGGGTGATTCGCCACAGTAAGCATTATCGCCTGTGGGATTACAACTTTACGGTGATCAATTTCTACCTCCAAATGTTCTGATTCTAGTTTAATAACGTTCCACAGCAATGACACAATGTAACTTAGCGAGTGTAGATGCAGTCGCTTCATCACTTTTCTATAGGTCGGTCGATTAGCAAGGGCTACAACTTTGCCATCTAATCCAATCCCTACACTGTTAATAAAAAATCGCTTCTGATGTTCGTGCTTTTCATTTAGAAGATAAGTTCCTGGACTTATCACGACCCGTTTCGGATTCGTAACAACCTTTTTAAAAAGTTCAACACCAGATAATTTAAATGCAATTCCTCTTGCAAAGTCATTGCCAGACCCTGCTGGAATCGGAGCAATAGGCAGCTCTGGATATTTCGCCAAGCCATTTAACACTGCATGAAGCGTTCCGTCTCTTCCAATAACCATAACAGCCTCAATACTCTCATAATGAATCGCGGCAATCTGCCCTGCCAGCCGTTCAGCATGTCCGCTTCTATTCGTATGAAACGATCGGCAGTTTTTCTGTTTATATAACGGTTCTTTCTGGATCCTATTAAATACTTTTTTCGCCTTGCCATTTCCTGCCGCTGGATTCACAATAATAATATACATTCACATTTCTCCTATTTATGTATGAAATGGCTGCACAAGACTACTTAGCGCTATTTTTCGCTCGTTTCATCAGTTTCCCATTCTGGTCGCTTAAAGGCTATTGTCTTAGTATGACGCATAAGTAAATTAGCTACTTTTAACTGTTTATGTTTCAGCGGAGCATTTAATTTTCTTTTCTTATCAAGCCACTCAGAAAAGTTTGTTGAATCAATGTAAGAAGTCAGAAAAGGGGGTTTCGCTCCATCAAAAGTGTGCGAAGGTGCCAGCACGACTTTATGAAAGGAAAAATCAAGCGTATACGTATGAAGGACACTTCTCACAAAGGTTTCTGTTCTCTTTAAACCATGCATTGGACTAAATACTTTCGCATGTTCTCCCATTTTCTCTACTTGCCAGCTTGACTCACTGGATGGATGGATCATGGTCACATCAGGAACTTCCATAACTGAAATAATTTCAACTTCATGAGGACCAATGATCAAAATTTCCGCTTCAACCGGTACAGACTTAATTTCCACCACAGGGTAATACATTACTAGAAATGTGTCAGGCAGGCGTTGGAGCAGTATTTTCAGCATTTGATCTTTATAAATTGTTTTTTCTATGAACGATTTCTTTTGTATAGTTGTCGAAGCCCATTTAACTTGGAAGGGGAGGATGCCGTCTAGAAAATATTGCTTAAGTTCCATCATTGTCGCTGGTGTCCAGGGTTCTTCGGGTGTCCCCACATCGTATTCTACCTTTTCTTTTCTGAAAAAACGAAGCCACATTTTGTCACGGGCTTCTCTCTCATAGAGAGATTCTCCCTCCTCTTCGTTTGGATGAAGTTCTCCCTGCTCCCAACGATGCTTGATCTTTTTCCAGTTTTCCAGCTTCAAACGGATGTATTGGCTGGAATATTGGTACATATTGGTTTCATAGCGCGAAATATAATCATACAATTTAATTAACTGTGCCACCAGCTCCACCTCCACTGGGCAGCCTGACTTCATATACCACTTCATACTTTGGAGACAGTTGAGGATGTACTCGGTAAAGACAAAAGCGGTCGACGTTCATTAAGTAATGCCTCATAAACCGGGAGTCGACTTCCTCAGTCGCCAAGGGAGACAGACCGTCAATCCACTTCTTCGCTAATGTTACATGAGGCGAATACCTTCTCCCTTCCCTTGCGAATCCTGCCTGCTCACAAATTTGTTCAACTCCTTCATGTATCATCAATAGATCCGAAGAAGAATTAACTGCAATATGAAACACTCTTGGACGTTCACGCTTACCAAAAGTATCGGCAGGTCCAAGCCTTAATTCAAATGGCTTCGGCCACAAATAGCTCATCAGTTGCTGTTTAATAGACTCAAGAACAGGGGTTGCACATGCTCCCAAAAACTTTATCGTAATATGAAAATCTTCGGGATGTGTCCAGTTCTTATAAGACATATCATGCTTGAGCAGTTGTTGTAGAGCTGTGAATTCATCTCGCTTTTCATTTAAAAGTGGAATCCCAATAAAATAATGATGATCTCCCATCAAGGTACACTCCTTTTTAAACATTCTGCCAAACGAACTAGACGTCAAATTAAAGTAAGGATTATTTTGTTAATTTATAAATCGATTCAGCATAAATAGCGATCGCCTTCACCATATCCTTAATTCGGACATGCTCATTTTCCTGGTGGGCTGTATCAGGACTGTCTTTAAATAAAGCTCCAAAAGCTACCCCGAAAGAAAGTGATCTGGCATAAGTTGCCCCGCCAATTGATTGTACATTCTCTTCTTCCTTTGCAGCGTTGTTATAAATAGCTAATAATGTTTGGACATAAGGGTGCTTTGCATCTACATAAAGAGCAGGCAAATGATCATATAATTCCAATGTCCCTCCTATTTCATTAGCATACTGTGATAATTTGGTTATAACCATGTCCCCCTCGACTGAAACAGGATATCGGGTATTGATTCCCACCTGACACTTTTCTCCTTTAATCCAGCTTATGGAACCGACGTTAAGTGTTAAATCACCAGAAGTATCAGCACACTTTAACCCTATCTTTTCCCCAGAATAATCATTTAACCTGTCATAAAGATTAGTAAGAATGGTTCGATGCTCTACCGGGAAAGGAAGTTGCTGCAGATACTCCACCATAAGAAGAGCAGCATTTCTTCCTTTATCCGGCCTGCTCCCATGAGCAGAAACACCTTCCATAGTCAAAGTTACTATCCCATCCTGCTTACTCATTTCCCCTATTATTCCTTTATTTCTCAGAAAAGATTGGAACGACTCTTCTAAGCTATCAATTGTTTTGATGTTCGCCTCAGCCCGGGAAGGAACCATATTAAGACGGTCTCCACTATTCAGTGTTACTAATTCAAAATCGTCCTCCTCCTCTGGTAAAGGGATCTTAACATATGTGTCTAGTAAACCTTTTTCTGCATTAATAACTGGAAAAGAAGCATCTGGAGAAAAACCGAATTCAGGCATGTCCTCCTGCTTAAAATAATGCTCAATGCCCTGCCAGTCCCTTTCTTCATCTGTACCAAGGATAAGTCGAACGCGTTTATTGGGTTGAAACCCTTGTTGCTTGAGGAGCTTCATTGCAATATAAGCAGCCATTACTGGACCTTTATCATCTTGTGCCCCTCTTCCATAAAGGTTCCCATCTTTTATAACCGGTGAAAATGGATCAGTCTCCCATCCCTCTCCTGCAGGGACAATGTCCAGATGACCAAGGATACCCAGAATTTCTTCCCCTTGGCCAAATTCAATATGTCCGGCATGACTTTCGATATTCTTTGTTTTAAAACCGTCCTCCTCAGCTATCTTCAGCATAGTTTGCAGAGCTTGATCAATGTGTTCACCATAAGGATATTCGTCGTTTAATTTATACACGCTGGGAATACGGATTAGTTTCATGGTCTTTTCGGTAAATTCTGATTCATATTGATGGCTCAAAGAATTAAAGTTCATAGAGATCCTCCCTTTTTCATAATCTTTTGATAAGCAGGGTCATCACAAATAACATACAATTCTGCTTCCTTGGGCAGTTTCTCGTCGAGTTTACGATTGATAGTGAGGTCGCTTCTGTCTGCAATCAGCGTTGCTCCTTCATCTATTAACTCTTGAAATGCATCTCGATACGTAGTCCATGAAGGACGAATAGGGATTCGATATAAATCATCCCCAACAGAACGTCTCAAAAGTTGATTATAGAGATTTGAAACACCTTTGCTAAAAGCTGACCGCACTGCGAGAGAGGAGATCGTTTCATTTGAAATTATAAATTCATCGACACTGGCATGCTGAAAATTCTTAATATGTTTTTGTTCCATAACTTCAACAACAGTATGCACATTAGGAGCAACGGATTCAATGGTTGAAGCAATCAAAAGAGTTTTGCCGTCTGTTACTTGATCGCCTGCTAAACTATCATCTGCAAAAATTACAACCGAACGAGCATTAGTGAGAGAAGCTTTTTCTAAGATACTGGGTTCCGAGGCATTTCCCCTTATGTAGTGAATATTCTCCGTTAATAAAGGAGCTTCGTCTAGCTCATCAATAATAATGATCTCAACATTTTTATATGTATCAACCATCTCATTTACGGCAAAGCAAGCTTTTTGTGACCATCCAATGATAATAAAATGATCTTTACCTTTAAACATAATATCACCCTCCACTCGTTTTCTTCTAAATACAGTAAGCATATCAATAATTTTGCCAATCACGATTCCGATCAAACCAATACCAAATATGTATAAAAAAATGGCAATACCACGACCAGCTGCAGTTACAGGATAATAATCACCATACCCCACCGTGGTTACAGTTGTCATCACCCACCAAAATCCATCAAAAATAGTAGGAAACGTTTCTTTTTCCACGAAGACGATGAGAATGGAGGATAAGATCACTAATAAAGCGCTGGTAATAAATAAGACGTAATGATTAACTTTTACTATTTTTAAGATAAGTTTTCTTAATAAAAACATCTTATACTCGCTCCCTAACTTTAACTCATTGTTAAATTTGACGAAAAGTCTGTAAATTCAGTTGGTTTGTCTAGCCGTTTTGTATCTAATGTTGTAATATAGAGATAACTTCATACATTCACTAGCACCGCGAGAATTCCAATGAATGACAATAAGGAGTGGTTTTTTGAATCATCCATCATCCCGCATGCTAAACCGAATCAAGGCTGTTTACTTGTACATTAAAGACCAAGGGACGGTTACGACTCAGCAGCTGTCTGAGGAGTTCGGTATTACTGACCGAACGATGCAAAGGGACTTAAGCATTTTGGAATACAACGGACTTGTTTCAAGTCCGCACCGTGGAAAGTGGACAACAACAGAGAAAAAAGTTAAAATTTCATAACGAATAGATAGAACACCCGGAATAGATCCGGGTGTTTTTTTGCTAGTCCATTTTGGTAATGGTCATTAAATATTCAACTTCCTCATCAGTGAGCTCTCTATACTCACCAAGCTCGAGTTCTGGGTCAAGCTTCAAACTGCCCATTTGCATCCGCTTCAAATACGTAACTTCTTTGTTAACCGCTTCAAACATCCGCTTCACTTGATGGAATTTACCTTCAGTAATCGTTAATTCAATTTCAGAGACATGATCCGACTGAAGAATGTTCAGGTCAGCCGATTTTGTAACGTAGCTATCATCGAGAGTGACTCCCTGTTTAAACTTTGTAACATCTTCCTCTGTTACAACACCTTCAATGACAGCATAATAAGTTTTACCAATATCTTTCTTTGGTGTGGTTAAACGATGAGCCAGTTGGCCATCGTTAGTAATCAAAAGTAATCCTTCCGTATCTTTATCTAATCTGCCAACAGGAAATGGCGAAAATACTTGGTCCTCTGGCTGCAGAATATCAATCACGGTCATATCATGGGCATCTTCTGTGGCTGAAATCAGATCCCCCGGTTTATTAAGCATTAAATAAATATGCTCCCGATAATTTACCTCTTCACCCATAACGGTTACTAAATCATCTTCTGGGTTCACATGTGTCTTCCCATTTTTTTCAGGTTGCCCATTGACTCTTACATTACCGCCTCTGAGTAACCCTTTTACTTCTTTTCGTGTTCCATAACCCATATTTGCTAATAATTTATCGATTCTCATAACTTATCCCCTTTGACTGCGCCGCAAGAACTTATCGAGGAACCGGACGCGGCCTCCAAGAATTCGTTCAAGCAATGTTGTTTTATAGGCCATCCACATATAAAAGATGCCTCCGACACCTACACCTAATACTAATATAAAAAATGCAGCCATTCTGCTGTCCATTGGATTCCACAAAAGACCTATTGACCATTTAATGACAAAGACTACAGCTGCCATGATCGACGAGATAATCCCAATGAGCAATGTCCTCTTGTATACTTGTTTATAGGAAAAATCAATCGCTCTCTGAATACGCCATAGGTTCAATGCCACTGCCACAAGAACAGCGAGTCCTGTTGAAATAATCGAACCTTTCGCACCAAATTCAACTATAAACCAGGAGTTTGTGAGTATCTTAATAAGGAGTCCTGAACCGAGACTGACTACTGCGAAATTTTGACGATTAATTCCTTGCAAGATTGATGATGTCACAGTATACAAGGCAAAAAATAAACCAACGGGAGCATACCATCTTAATAAAGTGCCGAAATAATCTACTTTATATGTCCCATAAAACGAACCGTAAGCCTCGTAGGAGAGCACAGATAGTCCAACCACAGCAGGCAATATCAGAAGTGCAATGATTTGCAGGGCCTGATTAATTTGTTGGTTTAGCTGTGTCATATATTCTTTCGTAAATGATTTCGTAATGGCCGGAAGCATTGCAAGCGATAATCCGATGCCTAACGTTACAGGAATGATCACAAGTTTATGACTTAGCACGTGAATGGCAGATAAAGAATCACCGGCTACGTCTTCACTAAACCCAGCTTCATCCATCGCCTGCATAAAAGTAAATTGGTCTATTAGCTGGTATAGAGGCGTCGCAATCCCAACTAACACAAAGGGGCCTGCGTAACCTAATAACTCCTTCATCATTGATTTTCTAGATAAATCGTATGTGTACTCTTGTTGGTCTACTAGCTTATCTAAATGAGGTTTGCGCTTTTTCCAGAACACACCCAGAACAAGTAATGAAGCAACTGCTCCTATAAAGGCCGCAAAAGTAGAAAAGCTTATTGCGAGTGAAATATTGTCCTCCTCTACTACGTTAAGTACAACATAGACTGAAACGAGCAAGAAGATAATCCGGACTATTTGCTCGATAACTTGAGAGATGCCGGTGGGAGCCATCGACTCATTCCCCTGAAAGAATCCTCTTATAAGACTCATACACGGAATAATGAGTAGAGCAAAACTAACCATTTTTATAACCATCGTCACATCTGCAACTTTAGCAGCAGAATCACCATTCAATGATAAACTATGGGTAGCAATTTGTTCTGCACTAAAAAACAAGAGTAAAAACGCGACGACTCCGGTAACAGCCATCAGCTGCATCCCTGACTTAAACATATCTCGTCCCGTTTGATAATCTTCCAATGAATTATACTTAGAAACGAACTTAGATACGGCCATCGGGACGCCAAGTGTAGATAAACTCAATAAAATATTGTATGGTGTATAGGCATAGAAATAAAGCTCTATTCCATCAGGCCCAACCATCTGTTCAAATGGAACCGTATAGATCATACCTAGAAATTTTGACAGAAAGGTTGCACCTGTCAAAATCATAGTACCTTTTAAAATTTTCGACATAATATTCTATTCACCTTCAATTGTTGTAGAGTCGAACGCATCTATTTTACCATAAAAATCAAGCTAACATCTGTTTTTAGTTGTTAAAAGAAAGGAAGAACAACATGAGTTACCACGTAACGGTCATCGGCGGAGGTCCAACAGGATTAATGGCTGCTATTGCAGCCGCTGAACAAGGAATGAAAACATTGCTGCTGGACAAAGGAAAGAAACTAGGCACCAAACTTGCCATCTCAGGTGGCGGGCGCTGTAATGTCACGAATCGTCTGCCTGAAGACGAGGTAATCAGACATATCCCTGGAAACGGCAAATTTCTGTACAGTCCTTTTTCTGTTTTCAATAACTATGACATTATCGAGTTTTTTGAAGGACTTGGTGTCGCCTTAAAAGAAGAAGACCATGGACGAATGTTTCCGGTCAGTAATAAAGCAAAGGATGTCGTCAATGCCCTTCTCACTCGCCTCGATGAATTAAATGTTGAAGTCCGAACTAAAATGCCCGTAGAATCAATTCATTATGGACAAGACGAACACCAAATCGTCCTGCAATCCAAAGAGAAAATCACTACACGTTCTATCGTATTAGCCGTGGGCGGCAAGGCTGTCCCCCATACAGGAAGTACAGGGGACGGGTATGCGTGGGCTAAAAAAGCAGGGCATACGATCACTCAATTATTTCCAACTGAAGTTCCTTTAATCTCAAAGGATTCGTTTATTCAAAATAGGGAACTCCAAGGATTATCCTTACGGGATGTTAACGTATCCGTCTTAAACAAGAAGCACAAACCACTAATTACCCATCGTATGGACATGCTGTTTACACATTTCGGATTATCAGGTCCGGCTATTTTAAGATGTTCGC
This sequence comes from Halobacillus ihumii, assembly GCF_902726645.1. Lineage (NCBI taxonomy): Bacteria > Bacillati > Bacillota > Bacilli > Caryophanales > Bacillaceae > Halobacillus > Halobacillus ihumii. The sequence continues at coordinate 635,314 of NZ_CACVAO010000001.1, forward strand.
AATATGTAGTAAAAGAATTTATGAAAGGTCATAAACCCGTAACCATCGAAATCGACTGTTTACCCGACCGACATGAACACTCTATTATAGATGAGCTTCACAAGCAAATAAATGAACAATCCAGGAAATCATTCCGCAATATTGTTAAAGGGGTAGTGCCTGAACGGTTACTTGATTATCTTCTGCAGCATATTGGTGTGAAGTCGGAAGACAAAGCAGGAAACATCTCAAATCAACAGCTGCGTGACTTCGTGAACGCGTTAAAACACTTTCAAGTATCCATACATGATTCACAGCCTATTGAAAAAGCTTTTGTAACAGGAGGCGGTGTTTCCATAAAAGAAATCGTACCGAACACGATGCAATCAAAACTAATGGACCGGCTATATTTTTGTGGGGAAATCCTAGATATTCATGGATATACTGGAGGGTATAACATTACGGCGGCCTTGGTAACAGGACGAGTTGCTGGTATTCATGCTGCCTACGAAGCAATGGGCACTTAATATATGAAATTTGGTTTAATCGCTAAAAACCGGGAGAGTTTAACACAACTCTCCCGGTTTTTAGCGATTCCAAAGGCATTCCTTTAAACTCCCCACCATTTCTTATTCCGCATCATTATGTAAATTAAATCCTGCCAGATGCAAAAAGTTTCAAGTTATCGCAAATCTCAGTTTAAAATTACTCGTTTAATGCAGAATAAGAAAGTACTTATTAAATTAGTGAGGGTGAAAAATTTTTATGTCCTTTTTTAAATTGCTCAAGAAAGGAAATAAATCATCGGGTATTGCTGCACTAGGGAACACATTATTGGCAATCATTAAAGGAATAGCTGCTGCAGTAAGCGGTAGTGGAGCTATGTTCGCAACTGCTATTCATTCTGCCGCTGATGCAACTAACCAGGGATTTGTTTATTTCGGAAGTGCGTTAGCTGAAAAAGAACCCACCAAACGTTTTCCAACTGGCTTCGGTCGAGTTGTTAACCTATTTGTGCTCATTGCTGTAACCATAATTACGATCATGGCTTATGAAACGATTTTAAAAGGATGGAAATTGATCCAGGAACCTCATCCTTCCTCCAACATTTGGTTAAATGTAGGAATACTATTTATCGCTATTGTGGTAGATGGTTATATTTTAATTAAGGTAATGAAGGAAATTGGTAAAGAAAGCCGTTCCGAGTCAGAGGATGGTAATATCTTTACAAATGCATTTAAAAACGTCAGCCTGGCAGCGCCACCAACACGGCTCGTCTTCTATGAGGATATTGTGGCAACAGCTGGTTCAGCTATCGCTCTAATTTTTGTGGTACTCTCTCACTTTACTGGCCTTTACTTTCTTGATGGATTAGGTACATTAATTATCGGGATATTACTCGTTGGCATTGCATTAAAGATTGGGTATGAAAACACCCTCGGTCTTATTGGTCTCGCAGCCCCTAAAATTGTGGAGGAAAGGGTAGCTGAAGTTATTTTAAACGATGAAAATGTGGTAGATATTAACAAACTTCGTATCCTCCAGGAAGGGAGAGACTACCATGTGGAAAGTTATATTGAATTAAGAAAAGGAATGACTTTAGCTGAAGCAGATGATATTAAATCCCAAGTAGAAGAAAAAGTGTTACAAGACGAAAGTATTGTCGATGCTACTATAGGTATTTTAGAGACAAATGATCAGAAAGACTGGTCAACTGATACAAAAGAAGGCAATCGGTCTGAATAAATACGAACCTCCCTGTGGAATGTACCAACATCAGTTTCCCTATCAAATGTGGTGGTGGAAAATAATCTCCCATCACCCTTTTGATTACCAGGGAAAGACGTCATAGAAGATCTTCCTACCTCCTTACAAGAATACTTTCGCTTTCCTTAAGAGACAGCTCAACAACCTGTTGTGATAAAATTGCGCGTTTGATCCTGTTTTTACAGGAAGGGCAGGTCTATTTTCTCTTTTCTGTATAGATTTCTACCAGCATATCCAGGCTTCCCATACTTTTCCGGTTTTCTTCAAATGTCTAAGCACTCGTTCTATTTCCTTTGCCTTTTGTGTGGCAACTTTAAAGTTTAAAAGAGAGAATAGAGTGTATTTTCTCCTAAGTCATAATACAGTCATAATACATCAAGACATTTACTGCACCAATAAGGTGGAAGGTGTAACAAAAACACACAAAAAAGCCTTGGAAATTTCCAAGGCTTTTAGACTGACGTGGCCGCGTCCTACTCTCACGGGGATCGACCCGACTACCATCGGCGCTGAAGAGCTTAACTGCTGTGTTCGGCATGGGAACAGGTGTGACCTCTTCGCTGTCGCCACCACATCATTTTATGAAGAAGGGTAAACCTTCAAAACTGGATAAGACATTCAAGTTATCAAACATTTAATGTGTACGTTTTCCTTATAGTTAAGTCATCGATTGATTAGTATCCGTCAGCTCCACGTGTCACCACGCTTCCACCTCGGACCTATCGACCTCATCGTCTCTGAGGAATCTTACTTACTTGGCGTAAGGGGAAATCTCATCTCAAGGGGGGCTTCATGCTTAGATGCTTTCAGCACTTATCCCGTCCACACGTAGCTACCCAGCGATGCTCCTGGCGGAACAACTGGTACACCAGCGGTGTGTCCATCCCGGTCCTCTCGTACTAAGGACAGCTCCTTTCAGATTTCCAACGCCCACGACGGATAGGGACCGAACTGTCTCACGACGTTCTGAACCCAGCTCGCGTACCGCTTTAATGGGCGAACAGCCCAACCCTTGGGACCGACTACAGCCCCAGGATGCGATGAGCCGACATCGAGGTGCCAAACCTCCCCGTCGATGTGGACTCTTGGGGGAGATAAGCCTGTTATCCCCGGGGTAGCTTTTATCCGTTGAGCGACGGCCCTTCCATACGGTACCGCCGGATCACTAAGCCCGACTTTCGTCCCTGCTCGACTTGTAAGTCTCGCAGTCAAGCTCCCTTGTGCCTTTACACTCTGCGAATGATTTCCAACCATTCTGAGGGAACCTTTGGGCGCCTCCGTTACTCTTTAGGAGGCGACCGCCCCAGTCAAACTGCCCACCTGACACTGTCTCCGAACCGGATCACGGTCCTGGGTTAGAATGTCCGTACAGCCAGGGTGGTATCCCACCAGCGCCTCCACCGAAGCTAGCGCTCCGGTTTCTCAGGCTCCCACCTATCCTGTACAAGCTGTACCAACATTCAATATCAGGCTACAGTAAAGCTCCACGGGGTCTTTCCGTCCTGTCGCGGGTAATGCGCATCTTCACGCATAGTATAATTTCACCGGGTCTCTCGTTGAGACAGTGCCCAAGTCGTTGCACCTTTCGTGCGGGTCGGAACTTACCCGACAAGGAATTTCGCTACCTTAGGACCGTTATAGTTACGGCCGCCGTTTACTGGGGCTTCGGTTCAACGCTTCGCGCTTACGCGCTAACGCATCCCCTTAACCTTCCAGCACCGGGCAGGTGTCAGCCCCTATACTTCGCCTTACGGCTTCGCAGAGACCTGTGTTTTTGGTAAACAGTCGCTTGGGCCTTTTCACTGCGGCTCCTCGGCAGAGGAGCACCCCTTCTCCCGAAGTTACGGGGTCATTTTGCCGAGTTCCTTAACGAGAGTTCTCCCGCTCACCTTAGGATCCTCTCCTCGCCTACCTGTGTTGGTTTGCGGTACGGGCGCCTCTTTCCTCACTAGAGGATTTTCTTGGCAGTGTGAACTCAGGAGCTTCGGTACTTTAGTTCCCTCCCCATCACAGCTTGACGTTGCCGAGTGGATTTGCCTGCCTCGACCGTCTCACTGCTTGGACGCACACATCCAATGGTGCGCTCTCCTTATCCTCCTGCGTCCCCCCGTCGTTCAAACGGAAAGGAGGCGGTACAGGAATATCAACCTGTTGTCCATCGCCTACGCCTTTCGGCCTCGGCTTAGGTCCCGACTAACCCTGAGAGGACGAGCCTTCCTCAGGAAACCTTGGGCTTTCGGTGAAAGAGATTCTCACTCTTTGTTCGCTACTCATACCGGCATTCTCACTTCTAAGCGCTCCACCAGTCCTTACGGTCTGACTTCGCCGCCCTTAGAACGCTCTCCTACCACTGATCCGTTCGGATCAATCCGCAGCTTCGGTGGTGTGTTTAGCCCCGGTATATTTTCGGCGCAGAGTCACTCGACCAGTGAGCTATTACGCACTCTTTCAATGATGGCTGCTTCTAAGCCAACATCCTGGTTGTCTAAGCAACTCCACATCCTTTTCCACTTAACACACACTTAGGGACCTTAGCTGGCGGTCTGGGCTGTTTCCCTCTCGACCATGAACCTTATCACCCATGGTCTGACTCCCAGAACAAAGTCGTTGGCATTCGGAGTTTGACTGAATTCGGTAACCCGGTAGGGGCCCCTCGTCCAATCAGTGCTCTACCTCCAAGACTTTCTATTCTGAGGCTAGCCCTAAAGCTATTTCGGAGAGAACCAGCTATCTCCGTGTTCGATTGGCATTTCACCCCTACCCACACCTCATCCCCGCAATTTTCAACTTGCGTGGGTTCGGGCCTCCAGTCAGTGTTACCTGACCTTCACCCTGGACATGGGTAGATCACACGGTTTCGGGTCTACGACCGCATACTCATTCGCCCTATTCAGACTCGCTTTCGCTGCGGCTCCGCTTCTGACGCTTAACCTTGCATACAGTCGTAACTCGCCGGTTCATTCTACAAAAGGCACGCCGTCACCCATCAATGGGCTCCGACTACTTGTAGGCACACGGTTTCAGGTTCTCTTTCACTCCCCTTCCGGGGTGCTTTTCACCTTTCCCTCACGGTACTGGTTCACTATCGGTCACTAGGGAGTATTTAGCCTTGGGAGATGGTCCTCCCGGATTCCGACGGAATTCCTCGTGTTCCGCCGTACTCAGGATCCACTCCGGAGAAAAGAAGATGTCGATTACAGGGCTCTTACCTGCTCTGGCTGATCGTTCCAGATCGATTCATCTATCTTCTTTTTTGGTAACTCCAAAGGAGTGTCCTACAACCCCAGAAAGCAAGCTTTCTGGTTTGGGCTGATTCCGTTTCGCTCGCCGCTACTTGGGAAATCGCGTTTGCTTTCTCTTCCTCCGGGTACTGAGATGTTTCAGTTCCCCGGGTCTGCCTTCGTCTACCTATGTATTCAGTAAACGATCCTGCTCCATTACGAGCAGGGGGTTTCCCCATTCGGAAATCTTCGGTGCACAGCCTACTTACGGCTTCCCAAAGCATATCGGTGTTAGTCCCGTCCTTCATCGGCTCCTAGTACCAAGGCATCCACCGTGCGCCCTTATTCACTTAACTATCTGTGAAAAGACGTTTAAAAAATTGATGTTTGATGTCTTGTCATCCCGTGCGGATCTAACGATCCAACACGTTCTGAAATATCTTATCCAGTTTTCAAGGTTCACAATGAGAAGATCTTTTGATCTCTCAAAACTGAACAACCAACCAGGTACGTCCTCCGTATGCGGCAGCTTCCGTCACCCGTAAGGGTGCTTCCGCCTTGCATATTCCTTAGAAAGGAGGTGATCCAGCCGCACCTTCCGATACGGCTACCTTGTTACGACTTCACCCCAATCATTGGCCCCACCTTCGGCGGCTGGCTCCATAAAGGTTACCTCACCGACTTCGGGTGTTGCCAACTCTCGTGGTGTGACGGGCGGTGTGTACAAGGCCCGGGAACGTATTCACCGCGGCATGCTGATCCGCGATTACTAGCGATTCCGGCTTCATGCAGGCGAGTTGCAGCCTGCAATCCGAACTGAGAATGGTTTTATGGGATTTGCTACACCTTGCGGCTTCGCTGCCCTTTGTACCAGCCATTGTAGCACGTGTGTAGCCCAGGTCATAAGGGGCATGATGATTTGACGTCATCCCCGCCTTCCTCCGGTTTGTCACCGGCAGTCACCTTAGAGTGCCCAACTCAATGCTGGCAACTAAGATTAGGGGTTGCGCTCGTTGCGGGACTTAACCCAACATCTCACGACACGAGCTGACGACAACCATGCACCACCTGTCACTGGGTCCCCGAAGGGAAGACCCTATCTCTAGGGTGGTCCAAGGATGTCAAGACCTGGTAAGGTTCTTCGCGTTGCTTCGAATTAAACCACATGCTCCACCGCTTGTGCGGGCCCCCGTCAATTCCTTTGAGTTTCAGCCTTGCGGCCGTACTCCCCAGGCGGAGTGCTTAATGCGTTAACTTCAGCACTAAGGGGTGGAAGCCCCCTAACACCTAGCACTCATCGTTTACGGCGTGGACTACCAGGGTATCTAATCCTGTTTGCTACCCACGCTTTCGCACCTCAGCGTCAGAAACAGACCAGAGAGTCGCCTTCGCCACTGGTGTTCCTCCACATATCTACGCATTTCACCGCTACACGTGGAATTCCACTCTCCTCTTCTGTCCTCAAGTTCCCCAGTTTCCAATGACCCTCCACGGTTGAGCCGTGGGCTTTCACATCAGACTTAAGAAACCGCCTGCGCGCGCTTTACGCCCAACAATTACGGACAAGGCTTGCCCCCAACGTATTACCGCGGCTGCTGGCACGTAGTTAGCCGGGGCTTCCTCGTTAGGTACCGTCAAGGTACCGCTCTATTCGCACGGTACTTGTTCTTCCCTAACAACAGAACTTTACGATCCGAAGACCTTCATCGTTCACGCGGCGTTGCTCCGTCAGACTTTCGTCCATTGCGGAAGATTCCCTACTGCTGCCTCCCGTAGGAGTCTGGGCCGTGTCTCAGTCCCAGTGTGACCGATCACCCTCTCAGGTCGGCTACGCATCGTCGCCTTGGTGAGCTATTACCTCACCAACTAGCTAATGCGCCGCGGGCCCATCTGTAAGTGATAGCCAAAGGCCATCTTTCACCTCTCTCTCATGCGAAAAAAAGGATTACCCGGCATTAGCCCCGGTTTCCCGGAGTTATTCCGATCTTACAGGCAGGTTGCCCACGTGTTACTCACCCGTCCGCCGCTCATTCCACAGGCATCACCCCCGAAGGGGATCTGCCTGCTTCCTGCGCTCGACTTGCATGTATTAGGCACGCCGCCAGCGTTCGTCCTGAGCCAGGATCAAACTCTCCATAAAAAGTAAAGTTTGACTTGCTCATTTGCACACCGAATGTGCTTGTTTGAATTCCTTCTATATAATAGAAAGAATATCTTGACGTACTGGTTGGTTCGTTCAGTTTTCAAAGATCAAAATGTTGAGCGCTGCTTCAAAACAGCGACCTAACTAATATACCACGTTGAAAGGGTTGAAGTCAACAACTTTCTTTATGAAATATCAGCAGACTATAACTTGCGGTCGCAATGAACTGATGCGACGTAAATAAATTCTAGCACAAAGCCTAAAAGATTGTCAATAGTTCAATAGATTTTTCGAATCAACAATTAAATTGCAGTAATTTGTATTTGAAAAGCAACACTAAACACTTTATGTGTTATGAATGAAATTGTCAATGACTAATTGAAAAACTGCACCTATCACGGGCGCAGTTTTTCAAGCTGACTTTATATAATAAATGGAGCTATTCCTTTTCTTTCTAATTATTTTGGCTGCCATTTTTGCACCGCGTTTATCATCGGTGATCAGCAAAATATTCTTTTCACAGTCCATACGCTCTTTGAGCTCACGGGGCAAATAGCTAAGAGGTATATTCTCAGCTCCAGGGTATGGAGAATGCGACGCGGATATATAATCTCGAATGTCTATCACGCAATACTCTTCTATAGAAACCTGTTCCTTCCCTAAATGAGTAAGCGATTTACCGTCAGCCGCATCTTTCAGGAAAACTAAGATGATTATTACCAATAAAAATAAGATGAGTTCCATATAAAGTTTTCCTCTTTCACCTTAAAAAACGAGCTCACCATTCCAGGCAAGCATACCGCCTTTAAGATTCTGGACCTGTTGAAATCCATTTTCCTTCAAAAATTCTGAGGCATTCATGCTTCTCCTTCCAGAGCGGCAAACCATTACATATTTTTTATTTTGATCAAGGCTGCTTACGGCTTCCGGTATATTACCTAACGGGATGTGTTCGGCAGTCGGAATAACACCTTGTTTAACTTCTTCATCTTCCCTTACATCTATAATCGTGATCTCCTTGTTACTATCAAGGACCTCTTGCAGTTCCTCTGCATTGATTTCAGGAATATTACTCACTAGAGATCTCCTCCTTAATGTTATCTGTGTTTCATATTGTATTAGTCTGCATCTTGAAGTCAAGAATTTAAGCTCATCTCATTAAAAAAGAAGGACGTCATCGAAAGGATGACGTCCTTCTTTATAGATAATTAGTTTGCTACAATGTTTACCAGTTTACCTGGAACTGCAATTACCTTACGTACTGTTTTTCCTTCCAGCCAGTCTTGAACCTGTTTATTCTCTAATGCTGCTTTTTCTAAGTCTTCTTTTGAAGCATCTACATTGACCATCATTTTGGCCCGTACTTTTCCCATGACCTGGATTACAATCTCCACTTCGTTTTCAACGAGTTTAGACTCATCGAAAGTCGGCCACTCCTGATAGCTGATTGTTCCCCCGTGTCCTAGCTTCTCCCATAGTTCTTCAGCTAAATGAGGAGCTACAGGTGATAACAATTTAACGAATCCTTCAACAAATGGTTTAGGAATCTCATGTGCCTTATAACCTTCGTTAATGAAAACCATCATCTGTGAAATCCCCGTATTAAATCGTAGCTCCTGGAAGTTTTCACTTACTCTTTGGACAGTTTCATGATACGTTTTCTCTAACGTCATATCATCACTGTTTTCCTTAATAGCTTCCGAAAGTTGCCCATCAACTACAAACAATCTCCACACACGGTCCAAAAACCGTCTTGCTCCATCAAGCCCATTCGTAGACCATGCAACCGAAGCATCGAGTGGTCCCATAAACATTTCATATAATCTCAGCGTATCCGCACCATGACTGTAAACAATATCGTCCGGATTCACAACATTCCCTTTAGATTTACTCATTTTCTCATTACCTTCACCAAGGATCATTCCCTGGTTAAACAGCTTTTGAAAAGGTTCTTTCGTAGGGACGGCACCGATGTCATAAAGAACCTTATGCCAGAAACGTGCGTACAGCAAGTGCAGAACTGCATGCTCTGCTCCTCCAATATAGACATCGACAGGCAGCCATTTCTTTAATTTTTCAAAATCGGCAAATGTCTCACCGTTACGGGCATCAATATATCGAAGGTAATACCAGCAGCTTCCCGCCCATTGTGGCATTGTATTCGTTTCACGGCGTCCCTTCATGCCTGTTTCAGGGTCCACTACATTTACCCATTCACTAATATTGGCTAAGGGGGACTCTCCTGTTCCCGAAGGTTTGATTTCCGTAGTTACCGGAAGTGTTACAGGGAGTTGGTTTTCCGGTACAGGTGAAGTGGTTCCATCTTCCCAGTGAATAATTGGGATCGGTTCTCCCCAATATCTCTGACGACTGAACAACCAGTCCCGCAGCCGGTAAGTGGTTTTCCTGGAACCTTTCTCATTTTTTTCAAGCCAGTTAATTGCTTTAGAAATCGCCTCGTCTTTACCTAATCCATTTAAGAAGTCTGAGTTTACATGTTCGCCGTCCCCGGTGTAAGGTTCATCTTCAATATTCCCGCCATCAACTACTTCGATAATCGGAAGATCATACTTTGTCGCAAACTCATAGTCACGTTCATCGTGAGCAGGTACAGCCATGATCGCACCGCTTCCATAGCTCATTAGCACATAATCTGCGACCCATATTGGCAATTTATTACCATCAACAGGGTTGATTGCGTAAGTCCCGGTAAATACGCCGGATTTATTTTTAGCCAGGTCAGTTCGCTCAAGATCACTTTTCTTCTGAGCTTGATCAATGTACTCCTTCACTGCTTCTTGTTGGTCATCGCTTACAATTTTATCAACTAGAGGGTGCTCTGGGGCAAGTACAGCATAGGTCGCACCGAAAAGTGTATCCGGTCTCGTAGTAAATACATCAAAAGAAGTACCGTGACCAGCAATATGAAAGCTTACTTCCGCACCTTCAGATTTGCCGATCCAATTTCGTTGCATATCCTTAATGCTTTCCGGCCAATCTAATTCTTCAAGATCTTCCAGAAGCCGGTCTGCATAAGCAGTAATTTTAAGCATCCATTGCTTCATCGGCCTGCGTTCTACAGGGTGATCTCCACGTTCACTTTTCCCATCAATAACTTCCTCATTGGCAAGAACTGTACCTAGTGCCGGGCACCAGTTCACAGCCACTTCATCAATGTAAGCAAGTCCTTTTTCATAAAGTTTCAGAAAGATCCACTGTGTCCATTTATAGTAGTCGGGGTCAGTCGTGTTCACTTCTCTGTCCCAATCATAAGAGAAACCTAACTCTTGTATTTGTCTGCGGAAGGTATCAATATTATGTTTTGTGAATTCCCGAGGGTCATTTCCTGTATCCAGAGCATATTGTTCAGCAGGAAGCCCAAAAGCATCCCAGCCAATTGGATGCAGCACTTCATACCCCTGCATACGCTTCATTCTTGATAAAATGTCTGTCGCTGTGTACCCTTCAGGGTGACCCACATGGAGACCAGCCCCTGATGGATAAGGAAACATATCTAGTGCATAAAACTTTTCCTTTTCCGAGTCGCTATTCGTTTTAAAAATTTTATTTTCTAACCAGTATTTCTGCCATTTCTTTTCAATTTCCCTGTGATTAAAAGCCATACTGTTCCTCCTTGATACTTTTGCTATATAAAAAAGTCTCTCGTCCCTTGTCATCCAAAGGGACGAAAGACTTATCTTCCGCGGTACCACCCAAATTAACGTTAAAAAACGCTCGCTTGATATCGAATAACGGTGATAGAGCCGGAAGGAACTACTCATTTGTTCGTTCCTACAACATCCAAGGCGAGTTCATAAAGATCAAGAACAGCTCGCACCACCCGCTGCCTCTCTTATACTTGAAACTTTACTACTAGTCCTCTTCTACGTTTATTATTTATATTCGTATAGTAATGAAAGGTGATTGCTTTGTCAAGTTCACTTTCCGAATAATGTTTACGCCATGCTAGTGCAGGGTATATTTAGAGTTACAACAAACTATTCTTAACGGAGGGTCGTAATGGTACGAAAGTTCATTAAAAAGGCAGCTGATTACGCAAAACAAAATCCTGAACAAACTAAACGTTATGCTAAAAAAGCTTTTGATACGGTCAAAAACAAGCGGAAATCAGCTTCTAATCAACCTAAAAAATAGAACGAGCTGGGACAATGTGCCTTTATCAAATAAAAATACGAACTACGCAGTAAGTACAATTATGCATATAACCCGCTACGAAAATATACTTCGCTTTCCGCGGGCGGCTGTTGAGCCTCCTTGTGCTAGCGCACTGCGGGGGCTCACCTAGGCCTTTCCTCCCGCAGGAGTCTACGTATGTTTTCTCCGCAAAAGCGGCACATCGTTCGCCTTCTCACTTAAGAAGTGCAGTTATGCCCCAGGCTCGTCCTTTCCTTATCATCATATCCATATGTTTACTTATCAAAATTCAAAATTCACCAGAAACATGCTACAATACCTTTGCTGTCAAACTTAGACAAGAAAACGATAAGAAAGAAGGTATATAAACATGATTCTGAAAAGAGCCCTGCATTACGCCCATGAGTTAATGGGAGATGTGCTGAAAACAGGGGATGTCGCCATTGATGGGACGTGCGGTAATGGGCATGATACTCAATTCATCAGCCAGCTCGTTGGTAAAAGTGGACACATATACGGATTTGATATTCAGAAAGAAGCCATCTTCAATACCAAACAACGGCTCATTGACCATCAGTTATTTGAGCAAACCACACTGATTCATGATAGCCACGCGGCTATTGAACAACATATTCCGGACGATCATCTCAGACGTCTTAAAGCTGCGATTTTTAACCTAGGGTATTTACCTGGCAGTGATAAGTCTGTTATTACTGAGGCTGATCAAACCCTTTCATCGATTCAAAGCATTCTCTCCTATATCCAAAAAGGAGGACTGGTAGTATTGGTGGTCTACTATGGTCATCCAGGGGGGGAAGAGGAAAAGACAGCATTACTTAACTATGTAAGTTGTTTAGACCAGCGTCACTACAACGTACTGCAGCATGGGTTTATCAACCAGCGAAATCAGCCGCCGTTCATTCTTGCCATCGAAAAGAAATAACCTGGTAACCCTATAATGGCTTACCAGGCTTTATTTTGTGATACATTTTTGTATTAAAATAAAAGAAAGTTGCCTTGGCTCCACTTACTTTTAATAACTCCTTCACAAATCCCTTCGCATGTTGAATGTTACTCACCTTCCGATCAGCAAGGTACATCCCTACGAGTCCTTCATGAATCATTTGGTGAAAAGCAGCATCAGGGAGTTTCTGAACTTCCTGGTTTGTTTGCTTTACGAAAAAAACAAACCTTTGTTTCATTTGCTCTTCATGATCATAATAAGAACAGAAATTCAAGTCGCCTTCTTCTTCATCTTCCTGTTGATCAATATAATAATCAAGCAGAATATGAAGGCCCTGCATAAATGGGAAGTAGCTTTTCTCAATCTGTTTAGCCAGATCATCAGTCATCTTTCCGCTCAGTGTATATGAAATTAAGCAGAATATCCCTAATGTAGAACCTGTACAGGCAGAGAACTCAAACCATTCTAGATTCGGCCAGTGTTTTTGATGGTTTTTGAACCAATTCTTCAACCTTGGAATACGTTCTTCTTCAATCACATGCTTATGTACTTGAAGATCGCTATATAATCCCCCAAGCTTCAAGGTATGTTCATAGACCCCTGGGTAATCTTTCGCTTCCCGCAGCACTGACTGACAAGTCTTAACGAGATCTACTAAATACCCGCCATCATCTTTCTCTTCACGATAATAATAATAATCCTTTATTTCATTCTTTGGCGTAAGCGCATCAATCATTGCCTGATGCAGCATTCTGAAATCTTTCGGATCCATCGAAGTACTTCGATCACATAAATTATCGAGATAGTCGCTGATTGTTTGATAAGCCACGATAAATCGAATCGATTCTTTCCAACTGTCCCTAGCTAACAGAGCGTATATTCCTCCTCCTTCACAGTGGAAAGTTTTCGACTCAATACTTGCTAATGCTTGATTTCTTAATTCCAAATTTGGTATATCTTTTGCTTTACTAATCCATTGATTAAGTTCAACGTGTACTCTCGGAAAAATATCCTTGTACACTCTGGTCATCAGATGTAAAGCATTCGCAGGGACTTGAGGTGCCACAAGTCATCCCTCCTTATGATGTAGGTTAGATAATTGTTGATGAATAAAGTGGCTAGTATATGAGTAAACTCGTTTCCATTCCGGTTCATTAAAAATCTCATGATAAAAACCCGGCCACTCTTTATAAGTTTTCTCTGAAAGCTTGACTTTATGAAACCATTCTCTTGTCTTATCCGCATCCACCATTAGATCTTCTCCCGCTTGCATAACCAGCAAAGGAACGTCTGGAAATTGATCAATGTCTACGAAGGCTTGCTGGATATTACGCTGAAATTCTCTATACCAACGCACAGATACTTTCTCTAAAATCAGAGCATCTCCACCATCACGTTTGCGAACATCCTCATTTCTCGTAACTTTTTCAGAACTGAGCTGATTGCCAACCTGCAGCTTTGGCCATATATGATTTAAAATTCGCGATGCCGCTTCCATCGGTTTAGAAGCACCTTCAAGAATTCCAAGGGCCGGAGATGATAAGATCACACCATCAACCTTCAGTTTGAGCTGTTGCATCGTGCGAATAACCGCTAAACCACCCATACTGTGCCCTAAAAGGAAGACAGAACCTTCCCCGGTCTCTTTCAGCCACTCCTCAATCGTATGTATGTATTGATTAAAGGATTTAATATGGCCTTTCATACCTTCTGACCTTCCTTGACCAGGGAGATCCCTGGAGATAACTTTATATCCATCAGCATGCAACTGTTTGATTAAATGTTCGTATCTTCCAATGTGTTCAAAAGCACCATGAACGATCACAATAGTCGCTTGCACCGCACACATATAATCCCTCCCATGCAACACCTTACTTTTGCTATACTAGATTATATCCATATTATAAGGGGGATTAGCGTGATTTGCGAATATAAAGGAAAGTACCCGCAAATTGACTCGACAGCCTACATAGCTGAAGATGCAGCCATTACGGGCGATGTCGTCATTGGTCCGTATGCGAGCGTTTGGTTTAAAACTGTTATACGCGGGGACGTTGCTCCGGTTAAAATTGGGAAAGAAGTAAATATCCAGGACTTAAGCATGCTGCATCAAAGTCCCAACCAACCGTTGATCATTGAAGACGGTGTAACTGTAGGACATCAAGTCACCCTTCATTCGGCCCACATTAAAAAGGATGCACTCATTGGTATGGGATCTCTCATTCTCGATGGTGCCGAAATAGGTGAGCAGGCGTTTATAGGAGCAGGCAGTCTTGTTCCTCCAGGTAAAGTCATACCTCCCAGGACACTAGCTTTTGGCCGTCCAGCAAAAGTGGTTCGGGAACTGAACGAGGAAGATTATAAAGAACTAGAACGAATTCGAACAACTTATGTCGAGAAGGGTCAAGTTTATAAGCAGCTTAGAAAAGAATCATAATAAAAAATAAAGAAAACCGTTCAACTTAAAATGAAGAAAGGTTTTCTTCTCTATTTATTGCAGACGTTTTTTCAGGTCTTCAGCCCGATCCACTTTTTCCCATGGGAATTCAACATCTGTACGGCCAAAGTGACCATAGGCAGCTGTTTGACGATAAATAGGACGACGTAGATCAAGCATTTTAATAATGCCAGCAGGACGTAGATCAAACAATTCCCTAACTGCTGTCACAAGCTTCTCTTCCGTTACTTTTCCTGACCCGTGTGTATCAATGGAGATCGAAACTGGCTGCGCTACGCCAATGGCATACGCCAATTGAACTTCACAGGAATCAGCTAAGCCTGCAGCTACAATGTTTTTCGCAACATAGCGGGCAGCATAGGCCCCAGATCGGTCTACTTTAGTAGCATCTTTACCGCTAAAGGCTCCTCCCCCATGGCGAGCATATCCGCCATATGTGTCAACAATAATCTTTCTACCTGTTAACCCGGCATCACCTTGTGGGCCGCCAATGACAAACCTTCCAGTAGGATTAATAAAATACTTGGTCTCCTCATCAATAAGTTCTGACGGGACAACAGGCTGAATAACTTTATCTTTCAAATCTCTTTGAATTTGTTCAAGTGTTATTTCTTCGGCATGCTGTGTAGAGATAACAATCGTATCGACTCGAACAGGCTGATCATGTTCATCATACTCAATCGTTACCTGAGTCTTCCCATCTGGACGCAAATAACCGAGAGTACCATCATTGCGCATATCTGAAAGACGCTTCGATAACTTATGAGCAAGTGATATCGGCAAAGGCATTAGTTCAGCCGTTTCGTTATTTGCAAAACCAAACATTAGACCTTGGTCTCCTGCACCAATAGACTCGATTTCTTGATCGCTCATTTGACCCTCTCTTGACTCTAGCGCTACATCTACTCCGCCTGCAATGTCCGGAGATTGTTCATCTATAGCCGTTAATACAGCACATGTATCAGCGTCAAATCCATACTTCGCTCTTGTATAGCCGATATCTTTAATCGTTTGACGTACAATAGCAGGGATATCTACATACGTATTTGTACTGATCTCACCTGAAACGAGGACAAGTCCTGTCGTAACAGTTGTTTCACACGCAACACGTGCGTTCGGATCATTTTTTAAAATTTCGTCTAGAATCGCATCAGAAATCTGGTCACAGATTTTATCAGGATGACCTTCTGTTACAGATTCAGATGTGAATAACCGGCGATTGGCTGGCATTCTGCTAAACTCCTCCTTCTGTTAAATACATAGATTAGACGGAACTCTTTACCAGTATCATTAGAAACCTCTCTAGATTCCTATGGTTTCCTTACAATCGTTTTTATGGCTATTGCACATTTCACGTTATATGTACATATGAATATGAACATCATCAGAAATTGTGCTGAACCTTTTCCCAATAAAAGAAAAAACCCTTCCTTCGTTCAGAGGAAAGGCATCGTTTCCTTTCGCTCTTATCGTCCAAGGCATAACAATTGCCTTGCTTCAGGTTAGCACCATGTCAGCAGCTATCTGACGGTTGCCGGGTTTCTCAGGGCCTGTCCCTCCACCAACTCTGGATAAGAGAGTATCCGTTCGAGATAATCGTACCGAAAACCTCATTTAATGTCAATCCGTTTACTATGCTTTAAGAAACGGTCTGCTTTTCTACGTAAATATCGCTATTATATAGTTAGCTCATATATCTGGAATAAGGAGCTCTTTACATTTCCGGTAAAAAGATGGATTCTCCGATTTACAAAAAAACAGAGACTAGTTTGACCATTATTGCTAAATGCAATAGGAAACGAATGAACTAGGGGTAAACCCCCACAAATAACAGCTTGGATTGTTCAAAGTTATCGAATGCGTGATACAAAATTTTATAGTAAAATAAATTGAAAGCATTTTCATTATTAGTATGGATTATTAAAATGAATGTGTTATACTATTAATCAACTTAAAGCAATAACTTAAAGTAATTTATGCTTTTTATTAATTTTAAAGTAAAGGCGGGTTGACACATATGAGTGCCATTAACCAACTATCAGATTTAAACCAACTTTTAGCGCAAGAGCATGTCCTCCATCATTTGTCTGTACCACAACTTGTAGAAAAAATACTTTCCAAAAAAGAAGGATCGTTAACGGATCGTGGGGCTGTTCTAGCTACTACAGGCACCTATACTGGCCGATCTCCAAAGGATAAATTTATCGTAAAAGATCATGAGTCAGAACCCAACGTCAACTGGGGAAGCACCAATCAGCCTATAGATGAGAGCACATTCGTTCATTTATACCATAAAGTGTTGGATCATTTAAAAGAGCGTGAAGAAGTATTTGTTTTTAAAGGCTACGCAGGAGCAGACAAGAAAAGCCAACTGCCTATTCAAGTCATCAATGAATTCGCATGGCATAATTTATTTGCCCGCCAAATGTTTATCCGCCCAACTGATCAAGAGCTCTCTGAGCACGAAGCCGAGTTTACAGTCATATCTGCACCAACATTTAAAGCTAATCCAAGAGTAGATGGAACGAACTCGGAAGCTTTCATTATGATTTCATTTAAACATAGAATTGTTCTCATTGGTGGAACAGAATATGCAGGTGAAATTAAAAAGTCGATATTCTCTGTCATGAACTACTTGCTTCCTAAACAAAATATTATGCCTATGCACTGTTCAGCTAACGTAGGCAAGGAAGGTGATGTAGCATTATTCTTCGGTTTATCAGGAACAGGGAAAACAACGTTGTCTGCTGATCCGGAGCGTCGTCTGATCGGCGATGACGAGCACGCCTGGTCAAACCATGGAGTCGCTAATATCGAAGGTGGCTGTTACGCCAAGTGTATCAACTTATCAGCAGAGAAAGAGCCGCAAATTTTTAATGCCATTCAATTTGGCTCAGTGTTAGAAAACGTAGTAATGGATGAAGAAACTCAAATTCCTGATTATGACAATACCAGCCTCACGGAGAACACTCGGGCGGCATATCCATTACATCACATTGATAACACCGTCCAGCCAAGCATTGCAGGGCATCCAAATGCAATTGTGTTTTTAACTGCTGATGCTACAGGCGTTCTGCCGCCAATTAGTAAACTGACAAAAGAACAGGCAATGTATCATTTCTTAAGCGGATATACAAGTAAATTAGCAGGAACAGAACGCGGAGTTACTTCTCCACAAGCTACCTTTTCTGCTTGTTTCGGGTCTCCATTCCTGCCATTAGCACCTTCTGTATATGCTGAGATGATAGGCGAAAAAATCGACCAATTTGATACGAAGGTATATCTGGTCAATACAGGCTGGACGGGAGGAGCCTATGGAGAAGGAGAAAGAATGAAACTTTCCCATACCCGTTCAATGGTTCACGCAGCGCTTGAAGGTGAGCTAAATTCAGTAGAAACGTACAATGACCCAGTATTTGGACTTCAAATCCCGCTTCATTGTCCAGGAGTTCCAGATGATGTATTATTACCGAGAAAGACATGGGATAATCCTGATGCTTATGATAAAAAAGCTCAGGAACTAGCAGAAAAATTCCACGACAACTTTAAGAAATTCACACATGCCAGCTCAGCTATCAAAAATGCCGGTCCTGCTTTTGGCAGAAAGTAAACATGTTTCCTCATCTCCTCAAAATAGATAAAACGAGCGCGCAGTTTAACTGCGCGCTCGTTTTGATTACTATTGCTTATTCAGTAGGATCCCCTAGAAATTTCTCTTTAATCTGTCTCATACAATTGGGCAGCACATCATCTTTCATCATAAAACTGTACTGCTCATCACTGACAATTCCTTCTGGAAGCTCCTCAAGCAATACAGGACCATTCGTTTCAAAATAATGGTCTTGCGATTGTAACTGTGATATGGAAGCGAAATACACATTTTTAACAATGGTTCCGCCCTTCCCTGCTACATGATATTGTCCCACATAATCAATCTGCTTAACACGCCCGCCTGTTTCCTCAAGTACTTCTCTGATCGCAGCATCTTTCGCTGTTTCTCCTTTTTCTACTTTGCCACCAGGAAATTCGAGGCCCCTGTCTTTATGATTGGTCAACAGCCATTTATTATCGAATTGACAAATAACCCAAACATGCTTTGGTGTCTTAGAAAATGGATGATTATCAAAGGATAACTTAACTTGATTTCGATAGTAATCGCTAAATGTTTTCATGTAAGATCATCTGCCTTTAATCCGTTAATTATGTAATGAATAAGAACTTTAGCGATACACTCTATCATGTATTGCTATTTAAATCGTATCATAAGCAAGCCAGATTACAAACAGTACCGTTCGTATTATTACTATGATTATCGATACCCTTATGTAAACTTTGTAAATGCTGCATGTTTTACCATAATTATGAAACTAAACTCGGCATCATTCGTATGTAATAGTATGTAGATAAAAGGAGGAATTTAAAATGAAAAAAATAAGATGGATTGTACTCAGTTTATTGTTTATCACTATGCTGTTTGTAACAGCTTGCTCGAGTAATGAAGCTGAAAAGGCGAAAGGAGTGTTTATGAAGTCTTCTGAAGCTTCAAAGGAATTAAACAGCTTTTCCATGAAGCTGGATGTCACTCAAAACTATAGTGCAGAATCGTCTGAAACCAAGGTACCCCCTCAACCAATCAAAACTTCGATTGATTCAGATATTCAACTTCAGCCGTTAGCATTACACCAAACAATTGATATAATGGGAAAGACTGTGGAACAGTATCATACAAAAAAGGGCATGTATATGTCTCAGCCCGGAACCCAAGGCTGGGTCAAAGCTCCTGAGGAACTTTGGGAACAATTGACTCAAACCAGTATTGCCCAGCAAACTCCAGGAAAACAACTTGAAATGCTGCAAGACTATGTAGACGAATTTAACATGGAAGAAAAAAATAATACTTATATTTTGTCTTTTAGTTCTAAAGGAGACAATGTTCAAAAGTTGATCGAGAAAACCATGGCTCAGTCAATGCCCAAAGGAATGCTTCCCGATAATCTGCTGAAGGAGTTAAAAGTTGAAAAGGCTAGCTATACTTTAACCATTAATAAAGACACCTACTATCCTGAATCAATCGAATCAACCATGGACTTTTCTATAGTAGTGGATGGCAAGCAGGCATTTATTAGTCAAAAAATGAGTGGTAAATACAGCAATTTTAATGAGGTTGAAGAGATTGTCATTCCCCAGGAAATTATAAAAAACGCCCAAGAGATGTCTGACTTAAGTTCCGTAACACAATAAATACAAATAGGGGCTGGGACATAAGTAAATCTCTAAAATGAAAAGACGAACGAAGCGCTATTTAAGCGGAGGAAATATACGGAGACTCCTGCGGGAGGAAAGGCCTAGGTGTGACCTCGCAGTGCGTCAGCACAAGAAGGCTCAACAGCCGCCCGCGGAAAGCGCAGTATATTTTCGCAGCGGTTATACAACAATCATAGTTTCTAATTAGTTCGGATTTTCATTTGGTAAAAATACTTTTGTCCAACCCTCATTTGTCTTTTAAAACACCCATTCCACTGATGTGGTGCCTGGTCGTATCATCACCTAAGTCATAGATCATCTGCAAGGCTCTTGTCATGCCCTCATCATATTCGTCATTCGAACTATCTTTGTGATACTCTACAAACGGAACGTGTGATCGAAAGAAAGCTCTTGTATCCGAGTTATACATTTCATTAAACACTTCCCTTAATAAAAGAAGTTCTTCTCGATCAGCGTTAATGATGAACTCATCATTGTTGCCATTGCGATTAATTGATATTTCACGTGTGCCGATATTTACAAAGTACTGGTTTTTTCCATCCATAATAAAAACCTCCTTATAACATAGCCTTAGCTATATAGGAAAGCTTTATTACAATAAAAAGCAAGAAGCATATATTACCAACCCAACCTATTCCGGCTGCCAGAAATAGCTTTGCAAGGTAACCTTTTCTAAATAAGAACTATCTACATTGACCCCTATTCCCTTTCCAGTGGGAACCTTGATTTTTCCGTCGTTTACTTCAATTGGTTCTTTGAGAACATCCTTATAAAAGTATCTGTCTGAACTCGATAAATCGCCCGGGATTGTGAAGTTAGGTAAAGAAGCAAGTGCCAAATTGTGAGCCTTGGCGATGCCTGTTTCCACCATGCCGCCACACCATACAGGCAGTCCGTTATTTTGACAGTAATCATGAATGTTTAATGCTGCTGTCATGCCTCCTACACGGCTGATTTTTATATTGACGATTTGGCAGCTTCCGAGTTCAACCGCTTGCCTTGCATCGTGTAATGACATAATGGATTCATCCAAACAAATCGGAGTATTCATTTGCTGCTGTGCTTTTCTATGCAAATAGAAATCACCAGGTTCAAAAGGCTGCTCAATCATTAGCAGCCCTAAGTCATCCAGGGCAGTTAAGTGATCTAAATCACTCTCTCTGTACATTCCATTCGCATCAATCATAATAGCCAGGTCAGGGTCAACGGTCTGAACCTGTTTGATTTTGTCCCGTTCTTTGCCTTTTTCAACTTTTAGCTTATACCGTTCATAGCCAGACTGTTTCAATCTGTTTATATCTTTCGTGATAGTGTCAGAAAGACTCAAAACGGCACCTGCTTTAACAAAATCACGTGTGCCTCCAATCAATTCAGCTAAACTCACTCGGTTCTGTTTCGCATATAGATCCCATAATGCTCCTTCCAAACCTGATTTTACCATTTGGTTACCTTGAATAAAGGAAGTCATGCGCACGAAGTCAGCTGGATGCTGAATGTGTCTGGCGTTTAGACGAGGAAGGATAATGTCTCTCAGCATATGCCAAGCTGTTTCAACGGTTTCGGCTGTGTAGAAAGGAGAGGGAAATGCCGATACTTCTCCGTATCCTTTCAACCCCTGATCATCACTAACTTCAATAATTATCACGGAACGTTCGTAGAGTTCGCCTTGATGGGTTTGAAATGGGCTTCGCAGAGGAAGTGAAATTTTACGAAAAACGATAGTGCGAATATCCATTAAATTACGTCCCCTTGCGCATGCTCAAATAATTTCCGTCTGACAATTTTATTTGATGCGTTTCTTGGCAGCTCTTGTATAATGAACAGTTGTTTTGGTGTTTTATAGGAGGCCAGATGTTGGCGGCAATAGGTGACCAGCTTTTCAAATGAAAGTTCTGCTCCTGCCCGGAGGACCACAAAAGCCACAGGCACTTCTCCCCATTCTTCATCTGCTGCACCAGCTACCCCAACTTCTTCAACTTCCTCAAGTCCCATTATAACGCTCTCGATTTCTGCTGGATAAATATTTTCTCCTCCAGAAATAATCATATCTTTGACGCGGTCTACAACATACAGAAATCCTTCCTCATCCAAATATCCTGCATCACCTGTTGCCAAATATTCGGAGTTGTTTCCTGGTCTTTTATAGTACCCTCGCGACACCATCGGCCCTTTAACGTAGATTTCCCCTGTCTCATACGCTTTAGCAGGGATTCCATCCACCATAACTTTCAGCGTAGCTGGAGCCAGGGCTTTTCCTGCTGAGCCAAGTTTATTAAAAGCGTCTCCGGGGCTTAATGTGGCAATTTGAGAACTGGTTTCTGTCATACCATACGTTTGAAAGACAGGAATCCCTTTTTTATTAGCCTCCTTTAATAACGGTTTAGGAACCGGTCCACCGCCTAATAAAAAACACCTAAAGGATGAAGGATAATGCTCTTGTTCTAAGTCTCGTATCAATCTTTGAAGCATAACCGTTACCACGGAAACCATCGTTACACCATGATGACGAATCTCATTATTGATCACGCGGGCATTAAAATGCGACAACAGACGAATTGGCATTCCGTAAATAACATTTTTCATGAGTAAGGAAAAACCACCAACATGAAACATAGGCAGGCAAATCAGCCACTTGTCCGATTGCGACAAACCTAAGTTAAGAGCTGAACCGATAGCGCTGAACCAGTGGTTTCCATAAGTATGCATAACAGCTTTTGGTTTTCCGGTTGTACCCGATGTATACATCATGGTAAATACATCATCTAAACAAAGCTGTTCTTTTAAATCAAATGGCTCATCGGACTTTGGCAAACGACTCATATTGATAAAATCTATATGATTTAACGAGACCTTTTCGACAGAGCGTAGGGACTTGTCTTCAAAATCAGGGTCAACAATCAATGCAGAAATTTCGCCATCTTTCATTTGGTAGGCAAGTTCTTCCGGTGTTAATCTGATGTTTAAGCAGATCACAACCGCTCCAATATAACTTAGTGCGTGAATACAAACGGGAAACTCTATTCGATTAGATGACAATATGGCCACATGGTCACCAGCTTTTACTCCCTCATTCATTAACCCTCTGGCCAGTCCTCGACTTTCTTCTCTTAAAGCCGAATAACTTAAAGATTGCCGTTCACTATATTCAATTGCTGTGGCTTCTGGCTGCAGTTCATACTGCTTCTCCAGCCAATGAGGAATTTCGTTCATGCTCTTTTATCCTCCCTCTTCTCATATAAAAAGGGCTGCCTAAGCTATAGGAAGCCCTTTTTTTAAACCATTTTATTTTCGAATCATGGGAAACGCGGGAACTGACCGAAGTCAGGTTTACGTTTTTCTTTAAACGCATCGCGTCCTTCTTTTGCTTCCTCTGTGGTGTAATAAAGTAATGTTGCATCGCCGCCCATTTGCTGCAGGCCTGCCAGCCCATCTGTATCAGCATTGAAAGAGGCTTTTAGGAAACGAAGAGCTGTTGGTGACTTCTCAAGCATTTCTCTACACCATTGAACCGTTTCATCTTCAAGCTGCTCCAGAGGAACAACCGTATTAACGAGTCCCATATCCTTCGCTTCTTTTGCACTATATTGACGGCAAAGATACCAAATTTCTCGAGCTTTCTTTTGACCGACGATACGGGAAAGCAAGCCAGCACCGTATCCTGCGTCGAAACTTCCAACCTTCGGACCTGTTTGACCAAAGATTGCATTGTCAGCAGCAATAGTCAAGTCACAAACGATATGTAGGACATGACCGCCGCCTACTGCATATCCGGAAACCATGGAAACGACAGGCTTAGGAATAACCCGGATTAGTCGTTGCAAGTCTAGCACATTCAAGCGAGGGATTTGGTCGTCACCGACATAACCTCCGTGCCCTCTAACGCTTTGGTCTCCACCTGAGCAAAATGCGTCATCACCAGCACCAGCTAATACAATGACTCCGATTTTAGAATCATCACGTGCATAAGCAAAAGCATCAATTAATTCTTGCACAGTTCTAGGAGTAAAAGCATTACGAACTTCTGGACGATTGATCGTAATTTTAGCAATTCCTTCAAAAGTTTCGTAGAGAATTTCTTCGTATTCTCTTTCAGTAACCCAGTTATAGGTCATACATAACCCTCCATTTTAAACAAATTGCGGATAAGTTTATCCGCTTCCATACAATTACTATTGTATCACGAAGTCTTCGACAGTTTTAGCAAAAAACTTCGGTTTTTCGAGATGGACTGTATGTCCGGAATTTTCAACGATGACTAAAGTGGATTCCGACAGTCGATGATCCATCTCCTTATTAATCGAGATAAATTTGTCATCCCACTCGCCTGCTACCAGAAGCACCTCTGCTGGTAAGTCGGAAAGTTTCTCCCACCATGAGGGCTGCTGCCCTGTTCCCATTCCTTGAAGAGACTGAATTAAGCCATGGGGATTCTGTCTTAATCGTTCTTCTTTCAAAAGAGAAATGTCTTCAGCAGACAACTGCTTTTGACTTTCAAAAAGAGGTATATTCTCCCAATAATGGACGAACTTTTGCAAGCCTTCGTTAGTAATTTTATCAATTATCCCTTGATCCTTAGTCCGTCTAGCCATTTGCTCATCAGGATCGGCGAGACCTGGCGAAGCACTTTCAAGAATTAATTTATTTGTCCACTCAGGGTAGAGCATTGCAAAAGACAGGGCTGCCCGTCCGCCCATGGAATAACCAAGAACATCCACAGCAGAGAGTTGTAAATGTTCCAGAATTTCCACTACATCTGCAGCAAATTGCTCCACCGTCAACGTGCCGACAACTCCTGTGTATCCGTGTCCAGGCATGTCGATGCAAATAGACCGAATGGAACCTGGTAACAATTCCCTTACTTTAGCAAATGTGCGGCTGCTGCCTGTAAACCCATGGAGCATCAAGACAGGCAAACCCTCGCCTTCGTCGTCTATCCAGTAAGTGCGATGGGTCAGTTTAATATACATAATCTAGACCTCATCCAGTGAATCCAGGGCCTCTGCGATCCCCTGCCATTTTTCTTTGTGAAAATCCACATGATCTTCCCTGTTCGTAATCACTTCTACAACACTCAAACCGTTTTCCTGATAACTTTCCTCTAATGAACGTGTATAGGCTTCCCAATTATCAACACGTCTATGTGTTCCGCCAAACATTTCTACAACTTTTCTAAAATCTATCCCGATTGGTGTTCCAAACAACTCTTCAAAGTAAGCAGGCTGTGTCGCTTGTGAAAGGTAAGAAAAGATTCCGCCCCCATCATTATTGATAACAACAATTGTAATGGGCAAATGATGCTGCTTCGCAAGCAGCAAGCCATTCATATCATGAAAAAATGATAAGTCGCCTAACAACAGTGTGGTCGGCTGCCCAGCTGCCGCTGCTCCGAGAGCCGTTGAAACTACACCATCAATCCCATTTGCTCCTCGATTAGCCATCACTGTAATATGCTTTGGCGTAGCCATTAAGAAGCTGTCGACATCTCGAATCGGCATACTATTTCCAACGAATAAAACAGAACGATCTAACATCGAATTCGACAAACGAACCACCGCATGTCCTTCATTTAATTCGGAACCTTGTTCAGCAAGCATATGGCTTTTAGCGAGCGTATTCATCTTCTGCCAATGCTGTAACCACTCACTTTCAATGTGATCTGCTTCCAATTTAGAATGGATCATTTGGCAAAAACTACCTGGATCAGACCAAACAAATTGTGTAGCTACACCTGAAGGCTCCCGATAGCTTGCATATGTGTCTACCACATAATGGTCGATGGCCGAATCATGCTTTTGTATCCACTGTAAGTATGGTTTGGACACCGGCATCGCTCCGAACCGAATGATGTATTCCGGTTCGAGTGACTCTCTTCTTTTATCTGATTTTAAAATGGCATCATAGTTTTCAATAATATTGCGTTTATCATGCTCGCCCGCTCTTAGTTGGGATAATGGATCTGCTAAAATCGGCACCCCTGAGCGTGCGGCCAAAATGGTAAGATGTGATGCTAATTCTGGATCCGTTTGCGGTCCGCATACGATCAAACCCTTTTTATCGCCGGCTAGTAATTCCACAAAATGGACTGTCTGTTTTTCAGAAGTTTGCGGCAAACCATATATATTCTTTGGAATTGGTTTTGCCCCTTCATTCCAGAGCCCATTCACATTAAAATCAGGAACTAATGGCTCCCTTAGAGGAAGGTTTACATGTACGGGCCCAGGGTTGTTTGACTCACTTTCTTCAACCGCACGAGCAGCCTGTTTTCTTACATATGAGAGTAACCCATCCTCAGGTAAGGCTAAATCATGAAACCATTTAACGTAATGACCATACATATCAATTTGATCAATAGATTGAGGAGCTCCTACATCTCTAAGCTCATGTGGACGGTCCGCCGTTAAAACAACAAGCGGAACCCTGCTATAGTAAGCTTCGACGATTGCCGGATAATAGTTAGCTGCAGCGGTGCCGGATGTACAGACAAGCGCTACTGCCTGTTGTTTTGCTTTGGCTAGGCCTAATGCGAAAAAAGCAGCAGATCTCTCGTCCACATGAACCCAATGTTTCACTCGATCGTATTCACTAAATGTCATAGCAAGGGGGGTGGATCGTGATCCAGGTGAAATGACAACATCTTCTATCCCCGAATGAGCGAGTTGGGCAACAAAATGGGTCATGTATCTCGATAAAGTTTCTGTGTAGTTCATACTGATCCTCCTAAAACGGATAACATAGGCCTGAGCTTGACAGCTGTTTCTTCGTATTCCGCATCAGGGTTAGAATCTTCCACGACCCCGCATCCCGCAAATAAAGAAGCTTCATCCTGCTGAAGAAGTGCAGAACGAATAGCTACCGCAAACTCCCCATTATTATGACCGTCAAACCAGCCAATCGGGCCTGCATACCAGCCGCGGTTCAACACTTCATGTTTCCTGATGTAATCTACTGATTGCTTCTGAGGCATACCGCCGAGTGCTGGAGTCGGGTGCAGTTTCTCTACAACATCAAGCAGTGTATATCCCTGTTCAAGAGTAGCTGTGACAGGGGTATATAAATGCTGTAAGTTACGAAGCGGATAAACGACTGGTGCACTAGGAATTTCGACATTGTAACAGCATGCTTCAACAGCTTCCCGAATCATCTGAACTACAAAATCGTGCTCCTGTCGGTTTTTCGGATCATTCAGAAGCTGCTTACTAAAGAGGTGATCCTCTTTTTCATCCTTGCCGCGTGGAATTGTTCCAGCTAAACATGTAGAGACCAGCTCTTGGTTCTCCAATTTAGCCAGCCTTTCTGGCGTTGCACCGATAAAGTAATCTCCGCCATTTTCGAAAACGAAGATGTAACTATTTTCTTGTGTTTTGCATAATTCTTCCACGATTGCGGACAACTCAGCTGAGGAGTCAAATTTAACACGCAGTTCGCGGGCAAGCACAACTTTCCCCAGTTTTCCCTGCTTAATGTCAGCAGTAGCTTGTTTGACGCTTTGCTTCCACTTTTCCGCTTCCATCTCCGTTAAACCCGTCTGCTTAGGAAGTTTATGTTCTTGACGATCACCATGTAAAAGCTGATGTTGATCCTCGTCTATTTGGTGTATAATCTGCTGTTTATGATCTTCCTCAAAGATAAGCAAATTGGTCGTCAAATATGATTTTGACCCTTTATTTGTTAACAAATAGGCTGGAATTGTCATCTGGCTGTCAGGAAACCCTTCCCATGGGGTTGAATTGTTTTGATTGGCATCAAAGCTGAATCCTCCCAGAGCAACAAGGCCAGTTCCTTTTTCATAGTGAGGATCGTACACTTGCGCCTCGTCCAGTAGTTCATTCCACGTTGATTCTATTTTCCTAAATCGATTCGGATGTGCCGCAATCATCTTATAGGCCGCACCTACCCCTGCCATCGTAAAATCCTCATCTGCACTTTTCCAAAATAAACGATGACGATCAATCTTCTGCGATCGATCCAAAAAAGTAAAAGCATCTGTATATTCTATTTCATTCACAAAACTGATAAGTTGCGGCTTTTTTTCATCAGTCGCCTTGTTAATCGCTCCCTCAACGATTTCATCTATTTGAGGTACTTTTATATGAAGCATTAAAATTCCTCCCACCCCAGTTTGGGACGTTGCATTATATTAAGATAATAACTCAATCATTTTAATAAACGATGAATACCCTCTTCTATTTTATTCTCTTTTTTCTCTTGACTCAAGAAATCTTCATCGGTTCTTGCATATTCTTACAAGGATTGACACCAGAGGACTGTTTGCCTAAACTTAAGTTGATATTATATTACTAGTTTAAATACAAGGGAGATGACACCCATGAGTTCTGTTTCAAATCAAAATATGAGAACTTCCTTGAATGAACGTGACGGATTTCAAGTTTGGTGGAGGTTATTACGTCCCCATACGTTAACCGCCGCTTTTGTTCCTGTATTCGTAGGGACAATGCTTGCTGCTCTTGATCATGGGATTCATCTTGGATTATTTGCCGCTATGCTTTTCGCCTCGATTTTAATTCAGGCGGCCACTAATATGTTTAACGAATACTACGATTTCGTCAGAGGATTAGACAACGAGAAGTCTGTTGGAATAGGCGGTACTATTGTACGGGATGGGATCCAGCCGCGAACTGTATTAACCTTAGCCATCAGCTTCCTTGTAGTGGCGACATTGCTTGGTGTTTATATTTGTGCTTCTTCTAGCTGGTGGGTTGCCGCGATCGGGCTCGTATCCATGCTATTAGGTTATCTTTACTCAGGCGGGCCTTACCCAATCGCTTATACTCCATTAGGTGAACTAGCCGCAGGATTGTTCATGGGGACAGTCATTGTTGCCATAAGTTATTATATCCAATCATTAAGTATATCATGGGAAGTCATCGTAATCTCAGTTCCGGTAGCGATTTTTATTGGTGCGATCAATCTCTCAAATAATATTCGTGACCGTGTCGGAGATGCTGAAAACGGCCGTAAAACATTAGCTATATTATTCGGTCATCATGGGGCTGTCCGTTTCTTGTTAAGTCTTTATGTGGTCGCGTATGGGCTGACTTTAATGCTCATCGCACTAGGGATGCTTCCGATCTGGTCACTCCTTACATTGCTTAGCATAAGAAAAGGAACCCAATCTATACATGGGTTCGCTGGTGAGAAATCACCATTAGAAATGATGCCAGCCATGAAGGCGACAGCACAGACCAATACCTTTTACGGTATGTTACTTGGAATATCGCTTCTTTTACAACTGTTAATCCCTTTTTCATTTTAGAAATGAAAGCCAATCTTAAGACACCCGGGCAGCTTTTTGAGTCCGGGTTGTTTGATTTTAATTAGGATAAGCTGAAATCACCTCATATTTATGTATGTTTGATATTATGAATTCGGGGAATGAAAAGTAAAGGATGATAAAAATGGATATATCTATACAAAACACATTAATGGAAGCGCTAGGAATGGAAGTCCTCGAAGCGGAACCAGAGAAAGTTACCCTTAAAATGCCTGTTGACCATCGAACACATCAACCAATGGGTTTCCTTCATGGAGGAGCAAGTGTAGCACTGGCTGAATCTGCTGCAAGCATTGGGTCTTTTTTAAATATTGATCCCGAACATCAGCAGATTTTTGGAATTGAAATCAATGCTAACCATATAAAAAGTGTGCGCTCCGGAAATGTATATGGCACTGCTATCCCTCATCACCGCGGAAGAACAACTATGGTTTGGGAAATTCGGATAGAAGATGAAGAGCAACAATTAATCTCTATTTCAAGATGTACAGTCGGGGTCGTTCTTCGCCAAAGTTCCTAGCTGCTTCCCACTAAATTAGGAGTGAAAGTATGTTAACTGATAAACAGTTGAATGAGTTCAAACAGCAGCTCGAGGCCATGAAAGTAGAAGCAGAAGAAGAGTTGACTGCATTTCAGAACCAACAGAAAGATAGTGAAGATCCTAACGATCAGGAAGGTGAACTCTCTAGTGTAGCTGACCACCCTGGAGACCTTGGAACTTCCCAATTTGAAAAAGAGAAAGATTATACACTTTATGAACAAACTCAAAAGAAGCTAAAAGAAATTAATGCTGCTCTTGACCGGATTAAAGATGGTAGTTACGGAAAGAGTGAAAAGTCAGGAGAACCTATCCCAATCGAACGTCTCAAAGCCATGCCTACAGCAAGGATGACCGTAGCTGAAGCAGAAGAAAAATAAAAAAGGAGAGCGTACAGTACGCTCTCCTTAATATATTGATAATCTCCGTATTTAGTATCGAGAAAACTATTCGTTTTTCCATTAAGCAGCGGAAGAGGTTTTGACCCGCTTCTGCTCAATCCACGGCTTAAGCTTAATAAACAGCGGGATAAATAATACTCCAACAATAATCCCTTTAAGAGCATTAAAAGGAAGAATCGCCCCAACAACCGTCAACCATTTTACTTGAGCAGACATTGTTTCCCACCCCATAAACCAGCTATAAGCAGGTAAGAACAGAAAATAATTGAGGACACTCATCCCTATTGCCATGATGACAGAACCTGTTACTAACCCTGAAACAAGACTTTTAACGTTCTTGAATTTATGATAGAACAACGCAACGGGCACGATGAATAAAACGCCAGCCAGGAAGTTAGCGACAACACCGACAGGGTCAGCAGCCCCTGTATAAATAAGATAGAGTGTATTTTTTAATCCTTCAACAATGATCCCAGCTGCCGGTGTAAACAAAATGGCAGCAACGAGTGCAGGAACTTCACTAAAATCAACTTTCAAGTATTGAGGAAGCATGGGTAACGGAAAATTCAGCAACATTAAAACCATCGAAATGCTTCCAAACAGCGATAATATAATTAACTTTAACAGCTTTGATGATTGACCTGTGTACTGGTTCATCTACAATCTCCTCCATCTTTTTGCATCGATTCAGAATCCCAGATGAAGGTAAGCGAAAGACATGCCCCATATAAAAACCCTTAAGCTATCAAGGCTTAAGGGTAGAGGTTTGTCCATAGGAAAGTTAAGGCGGGTGTCATTACCTGCCATTTTCGCTCGACATCTTCTCCCATCCAGACTATTACTGTCGGTCCCGGAATTACACCGGGTCCACCGTTAAGATTAAAACTTAACGGGTCACGGACTTAGAATACTTCTGACGTATTCCTTACCGTCGGTCGGGAATTGCACCCTGCCCCGAAGATTTGAATCGATATTATATTTGTATTAATTTTACAAAAAAATGCGCGGAATTGCAATAATATTGTTTACATGACTTTTTATTCAGTAAGTTCAAGTTCCATTATAATCGTTTCGCCTTTTATAACATGAGTTTTTGAGGTATAGGAAAACTGTGCAACCTTATTACGATTCATAATTACAATAGGAGAAGCAAGACCAGTTAGTTCTCGGCTTACTTTTGCTAAATCGAAAGTGATCAGGGAATCACCCGTGGAGACACGACTTTTCTCTTTTATATTGGTTTCGAATCCTACACCTTCTAGATTTTCTGCATCAATTCCAACTTGAATTAACAGTTCAACACCTGTATCCGTTAATAGATTTACAGCATGTTTTGTTGGAAATATTTGAGTGACTTCACCTGATACGGGAGCAGCCATTTCTCCTTCAGTCGGTTCAATTGCTATACCTTCTCCCATCATTTTGTTAGAAAATTTCTGTTTGGAAATATCAGTAAGCTGCACCAATTTACCAGAGAAAGGACTACTAACCCTAACTCTCTTCTTATTCACACTTGACTCCTCCTCTATAACGATTATGGTTTCACTACTTCTGCTGACGGAAAGATATTCTCTAATGATTGAAGACGCCCATGTTCATCACGATAAACAATATGTTTACGTTCAAATTTAGTTGGACAATCAATACCGACAGCCGCCGCAAGATTGTAGAGACCGTCCCTTAAAGATAGTACATAGTTACAGGTCCGGAACGACTTTTCTTCTACAATTAAAGCTTTTTGAAGATTAGGATTTGTCGTAGCCACCCCAACCGGGCAATTGTTCGTATGACAAATTTCAGCCTGAATGCACCCTACAGAAAACATCATTCCTCGGGCGATATTAACTAAATCGGCTCCCATTGCTAGAGCCATTGCTACTTTGTCAGGAGAAATTAACTGACCGGAGGCAAACACTTTCACACGGTCTCGTACATTATACTTCTTCAACATATCATCTACGACAGGCAGGGCTGAATTAATCGGCAGCCCCGTCGCATCTGCAAGTTCCTGATAAGATGCGCCGGTACCTCCTTCTCCCCCATCAACTGTTATAAAGTCGGGGCCTTCTTGGCTACTTGCCATATGTGACACCATTCCCTCTAATTGTTCAATATTTCCAACTACAACCTTCATTCCAATAGGTTTACCACTTACTTCACGTAACTGCTTCATAAATTCAAACATTTCTTCATTATTCCCGAATTGGTAAAAGCGATTAGGGCTGTCTATAGACTCCCACGGTTCAACGTTACGGATTTCAGCTATTTCAGGTGTCACCTTCGCTCCGTCAACGTGTCCGCCTCTTGTTTTTGCTCCCTGTGCAAGCTTTAGTTCAAACGCTTTCACTTCGTCTATTTCACTTTTTCGTTTAAATTCCTCCCATGAAAATTCGCCATCCTTCGTCCGGACACCGAATAATCCTGGTCCGATTTGGTAAATAATATCCACTCCGCCTTTAAGATGGTGATGGGACAATCCGCCTTCTCCTGTATTCATCCACGCTCCGCCTGCTAACCCAAGCCCGGTAGACAGGGCAGTAATCGCTTTTTCACCAAGGGATCCGTAACTCATTGCGGATTGACCAATCAGCCCCTTCACCGTAAAGGGATGTTTACATGTATCCCCTCCAATTACGACAGCTTCCTCATCTGGTAGATAAAATGGATTCGCTTCTTTATATGAAGAATGCTCCTTGCGTTGGAAAAGTTTTTCTTTATCCACTTGATACACTTTCGTGCGAACTTTATTTTCGTTATCGACAAGCATCTCCTCACGTTGTGTCGGATACATAGCATTTTTGAGATAATAACCAGGTGCTTCAAAATCGCGTTCTGAGCCAAACCCGATTAATCTCTTATTATATTTAGCGGAAATATATGTACCCTCCATTTGGTTACGGGTAAATGGTTTCCCTTCATTATCATCGTTAAATAGATATTGCCGTAATTCGGGCCCCATTTTTTCGGTGATATACCTCATCTTTCCCAGAATAGGGTAATTCCTCAGGATCGAATGCCCTTCCTGCCTTTTGTCTTTGAACATGACCCTGATTATAAATAAAGCTATAGCTATAATAATGACAAAAAAAACAGTCAAAATCCCAATTAATAGCAGAGCTGCTATTTCCATAAGAACCCTCCTTCACATGTAAATCGTTTCAATCCTTCTTAGTTTCATATACCACTTATTCCATGTTCTCAATCATTTTTCAGCAAAAGAAAAACTCTGGCTATATGCCAGAGTTGGATTGTTAATCTTCTAAAGGATTTAAGCTTTCATTACCGGTCAAATTCGCAATCATATCAACTAACAGGTCGATTTCTTCCTCCATATCTTTGATACTAACCGTCTCCACAGGTGAGTGCATGTAGCGTAATGGTAGAGATACAAGACTAACGGGAACCCCTTGTCCAGTCAGGCGCATTCGGTCCGCATCAGTACCAGTCATTCGTGGAGTTAATTCGTATTGCAGTCCAAGGTTTAACGAGGACGCGCTCTTCTCAAGCAGCTGGTTGATTTTTCGATTAATCGGAGCCCCTTTAGCTAAGACAGGACCGCCCTCGAGGCGAACATCACCATGTTTGTTTTTATTGACACCAGGATAATCAGTGGCGAAGGTCACGTCACAAGCGATAGCCATCGTCGGTTGAATGCCTGCTGCCGCAAAGTATGCGCCTCCCATGTTGGTTTCTTCGTTAACTGTACTAGCTGCATAAACTCCTACGTTAATACTGCGTTGCGCTAGTTTTCTTAACACTTCTCCAACGATAAATTGGCCTGTGCGATTATCCAGCCCTCGCCCAGAAATATAGCGATCCATCATAACTTCTGGATCACGTTTATATACGGCTAAGTCACCGATTTGAACAAACTTCTCCATCTCCTGTTTTGATTTCGCTCCACAATCAATAAAGAGGTCTTCTAACCCGAATTCATCTTTTAAGCCTCCGTGATGCTGGGCGTTGACACCAATTACTCCTGTAATAGAATGGTTATAGCCTAATACAGTCACCTTCATCCCCACTGCAGCCTTAGGATTAATTCCGCCCATTTTATCAAAGTGGAGATAACCTTGTTCATCGATACGGTTAATCACAAGCGCAATCTCATCACAGTGTCCGGCAAGCAGCACCTTGAATTCTGCGTCAGGATTTAATACAGCAATGACATTTCCAGCGTTATCCGTCTTTAATTCATCGGCATAAGCTTTCATTTCTTTCATCCATGATTTTTGAATTTCCATCTCCATGCTGGATGGGGATGGTGTCTTTAGCATTTGTAATAAAAGATCAATTTGTGTTTTTTCCAAGAAAATAAACCTCCTCAAATAGTTCACACTGTTGAAAATTATACCATTTCTCATGATTTATTAAAAAAAAGCATACTTTTTCAACATTTAGGGAAAATGAAGAGCTGTATGCAAAGTAAAGGAGAGAGCATGAAATGAATTTACATGATTGGTTTCAAAAAGGGATAACACCAGACCCTTATATCGAATCGATGGAACAGAATCAGGAAAACTTGATCAAAATCTATGATCAGTTCACGGTTCCTGAGGAAGACATGCCGTTTTTCAATAAATTAAAGGCCAAACAGCTTCGAAGCATTGTCATTACGGAAGACTGGTGTGGAGATGCCATGCTGAATGTACCGATATTTTTGCGTATAGCCGAAGCTGCAGGGATCGCGACCCGTATTCTAAAGCGCGATGAAAACCTTGAATTGATGGATCAATACCTGACCAATGGAAAATCCCGCTCAATTCCAAAGATTATTGTCATCGAAGAAAACGGAAGGGAACTATTCAATTGGGGGCCTCGTGCACCGGAATTACAGGCGTTTATCGACAACTCGATAGCCAGTCTCCCCCCAAAGGATGCAGATGACTTTAAAGAAAAGCAACAAGAAATGCTGAAATTTGTAACAAAAGCTTATCGTGACAATAAAGAGTTTCACTCATTTGTGTATCAAGACCTTAAAAAAGCTTTTGCTAAATAAGAGCTAAGCATGCCGGCATAGGCATGCTTTCTTTATGTTTGAATCTTGCTTTTGCTAGCCATACTAGTATATAAAAAGGGGATTTACTGGTATGCAGCAATGGATTCGCGATTATTTTCAACTTCCTCTATTTATCAGGCTATTATCGGGTATATTTATTACGATGATCATATTCGGTACATCTATCCACCTCATAGAACCAAATAGTTTCCCATCGATCTTTGACGGGATCTGGTGGGCATTTATAACAGGAGCTACAGTCGGCTACGGGGATTACGTGCCACTTACGGTCCCCGGAAAACTTATAGCCATGTTATTAATCTTTTCGGGCGGAGGGCTTCTCACCTTTTATATGGTGACCATAGCCTCGACCACTGTTGAACATGAGCGGGCCCTTTCAAAAGGGCAAGTAAACTATAAAGGTGAATCTCATATTATTGTTATCGGCTGGAATGAACGAACAAGACAATTGATTGATATGATGAGGAAAGATGATATTAAAGATAATATCGTTTTAATTGATGAGACAATCAATCATTTGTATCAAAACCTGGCAAATATTCATTTCATCAAGGGAGACGCCACAAACGAAGAAACACTTGAGAAGGCGAATGTATGTAAGGCAAGAATGGCTGTCGTTACAGCGAATCCTTCAAAAAAAGAGCATCAATCCGATCAAGCCGTCATACACCAGCTAGTTGCCTTAAAAGGGCATCACCCAAATTTATTTATCATTGCTGAAGTCCTTACAGAACGTCAAAAAATTAATGCTGAAAGAGCCGGAGCCAATACTGTAATTCGGTCAAATGATTTCATGAGCAGTTTATTTTATCATGAACTTTACCGAAAAGACCCCCTTCAGCCCTTTCAACTTTTTTTAAACTTATTAACCAATCGCCAGTTCCATGAAGAGAAAGTATCCTCTTCCTTAGCCGGAAAACCGATGATTCAGATACTCGAACATTATTTGAACCAAAGCTCCCAAGTGATTGGGATAAGGAACGGAAATAATTTCTATTTTGATTTTGATTCGAATACTACGCTAACAGAGGAGGATTACTTAGTTTTGTTTACGCCTTTCAACGAGTAATGCCTGCTCACACTGTTGTATCAATTCCTTGCCTGTTTGGATAAATTCTTCAGGAAAATCAGCATCCTTATCACGCGGAGTTTGAAACTGATCAAATGCTGCTCGGAAGTTCCCTTCCTGCACATGATCATCAATACCATCTTGATAAGCATGAGAAAGCAAATAAGGTTTGTTTACTTTGACAGTCGCAGGAGCTGTTGGAGAATCTAGTGTTCCTTCCACAACAGAGAAAGGAATCCTAAGAAATTGATAACCGCCCTGTTCCGCAATTTTATAATCAAAGTAACCATGTTCATAATCCCAATTATCCGAGAAAGTGAAGCCAATAGACTGAAGCTTTTGCTCAAGTTCATGCAAGTCAAATAGCTCATCCGTTAGCTGAGATTCCAAATTAATCATACACAATCCCTCCTTTTCATCTTATCCTGCCCAAATAAAACCACCTCAGGTCATCCATTTTCTGGATGACCTGAGGTGGTAATTAATGGTTTATTATAAGCGTTTTTCCAGGTCTTGTTTTTGTTGTTCAAATCCAGGTTTTCCAAGGAGAGCAAACATATTTTTCTTATATGCTTCAACACCTGGCTGATCAAACGGGTTTACGCCGAGAATATATCCGCTGATCGCACACGCTTTTTCAAAGAAATAGGCAAGGTATCCAAATGTAAATGCATCTCGCTTAGGTATATGCACAATCAGATTCGGCACTTGACCATCTGTGTGAGCAAGCATTGTACCCTGGTAGGCTTTCTCATTCACTTCATCAACAGTCTTTCCGGCCAGATAATTTAGACCATCTAAATTTTGCTCATCTTCTTCTATCGTATAATCAGAAGTCGGCTCTTCCACATGCAATATCGTCTCAAATAAATCACGACGGCCATCTTGGACATATTGCCCTAGTGAATGGAGATCCGTTGAGAAGTTTGCAGAACTTGGAAAAATCCCCTTCTGGTCCTTTCCTTCACTTTCGCCAAACAACTGTTTCCACCATTCTGAGAAATACTGTAAGGAAGGCTCATAATTGACCATCATCTCAATTGTTTTTCCTTTGTTGTACAACACATTTCTAACCGCAGCATATTGATAGGCTGGGTTCTCAGCCAAACGATCTGTATTTAATTCTTCACGACTTGCCTGTGCTCCCTGCATCATTTCGTCAATATCGATGCCGCTGGCTGCAATGGGCAGCAATCCTACAGCTGTAAGTACTGAATAACGCCCGCCAACATCGTCAGGCACTACAAACGATTCATAACCCTGTTCCTCTGCTAATGTCTTCAATGCACCCTTTTCCTTATCCGTAGTGGCGTAAATTCGCTTTTGAGCTTCTTCACGACCGTACTTTTCCTCCAAAAACTTACGGAAAATACGAAATGCAATCGCTGGTTCAGTTGTTGTTCCGCTTTTTGAAATCACATTGATGGAAACATCTTTATCCTTCAAAACATCAAATAATTCATTAATATATGGAGCACTAATACTGTTTCCCACAAAAAATACTTGCGGGGAAGTGCGCTGATCAGCTGACAGTTCATTGTAAAAGCTGTGATTAAGCATTTCTAACGCTGCACGTGCACCTAAGTATGAACCGCCTATCCCTATAACAAGGAGAACATCTGAGTCATCCTTAATCTTTTCTGCAGCTTTCTTAATCCGCGAAAATTCTTCTTTATCATAATCCACAGGCAAATCAAGCCATCCTAGAAAGTCATTTCCTGCACCTGTCTTTTCATGTAATGTTTTATGAGCTAACGATACAGTTCCTTCCATATATTCAAGTTCATGTTTATTAAAAAATGGTAAAGCTTTTTCATAATCGAAACGAACGTGTGTCATTTCCATCCCTCCAAGGTTCATCATTAAAAACTAAGCCATTTTCACTTTACCGAAACGTTCTGAGCAAATCAAGTAGGCCTATACATGTAAACGTATTCAATATAAAAAAGAAGTACAGACATAGCTGTACTTCTAACAAGGTTACTTAGACATTTCCAATATAGCCTCTACGTCATTTGCTTCAAGCTTGCTAAAGTTACCAAAAGCTCCTCGCTTCATAGCACGATTAACGATCAAATCAAACTTCTGATCATCTATTTCGTAATCAGCCAGTGCTTTAGGAGCCCCTATAGACGTCCAAAACTCCCGTAAAGAATCAATCCCTTCCTCAGCTATTTGACGGTCTGATTTGCCTTCAGAATTGACTGAGAACACTTTGGTAGCCAGTTGTACGAACCGTCCCTCGTCGACATCAAGATTATGCCTCATCCAATTAGGGAAAAGAATCGCAAGTCCTCCGGCATGTGGAATGTCATACACAGCCGAAACAGCGTGTTCAATATTATGACTCGCCCAATCTCCTCGGTATCCCATCTGCAGCATCCCATTTAAAGCAATCGTTCCAGCATATAAAATTGTCTCACGATGTTCATATGATTCAAGGTTATCCAGAAGTTTAGGAGCCGTATCTATAACTGTCCGTAAAACACCTTCGACCATTTCATCCTGTACAGGTGACTGGGTTGGGTTGTGAAAATATTGCTCTAGTAAGTGTGACATCATATCGACGATCCCATAAATCGTCTGTTCACGTGGCACTGTGATGGTGTTCTGAGGATCTAGAATAGAGAACGTTGGATATGTATAAGGCGCATAACCCCATCCATATTTTTCGTTCGTCTCCCAATTTGTAATCACTGCTCCTCCATTCATTTCAGACCCTGTTGCCGCCAAAGTAAGCACAGTACCAAAAGGAAGGACCCGATCTGGTGTATTTTTACGAGTAACTAAATCCCAGGCATCACCTTCGTATTTTGCACCCGCAGCAATGGTTTTTGTACAGTCAATGACACTGCCCCCGCCGACGGCAAGTAGAAAAT
Source organism: Halobacillus ihumii (assembly GCF_902726645.1). Classification (NCBI taxonomy): domain Bacteria; kingdom Bacillati; phylum Bacillota; class Bacilli; order Caryophanales; family Bacillaceae; genus Halobacillus; species Halobacillus ihumii. Next base: position 674,465 of record NZ_CACVAO010000001.1, read on the forward strand.
CGATACCTTCTCGTTTACAAAGTTCAACGCCTTTTCGTACAGTACTCAGCTTAGGATTGGGGTCGACCCCTGCCAATTCATGAACCTGGACAGTCGTTTTATTTAATTCTTTCATTACACGATCGTAAACTCCGTTTTTCTTAATACTGCCTCCACCATAAACGATTAATATATTTTTTATATGACTAGGAAGCTGTTCGGTTAATTGTTCAATTTGATTTTTACCAAAAATAAGCTTCGTCGGATTATGAAATGTAAATGCGTCCATTATTTCTTCCCCTCTCTTTATTTCTCAGTGTTCCATTATCCCTGATCCATGAGAATTTCTCAAAAGATACGCAATATGTATAAATTGTTTTTTATTCCTAAAACTATAAGTGTTCATTTTAAAAACAGAAGGAGTGAAAACATGAATACAATCCAACGAATCGCTTTACTACTGACGATTATTGGAGCTATAAACTGGGGTTTAATTGGTTTATTCCAATTCGATCTTGTCGCTGCTTTATTTGGAGGCGGAGAGCAAAGTGGAGCGTTTGCGCGAATTATCTATACGCTTGTAGGAATTAGCGGACTTATTACCATTTCCCTTTATTTCTCCCATGCCGCAGAACATCATGAAGCAAGGACAGCAGATTCAACTGAGTAACGAATTTAACTGAAGAATACAAAAAACCCGGCTGCGGAAGCCGGGTTTTCAGTTTGAAAAGCTGTAATTGTACAGTTCAGCTTTTCTAAAAATTATTTGCGGAATTTTTCACGGTCGTCGGACTGTTTAATCCAGTCTTCTAACTTATCCTTAAGTGTGTTAAATCCTGCTGATGCATCTTCTTGCTGAGGAGTCGCTTGTTTACGAGGACGACGCTCCTTTTTAGGTGCTTCTTGTGTGGCACGAATAGAGAGAGAGTATTTATTATTTTTCTCATCAATGTTTAGAATTTTAACTTGGACTTCATCACCTTCAGAAAGATGTTCGTTAATATCCTTCACATAGCCATGAGTTACTTCAGAAATATGCACAAGACCCTGTACTTGCTCGTCAAGTGCAACGAAAGCACCGTATGGCTGTATCCCTGTAACTTTACCCTCTAAAACTTGACCTTCTTGAAACTTATCTGACATGCTATACAACTCCTGATATAGATTATTCGTTTCTTTTAACGCAATTACTGATTTTATCATAACATTTCATAATTAGCAAAAGCTTCTGATGATCCTTAACCTCTTAATCTATTATTTTTCACAAGAAATATTAAGAAACAGGTTTAAAACACGAACTATAAGGATATTAATAATACCGTAAGACTTTCTCGTATTCCCCCTGTGAAGCAAAGCGATCATTCGCTTTGCTTTTTTTCTGGTATAAGCTTTCTATTTCTATCTTTTACAATTATTCGTTAGTATAAGAATAAGATCCACTTGAAGGAGCAGTGATACAATGAACCGTTTCTCTGAAATAACAGAAAGAAAAGGCACAAGATCTGTTAAATGGGATTTAGCTGAAGAACTTTATCAGGACTCAGATGTGCTCCCGATGTGGGTAGCCGACATGGATTTCAAGGCTCCTGAAGCAGTTGTCCAGGCTCTAACCCAAAGAGTTGAACACGGAATTTTCGGATATACACTGGCTGACGAGCCACTTAAGACTGCCATAATCAACTGGCTTGACCGACGTCACGATTGGAATGTGAAGAAGGACTGGATTACATACAGCCCTGGAGTTATCCCAAGTTTGCATATGGCTGTGCAATCATTAACTGAAAAAAATGATGCTATTATGATTCAGACGCCTGTCTACCCACCTTTTTCAAGTGTAGTCAACGATCATGACCGTACACTTGTTGAGAATCCCTTAGTCCTTAACGATGGAATTTATTCCATTGATTTCACGGACTTTGAATCTAAAATCCGGGACTATCAGGTTAAGTTATTTATTCTTTGCAACCCACACAATCCCGTCGGAAGAGTCTGGAATGGTAAAGAACTCAAACAAATTAATGATATTTGTCTAAAACATGGTGTTAAGGTAATTTCGGATGAAATACACGCTGACTTGATCTATCCAGGGCACACACATATTCCGTTAGCTGCTCTATCTAAAGAAGCTAGTAACAATACCATAACCTGTCTTTCTCCAACAAAAACATTTAATCTGGCAGGATTACAGGCCTCCTACTTAATTATAGAAAACGAAAAAGTCAGAGGACTAGTAACTGATTACTTCAATAAGCAAGGAATGTTTATGCTTAACACACTGGGCATTACTGCTATGGAATCTGCCTACCTTCACGGAGAAGAATGGCTTGAGGAATTAATCGAAACACTTGAGATGAATCGAAACTATGTTACAAAACGCCTTCATGAAGAAACTGAAACATTACAGGTTATTCCCGCTGAAGGCACCTATTTATTATGGATCGACTGTCGTAAACTCAACCTATCCCAGCCTGAACTGATTTCCTTTATGAAAAAGAAAGCGAAGGTAGGTCTAAATGAAGGAGCTTCGTTTGGGGAAGAAGGAGCAGGCTTTATGCGAATGAACATCGCTGCCCCTAAAAAACTTATCGAAGAGGGTGTGTCACGAATCATCCAGGCAGTTAATAATAAATAAAAAACATCCCCTCTCTGCTCCTTCCGAGAGGGGATGTGGCTATTCTTTTTGCTTCTCATTTAAATCAGTAGGATCACTCGTTTTATTCTTATCACTATTTAACGTGATTTCTGCACAAGCCACCCGATCTCCTGATTCCCCTGCAGGCTGTGACATGCCATCATCAGGTTCGCTATGAATAACTAATGACGTCCCTTCACTTTTTAATAAAGAAGTTTGACCATCTTTCAGTGTAGCTCCTGAAAGCATCAATTTTGCTTTAGCTGATCCGCTTGATTCTGCATCAAGATTAGGAAGATCACCTGCATGAGCCCCTTTCTGATTTAACAAACCATGCTTCTTTTTGGTGGGGTTGAAATGATTTCCCGCACTCTTAAAGTCTGGCCCTTCACATTTAGGAAACTCATGAATATGGATGCCATGAGGACCAGGCTCAAGACCTTCTGCTTGTACCTTCACCTCTACCCCATCTGGCTGTTCTGTTAAGGTGACCGTTCCTATACGATCACCTTCCTGATTATAAAGCGCCGATTCTAAAGGGGAACGTTTTTCCCCACAGCCAGTCATCATTAATAAACTAACAAATGCGCCGATCCAAACAACTCTCATATTGTACGCCCTTTCCTAAAGTAATCATACCTTTAGCTTTTCCAAGAAACGGAGTATTTATAATCGGAAGAAGTAATGAGAGTGAAGCGATACATAAAAAAACAACACCTGAGATAAAACCCAAGTGTTGCCGTTCATTGATCATGTTGATAGTTATCTTGTTCTTCCTGGACGGGAGAGTAATCTGTCCGCTCCTCCTCCTTACGAGAAACTTTAATGATAAAGTACATTGTAACCGCAGCAGCTACGATAAATACTAATAAGGTCAGAAGAGCTGGAATATATTCAGATTTATCTTGGGGGAAATAGAGAAATTCCATCATAGGGCAACACACCTTTCCAAATTCATCACCATTATAACAAATCCTCTTCGCCATAAGTAATGCTTCTCTATTTTTTCACATTTTTAAACTCTGGTACAATAGTCAACAAGGAGGGGTTTAAGTGTCAGAATTTCAGAATGGAACAATTGTTAAGGCTCATTATAAATCAGGGATCTACATAGGGGAAGTAATAGAAGATCGCAAGCAAAATTATTTAGTCAAAATACTCGCCGTAGACAAGCATCCGATGCAAGGCGACCTTCATAATCCTGGTAAAACAGACGACGTGTTTTTTCATCAACGAAAGGCACTAAGTTTTCAAGAAAAGGCAAATATCCACAAAAAGGCAGTCCACCTTTTTGAAAGTAAACAAGTTCCTGATTACGACGTGTCATTGAAACAATCAGTTGAAAAGTTGAAACAAAAATTGACAAGAAGAGAAACAAACTTTAACCAACATGCCTTAGAGCAGGTAAAGGACCTCGAAAACCAATACTTTAGATAAAAACACGCTCCTCTTTGAGCGTGTTTTTTAGGTTCCAGGCACTTTTAAATTTTTCTTCTTTTTTTGAGGCTTTCCATAAACTTTTGTAACGATTTTCGGTGCCTGCTCAAACAAAACCATTCCTATGAAAGCCGCGATGAGAATATACAATCCGCTAAAGGCTTTAAGCACTCCGGTAGCGACACCGGCAATAACCACAGAGAATTCACCTCTTGAACAAATCGATAAACCTGCTCGTAAGGAAGCTCGTTTTGGCAACCCATAAAGTGGTCCGCCAAGTATGCCGACTAGCAGTTTTGCAATCACCGACCATACCAGAACAACAACGAGCAGACCTGCCATCGGCACACCATTGCCCAAATTAATGGTTGTCCCAAAGTAAACAAAGAATGTTGGAAGCATAAGATCTCGAATTGGAAAAACGGTTTGTTCCACTTTTTCTATCTTTCCAATTTCAGCCAGCATCATACCTGCTAAAAATGCTCCCAGTACCTCTGATAATCCAAGGTATAATGCTAAACCACCGTAAGTTAAAGCTATCCCTGTCAGCAACGCAATCTTAAAATCTTCGTCTGCTATTCGATCAAGCAGCGTCTCAACTTTTTTAAATACTGTTTTACCAAGGATGATCGCAGCTAACGTCAATCCGATAATTTTTCCGGTAATAACTAGAAAAGAAACTGTTGTGAAAGTCTCACCAGAACTGACACCGAATAAAATAGCTACGACAATCGGCGCAGCGAGATCTTCAAAAATAAGTATTCCTAAAATATATTCTGTTTCTATGTTGGCCATCCTGCCCCGATCATCCAACAATTTTGCAGTAATCGATGAACTCGTGGCATAGGCAATCCCGCCTATTAAAAAACTAGAAAATAGATCAAGATTAAATAAAAGAGCAATACCTGTAGTAATCCCTAAACTTAAGAACAAATCCAACAAACCAGATGGCCAGATTTTTTTAGCAATCCCACCAAGCCGTTTCACATTGAACTCCAAACCTAATAAGAAAAATAACAGAACAATTCCTATTTCACTTGCAAAATGGAGAAGTTCGTTTCCGCCAAGTTGTCCAGCCAGAACGATCCCTAATAGAATGTAAAGAATAACTCCAGGGATCTTGATTTTAAGACTTAAAAAACCTAAATAAAATATGGCAATTAGAATTAGCCCTGCACCCAACAGGGCAGGAAATTCACTGTGCACTAATCATCATCCCTTTCCACTGCACAATTCAGAGAAGCTGTCAATCTGCTCCTGTTTACCAATCGTCATAATGACATCCCCTGGTAACAGTTTTGTGTCTGCCTCTGGAATAGCAATGGTTTCGTCTCCTTTAATGATACCAATGATTGTGACTCCTGTCCTATTTCTGATTTCAGACTCCTCAATGGTTTGTTCGGTAATAGGAGAAGCCTCTTTTAATTCGATCCAATCGATTACAATCTGATTCTTGAACATCTTTAATTTATTGGCATCGACCGGCTGATAAGTAGCACCAAGCAGCTGGGCGCCAAGCTCTCTCGTTTCGTCCGATGTCAAATCCATAGCAAAGTCTGCTTCTTCACTGTCAGCCTCTTCAAAAAAATAAAGCTCCCGCTTGCCTGTATGATGTACGATCAATACAAGCATACTGTCCTCAGCTGTCTTTAAGGTAATTTTTTGACCAATACCTGGTAACTGCGAAACAGAAATATTCATTTTTACGATCCACTCCTTTTTCTTCTTTGACCTAGCCTCATTAGTATCACACGTTATGACGGCTTCATTAGTACTAAAAACCAAATTAGCTCTAATCGGTTACATTGTTATACTATCAGGAGTTGAGCTGTCAATCTACACCCGAGTTTGTTTTCTAGTTTCGTCTGTGGTAATTTTAAATAGTGTTAAATGTCTAAGAGGAGGTTATACCAATGAGTGTACATATTGGTGCCAAACCTGGAGAAATTGCCGATAAAATTCTATTACCTGGAGATCCCCTAAGAGCAAAATATATTGCTGAGAATTTCCTGGATGATGCAACATGCTACAACGAAGTCCGCGGCATGTATGGCTACACAGGAACATATAAAGGTGAACGTATTTCTGTTCAAGGAACTGGGATGGGTGTTCCATCCATTTCAATCTATATTAATGAATTGATGGAAAGCTACGATGTTCAGAAACTCATCCGTGTGGGTACGTGTGGAGCCCTACAAAAAGATGTTAAAGTACGTGATGTTATTTTAGCCTCAACATCAACTACTGACTCACAAATGAATCGTATGGTATTTGACCACATTGACTTCGCACCGACAGCTGACTTCGGTCTATTGAAAAACGCTTATGATGCCGGTATTGATAAAGGCCTAAAACTACGTGTCGGGAATGTTTTCACAAGCGACAGTTTTTACCGTGATAATGCCATGGACCTTTTCAACTTATTAGCTAAATACAATGTATTAGCAGTGGAAATGGAAACAACCGCATTATACACACTTGCGGCCAAATACAACCGCCAGGCGCTTTCTGTACTTACCGTTAGTGATCACATTTTAACTGGCGAAGAAACGTCTTCTGAGGAACGTCAGACCACTTTTAATGACATGATTGAAGTAGCATTAGACGCAGCCATTGAAGACTAACTCCTACCACTTGAATTTAAAAGCCCGCTACTGTGCGGGCTTTTTTTGATCCAAAATTGGTCTCCATTCTGGATATTAAAGCTACCCCTTAACCTTACCCTCTATTCTATACACTTGCCTGATTTTGCTCAGTGCCAATGCCTATAATTAATCGATCATTTTTGCACTCAGTAAAAAAGCAACCTGAATTATGACCCTTAGATTGCTTCATAAAAGAATCAGAAAAGCTGTCAAGATCTTGTTAGAATGTATTGAGACAAAGTCCGAGCCATCACACCTGTTGGACCTTTAGGACCTAAGTCATGGGATGCTTCCGCCATTGACGTTCCAGCAATATCTAAGTGCACCCACGGGGTTTCTTCTGCAAACTCCCCGACAAAAGCTCCACCCATAATGGGATGGGCTTTGCGTGTAGGAGAATTATTTAAGTCAGCAATCGAGCTCTTTCTAACTTGCTCCTGATAATCCTCGTTATAGGGAAGCTGCCAAATTGGCTCATCCACAGCTTCACTGCTCTTCTGCACTGCTTCGAAAAAATCTTTGTTATTCGTCATAGCACCTGTCATCCATGAACCTAATGCTGTAACAACACCACCTGTTAAGGTAGCTACGTTGATAATACGTTCAGCACCCAGTTGTTTGGCGTAGGTTACTCCATCGGCAAGGGCCAATCTACCTTCCGCATCGGTATTTAGCACTTCAATTGTACGACCACTCAAAGATGTAATTACATCATCTGGTTTAAATGCTGCACCGGAAATCATGTTGTCAGAGGAAGGGATAACAGCTAATACATTTTGCTTGGGCTTTAAACGGCCAATAATATCCATTGCCCCAAGTACAGCTGCTGCTCCACCCATATCCCCTTTCATCCCTGGCATGCCCGTTTTCGTCTTGATTGAATAACCACCAGTGTCATATGTAATCCCTTTACCAACTAGGGCCGTAACATCACCCCATTTCTCCAGCCCCTGATATTTCAATACAATCATCTTCGGAGGCTCTACGGAACCCTGATTGACAGCGAGCAACGCCCCCATGCCCAGCTCTTCCATTTGATTCTTATCAAGAATTTCCACTGCAAAATCATAACTGTCAGCCATACTCACAGCATGTTTTGCCATATTGGTGGATGTCAGCATGTTGGCAGGAAGATGCACTAAATGCCTAGCTGTGTTCACACCGTGGCTGAAGGAGTATCCTTTTTCTAACGAACTTAGTAGGTCTTCCTCTTGATCATTTGAAATTAAAGTAAGTGAGTCAATCATTGATAGTTTTTTAGGTTGATCGCTTTTATAATGAACAAGTTGATAAGTCGCTGTGCCCATTGATTCAGTAATAAGTTGAGCGCAATCATTACCCTTAAGGTTGTCTGATAGGAAACTATCAAGAGCTATGGACACTTCGGTGATGTTGTCAGATTGCAGCTCCTTAAATAACTTTCCAAAAGCACTCTTAAGCCGTTTTCTTGTAAGTTGTTTATTGTCGCCTAACCCCAAAAAATAAATCCGCTTTAGAGGAAACTGGCCGGAAGGCAGATATTTTGAAACTTCTTTATACTCCGGGGATAGATCTCCCTCCTTAGTATACACAGCAATCTGGCCGGAGGAGTGATCATCTAGTGTCTGATAAATCATTTGTTGATCAATATCTCCCTCATATAAACCGACAATAAGTGTGTGATTCTGGCTAAACAAATCTTTTTGAATGTTGAACATGGTTAACACCTCCATTGTCAGTATACTAAAAAAACTGTCAGGTTGCTGCCACAACTTTTAGAAGGACTCAGGGAAGAATCATATGATACAATACATTTAAGATCTATCGAAACCTATATTCCTTTACAGGCATAATGAAGGAAAGGATGTCTTTTGGCCGTATGAATTTACTACAAAATTTCCCTCTTTGGGCGGCACTCGCCGCCATAATTTTTGCACAAATCATTAAGGTTCCCATTCAATTTATCGCCTCTCGCAAATTTGATGGAGGCCTTGCGTTCAGCACTGGTGGAATGCCGAGCAGTCATTCAGCTGCTGTCACGGCTTTAGCAACGGGTGTCGGGCTCGACCAGGGTTTTGATTCCTCGATCTTCGCTGTTGCTTGTGTGTTTTCAATTATCGTCATGTTTGATTCTACAGGAGTTCGAAGGCAAACAGGTGAACAAGCTATTATGTTAAATATTTTATTAAATGATTTTCATCGTTTCGTTGGTGAAGCGAAAGAATGGGGAAATAAAGAAGAGTTTCAAAAACGTGAAGAGCTGAAAGAATTGCTGGGCCACAGGCCGATTGAGGTCTTTTTTGGAGCAATCACTGGTATTGGTTTAACCTTGGTGTTGAATGTATTAGTCTATTAACGTAAAAAACCGGATCCGATTTAGTCGGATCCGGTTTCATTTTATTCGTCAAGAATCTGTGTTCTGAATACTTGCAGGGCTTCATTTTTATTAAGCTGGGTTAAATCCCTTTCTGTAAGGGTGCCATCGCCTTCTTTAATGACATACACATCGACCTTTTTCTTACCCCAGTGCTCATATACATCATCCACTGTCGGGTAATATAAATCAATCTCGTTTCCGTTAATAGCAGAACCTTTATCTGCTACAACTCCATAGCCGTATTCAGGGATAAATAAAATCGTTCCTATTGGATATACAGATAAATCTGCAGCAATGGTAGAATATAAGTCTCTCTTTACGGTAACGCCGGAAAAAGTAATTCCGAACTGAGGATGCTCTGGTGTTTTTCCTGTTGATTCATACCCAGCTGTATAGCCTGTCGCAACTACTGTGTGACTGGGATACTGAGATAAATTTATCGCTTCCTGAAGAGAGGCAGGTGCTTCCACAGTAGAAGTTGAAACATAGCGTTGTTGTGCCTTTTTTACATTAAGAGATTTTGTTTCAAGCCCTGTTTCTCTATCCTCAAAAGCATTAATCGTCAATGCAGAGACCTTGTCATTATTACTAGATAACCAGTTATCTACATCTTTAAGTGTAATATTAGTAATGTTCACCCAGGTAAAATAAACAGCAGTCGCAAATATTGCTGCGAAAAAAAGAGTCCGTAAATATTTTCTCATGATTATCACCTCACGATGTCATCATGTCCAACATTTACCTGAAATATACAACACCACGGCATTCATCAAAGACGCCGTGGTGTGTGGATTAAAACATTTGATATCCGTGTTTTCTAAGTAATTTGATAACTATACCCGCTCCAATGGTTCCAGCAAAACCGCAAAGAAGAATAGTAATATCAACAGCTTGAAGATGAACGATTTGATCAAAAACAGTTCCAAAAGCTGCGGAAGTTTCAGTAAAATATCGACTCATTTCAAAATTATCTACGATGAGTAAGACAATGGCAGGATATACAATGGCCATAATCCAGGAAGATCGTAAAATCATGTTAATCAAAAAAGAAATCCCAAAGAATAGTACAAAAAACAATAGCATAGACACAACAAACTGAACAATATTCAAAATAAATCCCCCTAATTAAAAGCGCAAGAGCGATCGTGCATAAAAATTATATATTCTCGCCTTTAAAAAAGCAAAGACAGTTAACCTGCCTTTGCTTGTATTTATCAAACTTATTTAAAGAAATTAAGCTTTCCTTTTTTAAGGAGAAGTCCGATTCCGCCCAGTTTAAGGAGATAGCGATTATCAATCACTTTCTTCATTGCTGAGGCAGACCATCCAAATAACTTCTTATCGTCGAACACAACACCTATCGCATCACTGTGCCCAAGTGAAGCAACCGTACCCTGGAGCTTAGGAGTAAACGACTCTAAATGGTTATCGCCTTGAACTAATTTCGTAAGGCTCGCTGCTGTGTGTTCAGCCATTTGAATTGCAATTTGTGCTGTCGGAGGGTATGGACGCTCCGTTTCCTCGTTCATAATTAACGCACAGTCGCCAACGATGAAGACATCATCATAATTAGGAGCACGTAAATCATCACGTACTGGAATACGACCACGATTTGTTTCAAAACCAGCGTCAACAATTAAGGAGTTACCTTGAACCCCTGCTGCCCATACAACCGTGTTGGTAGCAATCTCTTCGCGCTTTTCATCTTTTTCAAATATCAGCTTATCTTCAGTGACTTCCTTGATCATCGCACCGATTTTAAATTCTACACCGCGTGCTTCAAGGGAGTTCATTGCATATTCTACTAATTCAGGATCAAAACCTGGAAGCGCAGTAGGTGCAGCTTCAACGTTGATAATACGCACATTCTCACGAGGAATATCGTATTCCTTACAAAGTTCAGGAACCCGGTTTGCGAGCTCACCCACGAATTCAATCCCTGTAAATCCGGCGCCGCCGACAACAAGATTTAAACGCTCTTCCTTCTTGTCCGCCTCATTGTTGTACTTAGCAAAGTTGTATTCAATATGCTGACGAATAAGACGAGCACTATTAATACTGCTAATTGTAAATGCATTCTCTTTAAGACCAGAAATTCCGAATGTTGCAGCTTCAAAGCCAAGCCCAACTACTAAATAGTCATAAGAAAGTTCACCGTTTTCCAGTGTGACTTTCTTTTCATCGGGTCTTACTTTCGTTACAGTGTCCTGAACAAAATTAATTTTGCTTGTGTCAATAAGATCGTTAATTTGGATCCTCGTCCGGTCATGGTGCAAAGTTCCAGCTGCATTTTCATGAAGCCAAGTCGTTTGATAATGATAGCTATGTTTGTTCACTAACGTAATGTTCGCATCATTTACGTTTAAGCTTTTTTGCAGCTTAACTGCTGTCATAATTCCACCGTACCCGGCTCCAATGATCACGATATTAGGATTATTCATGATATCACTTCCATCTCGAATTTTTTAACCTCATAATGGCTTATTAAATATTATTCCTTTGTGACTCGTTTCACACAATCCGACATAAAAAAAAGCCCATCGATTCTTATTTAATTTTGTCATAAAATCGTAAAATGTTTTCTAATTTTTATCTTAGACCTTTTCTTTTCTATTTTCAACCCTTGAGTAATTTTCCGAAATTTCCTAACTATTATGACTTTATAATATTGCATACAAATCAATAGAAATGCCAATAAAATTTAGTTTATGATAGAATAGAAAAAGTGTAATTTTTATCAGAAGGAGGCAAACTTAATGGATGATAAAGTATATGATATAACAATCATTGGCGGAGGCCCCGTCGGTTTATTTACTGCATTCTATGGCGGCATGCGTCAAGCAAGCGTTAAGATAATAGAGAGTTTACCTCATTTGGGCGGGCAGCTTACTGCACTATACCCTGAAAAATATATATTTGATGTAGCCGGATTCCCACGCGTTCGGGCCCAGGAACTTGTTGATAATCTAGAAGAACAAGCAATGGCATTTGATCCTGCGATTGCTTTGGATCAAGCAGTTGAAACGGTAGAACGTCTTGAAGATGGCTCCTTCAAGCTGACAACGAATTCAGAAGTACATTATACACGTACACTGATTGTAACTGCCGGCAATGGGGCTTTCCAGCCTAGAAGACTTAAAATAGACGACACAGAACGGTTTGAGCAGACCAACTTACACTATCACGTTAATGATATGAATCATTTCACTGATAAAAATGTCATGATTTGCGGCGGCGGCGATTCAGCCGTGGACTGGGCGTTAATGCTTGAACCTGTAGCTAAACAAGTTTCATTAGTCCATCGTCGTGATAAATTCCGCGCTCACGAACACAGTGTTGAGCAGCTTATGAACTCTAGTGTCAAATTGATGACTCCCTTCACCCCTGAAAAAATGATCGGTGAAGATCGCATAAACCAGGTAGAGCTGCATGAAGTTAAAGGTGACCGCGTGGAAACAATCGATGTAGATGAAGTAGTCGTAAATTATGGTTTTATATCATCTTTAGGCCCCATTAAAAATTGGGAGCTGGAAATTGAGAAAAATAGTATTGTTGTGAACTCTAAAATGGAAACAAATATTGAGGGGATTTATGCGGCAGGAGATATTTGCACCTATCCAGGGAAAGTGAAACTGATTGCTTCTGGTTTTGGTGAAGGGCCGACCGCGGTAAACAATGCTAAAGCTTATTTAGACCCGAAAGCACGGGTCCAGCCTAAACATTCTACTAGCATGTTTTCCTGAAGTTTTATTACAAAGGCTAGGCTCAGATACTGAGCCTAGCCTTTTTTGCATAAAAAATCCTTCTTCACATTCGTAGAACGTAAAGAAGGATCATCAGCTTTTAGCAATTAGGGTCCGGTGTCCCTGCATTTGTTGCTGTTTTAAAGGAAGATCCGCAGCCGCACGATACAATGGCGTTCGGATTATCGATGGTAAAACCGCCGCCCATCATGTTTTGTTTGAAGTCAATTGTTGTGCCTTCAATGATCGGAATATCTTGATTATGGATGACGACAGGGATGCCGTCCAATACCATAGTCTTGTCTAATTCTTCATTAATTTCCTCTTCGAAGCCCATCGCATAAGACAATCCACTACAGCCTCCACCCTTTATTCCAAAACGAAGGTGTACATCGCCCGATTCTTCTTCCTTCATCATTTCTCTGATTCGATGGTTAGCTGCTTCCGTGATATTAAGAATCATCTGGAGCCTCTCCTTTCATATCCTTACAACTAGTATACTAAATTAACTCAACCCTGAGCAAATATCCACTACTTTATCAAAAAACCCTTTTATGAAAAAAGTCATAAAAGGATTTTCACAGTCAGCATGACACCTTTAAAACAGGGGATTTTCTTCCAGGTGCTGATAAATATTTTGTACTAACTCTTCAGGTGTGTCTGCCATTACGCGATCACCATTTACCAATGCATACAATCCTTGAGAGCAAATGCCGCACTGGCTAAGGCAACCGTATTCTATAACATCAAGGTCCGGGTCTTTTTCAAGCTCTTCCATAGCTTCATCAGCCCCGCTGATTAAATTATTTACGCAAAATTCAATAATTGGATTCATCCGCTTCACCTCTTTACCCTGGATGAAACCCCACTAGAATATTATCCTACCACATTATTCAGTAAAAAGACACCCTCATACTTACTCATAAAGCCTTAAGAGAGTTCTTGCAATCCATGTTGCTCAAGCACGCCATAAACTGATTTTAAGCGCGGGATTCCCTCACCAGCCACTTCTCCGTTTACGATGATCAATGGATAGAAAAGCTCGTCATTTAGGATTTGCTGCACATATTCATGGTCTGTTTTATCATGGTGCTCGGAGTGGATATCCACATAAGCAAAGTCTACATGCCCTTGTCCATACTTCCGTGTAATAGCTGCTTCCAGCCATTCAAACGTTTCTTTTGATCCTGGTGCGTTGACACAGCTGGCACACCTTTCCTCTGCGCCATATACTGTTAAGTTAATCTTTTGATTACTCATTTAAGCCCCTCCATCTCGATGTTAGTCATATACAACCATTTTACAAAAGAAGATAAAAAAGATAAAATGAAAGTAGTTCTCAATTAAATCATATTTTGAAGAGACATCCATAGATTTTTAGTTCATTCCGTTTTATAATGATCATATTGAAAGGGGACGATCAAACATGGAAACACAAGTCCAAGAAGTACTAAATAAACTTCGCCCATTTTTACTGCGTGATGGAGGAGATGTAGAATTAGTGGACGTTGAAGATGGCATTGTCCGTCTTCGTTTAATGGGAGCATGCGGCAATTGCCCAAGTTCTACCATTACTTTAAAAGCGGGAATTGAGCGTGCACTTTCTCAAGAAATCCCTGGAATTTATGAAGTTGAACAGGTATTTTAAATGAATTGACTGGGTCAGCTAAGGAGGATAACTACCTTTTGAAGTTGAACACCGCATTTTAATGAAGTCCGTCCATGCAAGCAGCCTGGGCGGACTTCATTATTTTTCTAATCAACTGCTGTCAGCGGACATTTCCCTTCTAACACGTGGAGGGTGTTCTTAAGACTCAACTCCATCATTCTGTATCTGGTTTCGAGACTCGCTGATCCAATATGAGGCAAACAAATCACTTCTTCAAGCGTTAAAAGCGGATGATCCGCTGAAATCGGCTCCTCTTCAAATACATCAAGTCCTGCTCCCCTAATTTCACCAGACTTCACTGCCTCATAAAGAGCCATTTCATCCATCACTTTTCCTCTGGAAGCATTAATAAAAATTGCTTCAGACTTCATACTTCTAAAAACATCAGCATTAAACAAATGGTATGTTGCATTTGTCAACGGAACTAAGGAAACGACAAAGTCAGCCGTGCGGATAAGCTGGTCGAAACTGACATAGTTAAGTCCCAATTCCTCTTCAGCTTTTTGCTTTCGGGTTCTATTATGATAGAGCACATTCATATCGAAACCATTAGCCCTTTTCGCCACAACTTCGCCTATTCGTCCCATTCCGACTATACCTATTGTCTTATGATGAATATCTGTACCCGCAAGTAACAGTGGTGACCAATGCTCCCACTTTCCTTGTTTAATTACATCCGCTGCTTCGAGGAGTCTTCTTGCAGCTGCCATTAACAGAGCAAAAGTTAAATCAGCGGTTGTATCTGTTAAAACATCTGGTGTATTCGTAACCGTGATGCCATTCTTTTTAGCTGCATCGATATCGATATTGTCAAAACCCACCGCTAAATTAGCGACAACCTTCAATGTTTCCGTTTGGTTCAGCAGCACCTCATCGATGGGGTCACTCAGCATCGTCACTAATCCATCTGCCTTCTTGGATTCTTCCAGCAGCTTAGGATAATCAACAGATTCTTCAGCACTGTGCCACATATCAATGTTTAACTTTTCCCTAAAAGGAGCCACCACATCTTCCGGCAGTTTCCTCGTGATATACACGTAAGGTTTTTTCACTACATCCCCTCCCTTTCATACATCCTTATAGAATATATTATAAACGAAAATAAGCAGGAAAACATATGATGGAATGCCAGACAGAAATTTTTGATATAATGCAGGTATGCTTGATCATTTTTCCATAAAACAGAAACATTATGGTACGTTAACTACATGCAAGGAGGTCGATAATCATGAGTGGAGAAAATCGAACAATGTCTGTATTAGAGAAAAAAGCAAGAGAATGGTTGATTGAAAGAGGTGTAACCGTAGACGATATGGCCGAACTCGTCCATTACCTTCAATCGAAATACCATCCAAAGCTAACCATGGAGGAGTGTAGGTTTAACGTAAATCAAGTACTTAAAAAACGCGAAGTACAAAATGCGATCGTCACCGGGATCCAGCTTGATGTGCTCGCTGAACAAAAAAAGCTTGAGGAACCGCTTCAATCCACCATTGAAGTGGATGAAGGATTATATGGAGTGGATGAAATCATTGCCTTTTCTATTGTAAATGTTTATGGATCCATTGGTTTCACAAATTACGGGTATATAGATAAACAGAAACCTGGCATCCTTAAGGCACTCAATGATAAATCTTCCGGGGCATGTCATACATTCTTAGACGACATCGTCGGAGCCATTGCAGCGGCTGCTTCAAGCAGACTCGCTCACAGTGCAGTTGGCGAGGCAGAAGAAGAATAAGAAAAGTAAGAAGAGAAAGTCACGCTCCGCGCGTGGCTTTTTTAATAATTTTCTGAAACCTTAGACCTTTTTATTCGTAATATAGAATATAGTAGTTATAATGACTTTGAAAGGGATGGGGTTATGTCACGTTTTAAGAAAAGTTGGATATGGATTGGCCCGTTATTGATTGTCTTGGCCGGTGTTTTTATCCTATTTATCGAAAACTACCAAGAAGTAACTGTACCTCCGAGTGAAGAGTGGAGTCGGGAAATTGAACTCGGAAACGCCTCTTCAAACATTGAACCACACATAACAGAAACGGATAATGAAAAGCTTTCCATTTCATATGCAACGAAAGAAGGGGTACACCAGAAAATACTTAACGACACTCATCAAGTCATTGCGGAACATACATATGATATCCCATATAATAAATGGACAAAAACCTATGTAAAAAATGATCACGTACTTTATTTTGATTACTATGCGATCTATGATGGCAAGACAAAAGAAAAGATTACCGACGCATCTCGGTTTATCCCACTCAAAGATAATATAATTTACCGGCAAGGATCGGATATTTTTATAATGAACCCAGCAACAAAGGCTTCTTCTTCATTATTAACCTTAGCAAGCGACAAAGTTGAATTCAGTGTGTATGAAGCTGATTCACAAATTTATTTGATGACACAGCAAACAGACACTTCAGGGACTGATCTTACTTTTTATCAAATAAAAGATACTACGGTTGCTAAAATGGCAGCAGCACAATTCAAAACAAAGCCATCTGAGGTAGCGGAATCTATACAGTTCACAATAGAAGACCAAGAGTATTCGCTGTTTCTGCAAACATTCCAGAAGCAAAGTATGTCTGGCAAACCGGTTTCACACTATTATTACTCTAAACAACCCCTTAATGAAAAGCCGCATTTAGAAGTAGTTACCTTTTCTGACCCAGCGTCCAATCAGCTATTGACAGAGGTGTCAGACTTCGAAATGAAAACCAAAAATGGTCAAACTTTCCTTTTGTTTAAAGGATATGGGCTTACGAAAACAGGTTACCGAGAAGAAGGGCAATTCAATATTTATGAAGCCAGAATCAATGAACAAAATGAACTAATCACAACACGATTGAGTAATACGCCTAATTCGTCCGCCAATCCAGAACGAATCAATGAAGAAGCCGTAATTTGGGTGGATGTGCAGGGTGATACAAACCGCCTGCTGCTTGCCTCTTCCCACCCTGAAATTATTGAGCAAGCTCAGCAGATATCAGGGAAATACCTTCTGGGCGCGTTAGGGAAAACATTAGGGATGCTTTCTTATAGCTTTTTCGCAATTATTGTGGGGATCATTTGGTATATTTGGCCCTTACTCTTCATTACGGTCATGATGTTCAGCTCAAATAAAGCTTATGATAGAGATCGGGAATGGGTATTTTTCTTAGGGGCCGGCATATACCTGGGAGCTGCTATTGTATTTAAAGATAGTATTTATACGCCTTCTTTATTATCACGTACTCCTGAGTATTTAAGCTTTACAGGCAGTTCCATTGTCTACACACTTATATTTGCTTTGATCACTTATGTAATTATGAAGATAAGCACAAGAGATTGGTCGATTACAGTACGTCTAAGTTATTTTGTCGGCGTTCACATTCTATTTGTAACTATATTTTTCGGCCCTTATCTTATCTAATATGAGGCTGTACATAAGTAAAGCAATGATGCCAAAAAAACGATATACTGAATAGATCAATTAGCGTAGTCAAAATACTGAGGCTCCTGTTGGCACAGAGCGAGTCGAAGATACCTCAGAAAGCGTTCTCCATAGATTCAAAAATCCTAGAGGCTGGTTGAGCTTTCTTTCACTTCTCACTAAAACTCTTAAAAGAAAAATAGTGAGACTGGGACATAAGTAAATCTCTAAAGTGAAAAGACGAACGAAGCGCCGTTTATGCGGAGAAAATATACGGAGACTCCTGCGGGAGGAAAGGCCTAGATGAGACCTCGCAGTGCGTCAGCACAAGAAGGCTCAACAGCCGCCCGCGGAAAGCGAAGTATATTTTCGTAGCGGTTATATGCACCATTTATAGGTTTACTTAGTTCGGATTTTCAATTAATAAAAATACTTTTGTCCCAACCTCACTTATCTTAGTATGTTTTCAACCATTCATATAAGTCTTTCATTTTATAAGTCGGCTGTTTCAAGCAGTGTTGAATATCCTTAAAAGATGAAACTCCAGTCTCCACCATTAATGTATCCAGACCAGCATTTATCCCAGCTAGAATATCTGTTTCATAATTGTCACCGACCATCAGTACATCCTTCTTTTCTAAGCCAACTTTATTCAAAGCCTGCTCCATCGCAATAGCCTCCGGTTTACCAACGAAAATTGGTTCCACCCCCGTGCTGACCGCTACTACAGAAGTTATCGCTCCATTTCCAGGAAGCATTCCTCTCTCTGTCGGGATGGCAGCATCCTTGTTCGTACTTATTAACTTCGCACCGTTTCGGACATTTAGACAGGCTTTAGCAAGTTTTTCATAAGAAATGTGACGATCAATTCCTACAATCACATAATCCGCTCCATCATCAGTGACCTCGTGCCCTTCTTTCTCTAGAGCATCATAAAGCCCTTCTTCTCCAATAACATATACCTTGGCCTCGGACTGCAAAGAAGTGACATATTTTGCTGTCGCAAGACTTGAAGTAAATACTTGATCGTCTGCAGCAGGGATGCCCATATTCATCAACTTCTCCACTACCTGCTCTGGTTTAGCCGACGAATTGTTTGTCAAATACATAAAAGGAATCGATTGCGCCTGTACAAACTTAACAAACTCTGCAGCTCCAGGAATTGGATCTTTGCCTCTGTACATGGTTCCATCTAAATCGATAAAATAAGCCTTGTACTTTTTCATTAATTTCACACCCGCTCTCTCAATTTACTCTTATATTTCCCATTTTACTCCTTTGAGAAAGCACTTACTGGACCTAACTCGTCGGTCAAATACTTACGAACCCGATCCGGAAAATTATTAAGCGACACACTGTTTTGATCCCAAGTTTGCAAGATCGCTTCATGATCAACCGTTAAGTACTGCTGTACAACGATTTTACGGAGTTTAATTATTTCTTTATAGGCGCTTAATTCCTCTTCAGGAAGAACTTTTTCATCGGTTAAAATATCAATGATATCCTCATAGCTTCCAGGATCCCGCATGATAAAGCCATCAATCATTTGATTGCCCACATCAATGATAATTTCCACACAAAGATGTGTCAGCCTTTCTAAACTTAAATAGTCGGTAAACGTTTGGAATGTATGCTTCTTTTGTTCCTCTAGCAATGTTTCCATATATAACAA
Source organism: Halobacillus ihumii (assembly GCF_902726645.1). Taxonomy (NCBI): domain Bacteria; kingdom Bacillati; phylum Bacillota; class Bacilli; order Caryophanales; family Bacillaceae; genus Halobacillus; species Halobacillus ihumii. Next base: position 694,019 of record NZ_CACVAO010000001.1, read on the forward strand.
CAACTCTTCAATTTTTTTCCGATCAACAAAATACATGATGACTCCTCCTTCTAACACTCTTTCACTTAAATAGAATAACACAATTGTCTTTTCATAGGATATTAGGATGTATATTTACGTTTTTATACGAATTCTGCTATAGTATATAGTGGAATTAAAGGAATCGGAGGCGAACTTATTGGATAGAGAACTCGCATTAGAATTAGTACGTGTAACAGAAGCAGCATCCATAGCTTCTGCACAATGGATGGGCCGCGGCGATAAAATGAATGCCGACGATGCTGCTACAACCGCAATGAGAACGATGTTTGATTCAGTCTCAATGGACGGGGTTGTTGTCATTGGCGAAGGCGAATTAGACGAAGCCCCTATGCTTTACATTGGTGAGGAGCTTGGAGATAAAACAGGGCCTAAGGTAGATATCGCTGTTGATCCATTAGAAGGTACTAATATTGTTGCAAAAGGTCATAATAATGCCATGGCGGTTATTGCAGCAGCGGAACGCGGTACTTTGCTTCATGCTCCTGATATGTACATGGACAAAATAGCCGCAGGAAAAAGGGCTAGAGGTCTCATACATATCGACGATCCTATAGAACGCACTATTGATATCGTTGCCAGAGCAAATAATAAACGCATTGAAGATCTAACCGTTATCATTCAGGAACGAGAGCGTCATCAAGAAATTATCGAGCGTGTCATTAAAAAAGGTGCTCGTGTTAAGCTTTTTGGAGACGGAGATGTTGGTGCTTCGATTGCAACATGTCTGCCCCAAACAGGTGTGGACCTTTTCGTAGGGACTGGCGGTGCACCTGAAGGAGTTATATCCGCAGCTGCCATCAAAAGCCTAGGCGGTGATATGCAAGCTAGACTTGTCCCTCAAAACGATGAAGAAGCACAACGCTGCCAGACTATGGGACTTGAAGATCCTCTTCAGCACCTTACCTTAAATGATCTTGTCAGGGGTGATGATGCAATTTTCGCCGCTACAGGTGTGACAGAAGGTGAACTGTTAAATGGCGTGAAATTTCTTGGAGGCGATCTGGTTGAAACGGACTCGATTGTCATGCGTGCTAAAACACGAACAGTCCGCTTTATTAAAGCCAACCATCACCTGGATCATAAACCACATCTAAAGTTTGAAAAATAGGAGCTGACGTTATGAGTGATTATCAACTCATGAAAGATGTTACGGAAAATGTAACAACCCGTTTTGTTGCGTTTACCGTCGGGGGACACCAATACGAATTGGCCTTTCTTCGAACAGATCACTTCCCGGATCAAACCATGGTTTTAGACCTAAACAAAAATAGGTTCGGCCTTTTAGATCACGAAAAGTTGGATAAACCAAACTATCTTGAACATATTTTTCAAATTAATGAGATTTATGCAGAAGAACTTAGAGCACGATTACACGAGCTTATTTAATTAAAGCCTTCCGTTTTTTTGTGAAGGTTCCTCATAAAAAAACCGGCATGGTTTCTACACCTTGCCGGTTTTTTGAGTTACTTGACTACTTTTTTCAACACAAAGTAAGCACAGCCAAAGTTACAATATTCGTATAAATAATCCTCAAGCGTACTTATTTTCGTTTCAAAAGTGGCTTTAGCATTTTGATCATCGTAAAAACCTTTAAGACGAAGCTGACCGTAGCCCCAATCCCCTACTATAAAATCATATTTACTTAAAATATCACTAAAACGGCCTTCTAATTCTTCCTCATTAAAGCCATCTCGATAATTCTCAACGACTTCATATGTTTTCCCAAACAGTTCAATCACTCGGATCACCTCATACCTTGTCATTAGTGTACCATATTTAAAAACAGTGGTGACAATACATCCGTAAAAATTTTGTATCATTCCTTAAAAAAAGTCCAACCTAAAAGTAAGTTGTCATATCAACAGGAGGATTTAACATGAAAAACTATAGATTAATTACACTTATAATGGGACTGACTTTCCTGTTATTAGCAGGTTGTACGGAAGCTCAGAAAGAAGAAGCAAGAGACAAGGGTACGGATGAAGCACTCCATCGAAATGAAATGGATGACTATAACGACCGCCCCATGGAAGGACAGGTAGGTTACGTTCGTTATGAAAAAGATCAGCTTGACCAGGACGCGGAACAAAATCAGAACTTTAAAGTTAATAAAGAAAAAGTGGCTGACATGATTTCACGCATGATTCTCAAATACGATGAATTTGAGGACGTAGCAACTCTTGTTACTGATGAAGAAGTTCTTGTTGCTTATCAAGCTCCGGAAGGTCAAGATCGAGAGCTATCAGCTGATATGGTGAAAAAGACAGCCTACTCATTAGTTCCAAGCTTTTACCATGTATATGTCTCTGATAACCCTTCTGCATTTGGCGATATTCAAAGCTTAAGTAACTCCACAGTTTATGATGATCAATATAATGAAGTGATCGATAATATTATTCAAAAAATGAAGGAAGCTCCTCAAGGTAAAGGAGATCAGGCAGAGAATACTGACACTGATCCTTCTTAACTCTTTCCCTAACTTTACCAAGCATAAGAGCCTGATAGGTAAGAAAGGCTAAACTGTACCAATTAATTTGAAGGTGAATATAAATGAACATTCGTGCTACAGTACTTTTAACCATCGTGATTACAGCTATGTGTCAGTTGTTCTTTATGTATAATGCTTCAGCAAGCGAAGAGTCTGAACGTATGTCTCTTTACAAAAAAACTTCTGCTGTCACCAATATCCCTTGGTATTACTTTGCTGCAATTGACCAATATGAACGACAAGTAAACGAAGAAATTCCCGAGGAAAGAGTAACAGCAATTAAGCCTGATCCATTATTTTGGAAAGGAGTTAAAGGACCTTCTTTGTTTTTTCCAAATGGATGGGGAGCCAGCGGAAACGATGATAAGAAAGCTGATATAACAAACGATGAAGACGTCCTTTGGTCCATAGGAAGCTATATAAAGTCCTATGGTACAACTAGAGATGACATCAGAATAGCTCTATGGAATTATTATAAACGTGATTTAACTGTTCAAACCATTATGAATACGGCCGAAGTATTTAAAAAGTTCCAAACTGTAGCATTGACAGACCGAGACTTCCCATTGCCTCTTGAAGCCAATTACAGTTATAACAACACATGGGGAGACGCACGTGGATTTGGCGGAAGACGGATCCATGAGGGAACGGACATCTTTGCTAACTATGGAGTCCCTGTAAAATCCACCACTTACGGTGTCGTTGAAATGAAAGGCTGGAACAAATATGGGGGTTGGAGAATTGGAATAAGAGATATTTATAATATTTACCATTATTATGCCCACTTAAATGGATTTAAAGATGGAGTCGATGTGGGGGACGTAGTGAAGCCCGGAGATGTAATTGGAAGTGTCGGTGCTACCGGTTATGGACCTCCAGGAACCTCTGGAAAATTCCCTCCTCACCTTCATTACGGCATGTACAAAGATAATGGAGAAAATGAATGGTCATTTGACCCTTATCCTTATTTAAAGAAGTGGGAGAAAATAGCTCGAAATTCAAAATAAAATTTTACAAAAAGACCCGCGTGCCCCCTCGTGAGGGGACACCGGGTCTTTTTATTCTAACTTTGAGATTTAGACTTTTTCACTGCATTCGTTATACTAAGTGCCAGGCCGCCCCAAATTATAACTATAGTGACAATAAACATGACGATAGCCATTAGCGAGCAACCTCCTTTTTCTCTTCATTTGACTGCTGTTCCAGTTCATTATTCGGCCACTTTTTAATGGACATTAATGCGCCCACAAAAATGGCTCCAATGGCAACGATCCATCCAAAGTTAAATAAGAAATCAATTGGATAGCCTCCGTATGCCGCTGACAATTCCGCACGTAAGTTTTGCAGAAGCATGTACCCAAGCACTACAGGTGTAATTATCCCAAGGCAAATTCGCCACCAGGTACCTAATCTAATATCAGAAATTTCGTTGGCATGTGCTTGAAAACCCTTAAGTCCCTTAGCGAACCAGGCTAAGGCCACAACTTCGAACAGCCCGGCCATTGCTACCCCGTAGGAGTTGATGAAATGGTCTACAGTGTCCAAAAGGTTCAGTCCACCTCGCGTAGCGTAAAGTAAAGAAATAAGAGCAGAAAGCCCTCCACCAATCGCTATTGATTTGCCGCGTGAGATATTGAACTTTTCAGATACAGCTGCAACGTATGTCTCCGTAATCGAAATGAGTGAAGACAACCCTGCCAATACTAAGGACGCAAAGAATAGAAAACCAAAAATTCTTGGAATCCCCGGAATTTGACTGACAATTTCCGGGAATACCATGAAAGCAAGTCCTACTCCTCCAACACCCTTTTCAGCCGCTAGCTGACTAACGGTTGTATCATAGGTAAATGCCATAAAACCGATTGCGGCAAAAACGCCAATCCCCGCCAGGATTTCAAAGGATGAGTTTGCAAATCCAGTGATAAAAGCATTGTTCGTTATATCAGATTTCTTAGGAAGATAGGAAGCATAAGTCACCATAATAGCAAAAGCAATTGATAAACTGAAGAATATCTGTCCGTATGCTGCTACCCAAACCTGCGGGTCGGCAATACTAGACCAATCAGGTGTAAAGAATGCTGATAGCCCTGCTGCAGCCCCTTCCAAAGTCACAGCTCTGATGACCATAATCGTAAACAAGATAACTAAAGTAGGAATAAAGATTTTGTTTGCTCTTTCAATACCTTTCTTAACACCTTTAGAAAGAACACCCAATGTAATAACCCAGACAATTAACAGCGGTAGTAAAATTTTTGGAACTAGACCACCGAAAGTCCCTGGATCTGTAAGTGTTAAAAAGTCTCCTACGAAAAAGCTGGTAGGATCATCGCCCCAAGTTAAACCAAAAGAATAATATGCATACATAATTGCCCAGGCAATAATCACGGCGTAATAAGTAGAAATAACGAAAGCAATCGTTACCTGCCACCAGCCTATCCATTCGAATCCTTTTCTAACCCTTCCTAGAGATTTAGGAGCTGAACCACGGTACTTATGACCTATCGTGTACTCCAAAATTAGTAACGGTATCCCTGCCGTTAATAATGCAAACAGATAAGGAATAATAAATGCGCCGCCTCCACTTTCGTAAGCTGTGGCGGGAAAAAGCCAGATGTTCCCTAAACCAATTTCCGAACCCATGGCAGCAAATAAAAATCCTGCCCCTGACCCCCATTGTGATCGATTTTCCATGTGAAAAGACCTCCCTTTCATAATCAGAATCCTTTCTCTATACTTTATGTGACAAGCAAGGAAAAGAGAATCTTTACAATTTTTCTTTTTTTCTGATTATTTATACTTAGATTATAACCATAGTGCTCATTAGATGTCAAAGCAATATTTTGGTATTCAATTTTCTTAAAAAGCCCTTTAATTGTGAATGGAATAAAAAAGAGAGGCGCTTTAAAGCGCCTCTCAGACAAGTATATTTTACCTAGCACTATAGTCTTTTGATAAATAGAAATGGACAATAGCGGCTATTACAGCGGTGATGATAATTGTAATTATGAATGCCCATACCAATTGTCCTGTGAAACCTAACAATAAATAGCCAACTCCAGCAGCAAAGGCTGCCATAAAGGCATAAGGTAATTGTGTAAGTACATGATCAATATGATTGGAGCCAGCACCGGTTGATGAAAGGATGGTTGTGTCCGAAATAGGAGAGCAATGGTCTCCAAATACAGAGCCTGCCAGCACCGCTGATAAAGCAGGCAGTACTATACTTACGTCAATTCCTGCAGCAACTTGGCCTGCTATAGGCAGCATAATTCCAAAGGTTCCCCACGACGTTCCTGTAGCTAACGCCATGAATCCTGCAACTATAAAGAATAGAAACGGCAATAAAGCTACATTAATCGATGCCTGGTTCACAAAACCAACCAGATACTCACCTGTACCAAGCTGATTGATGATGTCTCCGATCATCCAGGCGAAAAGAAGGATATATACAGCTGGCAGCATTGCTTTTATCCCTTCCACAAATACGTGGTTCATGCTTGATTTAGGTTCAGGCTGTTTAAAGTAAAGTGCTACAGCTAAAAGTACCGATAATAACCCACCAATAAATAATGAAATATTCACATTTGTATTAGCAAATATACTTAATAAGTTCACGGATTCTGATGAATTCCTTATTCCGGTTATCACCATGGAGAGAACTGTACCCACGATTAACACCGTGATCGGCCAGACGAGATGAGATATTTTTCCATGGTTATGATCTTGAAACTCCTCATTTAAGTCTCCAGGAACATCATTTTTCTTATCAGGGTCAATGAGTTCACCTGTTTGGACCGCTCTTTTTTCATGAGTACGCATCGGTCCAATGTCTACTTTCATAAAAACGGTTAGGAAAACAAGAAGCAATGCCGCAAACACATAAAAGTTATAAGGAATCATTCTGACAAAAGCTTCGAACGCTTGATAATCTGCAATTTCGTTTGCAGCTAAGATGCTTCCTATTGTACCGATAATATAAGCGCCCCAGCTTGAAATGGGGGAAATAACGGTTACCGGTGCCGAAGTGGAGTCTATATAATAGGCCAATTTGGCCCTGGAAATCTTGTGACGGTCTGTAACAGGCCTGGCTACCTGTCCTACCGCAAGGGCGTTAAAATAGTCATCGATAAAAATAATTATTCCTAGCAAAACAGGTACAAGCTTTGCCCCTCTTCGCGTTGTAATACGGTTTACAGCCCATTTACCAAAAGCTCTGCTACTGCCGGAAGCTGTCATAAAAGCTGTGGCAACTCCGAGTAATAGTAAAAAGGCCAACAAATAAATATTTCCTGTATTAAGGGTTCCTTCGCTGTAGAAAATCGAAGCGAAAACGCTCCAAATCGTTTGTATTCCTTCCATTATATTTAACTGTGTCAGCATAAACGCCCCAACAAGAATGCCTGCAGCTAATGATAAAATAACCTTTCTCGTTGCAATCACAAGCACAAGCATTAGTAATGGTGGAATTAGTGAGTAAATCGTTCCTTCCAAAATCGTCCCCTCCGTTTAACTTAAGATGGTTATTCGGTGACTGCGGGATTCTACTGGAGATAAAAATTGAGGAATGTAAAAGAGCAATTAAAACACAAAAAAGACAATGATAGAAAATAATCTATCATTGCCTTGTTAGCAACTTGATTATCCTCCATTTCGATCAGTAGCGCCCCATACACCAATAAAAGCATGCATGAGAGTGTATTTCTTGTTTAGATATACACCAGATTAAAGCAGATTGACAGCTGCAATAAACTTCGGCAGGACTCCCCTTTCTTCGTGTGATCTTCGTTGTCATGCTCCCACAGAATACTAATAAAGTCTGCGCCTCTACCTCACCGATCTGATAAGGTCACGCATATTCAGTTCCCACATAGTTTATCAGGAACCTTCCTTTATTGCAAGGGGTCCATTGGGATGGAGAACGTCGGAGACTCATTGTTACCATCTTCATTATAAAATTCAGGTACTTCACCCATAACCATGCGAGTATCTATCGGAATTTTATTGGTTACTACTGTAGGTTCTGAAGAAAATGGGATGACCACTCTCAAGCTAACTTTATAATGAATCCACAGTTGAAAATGTGCAGAGTTAATTCCATATTCGGTAATTTCATTTTTAAATTGTGTTTGAACATCTCCAATAACCTGCAACTGGACTGGTACCTTTGGGCCCAAGTTTGATAGAAGTGTGTTATTTGTTGCCAGCCCGATTGGCACTCGAATTAAAGTCACTGGTTCTACACTTGGATCTCCTTCTTGCGGCTCAAGATCCGCTTTTAATGTTACATCCATGGGCAGATCGTTTTGTTCCATTCGTCTAAGGAAATGCTGTACTCTCATAGTGGTGTCCCTTAAAGCTTTGTTTACAACGAGAGAATTCCATCCCATCGAAACTATGTTTCCTTCATTATCTTTTTCAATCTCCACCAGGTCGTCGTAATCTATACCCTCAGAGATTTGCCTGCTCACTGCTTCGTTAATAGCAACCCTCGCCAATTGATGAGCTTTCGTATTTGCGATATCCTGGATTGCTGGTGTAATCCCTCTGTCAATTAACCATAGGCACGAACCGGTAATAATCAGGAAACAAATAAAAGTAATAAGAATCCTCTTCCCAATTGAGGGTGGATTTGCTTTCTTTTTTTTCATAGAACAACCCCTCCTGCACTATCTATATGTCGGTGAGGAGGGGTTTAAGCATCCAGTTATAAAGTTGTTTCACATTTTACCATCATTCAAATTAGAAGTGAGTACTCCGTTCCTCTTTACACGATGAACGGAGAGACTGGGCAAGAACATCGCGCAGCAGCTCTGGCATGTAATATTTTTTATTTTTAGCATAGGCGATTTCAGGAAAAAGTCTGCCAAACGTAAAGGTGTCAGCAGTGCCCAATGAATACGCCCTCTTCTTATCAATGGCCTTTCCATTCATACGAACGTCACGGACATGAATTTCACCATCAGATCCTTCTTCCGTGTCAATCTCTACTCCTGAAAACACCATTTTACCGATCACTTCTCCTCTAAAACCTAAACCCTTTAGGCGAATTTCCGTGAATTTTTTTGTATGAGCGACTCGAATCACTTCCAGCAGCTCATCACCAAAAAGTTCAACTTTGCATGGATTCATGGGGTGAGGGCAAATTCTATGAATGTCCTCCAAGGTAATTACTCCAGAATGAATATGATCCAATAATACACCGGAATTCAACATAGCAAGATCTGCATTAGTCCAGTTTTGCATTTCTTCGGTAAATTGTTTCATAAGCGGTGTTTCCTTAAACCAGGCAATCTTTAACGGCTGCTCAATGCTGGCTAGAGGGGTCTGAAGATGTTCAAGCGCATGGCGCCTCTTATCTTCGACCTGGTTTGTCACCATGTTATCTTTTTTCATATTTTCTGTAGGCACGGCGTAAGCTTCTTTGTTAGTTATCGACTGTGTCCCATGATCCCACTCAATTAGCACTTCACCTAAATGGGTACCGTGTTTGCCGACGGCTGTTAATATAGACTCATTTGTTATCTCACCGTTTTGAAAGAGGTGGTGCGTGTGACCTCCGATAATTACATCAATTCCTCGATAACGTTTGGCGATCTCTTCATCATCATACATGCCTAAGTGAGAGAGAAGGACGACGATATCAGCTTGTTCTTGAACCTCTTCCAAGAGCTGATCTAATACATCAAAAGGCGAAGCAATTGACCAGCCAAGCAGCCTGTAAAAGGTCTCAAAAGGAGCCGTAAGCCCTATCACTCCGATCTTGACCCCGTGTTTGGATTGGACTACTTTGTAGGGTTTCAACCAATGAGGCTGAGCAGTTTTTTGAGATTTTAGATTAGCACAAACAATATCAAAATTAGCTTTATCATATAAGGAATACAAGTCATCATAGGATAAGGTGATTCCTTCGTTATTTCCTAAGTTTGCAAAACTATAACCTGCTTCGTTAAGAAGTTCAACATTTCCTTTTCCCATTAAGCCTTCTGTTAATGGGTGGAACCGATCAACATGATCCCCATTATCCAGCAGCCAAAAGCTCTCCTCATTTATATGGTGCAGTTTTTTTCGTTGATTAAAATACCCTGCAATTTGAGGCCAATTCTCAAAGTGACTATGCAAATCGCTGGTATAATATAAAAAGATTTTTTCCTTCATAATCAGTCTCCTTATCCAATACCTTGCCAGATTAATCGTATGCCAGCCATAATAAGTAATATACGGAGAAACCATTCTACTGCCTGTCCATCAACTTTTCGATTAATGAATGCTCCGCACATGCCTCCCAAATAGGCACCAGGGATAAAATAAAGGGTTCGAGCCCAATCAACATGCCCTAAAAAGATATGAGTAGACGCACTGGTTATACTTGAAATGAATATTATGAACATCGATGTTGCGGTCGCAATATGAGGAGGAAATCGAAACAACAGTATCAAAACTGGAACGATAAGCGATCCTCCACCTATCCCAAGCAGTCCAGATAGTATACCTATTATAAAAGATAAAAGGAATCCATAGCCAAAGGGAAACGTATAGGAATACTTTTCTCCATTAAGGTCTATATTCCTTTTCTTCCCTTTTAATACGTTCTTATTAGGTGGCTTTCTTGGAAGAAAAAATAATAAGGATACAACAATCATGACACTTCCAAACAATAAGGCAAAGTGATCTGCTTCGAAAAACTGAATTAGCCAAGAGCCTAATATACCCCCAGGGACACTTCCAATCAGTAGAAGAAACCCTGCCTTTAGGTCCACTCGCCTATGTTTAAAATAGGATAAAGTTGATGACAGCCCAGTAAAAATCATCACAACTAAAGAAATTCCTACAATCTTCTGTGGAGTGACCCAGGTAAATGATTGAGAATGGTCGCTAAGAAATAGAAGCGCAGGTACCAATATGACTCCACCGCCCAGCCCTGCAACACTTCCAGCTAATGCCGTTACAAATCCAATAAGTAAAGCAATGATTATAAACATAAAAGACCTTCTATCTGTATTAGAGATAATATTATAGTATCACGTTTTCTATGACGAAAACATGAGTATGAAAACATCCCTTCTAGTCTTTACCATTGGTCGTGAATAAAAAAGCCGTACAGATAGAAACCATCTGTACGGCGTAGTATCAATACTACCTTGTCCAATAGAAAAGGCTTTAACTTAACTAAACTTCTCAAGACTCTTTATTTATGTGATTATTCTTTTGGTTGTAAATCCTTAATTGATTCAATGTCCATGTATTCGGGAACAACGAATCCATTCTTTGTTCCTGTTAAGTTCTCACCTAAATCAACAAAGTCTTCTTTGTATTTCTCATAGAAAGAGCCGTGTGTTGTAGGCAGCCATGGAGCTACCGTTGCATCCGCATCTCCGCCAGCTATTGATTGGAATACAATTGCTGGAGCTACGGTTTTCAATGTTACCTCGTACCCCTGTTGTTCTAATACTACCTTCATCACATTGCCGGAAGCACGTTCTGTCTCCCATAGGGTTGATACTAATTCGATTTCTTTTCCGTCTACCTTATCAACACCTTTTGTCCATTCATCTACTTTTTTCGAATTCTCTTCTACCCAACTCTTTGCAGCTTCCTCATATGAAGATTCTTGCGCGCTAAGCATGACAGATTCAATATCTTCTGGTTCCCAATGGAAACGATCAAGAATTTGATAAGCAATAGGCATGTCCTCTTCTAAGCCTTTCCTTACTATTGTATTAATGTTTTCAGTTTTGCCGAGTGTGCCTTTCGGATCTTCTAGGAACTTCAAATCATACGCAGAGAATATCCAGTGCGGAGTCCAACCTGTTACAATAATTGGTTCTTCGTTCTGAATGGCCTCCTGCAGTGCACCTATCATACCTGCTGTTGAACTTTCTTGAAGTGTCCAACCTTCTAAGTTTTCATATTCTTCTAAAGTCTTTTTTGAAAGTTCTGTTATTCCTGCTCCTGGTTCTATCCCTGTAATCGTGTAGTCTACTTCTTCACTGACGCCGCCACTACTTTTATCGGACGACTCGTCGCTTGAGGCAGAATCTCCATTATCGGATCCGCATCCTGCTACTACTAGTGAAAGTAAAAGTCCAGCGACGATACCTAGACGTTTCCAGCATAATTTTAACATAATAAAAAAACTCCTCTTTTTATTTATATATATATGGAAACTTTTCTATTGAAAAGATACCAAACTTCGTTATGGAATTCTGGTTATTGGAATTAACATTTTGTCAGTATATGTAGCTTTGAAATAAAGTTTAATCATAAATTTCTCTCAATACCAAGATTTATAACAAATAAAAAAACCCTTTTGAAAGGTTGATCAAAATGGGCTTTTTATTAGTGAAACTTTACAATCTTAAAGAGTTTGATCATTCTTTGTTTGTACTATTCCACTAAAGATTCCTATAGCTAATATTCATTCTTTAGTTTCTTATCTGTATAGTATAACACAACTTATCGAAATTTTAAAAAACAGCCTCGATTTTTGTACTTTTTTGTACTTTTTTATGCCTGATATTAGTATGGATACTCGGCAGAACACAGACACAAACCAAAAATAAACCCTTACCACACATGTTGTTGTGATAAGGGTTTATAGTTATTATCCAATAGAACCTTCCATTTCGAATTTAATGAGACGGTTCATTTCTACAGCGTATTCCATAGGAAGTTCTTTTGTAAATGGTTCAATAAAGCCCATTACAATCATTTCAGTTGCTTCCTCTTCAGAGATACCGCGGCTCATGAGGTAGAACAATTGCTCTTCAGATACTTTCGAAACCTTGGCTTCGTGTTCTAGAGAAATATTTTCATTCATAATTTCATTGTAAGGAATCGTATCTGATGTAGATTTATTATCCATAATCAGCGTATCACATTCAACGTTAGATCGAGCACCTTCTGCTTTACGTCCAAATTGTACAATTCCCCGGTATGTTACTTTACCACCGTGTTTAGAAATTGATTTAGATACGATTGTAGAAGAAGTGTTCGGTGCCAGGTGGTGCATTTTTGCCCCTGCATCCTGATGTTGCCCTTTACCAGCAAGTGCGATAGACAACGTCATTCCTCGGGCACCTTCGCCCTTAAGAATCACAGATGGGTATTTCATTGTAAGCTTAGAGCCTAAGTTACCGTCTACCCATTCCATTGTGGCATTCTCTTCCGCAACAGCGCGTTTTGTAACAAGGTTATACACGTTGTTCGCCCAGTTTTGGATCGTTGTATAACGGCAGTATGCATTCTTTTTAACAAAAATCTCAACTACGGCACTGTGTAATGAGCTTGATGAGTAAGTCGGTGCTGTACAACCTTCAACATAGTGTACAGAAGCTCCTTCATCAACAATGATTAGGGTACGCTCAAATTGTCCCATGTTCTCAGAGTTAATTCTGAAATAAGCCTGTAATGGTGTCTCAACTTTCTGTCCTTTTGGAACATAAATGAAAGAACCACCAGACCAAACAGCCGAATTCAGGGCAGAGAACTTGTTATCTGAAGCTGGAATAGATTTAGCAAAGTACTCTCTAAACAGCTCTTCGTTTTCTTTCAAGGCCGTATCAGTATCTTTAAAAACTACACCTAGCTCTTCAAGATCCTTCTCCATATTGTGATAAACTACTTCAGATTCGTACTGGGCAGAAACCCCTGCAAGGTACTTCTGCTCTGCTTCAGGAATCCCCAGACGATCGAAGGTGTTTTTAATTTCTTCAGGAACTTCATCCCATGAACGTTCTGATCCTTCAGATGGTTTTACATAGTACGTAATATCATCAAAGTCCAGTTCGGACAAGTCACCGCCCCATTGAGGCATTGGCTTTTTATAGAACTGCTCAAGTGACTTAAGACGGAAATCAAGCATCCACTCTGGTTCTTCTTTATAATCGGAGATTTGCTTAACAACTTCTGCTGTCAAACCTTTTTCAGTTCGGAAAATAGATACGTCTCTTTCATGAAATCCGTATTGATATTCCCCAACTTCTGGCGCTTTTTTAGCCATGATTAAATACCTCCTTTTGGTATATAAAACAATTAAGCTTCTTGTTCATCGTCCACACCTTTTTCCATTGCCTTCCATGCCAGCGTTGCACATTTAATACGTGCTGGAAACTTAGCAACACCTTGCAAAGCTTCAATGTCCCCAAGATCCATGTCACTATCTTCAACATCATTGCCAAGCATTAGGTCAGAAAACATATGGGACATCTTTAAGGCTTCTTCAACTTTTTTTCCTTTGATCGCCTGTGTCATCATGGATGCTGAGGACATGCTAATCGAACAGCCTTCGCCATCGAATTTAGCATCTTCAACTATATCATCATTCACTTGAAGCTGAAGCTGAATTCGATCACCACATGTTGGATTATTCATATCCACAGTAAGATGATCTCCCTCTACTGTACCACGATTACGAGGGTTTTTGTAATGGTCCATAATAACTTGGCGATAAAGTGTATCTAGGTTATTAAAAGACATCACCAAAATACTCCTTTGTCGTTTGTAATCCTTGAACAAATCGATCGATATCTTCTTCCGTGTTATATAGATAAAAACTTGCCCGGGCAGTAGCAGACACCTCAAGCCACTTCATTAGGGGCTGAGCACAGTGATGTCCGGCGCGAACTGCGATCCCTTCCGCATCTAAGACAGTAGCTAAATCATGCGGATGAACGTCTGATAAATTAAAAGTAATCAGTCCAGCCCTTTTTTCAGGTCCATATATCGTTAACCCTTCTACCTGTTCCATTTGTTTCCGTGCGTACTCGATCAACTTATGCTCATGTTCAACTATTTGATCTAAGCCGACTTCAGTAAGAAAATCGATCGCAGCTCCAAGGCCTATAGCGCCGGCTATTACTGGAGTGCCTCCTTCGAATTTCCACGGAAGTTCTTTCCATGTTGAATCATAAAGGTTAACAAAGTCAATCATCTCTCCGCCAAACTCTACGGGTTCCATTTCATTGAGCAAGCTCTTCTTCCCATAAAGAACACCGATGCCAGTTGGTCCGCACATTTTATGTCCTGAGAAGGCATAAAAGTCGCAGTCAAGATCCTGGACATCCACATTCATGTGCGGAGCCCCTTGAGCTCCATCTACAAGAATAACGGCACCATTCTTATGAGCAATGGCAGCTACTTCTTTAATAGGGTTAATGGTTCCCAGCACATTTGATACATGTGCTAGAGCAACAATCTTAGTATTCTCTGTGACCGTCTTCTCAACATCATCTAAAAGAATTGTGCCATCAGCCTGAAGCGGCACATACTTCAATGTAGCTCCAGTCACTTTTGCTAATTGCTGCCACGGAATGATATTACTATGGTGCTCCATCGGGGTAATGACGATTTCATCACCCTCCCCTACATTTTCACGCCCATAGCTTACAGCAACCGTGTTTATGGCTGTAGTTGTCCCTCTTGTAAAAATAACTTCTTGCGTACTGTTTGCATGAATAAACTTTCTAACCTTTTCACGGGCTCCTTCATATTCATCAGTCGCATGTGTTCCAAGAGTGTGAACGCCACGGTGCACATTTGAATTATACCCACGGTAATATTCAGAAATCTTGTCAATGACCTGAACAGGTTTTTGAGATGTTGCGGAAGAATCCAGATAAACGAGCGGATGTCCATTTACTTCCTGATGCAAAATCGGAAAGGCGTCACGAACCGCTTTAATATCCATTAATAGACTTTCCTTTCAATCACTCTCGTCAACTGCTGTTTAACAGCTTCTACAGGCAGCTGTTTTACCACCGGTGCTAAAAACCCGTGTATAATCAGACGCTCTGCTTCTAATTGAGAAATCCCCCGACTCATCAAATAATACATTTGAACTGGGTCTACACGACCTACAGAAGCAGCGTGACCTGCCGTAACATCATCTTCATCAATTAGCAGGATTGGGTTCGCATCACCACGTGCATCTTTACTCAGCATAAGCACACGAGATTCTTGTTCAGCATTGGACTTTGTAGCACCATGTTCAATTTTTCCGATACCATTAAAGATCGCTGATGATTTATCCTTCATTACACCATGCTGGAGGATATACCCCTCGGAAGCTTTTCCAAAGTGTGTAATGTTTGCTGTGAAGTTTTGTTTTTGTGAACCGCGGCCAATTGCTACCGTTTTAGCATCAGAATGTGAGTTATCACCAATCAAATGGGTGATGTTTTCAGAAATTGTGTCACCTTCGTTCATTTGTCCAAGGGCCCACTCAATCACAGCGTCGCGATCTGCTACGCCGCGTCGATTAGTATATACAGTTGTACCTGCTTCAAAGTTATCAACTGCTCCAAAGGATACTTTTGCCCCAGCTTTAGCAAAAACTTCTGTAATGTTATTAGCCGAAGTTTTTTCTTCTTTATTATGAGAAATATAATTCTCTACATACGTGACAGAACTGTTTTCTTCAGCCACCACTAGTACGTGATTAATCAGAGAGGCTTCCGGATCCTCCTGCCAGAAAATAGCTTGCAGTGGTTCTTCTACTTCTACATTCTTAGGAACATATAAGAATACTCCACCATTCATTAAAGCTGCATGCAGTGCCGTCAAACGGTGCTCATCAACATGAACAGCATCCGTCATATAATATTCCTGGATCAGATCACTATGTTCACGGACAGCCGTTTTCATATCTGTGAACACAACACCCTGCTCTTTCAGTTTTGAATCAAGTTCCCCGTACGCAACCGTATGGTTACGCTGAATCACAAGGTTTTGCTGTTCTTTTTCATGATCAAGAAAGTTCTGTATTTCATCAGGAAGATCTGTCAATGATGCAATCGTTTCTCCACTTACATCATGCTTAAAATCCGAGAAGTTCCAATTACTAACGTTGGTTTTGTCAGGCTTTGGCATGTCCAAAGAAGCTGATTTCTCTAGGGCATGTAAACGAAAAGCCTGCATCCACTCTGGTTCTTGTAAACCTTGAGAGAATTGTGTTACATATTCTTTGTCATATGGTAGTGAGACTTTTACAGTCATATTATCCCTCCTGTCTATTACGCCTGTTGACCGATCGTTTCGTCTTCGATGCCAAGCTCCTGCTTGATCCAGTCATAACCTTCTTCTTCTAGACGCTGTGCTAGCTCCGGACCGCCGGATTTCACAACGCGTCCTTGCATCATGACGTGTACTTTGTCCGGTGTAATGTAATTAAGCAGACGCTGATAGTGGGTAATCATCAAGCACCCAAATGAATCATTGCGCATTTGGTTAATCCCTTTCGCAACTACTTTCAATGCATCGATATCTAAGCCAGAGTCAATCTCATCGAGAATGGCAATAGCTGGTTGAACCATCATAAGTTGAAGGATTTCATTGCGCTTTTTCTCACCGCCAGAGAAGCCTTCGTTAAGATAACGCTGCGCCATATTCTTATCCATATCAAGAGTGTCCATAGTAGCATCCATCTCTTTAATGAATTTCATTAGAGAGATTTCATCGCCTTCTTCACGCTGTGCATTGATCGCTGAACGTAAAAAGTCAGAGTTTGTTACACCACTGATTTCACTTGGATACTGCATTGCTAAGAACAACCCGGCTTGTGCACGCTCATCAACTTCCATTTCAAGAACGTCTTTACCGTCAAGAAGGATTTCACCTTGAGTTACTTCATATTTAGGATGTCCCATTACTGCTGATGCAAGTGTTGATTTACCAGTTCCATTAGGACCCATAACAGCGTGAAATTCACCGCCAGTAATTGTAAGATTTACACCTTTTAAGATTTGCTGACCTTCAATTTCTACATGAAGATCCTTGATTTCAAGCGTTGACCCTGCCATAAATAATACCTCCAGTATCTATAGTTATTGAATGTGCTGGTTAATGTAGATTAAAAAACCATTCTCAATTTATTCTCATTACAATCTTATATCATTTAGAATCTGATATCAACTGATTTCCTTTGTCAGCAAGTGGTTCAATTCTTTAATTAGAAAGGTTCTATATCAACGAGTTAACAAGTTCCTTCCTTATTATGATAACAAATTTTTACGCAACAAAAAAATCAGGTGACCTAAGATCACCTGATTCTTTATCACCTTATTTGTGGAGTTGACGATCCACTTGCGCGACCATTTTCTGACTCCGTTCGAATTCACGTTGGCGTTTTTCTTCAATCTTTAATCTTTCATCCAACTTACTGCTGTATTCCGCATAACTGATGTTATGGGCTTGTTGCATCGCTTTTTCCATTTCAGCAGTGTAATTCAAACTCAGATAGTCACTAATAATAAATCAACCCTTTCAGATTTTTTACACAATTTAGCTTATCACAGAACATTACCCGCGCCAAAGTTGATATAAACCTAAAAACGGATTTTTGGAGCGAATTTGAATAATAATACAACCTTATACATCTATTTGTTTATAATAAGTCTGATTTTCTCTACTTTTCAAAAAACTTCTGGATGAATGATATCTAATGTTTAGTTGTAGATAAATCAGAATAAGCATCCTGTACGAGTGTCACTGCCTGCCTCAGTGCAGCCCCGCCTCCAAATGCAGCAGCCACTCCACAAGCCTCCATGATTTCTTGCTCACTTGCAGCTTGATCCACGCAGCCTTTTGTATGATAAACCATGCAATACTCATCCTGAGCAACAATGCTTATACTAAGAGCCATAAGCTGCTTATCTTTTTTAGAAAGTTCTCCATCATTGAAACATGCTTCTGAGAAAGCATTAAAATGACGGGCAGCTTCAGGCATTTTTTCTGAAAAGATACCTATACCATGTTTATACTCTTGTAAAAATGCCGTTGTCCAATTGACATCTTGTTCTTCCATATGAAAATGCCTCCTATAAAAAATACGTGACTTCGGTTAGTATGAACGAAGTCACGTATAGTATGCGTCACATTATTTTACTTTCCATCAACTGGGACAACAGCTCCATCATATTCTTCCTTAATATAAGTTTGGATCTCTTCCGAATGAAGAACCTCAACTAGTGTTTGAAGAGCTTCGGAATCTTTGTCCTCACTTTTCGCCGCTACAACATTCACATATGGTGATTCAGAATCTTCTAGAATTAACGCGTCTTCACTCGGATTCAACCCGGCCTGAATAGCGTAATTAGTGTTAATAGCTACTAAGGCATCTTCTTCACGTTTATACGTTTGAGGAAGAAAAGCAGCATCGACACCTGTATCAAATTTTAGATTTTTAGGATTTTCCACAATATCATCAACGGTTGCTTTCACTTTATCAATGCTTTCATCCAGTTTAATTAAACCTTCTTTTTCTAGAAGCGATAGAATACGTCCGTGGTCAGCTACTGATCGGCTCATGATCACCGTTGTTCCCTCTTCGATTTCATCAATACTTGAAATATTCTTGGAGTAAATACCCATTGGCTCAATATGAATCCCGCCAAGGTTCGCAAAATCGTATCCGTGTTCAGCTTCCTGCGCCTTTAAGTAAGGGATGTGCTGGAAGTAATTCGCATCAATTCTTCCTTCAGATAAATCCTTGTTCGGTAAAATGTAGTCCTGATATTCTTCGATTTTTAGTGAAATTCCTTTCTCTTTAAGAATCGGTTTTGCTTGCTGAAGAATTTCAGCGTGCGGCACACTGGTTGCTCCCACTTTGATTTCCGTTTTTCCTTCATCAGAAGAGGAACCTTCTTCAGAAGAACCACATGCTGAGAGTAGCAAGATAAATAATACAGCAAGAACACTAGTCCATAATTTTTTCATTCTTTCCATCCCCTTTTTTATAAAATTTTATCTTTTATCCAATTTGCGGGAAATCAAATCTCCAATGAATTGGAATATAAATACGATCACAACAATTAAGAACGTACACACAAGCACAACACCAAAATCACTGCGCTGGAATCCGTAAAAGTATGCAAAGTCACCAAGTCCCCCTGCACCAATCACACCTGCTACCGCCGTGTAACCAATCAGCGCAATGGCTGTTACCGTAATTCCTGATATTAAGGCTGGCATTGATTCTGGCAATAGAACCTTGAAAATAATGGTGGAATATTTTGCTCCCATTGATTTTGCAGCTTCAATAACGCCTTTATCCACTTCCTTCAAGGCAATTTCCACCAATCTAGCATAGAAAGGTGCGCCCCCAATAATAAGGGCTGGAAGAGCGGCTTTAGGTCCCCGAATCGTCCCCATTAGAAAATCGGTAAACGGAAATAATAACAGTATTAAAATAATAAAAGGAATGGCTCGAAATACGTTAACTATTGCTGCTGTGACCCAGTTTAATGGTTTGTTCTGCCATAATCCTCCCGGGCCTGACAGGTATAAAAGCAACCCAAGTAACAATCCAAGAATAAATGTTCCTGCTACTGAAATGCTTGTCATAAATAGAGTTTCATTCGTTGCTGTAATCATATCCTGCATTTCAACGTTCGCGAACAATCCATTATTCATTTGGGTTCACCTCCACTTGTACAGAAGTGGTTTGAATGTAGGCGATCGCCCTGTCTATTTCTTCTTTATCGCCAACAAACTGTACAAATAAGGTGCCATAAGCTCCTTTTTGTGTTTGCGTGATTTTCCCATGAAGAATATTTACATCAATTGTAAATTCTCTGGAAAGTTCACTGATAAGAGCCTGGTTCGTACTTTCACCAATAAAATGAAGTTTTACGATCTCACCGGTTTTGTATGTTTCATTGATAAGTCCTAATGAATGTTCACGATCAGGATCACCCATTACTTGGTCAACAAACCGTTTCGTAACTTTTTGTTTTGGATATAAAAACACATCCAGTACATCACCTGACTCAACAATTTTCCCTTCTTCCATTACGGCGACCCGATGACAAATTTTTCGAATCACATGCATTTCATGAGTGATCAAGACGATCGTTAATCCGAGCTTTCGGTTAATATCCACTAACAAATCCAATATAGAGTCTGTGGTTTCAGGATCAAGTGCTGAAGTTGCTTCATCACACAAGAGTACTTTGGGATTGTTAGCTAAGGCTCTGGCAATTCCCACCCTTTGTTTCTGACCACCGCTCAATTGTGAAGGGTAGGAACCACCTCTGCCCGACAACCCCACCAAATCGATTAGTTCATTTACGCGTTTTTTACGCTCTTCTTTTTTTATCCCGGCTATTTCTAACGGAAAGGATATATTATCGTAAACTGTTCTTGACCAAAGCAGATTAAAATGTTGAAAGATCATGCCTATTTCCTGTCTGGCCACTCTCAGTTTACCTTTCTTTAGTTCAGTAACATTTTCGTTATCAATGGTTACACGTCCGCTACTCGGCTCCTCAAGACGGTTCAAAAGCCTGATAAACGTACTTTTGCCAGCACCACTGTAACCAATGACTCCGTATATTTCACCCTTATCAATATCCAAGTCCAGCTTATCAACTGCACGGACATTTTGATCTTTCGTATAAAAAACTTTTGATAATTCCTTAATCGAAATCAACGCTGCGCCTCCTAAAAACAAGCTGCAATTCCCTATGTTCGAAAACTACACTGATTAAAGCTGCTCAGTAGATGAACTACCTTTTAAAGGGAAAAGCGCTATAGCCATAAAATAAATTAAAAAACGCCTTTCTGTTGAGAACAGAAAGGCGTTTACACGTCTTGATATCTTCTGTTCTCTCATCTGCCAAAGCATAAAGCTTTGCAGGAATTGGCACCTTTTCAAGTTATAAACTTGACGGTTGCCGGGCATCAACGGGCCAGTCCCTCCGCCTCTCTTGATAAGAGATACGTATATTCATATTTTCAAATGTAGTTTTCTTAATGATACAAACAGGATTTTAGCACCACTGGCTTTAAACTGTCAACAAAAATCGACATAAAAAAATCTCTTCCTTTTAGAAGAGATGACTTTTTCATTCTCTTCTCATCTTTCAAAGCTCTCTGCTTTGCTGGAATTAGCACCGTATTGTAAGAAAACCGGTTGCCGGGCGTCAACGGGCCAGTCCCTCTGCCTCTCTTGATAAGTGAAGATGTCGATATTTATAATAAGAATATGTTAGCATGGGGTTGCATTCTCGTCAATGAAAAAGTTAGGAGGAGCCTAGATGAACGAGGAAAATGACTTTGAATTATCTTTTATTCATTCTCACGAAACATACCGATTAACAGAAGATCATGGAAAAGTAATCATGATCACTTTTTGGGCTTCCTGGTGCCCTGATTGTGGAGTGGATTTGCCAAAGAAAGAGCAGCTCTTCAAATCCTTAGATAAAGAAAAAGTAAAGATGATCACAATAAATGTGAAGGGGCGGGAGAGAAATAACAATGACGGGAGAATTTTTACGGAGAAATTTCTCACCCAGCCAACTTTGGAGGACAACGGAATGGAAGTGTATAACCAGTATAAATGCGAAGGAGTACCTACTACCATACTCATTAACAAAGATGGGGATGTAACGCATAAATTTGGTGATAAAACCTCATTTCTCACCATTGTAGAAGCTGTTGGTACTCTAATCTAATGAGACAGCATTAATAACGATTCTATTAAAAGTACATCACGATACTCTCCTTCAATTCTAACGATAGACTTCGGGAGCGCAGTAAGTTTAAGGTTTCCTCCTAACAACTGGTGAAACACTTTATAAGTGGAGGAAATCTGTAAACGATCCGTAAGGTCCTTTTCACGCGTGAGCCTCATTCCATCTTTTGAAATATAAATCTTAATATCATAATTATTTGCTTGAATGGTTAAAAGTATTTTTCTTTTTTTCCACCTTGGAAGTAGATCTGACCTGTCATTAACTCGATTGATCCACTCTTCCACCAACTCAACCAAACTAATCCCCCCTTATAACTTCACAATAAAATTTCGTGATGTAGAGGGGAGATACCTGCCTTATTCCCTTAGAATCGTTCGCCATTTCCCGGGAAATCAAGCTACTTTTTTACATATTGCGCTATTCTCTCTAACATATGTGGGACAGAGTGGAATGCATAGATCTTCTCAACCACCCCGCCCTCCTTCGTAATTAGCATACACGGAACACTTTCTATTTTAAAATCTTGCATTAGTTTCGGGTGTAATGAAGCATTTAACTCATAAAATAATCCTGATTGATAAACTTCTTCTATAGTGACTAACATTTTTCTAGCAATGTGACATGTTCCACAAAAGGGACTATGAATAAAAGTGAGCGCTAAATGCTTCTCATTAAGGTGATTAGCTGCTTTTGATTCGTCTAATGTAAGCAATTTGCTCCTCCTAGATTAAATACATCGGCTTAACTTGAAAATGTCTGCTCAGCAGTGCACGAGCAAGTTCAGGCTCTGGGGTAGCTGCTACTTCTCTAAATGCTTTATCAATATAAATATGAACGGCATGAGGGAGTTCTTCAGTGAGCTGCTTTCGAAGTTTGTAACCCGAATCATCTTCATCTACCAAGATAAAAACTGGTCTATGATCAAGGTT
Organism: Halobacillus ihumii; assembly: GCF_902726645.1. NCBI lineage: Bacteria > Bacillati > Bacillota > Bacilli > Caryophanales > Bacillaceae > Halobacillus > Halobacillus ihumii. The sequence continues at coordinate 716,947 of NZ_CACVAO010000001.1, forward strand.
GTTATCAAGAATTAACTCCTCCATTCTTTCAATTCCCAACGTACCATGCGTACATATAATCTCCACAGTCTCTTTCAAAACTTTGTTCAGCTTCTTTTTATCTGTAATCCCTTCGACAATCACAATTCTGTCTTCATTCAACCCTATCACCCACTATATAGAAACAGACCATGCCGTGTAAGCATGGTCTGCACATGATTTATAACAGCCTGTGTTCATGCAGGCAAAGACCATTCTTGTAACCTTGCCTGTACTCTTATTAGAGACGATTATTAATCTTCGTCAATCATTTCTTCATACTGCTCAGCAGACATTAATTGATCCATTTCAGAAGACTCACTTGGCTCAATGATGATCATCCACGCCTTATCATATGGAGACTCATTGACGAATTCAGGACTGTCCTCTAGCTCTTCATTGATTTCTACTACTTTTCCACTAAGTGGAGCATATAATTCAGAAACCGTTTTAACAGATTCCACACTGCCAAATGGCTCGTCCGCTTCGATTTCTTCACCAACTTCTGGAAGCTCCACAAACACAATATCTCCAAGTTCGGATTGTGCAAAATCAGTTATTCCAATTCGTACTTTACTTCCTTCTTCTTCTTTCACCCATTCATGCTCTTCAGAATAACGTAAATCTTTAGGTAAACTCATACCTATCCCTCCAAATTATAAATAGTATAAACAACAAATATAACCATAAAAGCTTTGAGCTTTTATTTCCAGCCTTCTGCTCACTAAGTCCAAGTCTCAGTGAACTGTTCCTCTTTAAAGCCGACCGTGACCTTTGTACCATCTGTTACGATTGGACGTTTAATTAACATTCCATCAGAAGCCAGATACGTGATCATCTCTTTTTCTGTTGCATCCTTCAACTTTTCTTTCATATTATGTTCACGATACTTCTTTCCACTCGTATTAAAAAATTTGCGAGCGGGAAGATCGCTGTGATGGATCAGCTGTCGGAGTTCGTCTTCATTAGGTGTCTGCTCAACGATATGTATTGATTCATAATCTAAGCCATTATCGTCCAACCACTTTTTAGCTTTTTTGCAAGTACCACAATTAGGATACCAGTAGAAGGTTAATGACATTCGCTTCCCTCCCTTACTGATGGTTGATTCTTATTTTACCATACTGACACGAAAAATATCATTCGTTAGTTCAGATTGGCTATAAGAAATCCATCGATCCGCATTCAAAAGGAGCCCTGAGAAGAAAAATCATGAACAGGGCTCCTTTAATTTAAACAGTGTATTTTTGTTCTTTAATTAACGTCTGGGCAATCTCTCGTTTTTTCGCAATTACATTTGAAGGTGTATGGCGGGTCAGCTTTCGTAAAGCTCCCAGCATCATCCTGAGTGAGTCACCGGCCTCTGCTGCTAACAATGTTTCTTTCGCATGAGCTTCGATACGATTGAAAGCTTCCTGTACATATACTTGAGTATAAAGGAGTTTTTGAGTATTTTTCTCTTCTCCTTGCTTTTGAATTGCCTTATCGGTTCTTAAAATTGCTGATTCCATGTTGTAGATTTCTCCTGTGATATCAGCAATGTTGACAAGAACTTCCTGCTCATTCTCTAGTTTCTCACCGTATTTCTGAGCGGCGAGACCAGCAGCTAAGAGAGCTATTTTCTTAGCATTCTTCAAAAGATATTTTTCTTGTTCTAATGCTTCATCACCTGGTTCTTCAGGCATCATTGTCATGATCTCTTCCTGAAGTGCTTGAGCTTTTTGCAGAAGAGGCAGTTCACCTTTCATTGCTTTTTTAAGTAGAGTTCCTGGTACAATCATGCGGTTTATTTCATTTGTGCCCTCGAAAATCCGATTAATTCGTGAATCCCTATACATACGTTCTACTTCATATTCCTGCATAAATCCATAACCACCGTGAATTTGCACGGCCTCGTCTGCAGCAAAATCCAACAGTTCGGTTGCAAACACTTTATTGAGAGAACACTCAATCGCATATTCTGCGATTACCTTAGCCACGGCTGCTCCATCTTTTAGCTGTTCATCACTTAGTTTACCCATACTTTGCTCAAACAGGCCGACAGTACGATAGACAGAGCTTTCGTTTGCATACGTATTAGCTGCAATAGATGCAATCTTTTCCTGGATAAGAGGAAATCCTGAGATTGGCGTTTTAAATTGCTTACGTTCATTCGCATATTTAACCGCCAATTCAATTCCGCGTTTCGCTCCCCCAACACCGCCAATTGCCAGTTTGTAACGTCCGACGTTAAGAATATTAAAAGCTATGATATGCCCTCTCCCGATTTCTCCAAGTACATTCTCAACAGGCACCTCAACATCTTCAAGTACTAATGTTCGTGTAGACGAACTCTTAATACCCATTTTCTTTTCTTCGGGACCCGTAGATACACCTGGGAAGTCACGTTCTACGATAAACGCAGTGAACTTTTCACCATCTATTTTGGCATAAACTATGAATAAATCAGCAAAGGCAGAGTTTGTGATCCACTGCTTCTCCCCATTAAGAACATAATGTGTGCCCGCTTCATTAAGCTTAGCCGCAGTCTTTGCACCGAGGGCATCTGAACCTGATCCCGGTTCTGTTAATGCATAGGCTGCTAGTTTTTCCCCCGTAGCTAACTGAGGCAAATATTTCTGTTTCTGCTCCTCATTTCCGAAAAAGACAATAGGGAGTGAACCAATTCCAACATGAGCTCCGTGAGTAACGGAGAATCCGCCTGCCCGAGAGAATTTTTCAGTGATTAGTGAAGAACTAATCTTATCAAGTTGCAGTCCGCCGTATTCCTCTGGCACATCAGCACCTAACAGTCCAAGTTCACCCGCCTTTTTCAGTAAAGCAACGGAATGTTCAAATTCATGATTCTCCAAATTATCAATTTTCGGGACCACTTCACCTAAAACAAAATCTTCAGTTGTTTTAGCAATCATATGATGTTCATCTGTAAAGTCTTCTGGTGTAATAACATCTTCTGCCGTTAAATCTTCTACTAAAAAACCGCCGCCTTTGATTATTTCTTTCGTTTCGCGCATCCCTGTTCCTCCTCTTAGATTAACTCAAATACACCCGCAGCTCCCATTCCGCCGCCAATACACATCGTCACAACACCAAACTGTTCATTCCTGCGCTTCATTTCATGAATTAAACTTAATGTCAGCTTCGTTCCCGTACAGCCAAGTGGATGCCCCAATGCAATAGCCCCGCCATTTACATTTACCTTGTCAATGTCCAGGCCAAGCTTTCGAATCACTTGCAGGGATTGAGAAGCAAAAGCCTCATTTAATTCAAACAGGCCAATGTCCTGAAGTTCCAGTCCTGCGAGCTTCAGTGCCTTTGGAACTGCCTCAATGGGACCTACCCCCATAATGTCCGGCTCTACACCCGCTACGGCAAATGACCGAAATTTCACCAGTGGGGTCATTCCTTCAGCTGCAGCTTTTTCCCGATCCATTACGAGTACTGATGCAGCACCATCACTCATTTGCGATGAGTTTCCAGCCGTCACTGACCCTGTAACGGAGAAGGCTGGTTTTAATTTTGCCAGCACCTCTGCCGTGGTACCTTCCCGGACCCCTTCATCCATGGAAAAGGTAACTTCCCTCTCTTTCAAGCGGTTTTTATGGTCTAATGTACGATTTGTTACTTCAACAGGAACAATTTCATCCTTGAACTTTCCTTCATGAATTGCTCTGGCAGCTCGCTCATGACTCCGGACAGCAAACGCGTCCTGTTCTTCCCGTGAAATTGAAAATCGATTCGCTACTTCTTCAGCAGTATGCCCCATAGACATGTAATACTCCGGGGCCTGCTCGACAAGCTTGACATTCGGTTTAATAACGTGGCCGCCCATTGGAATTAAACTCATGGACTCTGCCCCTCCAGCGAGAGCTGTTTCGCTATGACCAAGCATAATTTTTTCAGCTGCGTAAGCAATACTTTGCAAACCAGAGGAACAATAACGGTTAATGGTGATTGCAGGAACTTGATGAGGTAATCCTGCAAGACCTGCTATATTCCGTGCCATATTCATACCTTGTTCAGCTTCTGGCATAGCACATCCTATAATAAGATCATCAATTGCCCCGTCATAATCTCCTGCTCTCTTCAACGTTTCTTTTATCGTTAAGGCGGCAAGATCATCAGGACGTGTATGTGCAAGTGTTCCTTTTTTCGCACGTCCTACAGGTGTTCTTGCTCCTGATACTATTACTGCTTCCTTCACATTCCTTCCCCCTCTCTAATTACGCAGCGGCTTGCCTTTCAATAACATGTGCTGCATTCTGGCCTGAGTTTTTGCCTCCCCAATTAAACTTAAAAATGCCTCTTTCTCTAAATCAAGCAAATATTGTTCGTCAACTAATGTTCCTTCCTTTACACGTCCTCCTGCTAATACATAAGCCAATTTCTCCGCAATTTTCAGATCATGGTCACTTGCGTAGCCGCTAAGTGCAAGCGACTTAGCTCCAAGAAGCATCGTGGCAAAACCTTGTTCCCCCACAACTGGAACTTTTGTTCGTTTTGGTGCCTGATAACCAGAATCAGCTAGCCCAATCACCTTCTGTTTAGCGTCATGAAGCAAATGGTCCCCATTCACACTAATGGCATCACTCTGATCTAAAAAGCCATTTTCTTTTGCACCTTCTGCTGAAGAAGATACTTTGGCCATGGCTATTTTTTCAAAAACTGTATTGACAACCTTTTGCAAATCAAAATCTACGCCTTGCGGGATATTGCGTAAATGTTTAAGGTAAAGTTCTTTATTTCCTCCTCCGCCAGGAATGAGGCCTACACCTGCTTCAACCAACCCCATATAAGTTTCACTTGACGCTTGAATAGCAGCGGCTGGTAAACAGACCTCTGCGCCTCCGCCAAGGGACATGCCAAACGGAGCAGAAACTACCGGGTTATTTGAATATTTTATTCTCATCATGGCATCTTGGAATTGTTTCACAACTAATTCAATTTCAAAGAAATTATAATCCTGCGCTTCCATTAACATCATGCCAAGATTCGCCCCGACACAAAAATTCTTACCCTGGTTGCCGATTACCAGACCTTTATAATTTGTATCTACTTCATCAATCGCGTAGTTAATCATTTGAATAATATCCATGCCTATTGAATTACTTTGCGAATGAAATTCCAACCCTAATAATTCATCGCCTAGATCAATTAAACTTGCACCTGCGTTTTTCTTGATCACTTCTTTTGTTTCTTTAAGCCGCTTAAGATTTATATGTTTCGTATTGAAGTGTTGTTGCTGATACGAACCTTGATCAAAGTAGTAAACGTTTCCATTTTGTTGCTTATAAAATTGCTCATGACCCTCATTGATCATTTGCTCAATCCAATTTGGTATTGTTTCCCCCTCTGACTTCATTCTCTCAACTGATTCCTTAACACCGATTGCGTCCCATAACTCGAATGGACCCAGTTCCCATCCAAATCCCCAGCGCATCGCTTCATCTATAGATGGAACATCATCAGCAATCTTCCCATATAACTCTGCAGAATAAAGCAATACCGGTTTCATGATTGACCATATAAGATCTCCTGCACGGTCACCTTTAGCAGATACGAGGGCTTTAATCTTCCTTTTTGTCCCTTTTTCCTGTTTTGCCATTTCACTAGCTTTTGTTTTTAACTTCTGTCTTGGTTCATATTCAAGTGTTTCATAATTTAATTGAAGGATGTCACTACCCTTTTCCCCTCGTTTCTTCAGGAAAAATCCTTGGCCGCTTTTAGCCCCAAGCCAGCCCTTTTCTTGCATGGTTTTCATAAAATCAGGCACTGCAAATATTTCTTTTTCTTTTCCATCTACCTGTTCGTAGACATTATTAGCCACATGAATAAATGTATCTAATCCAACTACATCAAGAGTTCTGAATGTAGCACTCTTTGGTCTGCCAATCAGCGGACCTGTGATCGAATCCACTTCTCCTATGCTATAGTTTCCCTTTATCATTTCCTGAACAGTTACCAGCAGTCCATAAGTCCCGATTCGGTTAGCGATGAAGTTAGGCGTATCCTTTGCCACCACGACACCTTTCCCTAGGACATCCTCGCCAAATTCCTTCATAAAAGAAAGAATAGCTGGATCTGTAGTCTTAGTAGGGATCACTTCTAACAGTTTCAAATAACGAGGAGGATTGAAAAAGTGAGTACCCAAAAAGTGTTTTTGGAAATCTTCACTACACTCTTCAGACATTGCTTCAATCGATATTCCAGAAGTATTTGAACTAACAATACTGCCTTGTTTTCGGTGCTTATCGATGTCCGCAAGCACTTTCTTCTTAATATCAAGGTTCTCTATCACAACCTCAATCACCCAGTCAGTCTCTTGAAGTTTCTGCATGTCATCCGTCATATTACCGACCTCAATAAGGTCAAGACTGGCTTCGCTTGTGATCGGGGATGGCTTCTGCTTCTTTAATGCTTTTTTGCTTGCTGAAGCAAGCCGGTTTCGCACAGACCGATCATTTAAGGACAAACCATGTTTCTTTTCAGCCTCATTTAATTCACGAGGTACAATATCTAACAATAGCGTTGGGATACCCACATTTGCCAGATGGGCAGCAATCCCAGCGCCCATACCCCCGGATCCTAAAACCGCCGCTCGTTTAATCTTGTGACTCATTTGTCTCCCCCTATCCATTTTTGAATGAATACTCATTCATTTTATGGGTAAAAAAATAGCCTTATCTTTTAAGTAGCTACTTTCACTATAAAATATATTCTGACATTTCGCAATCTTTTTAGTGATAATTTTGGATAAATAATAAGACTAACTTTCATGAACAGCATTCAATGTCACCCGTTCAACTTCCATTATAAAAAGAAAGAAAAGCACGCCTTATGGTTGATACTTTTCCATTTGAGCTATTTCCCCATAACACCTTTTAGAACAAAAGCCACGTTTGCTGGTCGTTCAGCTAATCGACGCATAAAGTACCCATACCAATCATTCCCAAATGGAACGTATACACGCATTTTATATCCTTCGCTCTCCAGCTCTTCCTGTCGTTCCACGCGAATTCCATATAGCATCTGAAATTCAAATTGATCTTTCGGGATATTATGCTTCTCAACTATTTGTTTTGTGTATTCAATCATTGCATCATCATGGGTAGCTATTGCTGTATAGTTTCCATTTAATAAATGCATTTTGATAATTTTCTTATAATTTTCATCAACGTCTTTCTTATCAGGAAAAGCCACTTTAGGTGATTCTTTATATGCTCCTTTAACGAGGCGGAGGTTAGGATTATACTGGTCCAGCTCCTCAATATCCTCTGCTGTACGATATAGATAAGCTTGCAAAACTGTACCTATATGCTTGAACTCAGACCGTAATTGTTTAAAAATGTCGAGGGTCTGCTGGCATCGCTCATGATCTTCCATATCAATGGTAACAAACACGTCTTTTTCTTCCGCGACCCTCAGAATCCTTCTCATGTTTTCCATCACAGTGTCTTCAGAAATATCTAGCCCCATTGAAGTCAGCTTTAAAGAAAGCTGGGAGTCCAAGCCATTGTCAGCAATCGCTTTGATCGCTTCTATACAGCCGTCCGCCGCTTCTTTAGCTTCTTTTTCAGTGTCTATAAACTCTCCTAAGTGATCAATGGTTACAGCCAAACCTTTACCGTTCAATTGTTGAATGGTAGTTACAGCGTTAGGGATGGTTTCCCCAGCAACGAACCGCCCAGCTCCAAAACGCAGGCCATATTGCTTAGCCAATTTTGTAAAAAAACGATTTTTAGACAAAAACAAAAAGAAATTACGAAGAAGTTGTTCCAACTTAAAATCCCCCTGTAACCATGGTTCAAACAAAGAATTTTGTCTTTAGTTAAACCGTAAGATTGATGTATCATGCCTGTTTTTTGTAAACGTTATCATAATCATATCTTATCACTTTTTTTAGAAAATGGGTATTGTTTCGCCTGAAATGTCGACAGCAAGTTTATAATCTTATCTCATATTAATTTGCCTTATAGATCATACTAAAATGAATGATCATAAGGAGAGTGAACGATGATGCAGCAAAACCAATTTGGACAATTTAAAAGTTCGCAACCGATGGCTCAAGTGCCTCCAATAGTGAGCACGAAGGACCAGCTATATCTTTCAGATATGCTATCCTGGAATTTAAACGCATGCAAAAAGGCACACTTTTTTGCACAAAATTGCCAGACACCTGAATTACAACAAGCTTTAGAACAAGCTGGTCAAATGCACCAACGCCATTACGACCGTCTGCTTAACCACTTAAATAATCAGCAGAACAAACCGAATTAAGGAGGAGCTTTGATGAATCAAAACCAACCATCTAATAAAATTCAAAATCCTGAAACATCTGTTCCTAAAACGCCTCAAATGAATGAACGTGACTTTATTAATGACCAGTTGACAACCGAAAAGTATATGACAGGATCTTATTCAGTCGCCCTTAATGAAGCCAGCAATGAAACATTGTATCAGGATTTATCTACTATCTTTAAAGAAACCCAGGATTGTCAGCGAAACTTGTACAATCTTATGTTCAAAAACGGCTGGTATGCTGTCGAGCAGGCCGAGCAAACAAAAGTCCAACAATCCTATCAACAGTTTAACGGCTACAAAACACAGTTTCCTTATAGCGTTCAATAACTAGTAGTAATAGCGAAAAGCGCCCTGATGGACACAACAAAGTAGGATTCAGGGAGTACCGGATACAGAGGAAGTTCGACTAAGAACGGCACGTCCTGTGCCAACATCGAACTGACCCGCGTCCTGCGGGCCCAAAAATGCCTGGCCCCCACAAAGTTGGGCGCCAGGCTTTATCACGTTGCCGTTAACCCACTGGCTTATAGCCCTGGGCCTCAATTGCTTCTTTCATCAACTCTTTACTAACATAAGATTCATCGTATGCAATGGTGGTCTTCCCGCTATCCACATCCACTTCAACAGCATGTACCCCTTCTAGTTTCGTTAACACATCCTTAACGGCTTTCTCGCAATGACTGCATGTCATCCCATTCACTTCTAATGTTAGTTGCATCGTTGGCTCCTCCCTTTCCTTGCACTTTTCTGTTTATAGAGAATAACTCTAAAAGCTATATGAAGTGTGTTCCACATATAACCCGATTCCTAACCTCTTTTTTTAACGCGTGATATAATGACAAAGGTGCAAGGAGATGGTTCTTTGAGAAAATATATTTACATAGGCATCGCTCTCGGTGGAGGGGCAGGATCTGCTGTACGTTATTGGCTTTCTGAAGCTTATAATCAAACCGGACTACTGCCCTATGGCACTTTATTGGTCAACTTGACTGGCTGCTTTCTGCTAAGTTTTTTCTTTCATAACTTTTTTACTTCTGCTTTGCCCGAGTCTGTCAAAAAAGGGATCACTACTGGATTTGCAGGGTCATTAACTACCTTTTCTACGTTTTCAATAGAAAGCATAGAACTGTTGCAGGAAAGCCTTTATGTAGGTGGTTGTTATCTCTCACTTTCGCTTATTGGAGGTATGATCATGACATGGGCTGGTTTTAAGTTAGGTGAGAGTGTATGATCTCATCTGTTATCGTATTTATGGGTGGAATGCTAGGAGCACTTCTCCGCTATGAACTAAGTCGATGGCTTAATAAGGATAGAACGATTCCGTGGGGAACAGGACTCGCAAATTTATCTGGGGGGATGCTGCTTGGTTATTTGATTGGTGCACAGGAATCGCTTAATATGCCTGACTGGGTCTGGCTGCTCGTAACAGTCGGATTTTGCGGTGGCTACACAACATTCTCCACGTTTAGTTACGAAGTAATGACATTGATGAAAAAAAGAGCTTATATGACTGCCTTTCTCTATGGAGCAGGATCTACCATGTTAACGATATTGGGCGCCGCCCTGTTACTTTAATTAGAAAAAGCCCCACGTCCTGTGGGGCCGATCCAAATTAACTGACGACTTCTTCCAGTACATGCATTTCTTCATGATCCAGAAGGTTCTTGTTAATCTCTTTATGAATTTCCTTATTCATATTTTCCTTTAGGTCTTCCGTTTCTTCCTTGTCGCCCACTAAATAAATGTGCTGCCACCCATACTGCTTGGCTTGCTTATCAATTGTGGGAGCAACACTTTTATACCAGCGATATCGATTAGCTTCAAATCGTTCTTGAAATTCATCTTGTTTTGAGCTTTTGGCACCACCAGATCCCATTGAGGCATCTGCATGATGGGGCCCTTGATGCTGACGCCAATCTTCTGTATCTAAGTCCAGTTCGAATAATTGGGTATCATTCAATGACCCGAGCTCCGCATCAATTAATTTAATATGATTTTTTTGAGTTAAGACAACCCCGGTCTTCGGAAAAGTCTCCTGCATTTCTTTTAACTGATCAAGTACGGGAGATTCTTCCCAATAAAATTCACTATTGACTGGCATCTGTAATCTTTCTGCAAACCATACCGAATCATCAGCTGTTGCAAAAAGCACTACACTTTTAGCGAAATGTTGTTCATTTTCCTGAATGTAATGATTTACTTTCTCTTTCACAGCTTCAAAATTTCGTTTTTCCTCAGAGTCTCCTTCTTCCTGAAGAAACGCTTCAAAATTATTGAACCCATTTTTCAAATGAATCCGCCATTCCCCGCCTTGCTGGTCCGGATCGGAAGGGTCTGTATTTAAATACATAGTGAAAACCCGATGAGGCTTCTCTAAATGTACATTTTCTAACTTTTTAATTTTATCATTCAGATTCATACAGTTCATCGACTCCTTTAATTATAAAATCTTTTCTACAGAACTATTTCCGTTTTGAAGATCGATTAAACTTGAACCCACTTTGAATCATCTTACCTTTGTCCTGTTTTCAATATCTGTACGTAATTCCTTCATCTCTTCGAAGAATCGTTTACGTTCATATTCATTCAATTTAGCCTGCCCATAGCGGACTTTTTGATATAAGTCTGTCCTTGCCACACTAAAGTTTTGACGCTTAAACCATTCCTCAATAGATTCATTCACCTTTCTCCCATATCCTTTTTTGTTTGAAAACTTTTCAAATCGATGAAATTCCCTGCGTACTGGATCAGTCCGTTTACTTCTCCAAAATGTCGGAGTCCTGCTTTCGTTCTTCCGTAATGTTTCACTTGATAAAGAAGAATAATAGACATGTTGAGCAGCTCGGTCTTCCTCTGCAGGTTGGCTCCTTTTACGACTCATTACAAAGATGACAATGATGATAGTGAGGGCTATCAAAAAAAGTGAACCCCATTCAATAACTTGACTAACTTCATCTACACGGTTTTCTTCCTGAATCAGATTCTTAAAATTTTCGTTCTTTCCTTCTTCCATTTGCCCATTGAGTTCTAGTATTGGCTTCTCGTCCAGCGCTTTAATGTTCGTAACATCTACTCCAACTGATTCTAATGTAAAGAGAAATCCCTTTACGCCTTTCAGAAACAAACCTGATGCCAGAAACCACGCTTTTTCCACGAGCCACCTGATTGGGCTTAATGCAAGTATCACCATGATTGTGCCTGCGATAAAAAGAACCAACCCACTTACAAGGTTCCTTGTTCCTTTCTTTCTTTCCCTTTGAGGTACTTGATAATAATGAGCCATTAGGTGACCAAATAAAATAACGGAACATTGTAAAATCAAAGCAAAAATCAGGATGTTTTCGTAGGAAAGAAGAACCTCAATAAATACAATCAAAATGCTGCTTAGGAGTATAATGGGCTGGTTTTCTTTATTAGGCTCATGTTCGTGAGCTAAAAATCTCCAAACTAAGATGACTGATATGATCATTGCAATGGATATCGGAAATTCAAACAAGAAAATCGCAACAATTGCTACGACGAGCGTTCCCAAAATAAAAGGGGCAAAGGTAACATCGCCCAAGCTTGCCACCTTAAAGCATAAAAAAGAAAATAGAATGATAAGCGCATAGAATAAGAAGTTAACGGTAAGTTCGCTGATTTGAATAATAGGAAATAAGAGAAAGTATACTAGGATGCCTTCACTAATATATTGATAAAATTGAGTCAGCAATTTTTGACTTTTAGGCATCCATTCCCCTCCTTTTATCTAGAGGAACGGCAAGCGCATGTCCTTCGTCTTCTACAATTTGAAACAAGCGCATCCCCTTACTTTGCCAAAGTTTCAGCTGTTGGCGAGACCTGTCAGTGATTTCTCCAATAATAATAATTGTTTTTCTTTTATACAGATGTAATTCCATTCCATGGATCAACTCATCGAAAGGTACTGTAAGCTGGTCTTTCCTTACCCTGGCTAGCGTTTCGAGCGATTTCCGCAAATGCTCTTTACCTGTTCCTTCTTCTTGGTAATAATATGGCGGACTTTGCTGTTTACGGGCATTAATAAACATATCCACCTGATAGCCATGCTTTACTGCATATTGATTTAAAAAGGCAGCATAGGATAGATGATTCTCGAGTTGCTTGGAAACATGAGCGTTTCCAAGCCTCGTTTCTTCGGTGATATTTACTACAATGGACCAGCTTATGTCTACCTGTTTCTCTAACACTTTCGTCCTTAATTGTTGTGTTTTAGCAGAGGCTTTCCAATGAATCCGATGAAAAGGGTCACTTGAGACATACTCTCTCGTACCTACCGGCGTCAAAACATCCTCATACGGCGAAAGCAATGCCGTCTGATTACCTTGCGCAATCTCAAAAATCGTTTCTATTCCTTTAATAGGCTTAAGCTCAGGATAAACGATCACTTCTGTCTCAAAATGGGGCAGGAACTTCAGTATACTCGAGTTAAAACTAATTAAATGAGGAAACATGAATTTTATATCTTTCATCTTCACTGCCCCTCTTCTCTTTGCAGTGACAGACAGTTGAATCGTGGTTTCTCCTTGCTTCATTAATGAAAGAGGCAAGGAATATTTGTATCCTTTAGAAGCATCGGAGTAGGGGTAGCTGTCCACGAGTACATTTTTTTCCATTAAAAATTGCAGCTTGCCATTGATCACCGGTGTCCTTGAATAATTTTGCAACCGAAAACGAATCTCCCCTTGATCGTTAGGAAACAGGCGAATCGTTTGTTTCCGGTTAACTAAATGAAGCTTGCTCGCACTCCATTTATTGTAAATTGCACTTGCCGCAAACAAAATGAGCATCACCCCTGATGGAATCAGCAGGATAGTTCTGTTAACATATACAGAGACAACAAACGTTACAATAAAAAAAGCCAGTAAAGTATCATTGAATTTACGCGATTCTAAATCGGCTACTTTGCTCCATTGTTTCAACTGCCTTCCCCTGCCTCCACTGGCACAGGTACTTCTTCCATTATTTCTGCAACGACCTGTTCTACCGTTTTTCTGATCGCTCCTTCCATTGAAAGCACTATACGATGTTCAAATACAAAAGGAACAAGCTTCTTCACATCGTCCGGCGTAGCATAAGTTCGCTCCCTTAATAAGGCTCTTGCCTGTACAGCTCGCATAAATACAAGTGCGCCTCTCGTACTAATCCCCAAGTCGATGTCTGGGTGGCTTCTCGTAAACCTGACTAAGTCGAGAAGATAATGAAGGGTATCTTCTGCCAACATGACTTCCTTTACTTTTTTGCGCAACCGGAGTACCTCTTCTTTTTCAAGAGAGGTTTTTAATTCTTGAAGCGGTTCCTCCAAACGATACGCATTTAAAATATTTGTTTCTTCTTCAAGGGATGGATAACCCATGTTTATTTTGAAAAGAAACCGATCGAGTTGTGCCTCCGGCAATGGGAATGTACCGTGGTTGCCCTCAATGGGATTTTGTGTAGCCATAACAAAGAATGGCGGTGCTATATGTAATGTCTCCCCATCGACAGTAGTTTGTTTCTCTTCCATTACTTCAAGAAGGCTTGACTGAGTCTTCGGAGTTGCCCGGTTAATTTCGTCAGCCAGGAGCACGTTAGTCATAACGGGGCCTTCCCTTAACTCAAACTCTTGTGTTTTGGGATTGAAGAACTGAATCCCTGTAACATCACTAGGCAGAACATCAGGTGTAAACTGGACCCGGCTGAATTTTCCGTTCATAATTTTGGCAAAACTTTTAGCAAGCTTTGTTTTTCCTGAGCCGGGAACACTTTCTAATAGCACATGACCATCTGCTAATATTGCAGTAAAAAGTAATTCAATGACTTCATCTTGGCCGATAATAACTTGACCAATGGATTTCTTTGCTTGTTCTATAGAATGCAACAACTAGATTTCCCCTTTCTACACTATACCGTACCCTTCATTGTATCATTAACAAAACGAGAAAGCGCTTACTGTGTCATTCTTTGCTGAATACTTTCCTTTCTGAATTAATGTACAAAACAGCCTGCTTTTGTAACAAAAGCAGGCTGTTTTTCGTTTCTATTATTTTGTCCACTCAGCAATAAGATCCTGATGATTGTCTATCCATTTTTGGGCACCTTCTTCAGGGGATTCCGCCTCATTCAATGCTCCCATTAAGCTGCCTAACTGTTGGTCATTTAGCATAAAGTTATCGAACCACTTCACAACCTCAGGCTGATCTTCCTCAAGTCCAAGTCTTGCTGCATAAGAAATGTCTTCAGAGTCTCCGTAAACATTTTTGGAATCCTCGAGGAATTTAAGATCCAACTCTGCAAAAGCCCAGTGCGGTTTCCATAGAGTTACTGCGATCGGTTCTTTTTCTTCCATTCTGTTTTTCAATTCCGCCATCATTGTTGGTCCAGAAGAGGATGCAAGAGAATAATTATCCAGATTGTACGCTTTTAATGCCTCTTTTGTTAATGACATAATACTAGCACCAGCATCGATGCCCACAATTTTTTGATCTGGAAACTTATCTGATTGCTTTTTAAGATCAGTTATTGTATTAACATCTTTCATATAAGAAGGGACAACAATTCCAAGTTTTGTTCCTTCATACCATGTATCTCGCCAGTCAATTTCCTCTTTATATTTTTCATAGAAAGCCTTATCTGTATGTGGCAGCCAAATCTCCATTCCTATATCTAAATCTCCACTTGATAAAGCTTCATACAGGAAACCTTTTTGAACTTGCTTAAGTTCAACGTTATATCCTTTATTCTCCAGGATGATCTTCCACATGTTTGATACTGCAACGTTTTCAGCCCAGTTATTCATCCCAATACTAATTGTTCCTTTGTCGCCTGACTTCTCATTCTTGCTGTCATCACTTGCGGAATCTGAACTTGACTCTCCACAGGCAGCAAGGATAAGGAGTGCACTAAGGCAAACAACAGGTAACCATTTACGCAAATTGTTCATAATTTGTTCCTCCTCAATTATTTAAGTAACTAATAGATTCCCGACGAAATTCAACACAATATCGTATTTTAACATAAATGTTGTTAAGTTTAAACGTTTTATTCTGTACAAAAAAATATTAATGATCAAAAAGGAAGAAATAACCACCTCAGGTCATCCAGAATCTGGATGACCTGAGGTGGTACAATATGGAATTATTTATTTTTCGTGTCTGTTGTGAACTCGTTGGTCTGCTTCTCGACTTCTTTCTAATGCCTCAAAATCTTCATGATCAGCAATTTCTTCAGAAAATTCTATATCACGTCCAGGGTGTTTTTGAGCATCAGGTGTTTGTGGTAATTTATGCTTTTTCTTACCTTTTCCGCTGTTATGTTCATCTCTTCCCATTGAAAACCCTCCTTCATTTTTATTGCTTTTATTATTTGCCCGAATAACGTTTCTATTCTATACTTACTGTAATTGAACTAGCTGTTTTCTAGGGTTCCGCAATTCAAACGATTGGACAGGACCAAGAGAAAACACACGACTTTTTAGTCGTGACACGGAGGGACAAAAGCCCGGGAGATATCTCACTTGTGAGGTATCTCCCCTTTTCATGGTCAAGGAGGGAATTGAATGAATAAAGAATGGTTCAAATTAGTAGTTGCGGCTTTCTTCGAAGTCGGCTGGGTGATTGGTCTTAAACATGCAGAAAGTGTATTGGCTTGGTCAGGAACCGCCTTAGCCATTTACGTTAGTTTTTACCTGCTCATCGCTTCAGGAAAGAAACTGCCAGTCGGTACTTCTTATGCTGTGTTTACTGGTCTGGGGACGGCGGGGACGGTATTGGCGGAGATTGTCTTGTTTGGAGTACCTTTTCAATGGATAAAAGTCATGCTGATCTTATTTTTGCTTAGTGGCATTGTAGGATTAAAACTCTTGACCGATTCACATGGACATGAGGAGCGTGAAACCGTATGAGCTGGATGGCATTGATCGCTGCGGGTCTATTCGAAATGTTTGGCGTATCCATGATCAACCAATTTCACAAATCACGAACTGTTTTATCACTTATTGCGATGATTTCCGGGTTTGTGCTTAGTTTTATTTTTTTATCAATAGCTATGAAAGAATTGCCAATGGGGACTGCCTATGCAGTCTGGACTGGAACAGGAGCAGCCGGAGGAGCTATTCTTGGCATGATCTTTTTTGATGAGCCCAATGATTGGAAACGTCTAATTTGTATAGGCGTGATTATTGCAGCAGCTGTTGGGTTAAAATTAATCAGCTAAAAAAAGCCCGCCTTTCTCTTTTCAGGGAAGGCCGGGCTTTCGTTTTAATTATGGATGAACAAGTCAAAGACATATCCAAAGTCTTTGATATGATACTTTTTCTTTGTTTCCAATAGCCAATCAAAAGTAGATTCATTAATATCCTTAAATTCAGCTGAAACACTGGATTCCTGGCTTCGGCTATTTTGGAGCGTGGCGGAAGCTGTTTGTAAACTTTGTTTCGCATACCCAGTCAAAATATCGTTCTCCTGATTAATTTCAGCTATTTTCAGCAACGATTTATACAGATCCTTAAGATCTTCAATAAATTTCTTATGCACATCAATATCAAAGTGTGTATTTCCTAATTGAAATTTAATCTCTACATCCAAATCAATCGTACCAGCCGTTTCCAGCTCAACGTTTGTGAACTGATTTGTACTATATGCATATCTGCGAAGCGTACGCTGTTTGCTTGCTGCACTAGTCCCATCCACATGGATCAAAGCTTTATTTGTAAAGCAATACTCATCGGATTTTGATTTAATCAGGAAATAAATCTTCTCATCATCTTCATGCATCACATAATCATCAGCATCTACTTTATCATAGTCTTCTGGTTTGATAACACTGCCTATATCACTTAAACCTAAAGCATCTGTAGCCATCTTTTTAAACATCTCACTCATCCCCTCAATATTTACTATCATTCGCCCCCATTCTATCATGAATCCAAGTCAAATTGGCCGACTTTAAATGGAAAACCCAAAAACTCCCACCTCAGGTCATCCATAATATGGATGACCTGAGGTGGGAGATATAGGAAATTTAAGTTATGAGCTTTGCATGGTTTTAGCGGCGGAAACATGGCTGCTTCTGGTAATGGAGAAATATGCTGTGCCTAATGCTAATAGAACAAACACTCCCCCAACTGATGCATTGTGGACAACAGATGTCTGTTCGATAACCAATGCTCCTACCGTAGAACCTAATGCAATCCCAAAATGAAGCGCGGAATTATTTAAACTTTGCTGAATTTCTGACGTTTCCGGTGCAGCGTTAATCAGATAACTTTGCTGAGCGGGAGTGATGGCCCAGCTAAGCATACTCCATATCATCATAACGGCTAAGAATAATGGAAGGGAAAAGGTGACAAACGGTATCATGAAAATAGCGATGGCGAAGATAACAATAATACCAATAATGCTTCGCTCCGCTCCCCATTTATCAGAAATAACACCGCCAATGCCTCCACCTAAAACTGCTGCAATCCCAAATATTAAATACGCGACGCTCACCCATGTAGCATTTAAACCCATTGTTGACTTTAGAAACGGGGTCAAATAGGCATATAAAGTTAAGTGACCTGTTAGAAAAAAGAACGATGTCATCTGGGCACTAAAAATTTTATTATTCTTTAATGTGCGAATCTGTTCTCTTAATGGAATGATTGGTTTCGGTTCAATTTTTTCCAAGAAAACCGCTACACCGATCATCGACAACAGTGTTAGAATGGCAATAAATAAAAACGGAGCACGCCAGCCAAAGGCATTACCGAGTGTTAACCCAATAGGAACTCCCAAAACTAGTGATGCACTAACTCCCATAAAAATGATTCCGATCGCTCGGGCCCGATATTCTTTTTCTACAATGGAAGAAGCAAGCGTAACTCCTAACACAACGAGCAAGGAGCCGCTTGCAGCCGATATTACTCTTGCGATCATAATGATTGAATAATTGGGACTCCAAAACGCGAGTAGATTCCCTAGGAAAAAGATCAATAAACAAACAAGCGTTAACCGTTTACGTTCATATTTAGCTGTGACTGTTAACAAAACAGGGGAAGAAATAGCAAAAACAAGCGAAAAAATAGTAATAAGTAGTCCAGCTTGCCCTAGAGTTACATTCAAATCTTCTGCTATTAAATCTAATGTTCCGCCAATAATTAACTCCACTGTTCCTACAACAAAAGAAACAACCGCCAACATGTATACTTTTTTATTCATCGTGTCATGTCCCTCTCTATATTGGTTACCACTAAGATGGTAACCAATTACACTAAAAAAGACAAGAGGTAATTCGACATACATTTTACGAAATGATTAAATATGTGTATTCTTTAAACACTAAAGCTTTTAAAAATGAGGTGTATATAAATGCTGCAGAAGTTTGGATTTACTCAGTATGAAAGCCAAATATTTGAGGTATTAACAGCAAGCAGCGAGCCGCTTGATGCTAGTTCAATTGTAAAATATTCACATGTGCCAAAATCTAAAGTTTATGAAGTACTTGGGCGATTAGTAGAAAAAGGTTTAATACTTACTTCGTTTCAAGAAAGAAAGAAATTATATACAGCACTTCCTTTAGACATAACGATTGAGAAACTAACACGCGAATTTCAAGAAAATGTCGAGGCATTAAAACACCGCGAATATAAAATGACGCCAAATGATGACCGGGTATGGACGATACAGGATCATCCAGCTATTATTTCTCTGACCGAAGACCTTATCAGCCGCGCCGAACAATCAATTTATATATCCGGCTGGAGTGATGATATCCAGCCGCTCCTCTCAGAATTAGAACGCATGAATCGGGAAAACATTAAAATTGAAGTGTTATCTGTTGGAGATGTAAAAACATTACTGAGTGATACCCATGTCCTTCTTCCTGTCGAAAAACATGAGGCGTTAGAAAGACATAAGCTGATTATTATCGATGAAAAAGAAATACTCTTTGCAGGGTTAGAACAGGAGACCTGGCAAGGAATCGCCACCATGTCCAGCCCACTTGTTAAGTTTTTCACTGAATTCTTTTATCACGACGTAGCCCTCACAGAAATCACAAAAAAGTACGAGTCCACACTTATGCAAGATGAAAAAATAAAAAACATACTGATGAAACTGCGGTATTAAAACACCCATAATTATCCACCTCAGGTCATCCAAAATTTGGATGACCTGAGGTGGATAATTTTTCTATTCGAGCATAAAATAGCCTCGATGCTGAATGGCATCGAGGCTATTTAAAAGGGAAGCAATTTTCTTCTGTATAGTCTTATAATCATCTCAATAAAAAATGGTGAAAATCTTTTTGGAAAAAAACGTTTCTGATAATAAGAATAATAGGCTCTTTTCAAATCTGGCCAATGTTGACATTCCTTCTCTTGAGAAAAGCGTACCACATCAATCACTTTAATCTGCTGATCATTTGTCAGCATTATATTTCTTAAATGTATATCTGAAGGGTTGAGTCCTTTACTGCGGGCATAATCCAAGGCTTCATCAACCATAGCTACCATACGTGGCGTAATCGGGATTCCACACACTAAACAATCATAAAAGGTGACGCCATCTAAATACTCAAGAACTAAGTATCCTTCCCCGACTTCAATCAGTTCTGGATAATAAATATAGTTTGAAAGCTGTTCATAAATCTTCCCTTCCTTTTCAGCCAATCCTTGCTGTTCGGAGTAAAAAATTTTAACAGCCTGCATCGTGTCTTTGATTCGGAATACGGCCGCGCTTCTACCCTGACCTACAAGTTGAAGCTCATCAGGTATTTCAATGACTTGATCCTCGTCAATTTGGACGGTGCTGATCAATTCTTTGATTGTTTTCATAGCTATCCCCTCATTTGCAACCCTTTAAGAATATTCCTTGCTCTCTCATTATATCAAACCTATAGAAATTATTATTACAATATGTTTGGGCATTAAAATTATGTAAACTTAAAGAGCTGCCATTGCGGCAGCTCCTTGTCTAATCTTCATCTTGTTCCTGTTCAAATTCGATCACTTCACCAGTTTGCCCATGAACCTTAACTTCGTATTCATTGTTTCCATCCTTAAATTCAAAGTCATAATGCCCATCGTCTAATTCAGCTTCTACCATTTCACCTTCAGCCTCTTTTTTGGCAATGGCTGTCGCCTCATTCATAGACAATTTGACGTTAGCGTTAGCTTCATTTTCCGACTCATCATCCCTGTCATCATCGCGATCAACCTCAATAACTTTCCCCGTCTCCGCATCTACCTCTACATCTGTTTCCTTACCTTTTTCCCCTTTAACTTGAACATCATAAATTCGTTGTCCGTCATCGGTCTCCATTTCTATTTTTTCGGTCGTGCCATTGACTTCTTTTTCAACAATTTGCTTTGCTTCACCTTTCGTTATTGGCGTCTTTTGACTAGACGTATCCGTCCCTGTCGCAGCGGCCACTCCAATTGCTCCACCTAGAACCACAACTCCAGCAACACCAACAGTCATTAATTTTCTTTTCACTTCTTAACTCCTCCTTTATTTAAGTTCTACTCTCAATATAGACAAGAAAAGTGAGTGATCCCTTAGAATAAAATGAGAATTTCATGAGAAATGTATGTTCTATTTGTAAATCCATCATCTTAAAGCTAATAAAAACCAGAAACACTTTTTCTAATCGTCCCAGCTCAACTTGATCTCGCCGGTAATTGCATTAATTTGCACCGTCGCTTCCGTCTCCTCTCCATTCTCAATATCGATTAGGTAAAAAAACTGACCATTCTCTTCCTCATATTCGACATCCTCAATAGTTCCTGAAACTTGTTTCAGTGCAAGTTTCTGAGCTTGTTCTTCCGTAATCGGCGGGTTAGTCCCTTGCGGTTTACCTTCCTGACTAGTATTCTGATCATTGTCCGTAACCGACTTTTCTTGAATCACGTCGCCCGTTTCAGTCATAATCAGTTTCACTTTTTTATCTTCAAGCTTTATCTCCACTTCATACTGTAATTGATTCCCGTCTTTTCTTTCTTTCAGGGAGGTGATTTTACCACTGTATTCCTGCTCTACCTGTTTTCTAATTTTAGACTCGGTTGATTCCGGCTGCTTCGTTGTTAAACGTTCCATGTCATTAATCTTACTCGTCGATTTATCTACTTGTATTTGATATTCTCCCGTGTCTCGTTCAATTGTGAAAATAAACTCATCATGTATTTCATCGATTTGAACGATTTTCCCACTGTACTGATTTTTAATCAGCTTTTTCGCATCACCTATAGATAGAGGCTCTGCGGACGTGACGCTTTGAACAATCTGCCACATGAGTACAATTAAAAGAATAAGCACTCCAAGAGAAAGCAGAATTCTCGTTACCTTCCTATTCACAGTCATGCCTCCCCATCCGTTTTACTGCTTACTATACAAGAATAAAATGAGAAATCACTGAGAAAGAGGAAGTTTGATTATCGCCTGCGTCCCTGCCCTCTCCTCACTGTGCAATAGTAGTTCCGCATCCATCACTCGTGCCAAATCCTCAGCAAGGGCCAGACCCAATCCAAAGCCTCCAGACTTTCTAGTACGAGCTTTGTCCACTCGATAAAAACGTTCAAATACTCTTTCCAGATCTTCTTGGCTCATACCAATTCCCTGATCGATGATATGAATATGAGCCCATCCCTCTTTCCTAAAGGCGTCTACTTGAATCTCTTTCTCACTGTACTTTCTTGCATTATCCATAAAAATATAGAGAAGCTGCTTCAACTTCTGTGCATCCGCTAACACGCTCAAACCTTCCTCGACGGATACTCCCACACGTCGCTTATACGCTTTCTCAAATGCACGCATACTTTCTTGTAAAAAAGTACTCAGTTCGATTTCCGTTAAGTCTACATTCCAATACTCATCATGTTTAGCTAACAACAGAAGCTGTTGCGTTAAATTCTTCATGCGAACCGCTTCTGAATGAATGGCTTCGACTGATTCATCAAAAAGTGCTTCATCGTTTCTCCCCCGACGCTCCAGGAGACTGGAATACGATTCAATAACCGTTAAAGGAGTCTTTAATTCGTGGGAGGCATTCGAAACAAATTGTTCCTGCTTTTCATAATTTGCTTGTAATAAAGTAATCATTTCATTGAATGTTTCTCCCATTACATACAATTCATCTTTGGATTTCTCTGGAAGTTCCAGCTGTTTAAAGCGTCCACTTTCCCGAATGTCTTGCATCGTACTCGTCATAGAAGTGATGGGGTGTGTAATCAAGTTACTCAAAAACCTTGCTGATATAAACAGTGGAATGATCGCAATCAGGGTGACAACGATGAGAACAATTTGTAGTACATGTAAATTCTGGTCTGTTGTTTCCAGGCTTTCGATCACCTGCAAGGCAGCCACTTCTCCATTAATCAATATAATGGGAACCGAAACCAATGCATGCTTAGTACCCTGATATTCAGTAGTCCTTGTGACCTCTTCGGAATAAAACGGAACAGAGACATCACGAAGGTCGCTATTGCCTGAAGAGGCCGCAGCAGACTTTACTGCTCCATCCTGCATAACGATTTTCACAAATCCATTAACAGGTACATATGCTCGTAAAAGCTCAGCAATTGGTACACTGGATTGATTATCATTCAAAGTTGCAACAATATTCTCTGCTTCCGCCTCAGTCTGTTCTAATTCACTCGTAAACATCATCCGGCTAAAAGTAAAATAAACAGCTGTGTTAATCAAAACGAGCAGGACTACAAACAAGACTGTTGTGTACAAATGAATTTTATTTCTTAACTTCATCGCGGATCCTTCAATACGTACCCAACTCCGCGAACCGTTTGAATTAACGCAGGGTCATACTTTTTGTCCATCTTATTTCGTATGTAACGAATGTACACATCCACAACATTCGTGTCCCCATAATAATCATAGCCCCAAACGGCATCGAGGATTTGTTCGCGATTCAACACCTGACGTTTATTTTTCATTAAGTAGGCAAGCAGATTGAATTCTTTAGGAGTAAGTTCTATAGAGTGGCCATCCCTTATGACTTCATGTGTCTGTTCATTAAGACGTAAATCCGCTGCTTGGATCCAACCTGCTTTACCATCACCTGCGGTTGAAGCATGAGTTCTTAATACTGCACGTACTCTTGCCAGAAGTTCCTCTATTTGAAAAGGTTTTGTTATATAATCGTTCGCTCCCAGATCAAGTCCCGATACCTTATCTTCAACGGAATCCTTGGCTGTCAACATAATCACGGCGATTTGTTGATCATCAGAACGAATTCTTCGTAATAGTTCTATTCCACTTATCCCTGGCAGCATAATATCGAGAAGTAGCAAATCCCAATGTCCCTCACGATATTTTTGCAGCCCTTCCATTCCGTCAAAAGCTTTTACCACTTCATATCCCTCATAAGTCAGTTCAAGCTCAAGTACTCGGGCAATTTTCTCTTCATCTTCAACGATCAATATCCTTGCTTTTTCCAAGTTTTCTCCCCCTCCTCAGCTATATGATTACCGCCATTCTAGCACATTTTTATTAAAAAAAGCTCACCGCCTTCATTTAGGGGTGAGCGTGTTGAGATTATTCATGTTTATTAGAAATGTCTTTTCCTTTATGACTGACAAGACGTCCATTTTCATCAACTTGATCAATCTTAGCATCGTGCGTACCTTCCGTTAACGTATCCGATACTTGCTCGTGTGTGGTGGCAAGCCCCTGCGAAGTATCATCCCTTCGTTCATAATCGGCTGATTCATAACGACGGTCACCAATTGATTTCGATTTCTTATTTTGTTCACTCATACAATACCTCCTCGTCTTCAGTCCTAGCATTCGCAAATTGAAAAAGAATAACCATCTATTCTCCTGCAAACAATAGATATTACAGAAGTAAGAAAAGGAGTCTATACGATGAAGGCTGTGACTTATCAAGGAATCAAAGATGTCAAAGTAAAAGAAGTTCCGAACGCCTCTCTCCAAAAGAAAGACGATATTTTAGTAAGGATTACCAATACGGCAATATGCGGTTCCGATTTACACCTGGTCCACGGGATGATTCCGCACACTCCGGAAGACTATATAATCGGTCATGAACCAATGGGAATTGTTGAGGAAGTCGGGCCAGAAGTCACAAGGGTAAAAAAAGGAGACCGAGTCATCGTCCCCTTTAACGTATCCTGCGGGGAATGTATGTACTGTAAAATGGACCTGGAAAGTCAATGTGACCGTTCCAATGACTTTGGCGAAGCAGGGGCATACTTTGGTTATTCAGAAACGTACGGCGGATTTCCCGGCGGTCAAGCCGAACTGCTTCGCGTTCCTTATGGAAACTTCACCCCATTTGTCGTACCAGAAGATGCTGAGCTAGAAGATGAACAACTGCTTTTCCTATCTGATATTGTCCCAACTGCATACTGGGGGATCGAACAGGCAGAAGTCAAGAGGGATGATACAGTTGTCATCCTAGGGTGCGGTCCTGTTGGATTGCTAGCCCAAAAATTCGCCTGGATGAAAGGCGCCAAACGAGTAATTGCAATTGATTATGTCGGTTATCGGCTGGAGCATGCAAGGCGAACAAATAAAGTTGAGGTCTTTGATTTCTCTAAAGAAAAGGACCTTGGTTCACACATTAAAGAAATCACGGGCGGAGGTGCTGATGCTGTAGTTGATTGCGTCGGTATGGATGGTAAGAAAAATGTTGCGGAAATGATTGAAAGTGCCTTAAAACTTCAAGGTGGAGCAATGGGAGCGATTCAACTAGCCAGTAAAGTGGTTAGAAAAGGTGGAACGGTAAGCCTTGTAGGAGTGTATGGAACTCGATATAATCAATTCCCGCTCGGTGACTTTTTTTCGAGGAATATTACGTTAAAAATGGGACAGGCACCGGTCATCCACTTTATGCCTAAATTGTACAAGATGATTAAAAATGAGGAATTTGATCCAACAGATATCATTACACATAGACTGCCACTTGATAAAGCTGAACATGGTTATGATATTTTTGATGAAAAGCATGACGATTGTATAAAAGTTATCTTAACACCATAAATGGATAACCGTTAAGTAAGAGTTTATACTAAACTATGGAGGTGTAAGGCATGAGCAAAAAGAGCAATTCCGAGAAAAGAAAAGTTCCGCCAACTGTTAACAAACAAGGTCTAACAGAAGATGTTGCTGACCAGCAGCCAGATTCTCAGTTAGAACAACGTACCAAAAGGAGAAATACTAAATAAGAAAAAGCTGACTGCCTTAGTCAGCTTTTTCCTTTTTCCAGCATCTCTTTCACGAATGCGGTATACCTATCTGTCGGATAGGATTGATATATGATTTGGGATAATCTGATTGGGTCACCAAAAAAGAACTTCTCATATAACGATTGCCTTGATCCAAACGAACTCATACAAAGATCAAAGGCTAACGTAAAAAGCTGAACACGATCGCGTCCCTTCACTTCAAACCCCTGCAAATAATGATCTAGTTCGCTGCCAATGCTGGAGTGAAATTGGGATTCTTCCATCAGCGTAACCATTCCGCTGGCACCAAGCAATTGAATAATTTCTGTAAACCTTGGATAAGTTTCCTGAAATTGGTTCACTGCTACATAGAGCGGAATTTTATCTGGAATCATTACTCCTTCTGCATTAAGACTCGCATTTATCTCCGAAGCTATAAGCAGCGCCTTTGAGGATTCAAGCCCTTTCACGATTTCTGCCACTTTGCTTTGTACATGCTGATATTCACTAATATTAATCGTGTCGACAATCATCTTGGCAAGGCCGAGAATAAACTCCATTTTAATCACTTGGCGAGAAACAATCTGATGAAGGGTAAACGGGACAAAATTACCTTTTAAATAAAAGTCATTTGCAACCTTCACATCATCGTAAAAGAAGACCCGTTCCCACGGCACTAACACATCATCAAAAATAACAACTGTGTCCATCTCTTCAAACCTTGAGCTAAGTGGAGCATTAAAGGACGAAGCATCTTTCACAAAGGAGGGTCGGCAAGCGAACTTTAGCCCATCTGTATCACTTGGAATTGAAAAGGCAAAGGCATGGGATTTATCTTGCACCCCCGGCGCTGAGAATACGATGATTTCATCCGTTATCCCTCCCTGAGTTGCGAGTAATTTTGCTCCTCTCACAACAATTCCTTCTTCGATTCGCCTCACCACTCTCGCGTTCGTTTGGTCTTCATCTAAGAAAGATAGTTGCGAACGGTTATTCTGGGGATTTACAAAAGTGTGAGTAAAAGAGAGGTCCTGTGAACGAGCATATTCATAGAACTGTTCTAAATGTTCCGGGAAACAGTTAGGTTTATCCTTTAATAAATGAACAGAGCTCGCAAAGGCAGCTAACACTGTATTCATATAATCAGGACTTCTACCCATTAATCCAGCTGAATGACGCGCCCAAACTTGCACCATTTTTCGGCGTCGCTCAAGGTCTGGTTTAGAAGCTGGGATTAAATAGGACATCCCCATTAGCTCTTTATTCTTTTGAGGAGTGTATGTCATGACCTCTTTTAATTTCTCTATGTGCTGTAAATCATATAATTCAGCTTGACTTTGCACGACTCCCTGAAATGCAGGATGTTCAGAAATCCTCCCCTTCACCTTATCTCCCTCAATCCACACTTCTGTATCTAATCGATCAATCCCTTCCTTATATTGTTTCCCTGTGCGCACCACCATGTTCTCACTCCTGTCATTTGATTCCAATAATTCTAGTGCATAGTTTATGATGGAAATGACGGAGTGTGTCTGAGTGGTGACCGCCTCTTACAACGGGCACTCGTTCAGGACTGTGTTATACCTTCATTTTGAAATTGTTCGGTTTCTGTTGAGCCTTTCAATGCAGTAGTGGACGAAGTACCTCCGGTGATCACTTGTGCTACCTCATCAAAATAGCCAGTTCCTACCTCCCGCTGGTGGCGTGTTGCAGAATAACCGTAACTTTCACTGTCAAATTCAGCTTGTTGCAACTCGGAATAAGCCTCCATACCACGATCTTTATACTGACGGGCAAGTTCAAACATTCCATGGTTGAGGGCGTGGAACCCAGCTAAAGTAACGAATTGGAATTTATATCCCATTTCAGCCAGTTTTTCCTGAAAGTGAGCGATGGTCTCTTCATTCAGCTTTTTCTTCCAATTAAAGGATGGTGAACAATTATAAGCTAGCAGTTTACCAGGGTACTTTGCATGAACCGCCTCTGCAAACTTTCGTGCTTCCTCTAAATTAGGCTCAGATGTCTCGCACCATATTAAATCCGCATAAGGGGCATAAGATAACCCGCGAGCGATCGCCTGATCAATACCTGCTTTTGTTTTGAAAAATCCTTCGGCAGTACGTTCCCCTGTAATAAACTCATTATCAATAGGATCTACATCACTTGTAATTAAATCAGCCGCATTAGCATCTGTCCGTGCAATAATTATGGTAGGTACACCCATTGTATCTGCCGCAAATCGAGCAGAAATCAAATTTCGCACCGCTGTTTGTGTCGGCAATAAAACCTTTCCGCCTAGGTGCCCGCATTTTTTCTCTGAGGAAAGCTGATCTTCAAAATGAACGGCAGCCGCTCCCGCTTCGACCATCCCCTTCATCAGCTCAAATACATTCAATTGCCCCCCGAATCCTGCTTCTGCGTCTGCCACAATTGGGGCAAACCAATCTATGTCATTGTTTCCCTCCATATGGTGAATTTGGTCTGCCCGCTGCAAGGCCTGATTAATACGCTTAACTACTTGCGGAACACTGTTAGCTGGATACAGGCTTTGATCTGGATACATCTGTCCGGACAAGTTGGCATCTGCAGCCACTTGCCAACCGCTTAAGTAGATGGCTTTTAATCCTGCTTTGACTTGCTGCATCGCTTGATTTCCAGTTAGAGCTCCAAGAGCGTGAACATAGTCTTCTTCCTGTAGTAAATTCCAAAGTTTTTTCGACCCTTTTTCCGCTAATGTATATTGAATGTCGATCGATCCTCTGAGCCGAAGCACATCCTCGACATTATAAGGCCTTGTAATACCTTCCCATCTATCAGATTGCTCCCATTGCTCCCTTAAAATTTCTGCTCGCTCATTTCTCATTGCGCTTCCTCCTCGTAATTTCTGCTCACTTAAATTTTCCAGGCAAAGTCTTCTTTCCAATGACTGTTATCAACAGCAATTCTACCCTTACACTTATACACCCCCTGTTATATATTAATACAAAAACAGCCTATTATGTTATATAACAACACAACCAAAAAAATTTACTCCTCTTTCTTGGATAGGCAGTGGTTACACTCCATCATATACGTATAATTGCCGCCCTCCACTTTTGAACCACACTGCGGACAAGTATCTCCTGCATTTCTTCTTGTTTCATTCATTTTCATGTTAACTCCTCCCTTCTGTATAACAGTTTAATTACTTTGTTTTCTGTTATAAAACAGTCTACGGTGGTTCCCTCAATTTTGCAACCCCTATTTTAGAATTTTTAAAAAAATTATCAAAAGAATGTCTGAAAGCTTGTTATAACAAGCTTTACTTAATGAATAATTTTTACTTCACTATATAAAAAAGACCCGCCCCATCGGGCAGGTCTTTTACGCTCATTATGAAAAAATCTTGTCGATTTGAGTGATCTCGTGGTCTGTCAACTGCACATCCAATGTCTTTAAGTTGTCGATGACCTGATTTTCTCTTTTTGCCCCAGGAATAATCGCATCGATGGAATCACGTGTTAAATACCAGGCCAGTACAATATGAGCGACTTCTTCACCTTTTGACTCGGCAATTTCGCGTACTTGCTCTACTTTTTCCAGATTACGGCGGAAATCTTCACCCTGGAACAGTGGATTTTCAGCCCTAATGTCATCAAATGTAGTGTTTTGATCATATTTACCTGCAAGCAGCCCTGATGCTAATGGGAAATAAGGAACGAACGTGATGTTGTTGGCAGCAGTATAAGGCAGTAACTCACGTTCAGCTTCACGCTTAAACAAGTTATACTCTGATTGGATCACATCAACGTAACCGTCTTTATTCGCTTCTTGCAGTTGATCCAGTGTGAAATTTGAAACTCCGATCGAGCGAATTTTACCAGCATCTTTTAGTTCTTTCAATGCCCCGACAGCTTCGTCTTTAGGCGTATCTTCATCAGGAAAATGAATATAGAATAAATCTATATAATCAGTTTGCAGCCGTTCCAGACTTGAGTCCACTGCTTCTCTTAAAAAGTCGGGAGTGTTATTAAATACAACATCTTCCCCTTTAAATTGATGTGCGCCCTTGGTTGCGAGGACAACATCTTCCCGCTTTCCGTGTTCTTTCACGACTTGCCCTGTCAGCTCTTCCGAACGTTCAGGACCATAAATAAATGCTGTATCTAAAAAATTGATTCCGTGCTCAATAGCTGTTCGAACGACATTCTTCCCAGCTTCTTCATCTAAATCCGGATACAGATTGTGCCCCCCGACTGCATTGGTTCCAAGTCCAATCGGGTTCACTTTTATATCTGATTTTCCTAATTGAGTATGGTGCGCCATTCTATCAATCCTTTCTTAAGTCATAGTTTCACACCATACTTTCTACCACTTTTTTACACTGTTCAAACTTCTAGTGAATAGTGAGCTAGTGCGTTTGTCACTTTTCCATATTCTGAGGCATGCGGGCGGTCCTCACCGTCTCCGTATCCATAATCTACCATTCGGTTACGATTTAAACAAAGCTTGGTAAATTCGGGTTTAAAGAAATCAAACAACTGAAATCGGGATTCTAAATGGGGGAATTTCTTTTGGTAACGATGTATGGTGTGAGCTAGTTTCTCCCAAAATTCCGTTTCAGCTACTAACTGATGGTTATCCAATATGGCGGCCAAATATCGCAGATGGCAGATAAATAGCCCAGTAAATATGAACTGCGTTAACCCTTCCGGCGGTTCACTCCTCAATACCTGTTTCAACTCATCAGTCAATACACGTAACTCTTCAAAAGGCTGATCACTAATATTAACATCATCAACAAAGTCCTTCACAGCTAGACGATGAGGTTTGCAATCTTTCAAGACAAGAATTGTATTTTGCCCGTGTGGTGAAAAAACTGTTCCATATTGATACAGAAAATGAAGCAGCGGGTCCATAACAACTTGAAACAGATCTTCTATCCATTTTTCCGAAGTTAGACCAGAGTGCTCGATCAAGCTTTGAATATAAGGTTTACCCTCAGCATCCTCATGTATCAGAGCAGCTAATGTGATGGCTTGTTCATCCTCTTCAAGATACGAATAAATACTTTCTCTGAAAATGACCCCAAGCATTTCATGATATTGATAAGGAGCTTGTTTGAGCTGATCATAATACCGGTGATCAACGTTTATGCTTGCCACTTCACCTGGAAGAACTACCCGGCACTCCTCTTTTAAAAACGAGTCCTGCTCGTAAATCCCTTTAATAAATTCTGTGATTTTAGGTGCAATTAACGTTCGTTCAGAGGGAAGTCCTCTATATACGAGCGTATTTAAAATGCTCATCGGCAGCTTAACATGATGTTTCTTTTCATTTGATTGATTAACAAATGTCCGGACTGATTGCTGCGGTAAATAGTCATCTTTTCCCTTGCCTAGAGGAATTATATAACCATAAGCCAAGTCTTCAGCGAACTGTTGTATAATACTGTTCTTCCACTGCCATTCATGGACGGGCATCAAATAATAATGATCAGGATCAACATTGTACGTTTCCAGTTTGCTCCGAAACATCTCTTTTTCTTCAGTCGTTAGTTCATGATGTATTAAAGATTGATAGTTATAACCCTGTACAGTTTGAAAGCTTGCTCTATTGTGATGAACACCGATCCAAAGCAAGTTAACTTGCTGCTGTTGTTCAGGGGCATAAGCCAAGTAGTCATCGTAGCCAAACCCGATTCTCCCTTTATTATAAGTAATCCAAGGATGGCCCGTCATCCTCCCCTCAAGCCAGGCATAATCTTCATGAATTAACTCATCTGAACTTAAAGAACTGTCCTTTGAAATGTGAACATCAGCCAGCAAGGTATGATTCAATTCCTTGATTAAATGGCCGGCTGTTTCAGGTGACATGCCGATTAACGGCTGAATATCGAGAAGAAATTCAACTGCACTTACTGCTTCTTTCCTGTTTCCATCTTCCTCAATCTCAACAGAATCTATCCTTACATCAAAACTGTCAAAGTACCGCTTTCGGGCAAGAAATTGATAGATTTTACGATCGTTTACAACCAGTTTATAGGCAGTAAGCTCACTTTCAGCCAAAGCCTCAGGCTGAATCATATCTTCGTACATATATTCCGCCATCATTTTCGCGATCAACTGTTTATTGACATGCTTCCAGCGGTCTTTGTCCAATACCTCTTTTATTTGCTCGGCATATAACATACGGACCCTTCTTTCTCTGACTGATTTAAAGTTCCAAAAGTTTGGAATACATATTGCTTCTGTAAAGGAAATACTTCTCTTCCGGCGATCCTGTTAATAATGACTGAGTTTCTATAAGCTCCCAACCCGAGGTCAGGGGCTCCTACACCATGTGAGTGCATTTCCGCATTCTGGACAAATATCTTGTTACCTTGATTAATAATGTTATAGTCTTCTCCAACTTTGTACCTGCCCTGTTCATCCCATTCTATTAAATGATTAAGGGGGGCTAGAAACTTCGGTACTTCAGTTTTATATCCTGTTCCAAGGATAATCACATCACTTTCATTTTCAAATGTTACACCATTAATTAACTGACGGCCGTGCAGATTCCAATTTGTTTGTGCCTTTTCAATCGACGTAATTTCAGACATCGCTTGTAAATGCACGTTCAACGTTTGAGCGCCTCCAACTGTCCCTTCATATAAACAATCATATATATCCGAGATTGTTTCCATACTAATTCCTTTGTACAGCAGGTTTTGTTCCTGTAATAAGTCATCTTTCTTATGCTGAGGCAATTGATAAAAGAATTTTGTATAATCTGGAGAAAAATACTCTAATCCAAGTTTCGAATATTCCATCGGGAAAAAGCCCTTTGAGCGTGTGTACCAATGGATTTCCGCATCTTCTCCTCTAGTTTTTAACAAGTCGAGAAATACTTCTGCCGCACTTTGGCCAGATCCAACTACTGTAATCGAATCAGCATCTGATACGGCTTTCTTTTGCTCTAAGTATTCTGACGTATGGAAAATCGTTTCCCCTGTATGCTCCTTCAGATTTGACGGAATTGAAGGTACAGACCCGATCCCAACTACTAAATTTCTCGTCAAAATTCGAGTATTTGTTTTTTGGTCAAGGTCCTCGACATGTACCTCATACACTTTTTCTCCGTTCTCCAACTGAAGTTCATGCACAGCCTGTACATCCCTATTAAAATGGCAATTCTCAAGCTGCTTAGACACCCACTTGCAATAGTGGTTGTATTCTTTTCGTGAAATATGAAATTTCTCTAAAAAATAGAAGTGATACAATCGCCCATGCTGCTGCAAATAGTTCAAAAAGCTATAATCACTCTGCACATTTGCTAAACTTACTAAATCAGCGAAAAAAGGAACTTGCAGTGTTGTGCCTTCAATCATCATTCCAGGATGCCAGTCAAACTCTGGCTTTTTGTCAAGAAACATTCCACCGATATCGTCTACCTCATCTAGTAATGCGGCTAGGCCCAAATTAAATGGACCAAGCCCAACTCCTATTAAGTCGTAAATAAACTCCTGATCTTGTTCATGAATAGACACTTGACCACCTCTTTTCAAAAACTTCCCGCTCACAGAACATGAGCATTGCCTTCTTATCAGGTAACTGGATAGGTTCTACTTTTCTAAACCCACACTTTTCAAATACATGAATCATTTTCTCGTTTCTACAATCAGGTTCAGCAACCACTTTTTGAGTATCTTGATATGTAAATTGGAACTCCAGCATAGCTCTCAGTAAATGCTGTGATAATCCTTTACCAAGATAACTGGTTTCCCCGATCAACAAATGTATGCCTTGATCGTAAGGTTCTGTCTTATAGCTATTTTCCACGACATCCCCTTTGACCCAATAGCATTCCCAGTAGCTCATCGGCACGCCATCCAACAATCCGATGTATAACTTCTGATGCTGATCGGAAACGGCTTTTTCCATGTGCTTCAGCAAATTTTCTTCAGAGATATTTAATTGCCAGAACGGAATCACATGATCCTGGTGCATCCATTTCATGATCATCGGGAAATCCTTCTCAAGCTCAAAGGGTCTAAATGAAATAGTTTGACTGACCGCCTCATCATAAACCTTATATTCCATGTACACTCTCCACCTTTCTGTAAAGAGGATTCTCCACGAGCGTATAGACGGATTGATTTGCTAATGAACCTATGAGCTCGTCCATATCGTAAAATCGTGTTAATAGATTAGCTTTACAAGGCAACTGGGCATCATATAAAAGCGAATTTAGCAGCGCTGAAGATTCTGAGTTCTCGTCTTCATGCTGCTTTAATCGTTCGTGTAAAAGTTCTATCAACGGTTCCTCTGAGATTAACCCTTTCATTCCAAAACTATTGATTAATCCAAACAAGTGATTGAGGAAGAAGTAATATCTGAACCGTTCAACCGCAATGTCATCAGCACAAATCGTATCACTTTTTTTGTTCAAGTCTGGCAGAATCTTTCTTAAATATTCGGCTTTGGATTCGCTGTAATAGTATCCTTGGTTATCACGATAATAAAATTGAACAGGGTATCCATCTTGTAACTTAACTATCGAATTTTGCTGATGGGCTTCCAACACGATGCCATATTTCCTGTATAACCAAAGGAGAGGCTCCAAGGTTAAGGACAGATATCGATCAAACCAATCAAGGCTCACCTCATCTACCTTCCTGTTTTCGCTCGCAGCTATTTTTTCGATGAGTACTTGTAATCGTGATTGTTCACTGTAAGCATGATCCTGACATAAACCCGCCACTAACGTAACCTGACGACTGCCTTCGTAAAAGGGATTGCCCCGTAAAACTACATCATAACTAGAATCAGAATTAGGCAATTGCAGTTTAAGGTAAGCTGGGTCTTGAATAATCTCAAATCCCGGAAATTCTTCATACAAACGGCTTCCTACTTCCGTTTCCAGCAGTCTGGAGATCTCAACACCTCTGTCCAACTCTTTTTGCTGGTTGACACGTAATGAATTTGTAATTTTTATCGGAATCGAAAACTTGTACATGTACTCAGAATCTTTTCTATAAACCGTACGGAATGATGACGTTGCTGAATATGGTGAACCTAATGGGCCTAGATAGTCGAGCAGACCTTTCTTGAGTAACACTTTAACTTCCTGATCTTCAAGCATTGCTTGGGCTTGCAGGGGATGTACAGGCAATAGAACAAAACCGCTTTGTTCATTCAGGATTTGCTCGATTTTCTCCTGTGATATCTCTGGATCGTTTTGAAGCTGGTTAATAATCTGTTGTCCTGCTGAATGCTGCAATGAACTGTCCTGAATAATATAATCTTGCCTTGCTTTAAAGTAATGAAGCTGAAATTCGCCTTTCATTTCAGGTGAGTAAAGTTTGTCTTCCTTATCCGATATCCCTTGTTTACTTTTAGGAGTAGGGTGCAGCAAGTGTCCTAATAATAAAGATTGTTCCGCTTCGATAAAATCAAAATCATCTTGAACTAAACGCACCGAATCTTGTTCGCGATTTTCAATATATTTGCTTAAGTTTTGACAGCTCAAGATGACTCGAAGCATCAGTTCATCCTGCGTATTTCCTTGACCGTGATGTAAAGATAGCTCCTTCGTAATTAACGAGACTAATGAAATATAATCAAGAGTGATAACCGTCCCATCTCCTCCTGGCTGCAAATAAAATGGATAGGTAAATTGGTGGCGGCCGGTCAGTGACCAATAACGAACAGGAAAAAAAAGTGTCAAGTTTTGATGGGGTAATTTACATACGATGACTTGCTCTTCTTCTGTCTTCACCTGTGGAAATCCGCTGCTGCTTCTTAGTTTGTAATGCCCAGTTTCACGCAAATAACAATTCGCGAAGCTTTGCATGGTAACCTGCTCGGCAATCTGTTTGATATCATTCATTGAGTTACCCTCCTTGATTTGATCTCATTAAATCCCAACACCTCTATGTCATTTAAAATTGCTTTGATATCCGGGATCTCCGTTCTCGGATTTAATAACGTAAACTTTAAATAGATATCCTCTCCAACCTTAGTTTTTGCAATAGCAGCCATTCCTTTTTCAAATAACTGCTGCTGGATAGACCGATTGAGCTCATTTAGTTCCTTCCCCGCGACCCCCTTTGGTTCAAAGCGAAAAATAATCGTATTTAGTTCTGGAGTTGTTGTTAACACATTAAAATGATCTAACTTCTCTATTAGTTGTGCTGATTGATTGGCTACAACGAAAGTATGGTCGATCATGTCACAAAAACGGTCTGTTCCCACTGTTCTAAGTGAAACAAAAAGTTTGAAAGCATCGAATCTTCTTGTCGTTACAACGGACTTGTTAACCAGATTGACGATTCCTTCTTCTTCATCTGCTTCGGGGTTTAAGTAGTCAGCATGATAATTCGTATGTTTAAATGAACGACCATCATTAACGAGAAAAGCACCACAACTGATCGGCTGATAAAACAACTTATGAAAATCTACAGTAATCGAATCAGCAAATTGAATGCCATTTAATTTATGAGCATGTGTCCGGCTTAGAATTAATGCACCGCCAAAAGCAGCATCTGCATGGAACCATAATCCATTTGCGTCAGCTATCTCCGCCAGTTTTTCCAGTGGATCGATACTGCCGAAATCCGTTGTACCGCAAGTTCCTACTAAAGCAAAAGGCAAAGCGCCTTCCTTTCGCAATGTCTCCAGCTTTTCCTGCAAATCATAAATACTAACTCTATGATTATGATCTGTCTTTATGGTTATAACAGATTCAGCTCCCAATCCAAGTTGTGATGCTGACTTCTGAACCGTAAAGTGGGCATCTTCTGAACATAGAATTTTCATCTTTTTGAACGCTGCAGGTAATCCTTCTTGTTGTACCCGACAGCCCCAGTGCTTCTCACAAAAAGAATCTCTAGCTAAAAGAAGTCCCATATAATTGGATTGACTGCCACCACTTGAAAAGATGCCATCAGATGTTTCAGCAAGCCCAAAACGCTGAGTTAACCACGCAATCATCTCTCGTTCCACATAAGTAGCTGCAGTACTTTGATCCCATGAATCCATGGATTGATTGAGTGAACTGATGATCATCTCTGCCGCGATTCCTGATAATAAGGGAGGACAATGCAAATGAGCCACACTTTTTTCGTGAGATATATGGAGATTGTTTTTTAAAAAAGGGGCATCAATGGTTTCTAATAAATTGCTAATCGTCTCTCCCTGCCTCGTTGACATGGTGATCTTGCTTATTGCTTGTTGAACGTTATCAGGTTTTCCGCCCATATAAGGGTGGTCAAACCCTGAAAAAACATCAGTCAGTTTTGCGGATACGTGCTGTACCACCTCTTCATAGGCTTTTAATCCTTTTGCTCCTTGATGAAAAAACAAGTCATCAAACGTTTTATAGCTTGTGTTATCACTTCTCACTTCTTGTAAAGAATGCACGGTTCACTACCCCTTTTCTAATCCAGCAAGTATAGATTCTTTTATGATATTTGCCACGTCGTCAACTTGATGTTTGGTAATGATCAACGGAGGCAACAAACGGACAACACTCCCATGTCTGCCGCCAACCTCTACAATCAAACCTCGCTCTAAGCAATTTTTCTGAATGCCACTAGCAAGTTCTGGATTAGCAGGAAAACTTCCGTCAGAAGAGGGTTTTAACGTTGGATCTACTATTTCAACACCGATCATTAACCCCCTGCCTCTGACATCCCCTAGCTCTGGTACGTCTTTTTGCACCTTTGTTAACAAGCCCATTAATCGATCACCCATGTTTTCAGCGTGTGTCACTAGATTCTGATCCTTAATAAATTTAAGAGTAGCTGTGCCAGCAGCCATAGCCAATTGGTTTCCTCTGAACGTTCCAATGTGAGCTCCAGGCTGCCATTGGTCTAACTTCTTATCATAAATCACGACAGATAATGGCAGGCTGCCCCCTGTGGCTTTAGATAAGACCACAACATCAGGGACAATATCAGCATGTTCAAAAGCAAAGAATTTACCAGTACGGCCGATACCTGTTTGAATTTCATCGATGATAAGCGGAATATTCCTTTCTTCCGTTATTCGTCGCATTTCCTTCAGCCATTCTATATTTGCCGGAATCGATCCGCCTTCTCCCTGAACAACTTCTAAAATCATCGCTGCGGGGGGTAAAATTCCACTTTCAGGATCATCTAACATGTTTTCAATATACCTGCTGCTTATTTGATGACTTGCGTCTCCCCCGATTCCAAAAGGGCAGCGATAGGCGTAGGGATAAGGCATGAAGTGTGTGTTTGGCACAAGCCCATGCACCTTTTCTTTAGGCCCCAAAGTTCCGCTAATCGCCATGGTTCCATGTGTAGATCCGTGATATCCTCCGTGGAAAGATAAAATTGTGCTTTTCCCTGTGGCCGTTTTTACGAGTTTCATTGCCGCTTCGATAGCGTCCCCGCCAGTTGGCCCGCAAAATTGTATTTTAGCTTTTTCCGCAAACTCTTGGGGCAGGGCAGCGTATATTTCATTTATAAATTCTTCTTTTACAGGGGTTGTCAAATCTAGGGTGTGGAAAGGCCTTTGATCTTTGATCACTTGTTCCATCGCCTCGACCACTTTTGGATGATTATGGCCAAGAGCTAATGTCCCTGCACCTGCTAAGCAGTCGTAGTATTGTTTCCCATCCATATCTGTCACAAAGATCCCTTGAGCTTTATCGATTGCAATTGGAATTCTACGTGGATATGAACGGGCATTTGATTCGCGTTGTTCTTGTGTATCTAATAAGGATTGATTGTTTTTCTCCAGCTGTGTCAGCATAAAAAAACTCCTTTACTAATTGATAATTATTTTCAATTGATTTGCAGGACTAGCATAGTTGATAATGATTATCAATGTCAATGAAACTTGTGTACCACTTCATTAACAATCATCGAATCAAAGTGTTTGAATAATTAGAGATTTTTTCACCCTTTACAACTTCCTAAAAAAGACAAAAAATAAGGGATGTGCCTTGTTAAGCACATCCCTTAAGGAGAAAATCGATCATTTTTCAAGTTTTTGTATTTGAAACCAAGCATAAGGTCTTTTGAACTAATTTCAAGCCAAATGTTTCGTGCAATTATAGAGGTCACAGATCCATTTTTCCTCTAATTTATTGACAATCGTAACAGAAGTGTTGTTTAAACTCTCAACCTTTTTAAAACCTTCGTCCAACCCTTGAACAAGGTGTCCAATAAAACCACCATGACTTACGATCAGCACACGTTTATTTGGATGGTTGGTAACTACATCGTTTACAAATGACCTTCCTCGTTTTAGTACATCAGGCTGCTTTTCTATTCCTAACTCAAGGTCACGCCAGTTTACTCCCCACTTCTCTATTCTTTCTTCTTCAATTGTCCCTTCAATTTGTCCGCCTGATACTTCTTTAATTCTCTGATCGAAAAAAATCTCTTGAATAGATAATTGTTCAGCTATAATTTCTGCAGTCTGTTTGGCTCTTAACAAGGGGCTTGAATAAACAAGGCCCCATTCTTCATCCTGCAATCGTTCAGCTAGTTTATATGCGTCCTCTCTTCCTTCTTGATCGAGTGGAATATCCGAATTTCCCTGTGCTCTTTTCTCCTTATTCCACGGTGTGCTTCCATGTCTAATCAACCCAAGTGTGGTCATGTCAGAACCTCCTCTTAACGAAAATAATTCCTAAAAAAAGAGCCGCATGGGCTCTTTTTTCAGATCAGTCTAAATCATGATCCGTAACGGCACCTTTTGAAGCCGAAGACACGAGTCGAGCATATTTCGCAAGTACACCTGTCTTATGTCGCAGCTCAGGTTGTACCCATTCTTGCTTACGGTTTTCTAACTCTTCGTCTGTTACGTCAAAATTAATCTGTTGTGTTTCACTATCAATCATAATCGTATCGCCTTCTTTAAGCAGGCCTACCGGGCCGCCAACGAACGCTTCAGGGGCAACATGTCCAATTACAAACCCGTGTGAACCTCCAGAAAAGCGTCCGTCCGTCAATAGAGCCACTTTACCTCCAAGACCTTTCCCGACAATCATGGAGGTGATTGAAAGCATCTCCGGCATTCCAGGACCGCCTTTTGGACCTACATTTCTAATGACAACCACATCGCCTTCTTTCACTTGGTCTTCCACGATGGCAGTTGTCGCCTCTGCCTCACCATCAAAAACTCGTGCGGGTCCTTCAAAGCGGCTGATTTTCTGCCCGGACATTTTGGCTACTGCTCCTTCTGGTGCAAGATTACCCTTTAATAATACAAGGGGGCCATTCGGTTTTATAGGCTCATCAAATGGCACGATGACTTGCTGTCCCTCTTTTAACGGATCTGCTTCTTCAAGGTTCTCTGCAACTGTCTTTCCTGTTACGGTTAGGCAATCGCCATGCAGCAGTCCTTGTTCGTGCAGCAGCTTCATGACTGCAGGTACTCCGCCACTTTCATATAGATCCTGCATTACGTATTTTCCGCTTGGTTTCATATCAGCAATGTGCGGAACCTCCAGACGAATTCGTTCAAAATCATCGAGGGAGAGATCAACGCCGGCTGAATGCGCCATGGCTGTTAAATGCAAGAACGCATTCGTTGACCCGCCTAGCGCCATCACAACAGTGACCGCATTTTCAAAAGCTTTCTTCGTCATGATATCTCGAGGGTAAATTCCCTTTTCAAGCAATTCAATGACAAGTTCGCCTGCTTGCTTACATTCTTGTTCTTTATAATCATTTACCGCTGGGGTAGAAGACGAACCAGGGATGCTCATTCCAAGCGCTTCTACAGCAGAGGCCATCGTATTGGCTGTGTACATACCACCACAAGCTCCTGCTCCCGGACAGGCATGACACTCCACCTTATGCAGTTGATCATCATCAATTGTTCCCTCATGATACTGACCCACTGCTTCAAATGAAGACACGATATCGATATCCTTACCGTCCAGCTTACCCGGCTGAATAGTACCGCCATAAACATAAACGGAAGGAATATTTAAGCGGCCAAGCGCCATAAGACATCCAGGCGTCGTTTTATCACACCCGCCAATGGCAACCACACCATCTAACCGTTCTGCATTCGTAACCGTCTCAATAGAATCTGCAATGATTTCACGGCTTGGCAGAGAATAATGCATCCCTTCATGCCCCATAGCAATGCCGTCTGAAACTGTAATCGTATTAAAAATCATCGGAGCTCCGCCGTTGTCGGCTGCTCCCTGCTTTGCTTCTTTTGCCAGGTCATCAATATGTATATTACAAGGAGTTACCTCACTCCATGTACTGGCAACACCAATCATTGGCTTCTGAAAATCTTCATCTTCAAAACCAACCGCACGTAGCATCGAACGGTTCGGAACCCTGTTCACACCTTCACTGATTACTTTACTGCGAATACGTAAATCCTTTTTCTCAGCCATTGTCTTCATCCTTTCCTGCCTATCTAACAAAATAAAATAATTTTCTATTATAACGATGATACAGATTTCAGCGTAAATTCGCAATCAATTTTCTGAAAATATGAAACTTTCCATCTAATAAAGCGCTTTCTTTATTGTTCTTATCAACCTTGGTTTTTTAAAAAAATTCTAACCCGGCTGTATTGATCCCAGCCGTGTTAGAATATTATCTTCTGCTCTACTTAAACTCTCTGGTAGCAGCTACGGCCTTTTTCCAGCCGCTGTACAATTGCTCTCGTTTTTCAACTTCCATGGTTTCAGCGAATGTCTGGTCATTCCTCCATTGTTTTGCGATATCCTCTTTATTCTTCCAATATCCGACGGCCAATCCAGCAAGATAAGCTGCTCCTAATGCTGTTGTTTCCTGAACCACGGGCCTCTCTACAGGCACACCGAGAATGTCACTCTGAAACTGCATTAAGAAGTCATTTTTTACAGCACCGCCATCCACACGTAATGTGCTTACATCAATTTCTGAATCAGCAATCATAGCATCGAGAACATCTTTCGTTTGATAGGCAAGCGATTCTAATGTTGCCCGAACGAAATGGTCCTTGGTCGTTCCTCGAGTTAATCCAAACACAGCTCCCCGGGCATCACTATCCCAGTAAGGTGTCCCTAAACCAACAAAGGCTGGAACGAAGTAAACCCCCTCCGTAGTGTCAACCTCTGTCGCGAAGTCTTCACTTTGCGGCGCATTTTCAATCAGTTGCAAACCATCACGGAGCCATTGAATAGCTGAACCAGCTACAAAGATACTTCCTTCAAGCGCATATTCTACTTTTCCGTCAACTCCCCACGCCAACGTTGTCAGTAACCCATGCTTAGAAGTTACCCCTTCTTCTCCAGTATTCATCAACATAAAGCAACCCGTGCCGTAAGTGTTTTTAGCCATTCCCTTGTCAAAACAAGCCTGACCAAACAGGGCAGCTTGCTGGTCTCCAGCAATTCCAGCGATCGGAACCTCATGCCCGAAGAAATGATAATCAACTGTCTTCGCATACACTTCTGAAGATTGTTTCACCTCTGGGAGCATTGTTTTTGGAATGTCCAGAATTTCTAATAATTCATCATCCCACTTCAGATCATAAATATTGAAAAGTAACGTC
The DNA here is from genome assembly GCF_902726645.1 of Halobacillus ihumii. Lineage (NCBI taxonomy): Bacteria > Bacillati > Bacillota > Bacilli > Caryophanales > Bacillaceae > Halobacillus > Halobacillus ihumii. The sequence goes on from NZ_CACVAO010000001.1 coordinate 758,950, forward strand.
CTGGAAGCATTTGAATAATCTGTAATATGGGTCTTTCCGCCAGACAACTTATAGACGAGCCATGTGTCCATAGTTCCAAACAGCAGATCACCTTTTTCTGCTTTTTCGCGGGCCCCTTCGACATGGTCCAGAATCCATTTCACCTTTGTTCCTGAAAAGTATGGATCCAACAATAGCCCTGTTTTTTCTTTAAAAAGCTCATTATGTCCTTTTTCGCGCAGATCCTTACAAATGCCTTCCGTTTGACGGGATTGCCAAACGATCGCTTTATAAATTGGTTTTCCAGTATGTTTATCCCAAACTACCGTCGTTTCTCGTTGATTTGTGATACCGATTCCAGCTATTTGATCAGGCTCAACGTCGGCCTTTCTAAGAACTTCCGCCACACAGGCAAGAACCGATGTCCAAATCTCATTTGCGTCATGCTCCACCCAGCCTGGTTGAGGGAAAAATTGCTCAAACTCCTGTTGACCTGTTTCAACAATTTCTCCTTTTTGATTAAATAAAATGGCTCGTGAACTTGTCGTACCCTGATCTAACGATAAAATGAATGTGTCACTCATTTGAAAATCACCCTCCAATTATAGTATTTAAGTCAGGTTAAATTAGACTATCTTTTCCTCAATTTTATCTGCAGCGGTTTCACCTTTCTTCAACTCTGCTCTCGCTGCACCGAATAAAATGAAGGCCATGATCACACTTAACACCCAAAATAATGGCGTGAATTCTCCTAGGAACAAGGCCCGGTAAAAGACAGCACCATAGATTCCGCCTAAAATGGGACCTACAACAGGGATCCATGCATAACTCCAATCAGATCCTCCCTTCCCTGGTATCGGCAGCAGCGCATGCGCGATTCTCGGGCCAAGGTCACGGGCAGGATTGATCGCATACCCAGTGGCTCCCCCTAAGGACATTCCAATCGCTACAATTAAAGCCCCAACAATCAATGGATTCAAGCCCTCTGTAAAATCATTAGCACCAATAAACATCAATCCCATCAACAGGACAAATGTACCCACTATTTCACTAACTAAATTAGAAAACGGACTGCGAATAGCCGGGTCTGTCGCAAATACACCCAGTTTTGCTGCCTGATCTTTTGTCTCTTTCCAATGTGGCAAATAATTAAAGAATACAATTACAGCGCCGATAAAAGCACCAAGCATTTGCGCACTAATGTATAACGGCACTTTCGACCAAGGGAATTCTCCAGCTGCTGCAAAGCCTAGTGTGACAGCAGGATTAATATGCGCTCCTGTAAAATTACCAACTGCATAAACACCCATAGCTACAGCCAGCCCCCAGCCGATCGTAATCACAACCCAGCCGGCACCTTCTGCTTTGGTGCCTTTCAACACGACTCCACCGACTACTCCGCCGCCCAAAATAATCAGAATCATCGTGCCCAGTACTTCAGCAACAAATTCAGACATAAGCTCACTCCTTTTGTTCCATTAACCTCGTTTTGAAGACAAAAAAAAGACCCACCACTAAAATGCCAGTACTTTTCTAAAAAATAAAGTACTAAAATTAGTGTGAGTCTCCAGATCTCCATCACGTAGTTAACTTGTTAATTACAATTTAAACCATTGTGTAAACGCTGTCAACAGATTTAATCAAATTGGTTAAGATTGCTTAATTCAGAAAAGAATGTTTTAGAAAGGATTATTTTACGTTTACTGCGATATAATTGTATAAAAATAACTTTGATTATCGCCCATTTTATTATAAACTTCAGTAATGAAGAAAACTTGGAAATAGGAATGGTGTTCATGTTTAATAAACAAAAAACGTACGATAAATTATTAGAGCTTGTAAAGGCAGAAAACATAAAACCAGAAGAAAACTTAAGGAACCATCTCTACACAAAACTTGGCGGAAAAGCCGATTTCTTTATCACGCCGACAACTTATGAGGAAATTCAAAAAGTTGTAAAATTCTCTAATGAAGAGGATATCCCCTTCACACTGCTTGGCAACGGATCAAATTTAATTATTAAAGACGGTGGTATCCGCGGAATCGTCATCAACCTCAAGCACCTTGATGACATTTCTACAGAAGAAAATACGCTGGTAGCTCAAAGTGGTGCTCGCATTATCGATGCCTCATTATTTGCCATGAAACAACGTTTATCTGGCCTTGAATTCGCCTGCGGAATCCCTGGGACAGTTGGGGGAGCTCTTTACATGAATGCAGGGGCATACGGTGGAGAAATTAAAGATGTCCTGGACTACGCTTATGTTGTAGATAAGAACGGAGATATTGTGAAGCGGCTGGCTACAGAATTAGATCTGGACTATCGCACCAGTAACATACCAGACAATGGGGACATTGTAATTGAGGCGACTTTTAACTTGAAACCTGCGAAATATGAGGACATTAAGGCTGTAGTCGATGACCTCACTTATAAACGGGAATCTAAACAGCCACTGGAATACCCGTCTTGCGGCAGTGTCTTTAAACGCCCGCCTGGATACTTTGCAGGCAAACTTATTCAAGATAGCAGGCTCCAGGGAACGAACATTGGCGGGGCTGAAGTTTCTACGAAGCATGCCGGTTTTATCATCAATAAAAATAATGCAACAACAACAGATTATATTTCTTTGATCGAACATGTACAACAAACAGTCAAAGATAAATTTGGTGTTGAACTTGAACGAGAAGTAAGAATTATTGGAGAAGATAAAGAATAAATGTAGCTGCGTATCCATCGGGTGCGCAGTTTTTTTATGATTTTCAAACTGCTGCCCTTTTGGCTGCATGACTTGCTGAATAAAAATTACAATTTAAAAGATAATAGTCAGTGAAGTTATATAAAGGAGCATACAAACTTATGACAAGCTTTTTAGTCAAAATCGTTACCCTTCCGATTGTACTCATCTTAGCTATGTATTGTTTAGCCGGTGTCGATTATGGCTCAATATGGCAGCCTATCATAGTTTCCATCGTTCTGTTAGCAGTAGGATTAGTTATGGAATATATGCTGCTTAACGACCAGGGTTCATTATGGAGAAGTACTCTGTTAGATTTCATAACATCCTTCCTCATTATTTGGGCATTATCCAATATATTTATGGGGGCAGAGGTTACGTTTACAGGGGCCCTCATTACTTCCTTAGTCATCGGAGTGTGTGAGTATTTTCTTCACAAATATCTTATCGGTTCCCGAAAAACAGCTAAATCACCAGCATAATTTGAAAATACCGAAGCAGAGACAGCTTCGGTATTTTTCATGCTTTGTATTGTTATTCAAGGATTATTCATGGTCAAAATCCGAATTCTTGATCCTCTAAGCACATCTCACATACATCGTAACTATCGTAGGTGTGTTCAAACAGGTTATCTCCAGCTGTTTGCTGAATTCTACCGCATATTTCACAAATTCGAACCATTTATACCAAGCTCCTCGTTTTTTGATCCAATTTCTCACTAAATGACAGTATTAAACTATGGAGCGTTCACCTTAACAATCTATGTATAAACCTCTCACTTGCTTATATGATTTCCTTTGATGGGCTCATTATGCAATAAAAAAGAGAGCTCATGTCGCACATGAACTCTCCTATTATGGACTTCTCTTACTTTAAAGTTCTTTTTCATACACACATCTCATGCTTGGAGACGAGGTTTAGTGGGGTCGCATTCTGGCCGCTGAAGCTCGGTCGATTCTGAAAGCTTGATCAAATAGTAGCATTCTTCCCTCATCATATGGTCAGCCATTAGAGGAGCAAATGTCCCTAACGCCTCCTTACTTAACTCTAACTCTTCGATTTCATTAAGAAAATTGCTGAAAAGCTTCATTTCAAGGGAGACATTATGATTAAATCTTTCTAGTGCTGGAAAAGAGGAAAGATTTGTTCGTAGGAATCCCGTCATTTCAACGGCCTTTAAGTAGAAATCTTCAAAATCTTTAGTAAAGTGATCACTTTTTGATTTGATCTTCTTTTCAATTCGATCCATATTATCTGAGATGGCTCCTGCATGACCCGCTGCATCTAACAGCCAAAGTAAATGGTGATGCAGTTCATGAAACACAGGTGGTACTTCTCCTTTTTTCAAATAAGTCAAGATCCGTAAATACTCCTCCAATTCATTCACCATATGATTGATGAAGGTTGGACCCAACCCTATCTTAATCTTCCCTATCAGATGCAGCTCAATAATATGAAGCTTAAACTCCCTTAGCCTCTTGCCCGCTTCATCAGCCTGTTTACTTAATTCTATAAAGTCTCCTTCTGGAACCCTTGCCAGAAGATGATCAAATACTTGAATGAAATGTTTAGCCATTTTGATTTCTTCTTTTTCTTCTGGTGCAAGTGAGTCATGAATAAAGCGAGCGTGGTCCCCTAACACTTGCAGCCAAAATCCATGCTCAAATTTAGCTGTTTGTTGAAAATCCGTCATCAGGTCCTCTCCCCTTTTGATTCCATAATAGTAAAAGCATATCTAACCTTTTTAAAAAATATGACAGTCCCCTGGGGTTTTGTCGACTACCTCTCATAGATTAAATGTTTTATTTTCTTTAATACCGAATAAAGAAAAATATGACTCAATGACTATGAAAAATGAATTAATTGCTCAATATTAATGAGCCACTTTAGTTACTATTGGTAAAATAAGCAAATTAACTTGTTCCCTTGTTCTATGAGTATCGATCTATTCTAAAAAAATCCATTTCACGACGATTTACAACAATTAACAACTCATTAATAATCAACCTCTATCATAAAACACGAAACAACTAATTTAGAATTAGAGAGGTGAAGGTAACATGTCACAAGAAAAACCATTGAATCAATGGATCGAACAGTTAAATCAGGAAAGTCAATCGAAAAACTTCGACCGACGAGATTTTCTGCAAGGGGCAGGAAAAATTGCAGGTCTTTCCCTCGGACTCGTAATCGCTCAATCGATGGGTGGATTGAAGGTTGACGCATCTGCTGCGAAATTCAGCAGCTATCCTTTTTCTCTTGGAGTTGCTTCTGGAGAGCCTTTGTCTGACAGTGTTGTACTTTGGACGAGACTTGCTCCAGAACCTCTTAATGGCGGCGGAGTTCCCTGGCACAATATTCCGGTGAAATGGGAGTTAGCTAAAGATGAGCACTTCCGCCATATTGTTCAGCGTGGCACAGAAGTAGCCAGACCAGAACTAGCTCATTCTGTCCATGTAGAAGTAGACAGACTTCAGCCAGATACCGTATATTTTTATCGTTTCAAGGCAGGTCACGAGCTTAGCCAGGTAGGTAAAACTAAAACGATACCTTCAGCTGGTGCCAGCATATCAAGTCTTACTTTTGCCTTTGCTTCTTGCCAGCAATACGAACATGGGTATTATACAGCCTACAAACATATGGCTAAAGAAAACCTCGACCTTGTCTTTCATTTGGGTGACTACATATATGAATATGGTCCAAATGAATATATATCCGGTACAGGTAACGTCAGAGACCATAGTGGTCCAGAAATTAAAACGCTGAATGATTACCGAAATCGTCATGCACAATATCGAACTGATCAGGATCTACAATCAGCACACGCTGCTTTTCCATGGGTTGTCACATGGGATGATCATGAAGTGGAAAACAACTACGCTGATATGATTCCGGAAAATGGGCAGTCCGTTGAAGAATTTGTAAAACGACGTGTCGCTGCTTATCAGGCGTATTACGAGCATATGCCGCTGAGACGGTCTTCCATGCCTCATGGTGCTGATATGCAGCTATATCGCCAATTCTCCTATGGTGATTTAGCCAATTTCTTTGTTCTGGATACACGCCAATATCGTTCTGACCAGGCAAATGGAGACACAAGTTCTCCTCAAACACCTGAATCTCTTGATCCAACACGTACCCTTCTCGGGGAGAAACAAGAGAATTGGCTGCTTCAAAATCTTGGCCAATCACAATCTAATTGGAACGTCATGGCCCAACAGATTTTCTTTGCTCAACGAAACTACGGTGCAAGTCCAGAAGAACCAAAGTTCAGCATGGATGGCTGGGACGGATACACTCCTGCCCGACAGCGAATTACCGACTTCGTGAAAAGCAAAGATATGGATAATTTTATTGTCCTAACAGGAGATGTCCATGCAAACTGGGCCTCGAACTTAATTGCTGATTTTAATAAACCTGATTCGCACATTTATGGGGCGGAATTCGTTGGGACTTCCATTACCTCAGGTGGAAACGGTTCAGATAAGCGGGCAGACACGGATCGGATTTTAAACCTAAATGAACACATTCGATTTTTTAACGATTTTCGTGGTTATGTTCGCTGCCACGTAACACCCCATCAATGGAAAGCGGACTATCGTGTTCTTCCATATGTAACAGAACCAGGAGCAGACATTTCGACGCGAGCCTCTCTCGTATATGAAAAAGATCAAGTTGGTATTAGAGAAGTATCACAACACACTGTTCCCCAAGGTAAAAAATCCTCCAATGAAGTTGAGGAGGATCGGTATAAAGCACATAGTCGTGCGCATAAAAAGCAAGTTAAAAAACAAAAGAGTAAACTTCCTAACTAATTTGAACATAAACCTATGCAAAAAAAGCAGGCGTGGTAACGCCTGCTTTATCTATGTAAGGAAACCATAAAAAGCGGCCTCACCGTTATGGTAAGACCGCACTAATTATTGTATTCAGCCACCAAATTATGTATTGGTGGAGACGGTGGGAGTCGAACCCACGTCCGGAGATATCGGCACTCGGGCTTCTACAAGCGTAGTTGATATATTATCTTTCACTGTCTCTTCAGCCTATCAACGGGCTTCCGAGCAGCTAGCCTGATTAGTCTCTTCGTCTTTCCTCAGGCGGTGGAAAAACGCGTAGCCCGCTTCAGTTTGAGACCCTTCATCTAGCACACGGGCGATGCCAGGAAGGATCAGCTATAGACTACTTACGCAGCTACAGCTAGGTTATCGTTAGATTCGCCAGTTATTATAGGCAAATGACGTTTTACGAGTCGTCGCTCGACTTGCAACCCAAGCTCGACCTATCCCCGTCGAATCCGTAACGTCCCCGTTAGGATTAAGGATAGAGCATCAAGCTCTTTATTCATATTTTGTTTGCGACATAATTATTATAGCACATTTGAACTAAAAATCAAGCAGCTACTTTAAACTGTCCTTAATAGCCCGGTCGATTTCACGATTAACCTGCTTACGTTTTAGGTCCTCACGCTTATCATATTTCTTCTTCCCTTTTCCTAGGCCAATTAGTACCTTGGCTACTCCATTTTTTATATAAATCTTCAGGGGAACGAGAGAATATCCCTTTTGCTGGGTTTGACCAATCAGCTGGTTGATTTGTTTCCGATGAAGCAGAAGTTTACGGCTTCTAGTAGGATCATGGTTAAAAATATTGCCCTGTTCATATGGGGAGATATGAAGGTTATGCAAATAAACCTCTCCGTTACGAATACGTGCGAAGCTATCTTTCAAGTTTACACGACTTGCCCGTATCGACTTAATTTCGGTTCCTTGCAAGACAATCCCCGCTTCAAAGGTTTCTTCTATAAAAAAATCATGACGCGCTTTTTTATTTTGCGCGATGGTCTTTCCATTTCCTCTTGGCATAGCGATTTCCTCCTCTAATACGTGAATTTAATTGTACCAAATATCTGATGTATATCCAATTTGAATCTTATGAGAAAACCTTATTATGGACACTCTTAACGAGGGTGTGAGATGATACTTTACAAATGTTAACAAAAGGAGCGATTACATTGAACTCCCAGGTCATGCCTGTCAAAAAACTAACACTTCATGATTTACCTGCTGTAAAACAGATGAATACAGGAATCGATGATGATTATGTGATCCGTGTTTTTGACCGCTTGATTAGTTCCAGCACCCAGGAGCTATTTGGCTTATTTCACGAGGGGCAGTTGGTCTCTATTGGGGGGTACAGCTTGTTCGGGAGTAACCAATATGCCATGATTGGACGGTTAAGAAGCGACCTCACCCTTCGTTCAAAAGGGTATTCTACTGCGTTGCTTTCTCAAGTAATCAAGGAACTAAGAGATATGCCTGAAGTCAAATGGATTGGGGCAAACACTCATCTCTCAAACTACCCTACTCGGAAAGTACTTGAAAAGATAGGATTGCAGCCAGGCCAGGTAAGTCATTACTTGACCTTAACATCACCTGAGAAGTTAAACGGTCATACTCTTGGAAAAGTTTGGGGAGAAATTTATGATATAAAAGAGAAACTCTCCTACTTACTCAGTTTGTCAGATAACGCCCTTGGTTTGTTTCCTTATGAATGTTATTACCCTTTACCGTACGATCAAGTGCTTTTCACAGAGAAATACTTAGAAGATGCTTGTATGTATGTGAATCCAGCTCAAACAAGATTTGTATTAATCAAAAATGACCAAAAGAAGTATCAGTATTCTCATGTTAAATATTTTTGGAACGATCATTATCAACAGCCCGGGTTTTTTGAGACCATCTATGATCACTGGAAAAAGAATAAGGACAATTACGGCTGCTGGATCGACTTCTCAGAAGAAGGATTTAAACAAATACCTGATTTAAGCCCTTACGAAGTCCAGGACCCATGGATTCTTTACGGGTTAGCAACCTGACAGAACCAAGCGCGCAGTAACTTACCGCGCGCTTAGTCTATATAATAAAAGGTAAATTTACTTCTTTTTCTTTCTTCCCTTTTTAGGAAGTCCTTTATTACGATAAAAAGGTTTATTTCCTTTTTGCTTTTTCTTTTTCTTGTTTTTTTTCTGCTCAGGAGCTTTTGATTGAATTTGAGTTGGGCGAGATTTACGTTCCCGTTGTTTTCTAGGTTTCATCCCAACTACTTCAAAATCAACCACTCTTTCGTCTAAGTTTACGTTGACAACCTTGATGGTGATCTCGTCACCGATTCTAAACATGTTGCCTGTTCGCTCACCGATCATGGCAAATTGCTTTTCCTGGAAATTGTAGTAATCATCGGTTAGTGTACTCACATGTACAAGCCCCTCTACCGTATTAGGCAGCTCTACAAATAGCCCGAAACTTGTTACTGAACTAATTACACCCTCATACTCTTCGCCGATTTTATCTTCCATGTATTCCGCTTTTTTCAGATCATCTGTTTCCCGCTCAGCATCAACAGCAGCTCGCTCCATCTCTGAAGAGTGTTTGGCGATTTCAGGGAGCTGGTCTTTCCAATGCTTCCGAGTATTATAATCCAATTTGTCTTCCACCAAATACGTTCGAATTAGCCGATGGACGATCAAATCAGGGTATCTCCGAATCGGTGAGGTGAAATGGGTGTAGAACTCTGTTGATAAGCCGAAGTGGCCGAGACTCTGTGGATCATATTTTGCTTGCTGCATAGAGCGAAGCATCAGCTTCGAAATAATCATTTCTTCCTGGGTTTCTTTCACTTCTTCGAGTACTTTCTGCAAGGCTTGAGGGTGAATGTTATCGGCAGATCCTTTCACTGCAAATCCTAAATTAGCTACAAATTCAAAGAAGTTTTGTAATTTAGACTCATCCGGGTCCTCGTGTACACGGTGTATAAACGGCACGTCCATCCAGTGGAAGTGCTCAGCTACTGTTTCGTTAGCTGCCAGCATGAACTCTTCAATCAGACGTTCAGCTACAGAACGTTCACGAATTTTAACGTCAACAGCTTTGCCTTCTTCATCAACAATCACACCGGCTTCTTTAAAATCAAAATCAATCGCACCACGACCAAACCGCTTCTTTCGCAGCGTAGCAGCCAGTCCTTCCATTTCACGGAACATCGGCACAAGATCTTTATACTTTTCTATGAGTTCTTCATCATTATCCTCTAATATCGAATTAACGTCACGATACGTCATCCGTTCGTTCGTTTTAATGACACTTTGGAAAATTTCGTGCCCAACTACATCACCTTGGCTGTTAATTTCCATTTCACACGATAACGTTAATCTATCCACTTGAGGGTTAAGCGAACAGATCCCATTCGATAACCGATGAGGGATCATCGGGATCACTCGGTCAACTAAGTATACACTTGTCGCCCGTTCCTTAGCTTCTTTATCAATAGGAGAATTCTCGTCAACATAATACGTAACGTCCGCAATATGGACACCTAATTTATAATGGCCATTATCCAGTTTTTTAACTGTGACCGCATCATCTAAGTCTTTAGCGTCTGCTCCATCAATCGTCACAATCATCTCATCACGGAGATCACGGCGACTGCCAATCTCATCTTCTGAGATTTGATCAGGTGTCTGGCCAGCCTGGTCAAGAACCTCTTCTGGAAATTCAGTCTTGATGCCATGCTTATGAATAATCGAGATGATGTCGATCCCTGGATCGTTTTTATGACCCAGTATTTCCACAACTTCCCCTTCCGCACTCATCCGCTCTTCAGGAAACTTAGTAATCGATACAATGACTTTATGCCCCTCTATTGCACCATTTGTTTGACCTTTAGGGATAAATATATCATTGGGAATCCGTTTATCATCGGCCACCACAAATCCAAAGTTACGGCTTGATTCAAATGTTCCGACCACTCGCGTGGTAGCACGTTCCACAATTCGGATAACCGTCCCCTCTGGGCGTTGGCCATTCTCGTCCCTCTTTTCAACGCGGACGAGCACCGTGTCATTATTCATGGCTGAATGTAAATCAGAATGATGGATATAAACATCATCCTTACTATCGTCTTCCGGGAGCAGGAACGCAAACCCCTTTGCATGCATCTGGATCCTGCCGCGGATTAAATTCATTTTCTCCGGCAGTCCAAAGCGGTTTTTCCTCGTTCGAACAAGTTCACCCTGTTCTTCCAATTGATTCAGGGCTTTCATCAGGTCTTTGAACTCGTCTGATCCTTGAAGCTCAAGCGCTTCTTCAAGTTCACTCACCGACAAAGGTTTAGAAGCTTTTTCATTAAAGTGTTCACGTACTTTTTGTAATAACTCATTGTTCATCTTCGTCTTACCTCCTTTAAGCAAAGGACAAGACTCTGGTCCTTAAGACCAATCAAGAGATTCAAGAAATGCGAGGATGTCCTCATGAAGCTGTTCTTTTTCTTTATCCATTGTGATCACATGGCCAGAGTTTTTGTACCATTTGATATCCTTTTGATCGGACTCTATTTGCTCATAAATATAATTAGCACTTTCTGTATTAATCATCTCATCTTGTTCAGCTTGAACGATAAAAGCCGGCGTATAAATTTGGTCGACTTCATCGTGAACACTGGTGATGAATTGTCCGAGCTGTTTAAACATATCTTCTGATTCATCTAATAATTGCTGGACTTCTTCCTCAATAGTATCTTTGTCTTTTCCTTCTAATTGTTTATATTGTTTCGCTTTAAACTGGAAGCCCTGGGTCAGCTGCGTTTCATTATCAAAGAACATGGGTGCACACATTGTCACGATACCCTTAATAGGCTCTGAGTATGCAAGTTTCAACCCAAGAACTCCACCCAATGACAGACCAGCCACTGCAATTTGTTCATATCCCAATTCGCGTAAGTGGTTCAATGCGTCCTTAACATCTGTCCACCATTGCTCTGGTGTCACATCATTCAACGCCTCTAATTCCTGTCCATGGCCACGGTAAATGGGGGCATGACTTGTATACCCATGCTTCTGAAGAAACCGGCCAAGCATCCGTACATCAGCAGAATGGCCTGTAAATCCGTGAAGTAATAACACGGCACGATCTCCCGCTTCAAATGTAAATGGTTCTGGTTGTTTTATTTTCATATCGTTTGCTCTCCTTACTTCAACTATTTCCTTAAATGGAAAAAATCATTCCTGATTTGCAATGTTTCTATCTTACCAAATTCAGTCACAAATCACATCAGATTTATTTATTCCACTAAAAAAGCCGTGCTTATGTAAAAAAAGCACGGCTTTTCATTCATTTATTTAAGACTATCCTAAGACGTAAGCTGCCAGAAAAGAAAGGACAAAGAATAAGACTCCTGTTATAACAGTTGCCCGATGAAGTACGGCATCGATTCCGCGTGCTTTCTGTTTCCCAAACAATTGTTCAGCTCCTCCAGAGATAGCTCCAGATAACCCGGCACTTTTACCAGATTGTAATAGCACAAGAACAATTAAGGCAATCGTATCAATTGCTAATAGAGTAATCGCAAGTGTTTCCATGATGTGCCAACACCTCCTAAAGACGCACAAGTAACTATTTTTAAATGTAGCATAAAAGCCCCTAATCAGCAAGAAAATTTAGATGATTAAAAGGAAATCAAATGAATATTTTTGGAAAATTATAGATCGTCGAATTACCTTGTGACTGTTTTTGAAAATACATTGACTGATAATGATTAAATTTGATTGATTATGATTGATTTTTGTAAAGGCTTACTTTAAAATATAGTTAAAAGGAATAAGAGAGGAGGAGCTTGATTGTTAACACCAGAACGACATAGGCTAATTCTTGAACTGATTCAAGCACATCATACCGTTACAATCAAACAGCTTGTAGAACATACTACATCCTCTGAATCGACGATCAGACGCGATCTGGATCAATTGGAGCAGTTAGGGAACCTTAAGCGAGTACATGGTGGTGCATCGTTAAGGCAAGCCACAAGTGAGGAACCAACACTACGTGAAAAAACAACCAAAAACCATCAGGAAAAGACCTCCATTGCAACCATGGCTGCATCTATGGTCCGAGATGGAGATTGTATCTTTATTGATGCCGGTTCTACAACTTACGAAATGATCCCCCATTTATCGGATAAAGACATTACTGTCGTTACCAATGGATTGAATCATCTTCATGCACTTACCAGCCATTCGATTCCCACGTATATTCTTGGAGGATTTGTTAAGCAGCGGACTAAAGCAATAATTGGAACCATGGCTTTGAAAAACTTAGAGCAATATCGATATGATCAATGTTTTCTTGGTGTAAACGGTCTTACACTTGAAGACGGTTTTACTACTCCTGATCCTGAGGAAGCAGTCATTAAACGCACGGCGTTATCTCTTTCTCAAAAGCGGTTTGTCCTGGCTGATCACTCCAAGTTTGAGGAAGTCGCCTTTTCAAAAATTGCTGATCTAACAGAAGCAAGCATTATTACAAATTATCAAGGCGCTTTATCTGCTTCTTATAACGAAAAAACTAGCTTAAAGGTTGTGACACCATGATCTATACTTGTACTTTAAATCCTTCAATAGACTATATTATGCACGTTGACCAAGTTCATCTTGGCAGGTTGAACCGGGCAGATAAGACATTATATTATCCAGGTGGAAAAGGGATTAACGTTTCACGGGTAATGGCTAGACTCTCTGTAAAAAACACGGCACTTGGCTACCTTGGAAAATTTACAGGCAAGTTCATTACCGACTTCCTAGACCAAGAAGACGTTCAGCACAAATTTGTTGATACAGGCCAATATACACGGATTAACGTCAAGCTAAAAGATGATCAAGAATCCGAAATTAACGGTCCAGGTCCAGATATAGATCCCCAGCAGCTGGATGAATTGCTGTGGCAATTTAAAAAGATGAAAACAAATGATATTCTCATTCTGGCAGGAAGTGTGCCATCCTCTCTCCCTGAAGATTTTTATTCCCAAGTTTCCGAAATCTGTGAAACCAATGGAGTATTGCTTGCGGCAGACACTTCTGGTGAAGCATTGAAACAACTAGTTGGGAAATCTTTGTTTTTGTTAAAACCAAATGATGATGAGCTTGGAACCTTGTTTAACACTACCATTGAAACAAAAGAACAAGCTGCTTACTATGCCCACAAGCTTATTCACCAAGGTACTAAACATGTGATCGTCTCCATGGGGGGAGAAGGCGCTGTTTATGTTAATGAAGAGGAACAGATGCATGCGACCGTGCCTCAAGGAAACGTTAAAAACTCAGTAGGAGCTGGTGATTCAGTTGTTGCTGGATTTATCTCTGCTCTTTCTTTAAACAAGGACATGAAAGAAGCCTTTAGATATGGAGTAGCTGCCGGAAGCGCTACAGCTTTCCAGGATGACTTATGCCATCAATCAGATGTAGAAAATTTGGTAAATCAAATAACGATCACCCCACTTCTTAAGGAGGGAAACACAAATGAAGATTACTGATCTATTAACAACGAAAACAATCGTTCTTAATATGAGTGCTTCATCAAAGGCAGAAGCGATTGATGAGTTAATCGGTAAGCTGGACGAAGCCGAGAAGCTCTCTGATCGAGAAGAATATAAAAAGGCGATCGAGGCTCGCGAACAACAAAGTACTACAGGTATTGGAGAAGGAATTGCAATCCCGCACGCCAAGACTTCCGCGGTTGCTGAACCGGCCATTGCTTTTGGACGCTCACAAGAAGGTCTTGATTATGAGTCCTTAGACGGTCAGCCCACCAATCTCTTTTTTATGATCGCTGCCTCTGAAGGAGCGAATCAAACCCATTTAGAAACACTATCTCGTTTATCATCGTTCTTAATGGATAAGAACTTCCGTGCTAAGCTGGAAAATGCTAAAACAGAAAGTGATGTGATTGAAGCGATCAACGCGAAAGAGGCAGAGGAAGATGAGGAAGAAACAACTTCTCCTGACGGAAAAATCCTTGCCATAACTGCCTGTCCTACTGGGATCGCTCATACGTACATGGCTGCGGATAAACTTAAAGATACGGCCAAAGAAATGGGAGTCAATATTAAAGTACAGACCAATGGCTCAAGTGGTGTAAAAAACCGCCTGACTGAAGAAGACATCGCCGGAGCTGACGCGATTATCGTTGCAGCGGATACGAAAGTGGATATGAGCGGTTTTAATGGAAAACCAGTTATTGAAGTTCCAGTAGCGAAGGCCATTCATGAACCAGAAGACTTACTCAATAAAGCGGTCCATAAAGATGCTCCTATTTATCAAGGAGATCAAAACAGTTCTGACTCTTCCTCTGGTGACAAAAATCAGCGAACAGGATTTTATAAGCACCTTATGAATGGAGTCTCAAACATGCTTCCATTCGTAGTCGGCGGAGGTATTCTCATTGCGATCTCTTTCTTCTTCGGGATTAACGCAGCTAACCCGGAGAGTGATCAATACAATCGCTTTGCTGAGATGCTAAGCATAATTGGCGGCGGTAATGCCATGTTCCTGCTCGTTCCTGTCTTAGCAGGTTTCATAGCCTCCAGCATTGCCGATAGACCTGGTTTTGCTCCTGGTATGGTTGGGGGCTTAATTGCTATCACATCCGGCACAGACGGTACAGGCTCTGGATTTTTAGGTGGTTTAATTGCCGGTTTCCTTGCTGGTTACCTGACTGTCGGAATTAAGAAACTACTGGCAGGACTGCCAGACGTACTTGATGGACTCAAAACCGTTCTGTTTTATCCCGTGCTATCGATTTTTGGGACAGGAATGATCATGTTACTGATCAACCCTCCTTTAACGAGCATCTATACTGGCCTGCTGAGCTGGCTTGAAGGACTAAGCGGCGCCAACATTGCTCTTGTCGGATTGATTTTAGGAGGAATGATGGCCGTAGACATGGGGGGACCTATTAACAAAGCAGCCTATACCTTTGGGTTAGCTACGCTTCAGGCCGGAAATTATGAATTTATTGCCATTGTCATGGCCGGAGGAATGGTTCCACCATTAGCTATGGCTATTTCAACAACACTGTTCAAAAACAAATATACTGATCAGGAACGCGAAACTGGAAAAACAGCCTATGCTCTCGGTGCCTTTTTCATTACTGAAGGGGCTATCCCATTTGCTGCCGCAGACCCTGGAAGAGTGATTCCGTCCATGGTTGCCGGATCTGCAATAACTGGGATGCTAACAGCGCTTTTCACCATTCATCTAACAGCACCGCATGGCGGAATCGTTGTCATTGGGTTAGTACAGGGCGGCTTAACACAAGCTCTGCTGTACATCCTGGCTATCCTTATAGGCTCGATTGTGGCTGCAATTATAGTAGGATTCTTGAAAAAAGACATGCGAAAGGCTTAAAATAGTATAGTTAGGGTATCTTTGCACTAAATACCTATTTATCAAGGAGGAATAATCATGGTAGAAAAAACATTTAACATTACATCTGCAGACGGTGTTCACGCTAGGCCGGCAACCGTACTTGTACAGAATGCAGGCAAGTATGAGTCAGATATTAACCTGCATTATAAAGAGAAGGCAGTTAACTTAAAATCCATTATGGGCATTATGAGCTTAGGAATCCCATCAGGAGCTGATGTTAAAATTACTGCTGAAGGAAATGACGAGCAAGAAGCGATCGATCACCTCGCAACGACAATGAAGAATGAAGGTCTGGGGGAATAATTGCATGGGACAATTACAAGGAATTGGGGCTTCCAGCGGTATTGCTATTGCTAAGGTCTATCGCTTAGAAGCTCCAGATCTTACTTTCGAAAAGACAAAAATCGACCAACCTGCTGATGAAATCATGCGGCTCCATGATGCAATTGATATTTCAAAGAGCGAGCTTGAAAAAATTAAAGAACACACGAAAAAAACGTTGGGCGATGAGCATGCGGAAATTTTTTCTGCACATTTGCTCGTCTTAAGTGATCCGGAACTTATTAATCCGATTGAAGATAAAATCAAATCTGATGATGTAAATGCTGAAGCAGCTCTGGATGAGACAGCCGACATGTTCATAAACATGTTCAAAAATATGGACAATGAATATATGAAAGAACGGGCGGCTGATATTCAAGATGTAACGAAGCGTGTAATGGCACACCTGCTTAACGTCACTTTCCCTGACCCTGCATTAATTAATGAAGAAGTAGTTATAGTCGCTGACGATCTTACTCCTTCTGATACGGCGCAGCTTAACAAACAATATGTAAAAGGGTTCACCACAGATATCGGCGGACGTACATCTCACTCTGCTATTATGGCTCGCTCACTTGAGATTCCAGCAGTAGTTGGTACTAAAGACGTGACAAGTCAGGCTGAGAACGATTCCATGATTATTGTGGATGGGATTGACGGTAATGTCATCCTCAACCCTGCTCCTGATGAAATCGAAACTTATCAACAGAAGCTTGCCGATTTTGAAGAGAAAAAACAAGAATGGGCTAAGCTCAAAGATGAACCAACAAAGACTTCTGAAGGAGAACATGTAGAACTTGTGGCCAATATCGGTACTCCTGAGGATGTTGATGGTGTATTAAATAATGGCGGAGAAGGTGTTGGTCTTTACCGAACTGAGTTTCTTTATATGGGCAAGAACCAACTGCCTACAGAAGAAGAGCAGTATGATGCTTATTCTTCTGTCTTGAAGCAAATGGGAGACAAACCTGTTGTTGTTCGTACGCTTGATATCGGCGGCGATAAAGAACTGGACTATTTAGACCTTCCAAAGGAAATGAATCCATTCCTTGGCTTCCGAGCGATTCGCCTTTGTCTGGAACGTGATGATATCTTCCGTATTCAATTGCGTGCCTTACTGCGGGCAAGTGTCCATGGGAACTTGAAAATTATGTTCCCGATGATTGCAACGTTAGATGAATTCCGTCAGGCAAAGACTATTTTAAATGAAGAGAAAGACAAGCTTGTTCAAGAAGGTGAGGATGTATCCGATCAAATTGAAGTAGGAATGATGGTTGAAATTCCAGCAACAGCTGTAATTGCTCGCCAGTTCGCTAAAGAAGTTGATTTCTTCAGTATTGGAACAAATGACTTAATCCAGTACACAATGGCTGCTGACAGAATGAATGAACGCGTTTCTTACTTGTATCAACCTTATAACCCGGCTATCTTAAATCTCGTAAACAATGTAATTGAAGCGGCTCACTCAGAAGGCAAATGGGCTGGAATGTGTGGAGAAATGGCAGGAGATGAAATTGCCATCCCACTGCTTCTTTCGCTTGGATTAGATGAATTCAGCATGAGCGCCACTTCCGTACTGCCAGCGCGAACCCAAATCAAATCTTTATCTAAACAGGAGCTGGCTTCCTACAAGGATGAAATTCTAGCTATGGGTACTGCGGAAGAAGTTGTTGAGTTCATTAAAGATAAAGCAAATCTCGTATAGAAATCACTCTTAGTTTATGGCAAAATGATCAATAGATAAAAGATCTTCTTTTTCAAATTGTAATAGGAAAGAAGTGTTTTCATGACATTTACGATCATTATGATTATTTGTGTGGCGATCGTACTTGGCGTAGCCGCTGCCTTCGCAGTAGCTATTTCAAAAGGATACGACTACAAACACACAGTTGATCCATTGCCGGATGAGAGTCACGATAAGGAAGAACATAAAAAATCTGATGTCCGCTGAACCGGACATCAGATTTTTTTGTTGAATACATGAATTTCATAACCCTCAGCTTTTGCACAGTCGTTCCACTATCTAGATGATGTGAAGGTGGTCGGGGAAATAACTCGCTTTCCGTGGGCGTACGGTGAGCTTCCTCAGGCCTGTCGCCTTCCGGGATCTCACCTTGTACGATCCTCCCACAGGAGTCTCGTTATTTCCCCTCTCACCTTTCTATAAAAAGCGGGAAGAAACGGCTCTCTACCACTGCAGATACACTCCATAACCATTGATGATGAGTATATCTGTTGAAGAAATTATTCCCTAGCCTTTTACAACTCGATTTTTTATTAAGATGGTTCCGTTACTCTCAGTAACGAAATGGGGATGGGAAACTGCGAGACTCCTACGGGAAAGGAAAGGCTGGCGAGGCCCCGGAGGTCGTAGACCGAGGAGACTTGCCGTCTTCCCCGTGGAAAGCGAGTGGTTTCCCATCCCCCATTCTCCAATTAAAAATACGGAACCTTACTCAGATTTCAAGAAGCTACACAAATAGAGTGGCCTATCAGTCTTCAGTGTAAAAGAACTATTTTGAATTTGACCCAAACGATTCATTTTGAAAGGTAAGTTGAACTTTGCGCCGTGCTTTCGGCTCGGGAATACGGGCTGGGTATCCCAACTGTATGACACCTGCCACCTTATGAGATGCCGGGTCAAGGCCAATCCCTTTAATAAACTCAGTGTCATGAATATAAGGACTCGTGGTCCACAATCCCCCGACACCCTTCTCCCATGCGGCCAATTGTGCATTCTGAATAAAGGCGCAAACGGCGGAATAATCCTCTTCAAACTTATGAAGGTCAGAATCACGTTCTAGATAAATTAAAGCATGATGAGGAATTTGAATCAGGAACTGTTTAATTCCGTTCATCATCTTATCTGCTTTCTCAGCAGAATATCCTTTGGCAAAGCCTTGCCTCAAATAACTTTCGATAACAAGATCGACATAGTGCTGTGCGCCCTCATTCTGATACACCACTACGTTCCAGGGTTCTTTTAAACGATGATTTGGTGCCCAGCTGGCTATCTGAAAAATCTCCTGCAGCACTGCTTCATCTACTAATTCATTTTTAAAGTCGTGAATCGACCGTCGAGTTTGTATGGCATCTATCACATTCATCATTTCCCCCGCCTTTATGAGCGAAAAGGATCCAACAGCTTATATCCGATAAAATAAACCCATTCTCTTAAAAAGAAGGGCATTTTCGTTTCTAATGTTTTATAGGCGGAATAATCAGTTGGCACCCCAGTCGCTTCCATTCCATTTTCCCTTGCCACCGCTACAGCTCTTTTTAAATGATATTTATCACTAACAATCAGGAAGGAATCTACTTTTTGCTTCTCAGCCACTTCCTTCGCATTAATTAGATTTTCTTTTGTAACCTGTGAAGTACTTTCAATGAGAATATCTGACTTAGGAACTCCATGGTTTACTGCGTAATTACGACCTACCTCCGCCTCAGAGGCCACGGCATGTTCACTTTCTCCACCGGTAAAAATTAGATATTCAACTTGTCCATCTTTATAAAGTTCAATTCCTTGTTTTAAACGACCTTCAAACACGGGGCTTGGCTCGCCATTCCATTGGGCAGCTCCCAATACAATGGCTGCTTCAGCCTGCAGGTTATCCTGTTCTTCTCCGTATGTCCAAATCGAATACCCAGTGAATGCAACATAACTTATAATCAGCCAAATGACTATGGCTATGCATTTTTTCATACTCTTTGCTCTCCTACTAACAACTCTGACAACTATCCTCCATCATAACACAGAAAATTCCTAATTGAATGCCCTATTTTTTCATAAAAAGACCACTTGGCATATCACCAAGTGGTCAGTCAAAGTTATATTCCTGCGTCTTACTTATGAAGGTTATAGAATGCTTTATCTCCTGCATAAGTAGCTGTTCCCAGCAGTTGATCTTCAATGCGGAGAAGCTGGTTGTATTTAGCTACTCGGTCTGTTCGTGATGGAGCACCTGTCTTAATTTGTCCAGCATTCGTTGCAACGGCAATGTCAGCTATTGTAGCATCTTCAGTTTCACCAGAACGGTGAGAGATAACAGCTGTGTAGCCAGCACGCTTGGCCATTTCAATGGCTTCAAATGTTTCAGTAAGTGAACCGATTTGGTTAACCTTGACCAGGATAGAGTTCCCAACGCCTTCTTCAATGGCACGGGCAAGCTTCGTTGTGTTTGTAACGAACAGATCATCGCCAACTAATTGAACACGATCACCAATTCGATCTGTTAATAGCTTCGTACCCTTCCAATCATTTTCATCAAGTCCATCTTCAATGGAAATAATCGGATATTTATTAACAAGTTCTTCGTACCAGTCAACCATTTCTTCAGAAGTACGAATGACTCCTTCGCCTTTCAGGTTGTACTTACCATCCTCATAAATTTCAGAAGAGGCAACATCCATTGCCAGCTTAACTTCTTCATCAGGCTTGTACCCTGCTTCTTCAATCGCTTCAATGATTGTAGAAAGAGCTTCTTCGTTCGATTGAAGGTTTGGAGCAAATCCACCTTCATCACCAACACCTGTATTGTAGCCTTTTGCCTTCAATACTTTCTTCAAGGCATGGAAAATCTCTGCCCCCATGCGTACAGCTTCTTTAAAGGTAGGTGCACCAACAGGCATAATCATGAATTCTTGTATATCAACGTTATTGTCTGCATGCTCTCCGCCGTTTAAAATATTCATCATTGGAGTTGGAAGCGTTGAAGCCGTGAACCCTCCAAGATACTTGTAAAGAGGCTGTCCAACTACGTCAGCTGCTGCATGAGCTACAGCCATAGAAACGCCCAGAATAGCATTGGCACCTAATTTTCCTTTGTTTTCAGTTCCGTCAAGCTCGATCATCAATTGATCAATGATCACTTGCTGTGTTACATCCATACCTAATAGATTAGGAGCGATTTTTTCATTAACGTTTTCAACGGCCTGGATAACACCTTTCCCTAAATAACGGTCTTTATCTCCGTCACGCAATTCAACAGCTTCGTATTCTCCAGTAGATGCACCGCTTGGAACGAGTGCACTGCCAAAAGCTCCGGATTCTGTATAAACTTCAACTTCAACGGTTGGGTTACCACGTGAATCAAGTACTTCACGTGCGTATACATCTGTAATATATGGCATTAAAATCTCTCCTTTTTATTTAATTAATGATTTTCCTGTCATCTCTTCAGGCTGTTCGACTTTTAACAACTGCAGCAGCGTGGGTGATAAGTCCCCAAGAATTCCGTCCTGGCGAAGCTTTACCCCATCTTTTGTAACAATAACAGGAACAGGGTTGGTCGTATGAGCAGTCATTGGATTTCCGTCAAGTGTCGTCACCTCATCGGAATTTCCGTGATCTGCCGTAATTATAGCATGACCGCCTTTTTCATGGATCTTATCTATAATCTTTCCTAAACATTCATCTACGGTTTCAATCGCCTTAATTGTTGGTTCAAGCATACCTGAATGACCCACCATATCAGGGTTGGCAAAATTCAAAATGATCGCATTGTGCTTATCTGCAGCCAATTCACCCAGCAGGGCGTCCGTCACTTGATAAGCACTCATTTCCGGCTGCAAATCGTAAGTAGCTACTTTTGGTGAATCGATCAGAATCCGCTCTTCGCCTTCAAATTCCTTCTCACGTCCCCCACTCATAAAGAATGTGACATGAGGGTACTTCTCAGTTTCAGCGATACGTAGCTGGTTCATCTCATGACTTTCCAAAACTTCACCGACAGTATTTTTTAACTCATTTGGTGCAAATGCAATGTTACTGTCCACTGCACCACTATATTGAGTCATACTGACAAAGTGAAGGTTCTTAGGCGCGTTTTCTCCACGATCAAAATCATTGAACTCATTGTTAGCAAAAGAACGTGAAATTTGAATGGCCCGGTCAGGACGGAAATTGAAAAAGACGACAGCATCTTCATCCTCGATCGAAGCGATATGATGACCTGTTTCATCCGTAATCACAACCGGTTCTACAAATTCATCATAGATTTCCTTTTCATAGGATTCCTTAACAGCTTCAAGCGGATCAGAATAAGCCGGACCTTCACCATAAGCAATTGCATCGTAAGACTTTTTCACACGATCCCAGCGGTTATCCCGATCCATCGCGTAGTAACGACCGGAAAGCGTAGCAAACTGCCCTACACCTATTTCAGCCATTTTCTCTTGAGCCTGTTTAATATAGGTCAGAGCTGATTGTTGATCAACATCCCGACCGTCAAGAAAGCCATGTACATATACTCTGTCTAAGCCGTAATCTGCTGCAAGTTGAAGGACAGCGTACATATGGTTAATATGACTATGAATTCCCCCGTCTGAAAGCAGACCAAAGATGTGCAGACCCTTCTTATTCTCTTTAGCGTGTGTGATAGCTTGTACGAGTGACTCATTTTTCATAAACTCTTGTTCGCGGATGGCTAAATTAATCCGTGTTAAGCTTTGATAAACGATGCGGCCAGCCCCAATGTTCAAATGACCGACTTCAGAATTCCCCATCTGTCCGTCTGGAAGACCGACATACTCGCCACTCGCTTGCAGCTGAGCATGAGGGAAGTCGTTCCAGTATCGATCAAAGTTAGGAGTGTTTGCTTGCTTCACCGCATTCCCCATTTCCTCATCTCGAATGGCAAAGCCATCCAGAATAATGAGGGCAGCTAAATTTTGCTTACTCATGCTTACCTGCCTCCACTAGTTTTAAGAAAGAATCAGCTTCAAGGCTTGCTCCACCTACTAAGGCTCCGTCAATATCAGATTGAGAGAGAAGTTCATCTACGTTAGCTGGTTTCACGCTGCCACCGTATTGAATACGTACCGCTTCTCCAGCCTCTGTACTTGCAAATTCGCCGACCACTTTACGAATATGTGTGCAAACCTCATTAGCCTGCTCAGAAGTTGCTGTACGTCCTGTGCCGATTGCCCATATTGGTTCATAAGCGATGATCGTATTAGAAATTTGCTCAACAGTCAGTCCTTCTAATGCCTTCTTCACCTGTGATTTTACATGGTCCATCGTTTGATCAGCTTCACGCTGATCAAGCGTTTCTCCTACACAAACAATTGGTGTTAATCCATGGTTAAAGGCAGCATGAACTTTCTTGTTCACCACTTCATCTGTTTCTTCAAAAATCTCGCGACGTTCAGAGTGGCCAAGTACAACATAAGTAACACCAAGTTCTTTAAGCATAACCGGGCTTACTTCACCTGTGAAGGCACCACTTTCCTCAAAGTGCATGTTTTGAGCACCAATTTCAAGGGAAGTCCCCTTCGTTTCTTCTACCATTTTTTGAAGAAATGGAAATGGAGCACAAACGATAGATTCCACTGCACTTGCTGAAGGAACTTCATTTTTTGTTGCTTGAACAAATTCATTTGCCTCTGAGTGCGTTTTGTTCATTTTCCAGTTACCTGCAATTACTTGCTTACGCATGTCACAACACCTCTCCATAAATTATTTATCGTTAAGTAAAGCTACGCCTGGAAGTTCTTTCCCTTCCATAAACTCAAGGGATGCTCCGCCCCCTGTAGATACGTGGTTCATATCATCGGCAAAACCAAACTTCTCTACGGCTGCAGCTGAATCCCCGCCGCCAATTACGGAATAACCTTCCGTCTCTGCAAGTGCATTAGCTACACTCTTCGTACCATTTGCAAACGTCTCCAGTTCAAATACTCCCATAGGTCCATTCCAGATTACTAACTTGGAGTCTTTGATCACATCTGCGTACTTTTCTCTCGTTTTAGGACCGATATCCAAGGCTTCCCAATCAGCCGGAATGCTATCGATCGCTACTTCTTTCGTGTTAGCAGAGTCAGAGAAATCATCAGCAACGATTACATCTTCAGGCATCAAGAAATCGACACCTTTTTCCTCTGCTTTTTTCATATATTCTTTCGCAAGATCAATTTTATCTTCTTCAAGCAGTGACTTGCCAATTTCGTGGCCTTGAGCTTTTACAAACGTATAGGCAAGTCCGCCCCCGATGATCAGATGATCTACTTTATCAATGAGGTTGTCTATGACGCCAATTTTATCTTTTACCTTTGCGCCTCCGATGATGGCTGTGAATGGACGATCAGGATTCGATAAAGCGTTACTCAGCACCTTAATCTCTTTCTCCATTAAAAAGCCTGCAACTGCAGGGATATGTTCTGCAATCCCAGCTGTAGAAGCATGAGCCCGGTGTGCAGCACCAAAAGCATCATTCACATATAAATCAGCCATATTGGCAAAAGCCTTGGCTAATTCAGGATCATTTTTCTCTTCACCAGGATGAAAGCGAACGTTTTCAATCAGAAGAATATCTCCTCCCTGTGTTTCTGAAAGAGCTGTATTCACTTCTTCGCCCACTACTCCATCCGTTTTCGTGATGGTTTGGCCGATTAGTTCACTTAAACGCTTGGCAACCGAATCAAGCCGTAATTCTTCCACGACTTCGCCTTTAGGTCGTCCAAGGTGACTCGCAAGAACCACTTTAGCTCCATTGCCAGATAAGTGTTTAATCGTCGGCAATGCTGCTTTAATTCTTGTGTCATCCGTCACCTCACCCCCGCTCATGGGAACGTTAAAGTCAACACGGCAAAAAACGGTTTTTCCTCGTACGTCTACATCACGAATCGTTTTCTTATTCATGAAATGGACAACCTCCTTCAATTTGGTCAGGACTAGTTCCTGCCCATTATGTACGTTTCCACGAAACTTTTATGTGAAAACGCCTAATCAGGAACTCTTAATCACATGGATAAAGGAGGAGGACATGCATGGACCTCCTCCTTTATCTATTAGCATACATGAAATTGTTAGTCAGTGATACTCGTATTATAGGCCTTTGCTCTTAAGATATACAGCAAGGTCTACACAACGGTTAGAGTAGCCTGTTTCGTTATCATACCATGAAACAATTTTGACCATATTGTCTTCAAGAGTCAGGGTAGATAGACCATCAATAATAGAAGAATGAGTGTTGCCGTTATAGTCTGTTGAAACTAAAGGCTCGTCACTATAATCTAGAATACCTTTAAGGTTGCCTTCTGCCTCTTCTTTAAGTGCTGCGTTCACTTCTTCAGCTGTTACATCTTTATCTAGTTCTGCAACAAGGTCAACGATAGAAACGTTAGCTGTTGGAACACGCATAGCCATGCCGCTAAGTTTACCGTCTAGTTCAGGAAGCACTTTTGCTACAGCCTGGGCAGCACCTGTTGTTGTTGGGATGATATTCTGACCAGCAGCACGTGCACGACGGTAGTCTTTGTGCGGCAAGTCAAGGATTTGCTGATCATTCGTATAAGAGTGAACTGTTGTCATCATTCCTCTTTTTAGACCAAATTTATCATTCAATACCTTTGCGTATGGTGCAAGACAGTTTGTCGTACAAGAAGCGTTAGAAATTACATGATGCTCATCTTTGTTATATTGATCTTCGTTTACACCCATAACTACTGTAAGGTCTTCTTGTTTTGCTGGTGCAGAAATGACAACCTTCTTCGCTCCTGCATCAAGGTGTTTCTTCGCATCGTCACGCTGAGTGAAGCGACCAGTAGACTCGATTACGATTTCTACTCCAAGATCTCCCCAGCCAAGGTTAGCAGGATCTTTTTCAGAAAGAACTTTAATCTCTTGCCCGCCAACTACTAGATTATCGCCATTAACAGTAACCTCTTCTTCAAGCTTACCGTGAACTGTATCATATTGCAGCAAGTGTGCCAGCATATTGGCATCCGTTAAATCATTTACAGCTACAACCTCTACTTCATTATTTTTAAGCGCAGCACGGAAAACATTACGTCCAATGCGGCCGAAACCGTTAATACCTACTCTTACAGTCATGCTAATTCCTCCTTAAAATAGTAAACAATTTTTATTTAAAAGGGGTAACCCCTTACTAACTCTGACGCGGCACCTTCATCGGTAATCAGTATATTACTTTGACCCGGCTGAAAATAGGAAGCAATAGCCTGTGCTTTCGACTTTCCTCCCGCCACCGCGATAACATCATCAGCTGAGGACAGATCCTCTAACTGCAATCCAACCGTCCGGACTTTATGAACGATCTCGCCCGATTCGTTAAAGTAATAACCAAACGCTTCTCCTACTGCTTGTCTTTCATGAATTAACTCCAGTTGAGAAGTTGGCGTTTTACGTCGTTCGGCCATTGTCATAGCCTCCCCTATTCCGTGAACAACCATACCTGCATTACGGATCATATCCAGCACTTCTTTAATAGAAGGTTCTTCAATGATCGTCTGATAAGATTCCTCACTTAAGGGGTCCGGAACGTAGAGAAGACGATAATCTCCTCGTGCTTTTTTCGCCATTTCAGCACAAATCGTATTGGCTTGGTTCTCGACACGCTCTCCAAGACCTCCGCGAGCAGGTACAAACATACATTGACTCGCTTTTTCGAGAGGTGTCATCATTTCTGCAACAGCAGCCATTGTCGAGCCACCGGTAATAGCCACAGTTTCTCTTGAATGCAAATGTGCCTTCAAGTATTCAACACAAGCTTTACCCATTTCCTGTTTAACCCAGTCTAACTGGTCACTGTCACCTGGAATAACGACAACATCGTCTAATTTTAATTTATCCATTAACTGCTGTTCTAAAACTTTTATTCCAGTTACATCCTTAATAAACTCTGCTAACTGTTCAAGAATCGCTTGCCCTTCATAGGTCAAGTGCATCCCTCTTGATGTGATATCAACAGCTCCTTGCTTGCTCAAGAAGTCTACTTCACTTCGAACAGTTCTTTCAGCAAGTTGACTGTTCTCAGACAGTGCCCTCCTGCCTACCGGTTGCATCAACCGAATATGGTGGAGCAGTTGATAACGTCTTTGCATAACTTCAAGGACATCTGGAAACAATTTCTTTTGTAAGTCAATTAAAGCTCTCATGAAAAAGCTCCTTTATTATGAAAAGTATATTAGTCGGGATAGATATGTCCCAGGCAGTCATAATCTGTCCCGCTCGGAGCAAAAAAATATCCTTTTCAATTTATATATTATCAGTGCAGGTGAAGCTGTGCAACTGAAAAACTCACTGTAACCGCTCTCTTAGCGAAAAAACATCGATTTCCCGGTAATCAATTCTTTCACCATTAATAAAAAGGACGGGAATTTCAAGAAAGTAACTACGCAGTAATTGCTCATCTTCCTCAATATCAACCTCAGTCATTTCAATTTGATAATCCATGGCGAGAACTTCAATCAGTTCTTTAACTTCATCACACAACTTACAATTACTTTTACCGTAGAGAGTTATTTTATTCATGTTGTCTTCCCTCCCTATTTGGAGCATACAGTTAATCTGTGACTTTGATAAAACTAATAAAGCCACGTTAAGAAACGTGGCTTACAAAATCATAATAACCATGGTCAATTTTAAATTTCTTCGCTTCTAAGAACTCAATCAATTCATCTTCACCAACCGTTCGTTCAAGGGAACGATACAGTGACTTTAAATTAAAGGACAGCTTTCTTCTATGCTGCATATCAAGAATATGGATTCTACGGTCTTCTGGAATCTTTTCAGTTGATATGATTTTGAAACGAATAATATTTGTCATAAAATCCCCTTTTCGCTTAACGAAAACCAACAATCGGATATCCACAAGAATAACACACACAAATTTCGAGTGAAACTTATAACACTCAGCCTGACTAGAAAATGAGCTACAAAAAACCACCTGCTAAAATAGGCGGCGTGGGTAAATTAAATATAAATAATGTAAGTAAAAGCGCGCCCGAGAGGATTCGAACCCCCGACTGACGTAGAACCGGAATCTACCGCTCTATCCAACTGAGCTACGGGCGCAAAATCAGAAAGACAAGGTATATTATACGATTAATCAGCAAGAAAATCAAGATCTATTTTGACTTGAGCGTCTTGGAATTCTAATCATAATCACAGGTTTATCCTGTTCAAATTAGGGAAATGATGGTACAGGGATGCTCTATTGTACCAGCATCTGCGATTTTTTCTATAACCGCGAATCTATAAGTCCTGTACCTCTCTCCAAACCAGCCAAGGACTAAAGAAATTAGTCAAAAAGGTACAATCTTTTCGTTTGACCTTTTCTGACCTTAAAGGTATGATAAAAACATATTCCATCATATATGCAATGATGAAAAGGAGGAAATTACAATGAATTTAATCCCAACAGTAATTGAACAAACTAACCGTGGAGAACGTGCCTATGACATTTATTCCCGTTTATTGAAAGATCGGATTATTATGCTAGGCAGTGCTATTGATGATAATGTTTCCAACTCTATCGTTGCTCAGCTATTATTCTTAGCTGCTGAAGACCCTGAGAAAGACATTTCACTTTATATCAACTCTCCGGGTGGATCCATTACCTCTGGAATGGCCATTTACGATACGATGCAGTTCATCAAGCCAAACGTTTCTACAATCTGCACAGGGATGGCCGCTTCTATGGGTGCTTTCCTTCTCAATGCCGGTGCAAAAGGAAAACGTTATGCACTGCCAAACAGTGAAGTGATGATCCACCAGCCACTCGGCGGAACACAGGGGCAAGCATCCGACATTGAAATTCACGCTAAACGCATCATCAAAATGCGTGAGAAATTAAACCAAATTCTATCAGAACGAACTGGTCAGCCGCTTGAAGTGATCGAGCGCGACACAGACCGTGATAATTTCATGTCAGCCCATGAAGCTGTCGAATATGGTCTAATCGATAAAGTGATGGAAAAGACAGGCGAATAAGAACAAAAGCCCGCTGTATGAACAGCGGGCTTTTGTTATGTACAACCATGGAACCACAAACCATTTATGATCATAAAATTTTGTTCATTTCTTCACATAAACACGTATTACTCTTTCACAAAGGACGTTAATTCAGCTATCGCTTTTTCTTCATCCGTTCCTTCAGCTATTAACAAAATTTCCTCATTATAGGCCACTGCCAAACTCATGAGCCCCATAATACTCTTTGCATTCACCCGCTTCTGATCTTTCTCAATAAAAATATCCGCTGAAAAGCGATTGGCTTGCTGCACGAATTGAGCAGCAGGCCTAGCTTGTAAACCTGTCTCTAATTCAACCTTTACGGCCTGTTCAATCATTTATTCATTCCCCTCTCTATTATGTCTTCATTATTTTCAGAAAGCGCATACAATTCGTTTAAATAAAGAACGCTTTCTACAGGAAAGCGCCCTCAATTGTAAATAATTATAGCATGAAATTTTTCAGATTACATTATTTTTGACTACTTTCCTTTACTTCACCCCGCCTAACTTTGTCCGCAAAATCATCGATCTTGCGCAGGCGATGGTTAATACCAGATTTACTTATCGGAGAACCTGATACTAACTCCCCAAGCTCTTTTAACGAAACTTCCTGATGCTGAAGCCGAAGTGAGGCGATTTCGTGAAGCTTATCAGGTAAAGCCTCTAATCCTACAGTTTGTTTAATGAACCTAATATTTTCTACCTGCCTGAACGCAGCTCCAATCGTCTTATTTAAGTTGGCCGTTTCGCAATTGACAAGCCGATTAACAGAGTTTCGCATATCTCTGACGATACGTACATCTTCGAATTTAAAAAGAGCCTGGTGCGCTCCGATATTACTAATCAGCTCGGTAATCTTCTCCGCCTCTTTTAAGTAAGTAATAAACCCTTTTTTTCTCTCCAGGGTCCGGGCATGTAACCCAAAGCTGTTCATTAGCTCACATAATGCCTCATTATGTGACTCGTCAGAAGAGTGGATCTCCAAATGGTAAGATGATGTTTCCGGATTATTTACAGATCCTCCCGCCAAAAAGGCTCCTCGCAAGTATGCTCGCTTGCATCCAGTAGTGGCCAAATACTTTTTTGGAATCTCCGGGTTGACCGAAAAAGGCCCGACTAAAATTTCTAAGTCTTTTAACA
The DNA here is from genome assembly GCF_902726645.1 of Halobacillus ihumii. Lineage (NCBI taxonomy): Bacteria > Bacillati > Bacillota > Bacilli > Caryophanales > Bacillaceae > Halobacillus > Halobacillus ihumii. The sequence goes on from NZ_CACVAO010000001.1 coordinate 789,139, forward strand.
GTTTTTCGGCGTTTTCTTTCATTCTGACAATATAAACATTATTCTTTTTTAAACGCATTTTCTTTCTTACCAGAAGTTCTACAGGATATGGATACAGCTTTTTAATCAGCATATAAATGCGTCTCGCTATCGCAGCATTCTCTGTTTGGATATCTAATAAATAGGACTTATTAGATAAAGAGAATGTTCCATTCATTCGAACGAGGGCTGCCAATTCCGCTTCCACACTATTCTTCTCATCGGCTTCTACATTCGTTAGTTCCTTTTTAATCTCTGATGCAAACGACACTATGTTCACCCCCATTTTAAACAAGCTTCAAGCGGCATGACTTCTTTCTCCTATAACATCGAATGCAGCAAATGAGCTAATTTAGTCGTATCATGGCGAATGGCTGCCTGACTTTTATCAATAATATCTTCTTCAATAATATTTAGTCCCAGTGCCTTAATTCGATCCATGTCATAATGCACAGGTTCTGCATTTTCTTCTGCATAAACTTTCCTGATATTTGGCCCGATTGGCTTATTATGAACGACAACAGAATGAATGCACCCTTCTCCGACGTGATCATATATAGCCTGCACATGATCAGCTGCTGTATAACCTGATGTTTCCCCTTCCTGTGTCATCACATTACACACATACGTTACCTTCGCCTTCGTTTCTCTTAATGCCTGACCGATCTCTGGTATTATAATGTTCGGCAGAATGCTAGTGTATAGACTGCCCGGTGCAATTACAACCAAGTCTGCGTCTTTAATGGCATCCATCGCCTCAGGCAATGGCTGAATAGGAAGCGGGCTGACATATACGCGTTTAATTCGTTTATTGGCTTTTGGGATATTCGACTCCCCCGTTACAAGCGTCCCATCTTCCATCTCAGCATGTAGATTCATGGAGTGGTTAGCAATAGGATAGATATTCCCTTTCACATTCAGCACACGAGAAATTTCCTTAATTCCATGGTAAAAATCTCCTGTCATTGATGTCATCGCAGCGAGCAGCAAGTTTCCCATCGAATGTCCAGAAAGTCCATTCCCATTCACAAAACGGTGTTGAAATAAATCAAGAAGCATTGGTTCTGCATCTGACATTGCTGCTAGTACATTCCTAATATCACCGGGTGCCGGGATAGAAAGCTCATTTCTTAATCTTCCTGAACTCCCTCCGTCATCTGCAACGGTCACGATCGCGGAAAGGTCTATTGGAAAATATTTAAGCCCTCTCAATAATACAGGCATCCCAGTCCCTCCGCCAATGACTACTACCTTGGGTTTATTCAAACGATCCATGGATTACAAACCCTTTCTTTTATCAATATCCCGGTGCGTCACATGGGTCACAAAGTCACTGGAGAAGTAATTGGAAAGGTACTCAGCTATGGCAACAGAACGGTGTTGACCGCCTGTGCAGCCGATTGCTACTACCAACTGACTCTTTCCTTCTCTCTTATATTGCGGCAGCATAAACTGCAGCAAATCTTTTAGCTTTTCAAGAAATTTTTGAGTATCAGACCATTTAAATACATAAGAGGATACTTCTGAATTTAATCCTGTCAGCGGGCGCATATTTTCCACATAATGCGGGTTTGGTAAAAACCTGACATCGAACATAAGGTCCGCATCGATCGGCACCCCATACTTAAACCCGAAAGAAACCATCTGCACAGAAAACACTTGCTGTTTCTGTGCTTTGTATCGGTCGAGAATTCTATCTCTCAGCTCCTTCGGTTTAAGGCTGGATGTATTAATAATGGTTTGAGCCCGGCCCCGCAGTTCGTCCAGCATCTTACGCTCCTGACGAATGCCTTCGAGTGGAAGGCCGTCTTTAGCCAGCGGGTGAGATCGTCTTGTTTCCTTATATCTCGAAACAAGGGATTGATCTTCTGCATCTAGAAACAGAATATGACTATCCAGCCAATCTTCATTCCCTAAACGATCAAGGGCATCAAATAAAGAATCGAAAAACTCACGCCCTCTTAAATCCATCACAAGGGCAACATTTTTAATATCATTAGTTGAATCCTTCATTAAGTCCAAGAATTTAGGTAAAAGGGTCGGCGGCAGATTATCAACACAAAAAAAGCCTAAGTCTTCAAAGCTTTGGATAGCAACGGTCTTTCCTGCTCCAGACATTCCAGTTATGATTACAAGTTGAGTATTGTTTTCTTTTTCTGCCATAAGCCATCGCTCCTCATTACGTAGGTCGACACGGGTCCAGTTCCTGGTCGATCAATTGAAAATCAGTTGTATAGATGAATGTACCGTATACTTGTTCTTCACTCGATAAAATATGATTGAATATATAACGATCACCTTCAGCCATCGGTTTATCCAGCACTTCTTCTACAGCTACCCATTCGAGTTGGCCCTCTTCACTGACTTCTAATAGCTCTCCTTGATAGTCTGTTGTATAAAAGGTAAACATCATCCACTCCTGAACAGTTTGATCGTCCTCTTTCATGATAAATGTGAAAGAACCTTTAAGTTCAGGATCTTTGATACGTAAACCCGTTTCTTCGTGGAATTCACGGACTACGGAATCTTTAATATTTTCCCCAGCCTCCATTTTTCCGCCAGGGGCAACATACCAGCCACGCCTTGGTTTTTTTAACATTAATATATGATTATCTTTTCGTAAAATACAGTTTGCTACACGTTGCACGTCTTGTCACCTCATTTTATTCTCTAGAGGGCATTCTTATCTATTATACAATGAATACGTAATTGGCTACAATGTTATGCTTGCTTCATTAAGGCAAATTACTTACGTTTTTACTACAGGAGTAATAGGGACTGGCTGTAAATCACAGTTTTTTCCCGTTCACTTACAAACTTTATAAGTACCAATAATTTAATTTTCGCAAAAAAGCACAAAAAAATGCACAGGTGATAAACACCTGTGCCTAATAGAGATCTATTAAAAGGGGGTCAATTAATCACTTTTATTGTACCCCATTAATGTTTCATGCGTGTTACAGGAGAATTAAGCTGGAGTTACTTTTTATTTTACCGTTTTTAACTCCTCTAATAAATTCTCAATATAATTCTGTGCAGACTGAGCAGCAATACTGCCGTCGCCAGTTGCTGTCACAATTTGACGTAATTCTTTCTCACGAATATCTCCTGCCGCGAAAACACCCGGCACTTTTGATTCCATTTTTTCGTCAGTTTCAATATAGCCCTGTTCATTCGTAACCCCAAGACTCTCAAATGGTTTACTGAGTGGGATCAGACCGATATAAATAAACACACCGTTTGTATCGAACTCGTATTCTTCGTTAGTTTTATTATTATACAACGTGACGCTTCCGACTTTGCCGTCTTCATCATTGATTTCTTTCACTACAGTATCCCAAATGAACTCAATCTTATCATTATCAAACGCACGATCTTGTAAAATCTTCTGTGCGCGCAGTTCATCACGGCGGTGAACAATCGTTACTTTATTAGCAAAGCGGGTGAGATAGACCCCTTCTTCTACAGCAGAGTCTCCTCCGCCCACAACAACAAGTTCTTTCTCTTTAAAGAAGGCACCGTCACAAACGGCACAATAGGAAACACCACGGCCGCCCAGCTCTTTTTCACCCTCGACGCCTAATGCTTTGTATTGTGCACCTGTTGTTATGATGAGGGCACGGGTTTTATACTCTTTATTTCCGGCAACAACCGTCTTGTACTCTTTCCCCTCAATTACTTCTTTAATGTCCCCATAGGCATACTCTGCACCAAACTTTTTAGCATGATCAAACATTTTATTGGAAAGGTCTGGCCCCAGAATATGATCAAACCCAGGGTAATTCTCTACATCTTCGGTATTTGCCATTTGACCACCTGGAATACCGCGCTCAATCATTAACGTATCAAGATTAGCCCTTGAAGTATATACGGCTGCCGTCATCCCTGCCGGACCGGCGCCTGCTATAATGACATCATAAATTCTTTCTTCGGTCATGGATCATCAACTCCTTGTCAACACAATCTTAATCCTGTAAACATCATAATAAATCTTACTAAGAGCGTCCATTAATGTGCTTATCCTCGAATCCATGGCCCGCCTTCTTCACTCAACTTGGGAAACTGTTTACAACCTTTTTCCCAAAGCTGCAAAGCACGCGATGGATTACCAGTGTGATAGCAAGAAATACTAAACCATTTATAATAGCTTCTTCTTCTCACTACTTGTTTATTCCTCAATGCACGAAAACGGTCCACTGCTTCATTATAGTATCCAGCTCGCGCTAACGTTTCAGCAATCGCCAATTTTTGTTGTTCGTGCATAGGATACACGTTTCTTAATGGTTCGATTAAGGAAATCGCGCGTTCCTCTTGTTGTTCGGCTAAGTAAAAACACGCTAGATTGACGAGGCTGTGTATATTTTTATGATCTTTCTTAAGCCATGCGTTCTCCAATTCAATCGCTTCGGCATGTTCGCCGATCTGAAATAAGGCATACGCATACTTATGCTTGGCAAGACTAAATTCAGGGAACAGTTCCATCATTTCTTGTAAAACAGGCAAAGCTTGGTCCCATTCTTCATGCTCTAAATGATAAAAAGCCGTTTCCTGATAGATAAGCAGTTCATCTTCATCATCAAAAGCAAAGTCTTCTTCAATTTCTTCCTCTTCTAAAGAATTAAGCATACCCAGCAGTTGTTTGGCTGCTTCTTCAAAATCCCCATCATCCGTATAATCTAAATATTTTTCGGCGTACTTTTGTGCGTCATTTAATAGGCCCAAATGGGCATAATTGTTAGCCATCAAGTAGTAACAGTCCGGATATTGTTCCCCATATTGGACAATTACTTCACTTAATAGCTGATTCGCAGCATGATAAGAGCCAACCTCGGTGTATACGACAGAGAGCTGACAAGAATAAAGCGGTTCATCCGGACTGATCTCTATGGCTTTCTTCAGCCATTTAACAGCCGCATTGAACCGCCGTTTTTTAAAGGCATGGATTCCATGAGAGAAATAAAAATTCCCTGTTGGTAAAAAAGGGATGATATTTGTCTTTTCATTCGTTGCCGCAGGATTCGGTGATGTCGTCATGACGGTCCCCCTATTTTCCGTGTCCATTCTCACTAATTATGCAGTATAACATAGAAGCGGGAAATGAAATAGAAGAAATTTGTATTTTTTTGTAGTTGAGTCAATTTCATAATGGCCTTACAAAAATAAAGACTTTGGATGGGGAGAAGGTGGTCGAGGAAATAACTCGCTTTTCATGAGGTTAGAGCAAAAGTAAGATAATAACAATTGGTGCATATAAACCGCTGCGAAAATATACTTCGCTTTCCGCGGACGGCTGTTGAGCCTTCTTGTGCTGGCGCACTGCGAGGTCTCACCTAGGCCTTTCCTCCCGCAGGAGTCTCCGTATATTTTCTCCGCTAAAACAGCACATCGTTCGTCTGTTTACTTAAGAAGTCTAGTTTGTCCCATTCTCGTTCGACGTTGGCACATGCCCTCGTGCGTAGTGGGGTAGTTCGGCCTTGAAACAGGACGTTTCGACTTTATCTGAACTTCCTCTATCCCTAAAATTCCTTGAAGCCCAAAATTAACCGAACAACCTTTAACTCGCCAACCTTTCCGTAGAAGTTCCGCAGTTACTATCCTCCATTTCGTTAATGCGAGCATCGGAGCCATCTAATAAAAATTGGAGTTGTAAAAAAGGACAGGGGATAGTTGCTTCAACGTATAAACTCACCCATTAATAGTCATAGAGTGTTTCTACAGTGACAAGACCGTTCCTTCCCCCTTTTATAGAAAGGTGGAAAAGGAAATAGCGAGACTCCTGTGGGATTATAGTACAGGGTGAGGCCCCGCAGGCGAAGCCGAGGAGACTCACCGGTTAAAGGATGTTCGGTTAAGTTCGGCACGTCGTGTGCCAACACCGAACGACCCCACGTCCTGTGGGGCCACGGAAAGCGAGTTATTTCCACGACCACCTTCTCCTCAACTAGATGATGGAACGTCTAAATTAATAACAATCATTTCAAATTTTCTGCTTGACTAGACTTCTCTTTCACTTACCAATCCCCTTGCTGTGCAAAGGCTGAGAATGGAGTTAAATTAAACATTTTTTGAAGGGCATTATAAACAAAAAATGGCCGCTGCCGCACTAGACAGAGACCACTTCTTTTATCCTTTATGGCGTTTTTCTAATACAGCCAGCACCTGATCGAAGCTGACCCCTCGGTCTGTTAATAACATTAACAAATGAAATAATAAATCTGCTGACTCGAGTGAAAGTTCTTCGGGATCATCGTTTTTCGCGGCGATGATCACTTCACCTGCTTCCTCACCAATTTTTTTAGCGATACGGTCTACACCTTGCTGGAAAAGCTGGGAGGTATAAGAATTCTCAGGTAAAGTCGTCTTTCTCTCTGCCAGGACTTTTCTTAATTCGTCTACGATAGCATAGGGCTGATCCCCTGCACGTACATCTTGGCTCAGTAAAGATTCTGTGAAGCAGCTATAATCACCCTTATGGCAGGCTGGGCCAGACGGAATGACCTGGACTAACAAAGCATCCTGATCACAGTCAAATCGTATTTCCATGACTTTCTGCGTATGACCTGATGTCGCACCCTTATGCCAAAGCTCTTCTCGAGAACGACTGTAGAAAACCGTTTCTTCTTTTTCTAAGGTAAGTTCAATTGATTCTTTATTCATGTAAGCAAGTGTCAGCACCTCTTTTGATCGAGCATCTTGCACGATCGCAGGCACTAACCCTTTTTCATTGAATTGAATGTCTTGCAAATTCATCGAACAACGACTCCTCTCTCTGCCAAGTATCTCTTCACGTTTCCTATTGAGGTTTCTTTGTAATGAAAAATAGAAGCAGCCAGCGCTGCATCGGCATTTACTTTGTTGAACACTTCGTAAAAATGCTGCGCCGAACCAGCACCTCCTGAGGCAATGACCGGAACTTGTATGACTTCCTGAACTGCTTCTAGTAAAGGTAAATCAAAGCCTGATTTTTCACCGTCTTGATTCATAGAGGTTAACAAAATCTCTCCCGCTCCCAGGCGAACAGCTTCCTCGGCCCACTCTGTGACCAGCCACTCAGTCGGGGTTCGGCCTCCATGAGTGTACACGCGCCACGTATCCACTGAGCTATCAAAACGAGCGTCAATGGCTACAACGATACATTGGCTGCCAAAGTAGTCGGCCCCTTCCCGTATCAACTCTGGACGCTTCACTGCAGCTGAGTTTAAGGAAACTTTATCAGCACCGTTGCGTAACGTTTCCTTAATGTCTTGTAACGTACGAATCCCACCGCCAACTGTAAAAGGGATGGCTAGTTCTGAAGCCACTTCCCTTACGACGTCTATCATCGTTTTTTTTCCTTCATGACTAGCAGAAATGTCGAGAAAAACAAGCTCATCTGCACCTTGCTCATCATATACTTTTGCTAATTCAACAGGATCGCCGGCGTCACGAATATCCACGAATTGAACACCTTTAACAACTCGTCCTTCTTTCACGTCTAGGCAGGGAATAATCCGTTTAGATAACATTAGCGCACCTCCACTCGAAGTGCTTCTGACAGCTGGAAACGATTCGTATACAACGCTTTCCCTACTATAGAGCCAATGACGTGCTGATTTTGATATTCCTTGAGTTCATTCAAGTCTTCAAGTCCTTGAATTCCACCCGATGCGATCACGTTCACTTCTGTTTCAGACGCTAAGCGAACAATTTCTTTCGTATTTGGGCCCTTAAGCATTCCATCCTTTGCAATATCGGTATAAATAAAGGTTTCTGCCCCAGCCTCTGCCAGTTCTTTCCCTAAATCAACCGCCTTCACTTCAGAACGCTCAAGCCAGCCGTCTGTTGCTATAAACCCTTCTTTTGCATCTAAACCGATTACGATTTTTTCATTATACTTCTGTAATAGCTGTTTCGTTAATGGAAGATCACGAATAGCTAGCGAGCCGATTATGACACGGTCAACTCCTTTATCAAGGTAAAAGGCCGCGTCCTGTTCAGATCGAATGCCACCCCCAACTTGTACGTTACAATCAAGTTCCTGAGCCACTCTTAATACATGTTCGGCATTTTGCTTTGACCCTGCTTTTGCCCCGTCCAAATCGACCATATGGATCCAGGACGCTCCAATGTCGGCAAACTCCTTTGCCACTTCAAAGGGATTATCTCCATAAACAGTTTGTTTGTTAAAATCGCCTTGTTCTAAGCGGACACACTTTCCATCACGCATATCTATTGCAGGAAAAATTGTAAAACTCATCACACATGCTCCTTACTCATTTGCTTGCAGAAGTTTTCTAATAATTGCATCCCGGCCCGACCACTCTTTTCCGGATGAAACTGACTAGCTACGAGAGGCCCCCTCCCTACAATAGCCGGCACATCCATGTGATAATCAGCCGTAGCATACAAAAGAGACGAATCTTCTGTTTGAACAACATAGGAATGAACGAAATAAACAAACTCTTCTTCAACTTCTAATAAAATGGGGTGTTCCGGTTGATGAACCTTTAACTGATTCCAGCCCATGTGTGGAACTTTAAAAGGAATTCCTTGATGATCTCGCCCGGTGAATCGCTTAATTTTCCCGGGAAATAAACCTAGTCCGGCCGTAGTCCCGCCTTCATCGCTTTCTTCAAATAAAAGCTGCATCCCCAAGCAAATACCATATAGAGGTACACCTTCATCCACTTTTCTTCGAATAAAGTCAATGAACTGATGTTCATGTAAGGCCTTCATGGCATCAGGAAAGGCCCCTACCCCAGGCAATATATAACCATGACAGTTCTCAAGTTTGCTGGGGCGATCACCGATCATATAAGGAACACCAAGTCTTTCTAATGCCTTAGAAACGCTGAATAAGTTTCCCATTCCGTAATCAATGATTCCAATCATTTATAAACTTCCTTTCGTACTCGGCACTCCTTGAATACGGGGGTCGATCTGGGTGGCTTCATCTAGTGCTCTGGCTAACGCCTTGAACATGGCCTCGATAATATGATGGGTATTATGGCCGTGATGAAGTACGATATGCAGATTCATCCGTGCTTCAACAGCAAGCTTCCAAAAGAATTCATGCACATTTTCTGTGTCAAATGTCCCCACACGGTTTTTAGGTAATTCTGCTTTCCATTCAAGATGCGGACGGTCGCTTAGATCAACCGCAACCGTAACAAGAGTTTCATCCATAGGAAGTGTCATAGAACCGTATCGTTTAATTCCTTTTTTATCGCCCAGAGCCTGTTTTAAAGCTTGCCCAAGGCAAATGCCAAGATCCTCCGTTAAATGGTGGTCGTCCACTTCTACATCACCTTTACCCGTGGCGTTTAAATCAAATAACCCGTGCTTTGTGAACAACTCCAGCATATGTGCCATAAAAGGGACCTGTACCTGGAGGTCAGATTGGCCTTCACCATCTATATTTAAATCAATCTGTATATCTGTTTCTCGAGTGGTTCTCATAATTGATGCTGTTCGAGTCATTTCCATCGCTCCTTGCGTGTTTCAATCGCTCTAGCATGAGCTTCTAATCCTTCTAACCTGGCAAATTGGGCAATCTTTTCTGCATGTTGCTGTAATGCTTGTTCACTATATGAAATTACACTCGACTTTTTAACAAAATCATCTACTGTGAGCGGACTTGAGAACCGTGCTGTGCCGTTCGTCGGAAGCACGTGGTTCGGTCCTGCGTAATAATCACCGACGGGCTCACTGCTATAAGGTCCCAGAAAAATAGCTCCCGCATGCTTCACCTTTGCCATGTCTTGAAAAGGATCCACCGTCACGATTTCTAAGTGTTCCGCAGCGATTTCGTTTACGGTATCCAACGCCTCCGCTTTTGTGTCACAAACAATAATGGCACCATAGTCCTCAACACTTGATTTGGCGATCTGATACCTTGGCAAAGAACGAAGCTGTGCATAAACTTCGGTGCGCACTTCTTCTGCCAAAGTCTCATCTGTTGTAACAAGAATACTGGAAGACCTTGCATCGTGTTCAGCTTGCGACAGCAAATCAGCTGCTAATTCAGCAGCTTTTGCAGTATGATCCGCCAAGATCGCAATTTCACTTGGTCCTGCGATCATGTCGATATCCACATCTCCGAATACTTCTCGTTTAGCTAAGGCTACATATACATTCCCAGGACCGGTAATTTTGTCTACGGGAGCTAGTGTTTCTGTACCGTAAGCTAAAGCTGCAATGGCCTGCGCTCCTCCTGCTTTATAAACCTGGTCAATTCCTAGCATATGGGCTGCTGCGAGTACTCCAGCTGGAATACTCCCCTCCTTGTCTGGCGGGGTTACCATCACGACCCGGTCAACTCCAGCTACCTGAGCAGGGATTACGTTCATCAGGACCGAAGAAGGGTAAGCAGCCGTTCCACCAGGCACGTAAATTCCCGCTGCATCGATGGACGTCACTTTTTGTCCAAGAATTGTCCCATTATCCTTCGCATCAAACCAAGAAACAGTTTGTTGCTTTTCATGAAAGTTCCTAATGTTCGCTGCCGCTTCTTCTAAGATCGTTCTATAATCCTGATCCATTGATGTATAGGCTTCAGACAATTCTGTCTTCGTGACACGCCAGTTCTCAATGTCCGCCCCATCAAATTGTTTCGTATAGGTTTGAACAGCTTGATCTCCGTTCTGCTTCACCTGTTGGATAATGTCCTGAACCGCTTGTCTCTGCTCCTCTGTGCCCTGATCGACACTTCGTCTCAGGGAGGATACGTCAGACCTTCTCATCATTCTCATGAACGTTCCACCTCCACGACGGCACTTAACTCCCGCACCATTTCATCAATTTCACTGCTTTTCACCCTGTAACTCACTGGGTTCACGATTAGTCTGGAAGTAATATCAGCAATCTTTTCATATTGTATTAATCCATTCTCCTTTAATGTGCGCCCTGAAGAAACGATATCCACGATCCGGTCAGCCAGACCAATAAGCGGGGCAAGCTCAATGGACCCATTCAGTGGAATAATCTCAATCTGCTCTCCCTGTTCCCTGAAGTAGTCAGACGCCACTTTTGGATACTTTGTTGCAATTTTAGGTGCAATCCGTCCAAGCGGCTGATCAGGAAGGCCAGCGACAGCTACATAACAGGGACTGATTTGTAAATCCAGAACTTCATATACATCACGATCCTGCTCTAACAGAACATCCTTACCTGCTATGCCGATATCCGCAGCTCCATATTCGACGTATGTCACCACATCCATCGGTTTCGCCATCATAATTTTAATGTTTTGTTCTGGAAACTCTAGAATCAGCTTTCTGGAATCTTCAGCATCTGAGGACACATGATAGCCTGCCTGCCTCATTAGCTCTGCTGCTTCCTCATAAATTCTTCCTTTTGGCATGGCGATCGTTAAGGCGTTATTCATTAAGACCGCCTCCTTTTTCAGTAAAATCTACACTTTCATGGAGCTGCTCTTTGAATTTTTCTAAATCCGGAATCTGATCAACATGCTGCAAGAGCACATATAACCCTTCCCGTCGTAGTGCACGGGCTTTTTGTAAACCTTCCGCATGTGTATCATCATCGACGATCACTCCCACTCTACTGTCATCCTCTTGTTCTTGGACTTCCAGCGCTTCAAGCAGTCTTTCTAAGTGTATGGCAAAGCCTGTGGCCGAAGCGTTGAGTTGAAAGGATGGCAGCAAGGTATCATAGCGCCCTCCATTACAAAGCAATGCTCCTAGCTTGGGGGCATAACCTTCGAACAATATCCCTGTATAATAGTTCATATGACTGATTAAATTAAGATCCACATGGACGTACTGGTCAACACCATACTGCTTCAAAATTTTATACAGCTGCTTTAATTCATTTACGGCCTGCATGCACGATTGATTTCGAGCCAATGCTTTACTGGCTGTAAACACTTCCTCACCGCCGCGCATTTTCAAAATGGAAAGCAAAGCCTGCTTTGTTTCTTCCGGAAGCTGGCTCATCTTAACGTCTTCGCGAAAACCTACATAGTTTTTTCGATATAAATGTTGAAGGAGAAGGTCTGTTACTTCGGACTCTTCCCCAAGCAAATCCCGGAAGAAAGACTTTACAAAACCAATATGTCCAATTGTAATAACAAATTCATCTAAGCCCGACTGTTTCAATGAATCCACTAATAGAGCAATTACTTCTGCATCCCCATAAGAGGAATGATCACCGATCAACTCCGTACCCACTTGTTCAAACTGGGCCGGTTTGCCTCCTTCCGTTTGTTGAGCTCGAAAGACTGGCCCTTCGTAAGCAAGCCTTAACGGAAACTCGGTATCTTTAAGCTGTGAGGCCGCTACTCGAGCAATTGGTGCCGTCATATCCGGGCGCAGAACGAGCGTATGACCCTGCTGGTCCAATAATTTAAACAATTGCTGCTCAGGTGTTGCACTCATTTTGCCCACCGTTTCATGATACTCAAGCAGCGGAGTATCCATCAGCGAATAGCCATAAGAAAGAATTGCGGAAGTAAGCTTTTCCCTGGCCTTCGTTTTTTGATTATAAAAAAAAGGAAGCGTGTCGCGCATTCCTAGTGGTTTTTCAAACATAAGCCTTTTAGCCATTGAAGTACCAACCTTTCTCAAAACGAAAAATCCTTTAGTATGCTAATATGCTAACAAAATAAAGACAAACCGTCAAAGCATTTATTATTTCTTTCCCTTCCCTCACAAACTGCAAACCAAAGCTTGCATCCCTATCTCTGGTCCCCAACAAATTCATAAAAGAAAAAAGCACCGAAAATCAATCCAGTGCTTCTAACCATTCATACTAGTTTGTAACAAAAACAAGAAAGCTACTAACGAATGAGGGATCTTATCGCGAATTTCCCAATCAATCAAATAACCAGGCATCTTGTCAAAGCGATCTGCCGCTTCAATAGGGACGGCCCCCCTCTTTGCAGTAGCCCACACCTTTCCCTCTTCGTCCGAGATCGTATAGTGACCGATGCGCGTATCACCTTCAGCCTTCCAGTGGACATTCGCCTTTTCAATGTAATAAAACGTGCTTTTACTTGATTTCTTATTGCGCTTTAATTCCGTATAAGCCACATAGTTCCCGTTGGGATGCTGAACATACCCTCTCCAATGTGTCCCGCCTTTTTTGTCAATTTTATAAGAAGTTTCCCCCTGTTCTCCGATCATTTGATAAGAGGCGGGAGTCAGCCACCCGCCAGCGTAGATAGATGCTAACGTTCCCATTAGCCGATTACCAAACGGATCTTGCTTAATCTCACTGTAAACAGCTCCGTCCATATCGTATAACTTAGCATGAAAAATAGAGGAAGCCTTATGACCAACGTACATCCGCTTAGGAAACCTGTTAAATGTCTGAAGAGATAAATCCTCAACAAATTGAAGTGACTGCTTTGCTTTCAAAGAATCTTTCCAGCCGCCTTTGAGAAGAGCCCCGCCTATTGCCGTAAAGAAAATAGCATAGAATATCCCTAAGGCAGCACTCCCGCCATTCGTAAAGAAAATTGAAGTAACAAAAAATACCATTACAATTAGAAATACACTGCCTGTTAGCAGCTGTCTTTTAGCATCTCTTCGAATCAAGCTTTGTACATCAGTCATGAAAGCCCCTCCATAAAAAACCAACTATAATTAGTAAAATTATACATCAGAAAAGACGATCACTCAATACAAGAGAGATCGCCTTCTCATTTCGACTATCCTATTTCCACCGGCTGGACAGCTTCTTCTAACAATTGGTTTAATTCATCCGTGTACGTTTGCTTTTGTTTAGCCGTCCATTCTAACTCACTTGCCATGTAGTCGATGACCGCATGTTGATGCTGTTTCACCCACTTTATATCAAAGAAGAGTGCCCCTGTCCTTCTGATAAAGAAGTCAACAGGTTTGTAAATCATTTCATACTCTAACGCTACTACAAGCTGAGCGAAAGCAACCGGGTCGATTTGCGCATGTTCAGCATCAGCTTTTCTTTCCTTATACAAATGAAATACGGTATCGACATTAGCTCCGTATAAGCTCACAAGCTTATTAGCAGCTTCCTTCGACAACCCCATGGATTCACCAATCTTAATTCGCTCTTCCTTAAATTGCTTAAACCCTTTAGAGCCGTTAACTTCTCCGCCTGACAGCGGCAAATGAATGGATTCAGAATCGGAGTAGCGGATCCCGTATTCTTCCATTAATTTGTCACGAACTAAATCGACGGCGGATTGAGCCATCTTGCGATAACCCGTCAATTTGCCGCCTGCCATTGAAATCAAACCAGAATCGGACACAAAGATCTCATCTTTACGGGAAATTTCCGATGGGTCTTTGCCTTCCTCATGAATCAACGGTCTTACCCCAACCCAGCTGGACTCTACATCATCTGCTGTGACTCCAACGGTTGGGAACATGTAGTGAATGGCCTCCAAAATATAATCTCGATCTGCCGTCGTCAGTTTAGGATGGGAAATCTCCCCATCATATTCTGTATCCGTTGTCCCTACATATGTTTTTCCATCCCGCGGAATCGCGAAGATCATTCGGCCATCAGGTGTGTCAAAATAAACCGCCTGTTTCAATGGAAATGTGCTCTGGTCAAATACAAGGTGAGCCCCTTTCGTGAGCTGCAGCGTTTTTCCTTTTTTAGATCCATCCAGCCCTCGTAATTCATCAACCCACGGACCGCCAGCATTGACGATTTTTTTAGCCTCGACTTGATAAGTCTCTCCGCTGATCGTATCTTCCACAATTACTCCTTCAACTGAACCCGCATCGCTGTACAAGAAATCGATTACTTTTGTATAATTGGTCGACAAAGCTCCATACTCTACCGCTTTCTTCATGACCTCAAGTGTTAACCGGGCATCATCTGTTTTGTATTCCACATAGAAGCCAGCTCCTTTTAACCTATCGCGTTTCACAAGCGGTTCCCGTTCAATCGTTTCCTCGGGGGTCAGCATCGTTCTCCGTTCACTTTTCTTAACACCCGCTAAATAATCATATACTCTCAATCCGATATTCGTAGTAAACGGGCCAAAGTTGCCTCCTTCGTGAAATGGCAGCATCATCCACTCTGGTGTGGTCACGTGGGGGCCATTTTCATAAACAATCTCACGTTCTTTCCCTACTTCAGCTACCATCTTCACCTCAAATTGTTTTAAGTAACGAAGCCCTCCGTGTACTAGCTTAGTCGAGCGGCTGGAGGTACCAGCTGCGAAATCCTGCATCTCCACAACTGCCGTTTTCATTCCGCGGCTGGCTGCATCTAATGCAATTCCGGCCCCGGTTATCCCCCCGCCGATTACAAGCAGATCCCATTGCTCACGATTGAGCTGTTCAAATTGATTCTTTCGATGATAATTGGTGAATTTATCCATACAATCGATCTCTCCTTCTACCCATTTCATTGCTAATGAGGCCGTCTGTTACGTTTATTCCCTGATTAAGACTAAAATATGTGTAGGAATAGCGTACGTTATGAATAACTTTACTCGATTTCACAAAAAAAAGAGACCACGAACATCTTTATAACTATTGTTATAAATTGCCGTGGTCTCTCCGTATCTCCGACCTCATCTATTAACTTACTTATCATCATAACAGATTTTCTGCGTTTGTAAAAGTAGAACGATATTATTTAAATACACGCGCTGCCTCTACAGCTTTCTTCCAGCCTTTGTAAAGATCTCGGCTTTCCTCTTCATTCATTTGCGGTTCGAAATCTTTTTCCATAGACCATTGCTTTGAAATTTCCTCTCGATCTTCCCAGAAATCTACAGCAAGACCTGCTAAATAAGCAGCTCCAAGCGCCGTTGTCTCATTGATCTTCGGACGTTCCACAGGTACGTGTAAAAGATCACTTTGAAACTGCATGAGTAAATCATTTTTAACAGCACCGCCATCAACACGAAGTTTCTTCAAATCAATGTTAGAATCTTCGACCATTGCACCGACAACATCTTTTGTTTGATATGCGAGGGATTCAAGTGTAGCTCGCACAAAGTGGGACTTTTTCGTTCCACGGGTTAAGCCAAAAACAGCTCCACGCGCCTCACTATCCCAGTAAGGCGTGCCTAATCCAACAAAAGCCGGAACAACATATACCCCGTCCGTGGAGTTTACTTCTCCAGCAATGCTTTCGCTCTGTTTGGAGGATTCAATCAACTGCAAACCATCACGAAGCCATTGAATGGCAGATCCTGAGACGAATATGCTCCCCTCGAGAGCATATTCTACTTTTCCATCCAGTCCCCATGCCAGTGTTGTCAACAGCCCATTATTCGAGCGAACGGCTTCATCTCCCGTATTCATCAGCATAAATCCGCCTGTACCATATGTGTTTTTGGCCATTCCTTTCTCAAAACACGCCTGGCCAAATAAAGCAGCCTGCTGATCGCCTGCGATCCCGGCAATAGGAATGTTATTTCCGAAGAAATGATAATCAACCGTATGAGCATACACTTCCGAAGATGGCTTGACATCTGGAAGCATGCTCTTCGGCACACCTAAAATGTTAAGCAGCTCCTCATCCCATTTTAGCTCATAAATGTTGTACATTAACGTTCTAGATGCATTCGAATAATCAGTAACGTGTTCCTTTTTCCCAGATAACTTATAAACAAGCCACGTATCTATGGTACCGAACATAAGATCACCATTTTCAGCTTTTTCCCTTGCGCCCTCAACATTGTCCAGTATCCATTTCACTTTTGTACCTGAAAAATAAGGATCTAACAACAATCCGGTCTTATTGCGGAATGTATCATTATATCCTTGTTCACGCAATTCATTACATATGTCCTGTGTCTGCCTCGATTGCCATACAATCGCTTTATGAATTGGTTTGCCTGTGTGTCGATCCCAAATGACCGTCGTTTCCCGCTGATTTGTAATACCGATTCCGGCAATTTGTTCCGCCTCGACATCGGCTTTCGTCAGAACATCTGCCATACAGGCTAGCACAGAGGTCCATATTTCATTAGCATCATGCTCGACCCAGCCCGGCTTCGGAAAATATTGTTCAAATTCCTTTTGTGCGGTTTCAACCACTTCCCCGTCGTGGTTAAATAGCATAGCACGTGAACTGGTGGTTCCTTGGTCAATCGACAAAATGTACTTTTCCATCATGATTCTCTCCTTTTCTTACAACCCAACCCTCAAAGCTCCCAAAGATCTTTGCGGGAAGTGGTGACTGCTGATACACCCGAACGGATGGCCTCTTCGACTTCATCTCCAGTACGAATTAATCCTCCGGCGATGATCGGCACACCTAACCGATCTTTTATTTCCTGTATCATCCCCGGCAGTATTCCAGGCAAAACTTCTACAAAATCCGGCTGAGCTTTCTTAATGATTTTAACATTATGATCAATGGCTTGACTGTCGATCAGAAACAGTCTTTGAACGGTTATTAGTTCATATTTTTTCGCCCGCTGAATGACAGAGGTACGTGTGGAAATCACGCCATCCGGACGTACTTCCCTGCCAAGAAACTCCATCCCATATTCATCCGCTTTTAAACCTTGAATGAGATCAACATGAATCAAGATCCTTTTGCCCGCCTTCTGCCCTGCCTTGACTAGTTTCTTTAGCAACCCGAGACGTGTGTCGAGCAGGATAATGTACTCTGTGTCAGACTTCAGCAGGTATTCAAAATCTTTCATGTGCTTAATTGCAGGTAAAACACGCTGGTTAATCATCAATGATTATCCACCTCAGTCTCAATGGGGTGGTTACGCTCATCCATTTCTTGCTTCGTATAAATTACCTTCATTGGATTTCCTCCTACAAATGAACCAGCAGGCACATCTTTATGAACAAGGGTGCCTGCTGATACAATCGCTCCATTACCAATCTGAACACCAGGAAGAATGGTTGAATTCGCTCCAATCATTACTTCGTCCCCAATAGCTATATTACCTAAGCGATACTCCTTTATTAAATACTCATGAGCCAGGATTGTCGTGTTATAGCCAATTACGGTATTTCGGCCAACTGATATTTTTTCCGGGAACATTACGTCCAGCATTACCATGAGGGCGAACGCCGTTTCATCTCCAACTTTCATACGCAAAAAGGTACGGTACATCCAATTCTTCACTTGTAAAAACGGCATATATCTGGCCAATTGAATGACGATAAAATTTTTAACCACCTTAAAGAAAGGCACCGTCTTGTAAATGTGCCACAAAGAATTGCCCTCATTTACCGGGTAACGCTGTGTTTTACGCATGACTTATCCTCCCGTTATCTTCAGTAAGTCCCTCATATTGGTGAACATATAATCGGGTTCTAACGCATCAAGCACCTCTCTGCCTTTTACTGTCCAGGCTACACCGGCTGTTGCTGTTCCTGCATGCTGACCTGCTTCAATATCATGAGTGTTATCCCCCACCATAAGTGCCTCTGATGCTTGTGAGCCGAGTGCTTTTAAAGCCTTTTCAATTGGCTCTGGATGCGGCTTGGCATGTGTCACGTCATCAAGTGTTATGACCACATCAAACATGTGATCAAGACCTGTTAGTGCGAGGCCCATCTCAACGGTCTGGCGCATCTTAGTCGTTACGATTCCAAGACGAAATCCCTGTTCTTTTAAAGTCTGAATTGTCTCCACCACGCCATCATACGCCGTTACATAATCGTCATGATGGCTCAAATTATGGGCACGATATGCATCAATCAATTCATCAACGCGTTCAGCATCAATCTGCTGCATACTATCTTTTAAAGGCGGTCCGATAAATTCGATGATTTCCTCCCTGCTGAATGGACGTTTGCCATATCGTTCAATAGTATGAATAAACGACGCAATAATCAGTTCATTTGTATCAATTAGTGTTCCATCTAAATCAAAAAGTATTGTACGTATGCTCATTAGTCGTTTCCTTTCTTTCTCGTTGTAACTTATTCCAGACAAATCCGACAGCAGCAGTAAGCACAATCGCTGTCAACAACCGAATAAGTAATAATGGCCAGATCGGAATCCCAAGCGGAATGAAGACGAGAGTATCCTCGACAACGGCATGGCAGGACACTAAAAATAATACTGCCAAATACATGTCTTTTTTAGAAACGCCATCTTCTTCTACAGCCTGAATCATCAGCCCCGCACCATATGCGAGGCCAATCGTAAGACCAGCCACAAGCGTCATCGATGTATTACGTTCCATTCCAAGAAAGCGGGTCGCCGGAGCCACCCAGCCAGAAAATCTGGTCAGCCAGCCGCTCTCCCGTAAATACTGCATCACAATCATTAACGGAATAACAATAAAGGCCAACTGAACAATTCCGATCAGTGCTGTTTGCACACCATGTATTATAATCTCTGTCCACCCTTCAGGAACAGCCTGCTGCTCAGGAGCGAACCCATAAACAGCCTGTTCTTGTCCACCTTTCCAAAACAAATTAATCAGAAAAGCAGATACGAAGGCAAGACTAAGCCTGACACCTACTACAAACCACCAACTGACTCCAACCTTTTTCGCAACCGTAGATTCAATCAAAAGGTTATGTGAAAAAGACAGCATGACGGCTAGTATAAATACCTCTTTCACAGTAAAATCAAAGGTTATAATCGCAGCAATTCCAGCATACAAGTTCAGGAAATTTCCGAGCACAAGTGGAACTGCCGCCTCCCCGGAGAGACCAATCCACCCCATAATTGGCTCAAGCTTATTCATTGCCCATGGAAGGACTGGAGTGAATTGAAGAATCGTCACTATCAGAGTGACGGGGAAAATAACTTTTCCTAATGTCCATGTCAGTTGAAGACCTTTAGTTAGACCACGCTTTAAGATGCCGTACATGCCTATGTCTCTCCTCTATTTTACTTTCTTTCCATTATAATATTTATCCGCTAAACCGGTCTTTCGACGATAAACCATAACCACGATGGCTAAAGCGATAAGGACAACAGAAATAAGCTGGGCTGTACGAATCTCCCCAAACAAGTACAAGCTATCCGTACGCATGCCTTCAATAAAGAAGCGTCCGAAAGAATACCAGATTACATAACTTAGGAACACTTCACCACGACGAGGATTAAATTTGTATCTTAAGATTAACAGGACTATAAATCCTCCAATGTTCCACAATGACTCATATAAAAAGGTAGGATGATATAATGTTCCACCGATACACATCTGCTGATTTATAAACTCTGGTAAGTATTGCATAAAGTTGTTATAAAAGCTTTCCGTAACAGGACCACCATGAGCCTCCTGGTTCATAAAGTTGCCCCACCTGCCGATAGCCTGTCCTAAAATAATGCTGGGGGCGGCAATGTCCGTCATCATCCAAAAAGACACGCCCTTTAGCTTAGTATAAATATAAGCGGTCAATACAGCACCTATTAAAGCCCCGTGAATTGCAATTCCGCCTTCCCATATCGCAAACACGTCCCACCACGGACCGCCTGCGTAACGGTCCCATTCAAACACAACATAATAAATACGTGCACATACGATCGCAGCGGGTATCGCATAGACCACAATATCTACCATATAATCTTTATTTACACCTAATCGTTCTGATTCTTTAGTTGCCAGCCATAGGCCAAGAAATGCGCCAGCTGCAATAATGACACCATACCAATAGATTGACAGGGGTCCTAACTGTAAAAAGACACGATCTAATGCTTCGGGTGTACAAGCCACAAGGTCACTCTCCCTTACTCATTATTCGATTGATCATCATCAATTACTTT
Organism: Halobacillus ihumii; assembly: GCF_902726645.1. Lineage (NCBI taxonomy): Bacteria > Bacillati > Bacillota > Bacilli > Caryophanales > Bacillaceae > Halobacillus > Halobacillus ihumii. The sequence goes on from NZ_CACVAO010000001.1 coordinate 809,803, forward strand.
TGTTAAACGCTCTGAAAATTCTTCCGCAGCGTTCACACCCATTCGTTTCAAACGGAAGTTCATCGCGGCCACTTCAATAATGACAGCTAAGTTTCGTCCTGGACGAACCGGAATGGTCGCTTTAGGAATTTCAACATCCATAATTTTCATTGTCTCTTCTTCAAGACCAAGGCGATCATACTGTTTGTTTTTATCCCATATTTCAAGGTTGATTACAAGGGTAATACGCTTGAAACTCCTAACTGCACCTGCCCCGAACAAGGTCATAACATTAATAATACCCAGCCCGCGAATCTCAAGCAAGTGTTCAATTAGCGGGGGGCTGTTTCCAATTAAACGGTCATAATCCTCTTGTCTAATCTCTACACTATCATCAGCTACGAGGCGATGCCCGCGCTTCACGAGTTCCAAAGCCGTTTCACTTTTACCGACTCCGCTTTGTCCAGTAATCAGTACTCCGATCCCATAGATATCAACCAACACCCCGTGAATCGCTGTGAAAGGTGCAAATTTTGTTTCCAAAAAATTAGTCAGCCGACTGATTACTCTTGTCGTTTTGTAAGGGGAGCGCATCAGTGGAACAGCGCCTTCCTTAGCCGCCACTGACAACTCTTCAGGAATATCCATGCCTCTCGTAATGACAATTCCCGGCGTAACATCCGTACACAATTGCTCGGCTCGATCGCGACGCTGCTCATGTGTAAGGTCATTAAAATAAGAAAGCTCCGTTTTTCCTAATAGTTGTAACCTTCTTTTCGGGTAATATTTAAAGTATCCCGTCATTTCGATCCCAGGGCGGGAAATATCACTCATATGTATTTCACGGTGAACACCGTCTTCTCCTGCCACAATCTCCAAGTTAAACTGCTCAAGTAAATGCTCCGTTCTAACCTTGTTCATACCTTTACCTCCTGTGGATTAAATCATGCAGTCACTTCTCCTATTGTAGCACGTTTTTCAAGCTTAGAGAAAAAAGAGACCGGTCCGCTATTGAAAGCGAACCGGCCTCTCTTTTTGCCGTTATTCTTTAATAAAGCTGTTCAACACAAGGTTAATCAGGGAAATCAAGATCGCGGCCACGATCGTCATTCCGAAACTGGCGATTTCGAATGTACTTCCCAAAAAAGCATCGGTCATAGCTAACGTGATCGCATTAACTATAAATAGAAATAACCCAAGGGTTACGACTGTAATCGGTAAGGTTAACACCACTAGAATAGGGCGCACAATGGCGTTCAAAATCGATAGTATGAAGGCGGCAAGCAATGCCCCGCCAAATCCATCGATCGTTACCGAAGCAAACAAGGCGCCGACGATAATGATGGCAGCCGCATTCACCAAAATGTGTAATATCCAGCTTTTCATCCTCTATCCCTCACTTCTAGCAGCAGGATTTACAAACGAGGATTCTTAATCGTTACAGATCCCGTTTTTGTTTCTGCTTCTAAATGATACGCATCCTCATACTCTTCATGTGCTTCAAATTGAAGCTCTTTATTCATGACTTCCTTTTTATTATTCAAAATCTTGTAATTGTCGAGTTCACAATTCAAACTTCCTACAGAAGATTTCAATTTGCCGTCAATGCGTTTATGAGGCGGCAGTGTCAGTGTAATGCTTCCTCTTACAGTTTTGAAAAAACCGGTATGGGCATGACCGCCGCTGTTCGTCACATGAATCGCCCCTGAAATCGTAGTCGCGTCATTTTTTCCGAACTGGCCATTAAGTGTCATACTCCCATGGATGGTTTCTGTTTCGCACGTTTCAAACTTACTGTCAGTCACGGTAATAGAACCATTACCTGTTGAAAGTTTACTCGCTTCCCCTTGAGCACCTTTTAATTGGATAGATCCATTTGAGGTTTTTAAATGAAAATGAGTCGCATTAATCGAGGTAGACGTCACCGATCCGTTTGATATTTTAACTTTAATAAACTCATATTCATTTTCTGGTACATAAAGTTTTATAGAAGCTTTCACTTTTTTAGATGGGCTCGATATCCGCAGAAGGTCCTGGCCAACTTCAAACTGATTGTCTGTCTGAAATCTGGATCTAGCTTCCTCTTCACTTTCAACTTGATACACCTTCACTTGATATTCAGCACGAACACGGTCTTCTTGCCACGGTAGAATGTCAATCGATCCGTTCGCAATAGATGCATCAATATCGTGAAAAGAAGTCGCATCCGTTTCAAATTCATGCTTAAATTCAACAGACTCTCCAAACGATAAGTCAAAGTCGGTGTTTTTTATTTTATCAACAGCTTCACCGATAAAATCCTTGAAGCCATATTTCTTTTTTGAGGACTTCGTATTTGAATCCTTTTCTTCAATAGCAGTCAGCAGCTTTGCTCCTTCTTCTGCAGAAATGGTTCCTTTTTCAATCATCGTAAGAATTCTCATGCGTTCTTCATTCATGATCTAATCGCTCCTTTTCTTTAAGCCTTCCCTATTTAGGAAAGTTGAAAACTAAAAAAGCACCTTAAAGACAATACTGTCATCTAAGGTGCTTAAGAACATTAAGTGAACTTCCAATTATAAAAACGTTCTGACTTCAATCGCGCTGTCTGTTCTGACTTCTTATCATGGTCATCAATTAAGCTCATCATGCCATCAGCCTGGGATAAATGAGCCTGAATCGCCGCCAGTTTCTGCTCCCAATAAGGTTCAATATCAAATATATAATCGGGTTCTCCAAGATCTTCCTCATGATGATTGGATATGGCATGCATCCATACTTCAGGCCGTACCGACTCATCTATTTGACCGACAGCGTCAACTACTGCTGCAGCCAGTGCATCATGATCAGGGTGAACAGCATAACCTGGATAGTGTGTAATGACAAGGCTGGGCTTCAAGGCTTTCAACCTGTTCAACAAGTAGTCAGCTACCTCTCCCCGCGGTTCAAATTCTAATGTCTTGTCCCGATATCCCAGCAGTTCAACATCAATATCCAACCGCCTTGCAGCTTCAGTTAATTCCTGCTTTCGATAAGAAGATAATGTTTCCCGATTCGCGAATACCGGACTTCCCATATTTCTGCCCATTTCACCAAGCGTTCCACATAGATAGGTGACGGGAATCTCTTCAGTTCTAAATTTTGAAATGGTGCCAGATGCACCGAATGATTCATCATCTGGATGAGGGAAAATAACGACAACATGCTGATTACTCATGAACATCCGCCTCATGAGAAAAAGGTGTTTCACTAATTTCCAGAGCCACCATCAAGCGCCCTTCCCGGTCATGGCCCGCCATCAGCAGCCGCCCTTTATCATCGATTTCAAAGTCGGTCACTCCCTCAGCATAAACCCAGCCAAGGTCCAGTTTTAGCCCAACTCGGTATGAACCTCCTGTGCTGACAATCTTACCGTGCTGGTACGAAACGTGCGCATTTCTAATAAACGCCCCGACATTGTATGCTTTCTCATCAAAATGGCTGGCATATGCCCCATTCGTTGTTTCTAAATGTACATATACATCGTGATTCGCTAGGTCATTGATCTTTTCCTGAACAACTGTTTGTTCGATCGCTTTCATCCCAAAATTCCTCCCGTTAAAACGTCTCTTGTTTAACGATACTTAATTACGATCAAACCGTCAAAACATCTACTTATTATTTTAATACTTTTTCTTTCGACTTCAGTTTGTCTTCCATCCGTTTTCTATCCCGCTGAAGAACAGGTTTTAAGTATTTACCTGTATAGGAATCCGTTTGATCGGCGATATTTTCCGGCGTTCCCGTCGCAATAATCTGTCCACCTTTTTCTCCGCCTTCAGGACCGAGATCGATAATGTGATCAGCTTCTTTAATTACATCCAAGTTGTGCTCAATAATTAATACAGAGTCTCCGTTGTCGACCAGTCGTTGAAGCACCTTTAGCAACCGTGAAATGTCATCTACATGCAGTCCTGTGGTTGGTTCATCCAGAATATAAAAGGACTTTCCATTGGAGCGGCGATGCAGCTCACTGGCTAGTTTTACACGTTGTGCTTCTCCCCCAGACAGAGTTGTTGCTGGTTGTCCAAGTTTAACGTATTCTAATCCAACATCAGCTACAGTCTGAAGTTTCCGGCTGATCTTAGGAATGTTTGCAAAGAAATCAAGAGATTCTTCGATCGTCATCTCTAACACATCAGCAATACTTTTCCCTTTATACTTCACTTCCAGCGTTTCACGATTGTAGCGTTTCCCGTCACACACTTCACATGGCACATAAACATCTGGTAAAAAGTGCATTTCAATTTTTATTATTCCATCTCCGCGACATGCTTCACAACGGCCGCCTTTTACGTTAAAACTAAAGCGTCCCTTTTTATAGCCGCGGATTTTTGCTTCATTCGTCTGAGCAAACACATCACGGATATTATCGAACACACCCGTATACGTAGCCGGGTTAGAGCGAGGAGTACGCCCAATCGGTGACTGATCAATATCAATCACTTTCTCCAGCATATTGATTCCTTCGATTTCCTTATGCTTTCCAGGCTTTTGTTTACTTCTATGAAGCTTCTTCGATAGTGACTTGTACAGGATTTCATTGATTAGTGTACTTTTACCGGAACCCGACACGCCTGTAACAGCAGTCAATAAGCCGAGCGGAATTTTAGCGTTTACCCTTTTCAAGTTGTTCTCTTCAGCCTGCTTGATCTTAAGGTAGCGTCCGTCAGGTTTGCGCCTTTTTGCGGGTAACGGGATGAATCTTTCCCCAGCTAAGTACTGTCCTGTTAACGATTTTTTATTACTCATTACTTGCTTTGGTGTCCCTTCGGCTACAATCTCTCCTCCGTGGGTTCCAGCTCCTGGCCCGATATCAATTAAATAATCAGCAGCGAGCATCGTGTCTTCGTCGTGCTCCACAACGATCAGTGTATTATCTAAATCTCTCATTCGTTTTAGTGTAGTAATCAGTCGATCATTGTCACGTTGATGTAACCCGATTGAAGGTTCATCCAGTACATATAGGACTCCGGTTAATGCCGATCCAATTTGCGTTGCCAGCCGGATTCGTTGTGCTTCCCCTCCAGACAGGGTGCCGGCAGATCTGGATAGCGTTAAATAATCAAGGCCCACATTAGCTAGAAAACTTAAACGCTCACAAATTTCCTTAAGAATCATCTTGGCAATCGTTCTCTCTTTTTCCGTCAGCTCCAATGTTTCAAAGAATTGCTTTGCTTCCACTACAGAAAAATCTGTTGTACGACCAATGTGCTCCCCATTAATTTGGACAGCCAGTGCTTCTTCATTCAGGCGATTTCCCTTACATTTTGGGCATGGCTTCTGGATCATATATTTTTCCATTTGTTCCCTGATAAAATCCGAACCCGTTTCACGGTACCTTCTGGAAACATTCGGCACAACCCCTTCAAAGTAAATCTCATTTTCCCGTACTTTTCCAAAGTCATTTTCATAACGGAAAAAGATCTTTTCTTTGCCGCTGCCATATAACACTCGATCCATTTGTTCCTTAGGCAAGTCTTTAACAGGTTTATTTAAGTCAATCTGGTAATGTTGAGCGACACTTTTCAGCAGTTGAGGATAGTATTGAGAACTTGTCGGCTCCCAGGCTGCTATCGCGTGTTCATTTAATGTCTTGTTCCAATCAGGTATGACTAAGTCAATGTCCACTTCAAGTTTCGTTCCAAGACCATCGCAGCGATTACATGCACCAAATGGGCTGTTGAATGAAAACATACGCGGCTCCAGTTCGCTCACTGAAAATCCGCAAATCGGACAAGCATGATGCTCGCTGAACGTCATTTCCTCGCCGTCGATCACATCGATCAGCACATGGCCGCCGCCAAGGTTAAGAGCCGTTTCAAGTGAATCAGAAAGCCGCCCCTCTACGCCTTCTTTAACGACAACACGATCCACAACGACTTCAATAGAGTGCTTTTTATTTTTCTCAAGATTAAACTCTTCTGTGATTTCACGCATTTCTCCATCAACCCGCAAACGCACATAGCCTTCTTTTTGCAGTTGATCAAAGACTTTGACATGTTGTCCTTTACGACCTGATATTACAGGAGCTAGAACTTGCAGCTTCGTGCGTTCAGGATGTTCCATAATCTGATCAACCATTTGCTGCACGGTCTGTGAGTCAATTTCTATCCCGTGATTCGGACAAGTGGGCCGCCCGATTCTCGCAAACAGCAATCGAAGATAATCAAAGATTTCTGTTACCGTTCCTACTGTAGAACGGGGGTTTCGACTTGTAGTTTTTTGATCAATTGAAATAGCCGGAGACAATCCTTCAATAGAATCTACATCAGGCTTGTCCATCTGCCCAAGAAACTGACGGGCATAAGCACTCAGTGATTCCACATACCGTCGCTGTCCTTCCGCATAAATCGTGTCAAAAGCAAGGGATGACTTCCCTGAGCCGGAAAGACCCGTCATGACCACAAGTTTATTCTTTGGAACATCAATGTCAATGTTTTTTAAATTGTGAGCTCTTGCTCCCTTGATACTGATATTTTTACTGGCCATAAGCCATCATCCTTCCGCTTTAAGTTCCAAAATGATATCACGAAGCTCAGCCGCTCTTTCAAAGTCAAGGTCCTTAGCTGCCTGTTTCATTTCTGTCTCTAAATTATCAACCAGCTCGGCGCGTTCTTTCTTTGTCATTTCTGAAGGTTTTTTCTCAGTCCCATAGGTGGTTGTGTCTTCAGCAACTTTGCTGACTTGAATCACATCACGGATTTGCTTATTGATCGTTTTCGGAGTTATACCGTGTTGTTTATTGTAAGCAATTTGCTTTTCACGCCGACGATACGTTTCCTCAATCGCATATTGCATGGATTTGGTCGTTTTATCGGCATACATAATAACAAGGCCATTTTCGTTACGAGCAGCACGACCAATGGTCTGGATTAGAGAACGATCCGAACGTAAGAATCCTTCTTTATCCGCATCCAAAATCGTAACCAGTGATACCTCAGGAATATCGAGACCCTCCCGCAGCAGGTTAATCCCTACAAGAACATCATATTTACCAAGCCTCAGGTCCCTTATAATTTCAATTCGTTCAAACGTTTTAATTTCCGAATGAAGATAAGCAACTTTTATCCCTAGATCTTTCAAATAGTCAGTAAGGTCTTCAGACATTTTTTTCGTTAACGTTGTAACAAGCACCCGTTCATTACGTTCACTGCGCATGTTAATTTCGCCAACTAAATCATCAATCTGACCATGAATCGGACGAACTTCAATTTCTGGATCGAGCAGCCCTGTCGGTCGAATGATCTGCTCGGTTAACTTTTCAGTATGCTCCATCTCATAATTTCCGGGTGTAGCGGATACATACGTAATCAAATTAATGTGCTTCTCAAATTCACCGAACGTCAACGGACGGTTATCAAGAGCTGAAGGAAGTCGAAAACCATGGTCCACGAGCACCTGTTTTCGTGCCCGATCTCCGTTATACATGCCGCGAATTTGCGGAAGCATCACATGAGACTCATCCGCCATAATGAGAAAGTCATCAGGGAAGTAATCAAGCAGTGTATAAGGCATGGCTCCTTCTTCCCTGAACGTTAGATGGCGGGAGTAGTTCTCGATTCCAGAACAGAATCCCATTTCATTCATCATCTCTAAATCGTAATTTGTCCGTTGTTCAAGCCGCTGTGCTTCCAACAGTTTATTTTGGTCTTTAAGCTCTTTTATTCTTGCATGCATTTCTTTTTCTATATTTTCGATCGCCTTTTTTAACTTTTGCTCCCTTGTAACGAAGTGAGAGGCTGGGAAAATGGCAACATGTTCACGTTCGCCGACAATTTCCCCTGTCAGCACATCAATTTCACGAATACGATCTATTTCATCACCAAAGAATTCAACCCTGATGGCATGCTCTTCTTTTGAGGCTGGAATAATCTCAACAGAATCCCCTCTGACCCGAAAAGTTCCACGCTGGAAGTCAATATCATTGCGGGCATATTGAATATCGACGAGAAATCTGAGCAGTTCATCCCGATCCCGTTCCATACCTTGACGAATAGAAAGAACCTGACTGCTGTATTCTTCCGGAGAACCTAAACCGTATATACACGAAACACTTGCTACAATAATGACATCGTTTCTCTCAAACAAAGAAGTCGTTGCCGAATGACGCAGCTTGTCAATTTCATCATTGATGTTAGAATCCTTCTCAATAAATGTATCGGTCTGGGGCACATAAGCTTCCGGCTGATAGTAATCATAGAAACTTACAAAGTACTCCACCGCATTGTTCGGGAAAAATTCCTTAAACTCACTATATAATTGACCTGCCAATGTCTTATTGTGAGCAATGATTAACGTTGGTTTATTCACCTGCTGAATTACATTGGACATTGTAAATGTTTTACCTGTACCTGTTGCACCGAGCAAGGTTTGGTGTTTTTCTCCACGCTCAATTCCATCCACGAGTTCCTGGATGGCTTTCGGCTGATCGCCTTGCGGCTTATAATCAGATACTAATTCGAATCGATTCTCCGTTTCCATGTGGACAACCTCCGTTCATACGCTATTCATCAATAGTCTACCACAATAGTTTACCATTCTAACATAAAACGAACAAACATTCGGTTTATTTTTTTGCAATAAGGGGTCATGGGCATTAACAGCTAGTGAATTGCACAAACACATCACCTAATTGCACATAAAATTACAGAATTGTATTTTTGCCAGATTCATTGCACATTTAGGAAAAAATTCAAAAAAGAGACTGGGACATAAGTAAAACAATGAAGTCAAAAAACGAACGAAATAAAATTGAATAGTATAAACGCAAATCATTAGCGTAGTCAAAATACGAAGACTCCTGTGGGAACAGCACGAGTCGAAGATCCCGCAGGAAAGCGTTCTTTGCTTTCTGAGGAAACTGAGGCCGTGCCCACGGAAAGCGAAGTATTTTGACGGAGCGATGGGGAAAATTTCTTTCTTGTCATACAAATAATCCGAACTAATTCAATCGTTCGGATTATTTTATACTTAATTCAGTTTTGTCTCAGCCTCTTCACGGTTCTATTATTGATAGGACTGATCGTATTGATTCACTTCAAACAAATCAATCAATTCTATATCCTCATGTTTATCTTCAAACCAACGCAGTGAGAAATCATTTTTAAACAACACAAGTGGATTTCCTTCGCGGTCAACGGCAAGCATATTCCGTTCATCGAACATGGATTCATCTACTTGATCTTCCGAAAGCCAACGAGGGATCCTCTCACCAATTGAGGTTAACTCTACTTCGACATTGTACTCATTTTTCATTCGATATTCAAATACCTCATACTGAAGCTCTCCAACGGCTCCAATAATATAGTCTTCGAATCGATAACGCTTGAATAACTGAATGGCTCCTTCTTGCACAAGCTGCTCCAATCCTTTTTTAAACTGCTTCGACTTCATTACGTTCTTTGCTGTCACTTTTTTGAATAGCTCAGGCGGGAACTGCGGAAGCTCATCGTATTCGAAGTTTTGTTTTCCGGTCACAATCGTATCGCCAATCCGGTAGATGTTCGGATCATAAATTCCGATAATATCCCCGGCGTAACCTTCTTCAACCGTGCCTCGTGAGGAAGCGACAAACTGCTGCGACTGGGCAAGCTTGAATGTCTTCCCTGTTCTTGACAGCGTCACATTCATTCCTCGTTCAAACTTTCCTGAACATATTCGAACAAATGCTATTCGGTCCCGATGCTGAGGGTTCATATTGGCTTGAATTTTGAAAACAAAGCCGGAGAATTCTTCATGATCAGGTGAGACGATTCCTTCAGTGGAACGCCGCGGAGCCGGTTCCGGTGCGAAGTCGATAAAGGTATTGAAAAAGGTTTCCACACCAAATGGCGCAAGCGCACTCCCGAAAAAGACAGGCGTCTGGTCGCCCTTCATCACTTTTTCCAGATCAAAACCATCTCCTGCTTCATCGACGAGCATCATCTCATCTTCTGCCTCTTGAAAAGTCGGATCTTCAGTTAACTCTTTATGACGATCCAGTTGATCGTACGGGATATACGTCTCTTCTTCGTTCCCTGTGAATTGCACAAACTGCTCGTTGTGACGATCAAACACACCTAAGAAACGTTTGCCCATACCTGCAGGCCATGTCATCGGATACGTTTCGATATTCAGGGTGGATTCAATCTCCTCCATTAATTCGAGAGGTTCACGTCCTTCACGGTCCATTTTATTGATAAACGTAAAAATCGGAATTCCGCGCATTTTACATACCTTGAAGAGTTTAAGAGTTTGAGCCTCTATCCCTTTCGTACCGTCAATAACCATCACAACACTATCAACCGCCGTTAACGTTCTGTACGTATCTTCACTGAAATCTTCGTGACCAGGTGTATCCAGAATATTAACCTGGTAGTCTTTATAAGGAAAGTTCATAACACTTGAGGTAACAGAGATTCCACGCTGCTTTTCAATTTCCATCCAATCAGATGTCGCAAATTTGCCCGATTTCTTCCCTTTAACCGTCCCTGCTGAACGAATCAAATTACCAAATAACAGCATCTTTTCAGTTATCGTTGTTTTCCCTGCATCAGGGTGAGAAATAATCGCAAATGTGCGACGTTTCTTCATTTCATTTTTTATCGTCATCGTGATATCCTCCAAATCGTAGTCTCTTTCATTCTATATGCTTCAGGCAGGATATACGTATCACATTGGCCTCTTCACTCCATACAAAAACCGCTCACCCGAAGCAAGCGGTCTTCTGAATTTATCTTACTCCATACACTAGAAAGTAGCACAACCCACCCATAAAATCAATCCTGGAATTCCCTTCCACCTCAGGTCATCCAAAAATTGGATGACCTGAGGTGGAAGAAAATGTATTAACTTAGGTTGAAGAAAGAAATAGTGAGTCGGGGAAGAAATGTTACCCCTTATCCTGTTATAATATAAAAAAAGATAGTTAGGATGCCATTTTATGCAGTCATACCTTTTACAACCTAATGATATTAAGAAAATAACTGGTGCCACGTTTTATGAACGGGGCAAAGACTACTACAATAAAGGGAAAGTGTACGGCCTTTCTCACAATAGCGCCATCAGATCGTGGCGTGCAGTAGTAACGGGTACTCATGACTATGAAGTACGCGTTTTCTTTTTTGAGGACGATGATCTGGAAGCTACTTGCGAATGTCCTGCTTATGATTCCTATTATAGCTGTAAGCACATCGCAGCCGTACTGTTAGCAATTCGTGAGCAAGCCATTGTGCAAGCAGCACCCAAAATGAAAACAGCTTCACCTTCAAAAGAACATTTTTCTTCCATGAATCACGATCGATTATTCGCGAAACGACTCTCAGAAGCATTTCGTAACAGACAGGAAAACAGGCATGCACGATCCGTGAAACGACCATTGCAAATCCAATATTTCCTGCATGTTCAGTCCCTATTAGGAAGTAAGAGTCTCGGAATTGAACTTAAGCTGGGGGAAAGCTATTCTTACGTAATCAAAGATATACGTCAACTTCTCCATCATGTGCAGCGAGAAGAATCTTATAAAATTTCTAAAAAGTTCAGCTATGATCCTGCCGAACATTATTTTACGGACAACGATGAGCAAATTCTTAACTCACTCTTAAAAGCTTATGAACAAGAGCTTTTTTATGATCGGCACTGGAATAGCGGGGAACAGAAAATATTAGCCATCCCCCCTTCACTCGCGCCAAAATTACTTCAAATGCTTGAATCAGCAGATTGTGAAGTCATCGAACGAGGAGAAAAAGTTGGGTCTTTACAAGTTGAAAAGGAATTCCCCGAGCTTTCCTTTTATATTTCTGAAGAGCGAGGAAGCTATCACATGCACATGAACCAGCTTAAAACTTTTGAGTATGTGAAAGATTATCACATGCTCTATAAAAAGGCTTGCTTTTATCTTCTTGATCAAACAAAAGAAGAGATTGTTCAAACCTTGCACGCTCTTCTGCCTTACAATTCAAACGGAAACCATACAGTCGGCCAGGCAGATATGGAAGGGATCGTATCGTATGTCCTGCCAGAGCTAGAATCAATTGCTCACGTTCAATTAAACAAGACCGCCCAAGAAAAAATAATCCAGGAAGAACTCAAGCCTAAAGCTTATCTCGACTTTGCAGACTGGGCCCTTACCGTTGATGTCCAATTTCATTACGGTGAACATATGATCCAGCCTTTTAAGCAATCGCATGATTCAAATCAAGTGATCGTTCAACGCGATAGCGATACAGAACAGGCCATCATCCAAATCATTGAGCAAGCCGAATTTAAGTTTGACGGCGAAACCGTTTATATTGAAGAGGAAGAAGAGCTTGAAGAGTTTATGAGTGTCTATCTTCCAAGACTGCAGGATCTGGCAGAAGTGTACACCTCTTCTTCAGTACGCTCCTTGCTCGACGACCAGCATCGTGAGTTGATTCCATCCGTACAAATCGAAGAGGATGGCAGCTGGCTTGATATTCGTTTTGGAATAGAAGGGATATCAGATGATGATGTCACTGCTGCACTAAAAGCGGCCATCGAACGAAAGAAATATTACCGATTGTCGGACGGGGCCTTTTTGTCTCTTTCATCCGATTCCTTTGAGCGCTTTCAAAGACTGGCAGATGAACTTGATTTAACGACCACCGATATTGACGATCACTCGTTACAAGTAGCTAAAGTACGCAGCCTTCAAGTTGACGAAGCTCTTCAGCTTGAAGCCAAGGAACGGAATGAGCGTTTCGATCAACTCGTTCAGCGACTGCGCTCCCCTCAGTCACTCATGATTGATCCGCCTGACCAATTAGAAGCGGACCTTCGCACTTACCAGCTGACTGGCTTTCGCTGGCTTAAGACACTGGCTTCCTATGGATTAGGCGGTGTATTAGCTGACGATATGGGGTTAGGGAAAACAATCCAGAGTATCGCCTTTCTTCTCTATGAAAAAGAAGCACAGCTCATGGACAATCCCGCTTTAATTGTTGCACCCGCTTCCCTTGTTTACAATTGGAAAAAGGAATTTGAGAAGTTCTCTCCATCGTTATCTATTCAAGTCATTACGGGAGATCCTCTCACGAGAAAGGATCAAATTGAACAAAGTATGGCTGATGTGCTCATCACCTCGTATCCATTACTAAGACAGGATGCACCCGCTTATAAACAAAGAACTTTCCACGCCATGATCTTAGACGAAGCTCAGGCGATAAAGAATGAGGCAACGAAAACAGCCCAGGCTGTGCGCGGTCTCCAGGCAAAGCACCGTTTTGCCTTAAGCGGCACACCAATCGAGAATTCTTTGCATGAACTATGGTCCTTATTTCGTACGATTATGCCAGGCTTTTATTCAAGCAAGAAGAAGTTTCTTCAAATGAAGCCAGAGAAAATCGCCCGCATGACACGTCCATTTATTTTAAGAAGGATGAAAAATGAGGTGTTGGAAGAGCTTCCAGATAAGATTGAGACCGTGCAGTATTCCGAACTGACACGGCCGCAAAAAGAAGTTTATTTAGCTTATTTAGAAAAAATTCAAGCCGATATGCAAAAAACTATTGCCCAAAAAGGATTCCAGCGGGGTAAATTAGAAATCCTGGCCGGACTGACACGCCTGCGCCAAATTTGCTGCCATCCCTCTTTATTCCTGGAAAACTATGAAGGAGAATCAGGCAAGCTCGAGCAGCTTAAAGAACTTGTTGCCGAACTAAAGGGCGGGGGCCATCGTATCCTTATTTTCTCCCAATTCTCAAGCATGCTTAAAATACTTCATCAGGAGCTGACCGAAACAGGACTGGACGCTTTTTACCTGGACGGACAAACGAAAAGTGAGCAGCGGGTAGAAATGGTTGAGCGATTCAACGAAGGAGAAAATGATGCTTTTCTTATTTCCCTAAAAGCTGGAGGCACAGGCCTAAACCTTACGGGCGCAGATACAGTCATCCTCTATGATTTATGGTGGAACCCGGCGATCGAGGAGCAAGCGGCTGGCCGGGCACATCGAATTGGCCAAGAAAAAGTCGTCCAGGTGATCCGGATGATTTCTGAAGGAACGATTGAAGAACGTATCCACCAACTTCAGCAAAAGAAACGTGATTTAGTTGACCAAATTATCCAGCCAGGTGAATCCATGCTCACATCATTAAGCGAAAAGGAAATCCGCGAACTGTTTCAATAATGGAACACTCTGCCTTATAAGTTAGCATAAAAGCTGGCTCCAGTAAGTCCCAAACTTATTCGGAACCAGCTTTTTATCATCATAAAAACGCTGTGAAAGATTACCTCTCACAGCGCCGGTTTATGATATTCCTTTTTTATCTAACTTGAACCAATACCCACCGAGAATACTACCGCCGATTACTGTAGTAATTGTAGAAATGATCATATGAAGCGAGGAAGCAATGACTACATTTCCTGTCACTACAATGATAAACCCTACGACAGCATTGGACAAAATCGAAATCAAATACAACCATGATAAGGTTACATGGTATTTAAATTTAGATGCATAGATAACAAACCAGATGGCCGCAACGAATATGACCACTGTAGCTACCCAGTGAAGGGAATAAATCATATTTGCAATAGCTTCACTTCTGATTAGATACTCCATGGCGGGAATATCCAATAGTACATTACTAGCCGCACTATGTTTAAAGAATGCTCCTAATATGATTTGTATCATATATATGGAAAACCCAATTAAAAAAGCGCGGTAACTCATGCTCACCGTCGACCAGCTCGCCTTATCCAGTTCAACTTTATCGTTATGAAGACTGTAGCTGAGCAGAACTAAGATCAGTAAGAGCACCTGACTGAATGTCACATCAAGAGTTGTGAACCCAGGAGGTGTACCCAGTAAAACATTAAAGCCGCCGATCAATGATTGAAAGACCAGCATACCAAGACTCATGACTGCCAAAACAAAGACAGAACGCCTTTCCCGATGCTTTGCAATGGCTCCCACGGCATTAACAAACGTCAACATTGCTAATAACGGCACCATTAAGCGATGGGAATATTCGATGATCACGTGATAATTTGTAATATCCGGAAAGACTGAACCATTACATAACGGCCATGTCGTTCCGCAAGCATCACCTGAATCCGTTGCTACAACCAGATTTCCAAGGATGAGCGCAAGAAAAGTGATGAATGTAGTTAAAATGGAGAATTTCTTCATCGTCTTACCCTTTCTCTATTGAAAATAATAATGAGTAATAAATGTCCTATCTATCAAATCATATCATGAAACAGCCTGAAACAAGAGTACAATGTGTACACATCCCCATGAAATTTTTGTGAACGAGCTCCTTCACTACTAGATAGCTGAAAAAACTTATATCTGCCCATCCCTTTTTAACCAT
Source organism: Halobacillus ihumii (assembly GCF_902726645.1). Taxonomy (NCBI): domain Bacteria; kingdom Bacillati; phylum Bacillota; class Bacilli; order Caryophanales; family Bacillaceae; genus Halobacillus; species Halobacillus ihumii. The sequence goes on from NZ_CACVAO010000001.1 coordinate 825,117, forward strand.
TTATAATCGGTATAAGCTTGTTTAGTCTCAAATAAAAAAGGGAATGAGTCAATTTCATAATGACCCTTTTACTAAAGATAAATACTGAAGATAACTTCCGGGGTCTCGCCAGTCTTTCCTTTCCCGTAGGAGTCTCGCAGTTTCCCACCCCCATTTCGATAATGAGATGAACGGAACCAACTTAATAAAAATAGGAACTGTGCCTTTGCGAAAGTCTATTGAATAATTGTATTAATAAACCGCAATAGAAGGGTCACTTAGAGATGATTCCGAAAAAACGTATGGCAAGGTGAGATGGGGAAGGGGGAGACTCCTGTGGGATTAAAGTACAGGGTGAGATCCCGGAAGGCGGCAGCCTGAGGAAGCTCACCGTACTCCCACGGAAAGCGACTCCTCCCCCATCTCCCCTTCGCCACTCAGACATTCGGAATCGAATTTCTCGAGATACTGGCACTAACCTAATAAAATTATTTCAAATTATCTACTTTCCTAGTCTTGGGAGGTGCTTCCATTTTTACTTGCCAAACACCTTGCCTTGCAAAGGCAAATGCAAAGCTTGAAAGGAGCGGATTGAAATGAATTACCAGGCTTATGTTTTTGATGCCTATGGAACTTTGTTTGATGTGCACTCGGTGAAAGATGCGATACACCGCAGTTATCCAGAGAAAGGTCCCGATATTAGTAAAGACTGGCGAGACCGCCAAATTCATTATTGTATGATTCGCCAGCTTATTCAGGGATATCGCCCCTTTGATCTGGTTACAAAATGGGCCCTAATAGATGCCCTGGCTGCGAATGATGCAGACTATAATGAAGAAACGATTGAGCAGCTTATGAACCAATATCAACGTCTGGAGCCTTACAATGAGGTTTCCCAGCTGGCTGTGAATAACCCGCATAAAGAATTGACGATATTCTCTAATGGAACACGTTCAATGCTGCACCCTTTACTGGAGAATAACCAACTTACGAATAGCTTCTCTCTTATTAGTGCAGATGATCCAAAGGTTTATAAACCGCATCCTGATGCTTATCGTTTTGCGCAAGAGAAACTGAACCAGGAAAAGGAAGACATTCTTTTCTTCTCCAGTAACCCTTGGGATATTGCCGGTGCTGCACAATACGGTTTTCATACAGCCTGGGTAAATCGTAATCAGGCTAAGTGGCCTGAACTTGGGCTGCAGCCGACCCATACGCTTAAAAACCTTTCCCATATACCAGACAAAAGTTCATAAAAAGAATGGCTTCGGACCAAGCTCAAAACAGGTCCGAAGCCACCCTTTAATTTTCCTTAATATCCTGAAAAAAACAGATTGTATCCTTCCCACGTTGTTTGCCATAATACAACGCCTGATCAGCGCGGCGAAACAATTCACTTTTCGAACCAGCATCATCCGGGTAGCAAGAGACACCAATCGAGAAAGATGAATAAACACGCTGATTTCCAACTTGATAAGGTTTTCTTAACTCATTCAAAAACCAGGCAGCTTTCTTCCTAGCTTCCTCTACGTTAGCCATTCCCGTAAATAAGATAGCAAACTCATCCCCGCCGATTCTGGCAATCATATCATTCTCTGACCGTAAGTAATCTAGTCGTTTGCCTATCATTTTTAGAAAATCGTCCCCTATATCATGACCATAACTATCATTAATGTGTTTAAAGCCATCTCCGTCCAAATATAGCAGTGCAAAAGGTTCGTTCCTCGATAACACGTTGTCTATACGATCTTCGAACATACGGCGATTCGGCAAATCTGTTAAGAAGTCATAAAAAGCATAACTCTTTAGCATTTCTTCATAGCTGATCTGTCCTGAAATATCACGACACACAACTACGACATGACTCACTCTGTTTTGGTCGTCAAGAACGGGGGTGCCCCGCACTTCAAACCACACCCATTCCTGATCTTTTCTTAGAAATCGCAACTTCAGAGTAAACGACTGGGCAAACTGATTACACTTTCTAAATCGATATTCCAATAGTTCCATTTCATTAGGATGAACGAATTGTGATATTTTCTCACTGTTTGTATCAATAGGGTCAAAACCGAAAAAGTCAAGATTTGATGGAGAACCATAGAGAATATTTCCATAAGGATTGAAAACAAATATGAGATCCTGCGAATGGTCGGCGATTAATTTAAATTTGGCTTCGCTTTGTTTCAAGGCACTAACAGCCTGTTCCTTGTCGGTAATATCTTCAAGAATAGCATACATTCCTGCCTTTCCTTGACCAGTCAAGATGGGGGCTAGGAATACGTTTACAATTTTCTCTTTATGATTAGAAATCAACCGAGTTTGAAACCATGTTTTTTCCTTAGAAAAGCTGTCTATAATATTTTCATTCACGGCAGATACTTCTTCCTCATGTACCCATTTGGTCAGTGGGGAATGAAGAAGCTCACCTTCATCTGTATTAAGCAAATGTAACACTGCAGGATTTACCTTCGTAATAATACCTCTTAACGTTAACGTTACAACCGGGTATGGGTTGAATTTAAATAACGACTGGTACTTAGTACGGCTCGCCTTCAGATTCTGGTTCATAACCTTTTGCTCACTAATATTTCTAATAATTGAGCTAACCCCAATCACATGCCCGCTTGCCCCATAAATAGGGGAAACCGTCACTGACACGTCTACCCAGTTGCCATTTTTATGACGCCGCTTCGTTTCATATCCCGAAATATGTTCCCTGCGCACTGCTTTTTCGATTAACTCGTCCGCTTCCTTTTTTAAAGAAGAAGGGACAAAGGGAAACCTGGTTTGCTGCAACTCCTCCTTTGAAAATCCGTACATTTTTTCAAAGGCAGGGTTAGCTTCAAGGATTACTCCGTTAACATCAACGATTAAGATAGCATCCGCCGTATTTTCTAATAAGGAATGGTAAACAGCAGATACGGTATCCAGTTCATGTTCCTTTTTAGCAAGTTCTGTGATATCACGAGTAATGGCTAGAACCTGCACAACATCTCCTTTTGCATTTTTAAAGGGAGTCAGGAGGGTTTCTCCGTAAAACTCTTTCCCATGAATGTCTATCTTATCTCTGTATGATAGGGGTTCAGCCGTTTCTACGACCTTTTGATAGTACTTTTTTATGTATGCAGCACTTTCTTGATCTAACATCTCTTCGATCCGCTTTCCTTTCCAGATGGATCGGTTTAATTGATAACATTGCTCAGAAGTATGATTGATATATAAGTATCGAAAACTATCATAATTTTCAACTTCCATGAGGAATACAAAATCAGACATGCCCTCCATAAGTAAACTTAAAACTTCCCTCTCCGTGCTTTGAAAAGCCACTTGTAAGCTGGTCTCCTCAGGTGAACCTTTCGTGTTTTCCATTGTTATCTCCCCATCTCTCCAATTCATCGCATACCTCTATAAGGATCCTCCTTGACTCTTTATTCAAAATATTACACGAAATCGCGCATAAAAAAAAGACACAAATGGGAAATTATGCCCATTTGTGTCTTTTTTATTCTAAACCGTTTGTCTCTGTTGTAAGTGTGCTTGTGGATGACTTTGTGCCTCTGCCTGGGCTTGTTTAATTAAGCAACGCCCTTTTCCATGGGGAATACACATCGGCGTACCAAAAATCGGATCCTCACGCACGTCACAAGTCATTTCGAATACGTGCTGCATTAACTCACAGTTGATAACTTCCTCGGGTTTTCCTTGTGCATACACCGTCTTATCCTTGACCGCCACGATATGATCGGCATAACGACAAGCCAGATTAATATCATGCAATACCATAACTACTGTACGGCCGTTATCCTGATTAAGATCAAATAATAAGTCAAGAATATCAATCTGGTGTGTCATATCTAAGTACGTGGTAGGCTCATCCAATAATAATAAATCGGTATCCTGGGCTAATGTCATAGCAATCCAGGCACGCTGTCGCTGGCCGCCTGACAAGGAGTCCACTGACCGCTCTTTTAACTCAGTCAAGTTTGTATCTGTGAGAGCTTTATTTACGGCATCCTCATCTTCCTGAGACCATCGCTTGGACCAGCTTTGATAAGGATAACGTCCCTGTTTTACCAGCTGATATACACTTAATCCTTCTGGTGTTGTCGGACTTTGCGGTAAAATTGCCATTTTCTTAGCAACTTCTTTCGTCCTCATTTTGGATATATCCGCACTGTCAAGTACAACTTGACCTGATTTAGGCTTGAGCAGTCTCGCTAACGAACGAAGCAAAGTTGATTTACCACAGCCATTGCCACCGATTAGAACAGTTACTTTTCCCTTAGGTATCTGAATATCTAATGAATCTATGATAGTTTGGTCGCCATATCCTAGTGTCAGATTGTTTGCCAACAGTGAATCCATCTGCTATATCTCCCCTTTACAAACGCTCCGAGGCTCATTTGTATGTTGGTTGTGTAATCAATTACTATTCTGAAAAATCACGATCAATATTTGTCTGCACTTTCTAGTTTATGAGCAAAGTGGACCGTTGTCAATGAATTTGAGAATCATTTTCATTAAGAAAGTCTATGTGAACAAGTTTTGCGCTAGAACAAAAAAGTCCAAAAGCCTTGAAGTCAAAGCTTTTGGACTTTACGTTATTCTGCTAATTGTTTACGAAAAGATTCTTGAACAAATAAGATTCCTAACTCATGATGCTCACCTTCATACGTGGCCCGCTGGGTAAACCGATTCTCTCCTCTAAAGTCCCTTACTTCAATTTTACTCAATGCCCGATTGGTCTGCAGTGCCTCATAAAATTCTTCCACAGAGGTGACAGGAATCGAATTCACCCGCACAATCAACTCTCCCGGCAACAGATCCATTTCGTCCGCCGGACTGCCGGGGATGGTTCCAAGGATACGCACCCCCCGATGGTCTGCTGTGAAGAAAGGCTGACGTTTCTCACGAATACGATGGTAGCCATAAATCATTTCCCTTCCCAGCAAACATACAACAACCGCTGCCAGTGATAAAATAGACAAGTATAAACTGGCAGCCGATAAAAGTAAGGCTGCGCTGGCAATGACCAGTGTTTGACGCCCTGTTTTCATGGCGACAAGTTTTGGTGTTTGAGCCCGTGCCACCCATTCCCATCCTAATAATAATGGTACAAAAATGAATCCATAGCTGTTTGCACCGATTGAAAATAATGGCCACCAGGGAGCAAATGGTTCAATCGCTCCGGCTGGAAGTAATCCAACCATCGGGATGAGCACTAACTTTTTCACACGATGCTGACCGACCATCTTTCCTCGATTGCCCTTTACCCGTTCCGGGAACGTTCTCCTTGAAGAGGTCTTAGCTAATATTACACCTTCAATCAATAGCAAAACACTCATGATTAAGGCAACTCCTTCCAGGGAGGCATTTTCAAGACCAGCTTGCCAGCCTTCTGGAAGAAAACCTGTCGGTATGTAAGGAACGGCCATAAGCAATAAATAAGTGATTCCAAATGTATAAGCAGCTGACAGCCATCTCAGCTTCAAGGTTAAACTTAATAGAATCGTTACAAGGCTTAATACCAGCAGGAAAGGGTATGTGATCACAATCCCCCCGCCAATCGCCAGTACAGATAAGATACTACCCCCGACGAGCGAGACGCGCCAAGTACTTCTGCCCTCAGCAAAAATATCATACACTCTCGTTCCAAAGCTCTTTCGTTCTTGTTTTATTCTACGAATGGACAACATAAATAACAGAATCACAGACCAATAAAATAATGGCTGTACAAAAAGCCTTGCCAGTCCATCCCCTATCTCGCTCCACCAAACATCCACAAGTCATTCTCCTCTCGATGATTCATGAAAAAGTCCGCAGTCAATGACTACGGACTTATTTCGCTATAAAACGATTCAATTCCTGCCTATTGAAATAGAACTTCAAGAGCTTTTTTCATTTGGCGGTCATTCTTCTCATCTCGCACTTTATTAACAATCAGTTCTTCCAATTTTCCAGCTGTTTCGGAACTGACTTTACCCGTTACGTCCAGCTGGTGGTCCGATTGAAACTTCTCGACAGCTTCTTTCGTTTCTTCACTGAAATAGCCATCCGTTCTTCCAGGTTTGTAGCCTAATCCCTTCAGCATTTCCTGAATACTTTTGATTTTATCCCCATTTTGATTATAGGTAAGAGGCTCTTCTATTTCGACAGGATTGGTATAGAAATAATCCGGCTGCTTCACTTTAACTGTGGGATTGATCCCTTTCTCATGAATCCAGTTCCCTTCAGGGGTCAGCCATTTGAAAAGGGTCAGCTTGATCGTGCTTCCATCTCCCATTGGGACCGTCTGCTGAACAGTTCCTTTACCAAATGTTTTTGTACCGACAAGTTCATACCCGCCTGCTTCGTGCATCGCAGCGGCTAGAATCTCAGAAGCTGAAGCACTGCCTTCATCCATTACAACTGTAATCGGATAATCTTTCTTAGACTCAATATCTGAGTAATATTTGGACACCTCTCCTTTACTATTTTTCACTTGTACAATCGGGTGATCTTTCGGAATAAATTGTTTTAATATTTCCTGAACGTCTGTAAATAATCCACCAGGGTTTCCACGAACATCAATCACTAAGCCTTCTATTCCATCGTTTTCCAATTTCGTCAGAGCTTTTTTAAAATCCTCTGCCGTTTTCTCTGAAAATGAAGTAATTTCAATGATGCCTGCTTTTTTACCCTCCACGGTTTTCGTATCTGTATAAACAGTTTCCAACGGGATTTTATCACGAACGATATCAACCGTTAAAGGTTCACTAACTCCTGGACGATCAACTTTCAAGGTGACCTCAGAGCCTTTTTCACCGCGAATTTTTAACACGGCTTCATATAAATCCAACCCCTTTAAGCTTTCGCCATCAACTTTCAGAATTTGGTCATTCGGTTTTAACCCTGCTTCTTCAGCAGGAGAGCCCTTGATCGGAGCCACAACCGTTACTGTATCATTTACCATACTTACTTCCGCACCTATTCCCTGGAAGGAAGATTCAATCGTTTGGTTAAATTGCTCCATCGTTTTCTTATCCATATATACACTGTATGGATCTTCTAATGTATCAAGCATCCCCTGAATAGCACCTTCAACCAGCTGTTGCTGATCGACATCTTTCAATGCATTATTCTTAATAATATCGAAGGCTTGATCAACTTTCTTCAGATTAGGATCGCCTTCTGCGGAGGTGCCTCCTAAATTTTCCGCCTTTTGACTCGCATTTGCCAGTCGTTCAGCAGGTGTTTCGGTATCCGCTCCCAAATACTGCATCCCAATATATGTGCCGCCAGCTCCGAGCAGAACTGCAAGGACCACAATGATTGCAGCATAACGCGTTTTTATATTCATCGCCTTCACCCTTCTGTGAATAGTTTTCTATGGATGACTCTATCCTAGCAAACAAGGCACCACACCGTAAATGTGCGATGCCTGTACTACTTATGATATGCCGTTTCTCTTAAAGGCATGTGCAAGCGTTTTTCTTTTATTATATCTAATTCCAACAAAATGCCTGCAATTGCAATTAACTAAATAATACCACATATACAGCCGCAACTATAACTAAAACATTAAAAAGCATACTTCTGACATAGCTGGAATGGCTTCAGCTGATCAGTTAGGAAAGATAGAAACCTTGTCATACGCTGACCATAATTTTTCTAAAGAATATGAATGAGTCCTTCTACATTACGCACCATAAAGGTAAAATTGTAAATAAGGAGCTCACCCTATTATGATATTTTTCATTAAAATACTTACCTTATACTTAGTCACCATCGCCATCATGAGAATCATGGGAAAATCGACGATTGTACAAATGACTCCCTATGACCTAGTGGCGATCATTATTATTGGTACACTCGCTTCAGAACCTCTTATCAGCACAAAGTTCATTCCAACCATTATCGCGCTTGGAATTCTCGTGTTATTACACGTCCTTTTTTCACTACTAACGCTCAATCAAATTGGGAATACCTTATTCTTAGGACAGCCCACCCTCTTAATTAAAAAAGGCGAAATTCTGGAAGATAACTTAGAAAAAGCCCACCTTTCCGTAGGTCAGCTGCTGTCTATTCTTAGAAGTAAGGGATATCCGAAAGTAAATGATGTCGAATACGCTTTACTAGAGCCAATTGGTGAGCTGAGTGTTATTCCTACCGCAGCTAATACTCCAGTAACCGTGGAGCATATGAATATTACCATTCAGGATGAAGGACTGCCCATTGCCGTGATCGTGGACGGCAAAATTCAAAAACATAATTTAACTTTATTAGATCTAGATAAAGACTGGCTGAATAAAGAATTAGAACATCAGGATGCAGTACCAAAAGATATTATCTATGCCTATGTTAATGAAAAAACAAAGCGTCTCATGATCAATAAGCGAAAGTCTAAGTAACGTTCAGTTTTTTCACTTGCACTCACAATAACCCTCCCTTAAGGTTAAAGAAACGACTAAACGGGAGGGATTTGCATGTGGAAACAAACCAGATTAACGGAGTTGTTAAGTCTAGAACTTCCTATTATACAAGCAGGAATGGCAGGAGGAATTACCACGCCAGAGCTGATTGCTGAGGTCTCAAATACCGGGGGCTTAGGATCTTTAGGGGCAGGATATATGGACCCTTCTGATATGCAAAACGTCATTATAAGCATCAAGCAGAAGACTTCTAAACCTTTTGCTGTCAATGTTTTCGTCCCTGGAGAAACAAATTCTAATTCTTCTCACATCGACACTTCAAACGAGTTGTTATCGCCCTACTTAAAGGAACTGGGGCTTGAAGAAGGTACAGGCGAAATCAAGCATGTGTTTGAACAGCAGCTAGAAAAAATTATAGAAGAAGGCATCCAAATTTGCAGTTTCACTTTTGGACTTCCTCCAAAAGAATGGATCAACAAATTAAAAGCAAACAATGTTTTATTAATTGGAACGGCCACTACAGTCGAGGAAGCTGTACTTAACGAGCAAGCCGGTATGGATGCAGTAGTTGCTCAAGGTTATGAAGCAGGCGGTCATCGTGGAACATTCAATGGCTCCTTTCAAAAATCTATGATAGGAACCATGTCACTTGTCCCCCAAGTGGTCGATAAGGTTTCAATTCCTGTTATCGCAGCTGGTAGCATCATGGATGCGCGCGGGCTTATGGCTTCATTGATGTTAGGTGCGCAAGGGGTACAGATGGGGACAGCATTTGTAACAACTAAGGAAAGTAGTGCAAAACACCAGCATAAGCAAGCCATCCTTAACAGTTCAGAAGATGCTACAGTTATGACTTCAGCTTTCAGCGGCAAACCGGCCAGAGGAATTAATAATCAATTTATTCAGGATATGGAACCGTACGAAGATACTCTACCTGACTACCCGATACAAAACAGTTTAACAAAAAAAATAAGAGCAACAGCTGCTCTCCAGAACAAACCGCAGTATATGTCGCTCTGGTCCGGTCAAAGTCCAAGGCTAAGCAGGGATAGCCGGGCACAAGAAATTATTAAAACGATCGTATCTGAGGCAGACTCCATTTTTAGCGCCTACTCACCTCCTACATAAAGAAAAACATCGGATCTCAAGGATTTATACTTCAGAGGTCCGATGTTTACTATGGCCGAGCAACTAAGCTGGTGAATACATACGATACTTTCATGGCCCAAACTCTTTTAGATGAACTTATTGAAAAGGTCGACTATGCTTAAACCAATACTAACAAATAAATTTGGCAAATGGCTTTGAATAGGTAATCCCAACGCTGTATGAGGGGCAGATTGGGCCTTGGCATCTTTTTCATTAGATGAAGCAGGGTCTTCTAGCTGAAAGGCAGCTAATACGTCTCCAGAATGATTGGTGATCTCCAATACTCCTCCAGATTTTATCTCTTCAACTGGCTGTTCATCTTTAGAGTGAGTATAGTAAAGGTTTTTCCGGACAATATACTCTTCTCCATCTACTTTATAGGAAGACCCTTTTGGAATACTGGAAGTTTGAAAGTTTTCAAATCCAAAATTCAGCAGTTTGATGGTATCATTATAGGCCCCTCTATGGGCATTGCTGTTTAAGGTAATGATGATTAAGCTAGTATTATCTTTCTTTGCCGTAGTAGCTAACGTAAAGCCGGACTGGTTGACGTACCCTGTTTTTCCACCGGTAATTACCTTATCATAAGGTCTCTGTCTCATTAATTTATGATGAGTATAAAGAGTTGTATCCCATGCGGCACCATCCCATTTCAGCTTTTTGGTGCCAAAAATCTTTTTAAACACCTCATTTTTCATGGCATATTTTGTGATTTTCGCTAAATCCTCAGCTGTGGTGACATGTTCAAGATTAAATAAGCCATGCGGATTTTCAAAATGGGTATTGCTTACGCCGATTTCTGTTCTTAAATAGTTATTTAACTCCTCAGCAAATTTCTCTACACTGCCACTTACATGTTCAGCAATCGCCACACCGGCGTCATTGCCCGAATTAATTAGCAGGCCTTGAAGAAGTTTCTTTATTGTCACTCGTTCCCCTTCTTCTAAATATACCCGTGTGCCTTCGGTATGTCTGGCATTGCTGCTCACTGTTGCAACCTCATCCAAATCTGCGTTTTCAATCGTATAAATCGCTGTGGCAATCTTAGTTAAACTAGCTGGATACATTTCTTTTGCAGCATTCTTTCTATAAAGCACTTCACCTGATTTCGAATCCATTACGATAGCTGCTTCACTTTTTAGTTCAGGGGGAGATGGAGTATCCGTTTCGCCAAAAACGGTTGGGACGATGAACACTTGTAAGATTATAAGGGCGGTCCCAATAGCCACTATTTTCTTCATGTTATTCTCTCCCCTTTCTGTAAAAATAACTTCACTAAACAGGTATCCCCAATATCATATAAAGCTATAATGATCTCACAAATATTGGGATAAACGTGTACTTGCGAAAAATGCACACCATGTCTTTGGAAGACCATGGTGTGCACAAGTTCATTTGTAAAAATTAAAAGTTTACATGGTTTCTTGGATTTACAGCATTACTCTTCGAAGCATTCCAAGGTCCTTCATGGATTTCAAAATGCAAGTGTGGTCCAGTTGAATTACCAGTAGACCCCATTAATCCTAGAGTAGTTCCCTGACTTACAGATTGCCCTGTACTGACATTACGGTTCTGCATATGGGCATAAACCGTTGTGTAAACTTGACCATTAATATAGTGTGTTAGGAAAACAACATTTCCATAACTTGAAGAATAATAGGAACGTAATACTGTTCCTGAAGCTGCTGCTACTACCGGTCTGCCGTTTCCGCCAATGTCAATTCCAGGGTGACTGCCTCCCCAACGGGCTCCAAACTCTGAAGTAACAGATCCACTGGCAGGTCGAATAAACTTACCACTTGCTGACGGAATGGAAACGGGTGCTGGAGCAGATGAACTGCTTACACTGGCACTCGCGCTGGTACTACCGGAACTGTCAGATTCCGACTCAGCTTCCTCTGCTGCAGCCTGGCGCTGTCTTTCCAGCTCTTTCTGTCTTTCAATTTCAGCTTTGATCTGAGCACGATTTTCTTTTGCATTTTGAATCGCTTGTTGGATCGTAGCTTCCTGATTACTCAAAATAGCTTGTTCTTCCTCAAGTTCCATCTTATGTTTGTGAAGCTGTTCATTTTGGATTTCAAGCTCTTCCATAAGCTCTTTCTTTTCTGCTAACTTAGCATCAAGATCTGCTTTAATAGCTTCTAATTCTTGCTTTTGTTCTTCTAGTTTTTGCTTTTGCTGTTCTAATTCTTTCTTTCTTTCTTCTACTTCAATTTTCTTTTCTTCTAAAAGTTTCTTATCTGCCATATGTTTATCAAGAATGTCTTTATCCTGATCCATAATTGTTGTCACTGCAGATGCACGGTCAATCAAATCCCCGAAGTTTTGAGCACCCATTAAAACTTCCAAGTACTTAACATCCCCGCCGCTTTGCTGCATGGCACGTAAGCGTTTAGTTAGAAGCTGTTCTCTTTTTTCAATCCGTTTTTTGAGGACTTTAATTTCCTCTTCCAGCTTTTTAATTTCTGCTTCGTTTTTCTTGATCGCTTCTTCGTTTTCTTTAATTTCTTTTTCTTTCGTACGAAGCTGTTCCTGAATATCTGTTAATTCTTGATCAAGAGAAGCCATTTGTGATTCAGTTTCTGCTTGTTCTTCTTCATTTTCTTCAATCTTTTCTTTTGTTTCATTTGCTTTCTCAGAAATATTTCCCTGTTTTTCATTTACATTTCCTTGTTCTTCTTCAAGGTCACTTAGCTTGTCCTTTACGTTATCGAGTTCTGAATTTGCCTCTACGCTTCCAGTTGAAGTCAGCAGAGAACCTAATACGAATAAAAAGGCAAGTAAGACTATGTTTAGTTTCTTCATCAAAATTCTTTCCCCTCTCCCCAGTGGTCCTAGACTTTTAAGAATTTACGAACACTCATCACGCTTCCCCAAACGCCAATGAAGGCCCCGATTGCCAGTATGATCCCCGAGAGCTGCAAGGCAAATGGGTAGAAAGGCAGCAGTTCAATAAATTCAAATTTAATGTTATCTCGTAAGTTGTAGTAGAGATAATAGTAGCCTGTTACAACCGCAGCAATTGGAATAATCGATCCAAGGACTCCTAGCAGCAGACCTTCTATGAAAAACGGCCAGCGAATAAAGCCATTTGTAGCTCCTACTAGTTTCATAATTCCAATTTCCTTACGGCGAGCAATAATTGTGATTTTAATTGTATTTGAAATGAGGAAAATGGCGGTAAAGACAAGTCCAATAATTAAGGCAAGTCCTATCGTTCTTGCATATTTGTTGAACTGGAAGATTTGCTGAACGACTTCTTCCCCGTAGTCTACCTGGTAGACGTAATCCATTTTCTCAATTTTTTCAGCTATATCAACGGTATCGATTGGATCTTTTGGTTTAATGATAAAGGCATCATTCAAAGGATTGCTTTGTTTAAACAGTTCAAAAGCTTGTCCCTTTTCACCAAGACTATCAATCAATTGGTTTAGTTCTTCCTCTTTTGAGGAAAAATTAATAGAGCCAACCTCAGATATATCTTCAATTTCTTCTCTCAAGTTATTGATTTGTTCTTCTGAGGCCGTCAAGTCAAGCAGTACTTTCACTTCTACATCTTCTTCCACATTCGATGCAATTTCGTTCAAATTGAGCATCAGTGCGAGAAAGACTCCGACGAGCAGTAAAGTTGTCGTCACAGCACCGATGGCTGAAACTGTCATCCATCCGTTACGCCAAACACTTTTACTTCCTTCACGTGTGTGTCTGCCAAGGGTCCTAAATTTCATAACCATATTCCCCCCGTGCTTCATCACGCACAATTTGGCCATCTTCAATAGCAATTACACGCTTACGGATTGTGTTGACGATTTCCTGACTATGTGTAGCCATTAAAACGGTAGTACCTCTGGAATTTATTTCTTCAAGAATATGCATAATTTCCCATGACGTATCAGGATCGAGGTTTCCCGTAGGTTCATCAGCAATCAGCAGCTGAGGATGATTCACAATAGCGCGTGCAATGGAAACTCTCTGTTGTTCCCCGCCTGACAGTTCATCAGGGATAAAGCGTGCTTTATTTTTCAAACGAACTTGATCTAAAACATCCATAACCCGACGTCGAATTTGGTTTGGAGATTCTTCGATAACCTCTAAAGCAAATGCGACGTTTTCATAGACTGTTAATCTAGGAAGCAGGCGGAAATCCTGATATACAACCCCGATATTACGTCGTAAGTGTGGTACTCTCCGCTCTTTAATAGTTGCTAAATTATAATCATTAATAACAATTGATCCCTTGCTAGGTTTTTCTTCACGGAACATTAACTTTATAAAAGTTGACTTCCCTGCACCACTTGGACCAACAATATAAACAAATTCTCCTTGAGCAATATGTACATCGACGCCGTTTAGGGCCGTAACACCATTAGGATAAGTCTTGTAGACTCCCTTCATATCTATCATATTTCTATCACCTTAACTCCTTAATTGATGTAAATCTAGGATGCGTTCCCTTCAGCTTTTAAACGAAAAGTCACAAGTCCTCATTCATTATAACATCTTAATTCGATTTTTTTAGACATAAAATTATTACATTTATATTTCAAGAATGTAATCATATTGCTAATATTCGTCATAACTTTTAAAAACCCTGCCGACTTTTGTAGAAACCAATTCTTATAAGATAGCTATAATCAAAGATAGAAAAAATCATTTTTCTTAATAGGGAATTCTTTCAATCACCTATTAGAGAAACGATAAAATTAAAAAAAACGCCTGTCGATACTTCCTTTCTCACACAAAAAAACCCGGCTGATCAATCAGCCGGGTTGGTGGTAAGTATCACTATTTTTTGTTAGCTAACCATTTAGCTAAGTTTTGTACGTTTTCTACATTACCGCCTTGTGGTGGCATTTGCCCTTTACCATTCTTAATGATGTCAGCAATTTCATCTGCGGAATACTTTGAACCAATTTCCTGTAAATTTGGTCCTACAGCACCAGAAAGATCTCCGCCATGGCAGCTTGCACAGGTTTGCTCGTAAGCTTGTTCTGCTGCTTGTACATTTACTTCTGAGTTAGCTTTTTCTTCAGTTGATGAACCGCCATTGTTTCCTTCACCGGAGTCGGCTCCTTCCTCACCGCCGCCTCCGCCGCAAGCGGCTAACACTAAAGCTGTTCCAAATAATACAGTTAGTAATTTCTTTTTCAATGTTGTACCTCCTCATAGACAAAATTAGTCATGATAGTATGTAGTATTACCCAATGTTTGTTATTTAAAACCCAAAACCTGTTCCAATATCATGATGGTCTTATCAAACCAAGCTTGGGTAATACCTCTTCTTGATTTAGCATGCCCCTGCTTAATGTTTTGATGCTTCTGCGTTCTCAACAATTTCATAAATAGCTGACAGCACATCATCATGCATATCTGAGCGCTCAAGCGCCATGGCAATTGTAGTTTTAATAAACCCTAACTGGTCACCTACATCATAGCGGTCTCCTTCAAACTCATACCCATACACTGGCTTTGTGGCATTCAGCCTTTCAATCGCGTCTGTCAGTTGGATTTCGCCACCTGCTCCTTCTCCTTGATTATCAAGAAGTTCCATAATCTCTGGCGTTAAAATATATCGGCCCATGATGGCTAAACGTGAAGGTGCTTCTCCTGGAGCCGGTTTCTCAACAAAGTGTTCTACTTGATAGCGGCGTCCATTTTGATCTTTAGGGGAAATGATACCATACCTTGAGGTTTCCTCTTCTGGTACTTGTTTTACACCGATAATGGAAGCGTCCGTTTCTTCGTATTGATTGATCAGCTGCTTCAGGCAAGGCTCGTCTGAACGAACAATATCATCTCCTAGCAAAACAGCAAAAGGCTCATTGCCAATAAATTTCCTGGCACACCAGACAGCATGTCCAAGACCTTTTGGTTCTTTTTGCCGAATGTAATGGATATCAACCGAACCAGGTCGTTTCACTCTTTCCAGTAAGTCTAACTTTCCCTTTTTATACAAGTTATCTTCAAGCTCAAACGCATGGTCAAAATGGTCTTCAATCGCACGCTTTCCTTTTCCTGTCACAATAATAATATCCTCAATACCCGAGGCAATAGCTTCTTCAACGATGTATTGAATTGTCGGTTTATCCACGATCGGGAGCATTTCTTTCGGCATAGCTTTAGTAGCTGGAAGGAATCGTGTTCCAAGACCAGCAGCCGGAATAATCGCCTTTTTCACATTCATGGTGAATACCGCCCTTCATATAGATAGCTGTTCATGATTAGAATAGCAAATTTCTCCAAAAAAACACAGTACACCATCTGTGCCGTCTTCAATATATAAGAGGATGGGACGAAACTGTGTTAAGCATAAAATAATCCGAACGATTTTAATGGAAATCAACTCGGATTATTTAGGTATCTAGAAAAGGATCTCAACCATCGCTCCGTCAAAATACTCCGCTTTCCGCGGCCCTCGCGAGTAGTGGGGTCGTTCGATGTTGGCAAAGGACGTGCCGAACTTAATCGAACTTCCTTTTTACTGCCTCCTTGTGCAGGCACACTTCGGGACCACACCTAGGCCTTTCCTCCCGCAGGAGTCTACGTATTTTGACTACGCTAATGATCTGCGTTTATACTATTCAAATTTTTACCGTTCGCTATTTGACATCACTGCTTTACATATTCTCAGCTTCTATGTGGTTAATCCATTTGAGAACGTAAATAAGCATTGATGAATTTATCGAGTTCTCCATCCATGACACCTTGGGTATTGCCCACATCCAAATTGGTTCGATGATCTTTTACCATCGAGTACGGATGGAACACATAGGAACGGATCTGACTGCCCCAACCAATTTCTTTCTGTTCGCCACGGATATCATCAATCTCAGCCTGCTGACGTTCAATCTCAAGTTGGTAAAGCTTCGACTTGAGCATTTTCATAGCCTGTTCCCGGTTTTTAATTTGGGAACGTTCAGACTGACATGTGACCACAGTATTAGTAGGCGTATGGGTGATTCTCACAGCGGAATCAGTTGTATTAACGTGCTGTCCGCCAGCCCCGCTTGAGCGGTAAGTATCAATTTTCAGATCTTCAGTGCGTACGTCAATTTCAACTTCATCATTAAATTCAGGCATAACTTCACACGAAACAAACGATGTATGTCGACGCCCGGATGAGTCAAAGGGGGAAATCCGTACAAGTCGATGAACCCCTTTTTCTGCTTTTAAATAACCGTAGGCGTTATGACCTTTAATGAGCAGCGTAACACTTTTCACGCCTGCTTCATCCCCCGCAAGATAGTCCATAGTTTGGACGGAAAAACCTTTCTTTTCTGCCCATCTCGTGTACATACGCAGCAACATGCTTGCCCAGTCCTGTGATTCGGTACCCCCGGCGCCCGGATGTAATTCAAGGATGGCATTATTCTTATCATAAGGCTCACTTAACAAAATATTAAGCTCGAACTGGTCCAGATCGCTGACGAGTTTCTCAACTTGCTCCTCAAGTTCTGACCGAAGATCTTCATCCTCTTCTTCCTTCACGAGCTCGTAGGATACTTCCAGGTTTTCGTGTGTTTCTTCATGATCTTCCAAGGTGTGAACTAACCCCTTCAGACCATTTACTTCATTAATTACTTGTTGAGCTGTATCCTGATCATCCCAAAAGCCAGGCTCAGTCATTTGCTCTTCAAGTTCAGCGATGCGAGTCTTTTTTTGGTCGGCGTCAAAGAGACCCCCTAAAGTCCGCTAGCTGTTTAGCTGTATTGTCTAATTCATGGCGAATTTCTGCCATATCCATCACAATCACTCCTCTTACTGTTCGTTTTACACAAGGCAAGACACCCTCACTTGAAGAGAGTGCCTCAGCTCTTTATTACTTGCCATGACAGTTTTTATACTTCTTGCCGCTTCCACATGGACAAGGATCATTTCGACCCACGGTATCCTTCTTCACGAAGGGCTTTTTCTTCTTACTTTCCTTATCCTCACCACTTGAGCCGGAAACGGCTTTCGCTCCTTCTGCCACTTCCTGGCGCTGCAAGTTATTTCTGATTTGAGCTTTCATAACATAACGGGCGACTTCTTCATCAATGGATTTGACCATTTTCTCGAACATGCTATAGCCTTCAAATTGATATTCACGCAATGGGTCGTTCTGACCGTAGGCTCGCAAGTGAATTCCTTGACGAAGTTGATCCATTTGGTCTATATGGTCCATCCATTTCTGGTCAACAGTACGAAGCAAGATTACTTTTTCAAATTCACGCATTTGTTCTGCTGAGAGTTCTTCTTCCTTCTCATTGTAGCGCATCTTCACTTTATCGAGGATCAGTTCCTGCATTTCTTCAGGTTCTTTACCTTTCAAGTCTCCTGCTGTGATGTCCCCTTCTTCCAATAAGTTAGCTCGTACATATTCAACGATTGAATCAAGCTCCCAATTCTCGTCTTCATCATCTGCCGTATGAACTTGAACAGTTTCGGCTACTGTACGTTCTATCATTTGTTCAATGATCTCACGCAAGCCTTCTGAATTCAGTACATCAAAGCGCTGTTTATAGATAACTTCACGCTGCTGACGCAGGACGTCATCATAAGAAAGGACCGTTTTACGAGCGTCAAAGTTGTTACCTTCCACACGTTTTTGAGCGGACTCAACAGCACGAGAAATCATTTTACTCTCAATCGGCTGTGAATCATCCATCCCCAGTCGTTCCATCATGCTGCGCATATTGTCAGAAGCGAAACGACGCATTAATTCATCGTCTGTAGCCAGGTAGAATTGGGACATTCCAGGGTCTCCCTGACGACCGGAACGACCACGCAGCTGGTTATCAATCCGTCGTGATTCATGACGCTCTGTCCCAATAACCGCTAGACCGCCGGCTTCAACAACGCCTTCTCCCAGTTTAATATCCGTACCACGTCCCGCCATGTTGGTGGCAATGGTTACCGCACTCTTCTGACCGGCATTCTCAATGATCTCAGCTTCACGGAAGTGGTTCTTCGCGTTTAACACATTGTGAGGCACCTTAGCTTTTGTTAAATAGCGGGAAATAATTTCAGACGTCTCAACAGCTACTGTACCTACAAGCACAGGCTGGCCATTCTGATAACGTTCTTTAATATCTTCTACAACAGCACGGAACTTACCATCCATTGTTTTATAAACAAGGTCAGCTTTATCATCACGGACAATCGGTTTGTTCGTTGGAATGACCACAACCCGCATGTTATAAATGTTCAGGAATTCCTCTTCTTCCGTTTTCGCCGTACCCGTCATACCGGACAGCTTTTCATACATTCGGAAGAGGTTCTGGAAGGTAATGGATGCCAGTGTCATACTCTCGTTTTGAATTTGCAAGCCTTCTTTAGCCTCAATGGACTGATGCAAGCCATCACTATAACGACGGCCTTTCATCAGACGGCCGGTAAATTGGTCAACTATGACAACTTCACCTTCATCCACGACATAATCCGTGTCGCGGTGCATCGTTACATGGGCTTTCAAAGCCTGGTTGATATGATGAATCAACGACACATTTGATAAATCGAACAGGTTCTCAATCTTGAAAAAGCCTTCTGCTTTATTGATCCCCTCTTCCGTCAATTGAACATTTTTTGTTTTTTCATCATATGTGAAGTCTTCTTCCTTGCTAAGCAGACGCACGAAAGCATTTGCCGACTGATAAAGATCAGCTGATTTAGATGCTGTCCCGGAAATAATCAATGGCGTTCTCGCCTCATCGATTAAAATTGAGTCTACTTCATCAATAATGGCAAAATGGAGCGGACGCTGAACCATCTGCTCTTTATAAAGCACCATGTTATCGCGTAAATAATCAAAGCCGAATTCATTGTTTGTTCCATACGTAATGTCGGCAGCATACGCTTCACGTTTCTCGTCCTTAGACAAATCGTTGGTGTTTAAACCGACAGTCAGACCAAGGAATTTATACAGCTCGCCCATCTCTGTTGCGTCACGACTCGCTAAGTAATCGTTGACCGTAATAATATGGACACCTTTACCTGTAATCGCATTAAGATAAGCCGGCATCGTGGAAGCAAGGGTTTTACCTTCCCCTGTCTTCATCTCGGAAATATTCCCTTCGTGTAAAGCAACCCCGCCTATAAGCTGAACTGTAAACGGGCGCATATTAAGCACACGTTTTGAAGCTTCACGGACGACCGCAAAGGCTTCAACTAACATAGCATCCAATTTTTCGCCTTTTTCATAACGTTGTTTGAATTCATTTGTTTTTTCTTTTAACCCATCGTCTGATAGTTTCTCCATATCAGATTCTAGGGCATCAATTTGCTCAGCGATCTTACCCAGTCGCTTGAGCTGACGTGTATTATCATCACCAAAAATTTTCTTTAAAGTTCCAAGCATTGCAACCGCTCCTCTATTGATTTCCAATCTTCGGTTGAGTAGTATAATCCATTCTTTATCATAACACTAAGAGGAGCATAGTGACAACAAATCAGTCAGGCTATATCCGCTCATTTCACCGGTTTAGTTCATTGTGCCATACAGATGAATAGACAACCCGGGGATGGATTGTCTATGGAGAGGAGGCGATTATGAGGAGGCAGGGGTGACCAAGCGGGGCTGACGCTCACGAATCATTTCATGCTCGATGCCTAACTGTCGCTGATCAAGGTCATACACACGGCGATTCGTGGCGCCAATAATTTCTACGAGTTGTGCGATAGCTTCTTCTTGCTGCTGCATCCTTTGATAAAGATGAGAACAATTAGAACAAATATAAGTATGTTTCATTCATTCGCCTCCCTGGCAGGTATGTTACAACTTAGTTATATCATCCTTTGTCCGAGAAGATAAGTGTGTAAAATTCCCCTTCCACGGCGCTGAATTGTTACAAAAAACGAATTATTCAGACAAAAAATGACGTTTCTAAGGAAGCTTGGTAAGGACAAATATAAAGTCTGTTGTTTTTTTAAATGATTGCTCCACGTGAGGGTTTCCATGAAAAAAGCAGCCCTGGTTGTCCAGGACTGCTTGAACTTGATAAAGGTTTATCAAGTTTCGATCAAGCCATAACGGCCATCTCGTCGTTTATATACGATGTTCGTTTCGTCTGTTAATGCGTTGGTGAAAACATAGAATGCATGCCCAAGCATATCCATTTGTAGTGCAGCTTCCTCACTATCCATCGGTTTAAGATCAAAACGCTTTGTTCTTACAATTTCAATATCGGATTCATCTTCCTTTTCAAGCACTTGTTGTTGTGCTTCTCTTTCCAGTTCAGCAAAGACGTACTTAGGAGCACCCTCCTGGCGAGACCTTCGATTGACTTTCGTTTTATGCTTTCGGATTTGTCTTTCGAGTTTATCTACCACAAGGTCGATGGCAGCGTATAAGTCAGTATTGTGTTCCTCTGCACGAAGAAGCAAGTTCTTCATCGGGATCGTTACCTCAATGGTCTGCTCATCATTATAGACACTTAAATTTACGTGAACCTCCGAAGTTAGTGGAGTATCAAAATAGCGTTTTAATTTGCCCACCTTTTTCTCCACATATTCCTTTATGGAATCAGTCACCTCTAGATTTTCACCACGAATATTGTAATTCATTACAAGTGTCCTCCTTTCATCCTTATGTAGTTTATATTCTACCATACCCTGGGTCATTCCTGCATAAACTTTCGGAATTTTTTGACGGAAGCTTGTCAGTAAATGCTGGAAACTGCCAGACCATAAGGGAATCAAAGGTGGAAAATGCGATAGAAAAGCTTTTTTTGATAGATCGTGCCGATAAATCTGGTGAATTTGGCAAAAAATCACACGCATAATATAGGATAAACTTATTTAAAAAAGCATCTGGTTAGTCCACCAGACTCTTCAGAACTTTAATGAGCTATATAAGAATCTAAAAAGGATTGCATTTGCGAGCGCCAGCTTTCATAAACAGGAATCACTTCTTTAACCAGCAGATCGCGCTTTTCTTGATTCGTCCCGAATGTCGACCATTTCTCAAGCAATTTAACAATATCATGAAAGTCATCTAATAATAGTTTTGAAGGCGCATCATCTTTAAACCATTCCACCAATCGATCATTGGAGTCGCAAAGTTGCTGGAAAGCAAGTAACACATCCTCAAAAACTTGCTGCGCCTGAGGAGGCGCTTCGATACTCAGGTTATTCTCTAAGTATTCAAATCCTTCACTTATACCGGATAACAATTGTTTATATTCTTGCAGCATACTGTGCTGTGCATCTGTTAGTTGTGACATAGCCATCTCCTATTATTTTTTATGATCCATAAACATCCCGTCATAACCGGAAACACTCTTATAAGGATTCGTATAACGCTGTTTGCTGGACCTCTGCTTTTTCATATTCCGCATATCAACTTTTAATTCATTTAACATGAGTTCGAGTTTTTGATTAATACTTGGTTCCTTTTGCAGAACTTGATCTACGATAGCTTGATCGCTAGACGTTTGCGGCTTCGTCAGCTCAGGTAAAAGCTGTTCACGTCCATCAAGAAGCTCGTCAATTTTTGCAATTATGTTTTCCCTGTTTTGATCCGTAACTTTTTGCTTTACCGTTTCATCAAGCTGTTCTGTTATCGAAGCAAACTGTGCCCATACTGTCACTACGCATTCCCGCCTGTACCATGCTGAGCTCTTCGGGTTTGTAAAATAACTTCTTTCCATGTATCCCGAAACTCCGTGACCATCACTTCCACTTCATCCAGAATTGTACTATCGTTCTGACTATTCGCTTCCATCAGCCGATGATTCATATACTCATACAGCGGAAGCACCTCTTGTGAAACGGCATATTCCGGATTCATCGTGATCATTAATTCTCTTATAATGGCTTGCGCTTTCTGAATGGACGTATTTTTCTGCTCAATAGCGTCTTCGTTTATGGCCTTTTTAGCAGAACGAATAAACTTGATGCATCCATTGTAGAGCATAAGCGTAAGCTCTCCTGGAGAAGCTGTTTCTACTGAATTATTCTGGTAGGCTTGAATAGACATCTGCCTGACACTCCTTTATCAAAATAACTTACCCAAAGTTGGACATCAAAAAGGCGGACTGAGAATTCATTCGCTGAATTGCCTGTTCCATTCGCCCAAACTGTGCCCAGTAACGGTCTTCAACTTGTGTGAGACGATTCTCAAAGGCCTCCATCCGGTCCTCCATATCCTCAAGCTTGCGTCCCATCATATATGATTCTTCGGTACTGGATGGCTTCCCGGCTTTCCTCTCAATCGTGTCTCGTGTCTCAGCGATCGTAGCTTCCAGCTTATCGACAATGCCCTTACTTCCTGTTGCTGCATTTCCAGAAAATAATTCCTGCACAGCTGCCGGATCTTCTCTCAACGCTTCCCGAAGTTTATCTTCATCAATGAGTAATTTACCACGCTCTAAATAATCGGGGCTTGTCGTAATCCCGATTTGAGAGATTTGCGTGAAAACCCCTCCTGTATCGACACTGCTATACCAGTCTGAACGCATGCCGAACAAAGCGCCTTGAATCGTTGAGTCACTGCGAAGCATCCCGCTTTTCGCTTTCTCTTCCCATAACTCAATTTCGCTCTCTTCCAAATCTT
Organism: Halobacillus ihumii; assembly: GCF_902726645.1. Classification (NCBI taxonomy): domain Bacteria; kingdom Bacillati; phylum Bacillota; class Bacilli; order Caryophanales; family Bacillaceae; genus Halobacillus; species Halobacillus ihumii. The sequence goes on from NZ_CACVAO010000001.1 coordinate 848,187, forward strand.
CCTTTTGCTTTTCCGTTAAAGGCGGGAAATCACGGTACCGCTTCTCGGTTACCTGTTCATTTAATTTTTCAATAACGTCATTATATTTATCAACGAATTTCGTAATGTTTTCTAGAGCGTTATCAATGTTATTGGAGACATTCACGTTCACAGCCGTATCCATCGCCGCGTGGAACTTGAAGGTCACTCCGTTTAACGTATAGTTATTCTCATGTGTCGTAATCTGTAAGGAACCATTATAAGTAAACTTAGCATCCACCCCATCGGTCTCGTTCGTGAGGGCAAGCGTATCACTTAGAAAACTAGCGCCTGGACCGCTGAACTCAATTTCCGCTCCAGCACTGTTAAAATTTCCTGTCTCCGTTCTTTCCAACATTACCTTATCTGCACTGCTATCGTAAAAAGCACGCACACCTAAATTAGAACTGCTGATCTCATCAAGCAGATCATTCAGGGACTGAGATTCATCAATTGTAAACGTCTTTGATTCTGTTCCCTTATCATTGTGTGTGGTGATCGTAAATGTACCTTCATTGAGCCAATTTGCAAATTTGTCCTTTTGTGAGGCAAGCGACTGATCTGGATCAATCTTCCCTGCCCCGCCTGAAATCTCACTGGCACTCAGGTTATAAGCAGCTGAAGCAAGACGATTAACTTGAACATTGTAATTGCCTGTCCCTGCTGATGAGGTGGCCTCGGCACTAATTGCTGATGAAGGAGAGGAAACTTCCTTAGATTGATAGGTTTTTGATAGATTCATATCAAGCATCATACTATCAAGCTCAAATAGTTGTTTATTGACATCTCGGTAGGCATCACGCTTCCAGGTTAACCACGTTTTCTCCTGTTCCATTTTATTTAAGGGCTGGCGCTCGGCCTTCATCAAGTCATTGACAAGCTTGTCAATGTCCATTCCAGAGGCCAGGCCCCCGATCCTCATATCACTCATATTCTCACCCTCTTATATTTTATCATCAACGATCAGTCCGATTGACTCAATCATCGCCGCATAGAAATCCAGCATATTTTTTGGTGGAATTTCCTTTACAACTTCTTTTGTTGTGCTGTTTATTATTGTAACGTAATACTCCTCTAATTTTTCATGAAATTGAAACTGTAAATTCGTATGTGCAGGTTTCAATATGTCATTTAAGCCCTCGATGACCCGCCTTATTTTTTCCTTATTAAGATCTTCTTGTATTTGAAATGGTTTGGTTAATCCTTCTTCTAAATTCTTTGTACTGCTCAGCTTCTGAACAGATGTACGGTGGCTAAGATGCGATGAATGACTCTGCAGAAGTTGTGAGCGGCCCTTGCCTTTCGTTACGTCCACGTTCAACAACTCCCCTATTTTCTTTTTATATCGGCAGTAGATGAAAAGAGTTGAATACATAATCGGGAAAAAATCGTGCCAAGCATGAATCCTCTCCAAACAGTTATAAAAGCCGGTAAAACAATTGACACTACAGTCAACAAATCGGTATAATTTAATACAATGTTTAAAACCGACTTTGTTTATAGGAATTATTATAATAAGGAGGTAGTTTATTGTTTCTAGAGATGCAGCATGTAGGAAAAACCTTCACAGATCAAGAACAGCAAGACTTTGAAGTTTTTTCCGATATCGACCTCAGCATAGCCGAAAACCAATTCGTTTCAATCTTGGGACCTTCAGGCTGTGGAAAATCAACGCTGCTTTCCATGGTCGCTGGACTTGAACTTACCACGGAAGGTTCCATTACCCTTGAAGACAAGGAAATTAAGCAAGCCGGCCCCGATCGCGGCATGGTCTTTCAACAGCCTTCCTTGTTTCCATGGCTCAACGTTCGTGACAATGTAACCTTTCCCCTTAAAGGAACAATGAGTAAAAAAGAAGCTATCACACTTGCTGACCACTTTTTGAAAATGGTTCACTTAAGCCGCTTCAAAGAAAACTTCACCTATGAATTATCAGGCGGAATGCAACAGCGTGTGGCAATCGCAAGAGCCTTAGCCATGGATCCTAAAGTACTGTTAATGGATGAACCCTTTGGCGCTCTCGACGAACAAACTCGCCACATACTACATGATGAACTCATTAAAATTTGGCAAGAAACACAAAAAACAATCCTGTTCGTTACCCACAGCATTCAAGAAGCTATTAAACTATCAGACCGCGTGGTCGTGATGGGCACACGTCCAGGCCGAATCATCGCTGACTTTACCATCGATATTCCAAGACCAAGAAAACGTGATGATGAGCGAGTCATTGAACTTGAGAAAAAAGTGATGGATTTGCTTGAAGGAGAAATCAACAAAGTCTTAAAGGAAGAGCTCTCAAATGAAATTGAATATAGTCGTTAAACGCATACTGTTTTTAGTTGTCGTCATTGGATTATGGCAGTTGGTATTCTCAGCCGGCGTGTTTCCAGATATCATCTTACCTTCTCCCGGAAAAGTCTGGAACGCATTATACGAAGGTTTCGCAAGCGGAGATTTTGTCGAAGCATTAGGAGCAAGCTTTAAGCATTTACTGCTCGGCATGTCGATGGCTATCGCGCTCGGAACCATCGTCGGTGTTATTTTTGGAAAATCAAAACAAGCCGACGAAACAGCCGGTATGTACTTAATTGCCCTGCAAAGTATTCCAAGTATCGTCTGGGTCCCATTAGCCATCATGTTATTCGGCTTCACTGAATTTGCCGTTGTTTTCGTCGTTGTGCTAGGCGGAACCTTCGTCATGGCCTTAAACGTGCGGTCCGCGATTCACAACGTCCCTCCCCATCTCGTGCGAGCAGCCAGGACGATGGGAACAAAAGGATTCGGACTATTCTATCGCGTTGAAGTACCAGCAAGCATTCCTTATTTTATGTCAGGTGTCCGACTTGCCTGGGCCTTCAGTTGGCGCGCCTTAATGGCCGGTGAATTATTAAGTAACGGACCAGGGCTTGGCTACTCATTGCGATACGCTCAGGATTACGCCCGCATGGACCAAGTGATCGGTATTATTATCATAATCGGAGTCATCGGCGCGATCGTCGACCAGCTCGTTTTTTCCAAGTTAGAGAAAAATGTGATGAAACGCTGGGGATTAGTTAAATAAAAGAAAAGCGAAAGCGCACTGGTAGACACGACCAGCATAATAGAAGCGACTCAATGGGAGGATCTATCCCCATAGTAGCGATTCGATTATGTCTCGAGTGTCTGTGCGCGCTACAGCTATTCAAAAGAAAGGATGAAGAACACATGAAGAAATTATTATCTCTTATCTCTCTCGTTACACTTAGCTTGTTGTTAGCTGCCTGTGGAAGCAGTGAAGAAGAAGCAAGCGGTGACGGATCAAAAGAAATTACAATCGGGTACTTCCCGAACATTAACCACGTAGCCGGAATGGTTGCAGAAGAAAAAGAACTTTACTCTGAAACCTTGCCAGATGGAACTACCGTAAACTATAAATATTTCCCTGATGGATCAGCCTTTATGACTGCGGTTGAAACAGGTGAAGTACAAGGCGGCCTCGTCGGACCTGGTCCAGCGATGAACCACTTCACAAGCGGCGCGAAAATTAACGTCGTAGCAGCCGGATCCACCGGCGGAACCGTAATTATGGCTAGAAAAGGCGCCAACATAGAAACACCCGAAGACTTAAAAGGCAAAACATTCATCTCTCCGCGCGTTGGCTGTACACACGACGTACAGTTCGAAACGATGATGAAAGAAGAATACGGCATCACATCCAGCAGAATTGGCGGAACGATGAAACACGTAACTGGTAAACCAGCTACTTATAACGCCATGTTCAAAGCAGGCAAAGTAGACGCTGCAACCGTCCCTGAACCATGGGCTTCTGTTATTGAAGCACAAGGAAACGGCAAAGTGCTCGTGGACACACCAGATGTAGCTTACGGTAAAACATTGCCAGCAGCCGTTTTCGTAACCTCTCAAGAACTAGTCAAGAATAACCCAGAGATGGTTCAAAGCATCGTAGACGCACACAAACAAGCAACGAAGTTTATCCAGGAAAACCCTGAAGAAGCGAAAACGATCGCTATCGATAAAATTAAAGAAATCACTGACCAGGAACTTTCTAAATCAGTAATTGATAATGCATGGGAACGTATTAATTTCACGTATGAGGTTGATGGAGAGGTCTTACAGGACTTCGCGAATTCTTCTTATGAGCTGGAGTTTTTGAAGGAGAAGCCTGATTTAGAGGGATTGGTTGATACGAGTTTTATTGAGAAGTAATGAGGAAAGCCAGCCGGGAGCGGCTGGCTTTTTTGTTTGTCCTACTTTATTTCAATACCACTTTGTTTCAGTAGATGCTTTATTTTTTCAAATCCTTCATTTCTAAATTCTTCAGGCATTATAGGTATAAACGTATAGTCATTCAAAGTAGCATAGAATTCAATCTTTCTGTCAGTCTTTTCTGTATATCCCCTGTATTTATTACTTCGATATAATCCAAAATACTCGAGAATAAATGTTTTGTTTCCTTGCTTAATTATCCAATCTGGAATATACACTTCTCTTTGCAGGTCATTAGTAAACCGTTTTCCCTCTCTATTTATTTCTGTATTCATTAGACTATCGATAAGAAAGTTATGAATGGTCAGTTCTTCTTTAGAGTCACAAATTTGTCCGTCAGAACCCATTAACAAATTGAATTCTTCTGGACTAAATTGGTACTCAGGAAATGATTCCATAACCCAAAGGTGGAATTTACTATCATAATGACGATCCACCATACTTATAAATCTTGGGAAAAACTTTCTAAAATAAGCGCGTGTTAAATGTGGAAAATCCTTTCTAGTCAAATTCTTTTTAGCACAAAAATTGCGCAAAGCTGAAATACGGTTTTCTTTACTATACCAATACCTATTCGGGACCCTTTGAAAATCAGTTACATCAAACATGCCGGGATAAAACTCAGTGATAATTTCTATCGGAGAACCATGATAAACATCTAATAGTCCAGATAATCCATTCTCTTTTAAGAATTTCTTAGTTACAAATTGAGGAATTTTATCTGAAGAAATATTGTTTCTTTGAAGTAGATCTTCTATAGCTCTTTTACCGTGCTCGATACTTTTCCAATAACGGTTTGGCTTATTAAACATGTTCACATTGAACTGATCTGGAAACAGGAATAATATAAATTTTGACGGCGATCCATTATGATACTTTAAAGCGGTGCCGAACTTATACTTAATTAACATCTGTTGGGTTACTTTTTCAGGGGCATCTTCAAATGAAATACATTCTATTTTCAACATTTCAATAAACTGTTTACTTAACAATTTTTTATTTCTACCATATCCGTTAGGAACACTTCTAAAATCTGTATGTGTGAATTCATTCGGGTATAGAGCGTTAATTAATTTAAAAGGAGAATCTCCCCACCTTTTTAGTGATTAGAAAATCCCCACTCTATTAACCTTTCACAAGTTACAACTTTAGGGATATCCTTAAACTCTAATCCATTTTGTTCTAGGCAATACTCTAAACGACTCCTGATATTTTCCGTCTTGCTCCAATAATCCACTGGAACCCTAACAAAGTCAAATTCATCATATTGATTTGGATAAACAAACATAATTAATTTCCGGATAGACTTAAAACGATTAAGAGCACCCCAAAGCTTATAATCCTTTATTATTTGCCTGGTGATTTTAGGAATCTGTTCTGTTAGAAGATTTAACTTCACCTCAAGCACGAAACGAACAATGATAATGCAATTTCTATCCAGCTGCCAAGTCCCTTTAGGAAATGCCTTTTTCTCCCCATTTAAAATTCTATTATACACTTCTATTATTGGATCAAGAATTAAATACTGACGTCCTATTTGATGACTCTCCTCTGTTCGGTTCACATTAATCACCCGCTACTATTATACCACAGACTACGAACGTGCGTTCTAATTAAATCACAAAAAAAAGAAACCCTAGCATAAAACTAGAGTCTCTTTTAAAAAAATTTGAGTTAACGTAATAGTTGTAATACCCCCTGAGGCATTTGGTTTGCCTGTGCCAGCATTGCTTGAGAGGCTTGAGCAAGGATCGACGCTTTAGTTTGTTGCATCATTTCTTTCGCCATCGTGCGAACATTTACTTTCATAAATGACCAGACTATATCTTCACCCTCTATTTTCTAGTAGGGGTCGGGCACTTCGGATTCACAATGCTGATGCACATTGCTTCACCTACGGATTTCATCATCATAGCTTTAAGCTTTAGATGGTTTATCCTAGTCGTTGAACCTTCTCCAGTCTTTCGACACAGGAGCTTGGATGCTGATTTCCCAACCCTTCCTTTTTTTAAAACCATCACGCCTGTTGTTTCCAACTACATTGTGGTAAGAAAAGTTCTAAGGGGTTTCCAGCAATTCACCCGATTATACTCTCTAGCCGTTACCAGCTAGGACGACTGTGCTTGTCACTGCCTATGCAGCTAAAGCATAATCTACGTCGCGGATACGTGATTCAGCTGCTGTTAAGTTTTCAGCTGAAGTACCTAGGTTATTAATAGTGTGATCTAAACGGTTTTGGTACGCACCCAGTTTAGAACGTTCAGATGAAACAGTTTCAATGGCATCATTGATAGTAGTAATTGCTGCAGATGCACTGTCTTGTGAGGTAACATCAATACCACTGACACCAAGGGCAGAAGCTCTCATGTCTTTAATAGAAATATTCATTTCTTGCCCTTCATTGGCACCAATTTGGAAATTTAATGTACCATTACTATCAACGCTTATTGTATTTGATGCAGATAATCCGGATAGATCTTGACTTACTTCAAATTTAAGCCCCTCTGCATTTCCATCTTCAATTGTAATTATATTCCCTTGCGCCGAAAAATTGGAAAATCCCGAAGATCCTACAATTGAAGCATCTGTACCTGAATCAGTCGCCATACCTGCAAAGTTACCTGTTGCTCCAGCAATTTCTATTTTAGAAGAGCTTCCTTCACTTTCAGAAGTAAGTACTAAATTATCTGAACCATCAATGGACGCTGTAACTCCTAAACCTGCATCGTTAATAGTTTTTATTACAGTGTCAGCAGACTCTCCACTCGCAAAAGAAAACGATGTACCATTGATAGTTACTTCACTATCAGCAGTTAATGTACCACCCGTAGCTGCAGTATTTGCTGTTGCAACTGCTGCTGTTGCTGCAGTTACATCAGTAATTGCAATCGTGGCACCAACTGTTGTATCACCCGTACCCCCAACTACTTCAACTCCAGTTAGATTTGCACCAACTGTTCCAGCTACACTAGCGCCGCCATTAATCAATTTTTTCGTGTTAAATTCAGTAGTATTACCTATTCTGTCAATTTCGCTCGTTAATTGGTCAATTTCCTTTTGGATTTCATTTCTATCTGCATCAGTATTTGTATCGTTACTTGCTTGAACTGCTAACTCACGCATACGTTGAAGAATAGAATGAGTTTCGTTCAACGCACCTTCAGCTGTTTGAATAAGAGAAATCAATTATTGTTATCGCAATGGCTTTTTATCCACTGCTTCTTTATGTTTCCATAAAGTTCAGATCATATCTTCACCCTAAATCAGGGTGCCCCGCGCTCGTGGGCAGCTTATTGGTACGGTTCCTCACTACCTGATCGTTACACCTTCCTAACTACTTTTCACCGATTCATTAGGCTTGGCTCGGTATTGCCCACCATCCACCTACAGGTTGGTTTGGGGTTCCACCGAATTCACGGAGTGTTCATCTAAACATTACTGCTTAGAGCGGCATTTCTAGTTTACCATCTTGCGCATTAGTTTGCGCTTGCTCCAACCCACGAATCTGACCACGCATCTTCTCAGAAATCGCTAGACCAGCTGCATCGTCTGCTGCACTGTTAATACGAAGACCTGAAGATAACTTCTGCATAGATTCAGATCTCATGTCATTTGCTTGTCCTAGCTGACGGTACGTATTAAGTGCCGCAATGTTGTGATTAATTCTCATGTTAAAATTCCTCCTTGAATAGGTCATCCCACGTCCTTGTGAGATGCTGTTTGATTACAAAACAAAAGCCGGCCGACTTTGTAATGTGGTACATTACTTATATCGGACGACTTCCCCTTGAGTTTAATCTTTTTTAGAACTTTTTAGCTGCTCCAGCAAGTTTTCCGAGAACATTGTCGCTTCCTTGTTTTCCTCTTGAATCGCCGCATATACTTCTTGCCGGTGAATCTCCACATGTTTCGGTGCATCGATCCCGAGTTTCACCTGCCCGCCTTCTACCGACACAATCTTTAGCTCAATATCATCACCAATTCGGATGGACTCACCAGCTTTGCGATTAAGGACGAGCATGCTGTTCACCGCCTTTTCCTTGCCCCAGCAGCCATCTAGTCTGATAGTTATCTTCCGCTAAAATGACTTGCTTCGCCTTTCCATTATGTACATTCACTAGTATTGGCGCTTGCAAGTTCAATGTTGAGTCATGAAAAGGCTCCCTTAATGTCACTACACTATAAACCGCTACATCCTTCGGTTTCTCAATCCCTAATTCAATCTGTGCTCCGTCTCCAATTTCAAATTCATACGTTTTTTGAAATAAGTAGGGGTTCGTTACAATCAGGGACACGTTTTTGTCCTCACAGGATTGCAGTGCGTAATAAATTCCCGCTTCATCAACCGGCAAAAGCACAAAAGTATGATAGCTCTCAAACCCAGGCAATCCCTGCTCAAAATGAACCATTTCTTTCTCTTCGACCTCTACCGTTCCAAGATACTTTGTTTCTACCTTCATCTCTCATCACACTTTCCAATCAATTTGAATATCTGCATATCGCTGCATATAAATATCAACATTCCCAGGCTGATACGAAATGTCCGGCTTGCGAGGTTCCACTGTAATAATCGGTTCTTGAGGTTCCACAGATATATCCACTTCTGCCGGCGTATAATTAAGATCAACCAATTCATAAGCCGGCCTTCCCCCCGGCTGAAGCGTAAACTCATACTTAGCATTTTGCTTCGCATGAGCGGCAATCGGATTTCCTCCATCCTCGATCCGCATCAGTTCGTCCCCTTCGCGAGAAACACGAGCAATCCCCTCCAGCCATATTTGCCTGGCGTCGCTCACTAACTCATCTGCTCGTGCGAACACGTTTTTCAAATCAAGATTATGCCAGGCTTTCGTTTGATCTATCGTTAGCTTCCCAGGACGAGTCTCGATCGTCATTTGCGCTTTCGGCTGCTGAATGGATTGTGCAGCTTTATGCTGACGAATCGTTTGCTGCCCTGGCACAGTCCTGATTCCAATTCGAGCATCTGTCGATTGAAGTTGGAGCTGAGGTACAGACATTCCGACCCCTCCTTCCAAGAAAACTGGCTATAAAAGGAGACTGCCTCAATGGAGAAGCAGTCTTATCTTAGAAAATCCATCAATGTCGGCTGAATAATACGTGATCCAACTGCTAACGCTGCCCGATGAATACTTTCCTGCGTTTTTAAGTTCGTTATTACTTTCTCAATATCAGCATCTTCATTCTCAGACATCATTTTCGTAGCACTAACTTCCTGTGCCTCAATTCGATCTTCAATCAATTCCACCCGATTCATCCGAGCCCCGAGATCGGCACGTTCATTGACAATGTTATCGATGTGCTGATCGAAGGTACCAAGAAAGTCACTAAGCTCTTCATCACTGCCATCACCTTCTAACGCATCAGCAAACGCTTCTATGTCTTCAAACAGCTTCTGGCCAAAAACAGGTTGTGGATTGACATTCACTTGAATTTTCACCCCAGCTGAAACCTCAATTTGAACAGGCGTTTGGGTACTATCGACTGTAAAATCAGTCAGATCAACCGGTGCTTCCGTCGTATTCGCTCCGTTAAAAATGTACTTGTCATTCACTTTCGTGTTCGCAATCGTGCCAAGATGCTCTTTTAACTGCCGAATCTCTTTGGCAATGTTAGCCCGCTGCCCGTCTTCATATGTCCCATTACTTGCCTGAACCGTAAGCTCACGGATCCGCTGCATCGCCTGCGTAGCCTTATCCAGCGCAGCATCACTATTATCCATCCAGTTATGTACCGTCCCGATATTTCGTTTATACTGCTGAACCTCGCTCAGCTGTGAACGATAGTTAATCCCTTTCATCGCTACCACCGGATCGTCAGACGGCTGACTTATTTTCTTCCCCGTATAAAGCTGTTCCTGATACTTTGCCATCTGGCTGTAACTGTTGCTCAAGTTGCGAAGCATATTGTTCGTTAACATTCCCTGGGTTACACGCACGGGCTACTCACCTACCTTCCCATTTGATTAATAATTCGATCAAGCATTTCGTCGACTACCGTTATATTTCGAGCCGCTGCATTATACGCATGCTGGAATTTAATCATATTGGTCATTTCTTCATCTAAGGAAACCGCGCTGACCGATTGACGCTGTTGATTAACAGAAGCACGTAACGTGGCTGCGTTGCTTTCCATTCGGTACGCTTCCTGTGCTTCGACCGCCATCGTTCCAATGATGGATTCGTAAAACGTGCTGACCGACGTTTCTTCTCCTAGTATTGCAGAAGCCTCATCCCGTACATCTGCTAACTCACCAGCATTAGCACCATTCCCGGCCAATTCCCCATTCGCTGCGGCAATATGATCGGAATCGTTTTTAATCTCTTCCGTTAAATCCAGAGCACCAGCTAAACCGCGCACGACTCCATTTTCGTCAGTAGACAATGACACATCAATCTGGAAAAATTCAGGCGGCTGCGTACCGTTTTCCATCGAGTTCAACGATTCACCACTAGTTTGTACCGCATTAAAAGCTGTCGCATAGGCTGTAGCCATTTTATCCAAATCATACTGCATAGCCTCATAAGTACCTTTAGCTTCACCACCGGCCATATAGCCGCCAGACTCAATCAAGCCTGTTAACTTTCCTTGTGAAGAAAAGTCTTCTACCTGGTAGGTCGCCGTTCCCACTGTGATCGACTCAGCAACGGGGGTACCGTCAGCAGGATAATTAACCGTAACTTCATTCACCGTATTATTCGCGCCATTGACTAATGTAGAAGCAGGCGACAACGGCTGACCCCCGACACCAACAATTGAAATCGTCGCTTTCCCCATCGCTAACGGGTCAGCAGATTTCGGTGTATCTTCATAACTGACGTCAATATTCACAAGCCCCGACATTTGATCAATTAAACGATCCCGCTCATCATACAAATCGTTAGGCACATAACCATGCGGCTCAACCTCAGCAATCTGCTGATTCAAATTATTAATTTGATTCGCAAGGGAATTCAATTCTTTAGTCGTCACGCCAACTTCTGTTTTAATATCATTTTGCATTCTATGTATAGTACTAGATAAATAATTAAACGTCTTCGCCACCGCCAGCCCGCGCTGAACAACCACATCACGTGCTCCTGAGTTTTGCGGGTTAACCGACAAGTCCTGCAGCGATTGCCAAAATCGGTCCATCGTTTTTGCCAGACCACTGTCAGACGGCTCGTTCATCACAGATTCTAAGCGTCCGAATGCATCCGAACGGGCTTCATAATAACCTGTTTTACTGGTCTCGCCGCGAAATTGATCATCTAAAAAACCAACTCGAATCCGTTCAATCGATCCAGCCTGAACACCGCTTCCCATCTGCCCCGGAATCTCTGGGCGGTTCCGCGATGCTGCCGGAAACGGTCCCGTTTGTTCAAAATTAACACGCTGACGCGTATATCCGGGTGTATTGGCATTGGCAATATTGTGTCCTGTAGTATATAAAGCCGCTTGCTGGGTGAAAAGCCCGCGCTTGGCCACTTCTAAACCGTGAAAGGTTGAAACCATATGAACTCTCCTCTTCTATCTTATGCCTTCGAATCAAATACAGAGCGCTTTTGCTCAGCGTCCTGAGAAGACGTGCCATAATTCATATTCGTTAAGGACGGCTGCAGCATATCTAAGGACATCGTAATGAACTGTAACGATTGCTTCGTCAGCTCGGCATTTAACACTTCCTGCTGTTTCAAATCAGCCAGCACAAGAATGAAAGCATCATAAACCTCCTGCAGACGATCCCTCTCCTGTCCTTCCGCAGTCTCCAACATCTCAGAAACAGTTGGAGCCTCACCAGCAAATCCTGCCGACTCCGCCCAGGCTGCTGCACTAGCCATCCGCTGCTTCTCAACCGTATTAATTCCTTGGACATGCTTCCGCTCCTGGACAAGAATATCCTGCAGTGCTTCCGTATCATTCGATTTCAATATTTCCGTCTTACGCGTCGACAAGGCAAGCAGACTTTCATGAAGCTGTTGCAATCGCCCCATCTGCTCTATGATGCTATCGATCGTCACAGTCATTCTCCTTTATCCCTTTTTCGAAAAGAAGTCAATCATCTTCTTAGCCGTTTCACTCGAATCCACCTGATACTTACCGCTGTTGACAGCCGCCTTAATCTCATCCACATGCTTCTGGCGAGCCTCATTTTTCTGCTCAGACCCTTGAAGTGCCTTACCCTGGTGAGAAATTTCGACCTTATCCCGCTGACTCTGCATTTGCCTTTGCACGTCAGGCTGCTGCGTTATGTGCTTTTTATAAGGGTTAAAATTAGAATGGTTTGGACCATTGATCTTCATTTCATTCACCTCTCGTTCAAAAATCATTACTTTATTTATCGGAACGCTTCCTTATATGTTTAGCCTTTATCCTGCTTAACCGAATAATAAGTCACCTGACCCATATCGTCCTGCCTACTACGCTTCTGAAGCTGCTCCAATTCATCATGCTTTTGGACCCCTCGATCAATTTCATAGCGGCACCCATCACAAAGACGCCCCTCACGAATCTGCGCCCCGCACTTCTCACAATCATACGTCAACTGAGGAAACTGAGCCGGATGAAGACGCTTAGACTTTACAAAACTTCGAATCCGCACCTCCTCCACACCCGTTTCCTCAACAATCTCTTGCACATTCGCTGTCCGATTCCGTTTTTTACGCAAAAACGCATACACCACCTGAAAATCACGCTCCTCTTGCTTCACACAACTCGGGCAAACAGAAGCCGCTCCCCTCATAAACAATGCATGGCACCTCGGACAATTCGCTAAATCAGTCATCTTCAAACTTCCTCCTGTATACCTCTTTTTCTATTATATCGGCAAACTCCCAATAATCCAAAGAGCGATCAGCGAAAAAGTGTAAATGAATAAACAGCCGGACACCCCGCCCGCTTTAACAGCAACGCCAAATGCCGCACCGTCATTCCCGTCGTATAAATATCATCCACCAGCAGCACAGGCCGTGAAGACCCCCTCACCAACTCAAACGGATTCCCCGCCTCCATCCGCTCCCTGCGCCCACGCTTCGACTGCTTCTCACTTTCCCTTCTCGTAAAAAAATTATGAGAATCAAGCCCGAGCAATTGAATAACCGCATCCGATTGATTGAAGCCCCGCTCCAGAAGCCGCTGCCCACTAAGCGGAATCACCGCCGCATCAGCGCCCACATCACGCAAGTGCTGATGATACGTCGTCTGTACAGCCTCAGCAAAGGCCTGACTCAGTATAAAGTCCCCACGATACTTCCATTTGGCCACAATCTCTTTCGCAAAATCATTATACGCATACACCGCCACATTTTTCTCAAGACACCCTGCATACAAATCTGATTGCTCCCAGCGCTCACAGTCATAACAAATTCCATGCGCATCTTCACGCCCACACTTCGGACAGCCGATCTGATCAATGCGTTTCAATTTATCTGTGCACCCTTCACAAACCTTCCTATTTTTCTGTGGAAGCAAAAACTGGTTCCAACTGACCTGCGCCACAATTTCCTCAAAACAAATCAAACACTTCATGGGCGCTGTCCCCGCTTGTTCATCTTCATGATCGCTTCCTGTGCATCAAGCATCGTGTTCGTTTTACCTCTATGAAAAAAGATTACCTCACCTGTTGGATCATGAGGACTGCGGCCGGCGCGACCGGCAATTTGCACGAGGGCTGCTTCGTCAAACACCATGTGCCCTGCATCGAGCACATAGACATCAACTGACGGAAAAGTTACACCTCGCTCTAGAATCGTTGTCGTCACTAAAATACTGTATTCTCGATTTCGAAATGCGCGGACTTTCTCCTCACGGTCGGGGTCTTCTGCATGAACAGAAGTAATAGCAGGATAGATCGGCTGTAAGATGTCGGTAACTAGCTGGGCATATTCAATCGTAGAAGTAAAAAGCAGAAGCTGTCTGCTCCCAAGCTGCTGGGCCTGTATAACCCGAAGAATAGCTTTTGGGAGCCTGCGATTTGCCAATTCTTTTCTTAACAAAGGGCTGAGTTTTAACTTCGGAACAGGCAGGGGGTGACCATGAAATCTTCTAGCGATGAATACGGCGGGAAGCTGCTTTTGATGAATCCGCTTCTTCTCCTGCCGTCTTGGAGTGGCCGTTAAATAAAGGAAGCAAGCATCTATCTTAGCTGCCCGTTTAGAAGCAAATTTTAGAGAGAGGTCGTTATGATAAGGAAAGGAATCAATTTCATCAATAATCATAACATCGAAGGCGTAAGCAAAACGATATAGTTGGTGTGTAGTTGATATCAACAGCTGGGCATCACCTGATTTTTCCTCACTATCTCCATATAAAGCTTGAATCGTTACATGTGGAAAGGCTTGTTTTAACCTTGGAGTTAGTTCACGGACCACATCCGTTCGAGGCGTAGCCAGGCAAATCCGCTTGCCGGCTTTCAAGGCAGCTGTCAGTCCGGGAAACAGCATTTCCGTTTTTCCTGCTCCACAAACTGCCCAAATTAGCAGCTCGTTTTGACCGTGTTTAATAGCCGAGACAATTTCATCAGCAGCATGTTGCTGCTCTGCAGTCAATTTTCCTTGCCAAGCACAAGGATCCTCAAGCACAGGCCACGCGTAATGAGGGCTTCCCCTATATAGAGGTTCGCATTCGATCACACGCCCCATCATAATACAGTTCCTGCAGTACACACATGATTTTTGACAGGCAGCATGCGGCATGACAGCAAATAAATACTGCTTATCGTTGCCGCATCGCTTACAAGTAAACCTAGACCTTTTCCTTTCAATTGAGATCATACTTTCCATATAACCTTCTGAAATATACAGCTGCAATTCTTCATCTGAAAACGGGATTTCTTGTCGGGTCAGCAGTTTCCCCATCAGCCACCTGTGAGATGACTGTTCAGGAATCGACAGAAGTGGTGAAACTTGCGGAGCAGGAGAGGGTTTACGCAAGAAGAATAAACGAGGCAGAAAAATCACTTCCTATTCTATTTTATAAAGAAACTTGTAGAGGCTGGGACATAAGGTAAGCAATGATGTCAATAAACGAACACTAAAATGTCGTATTGTATAAACGCAGTCCTTAGCGTAGTCAAAATACGTAGACTCCTGTGGGAACAGCGCGAGTCGAAGATCCCGCAAGAAAGCGTTCTTTGCTTTCTGAGGAATCTGAGGCCGTGCCCACGGAAAGCGAAGTGTTTTGACGAAGCGATGGCAGATAATCTTGGTACACGAATAATCCCTGCTGATTCAATAGAATCGATTGAATTATTTTATGCTTAACTAAATTTTGTCCCAGCCTCACTCACTTAAGACTTCTTATACCAGCCAATGCCCATAGCTCCCTCACCGAGATGTGACCCAATGACGGGACCAAAGTAACTAACGATGACCTCGACATTCTCAAACTGCTCTTCAATAGCGTTTTTGATTTGCTCGGCTTCCTGAGGTCGATTGGCATGAATTACACTTGCTTGAAATGTACCTTCTTCCATTACATCTTCTTCAAACAGCGTCAGAATTCGTTTGAGGGCTTTTTTACGCGTTCTTATTTTTTCAAATGGAACGATCTTAGTATCTACGAAATGAAGAACAGGTTTTACTTGCAGAAGGCTCCCTACGAAAGCTTGAGCACCATTCAGTCTTCCCCCTCTATGCAAATGGCTCAAATCGTCAGCCATAAAATAAGCTTGCATGGACGATTTCATTTCTTCTAATCTAGTAATAATCTGCTCAGGTGTTCCTCCATCGTTGGCTATTTCAGCTGCTTCTATCGCATAGAAGCCCTGCATAAGGCAGCTAATTTCAGAATCAAACACATGCACATCAAGGTCGTCCACCATTTCACTTGCAGCCACCATTCCTTGATACGTTCCGCTAATGCCGCTTGAGAGGTGAATCGCTACCACTGCATCAAAATCACGAGCTAACTCCTCAAGCTTTTCCGCCATCAGCCCGGTTGCAGGCTGTGATGTTTTGGGCAGTTCCTTGTGTTCTTTGACCATATCATAGAAGTCATCGGCTGTAATATCAACTTCTTCCTGGTAAGACTCAAGGCCAAAAATCACGTTCAAAGGCACCATATGAATTCTATTAGACTGACGTACTTTCTTAGGTATGTAAGCTGTACTATCCGTAAGCACCGCTGTTTTCATAGGATTGATCTCCTCCCATCTATTGATAACATATATGTATAGCTTGTCACGTTATTCTTTACCTACATTTTACATTAAGGTCTCACGCATTGCACCTACAATATCCAAAAAACGAGATCTATTCACTATATACTTGGTTAGGGCGTTATCCTATTAAGATAAGGCGCTATCGCTCAGAGGCAGGTCGCTATCTCCATCCGTTAAGGGAGTATCTAACATAGGTGGGGCTCTATCACGATTCGATAAGTCGTTATCCGGTGAATCTCATCGCTAAACCTCGACGGAACCTCAACAATCAAAAAGAAATCACCTTAATCGACTTTAAAAGTTGGTTCACAAGCAATAAAAAAGGGATCTGAAGTAATTTCTCTTCAGATCCCTTATCTTCTAGTTTATACGACTTCCACCCAGCCGTTCTTAATTGCCGTCACAACAGCTTGCGTACGATCGTTCACGTTCATTTTCTGTAGAATATTGCTAACATGGTTTTTAACCGTCTTTTCACTTATATATAACGCTTCCGCTACACCGCGGTTGCTGTTTCCGTCAGCCAAAAGCTGCAATACTTCACACTCACGTCTAGTTAAAAGATGAAGCGGCTTTCTGTACTCAATCGCGCGGTAAGCATTGCCTTCCTTCGTCTCAGACAGCCTGCGATATTCAGCGACCAGGTTATGAGTCACTTTTGGATGTAAGTATGAACCGCCCTCACTTACAACTTTAATCGCATCGATCAGTGCATCGGAATCCATTTCTTTCAACAAGTAGCCCTGTGCCCCTGTTTTTAATGCATGCGTTACATAGTTTTCGTCGTCATGAATCGACAAAATAATGATCTTTAAATCTGGGTATCTACTAGTAATTTCCGCTGTTGCTTCCACACCGTTCATACTTGGCATGTTAATGTCCATCAATACGATATCCGGGTTGTTTTCCTCGATTAGCTCCAACGCTACATCGCCATCGTCTCCTTCGGCAACTACCTCAAAGCTCGTTTCAAAATCGAGAATACGCTTTACGCCTTCACGGAATAATTTATGATCATCAATCAAGACTATTTTTGTCGTCATGAATCTTCCTCCTAATTATTACATTCGATTGTTTTACTGGTTTACTAGAATACGAATGAGTATCGTCTCTTATTTATCTCTGTTTAGTATGTTTTCGTTCATTACCCTAATCCTATTTCCTATTATAAACGATTCAAGTCTTTTTACATAGTTGAATTAAAGATTAACTAGTAATTGGAATTTGAATCATGACGATGGTCCCTTGACCTTCTGAGGAATCTATCTTCAATTCCCCATGCACCATGTCTACACGTTCACGCATACCCATGAGACCAAAGGATTTCTCTTTTTTTATAGCCGGGTCAAAGCCCTTTCCATCATCTTTAATTAAAATGTTCGCATTCTCGGGCTTCATCTCTATGGCTACGTGAATTTCAGAAGGCTCTGCATGCTTCACAGCGTTCTGAACAGCTTCTTGAATCAGCCGAAATAAAGCCACCTCATACTTGCTTTCGAGTCTTCGCGCATCTCCCATCGAAGTAAAGGAAATCTTGATGTTGTTATACTCTTCGGTTGTCGCTAAGTATTTCTTTAGGGTGGGCACCAGACCTAAATCATCTAATGCCATTGGACGAAGATCATAAATAATACGACGCACTTCATAGAGTGCAGATCGCACAAGTTTACGAACATTCTTCATCTCGTCAAGGGCTTCTTTAATCCCCCGCTCGTTGAATGTCCGTTCCACTAGGTCGGAACGAAGCATTACATTAGCCAGCATTTGTGCTGGCCCATCATGAATTTCCCGCGAAAGCCTTCTGCGTTCTTCTTCTTGTGCTTCAATAATCTGCAAGCCGAATTCCTGTTTTTCCTGGGCGGATTCCAAAGCATCAGTCACGTGCTTAAAGTCTTCTGTTAGGTAATTCAACACAATAGAAATCTTGCCCGCTAAAGCTTCAGCACGTTGAATCGTGTCGTCCAGGCTGCGCAGTCGAAATTCAATTTCCTGACGCCTGCTTCTTAGTTGTTTTTCTTTTTCCCTGGTCATGGATAAATCCATTTGCAAGGAATGAGTTTGTTCATAAACTTTACGAATTTCATGTTCTGAATACTGTTGAAATTGCTTGCTGACTTCCGACAATCGCTTTTTAGATAACCGAACCTTTTGATCAAGATGGTCGCCGTCTTCAATTAAGTCAGTTACCTGCTCTTTGATACGGAGCAACTCTTTGTTCAGTTTCTCAAATTCGCTTCGGGAGTCTTCACCAATCTGGAAAATTTCATCTTTACTGTTCGTAACGGTATCGACCATTTCCCTTATTACATAGTCGAGTTCTTTATTCCCAGATCCATTCTCTTTCATAACAAGTCTCCTCCATCAATATTCACATACTCATTCGATTGACCTACGTCAATTTGTGGGGGTTATGTGAAAAACCACTTTATTTTTTCTCTATTCTTGTTTTATCTACATTTGCCCATACCTATAAAGTCGTTATATAATAAAACCTTAGGAGGTTCAACCAAAACCATGTTAGAAAGTTATTATACCGTAAATCATCAAGGATCCGAAGAGCTGACAATACAAAAGTCCCGATTTATCGGGCATGTTAAACGTTGTGAGACAGAGGATGAAGCTCAAACCTTCATAGAATCTATGAAGAAACAATATAAAGATGCTACTCATAATTGTTCAGCTTATATGATAGGCGAGCACGATCTCATACAAAAAGCCAACGACGATGGTGAACCAAGCGGGACAGCAGGAGTACCTATGCTTGAAGTCCTTAAAAAAATGGGACTTAAGGATACGGCAGTCGTTGTCACTCGTTACTTTGGAGGAACGAAGCTTGGGGCCGGTGGTTTAATACGTGCTTACTCCAGTACAACTTCTGAAGCCATTAAGGCGACAGGAGTAGTTAAAAGAGAGCTCATGCAAACGATGAAAGTCTCTATTGACTACACGCTGCTCGGTAAAGTGGAAAATGAGATTAGAAATTCAACCTATCATTTAGACGAGATTCATTACTTAGAAAAAGTCGAAATGGACGTTAAAGTCGAAACCAATCAAACTGGAGCATTCGAAACTTGGATCACCAATTTAACGAGTGGTCAAGCACAGATTGCCAAGGGAGAATGCAATTATTCAGATACCCCCATTTCCTTGTGAAAGGGATGATTTATGAAGGTCGTTATTTTTTGAAGGGGAAGGTTAGTTATGAAGAAAAGTAAGTTAAAGGTATTCTTATGGTCGCTGGCTGCACTGCTTCTTATATTTGTAGGAGCTACAATTGGTTATGCGGCCTATTTAACAGATAAAGCACGAGAAGTAGCTAAAGAATCGCATGATACATTAGAACGCGGTGATAAATCAGCTATGCGGAATGAAGCCGTTCAACCTGAATTTGACAATACTTCAATTTTATTCCTCGGAGTCGATGATAGTAAAGCGCGATCCAATGGAAATACGTCAGGTCATACCAGCCGTTCTGACGCCTTAGTGCTGGCTACTTTTAACGATGAAGAAAAGTCTGTTAAATTATTGAGCATTCCACGGGATTCATATGTTTATATACCAGAAGTCGGATATCGCGACAAAATTACACATGCACACGCATTTGGCGGAACAGATGCAACAGTAAAAACAGTAGAAAACTTTCTGGATGTTCCGGTTGATTACTATGTCCGATTAAATTTTAACTCTTTCATTGAAGTTATTAACGCTCTTGGCGGAGTAAAATTTAACGTTCCGTTCGCCTTAACCGAGCAAAACAGTGAAGATACAGCAGGTGCGATTCACTTAGAAGAAGGATTACAAACCGTAACAGGGGAAGAAGCTCTGGCATTAGTACGCTCTCGTCAGTATGACAGTGATTTAGCACGTGGCGAACGACAAATGAAAATGATAGAAGCTATTATTGACAAAGCTTCCCAAATTGGCTCCATTACTAATTACAGTAAAGTAATTGAATCAATCGGAAATAACCTGAAAACGAACCTTACCTTCTCTGAAATGACAGCGTATAAAGATTATGTGATTCAACAGAACGGTTTAGATTTCGAGGAAATGCAGCTTAATGGCCGAGGAACTTACATTGATGGGGTCTGGTACTACAAGGTGAACCAAACAAGCCTATTAAATGTTCAGAATTCCTTGCAAGCTCATTTAGGATTAAACGAATCCTCAACAAATAACGCATTTGCTGGCGATGATCAGGAAGATTCCTATGACCCTCTGCAATAATTTGATTATTCCCCGGGAAATATCGTCAAAATGAATGGCAATGTAACAAAAAGCTATGTGTAACCTACTTCATCTAAAGTTCCATGAAGTAGGTTTTGTTATTTGTAAGTTTATTTTGTTGCTTTTTCGTGAATAGAAGAGAAGTGACTACAATTATGCAAAGAAGAGTGATAAATGCTAAATTGCACAGAATAACCTAAGAACCAAAGAAATTAACTAAATCATAGGGGGCTTTATTTTTTCATGGCTGACAAAGAAAGACAGAAATTAAAACGTTCACTTAAACCACATTGGGTCTGGGCTATTGCCTTTGGATCTGCCATTGGCTGGGGGGCATTTGTTCTTCCACCGGACTGGATTAGCCAGGCTGGACCAGCAGGAGTTATCATCGGTATATTGCTAGGTGCAGTTCTAATGATGGTGATCGGTGTGAGCTACGGATTCTTAATTGAAAAATTTCCTGTTACTGGTGGGGAATTCTCCTATGCTTACATAGGTTTTGGCAGAGGGCTGGCCTTTTTAGCAGGTTGGTTTTTAACACTTGGATACATTTGTATCGTTGCTTTAAATGCTTCTGCTCTTGCACTATTAGCAAAATTTCTATTTCCTGACTTTGTGCGAATGGGTAACCTTTATACGGTTGCAGGATATGATGTTTCCATTATTCAAGTATTGATAGCAAGCGCGGCTTTAATTATTTTTGCCTTATTAAATATTAGAGGAACTAGCTTTTCAGGACGCACTCAATTTATTTTCAGTATGATCCTTATTTTTGGAATTGTACTTCTGGCTGGAGGCGCAATTTTTGCTGAGGGTCCAAGCATATCCAATCTCTCACCTGCTTTTCTGCCTGACCAAACAGCAATCGCCTCTATATTAACGATATTAGCGATCGCTCCATTTGCTTATGTAGGGTTTGATAACATCCCTCAGGCTGCGGAGGAATTTAAGTTTGAAGCCAACAAAGCATTCGGACTTATTATCTGGTCCTTACTTGCCGCCGGACTCGCCTATGCTGTGATGATTTTCGTTACAGCCAGTGTGATGCCATGGCAAGAACTGCTTAGCCAAATTGAATCACAGAATTCTGTCTGGGGAACTGGTGACGCTATTGAAAGTTATATGGGCCGGGCTGGGGTGTTCATTATTGCCATTGCTGTCATCATGGGTATTTTCACCGGGCTAAACGGTTTCTTTATTTCATCAAGCCGCCTGACATTTGCTATGGGCCGGGCACGTATCTTGCCTAATGCCTTTCGAAAGCTTCATAAAAAGTACCATACCCCTTATGTCGGGATCTTGTTCACATTAATCGTCTGTTTAATAGCTCCTTGGTTCGGCAGACAGGCCTTATTATGGGTAGTAGATATGTCATCGACGGGTGTAGCAATTGCCTACTTTTTCTGTACAGCCACTGCCTTTAAGATTTTTAAGTGGTCAGATAAACAAAAGGGTACCCACGCGGCAAGTACCGTGGCGCCAGGAAGAAAGCTGCTATCACTAATTGGAATGATCAGTTCGATTGGCTTTCTTATTCTCCTGCTCTTGCCACAATCGCCTGCTTCGTTAGGAACTGAATCTTACATTGCCCTTGGCGTATGGATTTTGCTTGGGATTGTATTTTACCTTTTCAATGCACCACGCTATAACAAAATTAGTGAACAAGAAATGAACTACCTTATTCTTGGTAAAGAGAAACTATAACGAAGAAGACTCGCCTTTGACGGGCGAGTCTTCTTTATTTAAAATTCCACTTCTTCCGTTTCTTCGGTTTTCAGAGATGATACGATCATTCCTGAACTGATCAACCACATGTCTTCCTGCTCATCATACATGAGATCATAATTCCAAATATAAGTGTTCTCTTCCTTCAACCTCTCTGAACTGTCTACGTTTTCACCAAAATAACCTGATTGAAATGTGATCGACGCATACATCGTGGAAGTAAAAGGACGTTCATCTTCTTCGCTGGTTATTTCCATACTGCCTAAGTCAAACACTATCTTCGTAACCTCTCCCTCAAAGTCTGCCCCTATTGCTTCAAGTTCTTCCATTTTATCTTCAGCCGCTTCTAAATATTCCTTACTTTGCATTCGTTTAAATTTAGAAATATCTTTTGCTTCGTAGGCGGCAATATATTCTTTCACATGATCGGTAATCGCCTTCTTTAAATCCTCTTCAAGGGATTCAGAAAGACTTTTAGCTGTTGCTTCAAGGGTGTCGTTTTCAAACTCTAAAGAGATCGGTTGTGATGTTTCGTATGTATTAATCGATATAATTTCATCATGCTTTTTCTCATTAACCTCAACAACCCCTTTTAGTATATGGGAACCAGGTGTTAGACCCCCCAGCTCATATACGGAGCTTCCTGTTACGGTTCCAATCTTATTCCCATCAAGAAATAAGGTTACATGTTCTGCATTTGATGAAACATCTACACTTACTGGATCCAACGTCAGACTAAACTGATCAAAGAATAACCATTGTGATCCTTGATTTTGCAAATGAATCATAGAAGCAGACCCACTGTTATTTGCTTTCCCATCTGAAACAGAGCGTAAGTAGCTCAACGTTGACACAAACTGATCGGAGTGTTGGTTATAATAGTCGACCATCAATTCAGCTTGCTTAACATTGAATGACTGATTTTTATGGTTAAAAGCGACTAAATCAACAAGTTGATGCGCATCTTCCTCATTAATGGCTTCTTCAAACTTTTGAACGACGTGCTGGGCAGACGTTACTTTACTTAAATACAGCCAGAACGTAACAGCAAAGCCAATTAGAAGAGCAATCGTAATAAAAGTAATAAATATTTTTTTCCAATTTTTCTTTCGATAGGAGCGTTGTTCTTCTATATGATCACTATAATAATGACTGGCGTTTAACCATTCGTGATTCTCCGCAAATTCCGCAGGCTGTTTTGCCTTTCCTGCTGAATTGCAATCTTCACACTCCTGTTGCGAAGGAGATATTTCTCTTCCGCATTTTCGACACTCCCCCACAAAATTCCCCCTTTCCATACAAACTAATTCTATTTTACCATATCGTGAAACTTCCAGCAGGGTAATTTTCATTTATTTTACAGTTTAGCAAGGAGCATTTGAAAAGCTAGGTGAGCACTCACATCTATTTTACTGCACACAGAAAAGAGGCTTCTCTATTGTAAGAAGCCTCCTTTTATTCAGATCTACCGTTTCATAAAAAATTGTCTTATTTCTTCTTTAGTTAAGCCGATATCCCTAGCCTGCTTCATCAAAGCTACCCAGTCAGCGTCCAAACTCCTCTTACTCTTTACCTTATTCAATGAATGACTCTCCCTCCATCATTCACCCTCAGGCAACCCGGCCGCCATAACCATTCTAGGAGTATGTAATAAACACGGGGATGGCATTAGACCCGTAGCTTTGCGTCCTTATTTTTCAATAAGTTTGCCTTTTTGCAAGGAGAAGTTGTTTGTTATCCTAATTATAATCCAGGATTGTTAAAAAGCAATCGTTTTTTCAAGATAAGATTCGATAGTTTTCGTGAGCCACTACCGTTCGTTCATAGTCAAACTCAATTTCTTCAAAGTTTTCCATAATCGTCAGGTCTACAATCACTGATCGTTGGCACTGACTTGGAATAACCTCTCCTTTAAATCTTATATTGTTTCTTTCAAACTCTACAATATTTCCAGGATTGGCTTTTTTCGTATCTGCTTTAAACACGTTTAAAACCCCTTTCAACAAAAACAATATAAATGTAAGCTTAATTCAAATTTCTGAATTCAACAACCTTTTCAAATAAATTGTAAAAAAATTGTAATAAAAAAGAAACGGAGCACGCTGCTCCGCTTCTCTTATGAATTACCGTAGTAATAATAGTAGTTACTATTCTTTTTCTCACGATCATTCAATACAACACCTAGGAGATTAGCTTTAGACTGCTGTAACAATTCTTTAGCTCGTTCAGCAGCCTGGAACTCTGTTTGTCCACTGCGGACGACCAGCATAACTCCATCAACTTCTCTTGCTAATACTTGTGAATCAGACACTGCAAGAACTGGAGGGGTATCAAGGATAATTAAATCATAAGTTTGACGTGCCTCCATCATTAGCTTGTGCATGGCTTTAGAGCCCAAAAGTTCAGATGGATTCGGCGGGATCGGACCACTGGGCAATACATCTAAGTTATCAACCGCTGTAATTTGAGTTGTTTCTTTCAATGTCTGACGTCCCACTAAGAAGTTGCTCAAACCTTTTGTGTTGTTTAGGCGAAATGAATGGTGGACAGTAGGTTTTCTTAAATCAGCATCGACCAACAATACGCGCTTACCCTGTTGGGCGAAAACGGCAGCCATGTTTGCGGAGGTCATCGATTTACCTTCAGAAGGTCCTGCAGAAGTGATCAATAATGATTGAAGTTCCTTATCCACAGAAGCAAACTGCAAATTGGCTCGAATCGTGCGATACTGTTCAGCAATTGGAGATTTAGGGTTATCGTTAGCAATAATTTTCCTTGCTTTCATGGCGACTTGCTTTTTTCTGGACTTACGTACCAACGGACTCACCTCTTACCTTTGAAGATCGACTCGGCTGTCTATTCATTGTTTCCGGACCTAAATCTTCTTCAGATACAGTTGAAATGACACCCATTAATGGAAGACCTAACGTCTTCTCAATATCCTGCTCGGTTTTAACCGTGTTATCCAAGTATTCAAGTAAGAAAGCTAATCCGACGCCCACCATTAAACCAACTACTAAGGCAATAGCTATATTAAGCATTGGCTTCGGACTAACTGGTTGAGGGTTTTCCACTTCTTCAGCTGGAGATAGGATATTGACATTATTAACGCTCATTAAATCCGGGATAGTTTCCTGAAACGTTTCTACCGTGCTATTAGCTAATTCTACAGCCATAGAACGGCTTTCATCTGTGACAGTCACTGTAACTACTTGAGATTGTTCTGCACTCGCCACTTGAATTTTGTTACTTAACACATCAGATGACATATCCAAGTTCAATGATTGAATCACTTGATCAAGAATAGCCGGGCTTTTAATAATAACGTTATAAGTATTTATAAGTTCAACATTCGTACGTATATCGTTAATATCATATGGGGATTCTTCTTGCTGGCTAGCAGATTGGTTCACGATAAATTGAGTTGAAGCCTGATAGGTAGGCGTCAAAACAAAAAATGTAACAATCGCACTTATGACAGCAGCTCCCCCGGTTACTGCAATAATCATCCAAATTCTCTTTCTCAATACTTCAAAAATTTCTTTCAGAGAAATCGTTTCCTCCATAGATGTACCTCCACTTATGTAAAATATTCAAAAATATATTCACATTATATCACAATGTGTCTGGATTTGAAGGAACTATAGCAAAATTTTACTAAATATCGGCAGTACACCCCCTATTTCAATGAGAGGCGTGCTGTCGATGATCTATCTTTTTTAAATAAACATATCATTAAGGTTTTCAATCCGAACATACGTTTGGTATAATAGGTTTATGGAGGTGAAAACATGGCCACGAAAACGATTCTCGTAAAGCTAAAGCATGTAACGAAGAAAAAACACAAACAGTTCATGGATGAACAGGCTGCCTATGCCTCATGCGTGAATCATTGTGTGGAACGCCTCCTAAACGGCGAAAAGCTTTCGTCTAAAAATATATCCTTTCCCTTAAAATCAGCCATTAAGAACGAAGGCATCCGTCGAGCGAGGAAAGCTGTTTCCGATTTTAAGAAAGGCTTAGCGAAAACAATTCCTGTATTCCGAAATTCCCTTACCATCAAGATTAATAACCAAAATTGGAACACTGTCGATCAAAACGGAAGGTGGTATATCGCCTTCACAAGCAACCAAGGTAAAAAAGCCCTTCCTGTGGTTGAAACAAAAGATGTCCAAAGCTATTTTCCATTCTTAACAACCAAAACCAGAGAGTTCCGAGGAACAATAGAATTACTTCGTAAAGGAAGACGATGGTATGTCGCCATTCCCATCCAAGTAAGTTCTGACTTGGACCTAGAAAACAGCCATCCATCCGTTACGAAACCATTAATGGATTACACATCTATTGGTGTTGATCTAGGGTTGAGACACCTTGTGGTTCTGTCTGAAC
Organism: Halobacillus ihumii; assembly: GCF_902726645.1. Lineage (NCBI taxonomy): Bacteria > Bacillati > Bacillota > Bacilli > Caryophanales > Bacillaceae > Halobacillus > Halobacillus ihumii. The sequence continues at coordinate 874,972 of NZ_CACVAO010000001.1, forward strand.
CGACAAGTGGCAAACGCCAATTCTTTTCGGGAAAAGAAGTCGGCTATAAACGACGTCACTTTCGTTCCCTACGTCGTTCGTTAGGAAAGAAAAAGGCACAGCGTGCTATGGAACGCGTAGGTCAAAAAGAAAGCCGTTGGATGAAAGACTACAACCGAAAATTAGCTCAAGATATTGTAACGTTTGCTCAGCAATTCGAGAAACCCATGATTAAACTCGAACAACTGGACAATATCCGAAAAACTTGTCGCAGCATGAAACGGGCAGATAAAACGATTCATTCATGGGCGTTTTATCAGTTGAAGCAATGCATCAAAGAACGAGCAGCTACAGTCAACATCCCTGTGGTGGATATCGATCCGTATCAAACAAGCCAAACCTGCTTCGCATGTAAGCATACGGAGCGATCCAATCGAAAGCGTGAGGTATTCCACTGTAAGAAATGCGGTCATAAAGCTCATGCCGATCTCAATGCCAGTCGAAACATCGCAACAAGCACGAACTTGGCGGCGTCCTAATGAATAGTCGAGAGATGGGTCTTTAGGGTAGTCCAAGCGCCCACTAGGTATAATCCTAGTTCCAACATGCAAGCCTGTTTTTCTTCGCATGGGGAGTCCCGAGTGGCACGGGATATAGCGGTCATGTTGGAAGGCGGGCCAGAAATGGAACAACACGGAGGCTGTCGCGAGATCCCCTCCCCGCCTTAATGAGCCGTTACCGCCTCTCTAGGAGAGGTCTTCACAGGAAGCTCCGTCCTTCAGGGCCGAGAGGATGTCACTAAATGGTAATATAATTTTCATAGAGACTAGCTAAATAAGTTATTTCTTCTATGTCTAATCACCTAGTAACGCAAAAAAGATCTCGTTTTAGGAGACCTTCTTTACTCTTTACTTCTAGCTGCTTCTATTCTGTTTAAAATGGGACGATATCTTTCACCGGCGGCCCCAGTAATTTCAACCATTAACTCTACTGTAATCAGGATAATTGTTCCCATGAGCAGGGAACTTATTAATGTGGCTTGTGAGAAAAACACTGCTGATAAACTGAATAAAGCACTCATCGTATAAATCATAATTACGGTTTCAGGATGGCTATACCCAAGCTTTAGCAAGCAATGGTGTAAATGAGCAGAATCAGGTTTCATTATGGGACGTCCTGTCATGGCTCGACGAAGAATCGCAAATATTGTGTCTGATATTGGTACACCTAGGATGAGAATAGGGATAACTAAAGAAAAAAGGGTAACGTTTTTAAATCCAAGTAACGAAAGAACTCCGATCATAAAGCCTAAGAACATAGCCCCTGTATCACCCATGAAGATTTTTGCTGGGTAAAAGTTAAACACAAGAAACCCTAAAGTCGCACCGAACATCATTAAGCCCATCAGCATTACAAATGAATTCCCCATGGTTATGGCCATCCCTGAAACGGTCAATAAAGCAATTGCAGAGATGCCTGCAGCTAGTCCGTCCAAACCGTCCACGAGGTTTATAGCGTTCGTAATGCCAACAATCCAAAGCAGTGTAATAGGGAAGCTTAACATGCCGAATTCTAATTGACCCCCATATGGAAGATTAATGAATTCAACCTCTACCCCATTTACGATCACAATTACAGCTGCTAAAGTTTGTCCACTTAACTTGTACCAAGGGGCAATTCCGTAAATATCGTCCATGATTCCCGTGGCAACAATGATCGTTGCTCCGACCATAATCGGCCATGTGTACACATTTTCCGGCATAAATATACTTACTCCAAGCAACACGCTTAAGAAAATCGCTAATCCACCTAACCGCGGCATTAAGCGTTTATGGACTTTTCGAGAATCAGGAGAGTCTGTTGCTCCGATATAAATCGCTAATTTTTTCACAAGAGGTGTTAATAAAACAACAGCTATCAAGCAAAATAAAAAGGCCCTGAACTCCATGGAGGAACCTCCTTTCCTTTGTCATCCGTGATTTATAACCTTTAACCATTGCACTCTATTTTTGTCGGTACTTCGGGAAATAAATGATAAACCTGATTTACTTGAGCTGCAAAATGGTGTAAGGAAAATCGACTGGATGCAAATTCACGGAAGCTTTCCCCTATCGTTTCAAGCTCACTTCTTCTTAAAGAATAGGCTTGGTTTAGCGCCACTGCAATTGCTTCAACCTCAGGCTGTTCCACGATCCAACCGTACTTTCTAGAAGGAATAAGTTTATCGACACCGCCAACATCAGTTGTAATAGCAGGAACCCCTGCCCTGGCTGATTCCAATAACACAAGCGGAAAACTCTCACTTTTGGATGTGAGGAGGGTCAAATCAACCATTGGAAGTACAGCTTTCACATCAGATCTAAATCCTAAGAAATGTACATGATCTTCTATTTTCAATGTTTTGCATTGTCTTTTCAATTGATCTTCTAGTGTCCCATCACCTAAAAGCAGTAAATGTGCCTCATTATTTTGTTCGAGAAAGGATGCAAATGAATTTAGAGCCAACTCATGTTGCTTCACCGCTTCAAAGCGGGCTACCATAGCCACTAAAAAATCATCTTTCTTAAACCCAAGATCTTCCCTCTGTAAGTTTACTTCAGGTCTCACTGAAAAATCAATCCCATTATAAATGGTGCTAATTTTATGGTCTGGGATGTTCATTTGTAAAAGCCTCTTGCGAAAACGCTCAGAAATGGCAAGGCAATGATCTGCTGAACGAATAGCTCGCTTATGAAGATGCATAAACAGTTCACCCTTTACCCCATGTCCAATAAAGTCATCATTGGGATCACTATGAAGAGTAAGAACCCAGGGGATCGAAATTTTTGATTTAAGCATCCTCAGAAGTACATTCGCCCGCGGTCCATGTGTATGAATAATATCAATATTTTCTTGCTGAATGTACCTTTTTATTTGAAAAAGAACAGACAGATCAAAGGGAAAAGACTGCTTAAAATTTACCGTTGGGATTCCTGACTCAGAAGCCCGCTGCACCATTTCCCCATCCTCTAAAACGCCTAAAATGACTTCCTCGTGATTCAATTCGTTTAATAAGGATAAGATGTGATTCATGCCACCGCCTGTTTCGTTTCCCGCATTTAAATGTAGAACTTTCATAGCCTTATCCCCCAATTTCCACCGCACTCTGTTATTAGAATGTCACTTTTTCCATAAGATATGCCAAATGAATCGTGGCAGCTGTAACATCCGTTTCCAGCGTGACGGTTGTTTAATTAATCTATAAAGCCATTCAATATTCAACTTTTGCCAGCTCTTAGGTGCCCGCTTCAAATAACCAGCCAACCCATCAAAACTTCCTCCAACTCCCATAAAAAGTCCTCGACTAAACTGATTGTAATGTTGATGTATCCACTTCTCCTGATTTGGAAACCCTAACCCTACAAAAATCAAGTCAGGGTTACTATCCTTAACCTCTTGAACGATAGAAGCATCATTAATATCAAAATAACCATGATGAGAGCCTGCAATAACCAAATTCGGGAATTTAATTTTAATATTGGCTATAGCCTTGTTCAGAACATCCTGTTTCGCTCCCAGGAAATAGCATCTAAGCCCATCATGATTCGCTTTCTCCAACAGCTGAAGCATCAAATCATAGCCAGCGATCCGCTCGGGAAGCGGCTGTCGCAGTAACTTGGACCCTATGACGACACCAATGCCATCTGCAATGACATAATCAGCTTTCTGAAGAATTTGTTTATAGTCTCGATCCTCTTCCGCTGCCATCACAATTTCTGGATTTGCTGTTACGACAAACTTCTTTTTATGTGATGCAATGGCAGGAAATAAATGATCATTCAACAGCTGTTGATTATTTATTTTCGCAAAAGGAATTCCTTTAATTTCAACATACGCCTGATTTTTTTCCATGACAAGACACCTTTCCATGCTTTTACAAAAATTAATATAAAGTTAACAAAAGTATACAGTTGATTTATTGCCTTGCACGTTGTATCAGGTATATTATAAAGGGTTGGTCTCAAAACGACAATTAATACCTAACCACACGACACCTTTAACAAATTCACACAGATATCTCTAAGATACTGAGAATGCTGCAGAAACTAATTTTTCATTCAAATATAATTAGAAAGCACCCATTTCCTGTTAAGGACTTGGGTGCTTTTGTTAAGTTGCTGCCTTTATGCCGCTTTGCTTACTAGTAACCTCTTCTTTATATTGCTGCTTCTCTTTTTTAGACATTTTCTTATACTTCTCTAAAAACTCTTCGTAGTGATTAAGAACTTCTTTGGCGGGACCATATTCTTTAACTGATCCGTACTCTAGCCATACTACTTTTTCACAAAACTTTTTCATCTGTCCGATCGAGTGACTAACAAAGAACATCGTCTTTCCACTCTCTTTAAACTCGTACATTTTCGCTAAACTTTTTTCTGCGAAAGCTTTATCACCTACAGATAAGGCTTCATCAATAAGCAAAATATCAGGATCCACGTTAACTGAGATCGCAAAACCAAGGCGTGACTTCATCCCGCTGGAATACGACTTTACTGGCTGATCAATAAACTTTTCAACTTCGGCAAAATCAATAATCTCGTCTTCAAGTTCTTTGATTTGCTGTTGATTGAAGCCCAGCATAAGGAGCTTTAGCTCGATGTTTTCACGACCTGTCAACTTATTGTCCAGTCCAGAATTAACCGCAATGATGGCAGCTTGTCCTTTCACCTCTACCGAACCAGAAGATTCAGGGACAACGCCAGCAATAATATTAGACAAAGTTGATTTACCGGAGCCATTCACTCCAACAAAACCTATAATGTCACCCTCGTCCACATCAAAACTGACATTCTGAAGCGCATAAAAGTCTTCCCCATAGGATTTCCGAGGAATAATCAGGTCTAACAAACGTTCCTTTGGACTCTCAAAAAGCTTATAAATTTTTGTAACATCTTTTACAATGACTGATTTAGCCATGTTATCACTTCCGTTTTATAGAAAATCAATAAAGTGTCTTCTGAATTTCACGTGTAAAGCTGAACCAATAATAAACAACCCTGCTATTACTCCAATGAAATATAAAGTATACTGCCAATGGTCAATGAAATACCAGCCTTGACCTAATAGTGATGTTCGGTAGCCTTCTACAATATAATAAAATGGATTAATCTTCATAATTACCTTAAGCCAAGCTAAATCTTGCCCCAACTGAGTAATATCCCAAAGGATTGGTGACAGATAAAGCAACATTCTCAACACTGATTGAAGGAACATCTGTACGTCACGAACAATCGTTGAAAGTGTCGACAATATTAAGGAAAGGGAATATAGCAAGGCAAGTACTGCCCCCATATATATTGGTAACTGAAGGTAGTAAATATTAATTGGATAACCTAATATTGTTAAAATAGCCGAAACTAACGCCAATAACAATAAATGAGGATAAAATTTTGAGAAAATAACATAACTTGGTATAACACTCATTGGAAAATTCATTTTTGAGAGCATTTTTATCTTGGTATAGATAGATTTAGAAGCCTGTATCAAACCTTGATTAAACAAGAACCAAACAACTATACCAGATAGCATCCAGGGGAAAAAGTCCATGCCCCCTGCACCTACTTTGTTACCGCGGATCCCAACTCCAAAGACAAACCAATAAATAGAAATTTGAATAGCAGGATTTAATAATTCCCAAAGCATTCCTAAGTAATTATTATTGTTTGTACTTTTAAGTTCATACAAGGATAGCCTTCGTATTAAATAAAAATATTTAATTTGTTCTTTAATAACTATAATCGATGACTTCATATTTTGCCCTTCCTTAAAAAACAAATGTCAAAAACACTCATCAAATTATACTAATATCCGGCATAAAACACAACACTATATATTTCTTAAAGTTCACCTTGGAATGAATAATCGACGCCTTTTACAATTAAAGGCGTCGATTATATAACATCCACTATTTTTTAAAGACTTCCTGGACAACCCTTTTGGAAGATTCCCCATCTTCCCAGTTACAGAACCGATCATAAAACTTCTCGAAATTATCACCAAGAAGATAATTGCTCATTTGAAATTCCTTAATGGAATAAATTACATCATCGGTTGTTTTAGCCAGTGGACCTGGGGATTCTGTTTCTAAATCAAGGTAAAATCCTCTTAAGCTGTCACGGTATTCATCAAGATCATATACATAAAAAATAATCGGTCTTCTTAAGTTCGCGTAATCAAAGAAAACAGAAGAATAATCTGTGATTAATATATCAGAAATTAAATACAAATCCCTTATATCTTCATGCTTAGAAAGATCGTAGGCAAAACCTTCATACGGCCCAAGGTCGAAGTTTTCAGCAATTAAATAATGCATCCGAAGAACGACTACATATTCTTCACCTAGTTCTTTCTTCATATGATCTAAATCCAGACTCAAATCGAACTTGTATTTTCCTTTTTGATAAAATTGATTGTCTCTCCAAGTTGGAGCATATAAAATGACTTTTTTATCAGTCGGTATGTTTAAAGATTTTTTCAATTCGTGAATCGTTTCCTTATTATCCTCTTGAATTAAATAATCGTTTCTTGGGTAACCTGACTCAATCATTTTTCCATTAAATAAGAATGCTCGTTCAAATATCTCACTGGAGTATTGATTAGGTGCCACTAAATAATCCCATTTAGCAGTTTCTTTAATAAAGTTACTTTTATATTTAAACGTATTAGTTCCAGGCATATGGACCTCTTCCATATCAACTGCTAAGCGTTTTAAAGGTGTGCCATGCCATGTTTGTAAATACTCGGTCCCTCTTGGCTTTGGTATCCAATTCGGAAGTCGGGTATTTGTAACCCAGTATTTAGCTCTAGTCATTACTATTAGCCATTTTACTGAAAAGCGCCTTACAACAGGAAGACCCTTGGATTTAAGGTCGCTATAATATCTTCTATCTGCACTCCAAATCAATTGATATTCAGGCTCGTTCACCTTCATATATTCGTAAACCGCCCGAGGACTATCGCTATACTGTTTACCGTGAAAGCTTTCGAAAACAACTAAATTCTTTTTCTTAGGAAGTAAGCTTGCAATATTAAATATATGTTTATAAAGCTTTAATGCTCTTTTACCTCTTCTCATTTTCACTACTTTTAACTCAAGCTTGTCAGCAGTTTCCTTTAGAGGGTTATCCTCCAATATTTTAACTGATAAATACCTTTTTTTCTTAGTTGGTTTAATAGTTACTTTAAGTTTTGTATCTTCATTATTAAACGTGAATGTATCTTCAAACTTAATGGCTCCATGGTACTTAAGTCGTGGACTTTCTTTTACTATAACTGTTTCCTCTTCTGTGAACTCTACACCAAGGGTGAATTTTAATGAGTTAGGTAACGATTCAATATACTTTTTATCAAGTTTCAATTGAGCTTGAAAAGTGTCAAATTGCTTACCTGTTCTTTCAGTAATGTCTATAGGTAAACGACTTTCGTTATTCGAAACATCCGTTATAGCCAGATATTTCTCATGCACCCTTTTAAGATCTATCTTTTCTATTAGCCCTTCTACGATCAAAACTCCATCATTTTGAAATTCCACATTATTCACACCAGCAAACAGTTCCACCTCGCTATGCTTAAAGGAAATGTTCCCTTTTTTTGTAATATAAGCATGAAATGTGCCTGCTTCTCCGTTTATTCTTACAAATTCAATTGAATTGTTCTTACAAATCACCCTCTGAGTGCCTTTACTATTTTGTAAGTATAAATCCCAAAACTCTCCATTAAGCAATATTCCTTTTAAGTCAAAATAGTCTAAAACACTATAAAGAAGTTGGGTTTCACCGTTAACATACTTAATTTTTATTGGCAAACTGATTTCTTCCTGATTATTTCTATTAACTAGAATTAAGCGATTGTTACGATCCTTTGTATCTATAGGTATAAAAATAGACATTTTCTGATTTTCATGAATTTTAATATCTACAACACACGGCTCTTGTTTATTATTTGATTTCATAACATTCTCCTTATTTAATACCTTGATAATTTCGTTTGTCGCTATGTTTGAGGGAGACACGTTTTTATTTAAAGTGAAAAATGCTATACTCTATCTTACTATATGATACATGAACCATCTAGTGATAAAATATTATTTAATGATAACTCATAATAGAAAAGAAGGTGTTTTCGTGGACAAGAACCAACCGATATATTTTTTAATGAACTCCATTGATGTAGTTAAAGGAGGACTAACCAGGGCTTCCCTAAAACAAGCTTCCACATTCGCTGAAATGGGCTATGATGTACACATGCTTACCTTCAACTATAACTTAAACTATCCAAAAATTCGAAAGAAGTTACTAGACCTAGGAAAGATTAATCCTGCTGTTAAAATTAGAAACATATACGAAGATATGGAAGAAATGAGTGAAAATGAAAGATTAACCCCAGCTTCTCCAAAAGAGGCTTCTTTAAGTAATTTAGCCGATGGAGGAAATTTAGATAAGAGAGATGGCTATAATGCATTCAGAGTCTATAAAAATGGACTTTATGTTAAATATATTGCTCTAAACGAGGATGACTCCCTTAAGTTCATTGACTATTTTAACGAAAATCGTTATAGAACAAAACGAGTTGAATACGACCTTATTGGCAATATAAGAAGGATTCTATATATGGACTACGAGAACAATAAGCCCAGACAAACTATCCATTTTAATAAAGGCGGAACAGCCTACCTTTCAATTTGGACCACATCTAGCGGGAAAATACAAAGAATAAACATTTTCCAAAACAATGGAGAAATTGAAAAAGTTTACACCGGTGCAGCGGGGGATATTTCCTTTAAACAAAGTTGGCTCCAAAGATGTATTTCCGGTAAACGTCATCCAATTATAGTTACTGATACAAGGTCAACTGATGAATTATTAGCAACATTCCAAAATAAAGATGCTATTAAAATTTGGAGGTTACACAGTTCTCATTTAGATAAGCCATTTAGTGTTGATGCGCCAATAACCAAAAAAGTCAAAACTGGAGTTAAGTATTTAACGAATTTTGATGGTGTATTATTGTTAACAAACCAACAAAGAGTAGATCTTATAGAAAGGTTTGGTAATAACTCATTATTTTATGTGGTGCCACACTTTCACGAACAAAAGAAAAAGAAGTCTTTACTTAACTCATTACCTTACCGGAAAAATCAAGATGAAAAAAAAGCTGTCATTATTAGTAGATTATCTACACTTAAGCGAATAGACCATGCCATATATGCATTTAAAGAAGTTGTAAATGATGTACCTGACGCAAAATTAGAAATTTGGGGTAAAGGTGATGAGGAAAGTAATCTCACAAAGTTGATTAATGAACTGGGGCTTCAGGACAGTATAGAGATAAAAGGATACACACATGAGCCTGATAAAATATATAAAAGTGCCTTATTTTCTGTATTAACCTCTAAAAGTGAGGGCTTTGCTCTATCCGTTCTTGAAAGTATGGTTAATAAAACACCAGTTATTAGCTATAATATTAGGTATGGACCTAACGAGTTAATCTCCAATAACGAAACTGGTTTCCTGGTTGAAAATGGCTCAACTAGCGAACTCTCAAGAAAAATGATTGAACTATTTAAAAACCCCGAAGCTGCTAGAAGGACTGGGGAAAATGCCGCTGATTTTATAGATCAAAACTATAGTAAGGAATTATATAAGAAGAAATGGATAGAATCACTTAATGATATTATTAATAAAAAAAAGTCTTAACATATAGAAAAACAGCTAGCTATTAATTGCTAGCTGTTTTTCTTATTATTTCTATTCAGTATTCAATAACTTCTTCCAAATTTTAAAATGAGAATCATATGAAAACCTTTTTTGGGTTTTAAAAGCTCCCTTCACCATCTTTTTTCTCAACCTTCTATTTTCAATTACTTCAATTATTTGATTGCTCAATTCTTCTATGTCACCATCCTTTACCAATTTACCACTGTAGTTATGCTTGATTAAGTAAGATGGGCCATACTTAAAATCATAACTGATTACTGGGCACCCATAAGACAGAGACTCTAAGATACTTAAACAAAACCCTTCATATTCAGAAGTAATTACTGATAATGTACTTCTACAATATAAGCTTTTTATATTTTTTACATAACCTTTAAAAATCACAGAATCGGCAATACCTAAATCAACTGTTAATTTCTTTAAATACTCTTCTTCTGTACCACTTCCGCAAATCATCAGCCTTACTTCGGAATCTCGTTTTTTAACTAGTGAGAATGCTTTTACTATATGGTCAATTCTTTTTTCTTTGGATAACCTGGACATTATAAGTATTGTCTTATTATTTCTCTCTTCATTACAATTTTCAGGTTCAAAATAATGAGGTACAACATATGTTTTATGGGAACTATTGTGTATTTCATCAAAATCATTTTTTTGTTCATCTGTTAAGAAAAATATTCTCTCTATACTATCAAGATACTTCTCTATCGTTTTGAACTTCACCTCTCTAAGGTTTTTATAAGGTGACTTCAAATGATTGGTATGCATAAAAATATGTTTGTGAAAATTTTGTTTGTCTTTAATTGGAAGGATTACATTATCTTGTGCCCTATTTTCTATAATAAAATGATGTTCATTGCTATTATCCTTGAGAAGCTCTTTAATCCAAAACTGTCTTAACTCAGTTTCATTACTAAAGAAGAGCACTCCTTCGTCACTATACCACTGTATACTTTGAATTGTTCTTTTATTATTTTCAATCTGGAATATCTTCTTCATATAACATTTTCCATTTTCATTGATAAACTCTTCCAGTATAGCTAACTTATGATTTTTATCATTATAATATTGAACTAGATGAAGTTTTCCATGAATATCATAACTTTTTCTGCATAGTTTCTTCGAATTAAGATTTACATAATCAATAAATTTTAAAGCACCATTATCGTGTTCATAACTAACAAAACACTTATACGCTCCATCCATATAACATTTTAGAGCATTTCTTCCTTTTACTTCTTTTACCTCCGTAAATACCTCGTAGAAGTTTGGTATTTGTTCTTGGTATTCGAAAGTATGATTTCCTTTTATTTTAGCGTAATAGTCTTTGTACATATTTAAAATGTTTGTATTTTGCCCTAATATCCCCTCACTTTTTAAAGAACTTTCTTTCAAAAATAATGATGCTCTATTTGTGTATCTGAAAGTTAAGATGTTGTTTTCTTCATTGAGGGAAGAAAATACCCTACTTCTTGAATAAACCGCATTCATCATTCCCCCTACTTCGTGAAGATATGCCATTACAAAATAAAATTTTCTCACCTAAACCCTCCTAAACTCTCTAATTTTTCTATTTCCAATATAAATGAAACAAAACCCTGAATATCAGGGTTTTGTTTCATTTATTTATATCTTGGGATTTCTAATGTTATGGAATAAGATTCTAACAAATTGTAAATTTGCTCCATTTTCCATGTTTGTTTACTTGCCCATCCTATATCTGTCGCATATTGATGACCGAACCTACCATTCTTAGCAGCAAACTCTGGATCCCATCTCATCTTATACAAAGTGTCCTGACCTTTATTAACATAACCCTCTCCAATAAAGGCAGCACCTCCTTTAATAGCTGCTTCAGGTGTAAACCATCCAGCGTCATAGGCATACTTTGCCCCACAAGAAAGTGGACAACTGTCATAGGCACCTATTCCATACATATTATAAACTATTTTATCATTGTAGGATACTCCTGTTGCCAAGGCGGATTTTCCATTTCCAGTTTCTAAAAGTGCATGAGATATTAAGTAAATCTCGTTCACCCCATGCTCCTTGCCACCTTCTACAAAAGCTTCCGCTTTACCTTCTAGTATCCCTTTCCCATTTAGAATTTTATTATTAACCTCTTTTGGATTAATGTCAGATGACATAGACAACTTCGCAAATTGTAAAGAATCTTTAAAATTACCAATAAAATTATTAGGGTTTAAATAGTATACTAGGTCTCCCTTGCTAGGAATGACCCAACCACTAGTATTTTTAACGTGATACCATGTATATCCGTCTGGACCCTTCGTACTTGAGTATAATGGCAACCTTGTTCCAGTGGAGACTTGATCACCAACCCTATAACTCGTATACGGACCTCTCCGTAAATTCCAAACACCGCCTGTGACCGTTCCTTCTCCTCCGGAAATATCAGTTAAGCCATCTTCTCTTAACCATAGCTTGTATCTCTTATCGGTTTGAGGAGTTGCAGTCATTTGAATGTTGGCCATTTCTTCTAGACTAATAGCATAACTTTTATATGTTGTATTTACTTCCTTCTTTTTAACAACCTTGAAGTCAAACTTTAGTGATGCAGCCCCAGTTTTTTCAAAATACTTAATTTGAACTTTGTGATTTCCTTTGGACAAAGAAACCCTCTTAGTCCTTGCAGAATTATTGCTGGCTTTCCATGAGTCAATAATCACTTTATCATCAACTTTTAGAATAACTCCATCATCAGCCTGTACTTCAAACTCATACTCTGCAGATTCAGGTATATTTATAACCTTGGTAAACACCCCAGAAAAGTAGTTTGAGTTAACACCTTTGTACGGAGAACCTTCGCTCCAATCAAAATTAATTGAATTGATATTATTCTGAGCATGTTGTCCCCCGAAAATATAAGATAGTCCAGTTGAGGAGCTAGGTTCCTCTGGGTTTATTACACCATTGAAATACTCAGCTAACCAACTTTCAGATGAGATCAACGTTGATTGATCATAGGGAACTATAGAAAAGTCTATATTACCTACACTACTTTCATCGAAATACCTTACTTCTATCCAATGAATATTTCCATTTGATGTGTTTTGTAGGTCTATTCTAGTCCTGTCCAACTTTCCATTATTTGTCTCCCAGTGGTCTACTACAACCTCACCATCCACCAGAACTTGAACTCCATCATCTACCTTGGTTTCTAGAATGTAGCTACCAGGGTCCAGTCTCTTTGCAGTAACATACCTTGCAGAAAACTGGTTACTAGAAACTCTTTCCATCGGTGTGCCGTACCCAAAGTTCTCAGAGAACCCATTTTCAGAGTTAGATGGTATAACCTTTGAATTGATAGGATGTCCATTCAAATTGGTATTATTGTAGTAATAAGATACCCATTGACCAAAAGGTACCACGTCATTATACAGAACAGCTGCACTAGACTTTTCGATATAATTTGCTGTTACGGTATGCTCTCCGTTAGGTAAGTTAGGTAACAATGCCTTCACAGGCTCACCTGTAAAAGTAGTTTGGTTGATAACTCTATTGTCATTCACAAAAACTTCCAAACTATCATCCGCAAATGCTGAAATAAAATAGTCTCTATCCCCATCGATCTTCGTCTTATATTTTGCTGAAAAATAGTTGTTATTTGTACCTGGTATAGGTGAATCCATCCCCCAATAATTCGAAACCCTCGGGAGTGAATTAGTAGAATATTTTCCACCTTCGCTTATAGGAACACCAGAAAAATCAGGATTATTATAATATAAGCCTAGCCACTCACCTCTAGGTATTTCATTATTTATTGGTTGAAATGAAAAATCAAACTTGCTAATACTACTTTTATCAAAATACTCAACTTGTATCTTGTGGAATTTGTTTCCACTAACATTTACTTCATGCGTAGTCTGCTCTCCATACTTACTTAATTCCCAGGAATCTGAAACTAGCTCTCCATTTAAGTAAACTCTAATACCATCGTCTGCATTTGTACGCAAAATATAATTACCAGGCTCTAATTTCGCATAGGTTGTATAAATAGCTGAGAAATCATTATTGTTTACGGCTTCAGAAGGGCTCCCATAACCAAAGTCGAAGGATAAATTACCATTGTAATTCCTAATAATCTCTTTATCGACTGGGGCTCCCTTTATATCAGGATTATTGAAGTAATAAGCAATCCAATTCCCTGTTTCTACTATGTCTGCAATAAGTGAGGCGTTCCCAGTCCCTTCTTTATATGCAACCTCTAAAAGATCATTACTTTTGCCCACAGAAGGTATTAAACCAGAGGAAATATTACCTGTTGTGCTTTGCCAATCATCAATCACTAATTGATTCCCAGCTCTTACTCGGACACTATCATTAGAATAGGCATGTGCAAAGTAACTTTTTCCTTGTTCCAGTTTTCTGTAGAATTTGGATGAAAAATTGTCTTTTGGAAACCCATCTCCGGGTGCTCCACTACCCCAATTATAAAAAATATCTTTCACTTTATGTTCTGATAGCTTTCCACCCTCGACAGATGTTTCACCTGTAAAGTTAGGTTTGGAATAATAGACACCTAGCCAATTATTTACAGTGGATTCCTCGTTAACAGATGAAAGAGAAAATTCAACTTTGCCTACACTAACTTCATCAAAATATTCTATACGGATATCATGTACATTTCCTTCGGCATTATCTCGTATTTTGATTAGTCTAGTATCTTTTTCACCGAAGGTACTTGTCTCCCATTTATCAACAACTAACTCCTTGTCAATATACACTCTAACTCCATCATCAGCCCTTGTACGTAAGATATAATCACCTGCAGGTAGCTTTTTTGTCGTAACATACCTTGCAGAAAATTCATTTGACTTAACATTAGAGTCGGGGCTTCCGTAGCCATAGTCTACAGAAAAGGTATTATTGTTAGATCTAATAACTTCTCTAGATACAGGCATACCTTCCAGCCCAGTATTATTATAGTAGTAGGCTTCCCAATCCCCGAAAGGGACGGCATTAACTAATACTTCAGCAGCGCCTGTTGCTTCTCTATAATCTACCCGCAAAACATGATTACCCGAATTCAAGTTTGTTATATGGCTCATGTTAATTTCCCCAGCTGAATTACCCCAACGATTCATTATTTCTTTACCATTAATTGAGGCCTTCACACCATCGTCAGCATAGGTTTGCACAAAGTAATCTTTGTTTCCTTCTAACAATTTGTAGTAAGAAGCTGAAAAGTAATCTTTAGGATACCCATAAATAGGCTCACCAGAACGAAAGTTATAATAGATTTCTCCAATACTAGCTTTCTTACCCCCATAGGTCTTAGCCGGGCCTGCTATGTTGTCATTCTTATAATAAGTATTCATCCAAGAGCTAGTAGATAATTCCTTTTTAATAGGATTAATAGAAAAGCTAAGTTTACCAACACTGGATTTATCAAAGTATTCAACTCTTATCCAATGGATATTTCCATTTTCTTTCGAGTCCTTCACACTGATTTTAAACCTATCACTCGAGAATGCTTGTGGATTCCAATTATTTATGACTAGTTTATTATCAATAAACACTCGTACGCCATCATCTGCACCTAGGGAAATAATATATTCTCCTTCTTCTAGCTTCATAGCTGTATGAAATTCACCTGAAAAGTTATTCTTATTCACTCGAGAAGAAGGCGAGTTGTATCCATAGTCCAATGAAAGAGTACCTTTTTTGTTAGATGATATAGCTTCGCCATAAACCGGGTCACCACTTAACGAAGTATTATTGTAATAATATGAAACCCAATCTCCAAACGGCTGAATTTCTGAGAAGTAATTTGCTGCACCACTTGCTTCGAAATACTCCGAGGTGATCGTATGAGTCCCTGCACTAAGATTTGGAAGTAATGCTTTGTCCATGACTCCAGCGGAAAGCTCCCACCTATCAATTTTCTCCTGACCATCGACAGACAAACGAATGCCATCATCAGCATATGTATGGAGAAAATACCCCGTTTTCCCATCCGTTGTGATTTGCTTTTGAAACTTAGCACTGAAGTTATTGGCGTTTACACCCTTTGCCGGAGCACTATTACCCCAATTAAAGTACAAGCTCTCATAGCTAGCCGGTATAGGAGTACCAGTTAGGGATCTATTATTATAAAAATCCCCTGACCAATTACTTTCTGCTGCCTTAACTGGCTTCCCCATTAGAGGAATTAAGATGATTATAAGAGCCAAAAACAAGGATACTTTCATATTCAATTTTAACTTTGAAACTATCATTAGCACCTCCAATAGTAATTAATCAAACATCGATAATTATACAAGAAATTCTTATAAAATATAAGACTATTTTCGACTATATTCTTAAGTTTTTCCAAATATTCCACAATTAACGATGTTAATCATTGGTACATGTAGGTAAGGCTTGTGTTCCAAAGATGAAACAGTTAAAATATTACCGATGTACCTTTTTAATATCGGTCGAATTATAGGGATTTTTAGGATTAATTTTAAATAAATTGTTAAGTTGATGTTAACGCCATGTAAAAATAGGTTATTATAATAGTAAGTTGTAAGCATATGTTTCTATTAGAGTACAGGTGTTTATAAATCTTAGGAGGAATAATGTAATGAAGAAGGTAATCACTTATGGAACATTTGATTTGTTGCATTGGGGACATATAAATCTACTGAAGCGAGCTGCAGATCTAGGAGATTACTTGATTGTAGCCATCTCTTCAGACGAATTTAATGCTATTAAAAATAAAGAAGCTTATCACAGTTTTGAAAACCGCAAAATGATCTTAGAAGCCATTCGCTATGTTGATGAGGTCATCCCTGAAGATAATTGGGAGCAAAAAGTAAATGACGTTCAGGATCATAACATCGATGTTTTTGTTATGGGAGATGACTGGAAAGGTAAATTTGATCATTTGAAGGATCACTGTGAGGTTGTTTATCTTCCACGTACTGTAGGGATTTCAACGTCTAAAATTAAAGACGACTTGCTTGATGTGGAAAATGGTTAGAGACCTTCTTGTAAGCATGTACTTGCTTACAGTAAGAATTTTATTTGTAGTGTTTAAATTGAGTCCCCAACAGAGGAAAACGGTGTTTGTTTCTTCTTTTGGGGATAATATTTTGCATACAGTTGAAGCCTTAAGGAAACAGTACAGTGGAAATATTGTCATTCTAAAGGACGGAGGTTGTCGTTATAGTTATAAAGAAGACTCCCAAACCTCCGTTCTTTCCTTTGACATGAAAAAGCCTTATGCTTTTATACTCTCAATCTATCATCTAGCTACTTGCGAAAAAGTATTTGTCGATAATTACTTTGGGTTCTTAGCTGCTGCTGATTTTCGTGAAAATGTAGAGTGCATCCAACTATGGCATGCCTCAGGTGCCGTAAAACGGTTCGGACTTAAAGACCCTTCCATCCTTACGAGAACAAAACATGCAAACGAGCGTTTTCGTAAGGTATATAGTAAATTTGATCATGTTGTAGTGGGATCTGAAAAAATGGCGGATATATTTAAAGAAAGTTTCGGGCTCTCCGACACTCAAATCTTGAGAACAGGTGTACCTCGAACCGATTATTTTTTTAAGGACGAGGATAACGAGGATAACGAGGATATCAAAGCTAGGATGGAGAAAAAACACCCTAGAATTAAAGGTAAAAAGGTTATTTTATATGCCCCGACTTTTCGGGACAATAAATTAACCGATCCAGATATTCAATTAAATTTAAAGTTAATGTATGAGAATCTACAGGAAGACTATGTACTTCTTATGCGGCTTCATCCGGCAATAAGGACAAAATTCATGAACTCTTATCCTAACTTTATCATTGATGTTTCTACAGGTGAGAAAATAAATGAACTATTAATGATTACGGATTTATTAATAACGGATTATTCTTCAATTCCCTATGAATTTTCTTTATTAAATAAACCTATGATTTTCTATTCGTATGATCTTGAGGATTATTCGAGGGCAAGAGGTTTCTGGGAAGATTATCATTCAATGGTTCCTGGCCCAGTTGCTTATACAAGTGAAGAAATCATCGAAATTATTCTCAATGAGCCGTACGATATGAATGTTGTCAGCCAATTTGCTCAAGATTGGAATCAGTATTCAAAAGGACAATCCAGTCAGCAGCTAATCCAGGCTATTTATGGGGATGCTGCAGAGAAAGAAAAAGTATTACTTGAACAAAGATAGTCGTTAAGTAGTTTACTCGACGACTATCTTTGTTCTATTTTTAAAAGTTATGTTTATCCTCAAGCCTATAATATACATCTGTTATCTCCTGCCTTCCCAAACTTTGAATAAAAACATTGGCAGTTTAATCTGCCTTTTAATTCTCCACGGTTCAAGAATCAACCGGTACAACCACTCTACTCCAAACCGTTGAAAAATCGCAGGAGCTCGCTTCACTTTACCAGATAATACATCAAAGGAACCGCCAACCCCTTGAAAAATTCGTACATTAAGATGTTTCATGTTTTCAACAATCCAGTGTTCCTGGCGTGGACTTCCTAAGGCCACAAATAAAATGTCTGGCTTAGCTGCATTAATTTCCTGCTTAATGAAATCTTGATCCTTTACGTATCCATCCAGAACCCCGGCTATTTTTAAGTTAGGATATCTTCTCAATAGACCCTCTTTGGCTTTATCCGCCACTCCCGGCTTAGCTCCATAAAGAAATACAGATTTATTATGGAGGGCTGCCTGTTCACATAATGTTAGGAACATATCGATGCCTGTTACGCGCTGCGAAATGTTCCCTCCTTTAATTTTTGAAGCTAGCAGCACACCTACACCGTCCGGTATCTGGTATGTTGCTTGATTCAGTAACCGTCTCAATTCTGCATCTTGCTGTGCCTTAAGAATCTTTTCAGGATTAATCGCTACAATATAGGATTGTCTCTTTTGCTCAATGTCCGACATTACTTTTTCCTTAAGTTGTTCATACGAATGACTGCTTACGTTAACCCCTAAAAACTTCTCCTTCATATTTTCACCTGAACTCTGTCATTTTTTGAATCTCCCAGCCTTTTTACAAGGAACCCTGTATTTTTCCATTTGTCTAAGTCCAGAACATTCTTCGTATCAAAGACAAGCTTATTCCTCATTGTATCCTTTACCAGATCTGGATCTAGTGTTTTAAACTCATCATGGTCAGTTAAAAAGACTACAATGTCTGCTTGATTCAAGGCTGCCTCCATATCCTGAGTTTGATTCATAACTACATTGTGTTTTATATGGGGATCATAGGCTGTAAAGTCCATCCCTCTTTCAACCATTTTTTCAATGACCTTCAGGGAAGGACTCTCCCTCTGATCATCAATATTAGCTTTAAACGATATCCCAAATAACGCTATTTTTGGGTTTCCTATAAAGTTTTCATGCAACAACTCTTCGATTTTATTAGCTGTAAATACAGGCATATGATCATTTGTATTTCTACAAAGCTGGATAATGTTTGACAGCTCGGGTTCGATTTCAGCTAAGAACCATGGGTCAACGGCTATACAGTGTCCGCCTACACCTGGTCCAGGCGTGTGGATATTTACGCGAGGGTGGTAGTTGGCCAATCGAATCGCTTCCCACGAATTGACGCCAATTTTTTCACTTATTAAAGCAAGCTCATTCGCGAATGCGATATTGACATCACGATAAGTGTTTTCAATCACTTTTGCCATCTCAGCTGTTGTGGCATCAGTCAGATGGATATTTCCCCGTACAAAAGATTGATACAATTCTTTTGTCATTTGTGATGACTTCTGATCAATCCCTCCAACTATTCGGTCATTACCGACCAGTTCTTGAAAAACTTTTCCTGGAATAACACGTTCAGGTGAATGAGAAACGAACAAGTCCTCCCCTAACCTCAATCCAGATTTACGTAAAATAGGGAGCATTACATCCTCAACTGTTCGAGGTGGCACAGTTGATTCTAAAATGACAAGGTTGCCTGGTTTTAGAAAAGGAACTATAGAATCTGTAGCATTACGTACATAATCCAGGTTGGCGGTTTTATCTGCTTTGATTGGGGAAGGTACAGCAATGATAAATACATCAGCTTCGGTTGGCTCTAAGGATGCTTTAAATGCCTTGGAATCAACTGCTTCTGTCAATCGTCCAGCCAACCCGCATTCTTCAATATGAAGCTGTCTATTATTGATCATCTCCACTACTCTAGGATTTACATCAACACCATGAACTTCGTGTCCATTTAGGGCAAACATAACTGATGTTGGTAAACCTATATAACCTAACCCTATTACGCATAATGATTTCTTCATTGCAGATACTCCCCTTCCAGTTCAGACACGTTGTTTACTACAAATTTATGCTTTCCACCCTTGGTTTTTTCAAAATTATCTGTGATTTCTATATATACTTTATTTAACTCGGCCTGTTCTAAAATATTTTGTCTGACACGTTCGATACTTTGTTCAAAATCTAGGTCTGATAATTTCAGTTTAATCCGCACTTCACCAGCTTTATCTTGAATCACCTGGAATTGCTCAACAGCATCATATTGTCTGAAAGTCGTTGAAAAAAATCCTCCATGTACTTTTCGTTTGCCTGCTGAGTAAATGAATTCCTGCTGTCTGCCTTTAATATGTGTAAATCGTATTAAACCTCTTCCACAAGAGCATGGTTTTGTAATGATAGCACCATAGTCTCCTACTTCATATCGAATAAATGGCATCGCATAGTTAGAAAGATCTGTCAGCAGGATTCTGCCTTCCACACCTTCTGGAACAGGGTTTCCTTCTTCATCAACGATTTCTACATAGCAGCGTTCCATTCCAATGTGTAACCCTTGATGTTGCTCACATTCAAATGCTGTCACTCCGCCATCATTTGCCCCATATTGATCAAAGACCTTACACTGGAAAGCCTTTTCTATTGCATTCCGGTAATGAGGCAATAGCACTTCTGATGTAGTGATTACGCCATCTAGCTGAATGGTTTCTCCTCTTTTTATTATGAAGTTTGCTAATTCATACGTAGACGATGAATAGCCATAAAGAAACTTCACTTTCCCCTTTTTCAGTTTCCTTATGTAGGAACTCATCGTGTTCTCCGACATGTTATAGGATGAGAATGGAATCCAGTTATTCAGGAAATAATACAATTTCCGCTTCACATCAAATCCTGATAATAATGACCCTCCAGCTAATACAGCGATTTTGTCGCCTGGTTGGTAACCTGTAACGCTCCACCCCCGCCAAAGATTCGCCCACATTAAGGAGTGAGATAATTTGGGTACGAAGAATGTTAACGGTTCTCCTGTAGAACCGCCTGTCCGCTTTTCCGACGCGTCATAGGTCTCTATATTATTTGTTACCATCTCTTTTTTATGAAGTTTGATTTCTCCTTTATCTACAATCGGTAATTTACTTAAATCTTCTAAAGAGGTGAAATCCTTGGGTTTAAGGCCTATTCTTCTCATATATTGGCTATAATATGGAACATGGTCATAAACGTGATTTAATAAACTCATTAATTGAGTGAATTGAGAAGATACCAATTGTTGTTGGCTGCTCCACTGGCTTTGTTTATGCTTTTTATAATAATGAATCCCATTTGTTTTTCTTATCTTTTCCATTAGAAAAATCTTCAACCTTTTGATCACATCCATATGTCTCTCTCCTTAAGCGGTTTTCTGTTTCTTTCGCAAAGGTTTATACCACTTTTCATAGTTCAGCTTAATTTATTTGGTTGATATGGATAATTTTAAGTTTTGCTCCTTTATAGATACAACATGGTTTTTGTAAAGATTTGTTTACGAATGTAAAATGACTTTACATACGGTTAATAGACACTATGAAAATAATGGTTTATACTTCAGGTGTCCGATTGAAACAAAACTATTTTTGAGGTGCTATTAGATGCTCACAATGATCAATAAAGAATTTTATACAAAACTTCTGTTACTCTTCATTATTATCCAGCCTGTCTTGGATATACTTACATACTTTTCAATTAGAGCATTAGAGACTAGTGTGACCATTGGGATCATCTTCAGGGTTTTGTTTATGCTTGTGTCTTTATGCTTTATCTTATTTGGCAATTCAAGCAATCTGAAGAAATATGTCATTTTTTATCTTCTGGCTATGTTCGTTGTATTCGGTATAGGTCTCGTCTATAATTTCTTTGCAAAACCCATCTTTGACCCTTTCACAGAACTTCAGTTTCTTGCTAAAACCGTTTATTTCTCCATTATGCTTTGTTCTTACTTACTGCTCTTTACGAACATCGATCATAAAAATGAAGTAAGTCACCGTATTCTCAAAGCTATATCGGCTGCTATGCTGATTGTGTCTGTGACCATGTTCATTGCTATATTAACGGGTACCTCATCGAGTACTTATGAATGGAATAAGTTCGGGTTTAAAGGCTGGTTTTTTTCCGGTAATGAGCTGGGTTCTATCGTTGCGATCAGTTTTCCATTAGTTTACTTATATGCATTAATTAAATATGATCAATTGAAAAAAATTTACTATTTCATACCTGTGGTAATGCTGGCAGCAGTCTCCATTCTAATTGGAACAAAGGTAGGTTACTTTGCTGTCTTAGGTGCAGGTATCATGGTTTTTCTAACCTACCTAACCTACTGGATTATCCAGAAGATTCGCAAGTACAAAAAACCGCTCACATCTATGCATCTAACCTGTTCCTTTATATTTTTGCTGTTATTCTTACTGGTCACCCCCTTTTCACCGAGCTTTTCCAATGTATCCGGGGATGTTGATGCCATAAATGAACAGTCTGAACAAACTAGTGAGGAACAAAATAAAAATCAATCCTCCGGTGATTCCGGTGAGGATAACTCTGACAAGAATCAGGATCAAGGCCAGCAACAATTGATGGAATCACCTATTTTAAAAATCATCTTGAGCTCTAGAAATGTCTACTTTACGGAGATTTATAATGATTATATGGATGCTTCCCCCATGCAGAAAATGTTCGGGATGGGATATGCCGGGAACTACCGGGAAAGCCCAAAGTTAATTGAAATGGATTTCTTTGATTTATTCTTTTCCTATGGGATTATCGGGTTTCTTTTCATATTAGTCCCTTTTATCTTTATTGTCGGCTTATTTATCAAGCTACTGTTTCAAGTACCTGGACGCTTATTGCATCCCGAGAATATGCTCATCCTTCTTTCCATAGGATTAGGCACAGGCATCGCCTTCTTAGCAGGTCATGTATTGTATGCTCCAGCCGTTAATATTTACTTAGCGATTTCCATGGTGTTATTGATGATGAACATGATGAAAATGAATAAAGACCGTTCTGAAGCTTAAGCCTCGTTTGCTTAAGCTTCACTACATGTTAGGAGATCAACTAGATGGCAAAAATCAAAATTTTACAAGTAGGACCTCTTCCCCCTCCTATTGGCGGGATGTCAGTATTTCTCAACAATCTAAAAAAGTTTAAAAGTAATCGCTATGAATTAAGCTTTTTTAATATTTTCCCTAAGAAAGACAGAAAACTTAATAAGATTTTCTTTAATGTCTTTATATTGCTCAAGTTTCTATGGACAATTAAGAAGGAGCAGCCGGAAATAATTCATATCCATACCGCGGCTTACCGGGCTTTTACAAAAAGCATGTTTTTCGTGAAGTTGGCAAAGTGGAATAAGAAGAAGGTCATTCTACATATTCATAGTGGTATGTTTGTTGAGTTTTATAACAAAAGCAGCAGCAAACGACAACAAAGGATAAATCATACCTTACATCAGTGTGATCAAATTATTTGTTTGTCTGAGACCTGGAAGGATTTATTTATGCATACGTTTTCTGTGGAGGAGGAGAACTATGCTGTATTGCCAAATGCTATTTTTATAGAGGAATTTAAGGAAGTAGAACCGTTACCACCTGAGGAAGGAAAAACAATCCTTTTTGTTGGTAAACTGATTAAAATTAAAGGAGTACTTGATATTATTGAGATGGCCAAACGGCTGAAAGACAACTCCGAAATCAAGTTTCTAATCATGGGAGACGGACCTTTGAAACATGTGTTAGAGAAGGCAATTGACACCCATGACTTACATATGAACATGCTGGGGACACTTTCGGGAGAACAAAAGATCGAACAATTCGAACGCGCTAATCTTTTCCTTCTCCCTTCTTACTTTGAAGCACTCGGACTATCTAACCTAGAAGGGATGGCTGCAGGACATGTGGTGCTGTCAACTAACGTTGGTGCGATTCCAGACATTGTCCGCGATGATCAAGAGGGATATTTATTTGAAGCTGGGGATATTCAAGCTTTTGCAGATAAAATAGTGGAGCTGGACAAGGAAACGATGCAAAAGATCGCAAAACATAATAAAGAGCATGCTAAGCAGTATGACTTTAGCAGACTAAACGAAAACCTTGAACAAGTATATGATGCCTTTTTAAACAATAGGAATTAGTAAAAGCAGAGCGCGGGATTGCGCTCTGCTTCTTTTATCCATTACTCTTTTGATTACTTCGTTTAATGACAGACAACATCTGCTGAAACCCTTCCCGGTAAAAAAGATATAGACCGACAATATAAAAAATCACACCAAGAGGAACTAAGATTAATAATTGATACAATGAATAAATGTTTTGTATGGGAGTCAACCATTGAATCAGTAGGATCGGAAGCGCCATGACAGCTGTCGGGATACAGACTTTTATTACTAATGTAAGCAGTCTATATAACTCACTGCGTGGATACTCTTTATAAACAACCAGCGTAATAAATACTAAATAATAGAATGAAACAATCGTACTGGCCAGTGCTAACCCCGGATAGCCTAATGGAATCAGGAGCACATAGTTCAACACAATATTTAGCAGCACTGTTGTTGAACTGATCTTAAGCAGGCTTTTTGTAGCTCCTTGTGCGTACATTGCTTTGACCGGTACCATAAGCATACCTTGTGTAACAATGAGAGGAATGTACATGTATAGGGCATCAAGGGTGTTCTGAGTATCCTCAGGCGTAAAAGCACCTCGTTCATATATGAATGAAATAGCCGCTTCAGCGACCAGCAGAACTCCTATCGCTATCGGGACTAATGTCATTAAGCCTACTTGATATCCCATATATAATGTTTCTTTAAATTTATTACTATCATCACTTTGCTCAGACAGTAAAGTGAAAATGATCGCAACAATAGTTGTTTGGAAGATGGCACTTGGAATACTCATTAATAAAGAAGAGTTATTTAAATACGTAACGGCCCCTTTTACTGTTCCAGCAGCAAACATTTTATCTACGAATACGTTGATATGCCCCACTGAGGAGTGCAAAATAGCAGGGATAAGCAAAATACAAAATGTTTTCGCGAACTTTTTATCAAGAACAAGTGTAGGACGCCACTTGTAATCGTATTTATATAAGTACCACAGTTGGATAAGCAGGCCTAACGAAAGCCCAAACAGAAACCCATAAGCAATACTGTATATTCCCCATCGATCAGCAAATAACAAGATAAATAAGGGAGCCATAATCGCACCTAATAAATTTACGATCTGGTTGGGTACAAAGCTGCGTACAGCTTGTAAGTAAGATTCCAAAATACTAGTGAGACCAATAACGAGCATGAATAGAAAAAAGATTTTAGTCATCTTGATTGCTACGGTTTCAGTGATTTCCGGCATATCACCAAAGATCGTTGTTACGATAAATGGTGTTGAGAAATAGGTAATTACCGTCAGAATGATCAATAGCAGAATCGAATAATTTAACAGACTGTTTGCATTGCGTTGGGCCAGGATGTTATCTTCGCGCATCCCTTTTACATACTGCGGTAAAAAAACAGAGTTAAAACCATTTTTAATCAACGTTTTCATTAACGTAACAAACGTGAAGGCTAGCAAAAACCCATCCGTATAAGCGTTAGCTCCAAATTCTTTTGCAATAAGACTTTCTCTTACGAAGCCAACTAATTTTAGGACTAATGCCAAAATGGTGATCCACAACGCAGCCTTTTTTAGTTTGGACATATACGTATACCTCATTTTTTCTCTATACTATATAAACACTATTTCCCATACTACCACTACTTATTATAACTGAGAATAAAATCTCTTTACCATTTCAATGAAAAAAGAGCCTGCTTAAGGCTCTTTTATATGATCTTTTTCAGTCTTCTTTTTACTTTAAACAAAAAGTAGCTAAATTCCTCCGCCTTACTTGGATCAGGCACCCTTCTTTGTAACCCTTCATTCCTAGTGTATTTACACGGGTTACATAATCCGCATGGAGTACCGTTCTTCTTTGGTGTATGGCAAAACCAGGTCATCTCCATTAAGTAGTGATAACCATTTTCTCTTGCGACCTTTTCCATGTCCAGCTTTGAAAGCTCCAGCAATGGAAAACGGTATGGATGAAAGATCCTATACTCGGGTCTGGAAGGTTGTTCTTTCACGCGATAATAATCATCATCGCCATCTTCTACTTTGTAAGCATCATCCTGAATCAGCCCTTGCACCTTATCATGCAAATGTACAGATAATTCAAGATGATCAAGATTCCGAGAAATTGCATATCTTCCTAACCAATCATATTGGTCTCCGAGCCGTTCTGATGAAGCAAGCTTGTTGTATTCTTTCGTAATATCATCACTCAAAGGAATATCCTCTTTTTTTATTTCAACAGTTGGATAGATGTTTTTTCGAGCTTCTGGAAAATCTCTTTCTAATTGTTCCTTTATGGCTGTCATCGTCCGAAGTTCCATTTCCGTTGAAGGCCTTACTGGATCAAGTACATAATAAGGTTGTACTTTTTCATTTTTATCTATGACCAGGCTCAATACCCTAAATGTAGAATCCCATCCACCAGTCCATAAAACGTTATGTGTCATACGATCCTCCTTATCCAAAATACAGTCAAATCGAACTAACTTGTTGCAAATTTATTCAGTGTTACTATTTTTCTGCTTCTTGTTTTTTTTAGATCCTTGTTTCCTAATTGTATCTAATAAAGGTCGTTTTCCTTTATACACAACCCCCGTTAATTCTGCGAATAAATGTAACAGAAAAATGAATATCAGCGTAATGATTAGAGATATTCCAAACGAAGTTAGCGAAAATATAATCGCCAGGAAGCCAAACACAGCACTAAAAGCATAAACAATTAATACAGTTGCTCGATGGCTAAACCCTTCCGCTAAAATTTGATAATGAATATGTTTATTGTCAGGCATCATGATCTTTTGTTTATTTATAATTCGTCTTATTATCGAGAAAACCGTATCAAACACTGGTACGGCTAATACAATGATTGGAATAACAAAGCTGAATAAAGTTACATTCTTAAATAATCCTACCGTGGAGATAATAGCCATACAGTAGCCGAGAAATAGCGAGCCTGTATCCCCCATATAAATTTTTGCAGGGTAGAAGTTATGGACTAGAAATCCTAAGTTACTTCCTATTAACACAACGCACAAATAGACGATGGATATTTGCGGTTCTATAGCTAAGGCCATAATGGCAATACTGATTAAAGAAATGGTCGTTACGCCAGTTGCTAAACCATCAAGTCCATCTATTAAATTAATGGCATTGGTAATCCCGATAATCCAAAGGAAGGTAAAAATCACACTAATTGGTTCATTTAATGGGATCATCCCTATAAAAGGGATGGTAACAATATCAATCTTCAATCCAGGAATAATCACCACAAAGGCAGCAATAATCTGACCTGTTAGTTTTACTAGTGGATGAAGTTGGTACCGATCATCAAGCAAACCGGTAAGTACAATGATAAAAGCCCCCACACTGATAGGTGTTAAATAATCAATATCAGGTCTTATTATAAGCATACCTGCCACCACTCCCCCAAAGATGGCAATACCGCCCATCCGCGGAGTGATGATTTTATGGATTTTTCGTTCTTCTGGATAGTCCATCATTCTCCATTTTACGGCTAGTTTTAATACTGGAAATACAAGCAGATAACTCACAAGCATGGATATTGCGAGTGCTATTCCAATTTGGATGTATTCATTCATTAAAAAATCCTCATTTTTTGTTAAAGTCTGTAGAATTTGGCACATTTCCGTTTTATTATACCATAACCTTGTTATCCTAAGCGGGCGGCCTCAGAACATATTTGTTCTAGGTAATAAGTAAACAAGACCCTATGATTATAAATAAAACTCCGATTAACTTCTTTCCCGAAATGATTTCATTTAAAAAAATATAAGAAATCAGCATTGTCCACACATAGGTGATTGAAGTTAATGGAAAAACAATCGTATAAGGCAAGTATTTCAAAGCGATAATGTTCAAAATAGCCCCAGTTCCATAAAACAGTCCGCCTATGATAATATTTTTCATAACGTGGCCATTTATCGCAATACCATCCCTGGTTGCTCGTTTAAAAAAATATCCTCCTATAGCTCCTAGTAAGGTGAAAACCATGATGAGACACGCCCATTTAATCATGATCCCCACCTCCTATCAGAGCTGCACCTATCATAATAAATAGTGTTCCAAGTAAATTGCTTTCCGTTATTGTTTCCTGCAAGACCAAACTTCCCAAAAACAGGGCAAACACGTATCCAATACTTAACAATGGATGAAGCACTGATAAACTCCCAAAACGAAAGGCAATAATCATAAATACAGCACCGAGAAAATATAGAAAAAAGCCAAGAATTAAAGCTCCATTCAACTCTCCATTGGCCATCTTCCAGAACATTTGACCTAAGGCTGTCTGAAGTGAAGCCAATACCATTAATACTATTCCTAATCCATTCTTTTTAAATGACTGTTTAAATTCATTCATGTTTGATCGTCCCATTATCAAAATTCAGGAAGACAACTGCCATCATCAGGAATGCTATAAACACATTAGCTAATTGATAACGAAAGTCCTGTGCTGGTATGGCCAAAAACATGGTTCCTGTATTGAGCAGCACTGGTAAGATGACCAGCAAAGAACGCGGACCGTTCTTTATAGCTGCTGCCACACCCGCAAGAATGATAAAAAATGTATAAGTGGCTGGCCGTAAAATAAATTCACGCAAGTTCTGGTCAATCCATCCAAGACCATAATTGATATAACGATGTAAGGTGTTACTGAGCGGATCTGTTTTTAACCCATAATCATTGTACAAATACACATTCCTGGCATACGTACTCGTATAACCGTCATCCGGCTGATTGATTTGCCACAGAAGCGAAGTTTGGTCCAGATAAGCTTCTACTGCCAATCCGAAATTGTTAGACACAATTGACGCCCAAGTTTTTAGATAATAAGGGAAATCATTAAAAATAACCTCCTGATTATATTTCCCCGCGAACTTAATTGGGTTGGTTATATAAGGGTTATATTTTTCTTCCCATTTTTCTAGCGGCAAGATTTTATTGAGGTAGGTGCGCTGCTCTTTTGTAAGATCGCCATCTTCAACGATTACCTTAGCAATTTGCTGCGTTGGAATCCCCAGCGCTTCGTTTGGGCTTGTTGAACTCACATCCATATACGAATAAAATGGCCCGGATACAACAAAGTAGACCACCACTACTAAACCTAAAGTTAAGACTAACCGTTTCAAATACTTCCGAAAAGTGATCATCATAAGTATAGCCATCACAATGAAAATTGGCAGACCATTGTTACGCATAAAGCTAACGCCCAGCACCGTTAAACCAAGAATAAAAAGATGACCATTAGAAGCAAGCCATTTTCCTTTTGTTGAGATAATGTTGAACACTAGAATGGTAAAAAGGAAAAGGAATGCACTGAAAAAGATATCCTTCCACATAGCGATGGCGAAAATGCCGTTTAAAGGGAAAAGGGCGAACATCATTAGACATGCCCAAAGCCACTTCTTAGAAAATCCTCTTTTTTCTAAGCTGTACACCATATAACCACTTATAATCGCAATGACTACAATTTGAGAAAACGCTACGATGGCTGGAGACTTCCATATACTCGTAAGCCCCAGTATGTACCACGTATAAACCACCGGATGCCAATTACTAAAATCATAGGTATGGATTTGTTCCCAATGTGAGAATGAATCTGGCGTCATGGTTCCAGGGAAATAAGCAACCAAATAAAGCGACCAAATTAAGATCGGCGGAATGGCATATAACAATATTCTCCAACGTGATACTTCCCTCATCTTAAAGTGGAATGAAGTATGAACTAATGTGTATAACAGCCAAGTTATACCTATAAAAATCAAGATATACGACATACTATAGACCATTGCTTGGAACAGCCACGGGTAAGAGGCCAAATATTGATTTGTGTTTTTTAAACTAAAAATTAGCAACAAAGAAAATAAAGCTCCAAAGCTGAGTACCACGGGTCTTTTCATGAATGTCTGCAATTCATTTTTTCTTTTATTATAAGAGAGTGAAATGATGAAACTTAAAGCAAAGAATCCGAAGTAACTCAGAATAATGATTTTCCATGAGGTAGCTGAAAGCTCCTGATATAATGAAATAAAAGATACGGTACTTATTAAACCAACTATAATACTGACCATAGTGAGCATAACTATTTTCTTCATTTTTGAAAGTCCTTCATATCTGATTTGATCTTATTCAATTCGAGTTCATATTGCTTATTAAAATTAGCAGCTACCGTGTCAAGAATCAGACCACAAACAAGTGATAATACCGATAAAATCACAAGACCTACAGCCAATATAGCAGAGGGCACTTTCGAGATATACCCCGTATTGATAAATTCGACAATAACCGGGATCCCTGCGGAGAGTCCTAATAACAGGAACACCCCCGACCAAAAGGAGAAAAACAGTAAGGGTTTGTATTCCTTAAATAAGTTGAAAATCTTATTCAACACTTTATAGCCATCACTAAATGTGTTTAATTTTGATTCACTTCCATCTGGGCGATCCTTATACTCAATCGGGATTTCTCTAATTGTAAAACGTTTATCCAAAGTATGAAGGGTCATTTCTGTCTCAATTTCAAACCCTGGACTCATAATAGGCATCGACTTCACAAATAATCGATCGAAAGCGCGATACCCTGTCATAATGTCCTTCAAATCACTTTTATACAAAAAGTTAATCAAATTACGGACAAGGTTGTTCCCCAAATTATGAAACTTTCTTTTATTTTCTTCTATATATGTACCGTTTGATAAACGATCTCCAATCACAATATTGGCTTCTTGATTTATCAAGGGTTCCAGCAATTGGTGAACAAATTTTGCGGGATAGGTTCTGTCGCCGTCCACCATCACGTAGTAATCTGCTTCGATATCACGAAACATAGAACGTACAACGTTCCCTTTGCCCTGTTTATACTCCCTGCTAACGATAGCCCCGTTTTCTTCGGCTACCTTAGATGTTTGATCTTTAGAGTTATTATCATAGACATAAATGTCAGCTTGCGGGAGTTCCTTTCTGAAATCTTGAATGACGCTGCCTATTGTCTGTTCTTCATTATAGCAAGGTATTAATACAGCAACTCTCACAACGACGAACTCCTTTTACAAATCAATTTAAGTTATCGTTCTCCCAACACTTTAAAACATGAAACGACATAATTTATACATCATTTTTGTTAAGTTTTGTTAAGTTGTGTAAAGTTATACCTTGATATAGTTATAAAAAAGTAGTCAAAAGCTTTGTTTCCCACAAAAAATCCCGATATACAGTTAACAAACTGCTATCGGGACATTGATATTAAAGATGATGCTGAATTTTATGATTTACAGATTCCTTCACAACTTCAAGCAACTCACTACTATCTCTTCTGGAATCCGTCTTTACACCATAATAAAATTTAATTTTTGGCTCGGTGCCAGATGGACGAAGGCAGAACCAGCAGTCATTCTCGAGGTTGAATTTAAGAACATTTGCTTTCGGCAAGTGAATCGTCTCCACCTCTCCGTTAGCATTCGTTCTTTCTGATGAAGTGTAATCCTCAACAGATTCCACCTTCAATCCGCCAGCATCTTTTAAAGGACTTTCACGAAAGTCATCCATGATAGCTTGGATTTGCTGCGATCCTGATATTCCTTCCATTTTCAACGACTGAAGATCCTCAAGGAAATATCCATGCTTTTTGTAAATACCTTCTAACGCTTGCAGTAAAGTTTTCCCTTTCGATTTCCAATAAGCAGCAACCTCTGCTGAGAGCATAGCTGCCTGGACAGCATCCTTGTCTCGGGCAAAATCTTTAACGAGATAGCCATAGCTTTCTTCATAACCAAACAGGAATGTATGTTGACCGGTTTCTTCATATTCCTGGATCTTCTCACCGATAAACTTAAAGCCAGTTAGTGTATCTAATGAAGTTACTCCATAATGGTTAGCAATGACTCGCCCAAATTCTGAGGTCACAATCGTCTTAATCATAATTCCATTACTCGGTAAATCTTTATTCTGGGAAAGAAGGTAATCCAGCAGTAGAGCACCTGTTTGGTTACCAGTTAAAACTTGATATTCTTCATTTTCATCCGGTACTGCTATCCCAAGCCGGTCAGCGTCTGGGTCGGTTGCAATTAGAATATCAGCGTTTGTCTCTTTCCCTTTATTAATAGCCAACTTAAAAGCCTGATGTTCCTCCGGGTTAGGTGAGGCAACGGTCGAAAATTCAGGGTCTGGATCGGATTGTTCAGCAACCGTATGGACATTAGTTAAACCAATTTGGCTTAGACCTTTTTCCACTAACATTTTTGCCGTTCCGTGAAGAGGAGTGAAAACGACACTAAAGTCTTCGGCTGTTTTCGTTACTTCAGGATTTACATTGACCGTTTTTAATTCATCTAAATAAGCTTGATCAACTTCTTCATCAATCCACTTCAATAAGCCACATTGTTCAAGTTCTGCTCGGTCAGCTACTTCCACCGTCAATTCATTCTCTACTTGATTAACATAATCGATGACCGTTCCTGCTTCATTAGGAGGCATCTGCCCCCCATCACCGTTATAAACTTTGAATCCATTATATTCTGGTGGATTATGACTGGCTGTGATGACAACCCCCCCTGCAGCTCCAAGGTGTCTAACGGCAAACGAAAGTTCTGGAGTCGGTCTTAAGGAAGAAAACACATAGGATTGAATGTCATGATTACCTAGTACCTTTGCTGTTTCAACAGCAAATTCCTTTGACATGTATCTGGAATCATAGGCAATAGCAACACCTTTTTCTTGCCCTTCTCTTTCCTCTATGTAAGATGCCAGACCTTCTGCGGCACGACGAATCGTATAAATATTCATACGGTTGGTCCCTGGCCCTAGTTTGCCGCGCATGCCCCCTGTACCAAATTCAAGGTTTTTGTAATAGGCATCCTCCAAGGATTGTTCATCATCTTGAAGTTGATCCAACTGTGTTCGAAGGTTATCTTCAAGAGATGCGAAAGTCTGCCAGCGTTCAAATTCCTGTTTCCAGTTCAAGCAATCACTCCTCTGAACATTTTTACTATGTATTGGATATAAATTATATCATAATTTTATAAAGGTATAGACATAAAAAAGGACAGAGTAAACTGTCCTGCTTGTCTTAGCTTTGTAATTGTTGGATCAATCGATTAATTACGTCTTCTGAAGAAGCTAGTTCCGATTTTTCAGTTTGACTAATCACCGACTGGAGAATTTCTTTCAGGTCTTCTGCTTTCATAATTCCCACCTTTTCTAAATTGCTCGTTAGTATGTCCTATTCCTCATTATTTCGATAATAAACTATTTTTTTCGTCGGTCTTTTACAAGCCCTATCTAACGTTAGTTTCGATGTCTAAAGTAGTACCCGATGCTGATTAACACAATGGCAATCAAACCGCCAATCCCGTCTAAAAACACATCCCCATAATACGGCGTGCGATTTGGTGTGATCCCCTGGTGCAGCTCATCACTAATCGCATAAACCAATGTTGCTAACCACGCAATACTGATAGACCATTGGTACGTTTGTCGAGTGGTTTTACGGAGTGCATAGTAAATCAAAACGGTTAACACTAGAAATACGGTTACATGAGCACCTTTTCTAATAAAGAACTCAATAAACCCCGCTATACCGAGGTTTTCCACACTAATCTCACTATGGTGATATGTAAACGAGACTCCTTCAAACAAGGGGATGAGCCCTGAGAGGTCAAACCAATTGCCTAATAAGGGCTTTACATTCTGCTCCTCGTAAGGAGTCGATGAAGAATAAAAGATGATCCCCATCCAGACGAGAGCCGGCACCCAATATATAAACTTTTTCATAGATTTCCTCACAATTTGTAAAACTTGTTCTTATTTTAGCATATTTCCTCATAGATTGTGAGTTTTTTACAAAAATCACTGAGTCTTTACATGATTTTAAAGTCATCTCGAAATAGCGGGTGATGATAGATTTTCCCCATAAAAAAACAGGCCTCCAAAAGAGCCTGTTTCTTTAATTAAATCCTATTCGATTCCAGATGAACGATGATTCATCATTCGAAGCAATCATTCTACTATGTGTTTTCAATTCATAGCCTTCGTAATCAAAACGGTGAAGGTGTTTAATAATACTCTCCCCATCAGTACTTTGATACGTATAGAAAATGACAACAGGATGATGAAGGGGATCATAAAAGAAAATCGGATCTAAACTTCGAATCATTTTTTTAAAAGGCCACAAACCCAGGCGAGTCATCTTATCAATGTACTGATCATCGAGAATCCTTTGCGAATCCCATTGCATGTCCTTGTAGTAACTGTACTGCTGTAATTCACGATAGCAGACAGCTGCCTGAAGATAAGAGAGTGGGGATTCATCCCCTTTTATCGCCCTCATCGGATTTTGCTGTGCTTTTTCTTTTTGATTATACGATTGCAAATGTCCAGCACGACTCCAAATATAACTGTTTGAACTCATAATAAGTTGGGAAAATTGCTGTACAACTGGAGTTAAGTCGCAAATTATATTATCCCCCTCCAGGTGCGGTGGAACAGCCAACCCCAATCTATTCGGGTGGGCAGCTAACCGTGTAAACCTGTACTTCCCCTTCATCCTCTCACCTCTTCCTGCGGCCCATTCCTGCAGGCACTTTAATTAGAAAAAATGCAGTCAGGATCAAGCCGCAGTTTAGGCTCGTTCTCCTGAAATGAATTGTTTAATTTCTTCAATGCTGAGTCCAAGGTGTCTGGCTTCTTCTATTAGCTCGATCCATTCCTGATCAAGTTGTTCTTGTACATTCGATTCTGCCATATGATTCCCTTCTCTCATTTATTTTGCTTGATAATTGTTATATGTCTGATTGATTAATAATAATTCCTCGAGTGGAACATTTAATGTATCTGCAAATTTTTTCATAACAATAAGGGAAGGATTCCTTTGAATTCCTCGTTCTATATTGCTGATATATGATTTTGAAACGCCTGACATTTTAGCGAATTGATTTACGGTATATCCTTGTCCAAGACGCAAGACTCGTATTCTTTCTCCAATGGTTGTCACGTCTTCCTTGACCCCCGCTTCCTCCCCGGATATATTCGGTTATTTGTTTAAAAAAGCAGACACAAGCTGTTGTGCTCATGTCTGCTTGTGAAAATACTTTCTCTTTAAAATTAAGTAGCTTATTAGATTAACCTTCGGAATGGGCTTTTTCATTCGTTTTAATGTAACCATTGTCATCCACGTCATCTTCCTGAATGTTCAGGCCACCCCATTGGCGGGCTTCGAGAGTGAAAGTTACGTCAGCTGAGTCGCCTTGGAATTTGTTTTGGAGATAGTATTTGTCTTGATCATCTTTAGTATCATCATCTACGAACTCAACAGTAATTTGAACGTTATCAGGGTCCTCAGGAACAACTGGAATTCCCGTCCATTCATCAGGGTTAACGGTTGCAATATTGATTCTGCCGTCATTACTAACATATCCAGGTGTAACAGCGCCTAAGATTTTACTCTTCGCAGTACCGTCTCCCTGAGAAGCTTTATGAAGATCAGCTAGGGTTATATTGGCTTCACCTGTTATAATTTTAGGAAATTCTCCATCGCCACTACCTTCAGCTCCAACTTTAATGACTGTAACCTCAAATTGCTCTAAAAAGTCAATTTTGTCACCGTTATCGCCCATATCTCTATCCCCAGGCTTACCATCTTTAAATGTCACATTTTCTATGGAAAGCAGTACATCTTTGATCGCTAGACTTCCCGCATTTTCCATTTTAATTGTCCTAGTTGCACGGTCACCTGGTTTTAAGTCTGATAGTTGGAATTCCATAGACCCATCCACACTCGCTAAATTCAAGTCTAATGTTCCTGCAGCAACCTGGTTATCTAATGCTTCAACGTCATTAAAGGCCGCGAACGTTCCGCCTCCCACTAAAGCTAATCCCATTGTTGCCGCTAGCGCACCGCCCGATAGTTTCTTTTTAATACCCATGGCATCCCCTCCCTTCATATTTTAAGTAATGTATTCTTCAAATCATTTTATTTGTTATTCAGCAGCAGGGTCATTCTCGCTACGGTTTTCTCCAGCTTGCTGAGTTGCTTCGAAGTTCATAACGACATCTACACTATCGCCTTGATATACATTTTGAACGTATTCTCCTGATTCTTTAGTTTGGTCATCCTTAAATTTAATAGTAAATTCAAAATTAGTTTCTTGGCCTGATGATAATCCTTGTGCGAAATGGTATCCACCAGCGCTATGCGTTTGTAAAGCAGTTAAAGGAATATTATCATCCACAAGAGTTCCATCCTGTTTAATATCAACCGTAAATTGACTTAAAAAATCTTCTGCACTATTTTCTCCGCCTTCAGGAGTCTCTAAATCATCAGTAAAATTCTCAAAGGTTATTTTAGCTATAATATCTTTAAAAGTTAAAGACCCATCATTTTCAAGAACCACTTTTTCTGTAAAAGAATCACCAGGCTTTAAGTTACTAAGGCTAAAAACCTTTTCCGCACCATCATTCACAGTTAAGTCCAGCGTCCCAGCAGCAAAACTATTGTCCAAAGCTTCCACATCGTTAAACGCCGCAAATGAACCTCCACCTACAAGTGCTAATCCAAGTGCTCCTGTTGCAATCCCCATACCCATTTTCTTTTTAATACTCATTTTACTTCCTCCCTAAAATAATTTTTTTATATATTGAAGTCCCTATCCAAGAGACGCTCAATCATGAAGGTGTTGATTCTTCTTTTCTTTTCGGATCAATCTCCCGCAGTGCCCCTAAGATCGTGAAGAAGGCATAGCCTATGAGAAGTAATCCTGGAACAATAAGCAGTAAGGCCGTTCCCATTTGTGAGTTGGAAAAGTCTAAGAAGTAGCCTATATAAGGAACAGTCACGCCTGTATATTCAGCAACGACATTATCAGCAAGGACTAGCTGCTGATCTGGGTTCTCGTTGTTATCCCCTTTGGTTTGAAACATTAATGCATCACCTTGCTGCACGACATCGATAATTCTGTGGGTGACGAGTTTGTCTTCTGACTCAGCAAATGTAATAACGTCCCCTTTTTCAAGATTCGCTGTATCGATTTCAGAGTCTACGGCAATGACCGATCCTGTTTGGAAGGTTGGTTCCATCGATCCTGATAGGACTACTTTAAATTGATGTCCGAACAAGGTTGGTTCCCCGCCAGATGCTCTTGAGATAATGACTAGGAACACCATGGCGATCAGGAGGGTAAACAAGATTACGTTGACAGACATGCTAAGTATTTTCTTTACTTTCACTGCACTCTCTCCCTTCTTTATTTCTCTTTAGTAGATGTTTGGTCCGACTTTTCTTGTTTTTTCTGTTCACTTTCAGGTGATTGAGATTCTTTCTTTACCTTCTCTTTCGTATCAGCCGTCTGTGCTGACTTTGGTTGAGGTTCATCATTCTCGTCCTTGGTCTTCACCTTCGAATTGGATGGCGAGGATTGAGGAGACTCAGCTTTCTTTTTCTGAGTTTCTTCCGATTTAGGTTCTGGTTCAGATTGTTTCTTTTCAGCTTCTTCTTTTTTCTGTTTTTGAGCGGGTTCTGAATCGGCTTCTTGTTCTTTTTTGTTTGGTTGATTGTTCTTAGGTAGTGTTGACTCCTGATTTTTCATGTTTTCTGTGGTGGACTTCTGTTTTTCTTCTTGAGCAGATTCTTTTTCAACTTCCTTCTCATTCAAGCCCGGTACGATGAATTCAATAGATTCACTCCACAATTCGCCCTTACCTGGATGACCTTTACTTTGGTAAGCCTTAAACATATAGTTACCAGGCTTTGTAGCTGAAAATGTGATGCGGAACGTTTCTCCCTGATCCAGAACCGGGATTATACCTTCAGCGACCTTCTCACCCTTTTTGGGATTCCCTCTTTCAGCAAAATACACTTCATAAGTCGTGGTTCGCTCCATGGCTTCAGAATCACCACCGTTTTTCACAATGGCGTACAGCAAGCTTTTGTCTACTCCTTCCTTACCTTCAATAAATCCCAGGGAGCTCTTATCCCAGCCTTGATCTTGTTCTATATCTGCTTGTATGGAAAAATTCACGGATTCAATATCGTTAAAAGCTGCGTTCGTTGGAACGGACAGAAGCGACTGACCTGTTAATGGAGCACTCATAATAGTGACCGTTACTAATAGGAGACTCCCTTTGTGTTTATAAGATTTTAAATGAGTCCTGGTCCGTTTCTTTCGCATCTCCCCACTCCTTTCGCGACATTGTTTTTTGTTCTTTATAACGAATTTATAATTTGAGTATAGGTTGTTCGAATCAAAATAGAAAACCGTAAAATCGACGAAATTTTCTTTAAAACGAACAAAATTATGTGATTTGCTCTCGTTACCTACTATTTTCTTAGTTTTTCATTCTTTTTAATGAACGAATTCACATCATAAAGAACAAAAGAGGAAAAAGCTTCCACCTCAGGTCATCCAAATATTGGATGACCTGAGGTGGAAGCTTTTAGGGGATTTTCCATTAAAAAAAGCGCTACAAGTCGTAGCGCTTTTTCAAGTGTAGCTTATTTTATCAGCCGTATTCAGAATGCAAGGTCTTTGTTAAAGTTGTGAACGCATCTTGATCACGGAGATCCAGCGACTGATCAATTAAACGTTGGAGATTAATTTTCTCAAGTTCACCGATGATCGCTGCTATGTCTGTTTTTTCTTCAATAAGATTCTCAACATCTTCTTTATAATATGGTGCTGTTATCGAATGCAAATGAGTCAAAAAGTCAGGGAGAGCAATCAAGTCCGCTACAGAGACATAAACAATACGTTTGCCTCGTTGAAAAACAAAAATATCAAATACATTATGAACGCGCTTACGTTTTCGATCGATAATAATTTCACGCGACTCTTTTGGAATAAATTGATACAGTTCGTCATCAATAAACAGGGAGAAATACTGGTAGGCTAAAACAACTCGTATAAACCGCTTATCTTCTTTAACATAATATGGTTTTAACATTTTCACATTTAGCATATCACCCACCCCTTTGTATCAGAATATTCAGTATTTTAATCTATTATCTCTCATTTTCTAAAAAATTGAAAGGATTTTTGTAAACGGATTCATAAGTATTGTGAAGCATCTATATTTTGTTTATTCCTCATTACAAATAATGTGAAACAGTTTTCGGATAAATTTTTTTGAAACGAGGGACTTCAATCATGGATGGCAAATAAAGAACGTAAATGTTTACGAACAGCTATATCGATGAGATATGGTGTACATTGATGTTCCTCAGGATGGCTTACCTTAAAATTATGTACGGCCCGTAGTCCTTCCTTCATAAAGTCATCCTTCTTACCCAGTAAGCCCATTTCTGAAATAACCTGCAGAACAACTGCTTCCAAAACACTATTCATGACCCTTTGCTCCTTTAAAATAAATATAAAACCAGTCTTTCTTATTAGGTCTTTATATCTATTATAGTGTTAACTAAGGTTTAAACAACTATTATCGTTCGTCTTTTTTCTACAATTATTGCAAGTATTAAATTTATTCATTATTTTGGGGTTTCTTCCTTGTTAAGATTCTCACTTTCCGTTACAATGTCCATTATACAAAAATATATGTTTATTTCAGGTGGACAGGAGTGTGAACAATGAAGAATACCATTTCGGTGGGATTATTAGGTTTAGGTACAGTCGGCAGTGGGGTCATTGAGATTCTAGACGATCATAAAGAAAGCATTCAGCATAAAACGGGGTGTGACGTTACCATTAAAAAGGTTCTCGTCCATGACTTATCCAAGCCGCGACAATTACCTGCTGAAACGACTCAATTGACAGATCGCTATCAGGATATTACGGAGGACCCTGAAATTGATGTCGTTGTCGAAGTGATGGGAGGAATTGATCACACTTTATCAATCGTACTTGAAGCGATGGAACACGGAAAACACATTGTAACAGCCAATAAAGATTTAATTGCACAGCATGGTGCGCAGCTTTTTCAAACGAGTCAGCGAAATAGCTGTGATTTATATTATGAAGCAAGTGTTGCTGGAGGAACGCCCATTATCCGGCCGATTCTCGATGGTTTATCTTCCGATCGTATCAGTAAAATGATGGGTATTGTTAATGGGACTACAAATTTCATTCTAGATAAGATGACTAGGGATGGTGCTGATTTTGATTCCGTATTGAAAGAAGCTCAGGATCTAGGTTTCGCGGAAGCTGATCCAACAGCTGATGTGGATGGGCTTGACGCTGCCCGGAAAATGGCGATCCTATCAATCTTAGGTTTTTCCATGCCCTTTAATTTAGAAGACGTTTCCGTAAAAGGAATCCGCGGAACATCTTTATCTGATATAAAATACGCCAAGCAATTAGGCTATTCTATTAAACTTATCGGGATTGCTGATCATAATAAGGACGGGGCTTCTGTTAGTGTTGAACCAACGCTGCTTCCTGTTGAACATCCGCTTTCCTCTGTACATGACGAGTACAATGCGGTTTATGTCTATGGGGATGCAGTCGGAGAAACGATGTTTTACGGCCCTGGAGCAGGAAAGCTTCCTACTGCGACCGCTGTTGTTTCTGATTTAATAGCTGTCATCAAAAACTTGCGCCTCGGTGTATCTGGTTCAGCTTACGTGCAGCCGCAGTTTCCGAAACAACTGAAATCTCGAAAAGATCAGCTTACTAAAAAATACATCCGCCTTCATGTCATGGATCAGCCAGGCATGCTGATGGAGCTGACAAAGATTTTTGCCCAATACGGCATCTCTTTTGACCAAATCATTCAGCGACAGGCGGATCAGAACGACGAACGGGAACTAATGATGATCACGCACCAAGTAAGTGAAGAGGATTTTGATAAAGCTTATAATGAACTGGAAGCTCTGGACACCATCCGATCAATTGACAGCGTGTTTCGAGTAGATGGAGGGAAATGACATGTGGAAAGGATTACTACATCACTATAATGAACTTTTGCCAATTAATGAACAAACACCAAGCTTGACATTGCACGAGGGAAACACTCCCCTCCTCCCGATCCCGACGATTTCAGAAAAACTGGGGATCGAAGCTTATGTAAAAATTGAAGGAGCTAATCCGACTGGATCGTTTAAAGACAGAGGGATGGTGCTTGCCATGGCAAAAGCGATTGAAGAAGGGTCAGAAGCCGTCATTTGCGCGTCGACTGGCAATACCTCTGCATCTGCTGCTGCCTTTGCAGCTCGGGCTGGACTGAGATGTATCGTCGTCATTCCTGATGGAAAAATTGCTGAAGGAAAGCTTGCGCAGGCAGTTATGTACGGAGCTGAAATTTTTGCGATCAAGGGAAACTTTGACCAAGCTTTAAAAATGGTCCGGGAGATTGCTGAAAAGGAACCCGTCACTCTTGTTAACTCAGTAAATCCATACAGAATTGAAGGTCAAAAGACGGCAGCTTTCGAAGTATGCGACACGCTGGGTAAAGCTCCTGACTTTCTATCCATTCCAGTGGGCAATGCAGGGAACATTACTGCCTACTGGCGCGGATTTAAGGAATACCATGAGCAGCACGGCTATCAGCTTCCGCAAATGATCGGATTTGAAGCAAGTGGATCAGCAGCGATTGTGCGGAACGAAGTTGTGGAGAATCCTGAAACATTGGCTACAGCAATCAGAATCGGAAACCCGGCAAGCTGGCAGCCGGCTGTTGCTGCAGCAAGTGAATCCAACGGCAGCATCAATGAAGTGAGTGATGATGAGATCATCGAGGCCTATCAATGGCTGGCCCAAACTGAGGGTGTATTCGCCGAACCCGCCTCCTGCGCTTCATTGGCTGGTACTATTAAAAAAGTAAAGGATGGCACAATTCCTAAAGGTTCGAGTGTAGTTCATGTCCTGACAGGCAACGGGTTAAAAGACCCCGTAACAGCCATTGATACAAGCCTGGTAAAACCTACCATTATTGAAAATGATATTAAGCAATTTTCTGATGCCATCTCAGGTGTTCACTCATGAATAGCGTCACGATCCGAGTCCCAGCCACTTCGGCCAACCTTGGTCCTGGATTCGATTCGATAGGAATGGCCCTTTCAAAATATATCACTCTGGAATGTCAGCCAGCTGAAAAGTGGTCCTTTTCTGTAGCAGAAAAGGATCAGCCTTATATTCCAAGTGATGAAACGAACCTTATTTATAAGACAGCACTTTTTACAGCTTATCACTACGGAATCGAGGAATTACCTCCTTATCATGTATCGATGGTAAATGATGTCCCTGTTGCACGTGGACTTGGCAGTTCTTCAACGGCGGTTGTTGCCGGAATCGAGCTTGCTAATGCCCTCCTTCACTTAGAGCTAAATAAGCATGATAAGCTGAAAATCGCCTGCAAAATTGAGGGCCACCCCGATAACGTAGCTCCAGCAATATTAGGCGGTGTAGTCATCTCAAGTTACACGGGTGAAGACCTCGAATACGTTCGATTTACGAAGGGACTGAAGGATCTCTCCTTTGTTACGGTTATTCCAAGTTACCACGTGGAAACGGAAAAGGCTCGTTTGGTCCTGCCTGATGCGCTGAATTACAAGGCAGCAGTGCTGGCCAGTGGGACGGCAAACGTATTGGTTGCTGCTTTAGCTGAGCAAGACTGGACTTTAGTAGGGAAAATGATGAAACGTGATCAGTGGCACCAGCCTTATCGCAGGGAGCTTATTCCAGACTTCCCAGTCGTATCGAAAACACTTGAAGAGAATGGATCTTACGGCAGTTATATTAGCGGGGCGGGCCCAACAATGATAGCATTGTTTCCGAAATTAACTTCAGATCAACGCAAATCATTAACCCATCAATTTCCCGAACATCACGTAGAGATTTTAACAATAGATACAAAAGGATTAGAAACAGCCGTACATGTGGATCAGTGATTTTTCACTGATCTTATTTTTTGAAAGAATAACTTCTTTTTTGAAAAGTTGATAATTAGTTAAATTATATTTCATACCAATGAATGGCTATTTCTGAAAAATATTTGCTCATATGAAAAAAAATCGAAAAATTCTACTATAAAAATGGCGAATAATTGGATACAATAGAATAAGAGAATTCATAAAGGGGTTAGACGATGATGGCAAAAAAAAGTAAGCAATATGACTATGACTTAAAAGAAGTAAAACGACTAATTGAGGAAACCGATAAAAACTATCGGGAAATTTCTCAGGATACCGGGTGTCCTTACGCAAGTGTTGTGTATCATGGTCGAAAAATTCGCGGCCGAGTCAATCGAAGCAAACATGACATGATCAGTGAATTACCACAGTCTACACTTTTTTCATCGGAAGAAAAGATCCAAGAGCCAATGCCGTTATTCGATGGCACTACTTTAAACATCTCGAGAAACAATATTCCCATCCATGATGCTGAACAAGAAGCAGTCAGGATGATTAAAGCAGCCAGAGCTCTCGGATTGAGCAAAATCAACATAACGATCGAGAAATAAACATACCAAATACCCCTAAACTAAGCATCCCCCATTTTTATAATAGGGGATGTTTTTCTGTCTTAACTCTGGTTTCCACATTTCTTCCACCTCAGGTCATCCAAATATTGGATGACCTGAGGTGGAAGTTTTTTGTAAATATAGCAGCTAAAAGGATAATACATGAATTTGGTGGGAATAGCTTTTCTAGAAAAACACTGATCCTCTGTGTTATTTTTATATAGTGAAAAGAAAGGAAGATCGTATCATGTTTTATTTATTATTCGCTGCCTTTTTCGTCATTTACTTAATAGCAGGTTATGTTACACCACTCGAGCTTTCTGCATTTGCAGTTGTGCTATCTGTTGCGCTTATTTGTTCAAACCTATACATGTTCTTTAAAAATCGCAAACAAGAAAAAGAAAACAAATAGCATTTCCCAATTTATTTCCACCTCAGGTCATCCAAAATCTGGATGACCTGAGGTGGAAATTTTCTGCCACTACGTTAGGATATTTAATACAATGGGAATCGTAATGATACTCAAAATCGTAGTAATGAGTGTGATACTAGATACTAGGTCTGGCTTTGAATCAAACTGAACGGCATACATTGTCGTGGTTGCGGCAGATGGCATCGCTGCTGAAATAATTAAGACATTAGCCATTAAATTACTCATTGGCAACAGTACTGTTAATCCCCAGGCGATAAGAGGTGATCCCACCAATCGCAGGGTGGCAGCATAAGAAATTCTGCCCCACTCTAGATGTTTCACGGTAATATTGGCAAGCTGCATTCCTAAAAGAATCATTACCGTCGGGATGGTAGCGCCCCCTACTAGAGAAACACTCGACATCAAATTCTCCGGAATTGAGACAGAGGAAAATTTCATAATCATAGCTGCGATCACGGCATAAGTCGGGGGCATTTTTAATACTGTTGAAATAGCCATTCGTACCCCCGCAGAGCCTTTTGCTGCATAATATACGCCAAAGAAATTCATGACAATCTGCTGCAGTACCATGAAGGACACGGAATACACAAATCCCGCTTCCCCAAAAGCAAATAAAACGATCGGCGCCCCATAATTACCTGCATTCATAAATGCTGTAGAGAGGATCATGCCACTTTCCACCGAAGAATCAAGTTTCATAACTTTAGCGGTAATTTTATTAATCAATAGAATAAGAAAAAGTAGTAGAATCGAAAAGATCAGCATCATTAAATACTCACTATTAAATTCAGCCTGATAGAACGTTTCAAAGACAAGGCACGGAAGCATTATGTACAGCGTCACCGTAGAAAGTGATTTAATTTCAAGGCGCAGGAACTTCTGCAAAACGAACCCGGCTATAAAGACAATGATAACAGGAAGAACGACTTGGAAGAATATCGTCATAGAGCTAAGCCTCCAATAATAATTTTAACTCTATAAGTTTATCAAAATTGAAGTCATCATACATAATAT
Source organism: Halobacillus ihumii (assembly GCF_902726645.1). NCBI lineage: Bacteria > Bacillati > Bacillota > Bacilli > Caryophanales > Bacillaceae > Halobacillus > Halobacillus ihumii. The sequence goes on from NZ_CACVAO010000001.1 coordinate 919,951, forward strand.
GCCACCTCAGGTCATCCAGAAACTGGATGACCTGAGGTGGCATATTTACCCTTTTTCTAATTATGCAGGATTTTCAGGATAAAAGTCGAATAGTAACTAAGTGTTTATGTACTAATTTAGAGAGGATGTTGTTATGGCTAACCCGAAACGAATATGGTTTCCTCATGCCAGCTATCACATTACGGCGCGCGGAAATCGAAAAGCAGATATTTTCTATGATTATCACGATCGCTATTATTATCTTGAACTTCTTGCCCAGAACAAACAAAGCTACCCCTTCCACCTCCATGCCTATTGCCTCATGACTAACCACGTACATTTGCTCATCGAAACGATCGACCACCCTCCCGGTATCTTCATGAAAGAACTTCATTCCAATTATGCCATGTATTTTAATAAGAAATATGACTATGCGGGCCACCTTTTTCAAGGACCATACAAGGCGGATCTCCAGGATGATGTGAATGCAATGCTGCAAGTCAGCCGCTATATTCATTTAAACCCCTGCCGCGCCAACCTTACCCACTCTCCTGAAGACTATCGATGGAGCAGTTACCCACACTACATGTCAACAAATTCACCCAACACACTTGTGACAACCTCAAAACTACTTTCTTACTTTAAGAATCCAGCAGAGTACGACTGGTTTGTTAAATTACCAATAAAAACCACCTCAGGTCATCCAGAAATTGGATGACCTGAGGTGGTAAATATATCCTACCAGCGGCTACTCTTTTAGCCAAACTTCTCCGTTTTTGTATTGTACTTGTTCTGGATAGCGTAAGTCTGTGACTTCATCTTGAGTTTCCTGTGTCGGCGGTTTAGTAGACAGTGAGACGAAAATATTCGTAATGATGGCTGCAGCAGCTCCAAATACTCCAGCGCCGGTGTCAATAATCCCTAAAATCGTAAATCCTCCGTACTTAGCAGCGAAGATATAACCTAGCGTAACGGTTAAACCAACGATCATTCCAGCAACTACCCCCGGGCCATTCGCACGTTTCCACCATACACCAAGGAATAAAGCGGGGAAAAAGGATCCTGAAGCTAAGGCAAATGCCCAGGCCACAATTTGTGTGATCGCTCCTGGTGGGTTTAACGCAAGTAAACCTGCACAAACAGTCGCAAGGATAATCGACCACCTTCCTACTGCGAGGCGTTTCTTTTCACTGGCATTAGGATTAATGGACCTGAAATAGATATCGTGGGACAACGCAGCTGATATCGAAATCATTAGTCCGCCAGCGGTCGATAATGCTGCAGCCATGGCACCTGCAGCCATTAATCCTACAACAAATACACCTAAGTTTGCAATTTCAGGTGTGGCCATAACCACAATGTCATTGCTGATCATGATCTCTGTCCATTGTAAAATTCCATCACCATTGTTATCAGCTAACGATAATTCCCCCGTATTGATCCAGGGCTGGGTCCAGGCTGGCAGATTGCTCAATGAGGAACCCGCCACTTCAGTCATTAGGATGAATCGGGAAAAGGCAGCATAGGCTGGTGCAGATAAATAAAGAAGACCGATAAAGAGAAGCGCCCAGGCCCCGCTCCAACGTGCAGCTTTCATAGTAGCAACGGTGTAAAACCGGACAATAACATGAGGCAGCCCTGCAGTGCCGGCCATTAAAGTAAACATTAACGCTAGAAACTGCCATTTTGTTGCCCCTGTAAAAGGAACAATATATTCAGTAATCCCAAGTTTTTGATCAAGGATCTGCAGTTCCTCGATAATTTGACCGTAAGATAACCAGGGTGCCGGGTTCTGAGTCAATTGCAATGACATGAAAATTACCGGGATTAAATAGGCAACGATCAGGACGAGATATTGGGCTACTTGTGTCCAGGTAATCCCTTTCATACCACCCATCGCAGAATAAAAAGCAATCAGTACTACCCCAATTAAAGTACCTGTAGTTGTGTTCACTTCGAGCAAGCGTCCAATAACAACCCCTGATCCAGATAACTGGCCGACAGAATACGTAAAACTGATAATAATCGTAGCGATCGCAGCAATGATTCGTGCTGTATTACTACGATAACGATCCCCGATAAACTCCGGGACCGTGTAACGGCCGTATTTCCGAAGTTGAGGGGCCAACAAGAAGGTTAAGAGCAAGTAACCGCCTGTCCAGCCCATTATATAGGCAAGTCCATCATAACCGAGAGCCATTACGGTACCGGCCATTCCAATAAAAGAGGCCGCACTCATCCAATCTGCGCCTATAGCCATCCCGTTAAATACAGGTGGAACGCCGCGGCCAGCAACATAGAAGTCCGACGTGGCGCGTGCTTTGTTAAAAACCGCAATACCGATATATAAAGAAAAGGTCGCGATTATGAGGATGAGAGATACAATAAACTGTCCATCCACAATATTTCCCCTCCATTAATGATCTTTTGTGTGATTGTTGGTATCAACAAACTCAGGATCAAAGCCAAATTTTTTATCGATCTTGTCGCTCATAACCGCATTAACAAAAAGCAAAATGATGAAAGTTAAGACCGCTCCCTGCGATCCCATATAATAATGGAATGGAATACCTAGAACAGTAATGGATGAAAGGTCTCGTGCAAAAAATACAATAATATAAGATGCTAAAAAACCGATCGATAAATAAATACAAATCATAGTGGTTCGATATTTAAAATAAGCCTCTGCTTTAGCTGGATCCATTTTTTTCATCTCTCCCACCTCCTTTCAACCGAATAAAGAATTTCAGCTACGTAAATTAAAAATAAAGCGAACGGTATCCCAGAAGGGCATAGGAACCATGATTATTTTCACTAAAGCAAAGCTAAACAAGCCAAGTAATGGAACGAGCATAAAGATTAATTTCTTTCTTCTCAATGCAAATATGACGGAAATAACTGTAATAAGTGAAAGAATGATGACTGGCATCATGGCTAGTCCCTCCCCAAAATTGTAAACGTTATCATTTTACGCAAAAGAAAAAGAGGTTATGATTCCTCTTTCCCATTTTTTCTAATTATTTAAATTTACAGAATATTATGTTTGTTATTATTAGACATATATCGATAAAAGTCAACCATGAAAAATGTCCCACACCGTCCAAAAAGCCCCACCTCAGTTCATCCAAAATATGGATGAACTGAGGTGGGGCTTTTTGGAAATCTGTTTAGTTAGATTCGGCTTGGATGGCTTTCCCTATGTGACCGTTATGTTTAGCTAAAGAAGCATGTACCTGCTCTCCTTTAAGAGAAGTCAATAGTGCCAAAATAGCTGGTTTAACTGCTCCATATTCGTGAAGCACCTGCTCTGCCTTCTTTTCAGAAACACCTGTTGCCTCCATAATGATATGCTTCGAGCGAATCTGCAACTTTTGATTCGTAGGCTGCAAATCAACCATCAAATTACTGTACACTTTTCCTTGCTTAATCATCGTACCTGTCGACAGCATATTTAAAATTAGCTTTTGAGCTGTTCCAGCCTTTAACCGGGTCGAACCCGTAAGGACCTCTGGACCTACATCCGCAACCAACGTAAGGTCTGCTTCCTCTGCCATATCTGATCCCAGTGAACACACAACAGCCAGCACAAGAGCTCCATGGTTTTTGGCCTCTTTCATTGCTCCAATCGTATAAGGGGTCCGACCACTTGCCGCAATCCCGACGATCACATCCTGCTGATTCACATTCTTAGCGTTTATGTCCAATCTACCTTGTTCCACATCATCCTCGGCTCCTTCAAAAGCACTTGTAATGGCTGCCGGTCCACCAGCAATAAGGGCCTGAACATGCTCAGGGTCTGCACTGAATGTGGGAGGACATTCCGAGGCATCAAGAACACCGAGCCGCCCGCTGGTACCAGCCCCAACATAGATCAAACGCCCCCCTAACGACATCCGTTCAGTAATTTTGTCAATGGCGGTGGCAAGCTGAGGAAGAATCTTGCCAATTGCTTGCGGTACAGCATAATCTTCCTTGTTCATCAATTGCACGATTTCAAAACTGCTTGCTTGATCAATCGTCAACGTACTTGAGTTTCTTTGCTCTGTAGAAATTTCCTTTATATTCATAGAAAAATCCTCTCTTATTCAAAAATGCTATGTGAACTATTCGAGCTACAGCTTTTCTTTTTTTCAGCAAGCGAACAAACTCCCATATAAGCAGGCCGTTTAAGATGTCTCACCTCACGAAAAGGGCAGGTGATTTTCTTAGAAAAAGCAGAAAAAAACCGTTCACTGCCTAGCAACACATTCCCTGCCACCACGAGTACGGCTCCTTCATCAAGCTCCATCCTGCCGTAGAGCTGTTCGACCTGTCTGGCAAGTTCACTAGCACCTTCCTGAAGCAGCTGACAAGCCTCCCGATCTCCTTTTATCGCTAATTGATTAATAAATTTAGCAAGAGCAGCCACACTTGTTTTATCCTGGGAATAAAACCAACTTTTCACTTCATTTACCTCGTAAGCCTCCATATAGGACATCACTTTTTCGCAAAAAGGAGTATGATCCAGGCCCATTTCAAGGGCGTATAGTACTCGTTTAACAGCAGACCTGCCAAGAGTGTATCCCCCTCCTTCATCTCCTAATAAATGGCCCCATCCCCCTCTGATAAACAGCTTTTGGTTTTTTTTGCCTGCATGGATCGTGCCTGTTCCTGCAATCGTAAGAATCCCCTCTTGATTAGGCAAACCTGCTTCATAGGCGAGTTCCACATCACTAATAACATCTAATTTCGGATTATTCCGCCACGACTTCGGCAGCGTGATAGTGTGTTTCATCGTCTGATAGCCAGCCATACCGATGACGATATGTTGAATAGGCTGCTCGGATGCTTTCTTGCATGCATCCATCACAGTTTCAATATGCTCAAAAGCCTTTTGTTCATTTATCAATGGATTCCCATAACCTGACTCAAAGGTAAAAAGCACTTCTTCTTCATTATTGATCAGCGCGCCTTTCGTTGCTGTGCCACCTGCATCTATCCCAATAATCATGGATGTGTTCCTTTGCAAAGTTGAAGTCGTTTTTGTTTTATTAAAGTTATTTGTCCTCTTTTTTTCATGAAAAACGCCTCCTACAGTATATAGTTTCAAACAATACTATTTTTTATTGAAATTTAATTTCATTATAGCATATACTTATTCTATGATGTAAACGTTTTTATTTGCTAATATGTTTATAGATCTTCAGAATGATTAGCTACAGAAACGCATCCTTGGAATAGATTGTATGAGGAGGAATAACCATGGCCTACATATCCGGTGGACTCGCCATGTTGAGAAGTGTGGTAAGCAGCCTCCCCACTTCTGAACAAAAAATCGCCAACTACATTTTATCTACACCAGAAACCGTCGTAACAATGACCGTAAAACAATTAGCGGAACAAAGTAAGACAAGCTCTGCTGCGGTTATACGTTTATGTAAATCACTTGAATTAAAAGGATTTCAAGAACTAAAAATGAGAATTGCCGGGGATGTGCAGAAGCCATCCACCTCGGAATACAGGGATATAAACGAAGGGGAGTCTGTGCACCACATCATCGGTCAAATGACGCAGAATGGGATTGAAATTATAAAGCAAACAGAGGAAATGCTGCGACTTGAGGATGTTGAGGAAGCGGTGACCACCATTCATGAAGCGGGATCGATTCACCTGTTTGGAATTGGGGCGTCGGGTCTTGTGGCAGCAGATGGCCAGCAGAAATTCCTGCGTGCCGGTCGATATGCTTTTTGTTTACAGGATCCACACATGGCTTATACCACACTATCCAATGCGAAAGAAAAGGACGTAGCGATCGCCGTTTCTTTTTCAGGTGAGACGAATGAAGTGATTCAATTCTTACGGTTGGCCAAAAAAAATGGCATGAAAACAATCAGCATTACCAAATATGGCTCTTCAACAATATCCCAACTTGCTGATATCCCTCTCTACACATCCGCAACCCAAGAGGCGATGATCCGCAGTGCCGCAACAAGTTCCAGGCTCGCCCAGCTTCACGTAGTGGACATCTTATTTATGAGTTATGTGTCCAATTATTATGAAGAAGTCGTTGAATATCTGGACCGCTCCCGAGCAGCCATCGACGAACAAAAATAATGTGGAAAAAAACACCACCTCAGGTCATCCAGTTTCTGGATGACCTGAGGTGGTTAATTTAGGTAATTTACTTGTGAAAATCTGGGTGAGTGCCTTTTCCTTTCTTCACATGAATCTGGGCAACCATTGGGTCATGATCGCTGGCACGTCCACTTGCTTCAGAAAAGTCTGCATTGATGTGAACGGCATCGATTTTTGTTTCTTTTGCTAAATGATCGCTGACAAGAATGTGATCGAGTACTTGTGAGTTCCCCTGGTAAATATAAGAATAGCGATCTTCAGTCGGAAGTTGCTTAACCATATTGGATAGATCATCGCCTGCAAGTGTTTGCAATGGATTTGAGAACACAAAGTCATTCAAATCCCCGAGCACCACTACATTCTCCCGCTTCACTTCCTCATCGACCTCTTCAACAAAATTATTTACAACCTCAGCTTGCTCGATACGCTGCTCTTCACTTCCCAGCACAACAGGATGTTCCGCTCCAAACAACGCGCCGTCACCGCCTTTTGAATTAAAGTGATTGGCGATAACGATCACTTTTTCACCATTAAATTTGAATTCTGCAGCCAGCGGCTTACGAGAATCATTAAACGCGGCATTCAGTGGATCAATGCGGCCCGGGTTTAGCGTCAACCCGTTTTCGTTAACATCAACAGCTGTGACCGCGTCGCCCTTAGGCTTATCAGTCAGCGATACACGCTCAGGGTTATATAGAAACCCTACACGAATATTTCCACCAGGCTGCCCTCCGTCCATTTTATCAACTGGATTAATGTTAACGAACTTATAGCTTGGTCCGCCTGCAGTTTCAATGGCTTCAATCAATTCTTGATAACTCTTATTTGCAGCGACCGTTCCATCATCTGTCGGCCCGTTATTATCCTGAATTTCAGTCAGCCCGACAATATCAGGACTATTCAAATTCTTCACCAAAGCCTCGCCCAATCGAGCGGCCTTCTCCTGGTCACCCGCTGCGGAGAAATTCTCAACATTGTAACTTGCCACAGTCAGTTTCTGCTTCGAACTCTCAAGCTCCGTCACTTCCCGCTCTGTACCGCCATCCATCAACTCAGGAAAATCTCCGGACGGACGAATCTTGAAATTACTATAATCATAGCTGACCACACCCGTGATCATTTCCGTAAAGTAATCCCCAGTCACAGCATCAATTCCAAGCCCATCCACATCTATCAAAAGACGCTCAGGATTATAATCATTCGGTGAAATGAGCAGACCATCAGCACGGGTAAACCGCTGATCTTCACTAGTTTCCCCATACACAGCGAGCTCTTCATATTTTACTGGTGCCGCAACCGTAGCATCCTTAATCCCAATTAACATCCCTTCAAGACTTTCGTAAAAGTCCAAACCATCCTCTTTCGCATCGAACGACTCCATGCCATCATTTTCAATCACTTCCGTAGGCTGCTCTCGGTCCACGCCTAACACGATTGGATCCGGAAGTTTGGTTCCACCCTTTGTTACGCTTACTTCTGATGCACTAATTTGCGTTGTTAATAAATCCTCTGCATCAGAGTAACCTTCTTCCCGCCATTCAGTTACTTCACCAGCTACCTCTACATGGTCGCCCACCTCTGCTGTACCTGAACGGTCATACACATAAATCCCTTCAGATGTAGCCACTTTGTCATCAGGGTTAAGACTTTGCATGTAGAAACCATTTGATCCATCAAGTTTTGTTACCACGCCTTCTACATGCTCAACGACATTACCTTCGTATGGGGACGTATGACTCGCACCTTGAATGTCATGGATCTCAACATCATCCAGTGGCTTCAGCACCTCGTACTCAAAGGTTGAAACTGGACTTACTTCCCCTGTTTCTTTTACAACAACTGCCTTAATGGTTGTATCCTGCTCAATTGTAATTGGCTCAGTATACTTAGTACTGCTTGGCGTTGGTTCTGAACCATCTGTTGTATAATGGATAGTCGCATTTGATTGCGCGGTGTACAGTTCCACTGTTTCACCCTCTACTAGGGAACCTGACGCTGGATTCGCCTGCACAGCAAACACTTCGTTGACAATATCCCGTGCATTACGTGGAACAAGTCGATATTCATTAAAGCTGTAATTAACGACACCAGCAATTTGCTCATATGTTTTTCCAACTTCTAGAGCATTTTCATCGTTAGGTGTAATCGTAAATGTTCCTGCTGAATCCTGTACGGTGAAATCTCCGTAACTATTTTTGGATAGAACCTCTACCCCATTAACTTGAACAAATTCACCCTCAATTGTTTCACCTTCATTTTGGGAAAATTGTTGAGAAGTTACGTTCTGGGGAGAAGGGACGCCAACTTCTTCTGTGACGACTTCTACATTCGCTGACGAAGCAAGAATCTGCTGCATCCCATAATAATCAGAGAACTCGCCTGTGGCGGTCACTTCATCGCCTGCCTCAGCTGATAAACCGGGAGCACGAACGATAATGCCTCCTGTTTCATCCTGAATGTACAGATTTGTTTGACCACCAGTTTCAAAAGCAACTGTCGCAATTCCTTTTACCTTAACGGTTGCTCCTGGTTCGCTTGTCCGCGCATCCTTAATTGATTGCAGCTCTACTTCAGGAACATCCGGCATTTGATAGCTTCCTAGATACTCCGTCGTATCCTTGGCATAGCTATCCCATTCTCCTGCTGTTTCAAAAGGGTCATCTGTATTTTTGTTCCCAGCAGTAATTGACTCCTTACGAACAAGTGTGACGTCATCAGCATACGATTCTTCGCTGCCAATTTGACCGATAGAATCAACCACCATGCCGTCTTTCTTTAGGACAACGGGATCATTTCCATTAAAATTAATCGCAGAATTGTTAGTGGCATCCGCACTTGTTAAAATCTCTTGATTTGCCCGGCTATTAGCTGCCACGAAAACTTCACCGCTTGGAAGTGTACCAGACAATTCGAAAGTACCCGTCGGCTCCAGTGACCCGTTTGCATACATTTCGATCGTGTAGGCAGACAAATTTATTGAACTGCCCGTTCCGTTATAGATTTCTATCGCTTTATTATAACTGCTTCCCTCTATGTATTCTGAGAAAAATAGGTCATCTGCTGATTCCGCTGCATGACTTTGAGGAACCGCACTTGCAAATGGACTTAACGCTAATACAGCTGCCAGACCAGTAACAACCGTCTTTTTAATACTCATTTCATTCCTCCTAAATAAGTTATAAAAATCTATCAATCTTTCCCAAGTATAAAAGATAATCCGCCTACACATTGACCTTTTTTCTGTAAAAATTACAAATTGCGCCAAAAGACACAGCACAAGACGTCTGACCACTAGAACCATCCAGCCTATTTATATCCATTATCTGGATGACCTGAGGTGGAACTATATTCCAGCCAAAAATATTATCTGTTCTTTCTAGTGGCTTATCAATCAGATTAATGGCATTTCACTTAATTGCCCCGTAAAATAAATGTGTGAAAAATTAACTATGAGGTGATAAACATGAAAATAGAAATTTGGTCGGACTTTGTTTGTCCGTTTTGTTATATTGGAAAGCGTCGACTTGAAGAGGCTCTTTCACAAATAGCTGAAGGTGAACAGACAGAGATCGTCTATAAGAGCTTTGAACTTGACCCGCAAGCGGAGAAAAACACAGGAATGTCTAATGCCGAGAAATTAGCTGCCAAGTATGGGAAGAGCGTGGAAGAAGCCAAGCAGATGAATAAAAACATGGAACAGCAAGCGACCAGCGTAGGGTTGAAATACAATCTGGACACAACAGTTCCTACTAATACATTCGACGCCCACCGTGTAGCTAAATTTGCAGAGAGCAAGGGACTTGGTAAGGAAGCGACAGAACGGTTCTTCCAAGCTGTTCTCACCGATTCAGAAGATGTTGGTGATCACGATACACTAATCAAACTTGCACAAGACATAGGACTTGACCAGACTGATGTCAGTGATGTACTTTCAAGTGAACAATTTGGTGAGGTGGTTCGTGCGGAGGAAGCAGAAGCAAGGGAAATCGGCGTTCAAGGCGTACCTTTTTTCGTCGTTAACAGAAAGTATGCTATTTCTGGAGCTCAGCCTACCGAAGTTTTTGTACAAAGCTTACAGAAAGTAATGGAGGAAGAAAAGCAATCGCCTGCTTTTCAAAGCTTAACTGATGACAAACAGGGAGAAGCCTGCACAGATGAAAGCTGCGACGTCCCGCCGAAAAACGACAACTAATCCCAATTAATTCCACCTCAGGTCATCCAGATTCTGGATGACCTGAGGTGGAATTAATTGGGATTATCGTAAGCTGGCGCGGTTGCGGCGATACTCTTTTCTCGAGGGTGCTGTTTGATGTAACCTTATTTCTTCTTTTGTTTCAGGGATTACTTGTGGAACCGGTGTTGGTTTTCCTTCTGAATCTACAGCAACCATCGTTAAGAATGATTCAGTTGTCACCATCTTCTCCCCCTTTAATAAGTCATCAGCAAACACCTTTACATAAACTTCCATTGATGACCTTCCCGCTGACGTAACAAACGCTTCCAAGGTCAGCGCATCGCCTACCTTAGCCGAAGATAGGAAATCCACTGAGTCAATCGATGCCGTAACAACCACACAATTAGAGTGTTTCATAGCGGTTAAGGCTGCAATTTCATCGATATATGCAAGTACTTTCCCTCCAAAAATCGTATCCAGATGGTTGGTATCTGGAGGCAGAACCAAACGTGTTTGTGTCATTTTCGAAGCATTTACCGGTAAAGCATTTTCCATTTCCTTTCCTCCTTGCAGGTCTCTTACATAGCTGTTAAGCGTTTTTGCAAAAAAGCCAACTCACAAAAAACGCAATAAAAAAACACCTTCCTAAAGAAGATGTGACTTGATTATGAGCAGTTATAAGGGATCAGCAAGAAAAAATAGATACCTCATCACGTAACACCCTCCTATCTCCCGTAGGATTAACATGTTCTTCTTTATGGCAGGTCTCCTGGCTCAGAATCAACAGCCTTTTCTCCTTCCCATTTCGAGTCAGAAACAGTGAAATTCGCAAAATGCCTCCTCTATACAGTGGCGGGACCGCGTTGGAATTGCACCAATCTTCCCTTTTCAGCTTCAATCATGAAGCCACCATAAAGCCTATTAAATTTTGTTTGAGGATACTTGTCCTCCTCTTCACTATCGGCGAGAGCCAGCCAGTTGTCAATAAGAATGGATCAACCTTAAAATATTCACACTAAAACACCTGAGTTCACTGAACTATTTATTTTAACTTTTTGTTCTACAAAAAATTCAGACGTATATAATAAATTGCTGACTGTGACTTCATCGATTTTGTCAGAAAGGAGTGTACAAATGCTAAAAAAAGCAGGAATCTTTCTGCTAGTAGTTATTCTCCTATCACCATTACAAGTTTATGCAGGTTCATTTGGAAAAGGAGACCCCTCCGGAACGCCTGGGCAGTGGTACGTCGGTCTCACTCCCACTGATGTTGATTCTTCCAAGTCGCCTGTTGTGTTTGTTCATGGCTTAAATAGTTCCTCTCACACCTGGTGGAAAGAAAATGATATGTATCAAACGGCTTATAATCATGGCTTTGAAACGGCATTTGTAGATTTGTATCCTACTAAAAATATGTGGGACAACGGAAAGTTATTAGCTGAAAAACTAAAACAAATTTACGAGTACTTTGGCGAAGAATTGGTACTCGTAGCACATAGTAAAGGTGGCATCGATACACAGTCCGCCCTTGTACATTACCAGGCCTCCCCTTACGTTGACCGTTTGATTACCCTCTCTACCCCTCATCATGGTTCACAGCTTGCCGATCTTGCCTATAGCAGTTGGGCCGGGTGGTTGGCTGACATAATTGGAAGTAAAAATCCAGCCGTCTATTCGCTCCAAACCGGCTACATGAACAATTTCCGCAGCCAAACCGACAGTCATGCTAATGTTGATAAAGATCCCATTTTTACATTCGGCGGTACAGGATGGGGAACCTTTGGAACTTCGCTTTACTGGGGCGGGTTATACCTGAGCAGCTATGGAGCGAATGATGGTGCAGTTACTGTGGCTAGCTCACGCCTTCCTTATGCCCAGGAAGTTAAAGTAGCTGACTGGAATCACTCAGAAATCCGCTTAGGCAGTTCCACATTCCGGTTATTTGATCAATACCTTTATGAAAACCAATCCGTAACGGCTTATAAAACGTTAACAGAACCAATGGATCGGAAAAAACATCAGCCTTCCCCTCTTGCAAACTACTACTATCGCGGGGGAACCTATAAAGGATCAACTTATGAAAAATTCATAGTAGAAGATCACGTAACTGAAGCTACCGTGAACTGGATCAGCGAAAGGGAAAATACTGCATTAACTCTCATTGGACCAGACGGTAAAAACCATTCATCCTTTGAAGTCACACCAGCTTCGTCAAATATTTTCCAGGGTGCTTATTATCATTCTATTCAACTAAACCAACCTGCTAAAGGAGAATGGACACTTCAAGCAGCTTCACCTGAGGAGCACTACCTTCTATCCGTCCATTATCAAAGCCCCGTTAATCAGGACTTAGACTTTACAGTAAATAAAAACATGGAAGTATCTTTACTCGCACAGCATCAACAAGCGATCGATCATAACAAAGTAAAAGCAGATATTCGCCTAGACTACTATAAGAAAGGTAAAAAGAAGACGAAAAGCCTAAAGTGGAATGATCTGAACGGCTCCTCTTCTAAAAAGTTAGAAAAACTCGGAGAAGGCACTTACAATCTTACTATTGACCTTAAAGGAAAGACGAAAGCAAACGTTCCATTTAATCGTACCATTGTGACCTCTGTCTACGTAGATAGTGATGGAAAAGTTATAAAATAAGAAGAAACAGCCCCCTTACTTTACAAAGAAAGAAGGGGGTTTCACCTTGTTCGAATCCATTTTGCTATCATTTTCATGAAAAAATAAACAACACAAAAGGCTAAAAATCCGAGTACACTTATGGCGGCATCATTAAACTCCATAGCCCCCCTGCCTGTAATCTTCTGCTGAATTTCTACAGCCAGCACAAAAACAAGAACCATAGAGAGTGTAAACAAAAATGAAATAACCGTAATACTCCATCTAGCAATCATATGAAATAGTACATCTACAAAAATCAATCCTATGATTCCCAGTATTCCGATAATCCAGAAGTGAAGCTCCTTATCAGTCAGATTCCATCCAGACGACTGAGATACTTCTAACAATAGATCATGAAATACATTAACAATTTCAGCTAAAAACACAATCACTTCTTTCATTTTCTTCTTCCCCCCTGCTGCCTGTCCAATTCATAGTAGCACATCAAATCGCCCCACCCCACCTCAGGTCATCCAGATATTGGATGACCTGAGGTGGGGCTTTTTTCCAGATTATTCATCATTACTTTTACAAGATTCACCATTACAAGTATAATAGATAATTAGTTCGATGCTATTCTACATAATTGAGGTGGAGTTATGGGACGAAAAGAAATGAAGAAAAGGAAGAGGAAAAAGGGACGCTGGTGGAAAATCGTCCTGCTCATTGTCGTGCTCCTGCTCATTGGAGGAGGCGTTTATGCATTTACGATTTTTAATAACGTCAAACAAACAGTTAATAGCAAACTTCACGAAAATGTACCTTCCATAGATACAGAGATAACAGATAAGAAAGTTGATAATAAAGAGCCTATCAATATCCTTTTGCTAGGTGTAGATGAACGCGAGAATGATCAAGGACGTTCAGATACAATGATTGTAATGACCCTTGATCCAGCTAATAATCAAATGCAACTGGTCAGTATTCCCCGCGATACTAAAGTGAAAATTGCAGGTGATGGGCGTGTGACCCGGATCAATCATGCTTATGCTTATGGTGGAAGTGATATGTCTGTTAAGACCGTTGAAAACTTCCTTGATATTCATATTGATTATTATGTAACGATGAATATGGAAGGGCTGGCACAGTTGGTCAATGCTGTGGATGGAATCACTGTTAATAATGATATGGCCTTTACCCAAGATGGCTTCCAATTTCCAAAAGGTCAATTGCATTTATCGGGCGAAGAAGCCCTCGCCTATGTGCGTATGCGTAAAGAAGATCCGAAAGGGGACCTTGGACGTAATCACCGTCAGCGTCAAGTGATTCAAGGAGTCATTGATAAAGCTGCCGGATTAAATATGATCAATCAGATTGATGAAGTGATGAATGTATTAGGGAATAATATGAAAACAAATATGGAATTTGGGGATATGCGCCGGCTCGCCATGAATTATAGCAGTGCGCGCAAAAACATCTCTACTTACCAAATGTCCGGGAATCCTATAACTAGTTCTGGGATGTATTTAATAGAGATGCCGCAATCAGAAATTCAAAAAACGCATGACTTAATTGTTAATTTTGGTTCTTAGAATAAACCGTCTCCTCTCTTGCAGGAAGACGGTTTATTTTTTTGCCTAAATATGTTAATTTCACCCACCTCAGGTCATCCAGAATCTGGATGACCTGAGGTGGGTGAAATTGGTTAAAATCCTCTGAAGGCTTTTTTATTTCCTAAATAACTTCAGTCCATATCCATCCAATATCTTTCTTGGCACAAAAAAACGTGCGGTCTTTAATGGATCAACGATTTGGCTTATTTGAACTTCTCCAGCTGCACTCATGAGCATCGTAAACTCAGCAAGGGTTAGATCGGTTTGTGGCTGCAGTAGATCAATCATTTTTTCCACCGCAAGATCAGCAGCCTCATCTAAAGATTCTCTAGAAACAAGTGATGCTGCCCCCGCTGTATTCTCAATATAAGGATAATCAATTGAGTATCCCTTAATCACATCTAATGTCACCATCACTTTCGCTGGAATCTCAACTCCTGACACACATACCTCGCCATCGCCCATGGCCGCATGTACATCTCCTAATGAAAAAAGTCCACCTTCCTGAAAAATTGGGAAATACAATGTTGCACCGGTTGTTATAAGCTTAGTATCCATATTTCCCCCATGAGCTCCCGGCGTCCCACATGAAACAGCTTCGTTCTCTGGAGCAACTCCAATCACGCCAATCATCGGTTGTAAAGGCAGTTTGATTCTGTCATCAAACACTAATTCGTTTTCTTTTATTTCAATCATTTTTATTTTAAATTCATCTATTCGATGCCCCATGACACCAAGTTTCGGACCTGTTGCCATTACACCTCGTTCACCAAGCTCAATCCCATCTATTCTTACTTGCAAAATATCACCTGCCTGGGCGCCTTCTACGTATACTGGTCCCGTAGCCGGGTTAATGCGCTCCCAGTCAATACTCGAAAATGTTTCTTCCTCCGACTGAATTTGATTTTCAAAGCAATCATACGTATCCATAACTACTTGCTCACCGGCACGAACCTTCAAAGCTGGTTTGTTCTCCTTACTCATCGCGTACACAAAAGAATCTTTCTCTAACTTCTGAACCATATCCTTCATCCTCTCCATGTTATTACCATCCATTTTAACAGAATAATCAGACAGTCCGTCATGGAACAGCCCCAACACCAATCGATCCAAGGAGCTGTTTTATGTTGACCTCTTCAAATTGAGTCTTTTATTCAATCCCCTGCTGTTATTTAGGAAAATTGCAGCAATGATTAGGACTACACCGCCCCATTGTAAGGCAGTGATCGATTCAGCGAGTATGAGATTTGCTGAAATGAGTGCTACAGGAAGTTCAATCGCACTTAGTACATTAGCCAATCCATCTGACAGTGTCGGAGCTCCAATTGCAAAGAACAAAGGTGGGATAACAGCACCAAACAAAGCTACTCCTCCCCCTACAATCCACAATTTCACATCTCCAGCCGGTAAGGTAGGGATATCTTTTACAAAGGTAAGGGTAACTAAGATCAGCGAACCAGTCACCATAATCGGACTCCGAGCCCAGGGATCAACATCCACAGCGATTTGCCCGCTAAAAAATATGAATCCTGCATAAGTAAATGCTGATAACATACCAAATATTAGGCCTATGGCAGGCAGTTCTACTATACCCGTGATTAGAATATTAGAAGCGAAAAACACACCAATCAAAGTGATCGCCATCGAACAAATGGCCAGCACAGTCGGTTTCCTTCGATTAAACACCCACTCAAAAAAGAACCCCATCCATACAAACTGAAATAACAAAATAATAGCTAAGGATGCAGACAGATAATGGATAGCTCCATAATAAAAAATACTCGTTAACCCTACGAAACTGCCCATTGCCATAATTTTAAGGATTGTTTTTCTAGTTAAACCGGTCATCTTAGCACGCAGAAGAAAAGCGATTCCCCAAAGAATTATGAAAGCAATAATCATTTGAATAATATTTATTTCTCCAAGTGTATATCCATTACCGAAACCCAACTTCACAAAAACAGGGGTGAATCCGAAACTTCCCGCCCCCGCCAACACAAATAACATCCCTTTATTCCTAGACATCACTAATCACACCCTCTCCATTACGTCCCCATTCTATCATAAAGCACCTGATTCTATGTAAAAATAATCCACCTCAGGTCATCCAGATTATGGATGACCTGAGGTGGATATTTTTCTCAGTTATGTTTAAGGTACTCCTTTTATAGGGTATGAAAAAGTTAAATCTAACTAAGCGTTCTTATCATACATACAGTTCCGGATCCACTAGGAAACCACGCTGCAATAAGACTAAGGAATGAAGTTGTCTCATAAAGAGTTAATAGAATGTCGTTCTGTCCATCAGTCATACATTTTACAGGAGGAGGCATATATAATGGCAACGAATAATCGCGCAGTAGCCTATAACGGTGAAGGGAGCGTAGTCGTAAAGGATATTGATTTTCCAGAATTAGTGTTAAGAGATGGTCCCGGGGTCAACCCAGCTAATGTTGGACGCAAATGTGAGCATGGTGTGATTTTGAAAGTAGTATCTACAAACATTTGCGGGAGCGACCAGCACATGGTTCGTGGACGCACTACAGCCCCAGAAGGATTAGTTCTTGGTCATGAAATTACCGGCGAAGTCATTGAAACGGGAAGAGACGTTGAATTTGTACACAAAGGTGATCTTGTTTCCGTCCCCTTTAATATTGCCTGCGGACGCTGTGTTAACTGTATTGAAGGAAAAACACACATTTGTCTTAATGTAAATCCGGATCGCCCCGGTTCCGCTTACGGCTATGTCGACATGGGAGGCTGGGTCGGCGGGCAAGCCGAATACGTTATGGTTCCCTATGCAGATTTCCAAGTGTTAAAATTTCCTGACAAAGACCAGGCGATGGAAAAAATGCTTGACTTGACCATGCTCTCTGATATTTTTCCAACTGGATTTCATGGGGTATATTCAGCTGGTGTTCAAATAGGCTCAACGGTTTATATTGCGGGGGCCGGACCCGTAGGACTAGCTGCCGCTCACTCTGCCCAGCTGCTTGGCGCATCAGTCGTTATTGTTGGCGATTTAATTGAAGAGCGCCTTGAGCAGGCACGCAGTTTCGGATGTGAAACGATCAATATTAGTAAGCATGATAATATTTCTGAACAGATCGAACAAATCTTAGGCGTGCCTGAAGTCGACGCCGCAGTGGATTGTGTTGGATTTGAAGCACACGGCCATAGTCATGAGGAAGCTCCTGCCGTGGTCTTGAATTCCATTATGGAAGCGACAAAAGCAGGCGGCGGCCTTGGGATCCCTGGTCTTTATGTTACAGAAGATCCGGGAGCCTCAGATGAGGACGCACGCGAAGGTGCCTTAAAACTCAACTTTGGTTTAGGATGGGCAAAAGCTCAATCCTTTGTAACCGGACAAACTCCTGTCATGCGCTATCATCGAGGACTAATGCAAGCTATCTTAAACGATAAAGCTGACATTGCAAAAGCTGTTAACGCAACGATTATAGGATTGGAAGACGCTCCGAAAGGATACAGTGAATTCGACAGCGGTGTCCCTAGAAAATTTGTCCTCGACCCGCACGGATCACTTAAGAATTAACAAAAAACCCCTCGCCAGATTTAGGCGAGGGATTTTTCCATATTTATTCCACCTCAGGTCTTACATTCATTTCCATTTCAAAATCGGGTTAAGTTGTTCGAGGTGCGGCTCCCAAAAGTGTCCATTGCGATGTACATAAATGACCGCTTCCTCAAATGAACCGCGACTAAATAGTTCGGGAAGTTCTTCAGGCATCGATTCCTTACCAGTAAGCAACCCACCTACAAACTCATTGTTAGCATGAGCTAGTTGGAGTTGAGCCCTTATATCCTTCCTGTCCATTTTTAACAAAATCATAAGCAGGGCAATGGTCATCGTCTGCTCTAATGAATCCTCCTCAGGGTACGAGTCTAACAATTTTTGTACATCGAGATATCTTTCCGTTCCTACATAAAGAGGTATTAATCGCGAACGAATTCCTTGATTGTCCTGTGGATTCAACTCAAGAAGTTCCTCATACCACTCAATTGCGTTACCGATTTCTTCTCTTTCCTCGTACATTTCTGCTAAAAACTCAATAGCCCTTAATAGAGGACGGGCCTCGATAACTTGCCATAGACTAACATCCTCATCTGATTTAAGGCGATCATAACCGGAATGAACAGCCTTTATCACTGATGTGAGTTTTTCTGTCTCATTATTTGTAAATTGCGATCTGAGTACAAGTCCATCTACGCTGTTTTTATCAAGTGACAACACTTCATCTACTAATCTTCTTTTCTCTTCATCATTCTTAGTTTCATAGGCTTCGTACGCCTTTACCTGGGCAAGTTCTCTGTCATTTTCTGGAACAAACGGATCATTTCTATGTTGGTTCATATATTCATTAATCTCATCAATTGAATGGAAGCCCATTTGTTCTATCTTTTTATTCAGTTCATACGTATGTCTTTCAACACTTATTTGAGCACTTGGCTTTACATAGAAAATCATTTCCGGATCCTCGCTATGCTCCTCATAATTCTGGATCAGTTCATAAAAAATTTCTATTAACTCCTGATACCGTCTAGACAGACTGTTTGAGCTGATTCTATATTTTTCGGCTACTTCTTTCTGAGTAACTATTCGATCTCCACCAAAATAAGGGACCTCATAGAAGAAATATTCAAGTGCTGCAGCAAATACAGCAGGCTTCCTGATTATCGGATCTTGTTCCTCACAATACCTCAGCCACAACCCTTTTAATGTGACATATGCTTCAAGCTGTTGATCCGAGTAGTCTACATGTTCGTCTAGAACTTCAAATACTTCAAGCTGCTTCTCGGTTAATTCCCCGTTTTCATCAAACGAATCTACCGGTTCCATATAAAGCCACTTAGGGAATGCACTAAGAAAATTGTGATGCAAGTAATCACTGAGCTCAACAGCCCTTGATTGACCATTGAATTCCGCTTCTAAATCAGATATGAAATATTCATAGCCTGCCTTAGTATTTGGCAGTGCCAGAGGAATAAAATTATAAAAGTTCCCCCAATTCATTAAAATGCCCATGTAATAAGGGAAATGTAGCAGGTCTTCATTATCTAATGGAATTCGATCTCTCCCTACTTTAAATTGACCGTCTTTTAGTACATCTTCAACATATACAAACCCATCGGGACCTTCCTCTAAAAGACGAAAGATACTCGCATGTGAAGAGCCCCAAATCTGTAGAGCCTTTATTGTGGCAGGCCGGATCATTGATTTCTGCTTTTGCTTAAAAAAGTGTTGAAAGACAGTTTCTCCATCAGTTTGTGGTACAAATAGACCTTTATAAAGAAGACGAACAAAATGCTCTATCTCTTCTTCTTGAGATGAAGCCTTTGTGGAGGGGAATAAATGAGGGTAATGGTCGTACATGTAATCCTGAAATTGAAGCAAATAACGGTCCAATTCCTCTTCAACTTTTTTCGAAGGGAATTCGATTACATTCGTCTTACCGTGGCATTTTTTATATTTCTTTCCACTTCCGCAAGGACATGGATCATTTCTACCAACCTTCTCCATATCAACTCTCCTCTCCTATCATACTCTCCCATCTATTATAAAGGTTTTTAACAACTAAAGAAAAACAATAAAATCCATACATTTACAAATAATCCCACCTCAGGTCATCCAAATATTGGATGACCTGAGGTGGAAGTTTAATCCATACCTACACTATCCTTTGTAATATTGATAAAGGGCCTGGGTGCCGCTGTTAGCATAGCCGTCCGCTGAGATTTGATCGTACAATTGTTTAGCAAGTTTTAGTCCTGGCAGGTCGAGTTCCATTTTTTCTGCGGATTCGATTGCGATTTTCATATCTTTAATAAAATGTTTCACATAAAATCCGGGTTCTAAATCTCCTTTGATGACGCGAGGAGTAAGGTTACTTAGTGACCAGCTTCCTGCAGCACCGCCGCTTATACTTTCAAGAACGGTGGAGGGGTCAAGACCCGCAGCCTCCGCATAGATTAATGCTTCGGAAACTCCCATCATATTGGAGGCAATAGCAATCTGGTTACTCATTTTTGTAAATTGTCCAGCGCCGGCTGGCCCCTGCCATACAATCTGACTCCCTAATACGTCCAGTATTGGCCAGATATACTCCACCGGCTTTTCTTCACCACCGACCATAATCGAAAGTGTCCCCTGTTTCGCTCCGACGTCACCACCAGATACCGGAGCATCCAATGCATACGAACGGCGTTCTTCAGCCTTTTTAGTAATTTTCTTCGAAAGGTCTGGGGAAGATGTCGTCAAATCAATCATATAGGTACCCTCAGCCGCATGTTCCAGAATACCGTTCTCTCCAAAATAAACCTCTTCCACGTCCGACGGATAGCCGACCATTGTAAAAATAATGTCAGATTCCTTCGTTAGATTCCTCACATTGTCCTGCCAGCAGGCCCCTTTTTCAATCAATTCATCCGCCTTTGACGGAGTACGAGTAAATACATTTACTTCATAGCCTTCCCTCAGCAAACGTTCCACCATGCTTTTCCCCATTACTCCCGTACCTATCCAGCCAATTCTAGCATTCTTCAATCCAGCCATTTTAAGTCCTCCCTTTTCCTTTATGTAATAAAAAGGCAAGACTCCCTTTCTGAGCCCTGCCTGTCCATTTGTTAGTTAAGACTTCTGATAATCTCCTAAGAACTATACTCTTTAATCATCTCATGCGTTTTCTTCACTTCAGACTGCGGCACCTGCAGATAGTAAATATCATTGATCCTTGTGCCCTGCCCAGTCATCTGGTATGTCGTTAAATTCTCCCTGGCACTCCGATAATTCATAGCCAGATTTCTCATATCTTCGAACTTCATATTGGTTGCCACGTTTTCGCCAAAAACATCCATAATCGAACCGATATTATTCACAACATTAATCGATGAACCTTTATTAATAACACCTTGAATAACCTGGCGCTGACGTTCATTACGTCCGGCATCCCCCTGAGGATCGTCATAACGCATCCGGACCCATGCAAGGGCTTCATTTCCTTCAAGCTCAATTTGCCCCTTAGGGAAATTGTAACCTCCCTGTGTAAAGGCAAAGTCATTTTGCACTGTAATCCCGCCTACTAAATCAACCATCTGAGATAAGCCTTCCATATTCATGCGCACATAATAATCCAAACTTATATCCAGAAAATTTTCTACCGTGTTGACAGACATATCGCTGCCGCCAAAAGCGTAGGCATGATTAATTTTATCCATAATACCTTTTCCGACAATTTTTGTTCTAGTATCCCTCGGAATACTGACCATCTGCATCCTGTCATTTGCTGGATCAAGTGTCATCACAATCATCGTGTCTGAACGTCCGGTATCATGTTCCCGTTCATCTACACCAAGCAGCAAAACATTGATCGGCTCTTCATCTTCTACTTTCTTTTCAGTAACCTGATGATCAATGCCCGAAACTTTTTTGTGAATTTCACTGTCAACTGTTGTTTTTACATTACGGTAAATGGAATATAAGTAAGCTGCACTGCCACCGGCTACCAGCAGGACTACAGCCAGCGAAACCCATAGCCACTTTCTTTTCTTTTTTCGTCGATCTTTTCTCGTTGCCATTTCTACACCCTTTCATACCTATTCCCTGCACCATTTATTAACCTCTTTATACTACCTATTATCTCATAATCTGACTTTATATTTTACATGTTTCCTTCCATTTTGCAAAATTTTGATAAAATATTTTTCTGGCTCGAAAAACAATGGTAAATAAAAAAAGCTGCACTTTGTGATCTAACCTCACAAAGTGCAGCTTTTTAGTAAAATGGGGATTAGAAAACACCCTTCATTAGTTTAGAAATCTTAGGTGAGAACAAAAATAGGATGACTCCTAATAAGATAGAAGTTCCTCCAAGAATACCAAAATAAGCAATTTCAGTATTGATATTGTAAAGTTTCACAAGCTGAGCGTTCATCGCTTGTCCTGCAGCATTAGAAAGAAACCATAAGCTCATCGTTTGTGAAGCAAAAGCTGCAGGCGCCAGTTTCGTTGTGGCTGACAAGCCGACAGGGGATAATAGCAGTTCCCCAATGACAACGATAAAGAAGCTGACCACAAGCCATAATGGATTAACTAAATTATCCCCATTGGTTAATGCAGGAATAACCAGTATCAGAAAGGATACTCCAGCAAACATTAAACCGAATGCAAACTTCTGTGGTGTGCTAGGCTGCTTTCCTTTTAATCGAATCCATAACCAGGCAAATACAGGTGCCAGGAAGATAATAAATAATGGATTCAAGGACTGGAACCATGAAGATTGTATAGCGAATCCGCTAAGACTTAAGTCTACACGCTGGTCAGCATACTGAGCTAGAATAATGGATCCTTGCTCCTGGATGGACCAGAACATCATTGACGCAACAAACAACGGAATATAGGCAAGCAGTCTTGACTTTTCGTCTTTCGTTGTCTTTTTATTTCGATACATAACAATAAAATATGCCGTTGGAATGGAGAGACCTAGAAAGCTAACAAGATAGGTTAAGCGATTGATCGTCATGATCCCGGTCGGAATAGTTATAGCAAAAAAGGCAATGACAATGACTGCACCGATACCTGCACGCTTGTAAGTTTTGCTCCGTTCTACTTTCGTTAATGGATTCGGAACATTCTTACCTGCTAAACCTAAGTACTTTTTCTTTGTCACCATAAAAGTAATCAATCCGAAGAACATACCAACAGCAGCGATGGCAAATCCGGCATGGAAGTTAAACTCCTGTCCAACTGTTCCTACGATTAAAGGAGATAAGAAGGCACCAAGGTTAATTCCCATATAAAAAATACTAAAGCCTGAATCTCTGCGATAATCCTCTGAAGCGTAAAGATCTCCTACCACATTTGAGACGTTTGGTTTTAATAAACCGGTACCGATAATAATCAGAGCCATTGAAATGAAAAAGGCTGTTAAACTTCCTGGTAAGGATAAAGCAATGTGTCCAAACATAATGAGGACACCACCATAAAACACAGTAGATGTACCACCTAGCAATCTATCTGCAATCCAACCTCCGATTATTCCAGACATATATACGAGTGCCCCATAAATGGCCATAATAGAAGCTGCAGTTCCCTCGTCTAAGCCAAGGCCGCCCTTCGACACCTCATAATACATATAAAATAATAGAATTGCTCGCATTCCGTAATAGGAAAAACGTTCCCAGAATTCGGTGAAGAATAGTGTAAACAATCCCTTTGGATGTCCAAAGAACCCTCTTTGAGGAACACTGTTTACAATATCCTCCTTACTGTATTGA
Organism: Halobacillus ihumii; assembly: GCF_902726645.1. Classification (NCBI taxonomy): domain Bacteria; kingdom Bacillati; phylum Bacillota; class Bacilli; order Caryophanales; family Bacillaceae; genus Halobacillus; species Halobacillus ihumii. The sequence continues at coordinate 943,735 of NZ_CACVAO010000001.1, forward strand.
GCCACGATTTTTAACCTCCTTGATGATTAAGTAGATAATGAATCTGAATAAAACATTACCACTTAAAGGAATTTTCAGAAAAATAATTTGTCGAAATCCCTCTAACAATGTCAAATTATAGTCCTATTCACTAGTAAAAATCAATCGATTGTAATAAATTCCAAATAGGTATTATATTCAAATAAAAGAGAATTATTTTTCACTTGAGGTCTATACGACTATATTAAATAGATGGTACTAGTCTTTAAATCACCCTTAATAAGTCGATGGTCTCCGAAAATTGCAGCTTGATGTCATTTGTTTATTGAGCATTTTTCCATTAAAAAACCGTTCCTCTATAAGAAACGGTTTTCCATAGCATTCTACTATATTATTTAGTGACCTTTTCTAACTCTTCTTTTAATAATTCTAAACCTCTCTGGCTCAGAACAAGGCCGTTAAAGAATTCACGGTTATCCTCGCTAACCTCTCCAGTTATCACACACTCTTTATTGGCTTTATATTTCTTCAAAATAATTTTGTCATCTTCAACAAATATTTCTAGCGGAGTTTTCTCCTCTACTTCTAACGTACGACGCAGCTCTTTTGGAATAACAATTCTTCCAAGCTCATCTACTTTTCGAACAACGCCAGTGCTCTTCATTCTATTCAACCCCTAATTACATTATAGTTTTCTTATTCCTAGCAAGACTAGGATACTATTCACTTTCCAACAAGTCTAACACAAAATTAAATCACGATGTACTAGTACAAATTCCTGTTAATCCATCTAACAATTACTGACGTTAGTTACAATATGATTGCATAAATATAGTTTAGGGTGTAAACTATATTTTGTTTAGGGTATAAACTACTTTTTCGCCTGGAGGTTTTTTAGTGAATGATCGTTTAGATAAAGCTGTAGATCTTTTTAAAGAAGTCATGATCTTTGGTACCGAGAGAATAATAAAGTCGATTGACCACGAAATTTATGATCTTTATTCTCCGGAACAAATTCATATGCTTCAAATTCTGTTCAAGTTAGAAAAAGTATCACCAGGGAGACTTGCTGAATTACAAGGGGTCCATAAGAGTGCCGTTTCAAACAGACTGAAAAAATTGAGCCAAAACGGCTTAATAGATATTGTGAGTTCTGAAAAGGACAACCGAGGAAAAACACTCACCTTGACCGACAAAGGAAAATCTATCATCCATCAATCTAACGAGCTTATTTCCAACCATATAGAAGAATTACTCGCTGGAGAACTTAAAGATTCTGAAATCGATGAATTCATTCGGATATTCAATAAAGTAAAAGCAATTCTAAGAGTAGAGGAAGATTAATAATGAGAATGATATTAAAGTATAAATGGATCATTGTGACACTCATGATCTTATTAACGGCGGGCTTATTTATAGTGTCACCTAATTTAACTCAACAAGCTGAAGAAGCTGGAAACTTACAACTTCCCGAAGGTACAGATTCCCAGAAGGCTGCAGCGATCTTAGAAAAGGCCGGGGCGGATGCAGACACCATTTCCCTTGTATTCACACTTGATGAACCAGTTGATCAGGATGTCAAACAATCCATTGCTTCCACTGTCGACCAGTTGAAGAACTTGGAAGGCTCCATTACTAATGTGGTTGCACCTTTTGAAACTAAAGAGGCGACTGACCAGCTTGTTTCACAAGATGAGAAAACGATCCTTATTCCCATCACAGTTGATGGTACAGACAAAGAAATCAATGAGCTTGCAGACCACATTAAATCTAATATACTGTCTGGCGAACACACAGTTTATATTACTGGGGAAGCGATCATTAACCAGGATGTAAATGAAAGCAGTCAAGAGGGGCTGGAGCGGACTGAAATCATAACAGTAGTTCTGATCTTTGTCCTCCTGCTTGCCGTGTTCCGTTCTATTATCACACCCTTTATTCCACTAGTTGCAGTTGGGATTACCTATTTACTTAGCCAGTCACTTGTGTCCTTTTTTATCGAGTGGTTTAGCTTCCCGGTTTCAAACTATACACAAATATTTCTAGTTGCCGTCCTATTTGGAATCGGAACAGATTATTGTATTTTACTGTTGAGCCGCTATAAAGAAGAACTTACGAATGGACACTCTACTGAAACTGCCATAGTAAATACGTATAAAACCGCAGGTCGTACTCTTTTAATTAGTGGCATTGCTGTTTTTATCGGCTTTGTTGCCATCGGTTTTGCCGAATTTACTATTTTCAAATCAGCAGTCGGTGTTGCTGTGGGGATCGCTGTATTAATGATTGTGCTATTCACGATTATTCCTTTTTTCATGGCTGTCTTAAAGGACAAGTTGTTTTGGCCATCTAAAAAATCGGCTTCCCACAAAGATAGTAAATTGTGGATTCTGCTCGGACGCTTCTCAGTCCATAGACCTATTTGGTCCCTAGTGATTGTTGCCATCATTACTGTTCCACTTCTCTTAACATATAATGGACAATTATCGTTTAATACAGTGGATGAAATCGGTGATGATTATGGTTCGGTTAAAGGACTAAAAGCAATTGAGGAGGGCTTTGGCAAGGGTGAATCTCTCCCTCTAAATATCGTCATTAAAGCTGAAGATGATATGGTTACGAGAGAGGTTATCCCTTATGTTGAAGAATTGAGTTCGGAAATAGCTACAAATGAAGAAGTCGACGCCATTAGAACGATCACAAGACCTACGGGAGAAATTCTTGAAGAATTATATATTGACCATCAACTTCGACAGGTGTCCGATGGTCTGAATCAGGCTCGTGAAGGAATTAATAAAACAAAATCCGGGTTAACCGAGATTGAAGCTGGATTGAATAACATAGCAAACCAACTTCCATCAGGGACGGCAACCAACGCAAATGGTCTAGGTGAGGCTGCTAATGCCCTTAAGCAAATAAACCAGCAGCTTACCACCATAAATCAAGATCTTAGTCAGTCAGGAAATGTGGCTCAAGCTTCTAAACAACTAGCCCAAGTTCAACAGCAACTTGGCCAAATTCAGCAGTCACTCGCTGGTGCATCCTCCAGTTTACAAGGAAAAACGAGTCAAGTAAGCAGACTTAAAGACGGACTTGCTGAATTAGCTAGTGGAGTTGGTGCCTCAATCGATGGTCTCGAAGATATCGAGTCTGGTCTAAAAGATGCTGAAGAAATCACAAAAGCGATGGGAGAATCAAATTCGCTTACCGAAACAGGTGTGTTCATTCCAAAAGGCACCCTTGAAAACGAAGAGTTCCAGCCAGCAATTGATCGTTATTCTTTTGCTAATGAAAAAGGAATTAAAATGGAAATCATTCTAAAGAATGACCCTTATTCTAAAGAAGCAATTGATACGACTGAGGCCATTAAACAAACCGTACAAGATCAAGTTAAAGGAACGCCTTTAGAAGATATGACCATTGCATACAGTGGCATTCCAGCTACGAATGATGATCTTTCAGAGATCTCCAAAAATGATTTTACAAGAACAATGATCATTATTTTAAGCGGATTATTTATTGTCCTTACAATCTTATTCCGGTCTATGATCATGCCGCTTTATATGATTGGATCTCTTTTGCTGACTTACTACACATCTGTTTCTATCGCAGAATTGATTTTCGTCAATCTATTAAACTATGATGGGATCAGCTGGGCCGTACCATTTTTCGGTTTTGTTATGCTTATCGCACTTGGGGTGGATTACTCCATCTTCCTGCTTGATCGTTTCAATGAAGAGGCCAAAATGGATGTGAAAGAAGCCATGATGACATCAATGGCCAAAATGGGATCAGTTGTCATTACTGCAGCCATTATCCTGGCGGGTACATTCGGTGCCATGATGCCATCTGGGGTGCTAAGCTTAATTCAAATTGCTACAATCGTCATTACTGGTCTTCTCCTGTATGGCTTAATAATCCTGCCATTACTCATTCCGGCTATTACCGTTTCCTTTGGGAATGGAGTATGGTGGCCATTTACACGAAAAAATAAACAAAACTAATCAGTTTTAAACATGAGGCCATTCTAAATGAGTGGCCTCTTTTTCTACATTACACGTCAAGTTTTGTATAGTCTCTCTTATGTTCCTGATGAAAAGCTAAGCAATCCTGACAATACTCAACCCATGAAGTACGCCCATCGGTTACCGCTACAATATCTTGTTCCTCAACCAACTCTTTACACTTCCAACACATCACCAGATGGGAATCCAAGAGATTCCTGACATTTCGATTCAAACTCTCAAAATGATTCATATTGACAAACTTTCCCTCCCAACTATTTATTGTTGAAAACTATACACTTTTGTCGATTTGGCTGTCGAATAGGGATTTTTGAATATTTCTACTTCCTTTGCAACAACTTTTCAAATATATTCCTGCTTAATTATTACTTTTCACAGCTTCCTAACATCGGGATTCTAGAGTTTACACATTATTACGCCTAATATGAATTTTTAGAAAATAGTAATAATCTCCCATGGAAAATATAAGGTAGTACGTTATACTATAGGAAAATAATAGAAGGAGATTTGCATGGTTGCTCAAGTACATACGGTTGATTTGTTTAGCGAACTTACAAATGCGTTAAGAAACTATAATCAGGAAGAAAGCACTCAATTGTTAGCTGATTTAGAAAGAGAGTTTCCAGATTCATCCGAGACCACAAACAATGAGGAAATCTGTGCAAAATATGTGTTAACCTCACGTTACTACCTTCAATATGGAGATATTCAAGCTGCGTACTCTATGCTATTGAAGGCAAGAAACCATAAATACTATGTCAGTGAAGATATCCTTTATATGTATGCATACGTCTCAGCTATGTATGAAATGAAAAGGAAAAACTATCCTAAATCACTGGAATGGTACACTTATGCTGAACAATACCTTCCCTATAATAAGGATCCGCTTGAAACAGCTGACTTCTACCATAAAAAGGCAGCTTTATATTATTACATGGAAAATGCCATTCAATCTTCAATCTCTTTAGAACAGGCTATTAGAATTTACAAGAGTAACCCTGCTCTATATTCGATCAAAATTGCTGATTGTGAATTGATTCAGGGATTAAATTATATTGACCTAAAACAGTATGACTTGGCTGAAGAATTGTTCCATTCTTCCCTAAGTCACGATAATGAAAGAGAAAAGCCTAAGTTAAGAACTGCTATTTATCATAATCTGGCATTACTTTACTCAAAGAAAAATTTACCTACCACGTCACTTAGGTATATATATAAATCCCTTGAATATAAAGATTTGCACCCTGACCTTGAAAATGCCTACTATCTTTTAACAAAGGAACTGCTAAAAAGCGGAGAAGTTGGTAAAGGTAAGCATTTTTGTCACAAGGGTTTAAAATTAGACAATCAATTACAATCTTCCTTATATACGTTATTAAGAGAACTTTATATAGAAAATACAGCTAATGAAGCATTACTACATAAAGCATTATCATTTCTTCAGAAACGAGAGAAATGGATCACGACCGAAGAGTATGCAGATAATATTGCTTCGTACTACCTGGATAGAAATGATTTCAGATTAGCAAGCAAATATTTCAATATTTCTCTACAAGCAAAAAATATGAGTTATGGGAGGTGTTAAAATGAAGAAAAAGTTGCTAGTCTTAGGATTTGCAGCAGCCCTAGTTGCTAGTGTGCTAGGCGGTGTTGCAAACACACAAACACAAGACTTCGCTGATGACAGAGGGGTTATCCCTGGTTCCATCGAACTCAGCTAATGAAAAAGAGCAGCCATCACTTGGCTGCTCCTTTTTCATTCCCTTTTACAGACTATGAATAAAGTCTTTAAAAGAAGCTTTCCCTTGCTCAGTCCGCTTAAACACTCCTGCATGTTCCAATACCTCAGCAAATCTTAGTCCGATCTCTTGTTTTAGAATCTCTTTTCCACTTTTCCACTCTCTTCTTCGACTAAATTGACGAGTGAAATATAACAAAACCAGGCTGACTACCTATTCATAAATAAGTAGTCAGCCTGATTTTTTAGGAACAATTTAATTTCTTCTTCCGCTTATTTATAAATAAGCACTTTTCCTACAGTACCATCTTTACTTTGACCAGCAACACGGAAGTTCAACCCATACTCAGGAACATTACGTCCCGCATCAACCAACCCTTCATTCAGCCAGTTTTCACTGTCATCAAATAATGGGATGCGCTTCGTATGGTTATCTTTCATAGTTCTTCCGAGAAGATCACTGTAGTCTATGAACATTTTATCCTTCTTGTCTAAGGTGAACGCAGCATCGTGCACCTGGTAGCGAGTAGAAGCAACCGTACCGTCACTCCAGTAAATTGCTTTCTGATCCGCATCGACTACTCCAAGGAAGCCTTCGCCTGGGTGGAAACCTGTCCAGTTTTCCGTGTACTTGTTATCTACATACCATACAACCAAGCCTGGATCATATTCCATTAGACTGTCTCCGCGACGCAGGTTAGCAAGTCCGCGGTCGACACCGTTATGACTGCGCCATTCTAGCAGATAATAATGCTCGGACATCTTGATTCCATCTTCCTTAGTAAATCCGCTTAACTCGAAACTGCTATCACCTTCTGCATCGTCAAAAACAATTTCTTCTCCGTCAGCTTCGATACTAATATCGTCAGCATAGAAACCTGGTAGAATAGCAGCCGCATCGGTTTTATACTTAAATCCGACTTCTACTTTTTCCCCTGCAAATGCAGAAAGATCAAAGGTTACTTCTTTCCAGCCATCTGAACTACCTGTAATCCCATTGCCCAAATTATTTCCGTGCGGATTCTCATCTGTTGTAATCGCACCTTCAATAGGTTCACCATTAACGGTCACATAAGCATAATCCCAATTTGTTTCAATGTCATACCATGCCTGGAAGGTCAACTCGGCACTAGCAGCATTTGATAGGTCAACCGTTTTTGTCATCGTGTTCGTCAGACTGTTGTCGCTGCCGCTGAAGTATTCATATTGACCACTGACAGGTTCATTAATAACTGTCTTCTTATCCGGCAAAGTTACTTTCACAGCGTCATTATTAGTACCTTTTGTTACACCTTCATCCAGAAGCACTTCAAAACCTTGTTCTGTTACTTCACTCATACTGATTTCAGTACCAGTCAGCCAGTTTCCACCAGCAGTTCCTTGCAGCATTTCTTTTGCATATGGACTGAAACCTGTTGGCATCGTACCAGGAATATCTCCTGCCCAGCTTCCACTTGCCATAATTGACCAATAAGCTACTGGTTCACCGGCTCCAGAGTACTGTGTATCATACTCATCCGGCAGACCTAGATCATGTCCGAATTCGTGAGCCATAACACCTACGGCACCATCTTCCGGCTCAATTGTATAATCGTAAGCGGCCATTTGTCCGTTCCAGTAATCAACTGTCGCTTCTGTTCCTTCAATCGCAGTAGGTTGTGCAAGATTCCAACGGTGGGACCAAATTGCATCTGATCCTAATGAACCGCCGCCAGCTTCCTCACCTACACCAGAATGAATTACCATAAGATGGTCAACTAAACCATCCGGCTCTAAAAAGTCTCCATCTCCATCCAGATCATAGCGATCCCATTCGTCAAAATTACTTAAATTTACGTTAGGATCACTTGCAGCAGCATTCAATGCTTCTTTAACTAGACCACGTGCATTGACATCACTGCCATCAGGAGCTGGATCGTTTGCACCGTAATAAGCAGCCGGGTGGTCGGCTGTGTACCATCCTGCCACCGTTCCTTCAACGGAATAACTTCCGCCAGATTGTTTTTCATAGTATTGTTTCATAGATACATAGGTTTTGCCGTCTGGACCGATCCAGCCGCCATCACCAAATAGCATATCTTCATAATGTGCTTTTGAATAGGCATTTTCACCTTCATAATACATATCTGTTTCACTTTCCGACATTGAATTATGTGGCTTGTCCGGGTATTCAATCAACAATACGAGGACATTGTCAGTACGTGTTTCACCATTCCAGGCTTCCTTTTCAACAGACTGTAATTTACTTGCTTGTCCTAATTTGTTTCCTTTACCATTTGTCATGCTGTTGTTTTTAGCATTGTCTGTTAGCTTAGCTTGTTTTTCTGCCTTCTCTTTAGCCATTTTCCCCTTATCTTCTGTTTTGGCTTTATTAGCCGCAGCTTCAGATTTTGCTTCTAAGTATTTATTCAGGACTTGTTTTGCTTCTTCTGGTGTGGCATTTTCCGAGATCTTCCCGCTTTCCTTTAACATCTCAATCAATCGTTCCTCGTTCGCGATCGCTACATCAAAAGGTGCTCCCCCTTTTTCATGAGCGTGTGTCTTATGTACATCGGACTGAACTGTGCCTGAATTAGCTAATACACTAGAACTAAATGGGGCTAATGCTAGAGTAAGAGCCAAGGCTGAGGTAACAATTCTACTATTCTTTTTCAAAATTATTTCTCCTTTCCAGAAATATATGATAATAAATTACTATCTACAAATATAGGCAATTTATTCAGAATAATCAATCGTTTTAGTAGAAATAATTTACAAATAATTAATATTACCCACCTACCTATTTAAAGCTTTAAAGTGATCAACAGGTAAAAACTACCACCTCAGGTCATCCAGAAACTGGATGACCTGAGGTGGTAGTTTTTGGCACAAAAAACCCTGTCAGCTGTGGAGGCTCAGGCTGACAGGGTTTTGTTTATAATGTTTTATTTGATAGTTTCAAATGTAATCTATAATATGCGGAAAATGCTAAAAAGGAAACGAGCGAACCTGTAAAGAGCGGGATAATCACCTGAAACATATAAAGACTGATATAAAGAATGATTCCTGCACTAATAGCCACAGCTATAAACAAAAGCGGGCTTCCAATTGTAATAAGGAAAGAATGCTTTAATAATGCTCCTAGTTTCATATGATAATGAACCGCAACAGAGAAAAAGTTTAAAGTCCATACAAATAATAGAATGCCCAAAACCAAGAACAGATTCATCAGCATGCTGTTCCGGCTTGAAAAATAATAAATATCTGCGGCTAAAACTCCCCACAAAATCACGAAAATCAATCCACTCAATAAACTCGTCTTGTAATTATTTTTATAGTGACTAAAGAATGATTGAGTTGTTCCTACATCTTCCTCATTTCTAACCCATTCGCGTGCTTTCGCAAACAAAGCGGTCGTCGCTGGGAAAAATAAAATCGGAAGCAGAACAACGAGCGGGACAGCAAGATACAGTGCCCCTGAACCGTTTTCTAAGTATAACAGGCTGAGAAGGAGGAGCCCGATAGGCAGATTAAACAGAGCCCATAATAAATTAGATAAAGAGAAACGCATAATCCACTCACTTATAGCGAAAAATCCTCCTGCTAATCCTGAACTATTCTTCACTTTCGACTCCTCCTTCCTTTCCCTTAAAACATATCTAAATTAGGCCCACCACATATCAGCTGGAGGCTCTTCAATATTTACTGCTTTTAAATTTTTCACGGCTTGATTAAAGCCTTCACTAATTGACATAATCGGATCTTCATGCTCAATGCTGATCACATGATCGTATCCATAAGTGCGAAGTGCACTAACAATATTAGACCATTCCTGGATACCGTGTCCATAGCCAACTGAGCGGAAACTCCAAGCACGTGTTTTCACTTCAGAATATGGCTGCATGTCTGTTAAACCATACATGTTTACATTGTCCTGATCAATGTACGTATCCTTCGCATGGAAATGATGGATAGCTCCGGCATTACCTAAGATTTTAATAGCTGCAACAGGATCGATCCCTTGCCACCACAGATGACTCGGATCAAGGTTTGCTCCTATGGCGTCACTTGTAGCTTCGCGCAGTTTTAACATCGTGTACGGTGTATGAACAAGAAATCCAGCATGCAGTTCCAGTCCTACCTTGATACCATGTTCTTCAGCGAATTTTCCTTGTTCCTTCCAATACGGAATCAGCTTCTCATTCCATTGCCATTCCAATACATCTGAATACTCCGCTGGCCATGGAGTGACAGGCCAATTCGGGGATTTGTCTGTTTCCGTTCCACCTGGTGTGCCTGAAAACGTATTAACAACAGGAACATCAAGTAAACTTGCTAACTTCACCGTTTTCACAAAGGACTCATGAGACTCTTGTGCAAATTGTTTATCCGGAGAAATTGGATTGCCGTGACAGCTAAATGCACTGATCGTCAATCCACGTGAGTTAACTTTGTCCAGGAATTCGACACGTTTCTCCTCACTTTCGAGCAGTTCATCCACGTTACAGTGTGCTGTACCTGGATAACCGCCTGTTCCGATTTCGACTGCTTTCAAACCAGCATTTTTTACATGATCGAGCATATCCTCAAAGGATTTATCAGCAAAAAGGACTGTGAATACGCCCAGTTTCATATCAATCTCCTCCCATCGATTTTCAGACTAGTTTAATACTCGTCCCTGTTTCACTACTTTCATAGATGGCTTCTATTAACTGTGTCACCCGTAATGCCTGTTCTGGTTTGACGATCTGTTCGGAATTCCCGAGACAGCTGTCGACAAAATTATCTGCTTGTAAAAATCCCGGACTAAGATTTTCTTCGGGTAATTTAGCCTGGGTATTCCATACCGTTCCATATTTCGTTTGATAGAGTTCAAATGGATAGACATCCATTCCCCCATCTGCTCCTGAAATACTCAAGGAAGTTTGGTCCTCTTTGATGTTTGCGGCCCATGAGCATTCAAATTGCATGGACATCCCATCTTCAAACATGATGTAACTCGAAACATGATCATCCACATTAAATGTCTTATGGTCAAAAGCGCCCCAGTCATTAACCTGACCTGGCGTTTTGCTCAATCGATTATAAGTTTTTCCGATGACTTCCACAGGCTTCGGATCGTCGAGCAGCCATAAAGCCAGATCAAGCAAGTGGCAGCCAAAGTCAATCAAGCTGCCGCCTCCTTGTAAATCTTTATTGGTAAATACACCCCAGCCTGGCACTTTACGACGACGCATTGCCTGCACGCGAGTGACGAGTGGATCTCCTATTTCTCCATTAAAAATGGCTTCCTTTGCTAACTTAGCTTCAGGCATATAACGATAGTGATAAGCAATCGAAAGCAGTCGATCATTTTGGCGAGCTGCCTCAATCATAGCCTCACACTCTTCAGTAGTAATCGCCATTGGTTTTTCACACAGAACGTGAACTCCAGCGTTTAATGCAGCTACAGCAATTTCTGAATGAAATTTATTTGGAGTACAAATTGTCACTGCATCAACCACTTCAAATAGTTGCTGGTAATTTTCAAAAACGTGAGGAATATCAAACATTTCCGCCACGGATTTAGCACGGTCGTTGTTAACATCCTGGACGGCTGTCAGCTCTACTTTCTCCTCCATTCCAGCAAATGCTGGAATATGTCGCTGTTGGGCGATGCCGCCAACACCGATAATTCCCATCTTCAATTTATTCATTCTAAATCACTTCTCTAACTTTGAAATTTTACGCGTCTCCCCTGATTGCAGTGCCCCTAGAATAATTTCAAGAGAACGTTTTCCTTCGCAGCCATCGATCAGAGGGGTTTTGTCCTCAATAATACTTTCAACAAAGTGATCTATCACATGTGTATTCGTCTGACCGCCTTCCTCATTTGATTGAATTTGGCCGAGCTCATACTTTACAACTTCCCCGGTCGCGTATTGAGCAATAAGCGAGTACTGAGGGTCATCTTCTAAACGTAATGTAGCTTTCTCACCATATATAATAGTAGAGTTGTCTTCTTCTGGCCTATAAGCCCAGCTTGCTGTTAAAGTACCGACAACTCCAGATTCGGAACGCAGAATACAAACCGCGTTATCATCCACCGAAATTCCCTCTTTGGCGTTATTTTCAATAAAACCTGCTACATCAACAAATTCTTCCCCTAGTAAATAGCGCAGTAAATCCGCTTTATGTACACCAAGATCTCCCATAGCTCCAATAAACGCCTGGTCTTTTTTAAAGAACCAGCTATCTGTTCCATCAGCACTCCATCCTTCGGGTCCTCCATGGCCAAATGTCGTACGGAAGCTGTACACTTTTCCTATCTCTCCAGCTTCAATCAGCTGGCGGGCCTTTTGATGAGAGGCTACGAACCTTTGATTGTGGGCAATCATCAACTTTTTACCGTTACGCTCTGCTGTGTTAATCATTTCTTCTGCTTCTTCAGAAGATGTTGCCATCGGTTTTTCGCATAACACATGAGCTCCCGCGTTTAACGCAGCAATGGAAACGGGGGCATGCAAATAGTTTGGCAGACAAACACTTACAGCATCTACGTTTTCTTTTGATAAAAGATCTTCATAATCTGTATAGGAGCGAGCCCCAAAAGCTTCAGCTGTAACCATAGCACGCTCTTCTACAATGTCACAAACGGCCGTAATATCTACTTGTTTATTCGCTTCATACTCCATTAAATGACGATTTTGTGCAATACTTCCACACCCGATAATCGCTACTTTCAAATTAGCCAACTTAATCTCCTCCTACTTTTCAGAAATATTTTCTAATGGCTGTGAGTTTCCGTATACGTTCTTCGGTGTTCCCCCATTGTCAGCCCACTTCACACCATTACGAATCACTTGTTGAACTTCTTTATTGTAGTAAGTTGGATACGTCTCATGTCCAGGACGGAAGTAAAATATTTTACCCCGGCCGCGTTTAAAGGTAGCTCCACTTCGGAATACTTCTCCGCCTTCAAACCAGCTGACAAATATAAGCTCTTCAGGCGTCGGAATATCAAAATGTTCCCCGTACATTTCTTCTTTTTCAATTTCAATGTATTCTCCAAGACCTTCTGTGATCGGGTGTGTCGGATCTACTACCCACATACGTTCACGGTCGTCCGCCTCACGCCATTTCAAATCACACGAAGTACCCATCAATTTCTTGAAGACTTTGGAAAAATGAGCGGAATGTAAAACAACTAATCCCATTCCATCTAAAACGCGCTGTTTCACTTTCTCAGCAATTTCCTCCTGTACTTCATCATGTGCTTTATGCCCCCACCATACAAGTACATCCGTATTTTCAAGTACTTCATCTGTTAAACCATGCTCTTCTTCATCAAGGGTAGCTGTTTTTACAACATGCCCATCCCCTTCAAGAAATTCTGCAATTGCAGAGTGAATTCCTTCCGGATAAATGTCTGTTACCACTTGGTTTTCTTTTTCATGACGAAATTCATTCCATACTGTAATGTTCATTGTATTGACTCCTTTTATCAAATCATATAGTACTGATGTTATCTTTATGGAGTTAGCAAAAATCTCTTAATCCATATTGGGGGTCATTTTCCTGCTGCACGATTGCCTTTCCACAATTGTGGTAGGAACAATAACACTGCGCTTTAACATGCCAGGATCATCGAGGAGGTGAATCAAGCTATTACTGGATTCATATCCAAGCTGATAAGAGTTGGTATCAACTGTTGTCAGCGGAGGATTGGACAATTTAGCAAGCATTGTATTGTTAAAGCTTACGATACTAACATCCTCGGGCATCTTCATGTTTCGTTCTTGTAATACAGCCATTACTTTTAGTGCATTAATATCGTCTGTGACTACTAAAGCAGTAGGCGGTTGCGGCAGGTCCATTAATTCATGGATTGCTTGCATCCTCTTGCTATTTCCAGTATCAATATTTGTTATATAACCATCCGGCAGGTTCAACTTATATTCATTCATGGCATATTTGAAACCTTCCAATCGCGCTTTGTCCACTTCAAAATCGGACCCTCCACCGAGGAGGGCGACCTTGTCATGGCCAAGGTTAATTAAATGATTGGTTGCGTCCCGACAGGCCTGAACATTATCGTTATCCACATACATCACATTGGATGAGTCAATAACTGGTTTACCAACCATGACAAACGGAAAGTCATGTTCCATTAAATAAGGAACAACTTTGTCATCCTTTTTGGAATAAAGAACAATCACTCCGTCAACGCGCTTTCCCTGAACCATTTTAACAACATCGTTAAAAATTTCTTCTTCTGATTCACCAGTTGTCAAATTGATACTATAATCGTTTTCATGACAAGCCTGGCTTATCCCCCGGAGCAATTCCGAGAAAAAAGGATTTTCAAATGAGTGGCTTGCAGAATTCTTCATCACGATCCCGATGGTTTGCGTGGATTGTCTAACGAGAACGCGTGCATTCAAATTCAGATGGTAGCCCAGCTCATCCATCACTTTCCGGACTTTGCGTTTCGTTTTTTCACTAATTCTTGGGCTGTTAGATATGACACGCGAGACCGTGGAAGGAGCTACATTTGCTTGTTTCGCAACATCTTTTATGGTGACCGACACCTTCATCTACCCCTCTATTTGGTTTCGAAAGCCCTATTTAACAGCACCTTCAGAAACCCCTTTAATAATTTGTTTCTGTGCAAAGAAGTACCCGATGATTACAGGAATAATCGCGATCGTCAGTCCTGCCAGCGCCAGGTGCCACTGCTTCGTATATTGCCCGAAGAAAAAGAACATTTTCAGCGGAATCGTGGCATTCGCTTCACTTAAGACCAAAGATGGCAACAAGTAGTCATTCCAGATCCAAATCGTGTTCAAAATGCCCACGGTCACTGAAATCGGCTTTAATAATGGGAAAATGATATACCAGAACAGTTGAAACCGGTTGGCCCCATCAATGATCGCTGCTTCATCCATCGTTTTGGATACCCCCGTCATCGCTCCATGGTAAAGGAAGATCGATAAGCTGCAGCCAAATCCAAGATACATAAAGATTAAGCCGGCGGCATTCAACATGTTTGCTTGGCCGAAAATCGAGACGAGCGGAATCATCACCGATTGGAACGGAATCAGCATGGCGGCTACGAAAATCAGAAACAACACACCGCTCAGTTTACTCTTGTTTCGAGCTAAAGCATAGCCGGCCATCGACGAAAACAGAATGATAACGACAATACTTAACCCCGTAATCAGTACTGAGTTGAATAACGATTTCAGGAATTCCAAATCAATAAAAGCTTGGACAAAGTTATCTAAGTTCAGCGTTTCTGGCAGCCCTAGGACGCCGCTGAAAATTTCACGCTTCGTTTTAAATGCATTCACAATCATTAAGTAGAACGGGGCAATCCAGATCAATCCAAGAATAATACCAAGGACTTCGATTGAGAGTAAATTTCGCTTTTCGGTATTCTTTTTCATTACATCTCAACCTCCCGTTTCTTGTTGTAATACACTTGTGTCAGCGCAATGACCGCCACGATTAAGAAGAAAATAACCGCTTTCGCCTGAGCAAAGGCCATTTGCTGATCTGAGAAGGCTGTCCGAACAATTTCCATCGCGACCATTTGGGTGGAGTTGAACGGTCCCCCGTTTGTCAGCGATAAGTTCTGATCATAGATTTTAAACGCCATGGACAACGTCAGGAACATGCTGACCGTAAATGCCGGGGCCACCAGGGGAAAGGTAATGTTCTTGAACCGCTGGAATCCGTTGGCACCGTCGATTTTGGCCGCTTCGATCAAGTCTTTCGGAATGTTTTCTAAGTAGGCGATGTAAATGATCATAATGTAACCAGCCATCTGCCAGGCTGTGAGAATGACGAGCCCCCAAAAACCGGTGCTGGTCGTCGACAGCCAGCCTGTTAAAGATTCGACGCCGAGCAGCATTCCGATGTCCTCGAATACACTGACAAAGATAAACTGCCAAATGAACCCGAGAATCAGGCCGCCGATTAAGTTCGGCATAAAAAAGACCGTTCGCAGTAAGTTGTTACTTTTGATATTACGTGTTACAAGCAGCGCCAATCCGAGCCCCATAATATTGAGCAGGATCACGGTTATGATAGCAAACTTCACGGTAAACCAAATCGATGCCATGAATTCATCTTCTTGAAATAGATTGATATAGTGTTGTAGTCCGATAAATTTCGTTGCGGTAATCCCGTTCCAGTCTGTGAAGGAAAAAATAAATCCATAAATGAATGGAACGACGACCACCAGTCCCAACCCTAAAATAACCGGAGTGAGAAAGAGCCAGAACCATATATTGCGATTGTGCATGTCACGCCCTCCAATGCTTATACTCTTGTTACTGAAGTTGATGCATATGGATATGATATCGATTTCAGCAGCTTATAAAAATAAAACATCTCACCTATTAGACTCTTATTTTGTTCTAATAGAGGAGATACTTTATTGTGCTGACAAACACATCAAACGATGCGTTTGTCAGCTGTTACAGTTCTACTTACGGGATTGTTCCCAGGCTTTTCTCGATTGCTCTAGGACCTCTTCCCAAGTAATTTTGCCGGCAATATATTCCTGCACAGCAACACCAAACGCGTCCTCAGTCCAGCCAATAGGTGCTCCCAGGAATACCCAGCCTAACGTTTTTTCTGCTTTTACATATTCATAGATTTCTTGTGAAATTGGATCTGCAATTTCAAGGTCTTCATACCCTTCGTAGGCAGGGATGAACTTGAATTTTTCCGTTACAAACTTCTTACCTGTTTCAGAAGTGTACATCCAATCAAGAAATTCCTTACTAGCTTGTACTACTTCATCTTCTGATTCTTTATTGACCACCCAGTAGTTGGGTACGCCTACCGGAATTCCTTCATAACCTTCTACAGGAATCGGAAGAAGGCCTACATTGTTCTGTGCGAATTCCTCATCCATTGAAGCGATCGTGTTATATACCCAGTTTCCTTGTTGAATCATGGCTACCTTGCCAAGTGAGAAATATTCTTCGACTTGTTGAGAGTAGTCAAGACTCAATGTAGGCTGAATAGAATAATCATTTTGCAAATCTAAGAATCGTTTCATTTGGTCCGCCATTTCAAATTTAATCGTATCTGCTTCATAAGCATCCATCACACTGTGATTAAATTCTTCAGCGATGTAAGCATTAGCAAGGTGGTTCCCAATGACCCACTTTTCTTTAGCCGGGAAGGCGAATGGTGCTTTTATACCGAGCTCTTCTTTATTACTATCCAGTTTTTTGACAGCGGACTCAAGATCGTCCATTGTTTTAATTTCATCTGGATTGATTCCTGCTTCTTCAAAAACCTTCTTATTATAAAGCAGTCCATAACCTTCCTGGTTATACGGAAGACCTAGAATTTGGCCATCTTTTTTAACACTTGTAAGCGTGCCATCAAGAGCAGCTTTGGCAGCTTTTGTATCAGATAGGTCAGCTAAATACTTTTCATATTGCTGTACATCAGTTGGTCCACCAATATTGAAAATGTCAGGCTCTTCACCAGAAGAGAAGGATGTTTTCAAGGCAGCACCGTAATCGTTACCTCCCCCTACTGTTTTAACATTAATGTTTACATCAGGGTTTTCTTCTTCATACATAGAGACAAGCTCTTCAAATTGCTCTTTAAACTCCACTTTAAACTGGAACACATCTACAGTTACTGCATCTCCAGAAGATTCACTTGCACTTTCGTCTCCTGATGAGAATGAGCATCCTGTTAATGCAATACTCGATGCCAGCAACGCGGAAGCAATTCCCGTGTAAAACTTTTTCCCCTTCATGTAACCCACTCCCTAGATTATTTTTTAACAAATGAATGAATGCGCTTCCATATCCACTTAAAAAAAAGTTGTTTCAATTCGCTTCAAAGCGCACACGTTTGCACTTATAACTGTAAAGCGTTTCCATATGTAGATTGGAAAGTATTAGTAGAACATTAATAAGATCAAATACTTTTAGTGAATACGTTTGCACAAATTCATTAAACAAATCATATCACGGGTTGTCCGATATGGCAACATGAATTTTCAGAATCCTGATAAACCCTGCTGTTTAAACGGTTTTTAAAAAAATCCCCCTGCCGTAGAACTATTAATAGTCTGCAGCAGGAGGACCGCCTGGCTTCGCTTTATATATATTTTGGTTTTAGGCGTTGAATGCTGATATACAGTAAATAAGATACTAAAAACAAATAAGGAGTAAAAAGCAGCCCCCAAAGCAAACTTTCCCTGATCACACTAATGCCGGCATAATCAACCAGCCGGTTTGTTACATCCATAACCGCGGTGTGAATCACGTAAATTCCTACTGTGTTCTTGCCAACTTTATTAATGGTTGACTCTTTCCCTACATGCGGCAGTCTCAGGATGAACATGAATAGCGAAAGCGAAACGAATATGGTTGAAATGAAGTAATTTCCGCCGCTTCCACCGAGCTCATGTGCTGTTATATGTCTCTCAAGGAACTGTAAAACGGAGAAGCCGATGAACACCAATCCCCACACCCATGCCTTCCATTGATGAGAAAGCTTAATAAATTGGGGTTGATACTTAGCAATGGTACCACCAAGTGTTACGTAAAAAATTCCAAAGAATGTTCCATCACGAGATTCGAAGCTAAGATTATAGATCCCTGAGTAAGATTGATCAAACAGACCAATGACATATAATAGGAAACTAAGCACCAGTAACCATTTAATTTTATCAAAATAGTAAAACAGAGCAAAAATAACCATGGCCCAAATCGCCGCCGGTAAATACCAGAGATGGTATTGCGTGTGTCCTGCACCATAATAAAAAATATCTAACGTTAAAAAGGTGCTGATATATTCAATAATTGGTTCACTCGTAAATCCTTTTTCAAGAATCAGCATAACTAAATCGTACATAAAGAAAAACAAGAACCACGCGGCATACAAATTTATTAAAGTTGATATATATTTAGGGAAATACTGTCCGCCCTTTCGCTCCACCTGGTTTACCACTAAGTACCCTGCGACCATAAAGAAAAAAGGTACTCCAAAACGGGCAAACGTATCGATAAAGAAGTCAATTCGCTCTCCATTGATCCCGAGAAAATCTACTTCCTT
The DNA here is from genome assembly GCF_902726645.1 of Halobacillus ihumii. Taxonomy (NCBI): domain Bacteria; kingdom Bacillati; phylum Bacillota; class Bacilli; order Caryophanales; family Bacillaceae; genus Halobacillus; species Halobacillus ihumii. The sequence continues at coordinate 962,533 of NZ_CACVAO010000001.1, forward strand.
AAATGAATGGGAATGAATATAAACGATAAAAAACATAGCGATGAATTTCACAAAATCAATGGTTGAAACTCGTCTCATAACAAAAACCTCACTTTTAAAACGCTGCTAGTGAGATAGCTATTCGTTCCCAACCTTCTACAATTGAGCGACGTAACGAAACTGAAACAGAATTGAAAAACCCCTGATAGATAATCATCTATCAGGGGAAAGGTTATTTTCCAGTTTCATAAAGCTTTGATAGCGAGAAACCACGGCCGAGAATTTCCGAAGCATTGAGGAAAACAATGAACGAAGTAGGTTCTTTCTCTTGAAGAGTTTTCTTCAAATAGATAGCTTCCTCCTGCTCAACTACACACAAAATCATCGTTTTTTCTGTATTGGAATGACCTCCAACCGTCCTTATTTTCGTTAATCCGCGATCGATTTCATTTTTAATAATCGACTGAATTAAATCTTCTTTTTCAGATATAATGAGAACAAGTTTCGAAGGTGATGTTTGCAATTGAACAAAATCAATCACTTTACTCGTTACATAAATCGACATCATTGCGAAAAGGGCGAGCTCCAGATTAAAGACAATAGCGGAAGTGATCACAACGAAACCATCCACAATTAATTGGGAAAATCCACTCGAAAACCCGGTGTACTTTTTCAAAGCCTGAGCAATCATGGCGGTTCCGCCGGTTGAGCCTTTTCCTCGATAAACCGTTCCCAGCCCAACACCTAACAGAATCCCCCCATAAATTGCGGCCAGCAGAGGATTGTCAATCTTGAAAGGAATGTCGGCACTAAGCCATATGATAAAGGGTACAAATAATGTTCCCACTAATGTCTTTAAGCTGAAATCCTTTCCAAGCAGAATAATTCCCAAAATAAACAATGGAATGTTGATGGCCCATTGAACGTACGCGGGATTAAACTTGTACAATTCATATAAGATAGTACTGATACCAGATACGCCGCCTGACGCAAGCTTCGCTGGCAGCAGGAACATATTATACGATAAGCCAACGAAAGCAGATCCAATAATGATATAACAATATTCAATGAATAGCTTTAATTGTGGTGAACGCTGCGTCATCCTAACCTCATCCTTTCTTCCACGAACTCCACTATTCTAACATAAAAATCGACAAATCTCTTATCAGTGTTCGGGTCTTGAACTTTCCTCGTATACGCGCACAAAAAGCTTGTAGAGAAAGACATAGAGTTTCTCTACAAGCTTATAGTGTCCTTAATGGTTGTTTTTTGCTTAGATTATTAAAATATTACTGCTGCAATGATTCCAAAAATGAATAGTGGAATATTGTAATGCAGAAATGTTGGTACACACGTCTCCCAGATATGATGGTGCTTGCCGTCCGCATTCAAACCTGATGTTGGTCCAAGTGTACTGTCCGAAGCAGGGGACCCGGCATCACCTAACGCTCCAGCTGTGCCGATTAAAGCAGCCGTGGCCATCGGTGAGAAACCTGCTGCTATACAAATAGGTACATATAAGGCAGCGATGACTGGCACCGTACCAAATGAGGAACCAATGCCCATTGTAATTAATAACCCTACAAGAAGCATAACGGTCGCAATTAGCAAATGTGACCCATCCAGGAGTCCTTCCGTTTGATCAACAAGTGACTGTACCGCACCTGTTTCTTTTAAAATAGTGGCATACCCTGATGCGATCAGCATGACAAAGGCAATCATTCCCATCATCCCAATTCCGTCCTGTACCACTTGCTCGCCTTGAAAAAATTTAACTACCCTGGTTGCAAACATAACGATAATTCCTGCAAGGGCTCCAATAACAAGGGAATCCGTATAAAGCTGGAGTCCCAAAGCTGCTAGAATAGCCAGAACTGTCATCCAATGCTGGATGCTCCACGTAACCTCTTTTCGATGAAACACATCTTCTGGAATATTCTCATCATCAGCAATCTTCGGATCACCCTTATCGCCTTGACTGACTCGATCCTTTCGATATGTAATAAGTAAGGCAATTAATAGGCCAACAATCATGCCTGCCCCCGGAAGCAGCATCGCCAATGTCACATGGTTTAAAGCAATGTCCATTCCATTTGCGGCCATTTCATCCTGAATGATCCCCTGAAAGATCAAGCCGAAACCCGCAGGAATCATAATATAAGGAGCTTTCAAACCAAATGTCAATGCGGTGGCCACTGCTCGTCTGTCCAATTTAATCCGGTCAAATAAAGAGAGCAAGGGTGGAATTAAGATCGGGATAAAAGCGATATGGACGGGAATGACGTTCTGAGAGAGACAAGCCAGTCCCGCTATCGTAAAGACGAGCACAAGCTTTCTGTGCCCGATCACCTTGAGCATCTTGTTAACAAGAATGCTCGTGATCCCTGACAGCCCGATCATCACAGCGAATATCCCAAGTAAAATGTAACTGAGTGCCGTATTCGCTTGATTGCCCATACCTGAAACTACTACATCAACAGACTCTGATACACTCATTCCTGAGACCAGTCCTGCTGTTATAGCTGCGATTAAGATGGCAAAAATCACGTTAATCCGTACTAAACTTAAAACTACCATAACGATAACACTTATAATTACTGCATTTGTGAACATCTAATTCCCCCTTTTCAGCATCTCGATTCATTATGAGCTGGTTATCGTCGTTTGTTCAACCAACCAATCATATTGATCGCGGCTCAGCCATTTCGCAAGAGCTTCTATGTCTTTGGAAAACGCCCGATCTTCAGTTATAGTCGGTACCACTTTTCTCCCTTTGACAAACAGGTTTTGAATAGAAGCAGAAGCTAAAGAGGTTCCCTTATATTCAAGTGCTTGCATCGCACAAATCATTTCAATGGCAGCCACTTTTTGTGCATTGATAATGATTTGATGCGCGTGCCTTGCTCCAATCGTGCCCATGCTAACATGGTCTTCCTGATTCGCAGAAGACGGAATTGAGTCTACACTGGCCGGATGAGCCAATGTTTTATTTTCCGAGACTAGCGATGCAGCAACATACTGCATAATCATGGCTCCGGATTGAAGACCAGGGTCCGGACTTAAGAAACCAGGCAGATCATTGAGCTGCGGATTAACGAGTCGCTCTACACGACGTTCAGAAATATTGGCGATCTCAGCTACAGCAATTTTCAAGAAATCCATCGCAAGAGCAATCGGCTGTCCGTGAAAATTACCTCCAGAAACAATTGTTTTCCCATTATCAAAAATGAGCGGGTTATCAGTTGCTGCATTCATTTCAATTTCCAGTTTTTCTTTCACATAAGCAAGGCTTTGTCTTGAAGCCCCATGCACCTGAGGAATGCAGCGCAGTGAATAGGCATCTTGTACACGCTTATCGCCTTGACGTGTAGTGAGTTGACTGTCACTGGTAATGGTACGTATCCTTTCAGCCACTTCCATTTGTTCAGGATACCCACGGGCTTCATGAATGGCCGGATGAAAAGCATCCATAATCCCTTCAAGAGATTCTAACGTCATGGCTGCAATCCAGTCACTTTGGTCGACCAATCGCTCGGCTGCAAGATAATTGATCACTCCCATCGCCGTCATAGCTTGTGTGCCGTTAATAAGGGCAAGCCCCTCTTTTGCTTTTAGGGTCAAAGGTTTATATCCCAATTCATCATAAACTTCTTTCGTTGTCTTTACTTTACCACGATAATGAACTTCTCCCTCTCCAACGAGCACCAGCGCAAGATGTGACAAAGGGGCAAGGTCCCCTGAAGCACCCAGAGACCCCTGACTAGGAATGACCGGCAATATATTTTCGTTTGCAAGGTCACGGAGACGTTCCACCACACAAGGACGAACACCAGAGAATCCTTTCAGTAAAGCATTCAGCCTTAACACAATCATTGCTTTACTCACCACATTTGGGAAAGCTTCTCCCACCCCACAGGCGTGTGAACGAATCAAATGCAGCTGCAGGTCATCAACATCTTTATCCTTTATACGAACATCACTAAACTTCCCAAAGCCCGTGTTAATTCCATAAACAGTGTCGCCGCTTTCAACAATTTTTTCTACAGCCTCTCTGCTTTTACGTACTTTCTCCATGCTATCCGGATTAATGGCTACGAACTCATCGTCGTATATCATGCCCTTCATTTGCTGTATTGTTAAATCTGAACCATTTAATTGAATCATAGTAATTTACTCCTCTCCATAATAAAAAAAGAGACGACAATGGCATACGAAATACCATTGCCGCCTCCTCATTACTCATGACTATAGGCAGCTGTTACCCTATATGATTTATCCCTAGTCCGAACGTTTCATGCTCGAGACCTTTTACTGGCGCACCAATTGTTCCGTAAAAAGCGACCGCCAGCCATTCTCCTTCATCCAATTGCTCATACGGAGAGCCTCGCACAATTGCAAAACGCAATCCTACCGTCCGCATCATATCTCCCGCACCAATTTGACCGCGCATAACCCCTTCAAGAGCTTCTAAAATTGCGTGATACAAGGCGTGAGTCTCTCTGTATAATTCATCGGAAATAATCTGACTGCGTTTCGCAGCTGTTTCCACAGCCGCGATCACCTTTTGCATATTCATCGACCCTGCTCTGCCTTGACAATACTCCACATCTTTCAGTTGTGAAGTAAATGGCTCTAACTCTGCCGGTGTTAAAGAAACAACCAGCATCGCTAACTTTCCAATCGGAATCTTCTGTGTCATTCACTTCACCTAATTCAACGTGAGAATCAACTACTAACTATTAGCTATTTAAATTGTAAACGCTTTCTAAATTATCTGTCAATAGTTATTTGGTAAATTTTAGCATATTACCAAACTGACAAATTAGCATAATAAAGGAATGGATATAACTACCACCTCAGGTCATCCATAAAATGGATGACCTGAGGTGGTAGTTTTTGGATTTTATAGGTTTCCTTCGATTTTCTGTTGGGCTGCATATTCTTTTAAGGTCATGCTTTGTGTTGCCAAACTGACGACTACATAGGCGACAAACGATAAGATAATCGGTAAAACGACACTGTGCATCCCAAAAGGGGTTGGAAAGAATTGCTGGATCACAATGTACGTGATAACTCCAACGACCATCGAGGACAGTGCACCATATTTATTTCCCTTTTTCCAATATAATCCCATCACAACCGGCCAAATAAACGTTGCTTCTAACCCGCCAAAGGCAAACAAATTAAGCCATATCAGAAGATCTGGCGGATTGAGAGCCATTAAGAACACGAGAACTCCAAGCAGCGATGTCACACCGAAGCTTAATGTTTTTACTCGTTGAGGAGAGGCATCAGGCTTGATGTAATTAACATAAACATCCTTAATGACAGAGGAACTAACCAAAAGCAGCAAGGAATCAACTGTTGACATAATAGCAGCCATTGGTGCAGCTAAGACTACACCCGCAAGCCATGCAGGTAACACTTCTAAAGCAATCAACGGCATTACTTTATCTCCAACTTCTATCCCCGGCAGAATTGGTCTGGCAAATACTCCGATTAAATGCATATTCAACATGATAAATCCAACGACAACAGTTCCAATAATTAAGGCACGATGCATAGCTTGCGAACTTTTATAAGACATCGCCCTTACGGTAACTTGAGGCAGCCCGACTACAGCTACACCTACAAGAATCCAGAAAGAAGAAACATAAGTGGGGGTCAAGCTGCCTTCTGCTCCAAACGGTGTAATTAAATTCGGATTCTCGGCAGCTAATTCTTGTATAATAGCCGGAATGCCTCCCCCCGCAATAATCGTTGCTACGAGAAGAATCAGTGTTCCTCCAAACATCACAACACCTTGAACCGCATCCGTTAAGGCCACCGCCCTAAAACCGCCGATCACCACATAAACGAGTACGGACAAAGCGAATATGAATAATGCTGTATGGTACGGCAACCCTGTTAATGATTCGATTAATCGAGCACCGCCTACCCATTGAGCAGCCATCGCCGAAAATAGAAAAATAATGATACTGACTGCCGCGGTCAGTACGACCCATTTGCTTTGATAACGCCCCTTTAAATAATCGGTTAAGGTTACTGCATTATACTTTCGGGACATGATAGCGAATTTTTTCCCTAAAATCATCAGGACAAAGTAACCAGTAACTACTTGCGACATAGCAAGCAAAACCCAGCCTAATCCTTCTGTATATGCTACCCCAGGTCCTCCTATAAAACTACTTGCACTCCCATATGTAGCTGTCATCGTCATAGCCAAAATGAATCCGCCCAGCTCACGTCCCCCTAAAAAGTATTCTTCTAAAAAGTCATTATTGGACTTTCTTAAGGACCCACTAGCTATGAACCCAACTAGGAAAATAAGTACTAAGAAAATAATTAATGGCACAATTACAGCTGCGTTCATGATCCATTTCCTCTGCCTTCCTCTTCTTCAAATGGGACGTCCACGAAAAAGAAATTTACCACCACAACCACGAGAGCAACGATAAGTATGAATCCAACTACACAACTATAAAAAAACCATGCTGGCAGCCCCAATACAAAATGATAGTTTTCTGGAGGTTTGCTGCCTAATCCGTAAGCAAAACCATACCACCATACAAAATTAATCACAGCTAGCGTAATACCAATTAAAGCTTCGCGATTTGCTATGGTAAAACGATAGTCTTTATTTCTTCCAGACATGTCTCATCCTCCATACCGATATATTTCCCTTAGTGTACCAGATTTGTCCGCCCCCTCAACAAAGAAACTGTTTATTCTACAATTTTCCTACTATTGTAACTTGAAACCGTCATCGGGTTATTCACCTATATAAAATGAATGCATACCTTACATTATAAAGAGAGATACGGATAGAAAAATGGTTGCGAAGGAGTGTTAGGATGGCTGGAAAGGTTTTGCATTATTTTGCCGGTGATTATACGGCTAAAGGGTTTTACACTCTCTATGATTTTAATTTCCAAGGACTAGATCAAATTTTTATGCTGCAGGGGTTACCTTATACAGGAAAAGTTGACGTGATGAAAAAATTGTTGAAGAAATGGGAAGATAAGAATCTCAATATAGAAATCATTCACGATTCGACTGACAACCAAGGATTGGACGGGATTATATTTCCTCAATTAAAAATCGGTATTTATGGTGGAGAATCCCCTTTGATGGACTTCGATTTAGACCACCTCGAGTACATCAATATGAATGCTGCCATTAACTTTGATCAATTACAGGACCAGAAAGCTCAAATTTTCTTATTAAAGAATAAATTGAAGAAATCTCGTCTTGAAGCCCTTCATTCATTTAGAAAAGGGCTTGATATACATGACGAGTTAGAAGAAATCTACATTGAGGAAATGAATTTTGCAAAAGCAGACCAATTAACTAATGACTTAATCTCCCATCTTTTTACCACTAAAAGTACTTCTGATACCACTCCTGTAGTGAAGCGACGCTTCTTTGGCGCTTCCACTCCAAAAGGGGTAACGGATTATATTCCAAACTTAACTGAAGATCTAAATACGCGTTATTTCATTAAAGGCCGTGCAGGCACAGGTAAATCTACTATTCTTAAAAAGGTAGCTGCTGCCGGCGAAAACCTTGGTTATGACGTAGAAATTTACCACTGTGGATTTGACCCTGGAAGTTTAGATATGGTGATTGTTCGAGAATTAGGATTTTGTGTTTTTGATAGTACCGATCCACATGAATATTTCCCAGAACGTGAGGGCGACATAATTGTTGATGTCTATGATGAAGCCGTCACTCCAGGCACCGATGAAAAATATGCAGATGAAATTAGCAATCTGACACGCGGCTATAAATCGTATATGAAAGAAGGAGTTCGCTTCTTGAAGGAAGCAAAGCAGCACAATGACGAACTTGACTCTCTTTACCAAGTCGCCGTAGATGCTTCTGAAACGGATCGTATTTTTGAATCGATTTACAAAGATATTGGGAAAAAGATAAATACTCTCAAATAATTTATGCTATAAATATAGAAAGTGGGGTTGTCAAACACAGCACCACTTTCTATATTTGTTTCATTATCAGTTCAATATGAATGGAATACCGTCAAAATTTATTAGAAAAATCTTAAGTAATTATTTTATTCATAAAATGAAAAGGAGGGCATGTATCGGTATGTAAAAGTGTACATTAGAGTAATCAAACTAATTAATCAGGAGGTAATCTGAGCAATGAAACGTGAAATTGGTGGACTAATTCTTAGACTGACTCTGGGTGTTATTTTCTTTTTTCACGGATTTTTAAAATTTCAAAGTGGTATTGAGAACACAGTGGACATGTTCGTTGATTTAGGATTACCAGGTTTCTTGGCCTACGTAGTCGCATTCACAGAATTCATTGGAGGAGCTGCCTTAATCCTTGGGTTAGCAACACGAACTGTATCCACACTACTTGCCATAATTATGGCAGGAGCTATTTTGAAAGTGAAGTTGAGAAATGGACTTATTGGCACCGAACAAGCTGCTGGATTTGAATTTGACCTCGCCCTTTTGGCCATGTCTGTTTATCTCCTGATCAACGGCAGTACAATGTGGGCCATTGATCAGACTTCAGCATCAGACTCAAGCAGACAAAAATCCACCGCTTAAAATGATCATATTAAAGGCCGAATTCGCTACCCGGCCTGAATTTCACACCCTTTTAAGCATGCGATAGAGTGCCGTTTCGGCATCCACCGCGATCTCCTTATCTACTTCTATTACATTAGTTGGCTTTCCTTGTGCGATAGATTCAAGCGACCACGCCAAATGAGGCAAGTCAATTCGATTCATCGTTAAACACGGGCACATGTTAGGATTTAAGGAAATGATGTGCTGATCTGGATGCTCCTTAATAATTCGATTAACAAGATTCATTTCTGTTCCGATTGCCCACGAACTGCCTGGGGGAGATTGCTCAATCGTTTTGATGATATGATTCGTAGAACCAGCCTCATCAGATAAAGCAACGACTTCCCGACGACACTCTGGATGAACGATAACGTTCATATTAGGATACTGATCTCGAACTTGATGTACGTTAGCAACCGTGAAATTTTCATGAACAGAGCAATGGCCCTTCCATAAGATCACTTTAACATCATCGATAGAACCTTCATAAACGAGCTCTTCTTTTATCGGATCCCAAACAGCCATATCATCAAGAGAGATGCCAAGGTCGTAAGCGGTGTTACGACCAAGGTGCTGATCTGGCAAAAACATAATCCGCTGCTTTTGGGTGAACGCCCATTGAATCATTTGCTTAGCATTCGATGAAGTAACTGTGGCACCGCCATGCTTTCCAACAAATGCTTTAATCGCTGCCGTTGAGTTAACATAAGTTAATGGAAGAATTGTGTCACCGAAATCTTTCATAAGCTGTTCCCAGGCCTTCTCGGTTTGAGTGAAATTCGCCATATCAGCCATCGTACAGCCAGCACGCATATCTGGCAGGTACACCTTCTGGTCATCTCTTGTTAAAATATCAGCTGTTTCCGCCATAAAATGAACGCCGCAAAACACGATGGCTTCCGCTTCGTGCTGGGAGGCCGAAATTTGAGCTAGTTTCAAGGAGTCACCACGGGCATCTGCAAATTGCAGTACTTCATCCTTCTGATAATGATGCCCTGGTAAAAATAGGCGCGTCCCCATTTGCTCTTTTACCAGTTGAACGCGTTCACACAGCTCTTGGTTGTCTAATTGTAAGTATATTTCTGGTATTGTTGGTGATGAACTTTCCAATGTCTCAAAAATATTCATATTTTAACCCTCCACGTTATATGGTTCCACATTAGCGCTTATATCCAGTGCAGAAACAGAGTGTGTTAAACACCCTAACGAAATATAATCAACCCCACAGTCGCTATATTTGGAAAGGTCCTGTATCACAATTCCTCCAGAAGCCTCTGTGGTAATATGTGCAGGAACAAGCTCTACAAATCTATGAATATCTTCCACACTTCGGTTATCAAACATAATACAATCCGCACCTGCCTCAACAGCTTCAAGTACTTGGGCCTCGGTTTCCGTTTCAATTTCAATTTTAATCATATGACCCGTCCTTTGACGAATTCTTTCCACTGCGCTCGTAATTGAACCCGCAAAACTAATATGATTGTCTTTGATCATCACCGCATCGTATAAACCGTTTCTATGATTAAAGCCTCCGCCAGTCCTCACAGCATATTTCTCGAACATGCGTAGCCCGGGAGTTGTCTTTCGTGTATCACAGATCCTCGTATGACTACTATTGAGTCGAGTTACGGCTTTCCGTGTCAATGTTGCAGTTCCGCTCATTCGCTGGATCAGGTTTAAAATAACGCGCTCCCCTTTTAATAGACTTGCCCATTTCCCTTGAGCCACAGCGACCGTATCCCCTTCCGTGATAAGGTCTCCATCTGTTTTTAGTAGATTTACTTTAACCGTCGGGTCCAGTAATCGGTAGCCGGTTATAAGAATAGAGGTTCCACACATTACACCTGCCTGTTTGGCTTCAAAAGCAACCGTTCCCTCATGACTTTCTTCAAATAAAAAATCACTCGTCACATCGTGATCTCCTATGTCTTCTATGAAAAAATGCTCTAAGTCCTGTTTAAGCTTGAACTGATTCATGAACTGTCCTCTTTTCTAATTTCTTTGTTAGATGTTGATTCTCCCATCCCTTATTCTCATTTGGAAAATCAATTCTGTAGTGTCCCCCACGACTCTCTGTGCGTTCTAAAGCAGCGGTCGTAATCAGCCAGCAAGTTTGCAGCATGGCGATAATCTCCCATTGAACTTTGGTAAGTTGACTGAAATCCGCTGTCATCCACTTATTAAGCTCAAACGATTCTATCCAACTGAGCTGCTCCCTGAGAGATTTGTCGTTGCGAACAATTCCCACCCGGTCCATCATCGTTCTTTGAATCTCTTCCTTCACAGGCAGTGTCAAGCATGGAGGATTTTGATGAACACAGTCTGATGGTTTTTTCGGAAAAAACCATAACGGATCCTGTGCCGACAAATGCTGTGCTAACCTGCGCCCATACACTAACCCCTCCAGTAAAGAATTGCTGGCCAGTCGATTTGCTCCATGAATTCCCGTGCAGGCCACTTCCCCAATCGCATAAAGACCAGTAATATTCGTCCTGCCGACATGGTCAGTTGCTACACCGCCCATAAGAAAGTGACATCCCGGCGCAACTGGTATTTTCCCTTGTACACCATATTGAGCACATAATTTGGCTGCCGTTGGAAACCTTTGTTCAAAGTCAGCCATCGAAGTAACATCTAAATATACTGCAAAGCCATTCTGGATCGAGTTGAAAATCTCTTGAGCGACTACATGTCTTGGAGCTAAATCACGAAATGGGTGTACACCTTCCATTAGATAGTTTCCGAATCCATCTACCAGCCGCGCTCCCGCTCCGCGGACAGCTTCCGAAACCAGCCCACGTGTTTTTCCATTATGAAATAGCAGCGTAGGATGAAATTGTACAAACTCCATATCCTTAACTCGAGCCCCGGCCCAATAGGCTAAAGCAATTCCATCACCCGTTACCTCCTGGGCATTTGAGGTATATGAATAAAGCTGACCACATCCTCCTGTTGCCAACACCACATGAGGTGCCAGGATATCCTGCAGGTTTCCATCCTTTGATTTACTTCTTACCCCATTACAAGATCCATCTTCCTGAATCAGAAGTTCATACACCGATTCATCTTCATATATTTGAATATTTGATCCCAATTTTTCCAATAGCCCATCAACAATCCTGCGCCCTGTCTGATCACCACCCCCGTGAATAATTCGGGCATGGCTGTGTGCTCCTTCTTTTCCCAAGTGAAGGCCGCCTTCTCTGTCATAATCAAACTGACAGTTATAACCGATTAACTCTTGAATGATATCCGGTGCTTCTGCAGTAAGTTTCCAGACAGCCTCGTGATCATTCACATATCTACCCGCATCAATCGTATCCTGAAAATGTGAAGCAGGATGATCGTCCTCTCCCATTGCAGCCGCTATCCCCCCTTGAGCCAGGAAGGAATTACTTTGCTGCATTTTTGACTTTGTGAGAACAATCACATGCAAGCGCCTGGAAATATGCACGGCAAGCTGCAATGCAGCGATTCCGCTTCCTACAATGATGACATCTGCTTTCCGCAAAACATCTCACCTCTATTTTTACATATGTATTGACACATATCTTTACATATATTTTAATGGATTACAAGGGATTTGTTAAGGGGGATTATCACATATGAAATATTTCGACTATGCAGCCACTTGTCCAATAGGCAAGGAAGCTCTCCAAGCCTACATAAAAGCATCTAAGGAATTCTTTGCCAATACTCGCAGTGTTCATGATGAAGGATCAAAAGCTGATAGATTAATAGAACATTGCCGTGAAAGAATGGCAGAACTACTGCAAGTTGCAGCAGAGGGAATCACTTTTACGAGCGGTGGTACCGAAAGTAACTTGCTGGCATTATATGCTCTTGCCCGTGCCGGGACAGGTAAGCATATCGTGGTCTCTGCAGGTGAACATTCATCGATCCATAACATAACGGCTAAACTGGCAGAAGAAGAAGGATATGAATTGAGTATTATTCCGATGACGAAAGACGGGTTGGTAAATGTAGAGGAGTTGAATCAGGTTATTCGGGAAGATACCTCATTCGTTTCGATTCAACATGTAAATGCCGACCTTGGAACGATCCAGCCGCTTGAATCCATTTCTGAAATCTGCCGAGAAAAACGTACGTTATTGCATAGTGATTGTGTACAATCTTTTGGAAAAGTAGAAATGGATAAAGTCACTTCATTAGTCGACAGCTTTTCCATTTCAAGTCATAAAATTTACGGACCTAAAGGCGTGGGGGCATTATATATCAGCCCATCCCTCTCCTTTACTCCTTTTCTTCCTAATGTGTCCCATGAGAACGGCGTTCGTCAAGGTACTTTAAACACTCCAGGCATCGCCGCTTTCACGACAGCTGCTGAAATGTGTTTAAATAAGCTCGAAAGCCATCAAGCGCACATAAAAAATTTAAAGAAAGAATTTCTTACTTTATTAGAAGAGTCAGGGATGTGTATAAAGGCTGTCGGATCAGAAGTTGACTCCTTTGTACCTGTGCTTGGCCTTTGTATCCACGAAATTGACGGTCAGCACATGATGCTCGAAGGAAATCGCCGCGGCTACTTTTTTTCAACAGGAAGCGCATGTCAAGTAAGAAGCGGCGGCCCGCCGAGAACTTTGCTATCGATGGGGTTAGCTGAAGAGGAAGCGAAAACCTTCATTCGTATTTCGTTTGGCGTGGATCAGTCATTAGAGGATGTGAAAGGGTTAGCGCATTGCCTTAATGAGGTGATCAGTGAGCGTATAAAGGTTGTTAGAAAGTGATGGGGTTATCGAAAATAATCCGAACTAATACGTTCGGATTATTTTATGCCTTATTCAGTTTTGGCCAATTTTCTCCCTGATTTTTTTATAATTAAAATCAGGAATATTCGCCCAGCGTTCACGCATCTTATGGGCTGCCAACTTCGGTTTCCGTTCACGAGTAAAAATTCCTTTCTTATTACCCTGAACACGAATAACCCCTTGACTCGTTTGGAAATCAGCAAAATTCCAAATATGCTCTCCAACAAAATTCTCGAACTGGTCAAAAATTTCGTGGTTCGCATCTAAATACTCAACTTGATATTCTTCTGTGAACATAACAGGATCAACATCATGGAGACCAGCAATCGTATCTGCTCCATACTCTGTCATAATAATTGGTTTTCCAGGACATCGTTCTTCCCATCCTTCAAACTCTTCTTTCAACTTCGCTTTTGCTAAATCGAGCTGTCCGCCTTGTAGATACCATCCATAGTAACGATTTAGAGCCAGCACATCTACAAGATCTCCTACCTTGCATTTATCAGGAGTTGACTTCAGGTAAGTAACGATCGTGACCGGCCGATCTTGTGGATCTAATTCTTTTGCTAATTCAACTAATGGTTTGAAATATTCGTAAGCGCCTTCCTCTTCAGAAGCTGGCTCATTGGCGATGCTCCACAGAACGACAGAAGGATGATTTTTATCACGAGTAATCAATTCTTTGATCACATCTACATGATGATCATATGTTCCGATTTCCTTCCAAGTGTCTCTTGGTTCAGTGTCGCCTAGGAGAGCTGCGCCAAAGTTCAAGTGCACACCTACTGCTGGTGTTTCATCAATAATTACGAGTCCCTCGCGATCTGCCAACCGCATAATCTCTTCAGAATATGGGTAATGAGCGGTACGGAAAGAGTTTGCACCGATCCATTTCATCAATTGAAAATCCATCACATTTAACGCTTCGTCCATTCCCCTACCATGAACGTGCGAATCTTCATGCTTTCCAAATCCTTTGAAATAGAACGGTTCACCATTAATCAAAAATTGATTTTCAGCGACTTCTACTGTTCGAACACCAAAGGGTTGATCATATTGATCGACAACGCTCTCGCTCTCCAGAAGTTCAACTCTCAGTGTATAAAGGTAGGAGTTCAATGGCTGCCACAAATGAACATCCTTGATTTCGACCTCGCCGCTTGCACCTTGAGCTTCGGCTACAACTCTTTTTTCTTCATCTAATACACTTATATTAACTTCAGACTGTCCACCTGCTGATTCGACATCATATTTAACGATTCCATTTTCCCCGTTCACATCCGTGACAACAGTAATATCCTTCACGTAAGATTTAGGGGTGGTATATATTTTAACAGGACGATGAATTCCCGCATAATTGAAAAAGTCGAAATTCGGGCTGTTTTCAACTACTGTACCTAACCCGTCCACTTCATGTTCGTGATAATGGCCAACAGGCAATGTTGTTTCGTCAACGATATTATTGACAGCTACCGTCAATCGGTTCGTCCCATTTTGAACGTGATCATTAATTTCTTTTTCAAAAGGGGTGAAGCCTCCTTTATGCTCCATCAACAACTCACCATTAAGATATACTTTTGCAACATGGGTGGCCGATCCAAAACGTAAAACCATTCTTTCCTGATTCATATAATTCGGCACATGGAACTCTCTTTCATACCAGACCCACCCAATGTGGTTGCGAATTTCCTTTGTTACTCCAACATCGTTATATGATGTCGGAACGGCCATGTTCAAGGTATCTTCCAAAGAACGTTTTTGCCATTCCTGTTCAAAACCCTCTCCGTGATCAAGCTTGAAATCCCAAATCCCGTTAAGGTCTACGATTCCTCTAGTGTTTGTAGTAATTGGGTATAACATCGTTACATCTCCTTCTCTTAAGTAGTTTTCAAAAGTCCTATAACCTTAATTCAATTAACTTTTCAAGACTCACCAAACCATAGCCTCATCCTCATCCTCCTCTTCTTCTGACTTTTGTTTTTCATCAGCTATAGCACTTTGGATTTCGTTCATTTTCTTTTTATCTAAAATATAGAATTTCATAGCTATAATTGAAATAAGCCAACCTAAGATTGGAATACCAAATGCTATGATTAAGGTCATAATCAATAATGGTGTAGTGAGCGTCTCTCCCAATTGTGGAAATTCATTTTTATAGCCAATTATGGCTACGAGAAATCCGACAAGTGCTGGTGCCAGAGAAGAGACCATTTTATCAATAAAGGAGAATATGGTTCCTATCATTCCAGGTACGTAACGTCCCGTCTTAAATGTTTCATAATCAGAAACGTCTGCGATCATTGGAATAACAATAGATGGCGTCAACGTTCCAATCCCTGTACCGATGCTGAACAAAATTAGGAAGACGATTGTTATTCCTCCCATACTTTCAAGTGAAATGATAGAAGGATCGATGATTAAGAAAAAGGGAATTAATATTCCAAACGAAATCACGCCTAGCCATGATGCTTTTACCAGAGTATTTTTCATGCCGCTTTTTCTTGCATACATAACTCCTAAAAAAGTAATGATTAGCCCCGGCACAATTGTAATTAGTGAAATGGTACCACTCAGTGCATAATCACCAAGCATAATTCCGAAAAACATAACCATAACCGGTGCTTGTCTCATAACCAGGGAAGCAACCTTATCTGTTGATGCAGCGATCACTAACATTTGCAGCGGTCTATTTGCCTTGAAAATTGGCAAGTAATCACGAAATCTAGTATTCACCGTCAAATCAGCTAACCCAAAGTATTCTTTTCTGTCTTTATTCCAAATTGCTATGGTTGCCAAAACAGTAAAAACACCGGCGGCTATCATTACGATTGTATTCAATTCTGTAAAGAGCGCCATGTTGAAGTCTCCGTGTTTGGCAATTAGATAGGAAGCCACAAAAATCTGTCCACCGGTGAAAACGCCAATGTTATAAACTGAATCAAAAATGGAAAAAAGAGGACGCTGCTTAGGGTGGTTCGTTAAAACGGTCTGTCCAGCTTTTGTTACAGCTGTCTGCATCGTATAACCAATGATATAAACCGCATAAGCAGCAATAAAAAAGATCATTTGAAATTCCTCAGGCAGTTGATGAGTCACATTGTACATAGTTAAGATAGAACCTGCTATAATAATATTTCCTATTATCATAATAGGTCTGAACTTACCAAATTTCGATTCCGTCTTATCAATGATGAATCCAATAATCGGATCGGTAATTCCATCAAACACGCGCATAAATGTCAATATTGTACTGATAACTACGACGGTTAATCCAGCAACTCCAGTTGCATAATAAGATACAAACGTCAGGGTAAATAGATATAAATTTGTTGCCGTATTATTTAGTGCGAATAATGCAATCTGCCATATTTTCGCTGAATTGTACCCATAGCTTTTGTTCGTGACAATTGACTCAGACATTAAAATCCCCCCTGTATTGGCTGATCATGAACAACTTTTAACGGCCAGTGATTGAAACCCCTTTCATTTACCTGTATGAATCATTCACTCTTCGTGCTCCCATGGCTCTGCCATTAGAAATGTAATATACAATTATGCACCTCCACCTCCAGTAATTTGCCTTATGTTACTGAGGTAATCTTTTTATTTGTTTACTAAACAAACTATTAATTATATACTATATGTAAGCGCTTCACATTTCAACCCTTAATTTTCGAAAAATTTCAAACGTAGTTTGTGAAGTGTTTTTTTGCTAGAATTAAAGTGTTAACTGTAAGTAATTACCTCAATAGTATAGGAGGAATTAATTTTAATGAGTACCGGTGATGCCCGATATATTAAACAACTGAATAGACGAATCCTAATAGAAGAAATCGTTAAAGAAAGAGCCTTATCCAGAAGTGACCTAGCCCGGAGCACTGGATTAAATAAAGCCACTGTTTCTGCCCAGGTAAATGATCTGATACAAGACCATATCGTTTCAGAAAAAAGCCCTGGAGAATTAATAACAGTTGGCAGAAAACCAATCTTATTAGAAATGAATGACAAAGCAGGATACAGCATTGGAATAGACATTGATCAGTTTGTGATTCGGGTTAATTGTATCGACTTCAAAGGAAACCCTTTCCATAAGCTAAATATTGACATCAATCAAAATGACTTTAATCATGTAGTAGATGTCATTAAAATTCATTTGATTCCTTTAATAGAAAAACTAAACAATGACTATGACCCTATAGGTCTAACGGGAATAGGCGTAGGGATTCATGGTATCATCAACAACGATGATCAAGTCGTATTTACTCCTAAGCAACGATGGACAGATTTAAATGTAAAAGAAACATTGGAGAAAGAATTGAATACATCCATTTTTATTGATAATAACTCCAACCTTAGTGCTTATGGGGAACAAGTTTATTTCGAAAGTATTCCAGACTTATTTTGTATTACTCTTTACTCTGGAATCGGACTTGGAATCATTAATCAAAACAATATTTATCGGGGATATCAAGGATTTGCTGGTGAAATCGGACATATGATTATAGAGCCTGATGGGCTGCGTTGTTCTTGTGGCAATCAGGGGTGCTGGGAACTGTATGCTTCCGAAAAGACTTTGGCTTCAAAAATAACGAATCATTTTCCTGAAGTTACATCAATACAGGATTTCGATCATTTATTAAAGGACACCACCTTTGAGAAAACATTAGATGAATACTTAAAATACTTGGGAATTGGCCTAAACAATATCATCAACATTTTCAATCCGCAAAAGGTCATCCTGAATGGGTCACTGATTAACAAGAACCCTGCTTTGATCAATAAAATACATGATCATCTACATTCAAAGATGAACAGTTATGAAGACATTAGAATTTCTCATCTTGGTGAGAACGCTTGCGCCATCGGGGGTGCAGCTATAGTTCTGAAAAACTTCTTTGACATTGATACACTGGATTATTTGAATTATGAGTATAGTTTCGAAGATTTTTCTGATAGTAACGAGGTAAGCTTAAAACCGTAACGTTTTTTCCAGCCCGAAGAGCCGTGCCTCTATAATAGAAGCACGGCTCTCGTGATTATTTGAAAGAAGTTCTAGCGAGTAACATCTTGATTCACTTGATTCATAAATGCAGCAACTTCATCTGCATTAAATTGATTATGATCTCCAGCAATCGTATGTTTCAATAACCCGCTAGCAAGTCCAAATGCAACGGTTTGTTGGGGTTTCATAGCTTGTTCATTTGCATGAATGATGCCTGCTGCAAAGGCGTCCCCCCCTCCAATTCGATCCATCACATCAAACACTTCACTTTCCTGGGAGTAAAGCTGATCGTTTTGATATAAATACGCTGTCAGCTGGTGTTGATTGGCAGATTGAACGGTTCTATTCGTGCAGGCGAACGTATGAATCGAGTATTCACTTGATGCTTCACGATAAAATTCCTTCAAGCTGGCCTCTGAGAACGTATCACCTGAATCATATCCTAATATATGAACAAAATCTTTATAGCCTGCGAAGCATACATCCACATAAGGAAGGATTGCCTCAAATGCCTCTTTGGCTTCCTCAGTTGTCCATAGTTTGCTTCTATAATTACAGTCAAAACTAACGGTAATATTTCTGTGCTTCGCTTCCTTTACAGCGGAAATTGTGAGAGACTTTGCTTTTTCAGACAACGCTGGAGTAATTCCACTCACGTGAAAAAGTTCCACTCCTTCAAACAACTCATCCCAGTCACATGTCTCATTTACTAAATTTACAAACGAGGAATGAGCCCGGTCATACGTGACTTGTGGCCCCCGCATTGAAAACCCTTCTTCTACGAAATAAAGGCCAAGGCGACCTTCATGAGTATAAACATGCCTGGTGTTCACGTGATGTGCATGTAGAAATTCAACCACATTCTCTCCTAAAGAGTTAGGAGGTACAGCGGAGAAAAATGACACCTTGTGGCCAAAATTCGCTAACGACACGGATACATTTGCTTCCGCTCCCCCAATCGAACGCTGAAAAGAATTCGTCTCTTTCATTCGTACTTTATTAGGAGCTGTCATCCTCATTAACACTTCACCAAACGTAACGATGCTGCTCATAATCCAACTTCCTTAAGTTTATCAACGAAGGCTCTGGCATTCGCAGTAACTGCAGAAAAATCACCCGTTTTTGCTGGACGGGTGATCTCTCCGCCGACACCGACCATAATCGCTCCTGCTTTAAGCCAATCATTCATATTATCAATATTCACTCCGCCTGTTGGCATAATTTCAACATACGGCAGCGGGCCTTTGACAGCTTTTATAAAAGACGGATCATAGTTTTGACCAGGGAAAAGTTTAACAACGGAGGCACCTGTTTCTAATGCCTGTACCATTTCGTTAAGTGTCATACAGCCTGGCAAGTAAGGAATTTGGTACCTATTACACAAAAAAGCAGTCTCACGGCTATAATTAGGTCCTACGATAAACTTCGCACCCGCATTTATCGCCGCTTTTGCTGTTTCAGGATCAAGAACAGTACCCGCCCCTACCATTACGTCATCATGTGCTGCAAAATACCGAAGTACTTTTTCCGCATCTGGGATCGTGAACGTAACCTCAAGACTGGTTACGCCTCCTTCGATGCAGGCTTCAGCTGCTTTTATCGCCTCTTCAGCCGTTTCTCCCCGGACAACGACGGTCAGTTTCTGTTCGATCATTTGTGTTAAATACGTGTATGCTTGCATCCAATCATCCTTTCTACACCCCAGAATAGGCGGAAAATCCGCCATCTACAGGAACAACGATTCCGTTTACGAAACTTGATGAACCTTCATCTACTAACCATAACAAAGTTCCAATCAGTTCCTCAGCTTCTCCCAATCGATCCATCGGGGTCTGGGAAATGATTTTAAGGGCGCGATCACTATAATTTCCTTGTTCATCAAGGATCATGCCACGATTTTGATCGGTTAGGAAGAAGCCTGGCGCAATCGCATTCACTCTAATTCCTACCTTAGAAAAATGGACAGACAGCCATTCTGTAAAATTACTAATAGCTGCTTTCGCTCCGCTATAAGCAGGGATCTTTGTTAAAGGCTTAAAGGCATTCATTGAGGAGATGTTAATAATCGTGCACGATTCTTTATCAATCATATCCTCAGCAAAGACTTGAGTAGGTAATAAAGTTCCTAGAAAATTAAGGTTAAATAAATCTTCTACAGCATGTTGTTCTAGATTGAAAAACGTTTTTGTCTCTTTGTCGACTGGTTCGGAAAAATATTCCTGATCAGCCGTAGCTCTAGGGTTGTTGCCGCCTGCTCCATTAATAAGAATATCCACTGTACCGAACTGGTCATGGATTTGAGCTTTGACTTGCTGAAGTGCATCTTTATCGAGTACATCTGCGCTAAAGCCGACTGCCTCGCCTCCCTCATCGGTAATCTCCTCAACGATATGATGGATCTTCTCTTTATTTCTGGCCAGCACAGCCACCTTCGCTCCATTTGCTGCGAGCGCTTTACTAAATACACTTCCTAATACTCCACTGCCGCCCGTTACGACAGCCACTTTATTTGCTAAGTCAATTTGAAAAGGTAAATTCATTCAGACCACCATCCTTCACTGTTTGATCGTATCAATGATTCCATTCAAGTACGTTGCTCCGAGAGCCCGGTCATATAAGCCATACCCAGGTCTCCCTTCTTCATCCCAGATCATTCGTCCATGGTCAGGACGAATAGGCCCGTCAAAGCCGACTTCATGCAATTTGTTAAGAATGGCTACCATTGGTAATGATCCATCATGTATAGAATGTGACGACTCTTGAAAAGATCGATCACCCGTCCATTTCACGTTTCTTGCATGAACGAAGTGGATTCGACCTTTGGCAGCTTCGATGATCTCAAGTAAATCATTCTCAGGATTAGAACCTAGCGAACCTGAACAGAATGTTAGACCGTTAGAGGAACTGTCCACTTTTTGTAAAATATACTCTATATTTTCTTTACACGTAACAACCCTAGGCAAGCCAAAAATATTCCATGGGGGATCATCAGGGTGAATCGCTAGTTTGATATCTTCTTCTTCCGCCACAGGAATAACTCGTTCCAGGAAATAAATTAAGTTCTCCATCAGCTGGTCTTCCGATACGGATTTATACGCCTCCATAATTGATTTAAGTTTATCAGTTTGGAAGGATAAATCCCAACCTGGCAGTGTCAGTTTCCCATCAAGCCGATCAATTTGTTTCACTTCTTGTTCGTGATAAGATAACGAATTCGATCCATCTGGAAGCTGGTCTTGTAAATTTGTCCGTGTCCAGTCGAACACCGGCATAAAATTATAGCAAACTGTTTTAACACCAGCCTTGGATAGATTGCGAAGCGTTTGTTTATAGTTTTCAATATATTGCTCTCGTGTGGTCCGCCCCAGTTTAATATCTTCATGAACAGGGACACTCTCAATTACGTTTAATCGCAGCCCATGATCACTTATGCTGTTTTTTAAACTCATAATTCTTTCATAATCCCACACTTCTCCGGCTGGGATATCATATATCGCTGATACAATCCCCTTCATTTGAGGGATTTGTCTAATATGGTCAAGCTTCACCTTATCGTCTAGTCCATACCATCGAAAACTCATTTCCATGCATAACCCCTCCTTCCAAATCATTTAAGATTTAAATATCGTCGTGCATTGTAATAGGAAATATCCTCTATATAACTACCGAGTAAGTCCATATCTGCCGGCACAATCCCTTTCTCAACCCATTTACCGAACAAATTGGCAAGAATTCTTCTAAAGTACTCGTGGCGGGAAAAAGATAGAAAAGATCTTGAATCCGTCAGCATACCAACGAAGTGTTTGATCAGTCCGACATTAGCTAGAATTTCCATTTGGTTTTCCATTCCATTAATATGATCGTTATACCACCAGGCCGTGCCGAATTGAATTTTTCCTGGCACACTGCCATCCTGGAAGTTTCCAGCCATCGTAGCCAAAATATAATTGTCGCGAGGATTGAGACAATAGAGAACTGTTTTTGGTAAAATATCGCTTACTTCCAGTGAATCAAGGAAATTTGATAAGGGCTGTGCTAATAGACGATCTCCCATTGAATCAAATCCACTATCTGTACCTGCCTGACGCAGCATCTTTGTGTTGTTATTCCGCAGTGCTCCTAAATGAAACTGCATAACCCAGTTTTTTTCCTTATATTGACTGGCGAGGAACTGCAGTGTATACGTTTTATATTGTTCCACTTCATCAGGTGTTAGAGAGTGTCCATTAATTTTTTTTGCATAAATACCCTGAGCATCCTCCTCCGAAGCCTCTTTGAAAAACATTACTTCTATCGAGTGGTCTGAAGCACGGCATCCCCGCTCTTCGAAGTAATCGACTCTGTTTGATAGGGCTGATAAGAACGATGCATAGTCACTAATATCAATTCCAGAAGCCTCCCGCAATTTCTTGACCCAATCGCCGAAAGTAACAGCCTCTATATCTAATGCTTTGTCAGGTCTGAACGAAGGCGCCACTTCCACTGAGAATTTTTCCTGTTTTAGACTTGTATGATGCGCTAAATCATCTGTAGGATCATCCGTTGTGCCTACAAATTCCACTTTACTATTTTGCAATAAATTTCTAGTCGACATAGAGTTATCTGCTAGTTTCTCATTAGTTGTATTCCATATTTCTTCGGCACTATCCTTGTTAAGCAGCTCCTTTATATTGAAAAAACGGAGCAGTTCCAAGTGTGTCCAATGATAAAGGGGATTGCCTAACGTATTCGGAACCGTCTCTGCCCATGCTTTGAATTTCTCTTTATCCGATGCAGAACCTGAAATGTATTTCTCATCAATCCCATTTGCTCTCATTAGCCTCCACTTATAATGATCACCAGCCAGCCATACATCACTGATCGATGGAAATTGTTTATCCTCTGCAATTTCTGATGGTGGCAGATGGTTATGATAGTCTATAATGGGTAGATCCTTCGCATAATCGTGATAAAGTTCTTGAGCATATTTATTTTCCAGGAGAAAGTCGTCGTGTATAAATGTTTTCACTGTACCTCATCCCTTCCTTTTCGAAATCATTTAAATAATTTGTTTGTTTAATAAACAAACCTTTAATCTAATAATACGTGTAAGCGGTTTTAATTTCAAGCCTTTTCAAATATAGCATTTAGCAGGATTCACTAGAACTCCAACCAAACAAAACCTTCACATTCATACATTGGGTTTCGTTGAATAAATATTTTGTAAGGGAGCATTCATCTTAAAATAAGAGAATCGTAAAAACTGGACAAGTTCTCATTTTTTAAAAATTTATCCATGGAGTGATTCAATGCTGCGATCGATGACTTTATTTTTTAATCGTATAGTCCAACGTTATCTGCCAGACGCATTTTTATTCGCTATAATCTTAACCCTAGTTGTTTTTGTTTTAGGAATAGGATTTACCGGAAGTTCACCTGCCGAAATGGTAAAATACTGGGGCGATGGGTTCTGGGATCTTCTCGCTTTTGCCATGCAGATGTCCTTGATTGTCGTGACAGGATATATCCTGGCTAACAGTCCGATGATTAAAGCCTTTCTAACAAGAATTAGCAAATTCGCGACGACACCTGGACAAGCTATCCTGTTAGTTACCTTCACTTCAGCTGTCGCTTGCTTAATAAATTATGGGTTTGGCTTAGTCGTCGGGGCATTGCTGGCCATTCATGTGGCTAAGCGTGTACCCTCTGTTGACTACCGACTCTTAATGGCCAGTGCCTACAGCGGCTTTTTACTTTGGCATGGAGGATTGTCTGGCTCCATTCCTCTCACGATCGCAACGGAAGGTCATTTCATGGAAGACTCCATGGGAATTATTCCTATAACGGAAACACTTTTCAGCGGCACTAACTTATTCATTGTGCTCATTTTACTCATTACCCTTCCTCTCTTGAACCGCCTATTGATGAATTCTACAAAAGATTTAGCTCAAAACAATTCTGATTTCATAAATACAGAAACTTATACACAGAATTCGGAATCTGCGGATATGCCGGAGAACCTAACACCTGCCGAGCGATTAGAAAATAGTAAACTTATTTCCCTTGTAGTCGGGTTGCTAGGTCTTTCCTTTGTTGTTTATCATTTTGCCAAAAACGGACTGGACTTAAATATAAACATCGTCAACTTCATCTTCTTATTCCTCGGCATTATTTTTCATCAAACCCCAAGGCGATTCCTTGATAGTGTGTCTGATGCTGTAAAAAATGCAGGAGGAATCATCATTCAATTTCCTTTCTACGCTGGGATCATGGGCATGATGGTTGCTTCCGGGCTATCTGAACAGATGTCTTTATGGTTTGTTAGTATCTCAAACGACTTTACATTCCCGCTCCTTACGTTTATTAGTGCCGGAATCGTTAACTTCTTCGTGCCTTCCGGAGGAGGACAATGGGCGGTTCAGGCTCCTATCATGGTTCCCGCAGCCCTAGAACTTGGCGCAGATACAGCCAAAACAGCTATGGCCGTGGCCTGGGGAGACGCGTGGACGAATATGATTCAGCCTTTTTGGGCGTTACCGCTTCTGGCGATTGCTGGATTGAAAGTTAAAGATATTATGGGTTTTTGTCTAGTCATTCTATTATGGAGTTTTATTCCTATATCTATTGGATTATTATTCATGTAACCCTAAAGACTTCGTATCAATTTCGATTCGAAGTCTTTAGATTCATTTAACTTTTATTCCTGGTAGTGAATCGCGTAACAGGGTGTAACAAGTACATAAAAGCTATTTATCATACTTAAACAGTTAATTTCAACAAATCTTCCTTTAATTTAACCTGAGAATTTTTAGTAGCATTGATGTTGAGATACTCTTCCTTATTTGTAATAACAACAGGTGTCGTTGCTTGGTAACCAGATGCTTTAATTTTATCTTTGTCGAATTCAAGAAGCAGCTGACCTTGTGTTACTTTGTCGCCTTGCTTAACCTGTGGCGTGAAATATTTTCCGTTCAGTTTCACAGTATCGACGCCGATATAAATAAGCACTTCCGCTCCATCATCAGAGGTCACACCAATTGCATGTGCCGTTGGGAATTGAGTTGTGATTACACCATTAACAGGTGAAAACACCTTACCATCTTCGGGCTCAATGGCAATTCCATTCCCTACTGTTCCACTCGAAAAAAGTGGTTCGGTTATTTTTGTTAACGATGTTACTTTGCCTTGAAGCGGGCTCATTATTGTTTCGGCTTTTACTCCAGAAATAATATGCTTGTAATCATTATCTTCCTTTTTGTTTTTTCCCTCATATCCAAATAGATAGGTTAGAATGAAACCTAAAGCAAACGCAACTCCAATTCCGAGTAGAAATTTTAATATTGGTGAAAATGCTGGAATTGATAGAACACTCGGAAGTACGAAATCATTCATTGCAGTACCTAAACTTCCATTTATGGCACCCCCTACTGCTCCTGCGAAAGCCACATAAATCATTGTCCGTCTATATCGTACGATAATTCCGTAATTGATGGCCTCGGTGGTTCCCGCCAAAGCCCCAGGTACAACCCCACTTGCAGCCAGAGCCTTCAACTCTTTGTCTTTCGTTTTTAATATAACAGCAATTCCTATGCCAACTTGTGCAAATGGGGCTGCTGCAGCCATAGCAATAATTGGGTCAGGACCTGTTGCTAAATTGGCAATAGCGAGTGGAATGACAGTCCAATGCAAACCCATGATTGTCAGAAATGTCCAAGCACTGCCCATAACAGCTCCTGCTAGAAGACCACTTCTTTCACTTAAGAAATTAATAACCATTCCGAGGCCTTCACCAAGCACAGTTCCTATAGGACCGAACACAAGCATTGTTAAGGGCACAAGGATAAGTAATGAAATCATTGGGTTAATAAACATTTGAATATCTTTATATATTACTTTTTTCAACAGTTTATCTAAACCAGCATAAACGAACATTGCTATAAAAATTGGAAAAACAGTGGAAGAATAGTCCGCTAACAGAACAGGAAATCCCAAAAAGTCAATTGTCTTTACTCCATCTTCTACCAGATGTACAAGTTCCGGTGCTAGTAGCGATGCCCCAATAACCCCTCCAACATAGCCGTTGGCACCAAGCTTAAGGGCTATTGAAACCCCTAAAAATACGGGAAGGAAATGAAAAACGGTATCACCAGCAATGGATAAAATAACATAGGTACCGCTTTCAGAAGACATCCAACCTAACGAGGTTAAAATCGATAACAATGCTTTAAGCAAGCCCGCACCAGCAAGCACCCCGATAATCGGGGTGAAACTGCCCGAAATGACATCTAAAACTTTAGATAGTGTTGAATCTTTTTCTTCCTTTGGTAAATCGGTTTTGTCGTTATACCCTTGTTTCTGATTACTCAAGTTGACCACCTCTAGCTTATAGTTTCTTCAAAAAATGCAAGAGGGAGTTTTGTAGCTTTTCTCCCAACATGCTTATCCCATTTAAGTTCCAAGTTATAATCCAATAATCTGTACAATTGAGCTGGTAATGTTGTCGGGTTTTTGTATCGTCTATCTAATTTGTTTTAAACGCTTTCATTTTTGAGTTAAACCCTGTTAGTTTTTGGGTAATAGAGCAAGAGTTTTTAGTGATATTTTAAAATGAAAGCGCTAATATGATACTATTATAAGTAATTCAAAATAAAATTTTCAGGACTTTTTTAACAATATTCAGATAAAAATCACATTCAATGAACATCAAATTATCCCGAAACCAACTTTTCTTGGAGGATCAGAATGGAACAATCAAAGGTCATTTCTACAGCTATGAAAATACAGCATGTTACAAATTTAAATGTATATGTACTAGATCAATATGGAGATCTCAGCTATCACCTTGAATCCATCTCAATCCCGGATTTTATGCCGGGCTCAGGGGAAGAAGCTATTTTGGACTTACACGAAAAAATGGTACAGGAAGATCAACTTTATTATTATTCGAATGAATGGAAATTACACTATATCGGATATTCTTTCATTGATAAAAAAGACTCATATTTCATAATCATCGGTCCATACTTTGAGCAGACTCTTGATTTTTATAGACTGACACTGGAATATAAACTCAGCAGTAAACAAAGTGAAGAGCTAAGAATGATCAGTGATAAAATTTATATATTATCTGAGGAGGAAGCTAGCAGTATGGCGAGCGTACTTTGCCAGTTTAAATCGATGATGACCAATGAAGTGACACCAATCACAGTTGTTTCCGAGAAAACTACACGTCCTGAACAGATGAAGGTGCACCACTTCGACATGGATGAGGAAGCTGAACTGATAAATTTACGCTATATGATAGAGAAGGACTTTTTGCATGCAGTAGAACAAGGAGATAAAACAGCAGCACTAAAACTGATGAATTCTAACAATTTGAAGTTCCTGTTCTCTTTTTCAGAACGATTTCCCAATCAGCCAATGCGAAGGCTGAAAAACTTGGCGATTATATTAAATACATTGCTGCGAACGGCAGCAGGAAATAGCAGTGTGCCTGCCTTATTGATTCATCGTATTTCTGATAAATATGCATATGAAATTGAAAATGCCGGTCAATTAGCTGCACTCTATCAATTGGAAGATTGCATGATAGAAGAATATTGCGATTTAGTCTTGTCAAACTCATTAAAAAATTACTCAACTATGACACAGAAAGTTATTGAATACTTGTTAAGCTTTTATGATAAACAAATAGATAAGGAAGAACTAGCCTCACTTTGTAATGTCCACTCGGGTCATTTATCCCGAAAATTTAAACAGCAGACAAATATGACGATAACTGAATACCAAAAAATTTTGAGACTACAACAAGCAAAGCATCTATTAAAGACTGAAAACCTGCCAGTTGAAGAAGTAGCCTGGCTAGTGGGTTATGATGATCCTTCTTACTTTACAAGAGTTTTTAAAAAGGAAACAGGAAGCACCCCCACTCAATTTATTGAGAGAGAGGTCCAATAAGAAGAAACTGGCCCCATTATGGAGCCAGCCTTTTTATCCTTTATAACCAAAATCAGGAATCCCACTCCAACGTTTACGGAGTTCATGTCCTGCTGCTTTAGGTTTACGGTCACGTGTGAAAATTCCTTTTTTGTTTCCTTGCACACGCATTGCACCTTGACTAGTCTCAAAGTCTGCAAAGTTCCAAACTTGTTCTCCGACAAAATGATCAAATTCATCAAAGACCTCATGATTTGCTCGAAAGAATTCAACTTGATATTCCTCTGTGAACATAATCGAATCTATATCATGTAGACCAGCCACAGTATCAGCACCATACTCCGTCATCATAACAGGCTTGCCTGGGCAGCGTTTATTCCACTCTTTTAATTCTTGACGAAGATGTACTTTTGCTGCTTCAAGATCACCACTGTCCACATACCATCCAAAGTATCGATTCAATGCTAGAACATCAACTAATTCTGCTACCTTATCGGTTTCTGGCGTGGCCATAATGAACAGTACAATGGTAACGGGTCGTTTTTGTGGATCCAGTTCCTTTGTTAAATCAATGAGCGGTTTGAAGTATTCAGCAGCTCCTTCTTCCTCCGTCGCAGCTTCGTTTGCAACGGACCACATCACAACACATGGATGGTTTTTATCACGATTGATAAGGTCCTCCATAACCTCCTTATGATGTTCAAAAGTTTGAATTTCACTCCAAGTGTCACGCTTTTCACCTTTTCCTAAACCGGATGTTGCCATAAAGTTTAAATGAACACCAACCGCCGGTGCTTCATCGATAACAACTAGTCCTTCCCGGTCGGCAAGACGCATTAGTTCTTCAGAATATGGATAGTGCGCAGTACGGAAAGAGTTTGCCCCAATCCATTTCAATATATTAAAGTCCATTACATTTGCCGCTTCATTACACCCTCTTCCGTTTATTGGTGTATCTTCGTGTTTTCCAAACCCTTTGAAATAAAATGGTTTGTTATTAATGAGAAATTTCCCGTCCTGTACTTCGACTGTTCGAACGCCAAATGGCTCTTCATAAACATCAACGGTTTGGCCATCTTGTACTAACTCAACCCTCAGATAATAAAGATAAGCATTTAAGGGCTCCCAGAGGGTAACATTCGGGATCTTTATAGACGCTGAACTGCCTTCAGTTGAAGCGACAACTTGACCTTCTTCATCTACAACGCTGACTTTTACAGTTGATGTTTTGCCTTGATAATCTACTTTATAATCAACTGAACCAGTTGTGCCGTTAAAATCCGTTACTACGGATATGTCCTCAACATATGTTGACGGGGTGGTATAAATTTTTACTGGACGATGTAAACCAGCATAATTAAAGAAGTCAAAGTTGGGGTTATTGCGAATTACTTTTCCCAAGCCTTCTTCTTCTGTTTCGCTGTAAAGCCCAACTGGAAGCGTAGATTCGTCTAAAATGTTATCAACTGCTACGGTGATTCTATTTTTCCCTTCCTTTAGGCTGCTATTTATTTCTGCTTCAAACGGCAGGAATCCGCCTTTGTGTTCTACAACTTTCTTTCCATTTACGTGTACTTTTGCTTTATGAGTTGCTGAACCAAAACGCAAAACAATGCGTTGATCTTTTAAATAGGCAGGCAAGGTAAATTCACGCTCATACCATACATAGCCGATATGGTTCCTTATTTCTTTTGCAACGCCAATATCATTATAGGAAGAAGGTACTGCCATTGGTGTTGTATCTGGAATTCTTGATTCATACCACTTTTCCTCCAGACCTCTTCCTTCGTCTAATTTAAAATTCCATATTCCATTCAAATCAATAACTCCGCGAGTTTCTGAATTAATCGGATATAACATATTAGCTAATCGCACTCCTTTTCAAAATGTAAGTGTTTACACCCCAATTATTAGCATAGTGATTTTAATCACAGCAGGACTATTATTGCAAAATCAGGACTATAATGATCATCAAGAAAAATGAGTACTCGTGTAGCGTAGACGAATGACTCCTCACGTTAAAAATCCATTCGACACCACTTACTTTATTTCCCGGGAAATTATCATTCTGATACTACCTTTTTCTTTTGTTTGACGGCATTCGATACCAATCTGTTTTCTAAACGCCTTCAAACCTTCCCAGCCCCTCATGTCAGAATTTATTACTGTAATTAACCTACCCTTCTTTATTAAATGGTACATATAACTTTATAAGTCCATTGATGCAAGAACGAATCCAGAGAGGAAATACACCCTTTTCCCGCGAGGTGCATAGTCTAGAGTGTAGAACGCCGGTATGTATGAGGCGAAGCGAGGAGGCTCTGTACCGTGGAATTAACACTTTCCCATTGGTTATATGGTTTATTTACGTTATTAATTATTATTACTATGATATGTCGTAAAGGTGTTGTACTGCCAACTTTACTAGGTACATTCGTGGTGGCGTGGGTTTTCAATGGCAGCTTAATCAGCGGTTTTATGGGAATATTTAACGCGAATCTAGTCGCCGCCAAAGAGCTTTTCAATATATTCCTCATTATTACCTTTATGGTTGCCCTTTTACATTCACTTAAGGACCTTGGGGCAGACAGAAGGATGATTATGCCTGTCCAGAAAATCATGATTAATAGTCACGTATCTTTTTTTGTATTAGTTGGGGTAACCTATGTGATTTCGCTTTTCTTTTGGCCGACGCCTGCTGTTCCGCTTATATGCGCTTTACTCGTTCCAGCAGCCATCAGGTCGGGTCTTCCAGCAATGGTAGCAGCTATTGCTGTAGCACTTGCCGGCCAGGGCATGGCTCTGTCTTCCGATTACGTTGTTCAAGTCGCGCCAGGTTTGTCAGCCAAAGCTGCTGGAGTTAGTACAGCAACGGTAATGGATCAAGCATTGGTTCTATCGCTTATCACTGGATTTATTGCCATTGGTCTTGCTTACTTGTGGAATAAAAAACATTTTCGCTCGAAAAGTGATCCACAAAATGAAATTGAAATAAAAGCGATGCAGGGATTGCAGGAAGCCCATCAATCAACGAACAAGAATATGACTAGTTGGAGCAAAGTGTTTGCTGTCCTTGTGCCGTTGTCTATGCTTGCTGTAATGATTTATATGGTATCGACGAAGCTTAGTTCAGGAAGAATGGGTGGATTTGAAGGAGGGAACGGCGCAGCGTTTATTGGAGGAGTTGCTGTCGTCCTGCTTCTGCTTTCAACAGTAGCATTCGGAAAACACCGTGCTCTTGACTATATTAGTGATCATATTACAGAAGGATTCGTATTTGCTTTTAAAGCAATGGGTCCTGTCATCCCGATTGCTGGATTCTTCTTTCTCGGGAGTCCTGATTTTGCCGGGGAAATCCTTTCCGTTTCCACTGACAACGCTCCGGCTTTGCTATTCGATTTAGTTGAATCTACTCAGGGATTTCTTCCACAAAGTGCATTCTTAGCAGCCTTTAGTATATTAATTATCGGAATTATTACGGGGCTTGATGGATCCGGTTTCTCTGGACTCCCGCTGACTGGTGCTTTGTCAGCCTCTCTGGCTAACGCTCATATCGACCCAGCCACCTTAGCAGCTATTGGCCAAATGGGTTCGATTTGGACGGGTGGAGGGACGATCATTGCCTGGTCTTCTATGATTGCAATAGCAGGTTTCTGTGGGGTTTCAGTTATGGATTTAGTTCGGAAAAACTTTATCCCCGTTATGTTAGGATTAATAATTTCAACCCTTGCCGCTTTATTGATCTTTTAAAAAAATCAAAAATTGCTAATACCCTAACTAGCATTATTAGTTAGGGTATTTTTTATATGTTATTCCTGTTTTTCAACAAATCTCCCGTGTTCTGGGATAGCAATATGATCAAATTCTCTAGTAAGTTTTCCTAGATTCTCCTTCAGTTCTTTGCCGGCCATCGGGAACCCGTGTCCCGTTATAGCTACGTTAGGTTTTAACGATTCAAGTTTTTCTACTGAATTCCAGGCGGCTTCCCAATTTGTCGTTAAGTATCGAGGTGGACCGCTGATTTCTTGTTCTTGTGTGAATACTTTGAATAAGTACTCCTGTTTAACTGTCACAAAAGCATCACCTGCAATTAAAATTCGATCGTTTTCCCGAAATAATGAAACATGACCTTCTGTATGTCCAGGCGTATGGATCCATCGCCATTCTGGCAAGTGGGGGATGGTGCCATCTTCAGGCAATGGAGCAATACGATCTCCCAAGTTAATACCCTCATTTGGGAACATCCGCGACATTTTTGAAACAAGACCACCTTCTACAGTTGTGTCAGGTTCCGGATAATCTTTTCTGCCGTTTAAGTAAGGCATTTCTCGTTCATGGGCGTACACCGTAACATCCCAATATTCCGCTAGTTCCTTAGCAGCACCGACATGATCGAAATGACCATGAGTAAGGATGATAGCTTTAGGGTTATAACGTGTTCCAAAAAGCTCTCCCGCTGTTTCAATAATTTTATCAGCTGATTTCGGCATCCCAGCATCAATCAACACCCAATCGCCCGGCCGT
This sequence comes from Halobacillus ihumii, assembly GCF_902726645.1. Taxonomy (NCBI): domain Bacteria; kingdom Bacillati; phylum Bacillota; class Bacilli; order Caryophanales; family Bacillaceae; genus Halobacillus; species Halobacillus ihumii. Next base: position 995,328 of record NZ_CACVAO010000001.1, read on the forward strand.
TCCGGGTTGCCCAGGAAACATACGTTTACGACCTGAATGGGCAGGCAATGGATATCGTTTGCTACGGTCTGTTCAATACCGCTTGCTATCGACGTTACGGGAATCAATTTATCTGCCATCGATAACCCTCCTTTACTTTGCTTATTTTGTTCTTAATCAATAATCTTATTACACATGTACCGCTGTTTAATTTGTTTACTAAACGTGAATAAAAACATAGGCATATCCATTTTGAAAGAAGGAAACAGCATGGCAAACGTTTTGATCAATCATATCCCTTCTACTGCCTTACATTTGGTAGTGGGATCATTAATTATGTACATATTTTTCGGTAAAAAAAGCTTTTTTCTGCATGAACGAATAAAAATTATCAGCCTGGGGGTCGTCGTACTCATACCAGACCTGCCAAAATTGGCAGGTGGCAACCTGACTCACTCCCTGTTCGCACTTCCCTGGTTAGCCCTGCTGGCAGCTTTTTTTGTGAGAAAGATTACAAAGGAGCCTCTGGAAAAGTCATGGCTTGCTTCTCTTTCCACCTTATTATTCGGTGCGATTGTCATCGACTTTATCGGAAATGGGGCACAGTTGTTCTACCCACTGACAAACAACATTTTCGAGTTTACCATTATTCAAAAAGAAATTTGGCTGGTTTGTGCTTTATTTGCCGTTTTTTCTGCAACTTTAATTTTTAACGATAAACCTTTATTAATCATCAGTTTATGCATTGTAAGTTTATTGATAGCAGGGAAAGCTGTCTCTAAACTGGAGCTTGAAAACAGACTTGAAGCTAAATATGGTGGAAATCAAATCTACGTTATCGTCACTAAACCGGAAGAATATTTAGGTTTAACCTGGAGATTCTCCGTACTTACGGAGGAAAAGGTAATTCAAGGAACCTCCCCTGTCTTTCAAAAAGGAATAACGATAAAACGAACCATTAAACATTAATAATTACCAAAAACCCCCACCTCAGGTCATCCAATTTTTGGATGACCTGAGGTGGGGGTTTTTGGTATTACTGGCAGTATAAATTGGATAGGTAAGGCTCAAAATATGTATTCAGGTTCCAGGATTCGGAGGCATATCCATGACTAAGACTAAAAGTTCGGATCATACTAAGAAACTTCAATGGTGGCAGCTTTCTCTTATTGGGGTAGGCTGCATCATCGGCACTGGGTTTTTCCTCGGCTCATCGTTAGCGATTCGAAATGCCGGTCCAGCTGTCCTGGTTGCATTCATTCTAGCTGCCATAGGTACGTATATCGTCTTTCAGGCACTGGCAAAACTTACAGCGGAACATCCAGAAAAAGGCTCGTTCCGTTCTTATGCAAAAAAAGCCTTTGGCAGATGGGCTGGGTTTAGTAATGGCTGGGTGTACTGGTCGTCAGAATTATTGATTATGGGCAGTCAATTAACAGCTCTCGCTATCTTTTCTCAATACTGGTTTCCGAACCTGCCTCTCTGGCTGTTATCGACCATATTTGGAGTATTAGGGATCGGAGTAATATGTACTGGTGTAGCTGGATTCGAACGTGTTGAAAATATTTTTGCCATCATTAAAACCGCTGCCATCTTCATGTTCATCATTATAGCCATCCTGGCACTGACCGGAGTCCTGTCTGAAAGCCGTCCTGAACAGACGCTCCATTTTGGCTATACAGAGTTATTTCCGCAAGGTTTAACCGGAGTTTGGACAGCTTTACTTTTTGCCTTTTACGCGTTTGGCGGTATTGAAGTAATGGGGATTATGGCAAACGAATTGAAGGACCCTAAAGATGCTTCCAAGTCAGGAAGAATAATGCTCTTTCTTCTCGGAATCATTTACGTCGTTTCTTTAGGACTAGCTTTATTTCTAATTCCATGGAAGCAGTTCAATCCGGATGAGAGTCCTTTTATCACCGCCTTAACCCCTTTTCATTTATCATTTGTTCCTCACGTATTCAATGGAGCCCTGATTATTGCAGGTTTTTCAACGATGGTGGCTTCCCTGTATGCGATCACATCAATCCTCGCCACTTTATCTGAAGACGGGGATGCTCCAGCTTACTTTGCTGCCAAAAGCAAACGAGATGTTCCTATTCATGCCTTGTTTCTCACGATATCAGGGCTTGGTGCCTCAATTCTTGTTGCCCTGCTTTTGCCTGAGAAGGTATTTGAATATTTGACGACAGCTGCCGGTTTAATGCTTCTCTACAACTGGCTGTTTATCCTGTTTTCTTATAAAAAGTTGATGAAATTAAATGCTGTGGAGCGTGTAACGCGTGGTGCGGGCATCATGTTAATCATAGCTGCAGTCAGTGGAACGTTGTTCGATTCCGTCAGTCGTACCGGTTTTTTCATCAGCCTGATGTTTTTAGTAGTCATAAGTACGATCACGTTTATGATGAGAAAAAAATGGCGTCACCAGCAGTAGCTTGTCCTAGAACTGAAACAGCAACTTAATCGCCTGATAGCCAAAGTAACCAGCAAACCCAAACATGCAGAAGCCTGACAAGATAGAAATTCCTTTTAATGCACGGGTAGTAAGAAACTTTCTAAAACCGCTGGAAACAAAGGCCATGGTAATATCCCACAACATTAAACCAATGATAATAGCTGCCCCATACAAGATTAGATGAAGTTGATCATATTCAGTAATCGTGTTGGCTAATACAGAGCCATAGATCCCAAGCCAAAACAATATGGAAAGCGGATTAGTAACCGAGATTAGAAATCCGGTTGCAAATGTTCTCTTTAAAGGATCTTTATTCCCCTTTTGACGCACTTCAAATTTTTGTGAGCTAGTGATACTCTCAACCCCTGTGTAGATGAGGACGAAGGCACCAAAAGACCATAGAAATGTTTGCATAAACGGCATGTCCAGAAAGTGAATGACCCCAAAGAAAACGGCTAAGATATACAGCAATTCACCTACGATTGATCCTAACCCGATCACCCATGAATGGAAAAAACCATTCCTAATGCCCTGATCTATTTGCGCTGCGTTGATCGGACCAATTGGCGCTGCCAGGGATAATCCTAGAAAAATATAACTTAGGAATACTACCAATCCTTTCACTCCTCTAAAATGTGACTAGCTTGTACCAAATGTATTCAGCAATCAGGCATTGTATTACTATGGAGTGAAGGGCTTAAAATTCAGTAAAAAACACATTGCGCCACCACAATGTGTTCTCATCCTTATCGGTTATTCGCCTGGTTTGTTTCCTCAATCAGTCTCAATAGATCTTTAGCCTTTTGAATTTGTTGTGCATGTTCCTGCGTGTTCATTGATGGATCGCGGTTTGCTTTGGCAAGTTCTTCTTCCGCTAATTTCACATGCTCTTGAGCTTCGACAAACCCGGCACGGTCTTCCTGCGCTCGTTCAACTGCACGCTGTGCATTGTTCAATTGATTAGTCAGATGATTCATGTCCATAATGATCCCTCCTGTCCTACTCTTTAATTTTGTTTGTTTAGCCAATTTTATTCATATAAATGAATTTCATCATTTCCAACCTTTACACGGCAAGGGATTTGACAAGTGAAAAAGGAAGCACCTATCAGAGGAAATGGCGACTCTCCTGTGGGATCATAGTACAAGGTGAGATCCCGGAAGGCGGAATCCTGAGGAAGCTCACCGTACGCCCACGGAAAGCGAGTTATTTCCATGACCACCTTCTCCTTATCCAGATGATGGTCTCCCATTCTCCTATTAAAAATCCGGAACCTTACTCAGATTCGACAAAAGGGGCGATTATGGAGCAACACGAATAGAAAGTGATCTGTCAGTCTCATAGGACGATCTGTTCGAGGCATAGCCATTAAATCAAGGGAGGGGATTGTTCTGTTTTATATTGAAGTAGAGGCAAAACAAATTGTGGAATCCTTTTATGATTACGGGTACAGTAACCGAGGGGCTTTGAGGATGGAACGTTTTCATCAATATTTTGGTTATATTGAAGGGTGTCCAATGATCGAGGAAATAGCTGACGGTCAATACCGTCTCATTACCTGTAAAGAAAACATCGACTTTTACCAAGAAAAAGACATTGAAGAGTCATTTCTATGCATATGTAAAGCTTTTTCCAACGATAATGAACGTTATCTGGAAGTTTTAAAGCATTTAGTGGATAGTAAAGCGAATTCCTCATTTAATGATAAATACCATATTGTTGATAAACTGCTGTTGAACCACTACACCCTCTCCGATATTTCTAAACACATACAAATCCCTGTCAGTGAATTACTTAAATTTAACTATCGCGAAGACAAATATAAACCTTATCTTGAATTAGCGCGGCGTAGAAGGGTTAGAACCTGTATGGAGGATGCCGTGACGTTTTTTAAAAGAAGGCACTATTTTAAAGGAAATGCGGAGTTGTATCTTTTACAGTTGGTGCTGGGAAAGGCCGATTTGCCACGCCCTATTACTTACCAAACTTGGCTGATTGCTAAAGATATACTAGAAGAGATCAGTGAAATTTTTGATCAGCTTCATTGGGAAAATCAATGTAAAATGATTTTTGAAATTTGTTCACATGGGGAAAATCAACTAACCTCTTCTTATAAGAAAGCAGGGCAGGAATTAATTGAAAGGCAGAACCGCAGAAGAAGCCAAATGCCCATGATTACGATTCAATCACGCAGCCGTCAAAAAAATGCTCGTCTCCCACGTATTTACACGTAGGAAAACGAGCATTTATCTTTAAGCAGATCGGGCACGCCTTCTTCTTCGTTTAATCAGAAATTCGAAAGCGCCTGTCCCAATTAATACCCCGCATACAATCAACACAAGACCAATAATATGACTGATCGTTATCGATTCGTTTAAAAACAATGCAGCTCCAACCAATGCGAAAAAAGTATTAAAGTTGATAAATATAGCAGATTCAGATGGCCCGACTTGCTTAATGGCAAAGTTATAAACCATGTGACCAAAAGCTGTGCAAATAAGGGCGCTAAACAGGAAGATTAAGATTAACTTGCCATCCACAAGCTTAAAAATCTGCGCTGGATTCGATTCCACAAACATACTTGTGATAAAAATAAAAACCGATCCAATCACCATCATATATCCTGTTAGCAATCGAGGGTCAAGATCCGGGTTCAATTTACTAATCAAGATGAAACTGAATGCCTGCACAGCTATAGAAATAAACACCATAACATCGCCAATCGACACAGCCGTCATCCCGCCAGCGCCAGTCAAGGTGGTGATCATCACCCCAACAAAACCAAGTGCGAAACCAAAACTCTTGAAATAGGTCACTTTTTTACTCAACAGCAATGTAGACAAAACCATCGTGAGCAATGGACCCATCCCAACAATCAACCCTGCATTAACCCCGGAGGTGTACAGAAGGCCAAGGGCCATGAAACTGTGGTGGGCAATCACATTAAAGATCGAAATATAAAAAATGATCCAGACTTCCTTTTTACTCGGCAGCCGTAGAATTCCCATGAATGCCAGAACGATTAACACAGCTATTCCTGCCGTAAAAATTCTGAACGCAGTCAAGAGAATGGGATCAACAGCCGACACAAGCACCTTGATGGCAGATACGTTGAACCCCCACAACATCATGACGAGCATGAGTAAAAAGTAGATTCTTCTCAAATTTATCACCAAAATTCTATAACGTTAAAGAGTGTATTCCTTCACTATACCACTTGTAGTGAAAATTGTGGGAATAAATTTTTTCAAGAAACGATTATTCAAAAAAGAGCCTCCCCAAAAAGGTAGACTCCTTCAAGATCAACAATAAAACCTATCATTTGTTTCCTACAATTTGGTAAACCGAGGCTCCAATCAATTCCCCAATTTCCTGCAGACGTTCTTCACTAATATATTTCAGTACATCCTGAGGAGTGTGATAGTATGGTTCAAGATCTGCAGTCCCTGGTTCACGCCGGATAAAGTTTACAGAATCGATTCCCCCTTCATAGAAGGATACATGGTCTGAAGCACCACGCTGATACAAAGTTAGAGGTGAAGGAGTATCTAGTCGTTCGGCAGCTGCAACAGCTGTTTCCGAAACAATATTTGATTGCCCGTCGAGCGTGTTCATGTAGATAGATGTGGCCTGATCCCAATCTGTTCCTACCATATCAAGGTTAAAGTTACCAATACTTCTCTTCACTTCCTCCTCCGACAGTTTGTTCACATAATAATCTGACCCTACAAGACCGATCTCCTCAGCACCGAAAAACACAAAACGCAGCTCTTTATCTATTGGGTAACTTTTTAAAATGCGAGCAAGCTCAAGAACAACGCTTGTTCCAGATGCATTGTCATTGGCCCCCGGTGCATATTGAACACTGTCATAATGGGCGGTAACATGAAGGATATCCGGATCTTCTACATGTTTCGGTGTACGAGTTGCGATAATATTTTTCGATGTACTGTTTTCAAACCGTTCAATTGTCAAAGTAACCTCTGTATTGGATGGTAAAACGTCATTTAGCAGGGCTTCGCCGCTTACTTTTGTAATACCTGCAACAGGTACAGATGCTTGATAATCTCCAAGTGACATGTTTAGCGGAGCTGTGCCTTCCTGGTTATTATATATAATCACCCCAGCAGCCCCAGCTTCCGTTGCATTTTTAATTTTATTTGCAAAAGTCAACTCCCCGCGTGAAATGAGAGCGATTTTACCTTCCACTTCAGATGTGAAATCTTCTGGATACCCTAAATTTGCATCATACAGAGTCCCTGATAACCCTGCCTCATCAGTTGAATCAGCTCCAGTGGGAATATTGACACGAACCTTATTTCCATTAGCTTCAAGTGTCCCCATCAGGCGGTCAGGAATTGAAAACTCCTGAACCTCTATATCGAAGCCATAAGAGGTTAATAGATTCTTAATGTAAGAGGCCGCCTTTTCCTCCTCTTTCGTACCTGCTACACGTGGGCCGAGCTGTTCGCTTAAGAACTGAATATGATGCATCGAGCGTTCTGCCTTGAATCTTTTAATCACCTTTTGATCAAAGGCATGTTTGTACTCAGTGGCCTCAGCCTGTACAGTAGATGTTCCAAAAGTCGGTGAATATGCAAAACTGCTTGCTAGCAGCACCGCGGATAAAACAACGGCTGCACACTTATTTTTCCCCATTCATACCACTCCTTAATTTAAGAATAATAGTTTTCCTTCTCTTTTATCGTTTAGATACCCACTTTCAAACTTCCTTCTTAATTGGTAAAAACAGGATATAAGGCACACTCCTTTTAAAATTGATGTAGTAACTAATCCCCATTTAAATTAATGCACATAAAAAAGTGAAATACTTATTGATAGATAAGCATTTCACTTAATTGTTCCCAGTACTATTGATATTTGTTAAACCGATTTAACCTTTTCGTTTGCATGACCAGACTCTGAAGCCTCCTTCAAAACCCTGGTTACCTTTTGAAAGGAGAACTGGAAAATCGGGCTTTGAATGAATGTATAGATAAACGTAAAAACGAAAACAGGGCCCCCTAATAAAAGTCCCACAATTAATACCATACTCTCTACTGCTATTCTCGTTTTACTAATGGAATAACCGAGTTTATCAGATAACGAAAGCATAAATCCATCTCGCGGCCCCGCGCCAAATCCGGCAGCAGAATACATTCCTCCGCCAATCCCCATTAATATGATCCCTGTAAGTAAAACGACCACATCCATTACACCAGAAGAGGAAACGGGGAAGATATCAATAAAAAGAAACAGATCAATCATCGGCCCCACTGCAATGGCATTAATTAATGTTCCAACCCTAATATATTGTCGGTCAACTATTAATGATACAAGTACTAGCGATAAACCAACTAGTAGATTCCACATGCCTATAGTTAAGCCAAACTTTTCAAAAAACGCTATATTCAACACATCCCAAGGGTGAATACCGAGGTACTGCACTTGAATCGCTACCGAAATTCCGTAACTAAATAAAATAAGGCCCAGTGCAAAGAAAAGTAATTTAAACCTCATAAACTTCGCCTCTTTCAAATGTAAATTCTATTCATCTTATCTTATAATCAGAAAATTGGAAATGAAAATCAACTTTTATGCTTTCTATTTCATAAAAAAATGAGAAGTGTAAAAGAGTGCAAAACCAGCAGTTTTCACAATGTATTTTATTGAATTTTCAATAATTTTTCCAGACGACTTTTTCACATTAATGCGTAAAAATAAGAATCTGCTAGCATTTCAAATCATGTGCTGGATGAAAACGCTTAAACGCAAAATGTTATCGCTTTTATAAGATTTGATGTTCTATTTTATTTATTTAATAATCAGAATAATCTTTATATTGTTAGGAGTGATGACTATTAGTGTTACAGTCACAAAGGAAAAGGAAGTTTATTCAGTAACTGGAAATGAAGTACTAGGCTCACATCCATTGTTGTCCCAAAAGGAAGTAGATCACGCGATTCACAAAGCAGATCAGGCTCAAAACAACTGGGCGGAAACGGAAGTTTATAAACGAGCAGATATTCTGCATGATTGGGCAGACCGTTTAGCCGGTAGAAAGGAACAAATCGGTGAAATGATCTCTAAAGAAGTAGGAAAAAACCGTTCTTCCGCAGTAAAAGAGGTTGTCCGAACAGCAGATCTAATCCGCTACACAGCTGAAGAAGGCTGTAGAATCCACGGGGACATGCTGCGAGGGGATTCCTTCCGTGGCGGAAGCTCTAAAAAAATGGCTATAGTTGAACGCGAACCGCTTGGTATCGTTTTGGCAATTTCTCCATTTAACTACCCTGTAAACTTAGCAGCCTCAAAAATTGCCCCAGCTTTGATGGCCGGAAATGGCGTCATCTTCAAGCCTGCTTCACAAGGTACTTTAAGTGGCCGACTAATGATTGAAGCTCTACTTGAAACAGAAATACACCATGACCTCGTCCAATGTATCACAGGAAAAGGTTCTGAGATTGGCGATTTCCTTGTTACTCACCCACAGGTCAGTATGATTACGTTCACTGGAAGTACTGCTACAGGCCAATCCATTTCTAAAAAAGCAAAAATGATTCCTGTGGTTCTCGAATTAGGAGGTAAAGACCCAGCCATTGTTCTCGATGATGCCGATCTTGACCTGGCTGCAGATCAAATTGTCAGCGGGGCCTTTTCCTACTCGGGACAGCGATGTACTGCTATCAAGCGAGTACTAGTCGATGAGAAAGCTGCCGATAAACTGACAGAAAAAATCAAACAGAAAGTTGAAGGATTAACAGTTGGAAATCCGGAAGACGACGCTGCCGTTACACCATTAATCGATAATAATGCGGCTGATTTTGTACAAGACTTAATCGATGATGCCTTACAAAATGGAGCAGAACTTGTGACAGGCAATAAACGAGCAGACAATTTAATTTATCCTACATTGCTCGATCACGTACACCCACATATGAAGGTTGCTTTGGAAGAGCCTTTTGGTCCTGTACTCCCAATCATTCGTGTACAGGATGAGGTTGATCTTGTTTCTATCGCTAATGAATCAGATTATGGTCTTCAAGCCAGTGTTTTTACAGCAGATGTTCAAAAGGCCATGGACATCGGGGCAAAACTTAACGTTGGTTCCATCCAATATAATGCAAAAACGGAACGGGGGCCCGATCATTTCCCCTTCATCGGTGCGAAAAACTCCGGCCTCGGCTCACAAGGCATCCGCCGCAGCATCGAATCCATGACACGAGACAAACTATTCGTACTAAATATGTAACCCATAAAATACCACCTCAGGTCATCCAAAAATTGGATGACCTGAGGTGGTAAAAAACTCCAAATTATTACTTCTCCACTAATGTGTCGGCAACTTCGATCGCCAGCCGCTCAGCGGATAAGGGACCGGCGAATGTTCCCATATCACCGGGTAGTTTGTACGTGCGGTCTTCTTTTACAAATTCGAGATTCGTCCATGCCGGGTTATCAGCAAATTGGTTTGTAAAGATATTATCATCTTTTTGTACAAGATAGAAGAAATGACTGTTTTGATAATTTTGCAGCGCTTCTACAGAAGTCGAAATAAATCCATAAATCTCCGGCTGTGCAGTTTCGACCGCATTCTCCACTCCCATTTGTTCTAGCACACCTGCTACAACAGAATTATCTGTAAACAACCTCATAATTGGGGAATTCTGGGAGGTGAAGGCCTGTGTGACTACAGCTTCGATGTCAGATAATCCTGCTTCTTCAATCCGTTTTCCCTGTTCTTTAAACGTTTGATCTAACTCCTGCTTCACTTCCTCAGCCTCTTCTTGTTTATCAAATATTTTGGCCACAGCATCAAATTCATTCAACATATGCTGATACTGGTCGTCCACTCCTTCTTCTGAATAAGGAGCAAACAATACAGTCGGAGCTATCGATTCCAATTCTTCTATAATGGTCTCATGACGATATTTAGCTCCAATGATAAGGTCTGGTTTTAATCGTGCAATCGCCTCTAAATTCGGTTCTGCGCGTGTCCCCACATCCTTTGTAGATTCAGAAAGCGGTTCCCCTACATTGATCCATTTATTATAACCTTCAACATCTGATACACCCACAGGTTCAATCCCTAATGGCAGCATATGTTCTACATATGTCCACTCCAGAACTACAACCCTTTTCGGAACACCTTGAATCGTTTGCTCCCCCATCCCTGTATCAATTGTTACAGAACGTTCAGGCTCACTTTCCGCTGAACTGTCTTTTACTCCTTGATCACTTTTATTACAAGCTGCCAGTATAGCTAGTATAAATATTACAATAAGCAGACCAAGTTTTTTCATCATTCATCATCCACTCCATTAGCTTATTTCAATCGGATCTAAAAACATTATGTATAATTTCGATCACAATTGATAAGGATTATCATTATCAATTGTGATCATATCCCTATACAGGTCGTTTGTCAACTAATTAAAAAGTCTCTAACTTTGAACAATAAAGTTCTTAGTTAGAGACTTACAACTAAAGTGCTTTTACTAATCCGCCATCGATCACAAGAGATTGTCCTGTCAGATATGTGTTCCCGCCTGAGGCAAGAAATACAACCGCTTTCGCAAACTCCTCAGGTTCTCCATAACGTCCAATCGGTATCGACTGCTCCGCTTTTTCTCTGATTTCTTCAGGCGTTACACCCAATTTATCAGCATTCTTCTCATCAAGTGAAGCTACCCTGTCCGTGGCGATCCTGCCCGGCCCTACTGTATTAATCAAAATATTATCTACTGCCAGCTCCTGGGACAAACTTTTCGATAACCCGACAATCCCCGCTCGGAATGTATTCGATAGGATCAGATTATCCAGTGTCTGTTTAATAGAAGAAGAAGCAATATTGATGATTCTGCCGCTTTGTTGCTTTTTCATAGAAGGAAGTACTTCTCGAATCGTTCGGATAAAACTTAATAAGTTTAATTCAAATGCACGATTCCAATCTTGATCCTCAAAGTCATCGAAAGTTCCGGCTGGCGGCCCTCCCGCATTATTAATTAGCACATCAATTGTTCCATTGTATTCAACAGCTGTTTGTGCTAAACGTTTAATTTGCTCAGGATCCGTTACATCACATACTATGTAATCAACGTGCGTGTTTCCGCTAATTTCCCTAATCTCTTTTTGTGCTTTTTGCAACTCGTCCTCACTTCTGCTTGAGAGTAAGACACGCGCTCCTTCTTTTGCAAACTCTAAGGCGGTTGCTTTCCCCAGTCCTTTACTTGCTGCCGTGATGACAACTGACTTTCCATTTAAATCCAAATCCACCCTTATCCATCCCTTCGCTATGAAATTTCATTTGTCTTAAATTTTTTCCCATAGTTGTATTATACATTCAAGAAATAGAATTTTCAGTCATTAGAAGTTCTAAAAATAGATCCAGCCTCTGTAACTCATGTGGTTACAGGAGGTATTTGCTGGTCAAACAAGACGACAGCAGCTTCTTTTGCTTGATTGCTTCTGATTCCTAATCCCGACGTTCTTGCAACAGTGCCGTAAACCCCTGGACGGCCATCTGGAAACAGAATGATGCTCCCTCCTATAAAATAAATTGACTACGTTATGTCTATTCTCAGCCTGAGAAAATGACTAGACTCCTGTGGTAATGAAAATAGAAGTGTACATTCATTTTCACCAAAAGGAATATCCGATGAAAAAGCAGTTAAAACTGCACCCGCATAAGGTGTGAAAATTAGTTGATAATCTTATAGGTGATGAGCGGAAATATCTAACAAGTTATGTGTACGCCCGTACGATTGAATACCAGAAAACATATTGTAAATAGAAACTATTATAGAAAGGATGAATACAATTGGCAAATCTAACAGAAAGTCAGGCTAACCTATTAAGATTGGCGAATCAACTGTCACAAAGCATCATGACAAGTAGCGTAGATTCAAATTTTTCACTTGATTTACCAGGATTAGATGTCGATGTAGATGTTGACTTAGGAGGAGGCACTACTCCGGACATTCCTACCCCAACACCTCCAACAACGCCTGACACACTAACAGAAGTATTGCTACGACTACGAAACGAACAAGTGGAAATTACTACTCCATTTGGTACTGTTACCGGCACACTATTGGTCGTGGAAAGCGACTATGTCGTGGTAGTGGAAGCTTCTGGAGCTCAAGTACTTGTCCGTATAGAAAAAATTGAACTAGTCAGTGAATTATAAGGGAGGGATATAAATGTTTGAAGCAACCTTTACTGCTGAACTCGCCACTCATGTTGGCGCAAGAGTTGAAGTAGCAACCGATAATAACTTAATTGAAGGTCTTCTCTCAACAGTTACCGAAGATTTGGTTTTAGTTATTGAGGTAGATAGTGGATACGGCGACAATAATAAGCTATATATTTCTGTTGATGCGATCAACTTCGTTCGTTTACTCGTAACAGTATAAAGGATCACAGTCGAGCAGAAATATATGAAGTTAGAAACACCCTGGTTTCAAAAACCAGGGTGTTTTCGTGCTGGTTGCAAAATATCAACAGCCATATTCTCAAGCAACAATTTTTTAAATAATACCCCAGTTCCCAGCATATAGATGTAAAATGAATGAACAAAAAAGGAGTGTCCCAAAAATGCAAATCACTTGAGGGACACTCCTGTGATCATGAAATTGTTCGTGTTCACAGCAAACCAATCAACTTGCTACAGCATTAAGGTTTCTTCCTGCTGACAGCATCACTAATTTTATTGGTGATTCTCAGGGTTTTCATTCCATCCTCCCCTGATACCGTCGGCTCTTTATCAGACTGTATACAGGTTATAAAATCCATTAATTCAACACTTAGCGGCTGAATCGTATCGTCAACTTGTATAAGTTCAGTAATCGTTACAGAACATTCACTCGTATTCTCTTTCATCATACGAGTGATTTTGATTTCCCTATTCAGAAGATCTGCTTCAATTAGTGCATCCTCTGTAAGAATTTGAATCGTTCTTGCTTTACGTTTGGATTTGAAACTTGCCGTAAGCTGTGCTGTCACCCCTCGTGAAAATTCGGTGATCACCACGGCATGTTTTGGGGTGTCTTCCATGACTTTGCCTAAAGCATGGAATTCTACTATTTTATCGTCCAGAAGCTCCTTTAGAATATACAGATCGTGAATCATTAAGTCTTTTACCACATCCACATCTTTGACCCTTTGATTGTATGGACTCATTCTGTGAAAATCGATCGCTATGATGTTCTGACTTTCTACTTCTTTTTTAAGAACTTGAATAAGTGGGTTAAACAGCTCTATGTGCCCTACCTGAAGTTTAACCCCTGCTGTTCTGGCTTTCTTAACTAAATCTTCCGCCTGATTAACCGTACTTGTAATCGGTTTTTCCATTAGCATGTGCACATTGTGCTGAATACAAGTTAACCCAATACCATAATGAAATTCAGTCGGCACAGCAATGCTGACGGCGTCCACTGAGTTTAATAGGTCATTCATAGATTGAAATGGTTTAACCTGGTATTTTTCAGCCATTTGATGACATCGTTCATGATCGTTGTCGTATATCCCGACAAGCTGGCAATGATCATGCATCGACAGATAAGTTCGCACATGATTCTCTCCCATATTTCCTGTTCCAATTACACCGACCTTCATAAAAAATCTCCTCACTCTTATAAATACTAATGTATTCTATGTGCCAGCTATCGAGCGAAATAGACTGTCATAACGGTTACACATAAATTTGGCGTTTGTCCTCCTGGTCAACTGCTAGATTATTTACAAGAGAGGAGATAACGTACGTGATACATGTCTTGTTTATCGCAGAAGATACATCAGCCATGTTACACAGGAACTTTTACTACTTAGAACAGCAACTTGCTAAATCAGTCAACTTAACCGTATGGAGAAAGCCTGGTCATATCGACTACATTTTGAAACAACTGCCTGACCGTCCAGACTTTATCTTACTGCTGCATGATGTGGATCGAAAAATGGCTCCAACGATTAAAGGGCTTTCTACCACCAGCATTCCAACGGGGCTATTTGTAAATGACGTTCACCGTCTTACCAATCTTAGACGAAACTTTATAGCAAAAAATAAGATCGATTATCTGTTTACGATCGTGCGGGACAAATTTACAGAGACCTATCCAGAATTCAAAAATAAAATGGAATGGTTTCCTCATTTTGTTAATACAGAAATATGTAAGGATTATGGATTAGAAAAAGAGATCAACTTGTTAATGATGGGAGCAGTAAACGATGACTATTATCCGTTAAGGAGGAAAATAGTCGAGGCGTATGAAGGAAATGAGGAGTTCGTTTATCATGACCATCCAGGTTATCGACATTTCAACAAGCAAGATGAACATCAGCATTTAATTCGCGATTCGTATGCCCGGGAAATCAACCGATCAAAAATATTTTTAACAACTCCATCTATTTTAAATTACCCTGTCATAAAATATTTCGAAGTGCTTGCCTGCAGAACTCTTCTCCTTGCACCTACCTTTAAAGAATTAGAGGACCTTGGCTTTATTCCGTGGGTCCATTTTGTACCCATCAGTGAAACCAACTTTGAGGAACGAGCAGCCTATTATGTAGCGAATGAAACAGAAAGGCAAACCATTGCTGATCAGGGATACAATTTCATCCGTCAAAAGCATTCCCTTACAGTACGTACTAAACAGCTCGTGGCCCGGTTAGAAGAAATACTTCGCGAATAAGAAGGAGGTTTTTTACGATGTCTAATATTCCTAACAGTGTACAGCTTGGCAACAACGTAGTTATTGAGAAAGACGTGATCATTGGAGAACATGTGGTGATTGGTCATAATACTATTCTGTTAAAAGGCACCCGGATTGGAGATCACGTCACCATCGGCAGCAATTGTGTGCTTGGGATTCAACCTAGCATCAACCAGCGAATGCGTAAAATTGCAAAGATGTACACACAGCTTATCATCGAGTCCGGCACTAGAATCGGTCACGTCGCTTCCATCTACTCAGGTACTCAAGTTGGAAAAAATGTGTTTATTGGAGACCATGCAAGTATTAGGGAGAATGTCTCGGTTGGGGAAGGCTCAGTAGTCGGGAGAGCTGCGATTGTTGAACTAAATACGACTATCGGAAAATCCTGTACTATTCAAACACTGGCTTATGTTACAGGTGATACGATGCTTGAAGATGATGTGTTTATCGGCCCGTGTGTATCGATGTCCAATGATAAATACATGGGGGCTCAAGATTATTCCCTGAAAGGTCCGCATATTAAAAAAGGGGCTAAAATTGGTAACAATGCCTCCCTTTTACCAGGAGTGACAGTTGGCCGCAATACTATTATTGGTGCTGGAGCCGTAGTAACGAAGGATGCGGAAGATAACACTGTGGCTGCAGGTGTTCCAGCTAAAAAAATAAAATCCTAGAGTCAAAATGAGGTGAAATGGATGACATCAGAATCGATTGATGATTTTAAAGTAGTAAAACAGGATCAATTAGAAGCCGTTGGTAAGAAAATAGGTAATGAATTTTATGTCCCTATGGCGTTTCTTGAAAAAGGATTCAGCTTAGAAAAAGTATGGGTTGAAGCGCAGAATTTGTTAAAAGTCAATGTCACCAAAGCAAGATCTTTAGACATTAACCATTATGACTGGAATGGTAATTATCTGCATTATGATTTGAATAAGGTCGAAAATTGGAGCGTATCGTTCGACCAAGAAGGTATTCCTAAAACCATCTACTCTCATGGCACTTACTATAACCCTTCTACAATTGCCCAATATGGTTTGGAGCATTACAGTCTTTATTTAAAGAATAAAGAAGAATCAAATAAAAACAAATTTTTAAAGACTGCTGAATGGTTTATGAAGACACAGGACAGTCGCGGAGGCTGGGCCTACCAGTTTGACCATCATTATTATCCTGAAAGGTTTCCCCCTTTAAAAGCTCCATGGTATTCAGCCATTGGATTAGGAATGGCCATGTCAGTGTTGGCGCGCGCCTCCCATCTTTCAGGAAATAAAAAATATAAGAAAAGTGCCTTGAAGGCAACGTCCATTTTTAAAATTCCTTCCCGCCAAAACGGGGTCCTGGCTAAATTTGAAAACAAGTATTTCTTTTATGAAGAAAGCCCGACCGACCCTCCCAGCTATATATTAAATGGCTTCATGTTTTCGTTAATTGGTTTATACGATCTATGGAGAGCTACCAGCGATAACGGAACTAGAAAGCTGTATGATGAAGGAATCACTTCCTTAAAACGCATGCTTCCTCTATTTGATTTGGGAAACCGAACCGCCTATGACCTTACACATTATACTACGGATGGCGGCTACCCTAACGTTGCAACATGGGGATACCACGTCGGGCATATTCATTTATTGGATGCTCTGAATTCGATCGAAAAAGATCCGAAAATGAATGAAGCATTAACAAGATGGGAGGGTTATTTAAATGGGATAACCAAGTAGCAAAGAAAGGTAAAGGATAGCTGTATATGAGTGAAGCTGCTCGAGAAGGGGTGGGGAATGGTGTCAAAAAGGATCTGCATGGTTGTGGCCTATCATCCGTTTCTAGATGCGAGAATTTTCAGGAAAGAAGCTAAGAGTTTACAAAAAAAAGGATACCATGTAACGATGATTGTTCCGAAAAAGAATGGATATTTATTTGATATTGATGGGACCCCGTTTACAAACCGCTTTAGAAACAAAGTATTTACCCATGAGGGAATAAAAATCGTCACATACAACTGGGAGACCTGCAGAGATCAATTAAGTAAAGTGTTAAGTGATGAAAGTACTTGGGAAAGACAGGGGTTTACCAATCAATTAACACAGCTTGCTATTCAGGAAAATGCAGATATTTACCATACACATGAGTACCTTTCCCTTTTTGCTGGAGTAGGTATAAAACGATTAATGAAGAAAAGAAAAGGTAGAGAGGTGAAATTAATTTATGACAGCCATGAATTAACACCCGATCCTCTGAGCCCTAGATACACAGAGCAGCATAGAAACAAGTTGAAAGAAAGGCTTCTTATTATGCTTGATGAGGTGGATTATTTGATTACCGTTTCAGATTCCATTAAATCATGGTATCTGTCTCACAAACCCCGTCTGCCTGTAGAAGTGATCTATAACTCACCCCCGCTCGCGAAAAACTATCAACCTAAAGAATATAATTCTACTGGATTAACGGTTGGCTATGAAGGAAACATCGATGATAAAAAAGGGATGAAAGAAAAGATGACTGCCATCACAGAGATATGTTCAAAAAAGATAAATTTCCAATTTAAGATTATGGGAGGGAGCCGGTACGATAATCCCTTTGATATCCCGAAACACCTTCAGAGAAACCTATCGTTAACCGGCTGGGTCGATTACCTTGATATTCCTAAGCATATGAAAGATATTGATATTGGCTGGGTTGATTTAGAAAATGTAGAAAGCTCGCTTAATTTCAACTATGCCATGCCGAATAAATTCTTTAGTTATTTGAACAATGGCATTCCCGTTTTAGTCAATAAATGCCATGATATGGAAGTTTTTATAAACAAACATCAGTGTGGGTACGTGATAGATAAAACGAACGTAACTGCTCAAGATTATGCAGATGTTTTACTGGAGCTTAGTAAAAACAAAACCATTTTGAAACAGATGAGCCGCAATGGACGCAAGGTAATGGAAAGCCTGTACTCATGGGAGAGGATGGAAGAACGGTTACGAAACGTTTATCAGCAGCTTCTTGCAAGATAAATTGCCGAACATCTCTCCCCTCTGTAAAAAGAAAGGAAAGATCACTATGAGAGTACTGCATATTTCTTATGGCTCCCCCATGATCGAATTGTGTAAAGCATTACGGTCAAAAGGAGTTCAGGCTACCTCCTGCCACTTTGATGAACATCCTTTTAAATTTCAACCTGATCTATGTTTACAGCTTAATCAACATCCAAAACAGGAACGAGAAACGAGAATAGAAAAGTTCTTACGGGACTCAATCCCAAAGTATGACATCTTCCATTTTCATTTTGGGGAAACATTTTTTCCTGATAAAAGAGACTTGGACATCTTACGGCGTGCTGGAAAGAAGATGGTCGTCCACCATCACGGTTCAGACGTTCGCCTTCTTTCAGCTGCCCGAAAAAATAACCCTTATGTTCAAGTAAAGCCCGAATGGACAGAAGAAAAAATCTATCACAATATAGCCGCTTTATCCAACTATATCGATCATGCAATTGTCCAGGACCCTGAATTGGAAGGATATATTTCAAATTTATATAAACATACCCATGTGATCCCCCATACCATTGACGTACACCAATTCAAACCACAATACCCGGAAGCCAATCAATCCTCTCCCCTTATTGTTCATGCCCCTACTTCACGACAAATTAAAGGAACTGAATTCCTATTAAAAGCCGTGGAGGAGTTACAGCATTCCGGGTTATCTTTTCGCTTTAAATTAGTGGAGGGATTATCCAATGACGAGGCTAAAAACCTGTTTGCGCAAGCAGATATTGTGATCGACCAGTTGAGAATTGGCGCTTATGGTTATGTTAGTTCCGAGGCGATGGCTTTAGGAAAACCGGTTATTTGCTATATAAGAGAAGATCTCGTCGATAAATATCCTGCTGGTTTGCCCATTGTCAATGCAAACCCTGATACAATTCGTTCCGTTTTAGGAAATTTAATTAGAAATCCAAGACTAAGAAGGAATACAGGTTACGAGGGAAGAATGTACGTTATCAAGAATCATATGGCTGAAAAAGTCGTGGAAAGGTATATAGACATTTATAATAAGTTATAAAGCGCCCAGGGGCTTTCTCTTTGGGTAGAATGAATTGTTGGTACACAGCTACTTCCCGTCCATCACCTTAGTTAAAATTTCGACAATAGCGTGTGAAGTTTTCCCATCTCCAAAAAGGGCTGGCTGTTCCTTAGGGGTTCGTATCGTGTCTGCAGTCTTTAAAATTTGCTGTGTGGATGAACCAACTAAGTGATTCCAGCCATGCTTCACCGTTTCTCCCCACTCTGTTTCATCTCTAAGCGTAATACAAGGAACTCGAAGCATGTAAGCCTCTTTTTGCAACCCGCCTGAATCTGTTAAAATCACCTTTGCTTTGGAAGCAATCGCTAACATATCAAGATAATTTAATGGTTCGATTAGTTTAATAGATGGCGCTGAAATCATACTGGTTAATTTAAATTGTTTAATTTTATTTTTTGTTCTAGGGTGCAAAGGGAGAACCACCTCCATTTTCAGTTGTTGTAAAGCTTCAAGGATGGAGCTTAAACGAACAGGGTCATCCGTATTTTCAGCTCGATGAATCGTGGCCAAATGATAGTTGTTTTCTGAAAGCGATAAATCCTTCAGGAGAGAAGACTGCTGCAGTGCATGTGGTTTAAAGTGGGAAACAGATTCATACATAATATCCCCTACCTGATAGACTCCCTTCGTAATTCCCTCACATCTTAAATTATCAATGGCGATATCGGAGGGACAGAACAAGTAGTCCGAGAGATGATCTGTAATCAATCTATTAATCTCTTCGGGCATTTTTTTGTTAAAACTGCGAAGGCCTGCCTCGACATGAGCTACTGGAATATGGAGTTTTGCTGCAGTTAAGCTGCCAGCAAGAGTAGAATTGGTATCTCCGTAGACGAGCACCACATCCGGCTGAACAGTCGTCATAATCTTTTCGAGATCAGACAACATGGCGGCTGTTTGTTTCCCATGAGAACTAGAACCGACCTCTAAATTGTAATCCGGTTTCGGAAGGTTCAGCTGCTCAAAAAAAATGGTCGACATATTATCATCATAGTGTTGACCAGTGTGTACAATGGTTTCTTCTATTTTCGAATGAGATTGTAACGTTTTAGACAACATGCATGCCTTGATAAATTGCGGCCTTGCTCCCACTACGGTTAAGATTTTCATAATATACTCCTCTCAAAACTCTTTCTAGTCAGCTCTTATTTGAGGATTCGCTGTCAACGGCTTATTTCCACCCACTTCACAGTCCTGACAATCCCATCTTTAAACGGTGTTTTCGGGTACTGTCCTACAATGGACTGTAACTTGCTCACATCTCCTCTATGACTATTAACATCAGCCTTTCGATTCGATTTTCTCAAAATTTTCCCTTTAAATTTCATAACATCACTTATCGTTTCTACCACTTGCTCAATCGATAATTGTTGATCAGTTGAAATATTTACAAGATCACCAGGCGCAAGCTTCATAAACACCTCAGACACAATATCGACCGTGTCTTCTACATAGATAAAATCTCTTGTTTGCTTTCCTGATCCATGTATTTCAGGGGATTCTCCTTCAAAGATTTTCTTAATCGTAAGTGGAATGACGCCAGCAAGTGCCCCTTCAAAATTTTGCCTTGGGCCATAATTGTTAAAAGGTCTTACAATAAAAGCATCTAAATCAAACATTTTCACATAGGATTGCAGCATTAAATCTGCTGAAGCCTTTCCTGCCGCATAAGTCGTTGTAGGGACAAGCGGATGCTTCTCATCCATAGGCTGATATTGCGCCGAACCATACGCTTCTGAAGAAGAAAAATGGCATAACGTTTGGAAAGCTTTTTTACGTTGAAGTTCTAATAAGTTTTTTAACACAAGCACATTGGTCATATAAGCATTAGCGGGATTCATAAACGAGTAATTCAAAGCCTTCGTAGCGCAGTTAAATACAATATCAATATCATAAACATCTATGATGTAGCTGAGAGCGTCTTGGTTCTCAGCGTCATCTATATGAAGCACTGCCCCCTTACTCAGGGCAACTTCTATATTCTCCTTTCTTCCAACGAAAAGATTATCCACGATAACCACCTGCGCTGCTCCTTCTTCCTGCATCTTATCGACCAAATGACTCCCAATAAAGCCAGCTCCTCCAACAATTAAAATATTGCTATTTATCAATGACGGTCGCTTCACGATCTGTCACTCCTCTTCTTTATCATCAATAATTTAAGCGGGACTGCCCGCCATCCACTGAAATAGTAGTTCCTACAATCCATGAAGCCTTATCGGAGGACAGAAAAGCTGCAACATCACCAATTTCCTCAGGCTTACCCAGTCTTCCTGCCGGGATCTTATCCCTGCCGTATTTATTAAGGAAATCTGGATCACGTTCTAATCTGCGCTGCCACTCTTTATTGGGATGATAAACCGCTCCTGGAGCAATTCCTACAACCCGAACGTTATTTTTTATAGCTTCAGAACTAAAGGATTTTGTAAAACTAATAAGTGCTGCTTTAGAAGCATTATAGGAAGGAACTCCCCCTGCTTCTTTTCCATAAATCGAAGCCACATTAATGATCGTTCCTTGCCCATTGTCGAACATTTGCTTACTGGCTAATTGACTTAAATGGACAGCACAAATGAAATTCAATTCCATGGCTTTTCCAAATACATCTGGCGGCGTGTTGACTATGCTATCTCCATGACTCGCCCCTGCGTTATTAACAAGAATATCGATAGTATTAAAATCGGCAATAAATTCATGAATAAGCTGCTCCCGTTGTTGATGACTTTGCAGATCCTTCTGGTACGTTTCGACGCCTAGTTCCTGTTTGGCTTGAAGGAGTTCATTGTGACTTCTAGCTGTCACTCCAACCTGCGCCCCTTCTTCAATAAAGGCAGCAGCAATCGCTTTGCCGATTCCTCTTGAGCCACCAGTTACCAGCACTTTTTTCCCTTTTAAATTCAACTCCATTTTTGGTCTCTCCCAACCTGTCATGGTTAACGACGTCCGCAATTTGAAAACAACAGATCATTTTAATTGTATGAATAATCCATGTGGGGTGTTAATACGTTATTAAAAGGAATCCCATGTGGTTTGTACTAAAGTGGAGGCTAATCATGAATAAAAAAGTTTGCTTTTTAGTAACGGAACATCCCTTTTTAGATGCCCGTATTTTCAAAAAGGAAGCTAGAAGTCTAACGAAGCAAGGTTATGAGGTCACAATGATCGTCCCCAGGAAAAACGGCTACCTGTTTGACATTGATGGCCGTGTTTTTCGTAATACATTTCAATCACAATCCTTTAATTATGAAGGAATTCACATCATTACGTATGAGCAAATCCAGCCGGAGAAAAAGATTAAGAGTCTTCTTTATAACCTTCGAACAGGAAACTCTAAGCGATTTAACGATCCCCTGACACAGATTGGTATCGCCCAGCAAGCAGATATCTATCATGCACATGAATTTTACTCTCTCTACTCAGGCGTTGGAATTAAACGAGATCTAACTGCAAATGGGCAGCGTTGCAAATTGATTTATGACAGCCATGAATTAGAACCTGATCCCTTAGTGGCTCAGCCGAGAAATCTATTAAATAATAAACAGCAAATGCTTGAGTTGATGCTGCAAGACGTAGACTTTGTTTTAACCGTATCGAAATCTATTCAGTCATGGTATCTTGACATCGATGCCTCCCTTCCTGTCGAAGTAATCTATAATTCGCCCCCGCTGGCACCTTCGTTTCAATCCATCCAGGAGACAAAACCACATCTGCTTATTGCCTATGAAGGCGTCATCAGTAACCAGAGAGGCAATTTCCATAAGTTCTTAGAAATCATGGAGTTGTGTAATCAATGGTTCGACTTAAGAGCAAAGGTCATTGGCGGCTGGAAAGACACAAGTCAGGAACCCTCACTTCCTCCTTCCTTAAAAGGTAAAGTGGAATTCACTGGTTGGGTAGACTACGATTCGATTCCTTCATTGATGAGGGATGTTGATATTGGGTGGGTAGATTTAGACGCTGAACATTCGCTTAATAACCGCTTCGCTATGCCAAATAAATTCTTTAGCTACTTAAATAACAGCGTCCCTGTTTTAACCAATCAATGCACAGATATGGAAAAATTCATTGAATCCTATAAGTGTGGACATACCGTTAAAAAGCGACAGACAACGGCTGATGATTATGCTCAAGCCCTTTTTTTCCTCCATTCTCATCGAGATAAGCTTCTTGAAATGAGTCGGCAGGCCCGAACGATCATGGAATCCCAGTTCAGCTGGAGACATATGGAACATAGACTATCTAAGGTTTATGAACGGCTTGCACAAGACCTATAAAACCTCCCCACAAAGGGTGATGAAACTGGAATCCCCTCTCACATTTCAATACCTATAGACCTGCCTTTCCTGTATGGAAAAATAGAATCGTCTTAGAAAAAGTCCAAACATTTTGTTTTTCAACCTCATAAATTATGAAAGAACTTCTAAATGAAACACAGAAATGAGGTTGAAAAAATGATGATGGACCAGAACCAGTCATTGCCGAATGTAGCCGTAGTTGGCCTTGGAAAAATAGGTCTTACTTTAGCAGCTGTATTCGCCAATAATGGGTATAACGTTTTCGGCGCCGACATTAACCATGATGTCGTTTCCTCCATAAACAAAGGAATTTCCCACATCAAAAATGAACCAGGATTAGACCAGTTAGTCCAAGATGCCCATAAAAATAAAACCTTATCAGCTGCTGTGTCTACGAGCAAAGCAGTGGCTCAATCAGATATCACCGTTGTGATTGTACCCGTACTTGTTGACGAAGGTAATAACGTGGACTATCAATTTATCGATGCGGCTGTAGAGGATATTGCCAAAGGAGTTAAGAAGGGCTCTTTAATCATTTTCGAAACGACGCTTCCCCCGGGAGATACAAGAGATAGATTCGGAAAAAAAATAGCAGAAGTGTCCGGATTACGCTTAGGGGAAGACTTCTATCTTGCGTATAGTCCTGAGAGAGTCTACTCTAATCGAATCATTCAGGATCTCCAGCGTTATCCAAAAGTCGTCGGAGGAATCAATCATAAAAGTCTAGAATTGGCATCCAACTTTTATAAAAAGGCATTGAATTGCGAATTAATTGAAGTCAGTTCACTGGAAACGGCAGAATTCTCTAAGGTTGCGGAATGTGTGTATCGCGATGTAAATATTGCCTTGGCTAATGAACTCGCACTATTTGCTGAAGAAAAAGGGGTCCATATGTCTGAGGTGATCAGGGCAAGTAATAGTCAGCCCTATTCTCATCTGCATTCTCCAGGTATCGGTGTCGGCGGACATTGTATCCCAATCTATCCATATTTTTTCATCAATAAAGGATTAGACGAGGGGCTGACGCCGCTGTCCAGGAAAATCAATGACAGCATGGCCGAGTATGCCATTTCCAAATTGGAAAAAGAAATTAACCCTTTAAAGGATAAGAATATTCTTATTCTTGGATTGTCCTATCGAGAAAATGTCAAGGAGCCTACAAAATCGACGACTTTACTGCTGTTGGAACAACTGCGGAGCAAAGGTGCTAATTTATTCGTTAATGACCCCATGTTTACAAAGAAAGAAATTGAGAGGTATGGTGCAACACCATTATCGTTACAGGATCCACTTGTATCGGAAATGGATGGAGTTATTCTGCAAGCCTTTCATCAGGAATACAGCCATTTAGACTTCAAGAAATTCAAAAATTGCAAGCTCGTGTTAGATGGCCGCAATCAATTGAATAAAGAGGTTATCATTGAGTCCGGAATTAAATATGAAGGAATTGGCGGCTAAAAAAGATAGAAAGGAGGTTGTATCAAATGCCAAGTAACCAATTTGATCACATCCCTATGGTTGATTTGAAGGAAGAACTACGATTAATAAGAGAGCCAATCTTAACAGAAGTAACAGAAGTCATAGATAGTGGCGAGTATATATTAGGGAAAAAGAGCGAGGAACTAGAAAAGTTAGTAGCCCAGTATGTCGGGGCAGATTACGGAATTGGGGTAGCGAATGGAACAGACGCCCTACAATTATCTCTTATGGCCTTAGACATTGGCCCTGGTGATGAAGTCATCACCACTCCATTCACGTTCTTTGCAAGTGCAGAAGCCATTGAACAAGTAGGGGCAAAGCCTGTTTTTGTAGATATTGAAGAAGAGACGTACAATATTGATCCAGCTAAAATAGAAGCAGCCATCACCCCTGTTACAAAAGCCATACTTGTTGTGCACCTGTATGGGCAAGTGGCTGACATGAAAGAAATTATGAAGATCGCCAAAGCAAACAAGCTGAAAGTGATAGAAGATGCCTGCCAGGCTATTGGATCCGAATATGAAGGCGAAAGAGTTGGTGCGCTAGGTGATATCGGCTGTTTTTCATTTTTCCCTTCAAAAAATCTTGGAGCCTTTGGAGATGCTGGTATCGTCGTAACTAACAAGAAAGACTTATATGAAAAAGTCAGTAAACTTCGTAATCACGGGAGTGAACAAAAATATCACCACTCCTCAATAGGGATGAACAGCAGGCTCGATGAAGTGCAGGCAGCTATTTTGCTAGTTAAGCTATATTATTTAGATATCTTCTTGCACAAGCGCAAAGAGATTGCCAGAAGGTACACGGAGCACCTTCACCATCTCTTCAAAACTCCACCCGTGCAGGAAAACCGTGAACATACTTTTCACCAATATTGTATTGAACTGGACGATCGAGATGAGCTTGCTGAAGCTCTAAACACAAATGGGATTTCTTCTGCTATTTATTATCCAATTCCCTTGCATTTGCAGGAAGCTTTTCAGCACCTCCCCTATAAGGAAGGCGACTTTCCGAATGCAGAGAAGTCAGCCAAAAAAGTATTGGCGCTTCCTATATATCCTATGCTTTCTTTCCAAAAACAAGATTATATTATTTCCACAGTAAAAAGCTTGATGAAGAACAATGGATAGGAAAGTGTCCATTGTTCTTTTAATCTAGCGTTTTTAAGAAGTCATTCCACTTGTAAGAATTACTCTTTGTAATACTCTCCGGATGTTCCCGCACATTATAAACAGTAAAATCCTGGTAACGAAATCGTGAAGTTTTAATTAATCGGTTTAGCACACTTACATCCTCGTAAAGCCTTCCCTTTTCAAACTCCCCCACCGGAAATCCCCCTTGTTTCTGTAAGGTTGATGTGCGGTAAATTCTCGGACCCAGAGGAAAACGGTAGGACAGAAGATCACTTCTTCCTTTAATAGCAACACCTTTCACTACCCTTTTATAAAGTACATCATCCTCTAACTGCTTCCATCTTCTTAAATTACCGTACAACACTGAGACGTCTTGGGGGAGATCTGCTAATTGTTGTTTAATGACAGAAACAGCATCAGGATCAAGCCAATCATCAGCATCAACTTCCAATATAAAAGCAGACGTAACATGGGGTAATAAATCATTTATGGCTTTCGCTTTCCCCTCATTTTTTTTGTGAAAAACTCTTACCCGATTTCCATCTTCCCATTGTTGAAGCTTTGTATAGGAGCTATCTGTAGATTCATCATCCATGATCAGCAGCTGCTCGATTTGCTCACTTTGCAGCAGACAGGAAACAACGGCTGCTTCTACATATTTCTCCATGTTGTAATTAGTGATGAGAACGGAAAGAGTGGGATGATCCGTTTTGATCTTATTCAGTTGATATTTCTGGAGAATCTTTTGTTTTTCGATGATATGGGCAGAGCTATTTTTCCTGGATTGCCCAACAAGGTCGTCTTTAAAAGATGTAAGCGCTGGGTCGATCGTTGAAAGCCAGGCAGGAAAAAGCGCCTCCTTGA
Organism: Halobacillus ihumii; assembly: GCF_902726645.1. Lineage (NCBI taxonomy): Bacteria > Bacillati > Bacillota > Bacilli > Caryophanales > Bacillaceae > Halobacillus > Halobacillus ihumii. The sequence continues at coordinate 1,022,320 of NZ_CACVAO010000001.1, forward strand.
AGGGCAGATGACGAGTTAATAAAAAACGATGCTCGTTAAGAAATGAAGTGCTTACTAGCAATGGCCGCTGGATCTTAAGGTTTCGATTATGGTAAAAGGTCCCTAATACGGTTTTTGGATGATGCAGATGGAGAGTGCTCTCACTGATTGCAGGGGAAAGATAATCAGTGTCTTGAAGAAACAGTACGTATGAGCTGGATATCGCAGGAAGAATTTGATTTAGAGTTTGTCCCGGGTCATCACTCTCGACCACTTTAACCTGGTTCAACCCTTTAGGAAAATCCACGTTAGGTTCCTGCAAAACAATCGTGGAGTTTAGACGGGATCTGATCACTTCTAGAGAGTTCACGGCCTTGTGCAGCGCAGCTTGATTGGCATAATTAACAAGGATGGCTGTGATATCTTTCAATGATTTTTCTCCCTTCTCTTTAGTAATGTTATGCTCGCCAGTGAGTTTCCTATTTTATATCTATAAACTATTCATTTATTCAATGGTTTATGAGATAGGATGTTCCAAAATGACCCTTTTACAAAAGTAAAGACTGCCAGTTCACTTTCTATTCTCCACAACGGCCCGTTCGTTGAATCTAAGTAAGGTTCCGTATTTTTAATAGGGCCCATCTTAATAAAATCGGAGTTGTAAAAGGTTTAGAGAATAGTTTCTTCCACGGATATACACTTCCATCAACGGGCATGGAATGTTTCTATAGTAATAGAGAACTTGTTCTTTTTCTCTTTTATAGAAAGGTAGGAGAGGAAATGGCGAGACTCCTGTGGGATGATCGTACAAGGTGAGATCCCGGAAGGCGGCAGCCTGAGGAAGCTCACCGTACGCCCACGGAAAGCGAGTTATTTCCTCTCCCACCTTCTCCTCATCCAGGTGATGGAACGGCTGAAATAGCACTTTTTATAGTCGTAACTCTCTTCCCTACTATTTTTCATAATTAAATAATTCCTTGCATCCTCAAGACTACTTCTGCTATTAGAGCTGATCCCAGGAATGTGCCAAGCATAACAAACGATGCGACCACAATCGTTCTCCATCCGAGCTTAACAAAGTCAGTCCATGAACGGCCGATGGCAATACCTGCATAGGCGAGAATCGGTGTAGTTAATGCCAATAGATTTATGCTGTTGGTCATAGCTACGATCTGTTCAGACCCGGGCATCCACGGCATCGAAATCAGCACACCTACAATGGCAACGTAAGCTATGCTTGGGATATCAATTGGAATAAGCTTTTGCAGAATCATACCGACTAAGCTGACTAGAATAAGAATGACCATACCTGGAATGGCCTCTATCGGAAATGTGCCGTATCCAACCCAGTTACCAAGCAATGAAACAATACCAAAGATTAATAATAGCAATATCCACTCTTGCATACTTTTCATCATCGTTACGCACCTCTCCCCGTCTTAACGTGCGACTTTTTATCTCTCCGTGCTGTTAACACATTATATAACTTTTCAGTTAACGGAAGTCCGATAAAGATACTCATATATAAACCGGTAGATAGTGATAAAAGATTACTCGCCCCAGCGAAAGCCAAAATCTCCGTTTCCATGCTTGGAAAAGCAGCTACCAGAGAGCCACTGGCCGCCGCCATCATACTACCGCTTCCAATCCCCGAAGCCATCGCAAAAGATAAAGGGTGGAGAGGTGTGATAGTAGCCAAAAATCCAGAAATGAGACCCATAAATACAGCGCCAAACACCGTACCAAAGATATAGATCGCCATTACCCCGCGTCCCTCTGGAGAATTAAAGCCATAGTTATTCATGATAAGACCCACATTCGGTTCACGGGCAACAGAGTGAGTCATGCCAATACTTTCTCTTTTTAACCCAAGAAAAACGGCAATAGGCAGAGCCAAGAAAATCGTACCTAGATTCCCGAATTCTTGGAGAAGCAAAGCGGGACCCGCTTCAATAATTTGCGGAAGTGAGGGACCTATAATGACGCCAATTTTTGCTATGAGCAGCGTTACACCAAGGACGATTAGTGGTTCAGCATTCTTTGATTGTTTTTCTTTTACAACTGGAGTAAAAAACAGGGCAAGACCGATTATGATGGCATAAAGCATAGGCAGCAGTAAAATAACACCAGGACCTACCGAAAATTCATGTGTTCCAATCCACTCTGTCAGCAGCACAATACCAAATACAAGAGCATGCAAACGCCAGTCTTTCCATAGATTTTTTTGAACATCAGACATAAACGTACCTCCCCGTAGTTAATCACTCATTTTTTAAAACACTTAGAGTTAGCTGACTGCTAAGTTATAGAAATACTATTCTTTGTCAATCGATTCTACGTATGACTTCAGCACATGAACACCCTGAACGCAATCATTTAAAGAAGACCATTCTTTCGGATTATGACTTATCCCCTTTTCACTTTTTACAAATAACATTGCAGCCGGAATGTGGCGTCCAATGATCAGCGCATCGTGTCCTGCACCACTTGACAGTTCTGTAGCTCGAATGCTGTGCTGCTCCATAGCTTGGCGCAAATGTTGTTTAATCTCAGACTGGATCGGTACTGGGGTGACTTGCAGTGTTTGTTGATGAGTACAACGAACGCCGAATTTATCAGAGGCATTCTCAGCTTCTGATATGATAAGTTGAATTAGTTCTGTACGTGTTTCTTCATGAATATCGCGAACATCCACATGTAAAGCAACTTTCCCCGGAATAACATTGATGCCGTTTGGGTAAACATGGAGCTTCCCTACCGTAGCGACTGCAGAATCACTTACCTGACCAGGCAGTTCGTGGATATTGCTAATAAATTCCCCAGCAGCAACTAAGGCATCTTCTCGTTCTTTCATTGGTGTGTTTCCTGCATGTCCTGCGTTACCGTGGAATTCAACTTCGAGCCAGCTAGGACCTGCAATACCAGACACGATCCCTACAGGTAGATTCTGCTGCTCTAACTTTTTGCCCTGTTCAATGTGAACCTCGACAAACGAAGCAATTTCTTCTAAATTTCGTGCAGCATCAGTGAAACTCTCCTCTGATAATCCAATTTTATTCATTACTTGTTCAAATGAATTTCCATTTGAGTCGACTAAACTACGCTGCAGTTCCATGTCGACGTCACCAGTCATTGCCCTGCTTCCTGTCAAGCCGCTGTTAAAACGAGAACCTTCTTCATCAGAAAAAATCACCACTTCGTAAGGTCTGGATGGCTGATAACCCGTTTCCTTCCAGGCCTCAACCAGCTCTATCGAAGAAAGTACGCCTAAAGGTCCGTCAAAGTGTCCCCCATTCGGGACACTATCCAAATGGGAACCGCTAACGATAGCAGGTAAAGAAGGATCTTTCCCTTCCATTCGCCCGAACACGTTTCCAGCACCATCCTCTATGATGGTAAGCCCCAATTCTTCCATCCATTCTTTAACCAATAATTTCGCCTGTTTCTCTTCTTGGGAGAAGCCGACCCTATGACTCCCCCCGTCTTCTGTAAGTCCGATCTTTGAGATTTCATGCAGCCTTTTCGCTATCCTATCTCCATTAATGCCATTAAAGGATAGAGAAGAGTCATAGTCTTCTATTAATCTCGCATATAAATCCCATTCTTTAGACATGAGTACCCTTCCTTTGTGTCAAATTTTTATAGATAGCTCCATCTTTCATAACCATCACGATATGATTGCTGTCCTCCAGTCCCCTAATATTACTTAGAGGATTCACATCCGTTAAAATAATATCAGCAAGCTTTCCGGCTTCAATTGTTCCGACTTGATCCTCCCAGCCCAAACATTCTGCGGCTGTTTTCGTAGTAGCTACAAGGGACTCCATTGGCGACATGCCAATGTCACACATCAGACCAAGTTCGCGCAGATTAGTACCGTGCGCCATCACTCCTGCATCGGTGCCCATTGCAATTTTGACTCCAGCCTGATATGCCTTTGCAATACTTTCCTTATGGGCCTCTACTACTTCTTTTGACTTTTCAACAGCATAAGGAGCCATCTTATTGTCTTTTTCACTAGACTCCAGAACGGAAATAGGAGCGAGCAATGTCGGAACAAGGAATATATCATTTCGCAGCATTAATTCAATCGCCTCGTCATCAATATAGATTCCGTGTTCAATCGAGTAAATTCCTGCTCGAATCGCATTCTTTATGCCTTCCGCTCCTTGAGCATGTGCCATCACTTTTATTCCTTTACGAAAGTGAGCTTCCTCCACCATGACCTCAAGCTCTTCCTGAGAAAATTGGGTAAACTCCGGGTGGTCAGTGGGGCTTGATACTCCGCCGGTAGCATGGACCTTAATTACTTCCGCTCCAGCCCGCAGCATTTCCCGTACAGTTTTACGTACAGCTTCTTTCCCGTCACAGATGGCGTTAGGCATGCCGGGATACGTCTGTAGTGTTGTATCCACTCCGGAACGGTTCCAACTATCTCCGTGCCCTCCGGTAATCGTTAACGGATTGATACTGACTTGCATACGCGGACCTTCTATCAGCCCGTCTTCTACAGCCTTTTTCATACCCAAATCTGAAAATCCTGCATCGCGAACAGATGTGATTCCAACATCCAATGTTCGCTTTAAAAATTGAACACTTTCATAAAATCGATAAGAAAAAGGGGTAAGAATAGCATCTTGAACATTTCTCAATTCCATCGCCATGTGCACATGGGTATCAATCAATCCTGGCAAAATGTACTGGCCATCTGCATCAATAACAGCTGCGCCCTCTGGAGCCTGGATATCACCTGATTTTCCGACTTCTTCAATATAGTTATCATTGATTAATACTGATGCATCGGTGATCGGCTCATTTCCTCGTCCATCGATTAAAGTTCCATTTGTAATTAAAGTATATGACATATAGAATCTCTCCTTTTAGTTAAAGTGTACCGATTAGAATACTTGCAATGACGATAGATCCTACCGTAACGGAAGTGAAACCTCCGATCAGCATCGGAGCAAGTAATTCATTCATAATCCTGTTTTGTTCATCTTCATTACGGCCAATACTTCGACTCACTTCTTCTACGATCAAGTAATCCCCTGGAAATCCATAAAGCGCAGTCAACACAACAGGTACAGCCTTTGTAGGTTTCCAATTAAAGAGTTTAGCTCCAATCATTCCACCGATGACCAGGCCGCTTGTCCCTATTACGATGACGCATAGCACAGGTATCAGGGAAGATACGACCTGATCCCATGTGATCCCAACAAGTGAATTGATTACGACTATGATCAAAGCCACCATGGCGAGTCCTGAGCTGTTGGAACGATCCAGCGCCTTGTCAGGGTAAATTCGGAGAGCAAACCCTATTATCCCAATAGCGAGCGACCATAGACTATAGTTGATGCCGGTTATTTCACCCAACCAGGTAGCAAGAGCACCGCCAATGAATAATAGGAACAGTAGAAAGAAATTACTTTGCATAAAACGTTCTGGAAGCAGCAATTTCCTGTTCTTACTCCCTAAACCCCCTTCCATCTCGTCACCTTTTTCGCTGGTGAATTTTTCATTAGAAAAATCATCCCTTATGGTTACAGCGTACTTACTCAACAACGTAGAAGTGAGTGGCATGCCAATTAAATTTTGAAGGGCAAACACAACAACCGGAATAGCCGCAAGTGAGACGAAACCAGCTTCCGTCAGGCCTTCTTGCGTCACGATATAGGCGATAATGCCTCCCGTAAGCGGACCCGCACCAGCTACTGCCGTCTGATAATCGAAAACAAGCGATATGATGATAAGCATCGCTGCGACTGAAAACATCAGCCCTATTAGGGTGATCACTACGGCTTTGTATTGCTTTTTGATAACAGATAAAGGAATCATTGTCCCAAGATGTACAATCAATACGGGGACAAGCACACCACCGGCAGCCACGAAGGTTGAGGCCTCAATATAGGATTGAGGCAGTATTCCGGTTTGAAGCAGCACAAAAGTCACCGCTACAACGACTAGTAATGTAGGAATCTTCGCCCTGGAAGACAGGGAAAGCACTTCCCCTAATGCGATAATAGAAACGAGAATTAAAACAATAAATATTGGTGCCATTCCTACACATCCTTTCTTGTTTGTTTAAAAAGGTAATAGTCAAAATTATATGATAATTCAACCGAATAAAATATATGGATAACCGACAAAAAATTAATTAGTGTTTTGTCGGTTATCCATAATTACTAAGCTTTCATATCCAAATATTCTAAAATACGGAGCCCAAGCTGCAATTCAAATGCCTCCCTGCCTGATAGCTCCTCGACTCGTAAGATTTTATAGATCGTTTTTAAACGGTACTTCACTGTATTTACATGAACAAACAACTGTTTAGAACTCTTCTCCATATTCTGATTTGATTCTAAGTAAACCTGTAACGTTTTTAACAGCTCCGTTCCGTGGTTGTGATCATAGTTGATAATTACACCAAGAATAGCTTCGGCATATTCCTTCAGCTCCTTTCGATCAAATTTTAAAAAGAGCCGATAAGGTCCGAGCTGTTTATACGTCAGCAAAGATTCTCCCTTATAAGCCGTTTGTAAATATTGAACACACCGTTTGGCATCAGTATAAGAAAGATGAACATTCTTTAACTTTTTCACGACTTGACCAAAACCTGCTAAGTTGGCTAAATCTAATTTTTCTGAAGAGGTCTTAATGATTTTGCTAAAAAGTTTTTCCAGACGTTGGAATATTCGTTCTTCATCCAACGAGGAAGAAACGGTGAACATCAACGTAATTTCCATGTTTTTATCATAAACGAGTGTTTTATATGAAAGGTTTGAAACTTCCCGATAAATGATCCTCATGAGCTGCTGCTTTTTACTACTAATTTTTTCAAAAGCTAGCAGCGGGTTTTTGATAAAGAGATGCACAATAACATAATGATGAGAGTCATGCTCAGGAAAATTAAGCTTTGCCAGATGATTAGAAGAGAGCTCATCGTAAGGGGCATGGATCAACTGTTCTAAGATGGTTCCAGAATTATTGAAGTCCTCTGCCAGCAGGCGTTCCTGACGGTCAATTTCCATTGCGAAAATCGGGATGGCTTGTTCAATGGCAATCTTGTCTAGTGGGTCCAATTCGGAATAATCCTTTATGATAATTGTCAGCAGGCCAAGTGTCATTCTTTCCGTTTTTATAGGGAAAAAATAAATGAAATGCCCCTGTTGGAACAAGGTGACGCGATGGGAAGAGAACCCCGATTTAGTCAGACTTGCTTCCAATAGAGAGCTGAATTTATCCTTCAAGTCATGGGCTAAATGTTCAACTCCTTGACTTGATACAGCCAATGACTCCATGAACTGATTAAACACCAATACTTGATGATCAATCAGCCCCGCCAGTGATCTAGTAATATCACTTAATCCCCCCTTTGAAAGCGACACTTTCGATAATTCCTCATGTATTCGTTTAGTCCGTTCATTTTGAGAGAACAGTGTAGCATTCTCAATCGCTATGGCCGCTTGGCCAGCAAACGTCTCTAACAACTGCAGATCCGCTTCGTCAAATTGAATACCCTTTTCATAAATATCAACGGTCAGCACACCTATGCACTCATTATTTGAAAGCAACGGGACGCAAATGGCACTTTCAGGGTACTCCATCTTGCCTAATGCTCGTGCATAATAGTTTTCTGTTTCCTTTGGAATATTAGACATCCCATATGCTGTATCTTCTTCTGAATAAAATATATTTCCCTTTTTTAACAAGAATGTTCGACCGCTCATTCCTTCTCCAGGACGTAAACGAGCATGCTTCATAAATTCCATATCAAAACCAATCGCGCTTTTTGCGTAGAGGAAGCCTGACTGCTTGTCATATAAAAATAAGACACTGGCGTTAGCACCGCCTATGACATTATGTACTTCTTTAATTAATTGATGAAGCACTTCTGAAAGATCTCGTGTTGAATTCAACACACGAACTGAATGAATTAAGCTCATCAACCTTTTTTCACTTTCCATCAAGCCATCTCCTTTATTTTCTTCAGGAATAGGAACATTGCTTTAAGGACTTAATCATAACAAATATACGCTACCCATATTATTAGAAAGAGAAGATCATAATATGATTTCAACCATATTTAGAAACATATAAACAAGGCCATCCAAATACTGGATGACCTGAGGTGGTAATGATTTACAAAATATATTACATAAATTGTTTTTGCAGTTCTTGTTCGCTGTTGGGGTGAAACTTGTAATACAGTGGATAGAAGCGTGTATAGCAAAGTTGAATCACTGCTCCGAGGAAGATCATCGGTGTCAGTGTTCCAATCCCTACCGGTCCGCCGATCATGAAAGCTAGTGTCGTCATCACCATGGCGACAATCGTTTGACCTAATTGCAAACTCAAATTAAAACGGTGACTGACCGCCAAAAATAATTGATCCACTGGAGCACGCGGGAATTGCGGAAGAATATAGATTGCAACCCCCATTCCCACAACAGCAACTCCTCCAAGTAACATAGCAACTTGTAGTATAAATGGAGCTGTCGTTAAATCGACGTTTGCAAAAACAATTTCCAGCCAAAAGTCCAAGATAACACTTTCCAATAATACTGGGATAATCGCCCGAAATTCCGGCAGCTGATTCATTAATTTTGCATTTATAAATATGATAATCAGCTGAAACACTCCATACCAGAACCCGACGGTAAACCCGAGATGATCTGAAACACCGATAAAAAATGATGTCCAGAATCCTGCACCTAATGCAGCTTTAATAATAAGTGTAACTCCCAAGAAATTGAGAACCATCCCAAGAAGGTAAATCGTTGCCCGATAAAGCAAAACGAGACCCTCCCCTCTCATAAAATGTGTGAACTAAAGAGGGTTTCTCTAAAATTCGTGACCACATTTTATTAGCGATTATTCCACACGTCAACAGAAAAAACTCTGGAAATAACAGGATTGACGGGATAATCGAGGAACACTTAGAATCCCACCTCAGGTCATCCAGATTTTGGATGACCTGAGGTGGGACTATTTGGATATTTTTATTTACTTTCTTTCAACAGGGATTTGCCTTTTTGATAAAATCCTTTTCTGTCTGCCTCAGGGACGAGAGAGCCGCCTGTAGACCAGCAGATATGAGTAGCTTGAGACAGTTTCCCCTGAAGATTATACTCTTTAATGTAGGTAAAGTTTTTTAGCAACAACGGCCCGAGAAGTCCTGCCGCGGCAGAAGGCTCAACGTTAATACCTTCATTGTCTGCCAGTAAGGCCAATAATTTATAAAGTTCATCATCTTCAAGGGTGTACAAGCCGCTAACTAGGTAACTACTTATTTCCGTAGCAAAACGAGAAGGACGTCCAACTGCTAAGCCGTCTGCTTCTGTTCGGTTATCCAAGCCAAAATCCTGAACACTGACTTGTTCATTTTTGCCGGTCATCAATCCGAGTAAAACGGAAGGGGAATGGGTAGGCTCCACGAAGAAACAGTGAACTGCATCCCCAAATACGTGCTTTAACCCAAATGTAATTCCACCAGGTGAACCGCCGACGCCACATGGCAGATAGACAAATAACGGATGCTCTTCATCAACGGTCACTCCTTTTTCAGCAAGTTGCTGATTTAGCCTTAATGCTGCGACACTATATCCTAAGAACAGAGCTTTTGAATCTTCATCATCAACGAAATATCCTTTAGGGTCCTCGATCGTTCGATCACGCCCATTCGTGATTGCTTCACTAAAGTCTCCTTCGTATTCAAAAACCTGCGCTCCTTTTTCACGCAAAAGATCCTTCTTCCATTGTTTCGCATCTGCAGACATGTGCACGTGGACGGTGAATCCAAGTTTCGCACTGATCGTCCCAATGCTCAGGGCTAGGTTACCTGTTGAACCCACTCCGATCGTGTACTGGCTAAAGAATTGCTTCATTTCGGGTTCGAGAAACGCCTCGTAGTTATCATCTTTTGAAATGAAGCTGTTCTCTAAGGCAAGCTCTTCTGCGTAACTCAGCACCTCGAAAACCCCTCCCCGAGCCTTAATGGAGCCTGAGATCGGCAGCTCATGGTCACATTTTAAGTATAATTTCCCTTCAAAGTTTTTCTCATACACTTCTTCCATTGTTTTTCCCGTGCTGTCGATATTGCGAATAGGGGATTCGATGATCCCTTTAGTAGAATCTGTTTCAGGAAAGGCTTTCCTAAGAAAGGGAGCAAAGCGTTTCCAAAGCTGCTCCGCTTCGTAGATATCAGCCTTGGTGATTGAAAATGGAGGAATCTGATCCATCTTTTTATAGCTTGTATTACTCCATATCACCGGTTCTAATTCCATAATGCTTTCTAATAAAGGTAATTCGTCTTTCCATTCTTTTAGCGACTTTCCTAGTACTGTACTTTGATCCAATCACAACGCCTCCTAATTAAACCTCTATTCTACTACTATTTTTCCCTCGCGAAACCGATTTAACACATTTGCATGGTACAAGTGCCAAATAGTTCCACCTCAGGTCATCCAGAAAATGGTACAACCGAGAAAAAAGCCTGAACACGGTGTGTGTCCAGGCCTTTATCAGCTTTGCTTAGATAAACATACTAATGATCAATGACACTCCAAAACCAACAAAAGCAATGATCGTCTCCATAACTGTCCAAGATTTCAACGTATCTTTCTCGGACATCCCGAAGAATCGGTTCACCATCCAGAAGCCTGAGTCGTTCACATGAGAAGCAATTGTCGCTCCTGATGCAATCGTAATAACTAGAAGTGCAAGCATCGGACCACCAATTCCAAGTGAATCGATCACTGGAGTGATTAAACTCGCAGCTGTTACCATCGCCACGGTTGCTGAACCTTGAGCAATACGTACAGCAGAGGCAACAAGGAAGGCAAAAACAATAATAGGCATGTTCAAGTTATTCATCGAATTTGCCAAAACATCACCAATTCCCGTTTCAACGAGCACTTGTCCGAACACACCACCTGCTCCGGTAATTAAAATAATAATACCTGCAGGCTCCAATGATTTCGTCGCTATTTCTTGAATTTCCTCTTTAGAATATCCACGGCGCGTTCCTAGCAGATAGAAAGTCAGTAAAGCAGTGATTGTCAATGCAACACCAGGGTTACCGATGAACGTAAGCACAGTCAGTAATGTACTATCCTCTGCCAGCATTACTCCTCCAAAAGTGTTTAACAGAATAAGAAATAAAGGTAATAGAATAAGAACAGCGATCATGCTGAAACTAGGAAGCTCTTTATCGTATTCCTTCCCCTTCGCTTCTTCTACCATATTCTCAAGCATCACTTTCGGCACTTCTACATGGATCTTTTTAGAAATATACGTTCCGAAGATAGGTCCGGCAATAATCGCAGCCGGAATACCGGCAATTAGACCAAATAGAATGACCCAGCCAATATTCGCTCCTAATAAGGAAGCTACCGCGATTGGTCCAGGAGTAGGCGGTACGAAACTGTGTGTAACCGCTAAACCAGCAAGCAACGGAATACCATAATACAGCAATGACTTACCAGTTTTTTGGGCTAAACTGTATAAGATAGGTACTAGAATTACAAATGCTACATCTAGAAACACAGGAATAGAAATAATAAAACCAGTTAGTACAAGTGCCCAGTTCACGCGTTTTTCTCCGAATTTGTTCATCAGCGTCAGTGCTAATCGTTCAGCGCCGCCAGAAACTTTCAATATTTCACCAAACATAGCACCGATACCGATAATAACCGCAATCTCGCCCACGGTTCCTCCCATACCTGCTGCTACAGCTTCAAACACTTCGGCAGGGCTCATCCCAGCTAAAAGACCAATAATATAACTAACAACAATTAAAGCAATAAATGCCTGTAGTTTCACGCGGATAACTAGGAATAATAGTAACGCGACACCAAAAGCTGCCAGTAAAATCAACCCAGTTGTAGACATGTAACTTCTCCTCCTCCGTTGGTTTTGTTACCTTATATTTTTTCTAAAGGAATTCGGTAGTTGAAGTCCAGACTTACCATTCTGCGAAAGTACCGTCCTTATGACGCCAGATTGGATTCTTCCATTGATGTCCTTCTTCAGATGCTTGTTGCACACGTTCCTCGTTAATTTCAATACCAAGGCCAGCGCCCTTTGGCATTTTCACTGACCCATCCTGATATTCAAATACCGTCGGATCAACTAGGTAATCCAGCAGATCGCTCCCTTTATTGTAATGAATACCGAGACTCTGCTCCTGGATGATGCAGTTCGGTGTGCACGCATCAACTTGCAGAGAAGCCGCCAAATTAATCGGGCCAAGCGGCGCGTGTGGAGCAACAGCCACATCAAACGTCTCAGCCATGGCTGCAATTTTCTTCGCTTCAAGAATTCCCCCGGTGTGGGACAAGTCCGGCTGGATAATATCTACCACCCCATCCATCAGCATTTGTTTAAATCCCCAGCGCGTATAATTACGCTCTCCCGTCGCGATTGGAGTGGTTGTATGGCTGGCAATCTCTTTAAAAGCCTCGAGGTTTTCAACGAGTACTGGCTCTTCAATAAACATCGGGCGGTACGGTTCAAGTTCCTTCACTAAAATCTTAGCCATTGCCTTGTGAACACGGCCATGAAAATCAATCCCAATTCCAAAGTCATTGCCGACAGCTTCTCGAATTGCGGCGACTCGGTTTACAGCTGCATCAACCTTCGAGTAACTATCTATATAGTTCATTTCTTCGGTTCCATTCATCTTGATCGCCGTAAATCCAGCTTCAGCTTTTTCTTTCGCTGCAGCACCTACATCTTGCGGACGATCACCGCCGATCCAGGAATAAACTTGAATTTCATTCCTGACAGCCCCTCCTAGCATTTCATGGACAGGCATATCGTAAAATTTCCCTTTTATATCCCAGAGTGCTTGCTCAATACCTGAAATCGCACTCATCAGGATCGGGCCGCCACGGTAAAAACCACCACGATATAGTACCTGGAAATGGTCTTCTATGTTACGCGGGTCTTGACCCACTAAGTACTCCATCAACTCTTCTACACAAGCTGCTACTGTATGGGCACGCCCCTCAACCACGGGCTCACCCCAGCCGCTAATTCCTTCATCTGTCTCGATTTTCAAAAACAACCAGCGAGGCGGCACTTGGTAGAGTTTAAAATTAGTAATTTTCATGACCATTACACATCCTTTATTGCTTCTACGAATTGTTGAGCCTTAGCTGTAATCTCCTTTAGTGACTCTTCATTAAGTGGCTGCTTAAGGTTTACGAGAGCACTTCCAAGCCCTGCTGCTACAGCTCCCTTTTCAAAATACTCACGGATATTTGACAGATCAACACCGCCCGTTGGCATCAACGGAATATGAGGGAGCGGTCCATGAACATCTTTTATATAGCCAGGCCCCATCGTTCCAGCCGGAAATACTTTAATCAGATCAGCTCCATGTTCATACGCTGTCAAAATTTCGGTCGGTGTCATAGCCCCAGGGATACTTACAACCCCATAACGCTTTGTCAACTGAATCGTGTCACGATTTACAGTCGGGGAAAAAATGAACCGAGCCCCTGCCATGATCGCGGCTCTTGCTGTCTCAGGGTCCAGCACAGTACCAGCACCTACGATCACTTCATCACCTAATTCGTCGTTCACTTGGCTAATTAACTCGTTTACCTGAGGGGTATCTGCTGTGATTTCTAAGATATGAATGCCCCCATCATTAAGAGCCCTCGCAATGGGCAGGACCTCTTCGCCTTTTGCACCGCGTATCACAGCTACCAGCTTGTGTTCCATCATTCGCTGTAATGTTTCAGCCATATTGGCCAGCCTCCTTACCTTTCTACATCATCTTTATCCGTTTGGTTAATAAATCCTATTAGTCTATCTCTCTCAGGCAACCCTTCGACATCTCCATCAGCCATCGTTACCATAGCACCGACAGCATTGCCGCGTCTGACGGCTTCTTTGACATCGATTCCATCAATTAGTCCAGACAAACAGCCAGCTGCAAAGCCATCCCCAGCCCCAACCGGATCAACAACTTGCCCCACAGGGAATCCTTCTACAATGCCTTTTTCTTCATTGGAATATAGATAGGCCCCAGCCTTACCGAGCTTGAGAATTACAGTAGCTGGTCCAAGATCGTAAAATGATTTAGCTAAAGTTTCAGGATTTGATTTCCCGAAAATAAATTCGGCCTCATCTATTCCCGGCAGCACAATATCAGCCTGTGCAGACAGCTCACGCAGAACCGATCTTGCTCGATCCTCACTCCAGAGTTTCCGTCGTAAATTTGGGTCAAAAACGACTTTCACATTATTTCTTTTTGCATAATCAACAGCTGTTAAAACGGTTTCATAACAGTGCTCACTAAGCGCTGGAGTAATCCCCGTTACATGGAGGAACTGAGCGCGAGAAACATAAGATTCGTCCAGATCAGATGCCGACATCCGGCTCGCTGCTGAATCACGCCGATAATATTTCAGCCTCAATTCACTGGGCGTTAATTTTTCCTTAAAATACAACCCTGTTGCCGCTGTCTCATCAAACGTTACCTGACTAACATCAACACCTTCTCCTCGAATAAAGGACTGAATTCTTTCACCGAATTCATCATTTCCAAGCCGGCTGATCCAGCCAGCCTTATGACCCAGCCTTGATAGTCCGATGGCCACATTTGATTCAGCGCCGGCTATCTTTGAAGAAAAATCACCAGCATAACGCATCAATCCTGAATTTTTAGGGGTGAATAATACCATCGTTTCCCCAAGCGTAATAACATCCATATAACCCCTCCTTTCTAATAACCCGTCTGCTTAGAAATTGCCGCTGCCGTTGCTGACAGCTTTTCTACAATATCTGATTGATGTGGATATACTCGATTTTTAGGACCTGCAACACTAATGGCTGACACCATCTCTCCCGCCGCATTGAATACTGGAGCTGCCAAACAATACAACCCGCCTTCATTTTCTTCATCATCAATGGCATAGCCCTGTTGGCGAAATTCTCTTAGCTGTTCACTCAACTGAGCTTGGTCGGTAATGGTGTTTTTTGTAATCGCAGGCATATCCATTTCCGAAAGTATGTTAGCGGTTACTTGTTCCGGCAAAAAAGCAAGGAAGGCTTTACCGAGCCCCGTACAATACATCGGTTTCCTCATTCCAATCTGGGCACTCGTTCTGACAGATCGATAATTATCAACCTTGGCCACATAAACAAGCTCCTTCTCCAACATAACCGCCATAAAAACAGTCTCTTCCACGTTTTCCATTAATTCCTGAAGGTAAGGCTGTGCTTCAGCATTGACATCCAATGTTTCCAGCGCCCTTGTGCCGATTTGGATTAATTTCGGACCAAGCTTGTACGTTTTCCGTTCTGTCCCGGTCAAAAAACGCCTCGCTTCCATCGTCTGGAGCAAATTAAATGTACTGCTCTGGGGCAAAGACAGTCTGCCAGCGATTTCTTTAAGCGTTAATCCTGAAGGGAAATCCTTCAGTAAATCGAGAATATCAATTACACGATCAGCCGATTTAACCGTCATTTCTCTACACCTTCCAAAAATTCATATATGTGAAATCGTTTTCTGTATGTGAATCTTTGTTAATGTTAGCATAATAAAACGCTTTCATCAATCATAAATTCATTTTTAATTTCTTTTCTGATTTGTTTAGAAATTTGGCTCCAATTACACCGATTCACAATCATTTTTTATACTGCGTACTTTAGTCATCCCTATCATTAATCATACTTCCGCACAGTTTAGGGTAGACTTTTTTCCTAATCACGTTATAATTTAACCTAAAGATTCGTAATATAGTAAAGCATGAATAGAGGACAAATTTTGTTTATTACCCCACCCTCACAAAACTCTCCTTGTAGATCACAGCCAGAAACTACTCTGGCCTTAATTCTAATCCGTTATATAATCTTGTAGTTTTTAGAGTTTAAAGGTAGAATACAAATAAAACGCTTTCTTTTATTGAAAGAAGTGGTACTTTTGTTTTAAACATATTGGTTGATGAACGGCCAATATGATTTAAATATGAAAAAAATAAAACTAAGGGGGTATTCTTTTGAAGAAAAGAACTTTATTTTCATTAGTACTAGTCTTAGCTATCGGCATGATTTTAAGTGCCTGTGGCGAAAGTGGAAATGGCGGCGGCACCGACAGCGCTGACAGTGGCGATGGTGGAGAAGCCGTCACAAACCTGACAATGGGTACAGGTAGTGTAGGCGGTGTCTACTATCCATTAGGGGGAGAAATGGCGAACCTTTGGGCAGATAATATTGATGTTGAAGGGTTTGACGTAAGTTCCGTAGAATCCGGTGCATCTGTAGAAAACATTGCCAAGATTCAATCGGGTGATTTCCAGCTTGGAATTGCCCAAAATACAACCATGATCAATGCAACAGAAGGTAAGGGAGAATTTGAAGGTAAAAAGATGGATAATGTAGGAGTTATTGGTTCTCTTTATCCTGAAGCATTGCAAGTTGTTACATTAGATTCAACTGGAATCGAGTCCATTGAAGACTTAAAAGGCAAGCGTGTTGCCATCGGCCCACCAGGCGGAGCAACTCGAGAAGCAGCTGAGCTTGTTCTTTCTGCATATGGAATTGAAAAAGGCGACTATACAGCTTATGAAGAAGGATTTGGAGACGCAAAAAGTAAACTGCAAAACGGTACAATTGATGCTTCCTTCGCTGTAGTCGGTGTTCCTTCATCTACTACTGACGAGCTGGCTGCGGCAACTGGAGAAGTTAAATTCCTGAATATTGAAGGAGAAGCTCTTAAAACAGTAACAGAGAACAGCCAATACGAGGCTTATACAGTAGAACCGGGAACTTATGAGTGGCAGGATGAACCTGTTCAAACCGTTACAGCTATGGCTTTACTATTAGCTTCAAAGGATCAGGTCAGTGAGGACTTAGCTTACAAGTTAACAAAGACACTTTATGAAAAAGCTGGTGACATGACGATCGCTCAGGCTAAATTAATTACTAAAGACAGCGCGTTAACAGGTGCTAAAGGTCTTCCGCTTCACCCAGGTGCTGAGAAGTACTTTAAAGAGGCAGGAATTATCGAATAATAGTAGTTGGCGTAAGAACCGGACTTGATGTCCGGTTCTTTCACCTCACTACTATTTTTTACAGTGAAATGGAGGTTGAACAGTGGCTGCACACGATAATAAAGAAATCGACAAACATGAATTGATGGCCAAATATGATAAAGAAAGTGCTTTTCGTACAAATTTAGGAGCGTGGGGATGGATCACGCTAATCCTCGGTGGAGCTCTTACAATTTTCCAACTTTACACAGCGTTTAGAGGCGCCTATGTATCTATGATTCAGGGTGCAATTCACTTAGGGGCTGCCTTGTGCTTGGTGTATCTCTTATACCCAATTAAGTCCTCTATGACCAAAAATCGCGGTGTTCCCTGGTATGATGCACTCTTAGCGATTGCTGCATTATTTGCTAACTATTACATTATTTATAACTATGAACGATTAATTAATGAAGCAATCATTTTTGGTTTTACTTATCTCGATCAAATTGTTGCTACAGCAGGTATCATTCTATTACTTGAAGCAACCCGCCGTGTAGTCGGGCTTCCGATCGTTATCATTGCGATCGCTGCTTTGCTTTACGGCTTGTTAGGTCAATATATTCCCGTTATCGGACATGCCGGCTATGACTGGCCAACACTGGCAACTGAAATGTTTTACAGTTCCAGTTCTATATTTGGGATTCCGATTCAAATTTCATCGACTTATATTTATTTATTCCTCTTCTTTGGTGTCATTTTAGTCAAAACAAACATCGGCCAGTTCTTTAATGATATTGCTCTGCGTTTAACAGGACGCTATACAGGCGGCACAGCAAAAGCAGCTGTAGCAGCCAGTGGTTTGCAAGGAATGGTTAGTGGTAGCTCTGTAGCCAATACAGTAGGCTCTGGTTCCTTCACCATTCCCATGATGAAAAATGCCGGATTTAAGCCGCATTTTGCGGCGGCATCGGAAGCTTCTGCCTCGACCGGAGGACAAATCATGCCCCCAATCATGGGTGCTGCTGCCTTTATCATGGCCTCCTATACAGGTATTCCTTACAATGAAATCATTGTGATTGCCATTATTCCAGCGGTGCTTTATTTTGCCGGTGTCTTCTTAGGTACGCACTTCGAAGCACGTAAACAAGGGATTATGGGACTTAAAAAAGAAGAACTTCCGAAAACCAAAAACTTGGCCAAGCGAATTGACCTATTTTTACCGCTGGTTATCATTATTGGTTTTTTGCTTATTGGTTACACTCCAACCTATGCAGCATTATTTGCGATAGGTACTGCGTTTGTCATTAGCTTTTTCCGTAAAGAAACACGGATGTCCTTAAAAGGGACTATTAAATTGCTAGAAGAAGGTGCTCGAACCGCATTACCTGTAATCGCTGCCTGTGCGACGGCAGGGATCATTGCAGGAACCGTAACTACAACGGGTCTTGGTCCTAAAATTGCAGGTGGAATTATCGACCTGGCTCAAGGACAATTCTTCTTAGTTATGTTCTTTACGATGATTGCGTGTATCATTTTGGGTATGGGTCTTCCTACAACAGCAAACTATGTTGTTACAGCAACAATGGCGGCACCTGCTTTATTAGCCTTTGATGTCCCAGTTATTGCTGTTCACATGTTTGTATTCTACTTTGGTATTGTGGCGGATATCACTCCACCAGTTTGTTTAGCAGCGTACGCTGGAGCAGGTATCGCAGGGGCGAACCCGATGAAGGCCGGGGTCACAGCTGTCAAACTGGCTATTGCCGCCTTTATCATTCCATACGTTTTTGTTTCCCAGCCAATTTTACTCTTACAGGGAGATGCAAACGTCTTAAACGTGTCAATTGCCGTGGTCACTGCATTACTCGGTATGGCCAGTATCAGTGCAGCGATGATTGGTCATTTTGTCAGCAAAGTCAATTGGCTTGAGAGACTTCTCTTATTCGCAGGCGGATTACTGCTTGTCTATCCAGACTATTTAATCTCAATAATCGGTCTGGCTATCTTCGGTGTAGTGGCAGCTATTCAATTTGCCCGCAACAAGAAAGACGGCCCTGGACCACAGGAAGCGACTACCTCATAATGTTTATCATTTTATAGAAAGTAAAAAAGCAGGGGCTGTTCCAAAATTATGGAACAGCCCCTGCTTTTCATTTTAATCCGTTCGCTCCTTCATGCGTGGAAGCAGCAGAAAAAATAAGGCAAAAATAAGCAATAGAACAATCAGACCAAGTAAAATCGAAAGGCCAAGTTGATTTCCCTGTGCTGTATCGGCTTCATCTTTTCCTGATAAACTGCTGCTCTCATCCTCTTCGGCTGCTGCAAATAAATCCAGTCGATCAGCTTTCCCTTTAATCGAATCATCCTCCGTACTACTGTTGGAAAAGAGAATGTTTTTTATTTCTTGATAAGTAGCTTTGCCCCCACTTTCAAAGGTCAGATTCATGACTTCCTCCGGCAAAGATTCAATTCGTTGAGATTGATCGTCCGAATGACGATCAATCTCTAAAATAATTCTCTTTTCTTCATAGTAATGAGGCTCTATATTTAATTCCCCTTCATCGGCATTAACAACGCGGGGCAGTAAAAACACTGCGATCGCCATTAGGAAATAAAGATTAAGCTTCTTGAATGTCATCGGTCTCTTCCTCTTTACGCTGAAGGTATTTCACGATATAAGGAATAGCTCCAGCCAATACAGTGATCAAAGCCAGCACAATAACGGCCGGGTAAAAACTTGATTGATCTCCATATTGAATGGACATGTAGACTTCAGAAACAGGATGATTAATACTAAAGTTAGGCAAAATCACATTTAATAGCGGTGTGACGAAAAAGACCACTAACAATATGCCTGTAAACCAACCTAGGAATGGTCCCACTGAAAAAGCCAATCTAACTAAACTGGAACACATAAATAACACTAATACTGTGAACACTGTCCACTTGATAGATTCGGTTTCTCCTAAGGAATAAATGTTTAATCCGTAGATGCTGATGATTAACCCTACAGCTATGTTTAGCAGAAGGAATAGAGACAAGTTAACCAGTGCAGGCACATTGGAATAATAATTGACGAAAAATCCAATAATTAACCCACTAATCAATACAATGATCAGCATGACCACAGGAGAAACCGGTGTTTCCTCCGCTTCATCCGTTGCAGATCCTACTACATTAACAGGACTGGACAAGTAATTGTACACATAACTATTGACTTGGCCGTCCACCATCGTGTTATCCAAAATGTCATTCACATCTTCTTCAACCATTTGCGTAGCATTCACGTTTGTGGCCCACTTCGAGTTCAACGTATCTGCCCGCTCTTGTACAGATCCGATCTGTTCTTGCAAGTTGCCAGTATATTCAATGACAGTAGACTGTCTTTCTGACAGAGAATTTACGAGTTCAGCAATTTGATCAACGGAACCTACTGTCGACTGGCGCGTTTCAAGAACGATTTCACCTTGCAATTGTTCAATCGGCGGAGGCTCTTGTTCGATTTGCACAATGTCCTCTTGGATCGAAGCAGTGATTTCCTGACCCGTTTCTTGGATATTAGCGAGAGCTGCTCTCATTTCATCTTGCTGTTCTTTTATAGCTGAATCGTACTCTTTCATTTGGGATAAAATTTTATCTGCATTTTTTTCTGAGCTTGATAATCCATCTTCGACTGTTGTTAAGCCTTGCTCTACGCTGCTCAAATTTTCATCAACGATGTTTTCTTTCGGATCACTTACCTCAGGATTCTCTGGGCTTTCTTCCTTAGGTAGTGATTCAATTTGGTCAGCAATGACTTTCATACTAGAAGCATAATCAAGGTGTTCAGAATACCTTGTCAAAGAACCATAGTATGAAGCTAGAGCTATGAGACTATGGTTACCACTTACTCCCGCGATTTCTAAAGATGGATCCTTAGCCAAGACCTCCCCTACCATGCCATTAACTAGATTGTTCATTTCCACTAGGGCCCCGGAATTTCCCGGCATTTCAGCCAACTGATTCACTAAAGAAGTGTATTGATTGAATAGCTTCTCGTAATTCTCTTTAAGTTTCGCGGAATTATTACTATTACTTACACTTTGATCAACCTTGGCAAGTTTAGTATTTAAAGTTTCAATATTAGTTAGAATACCGCTCCAGACATCCTGATCCTCCGGAGGCTGCTCTTTTCCTGGTGCAAAGTAACCCAAGTTTTGTTCAAGAGTGGTCAGGATTCCTTGCATCTGTTTAATCTCTTGCAGGGTTTGATCTCCTCCTCCAGGTAAACTGTCTGGAGGTGTTGGAGTAAAATCGCCAGGGGGTTCTGGTTTCTCTGAATCAGAACCGGAACTATTCAACACCTTTGCATAAGTATTTATAACCTCTTGCCTAAGTTCATCCCTTTTAACCTGGAGATTACTAACTACATTATTAACTTCCTTATTTACATTTGTAAGAATCTCCTGCTGCTTATTAATGAGTTCTTCCTTCTTTTCTAAAAGCTCTTCCTGTGCTTTTATAAAACCCTGCATCTGGTCCACATTACTTTGAACAGTTCCAAAACTATTTTGCAAGGCCTCATTCCTTTGTAAAAGAGAACCTAGATTAGAAGATACAGAAGAAACATTAGCCTGCAATCCCGTCTCCTTCGTAGTCAGCCGTTCACTAAGAATCTCCTGCCCTACAGATTGAACACCTTCCTGCAGGCTTGCGTTGAGAGTATCTCCTTTGTTCTGAACCAGTTGAATGTTTTTATTGTTCGTTTCTAAGAATAGTTGTTTTTGCTGCTCTTGATATTCTTGATAACGTTCCACGTTGTTTAAGAAAGACGTCACCTGATCCTCAGTCGCTTGCAGTGACTCCAATGAACTAGAAGAGGTATTTTCTGCCGTTTCTACAGTAGAAAATAAATCTTTAAGCATGTTTCGCTGTCTTTCAATTTCTTGGGCGATATCTTGAGAATTTGGTGAGTAAAAACTGTACATTGTTTGCTGAAATGCTATTTCCCGCTCCACAATGGTATCGAACTTTTCACGTAGATCGGCAATCTCTTGTGAAACACTACTCCAGTATAAAGAAGAAATTTCTGCATTGATGATTTTACCAGCTGATTCTAATGCATTTTTTACTTCTTCCTGATTTTTCACTTCTAAATTCGGTTGAATCTCGTAATCGACCGAAGCCCTAGTCGGCTGTTGTTCTTTGTAGGACATCACATGCTCAGAGAAATTAGACTTCACATGGAAAATAGCGTCATACTCTCCATCTGCAAGTCCCTCTTGAGCTGTGTTACGACTAACTGTTTCCCACTCATAATCAGTCTTTCCGGCCACTAATGCTGTTAGATCCTGGCCAAAGGTTACAGGTTCACCTGCAACCTCTGTTCCATTATCTTCATTGACGAAGGCGATTTTACCCGTTGCTTTTTCACTTTCTTGCAGTGGATTTTCACCAATGTAATTAAAGTATAAAGTGGGTAAAACGAGAATCGACACCATGACGATGACTAACTTTATTGTACTCCCTTTATTTTTCATACGTTCACTCCTACTGACTCACATGAAGGAATTTGGATTTTTCGTTCTTTTCCATTGGAAATATAGTAGCCATATCCTGGCTGGATTTCGGCTTCTTTTCGTGAAAACGGTAATGTAAACAAGCTTTGCTCTGATTTCTTCATAAGCAGAACGGCCTGACGAATTTGTTTCAATTCATTGGATAAAGGATCAAAGCCTTTCGTAAATTCATTGATATTGCCAGCGACAATTACCCTGAATCCTAAGTGACTGTACTGCTTCATCAAGGAAGCGATTTTACCTTGAATCGTGCTGTCGATCGTCTGATGGAATCTTGACATGCTATCAACGAGCAAATAAATCGGCCCGTGATGGTGATCGTCATGCTCAGATTGATTATGAATCTTATTCAAGAATGCTTGTTCTTTTTGCATCAGCAGCTGTTCTACATGTGCCAGCCAGTCCTGAATGTTTTCTTTTGTTTCAAGATAAGACACATTCTCTTCTTTATTGAAGGCAGATAGACCGCGGTCTGTTCCGTCAAAAATGGCCATCGAATCTACCGACTGGTCGAGCAGCTGCCGGATGATGATACGAAGTACATTCGTCTTCCCATTACGTGATTGCCCCGTTACAACACAATGTGATGTCAGATCAATAGCAACCGGTTTAACAGATTCTTCATCCAGTCCAACAGCTACTTGATCTCGCGAAGGTGCCGTCACATAGGACTCAATAAAGGTATCGTATTCCAGACGAGTCGGAAGCATTGGAATAGGCTCCGGCCCCTTGTTGTCTTGACAGCTTTGTTTAATATCCTGAACTTGCTCTTTCACATGATTAAGAACGGCAAGGTCATCTTCACCATGAGCGGGCAGGAATATATGGGTTAAATACGATTTCTCTTTATTGATAATCGCTCTCCCAGGCACAGCTTCCACCTCATATGGCGTACGGCCTACTAATGAATACTTCTCTGAAGCATCCATCAAATAATGGATCACTTTTGTTTTTAAATTATTCATTAGCGGCTGACGAACCGAATTGATTCGGGTAGCAGTAAACAGCATAAAGATGCCAAGTGTTTGCCCATCTCTGGCAAATTGGATAAACTGATTTTCCAAGTCCTGCAATTCTTCCTTCACCAAGTCAAAATTATCAATTGTAATAAAAATGGTTGGCAGTTTTTCTTCGGACAGCTGGTTATACAACCGAATGGAACTGACTTCTGCTTCGAGAAATAGCTGTTTACGCCGTTCAATTTCCGACTTCATTAAATTCATGAACTTTTCAATTTTTCTATGACTGTCATAACGGAAATAATCAGCAGTGTGCGGCAGTTGCCTCAGTGGTAACAGGGCACCATTTCCGAAGTCAAAAATGTAGTAATGAAGTTGTTCCGGACTGTACGTTTTTGCAAAATCAAGTAACAAAGTCATCGCTGTAGTAGATTTTCCGAAGCCTGGAGACCCAAAAATCCCGATGTTTCCGTCATCCATAAATTCATAGATATAAGGATTCTGACTTTGTTTCTCCGGCTCATCTTTATAGGCGATGGCAAATTGCCCCTCCGCAAGTTTGGTCTCTTTTTCCCTGAATAATCTAGCAGGGAGCGGTGGCAGCCATGGACTTGCTAATTTTTTAATCCCCATCGTTTCCTGAGTGTTTGAAATTTGTTCTACCGTTGCTTCGATTTCAGTAAGCTTGCGAGCAGGTTTCTGATCAGCTGGCGCTTCAACATCAGAAACACGAATGAGACCTAAATCAGTTACAATTGAGACTTCATCTTCTCCTTCATATGTATCTAGTTGATAAGGAGCCCCACTCCATGCTGATTGAAACAGCTCATAAATTTCATTGTTCCCTACTTGCAGATAGCCGCGCCCCGTAACCTTTAAGTCAGCTGCATCCGTATTTTTCAGGATTTCCTTACTATCATTAGCATCCTGAACCTGCAAGGCGATTCTAAACCTGGAGTTACTCCAAATTTGATCATCGATAATTCCCCCGGGTTTCTGAGTCGCTAAAATCAAGTGAACCCCTAAACTACGACCAATTCGTGCTGTACTCACAAGCTCGCGAATAAACTCCGGTTCTTCATTTTTCAATTCAGCAAATTCATCAGATATTAGGAACAAATGCGGCAATGGGTCGGACGCTTTGCCTTCTTTATAAAGGTTCGTGTAGTCATTAATGTGATTGACTTTATATTTATCAAACAAAGTCTGGCGCCGCTTAAGCTCACTGTTGATCGAGGCTAAAGCACGCGTACTAAAGTTTTTGCTTTCATTAATATTTGTAATCGTACCCAGCAAGTGTGGAATGTTTTCAAACGGCTGAGCCATGCCGCCACCTTTATAGTCAATTAATAGAAAAGCTACTTCGTGCGGGTGATAGTGAACGGCAAGTGACAAGATGTACGTTTGCAACAATTCACTTTTACCAGACCCCGTTGTACCTGCAAGCAGACCATGTGGCCCATGTGCCTTCTCATGCAGATTCAATTCGACTATATCTTCCTTACCTTTTAAGCCGATTGGAACGGCTAGGGATTTAGAAGACTGGTTAGTTATCCAATTTTGCTGAATGGGCAATTGGTCCGCTTCCTTTGCACGCAGCAGGTCTAAAAAGGAAACAACTTCTGGAATGGAATTATTAATTCCGGTCTGATGGTCCAGCGAGTGCAGCATTCTTGCATAAGAATCATTTCCTTCATGATGATGCGAATCTAAACTGAATGGCTTATGAGCCGCCTTGCCTTCTTCAATTAATATTTCTCCTTCTAGATCATTCACATAGCGAACCAGCGTGTGAATGTGGTTGGATAAGCTTTCTTTTGTTTCGGTCGCGAAAATGATCGAAATCCCGAGGTTTTCAGCTTCACTTTCTAAGTACTCCATAATGACATGTTCTGAAATTAATTGTTGATTCGTCACAATGAAAATCAGATGTGGTGTGAAGATCTTTTTGCTCTTGTCTTCATCCAGATCGCGATCTCTAACCATAGCATAAATCGACGAAAGCAGCTGATCCCTCGTTTTTTCGTTATAAATCATACCTTTAGCGAAAGATTGAGGAAGTTGAATATGAGGAAGCCACTTCACCCATTCCCATTCTTCATACTCATCTTCGTCAAAAATGGTGATAAACCGGACATCATGATAACTATGGAAAAAAGCAAGCTGGCCGATTAGCTGATGAATCTCTTTTCGGACAATACTTTTCTTACCTACCATTCCTAAAGGACCTTCAGCAAGCCTGATGGATAGCGGAACATTAGATAAATAACTATACGCTTGAACCATTTGCTGCGACTTCTCAAGAAGATCATCGATTTCACGATTCGCGAAATCCCCCGACCCTACAGATACTTCATAACTTGAAGGGACGGTGGCCTTACCAATTCTTAATTCTAAAAAGTCTTCACTTTCCAGGGTCCGCTCCCAAATTCGATCACTAACATAAGAGGTCAAATACTTCATTCGCTCAAATGAAGGAAAGTGATAGAACAGCACCTCTGTCTGCTTTTCTCGCAGCGATTGCAGTTCTTCCCTTTTTTGCTCCAAGTAATTGTTATAAACCCGGTGACGTTTTTCTTCTCGTTCCTTTGTTCTGCGACGTTCTTTAAAATATTGAACGGTCGAGGTGATTAACGTCGTCGTAAACATCATGATTGAAATGATAATAAAAATACCTCGAGGAATAACCAATGCAACAATCCCCATGACAATCAACATGACGAGCGGCGGTAAAATAATCAGCCATAACGAGCGTTGATTGTCATCTCCTTCTTGTCCCGGAAATGAAAACGTTACCCTATCATCAGGAAGATCAAAAATCATCCGAGGTGTTCTACGGTATTGTGGATATTGTTTTTTCATTTCCGATATAGGCAATTTTGAAGCAGGCAAGCTGCTTTGATGCCCCTCTTCACTAACAACCTGCAACATATCTTCATCCATAAACGAAAGCGTTAAGTAAGGAAAGAATATAACATCCCCTACTTTGATGTTCGTTTTCCCTTTTACTTGATGGCCGTTAACATATACACGTTCAGTTGACGCTGCCTCTAATATCCAGCCACGTTTTCTCCGAAGAAACCTGAATCCAACAGGGCCTTCTTCTTTTTGAACAGGATCCTTTTTGATCATGGATGTAGCAAGAGACCCTACCGTCACCTCATCATGCTGGCCAACATAATAAGTATCAGCAGATGTACTGCTTGATGTATGAACAATTGTTAATGGATCAGAGTCTGCTGAAATCGTCCATTGTTCCCCAACTGCCAGCTTTCCATGCAGGTTCTCGCCCTGGATAACGTTTAAATGACCATCCTGCATGCCTTTTTGTACGGTAATCGAACCTTCTTTTAACTCCAAGTCCCGTAAAGAGATATCACACTGGTCACTTTTCCCTACGCTCAGCTGAATTTCTTGGTCGTCATGGAGGGGATGACATTGATATTGATTTTGATAATAAATATATAGTTGACTCATTACATTCTCTCCCTGAACGAGTTATTCCTTATTATTCTGCTGCTCTTCACTGTTAGAAGAATTCTGGTCAGATTGTTGGTTTTGTTCCTCCTGTTGCTGTTGTTCTTGTTCCTTTACATACTCATCCAGCTCAGTCTGGATACTGTCCAGTTTCTGTTGTTTTTCTTCTCCTGAAAGGCTGTCATTATCTTTGACATCCTCTCGCAAGTTCAACAGTGCAAACATAATGAGATCACGATCCTCAAGCGACCTGGCCAGATCAACCGCTTTTTCGTTCATACCGCGTCCAACATGAATCCAATATAGGAAATATCGATTATCCGATTGAAGTGTGATCGTATTCTGAATGTTCTTCTTCTGCTCAGCGGTAAGCGATTCATTTACGATATAGGAAGTAGCCAGCTGAAACTGCGTAACATACGGCATACCTTCAGCATCATAACCATCTAATGTCTCCACCACTTCGCTATAATTACTATTTAAAAAGAATTCACTAGTCTCTATGTACGCTTCTTGTTTAGGCTGAATAAAAAAGATCGAATAAACCGTAAATACGAGAATAGGAACGAGCAGAACGATGCTTCCAATTAACATATACTTACGAATCTTCCACTTTTTCTTTGGTTCTTTAACCAGCTCTTTTTCTTTGTTTTCAAGACTGCGAATATGACGTCCAATTAATTCACGTAAGGTATGGGTATCCTCAGCATACAATATTTCTTTTACCTCATCGGACAACTTCAGGGTATCCCTGTATTTCAAGTACCTTTCAAAACTTTGCGACCCATCAACAGCCGCTGACACTGCCGCTTTGAGTTCTTCAAATACCCGCTCTTCCTCCTTCTCATAAGGAGGAAGGCTCTCCGTCACACCGTAATGTAGAAAATAGGGTGTCATACTTGAATCAACGACAATATTCTCTGGGCAAATCAGTAAGTTTAATCTATTCAACTGGTGATCCTCTACTTTTTTGACCAATTGATCAGCAAATAGCCATTTAGCATACTCCTGCTTTTTATGTATGTGCTTAAAATCGATAAACGATGAAGGAATATGTACGGTTATGTTTAACTCATCTTCATCCATTTGAACTTCCTTAGTTAATTCATGATCAGCATCACGAATTAATTCAATTTCAAGCTGATCCTGCAGTCTAAGCCGAGCTCTTTGAAATGTAATAAGAAAAGAATCATCCCGCTTCTCCAGAACGGCTTCCGTTTTTTCATGAAAATAGGATTGTTTTACATCTGACATTGCACGCTGCTCCTTTTGAATGCTTACAAAATTTCTAATTTATCTCCAGAAGTGATGCCACTCTCTTCCAAAGTGACATTTCCAGCACAAACCATCTGCTTATTCACCACACGCACCCAATCCCCGTCGCGAGGAGGAATGTCTAATTGGGAAACCTGCCAAACGATATCGATTAATCTCTTTACCGTGGAACGGCTGGATAATCGTAATTCCAGTTCTTTCTTATGATAGTTTTGTAAATTGATAGATACTTGGATGTACATAGGGGACTCTCTCCCTTCTATTCAAGGCCTTCTACGGTATAATCAATGTTATGTTCTTCTGCCAGCTTTTCCATGCCCTTTTTATACTCATTAATCGTCGCTTGGGCGTCGGCTATTTGTCGATTCGAGCTATCCATAAGAGCTTGATCTTTTCTTTTAAGTGCTTCGACAGCGTCCTCAAATCCATTAAGTTGTTTTTTCGCTCCCTCTAAATACTGTTGATGTAAACCTTGTAATTTCTTTGTTTCAGGTTGAATAATTTGAAGTTTATCTACTGCTTTCCTATATGTAGGAAGTATCTCTTCTTCTAATGCTTGTTTTAAAGTTTCGTCATTCGTGTAATTACTTCCTGTAACACTATGTAATCTCGTTAGTGTTTGCTCTTCTAAC
This sequence comes from Halobacillus ihumii, assembly GCF_902726645.1. Lineage (NCBI taxonomy): Bacteria > Bacillati > Bacillota > Bacilli > Caryophanales > Bacillaceae > Halobacillus > Halobacillus ihumii. Next base: position 1,051,182 of record NZ_CACVAO010000001.1, read on the forward strand.
TCTCCAATTGGTTCAAGCTCTTCATTAACATAGTTGAGAAAATCATTTTGAACAGGTGTCGCGGATTCAGAGCAACCCGCGATAAAAAATATAAAGCATAATCCATAAACAATTCGGTTCCACATTTTCATTACCCTTTCAGATATTCTCAATTCTGAATTTTATTAATCTATAAATTTTATCACTTTATTTGTTGAACACCTTTTAAATAATTTTTCTTAAATCTTGGGTATATTTTCTTATAGATAAGAATAGCAACCGCAATACCAGGGACGGTTGAAATTAAAGCTAAGAAGCCATTAGGATGAACAATAACGCCAACCAGAATAAAATAAATTGTAAACAAAAAAAGAAAACTATATATAAAGAGAAATAATATGTTGAAGTAAACTAAACTTAATATCTTCGCTTTATTCCCCTTTAAAGTTTCGTTCTTGCTCAACTGCCAATTATTCTTAACTTCTTGGAATGAATTCTTAAAAGGTTCAATCATAAAATTCATGTCGTGAACATCCTTTAAATAAGTTTCTTTAACTCTCTACGAAAAGCGATTTCACCATCCGTTATAAGCCCTTGATGGACTACTTCTCTAATTTGACTATGATCAAAAAAAACATTCGTATCATTTGAAATATGACCTTGTGGATATGGACACGCTACATAATCCCATATTTTATCGTTATTTGCTTGCTCTTGCTTTCTTCCATAAATCATAACTGCCTGTTCTACAAATTCTAAGGTTACTACGGTTCCAATAGGCAATAACTCTTCACCTTTTGGAATGTTTAGCGAATTAAAATTCTCAGCCATAAGATAACAGTCTCCCTATTTTAAACTCTACTTAATTCTCTGATTCTGTCTCGAAGCTTATGCCAAGCCTGACACCAAATACAAAACGCAAATCCAAAACTGTTTCTTTACCGATTTTAGCTTCTCCCCCAATACTTCCTGCAGAGGCTCCTAAAGTGAATTTGGTATTAATATCAGTAAAAGGGATACCAATTATTGGGGACACTTCTCCCTCTACTACTGCTGCTTTAGCAGCTACCCCAATTGAGGAATTATCTACTCCTGCATATGCTTTAGCATTTCCGATGGTTCCTCTAACTTCGATTCCTGAACCCCCTACAAGATTGCCGACGTAATCCAGATTACTGTCTAGCTGTGTTCTCCCATGCCAAGTAATGCCTGAAGCTTGGGCTTTAACTAGTGGTAAAACTGACTTCCCACCTATGCTGGCTTGACCATCTAATTTAAGAATATCCTGTCTTAGGGTCCCATCCATAACGTTAGTATTCCACTCACTTCCAGCATAAAGACCGGTAAAGCTACTGGATCCTCCAATTTGATCATCGGTTTGAAGACCATTTAACCCCTCCCAATCATGGCTGCTTTTTCCGAATCCAGTTCCGACCAAAAAGCCTTCTCCGACGTCTTCGCTTTGCCCTAAAAGAAAGTCATCCTTTGAAGACAGGTCGGTTTCCGATTCTTTACTTATTGCTACATGTTTAAAAACTACTGTATTAAAGTAATTGAAACTATCAAATTTATAATTTGAGTTCGGACTAATCCAGTTGTTAAAACCGGTATATCCATAATTTTTGAAAAAAAGCAAAGATGTTGTCATTGTTGGTATTTCACTATTATTTCTTGGAAAAACTGGGTGATAATGATGTAAGGCAGACAACTGGTTAGAGTCATAATTTGGGATTGATAACTGACCAAATTGAAACTTAGAATTTATGATTTCTACAAAGTTAATCATCCATTCTATATCTGTTTGTATAGGTCGGAGAGCAGCAGATTGCTGCTGGTCAAACTCGTATAACTTTTGAACTGTTACATTAATTGACTGTTCTGCTTTCCTAACTTGCTCAACCATCACGTTTTCATCAACTGAGGGAACTGCTACTATGTCTTGAATACCATCTATCGTACGGTTCGCATCTTGTATTATACCTGAGCTCATAATTATAAGCTGGCTTAATCCCTGTTGCAGTGATCCTTCTATAAATGACTGATCAATATAACCTTGTTCATGAGGTTCTAAGCTATTTAATGAAGAGTTCATTTGATTTAACACTATTTCATATTTAGATAGAAAATTATTCATAAACTGTAGGAATGGCTGATGACATTCTTCATAAAAAGAACGAATAGATGAACCGCCTCTACCACCAAATGACTCCAAATGCACTAACTGTTGTACAGCACTCTCAATGTTAGAAAAAGAAGCTTTCAAATCTGCTAAAATTCCCAACAAATCATTTATGCCATTATGAAAAGAGCTTACATGCAACGTTTTCAATTTTTAGACCTCATTTCATCATAGAACCAGCAACGGTTTCATCAGTAGCTAACAATGTTTCAATAGATTGTTTAGTAGCACTCTCATTATTTATTAGAAGAGTTTTATAACTATTGATTAATTGTGCAAGGCTAGAATTTAGCTCATTAAGTTGATCAACAACATCTAGCCTGTTCTGCCCTGAGACATCCTTTATAGATGGTGGTGTAAGAGATTGAGTTGCAGTTTGAAGATTGGACAAGGCTTGTTCCACATCGCTAACTCTTAGTTTTATTTCATTACTCAACGAATTCACTACCCTTCATTTTTATTATTACTGTCGATCAGAATTCGCTATTTCATACCTTACGGAATTAATCCTTTGCTCATAAAAAGATAGGTCTAGTTGTAGGGTATTTATTTTGTTGTTAATGATATTCAATACATTTGAAAACTGATTATAATCTATAGATCTATACTGGGTTAATATGCCGTTTATTCTTATATTTTCAAACTCGTCGGTAAGTTGGCCAGCCCATGTTCCAGGAGCTAATTCCGGACGAAGGCAATTCTTTTGTTGACTGGCGAACTCTTCTCTATAACCATCTAATGTTCTCTCAGCTTCTCTTAGTCTTTGCAATTCTTCTTGTTTTTGAGCCTGCAAACGATTGTAATAGTTTAATAGATCAATTAGCATTTAAGTAATGCCTCCTAAAGTCTAATACAGTTCCTTATACTTTCTTTACATACTGAATTAATACAAAAAGAAAGTACAAGGAAAAAGCACCGCAAAAAGGGTGCTTTTTCCTGTAAAGTCATTAGCCGCGAATTTGTCCAGCAATTTGCTGATCTGTATCTTCTAATGTAGTAGCTGTGCTGTTCAGCTGTTGGGAAACCTCAGCTAGCAATGTGCTCATTCTTTCAAATGAAGGACGCAGCTCCTGATACTGAGAAGCAAACGCTTCACTTGAAGCACCTTCCCAAATTTCTTGTAACTGGCCGCTCATGCCATCCAAACGTGAGATCAATTCTTGTACATTAGAACTCTCTGTATTATACTGTCTAGCAAACTCTCTAAGTTCATCTGGTGTCAAACGAATATTATTCGACATAAAAATCCACTCCCTTTTCCAGTTTGTTTTTATGTTACCCTTGATAATTTTACCAGTCAATTGATTATATGCAATCAGTAATAATTACCCAGACACTTTATGAAATCACACCTAATTACAGCTACTTTATTACCATGTAATTACATTTTTATCTATCCAGAAAATATCAATATTCAAGGGGAAAATTAAGAGTTAATTTATTATTAATGACTCTAACATCTTGCGAGTACCTACATCGAATACTTTACTATCATACCCTATGTGGCTTTATTTGATTTCTTAAGCCTTTTATAGTCACTCACTTCCATAAACCGGTCATTGATAGTACCGATTGATTCTTGAGTCATTTGAACAGCTTGTTGAGGCCATTTTTCACTTCTGTCGTAATAAAATCCTCTCGTACCATTCCATCTTCTGCCTCGTAATTTCTAACATTCATTTGTATGTCTTTTAAACTTTGAATATATTGATCTAAGAATTGGTTGAGAAGCAGCAGGACTGGGATATGTAGAACTTTGAAGTACTCTTTGATTGCAGTCCCGCCTTCTCCTTTTAATGCATCTTCTAAGTCTATCACCTTATGCATCGCCTCGCGAATAGAAAGGAGTTGTTCTTGTTCTTTTTCCTTCTTCTTAATCGATTGCTCAATACCTGTTAGAGCTTCCGACACTTTTAAAACTTTCATCGTCCTGACCCCTTACTAATATCTCTGCCTATGGCTTCTTCTACTTGAATGAATGATTCAATACTCGACCATGAATCATTTTCTGCTTTTATCAGCGTGTCTATATAATGTTGAATCGTTTGATAGTATGTATTTTCGATTTCTTCTATTTTTTGAATAAAATCTGATGTAGATTGGTTGAGTTCCAAGCTTGGTTTTGTTGTATCCACATCATTGATTTTTGTTTTCAAATCGTTGAAGGCCGGTTCGGCTATGCTTTGATCAACCTTTATTTCTGTCATATTATCTCTCCCTCCGTTATGTAGTTTTTAATTGAGTTATACGGTCTTTTCCCCTTCAATCTCTTCTAGGATCGCCTCGACCTGTTGTGTAGTCATGTTTATGTAGGATTGTTCTATATTTTCACGTATATTTAAAAATTCACTCGCATGTTTCCCCGCCCAAAGGGATGGTGATAAATCAGGTTCAGATAAAAACCTTTTTTGGGCTGAAAGTGTCCCCTGTTCATTTGCTATTTCTGTTTTTGCCAAACGCAAACGTTGTATTTTTTCTTGATTATTATTCCATTGATTACGAAGCATGGAAATATCATTATACAAGTTCGACACTATTATTTCATTATCCATTCAACCGTTCACCTCTTCTTCCTAACACCTTGTGTATTTTGAACGTTACCATGCTATTGATGGCTATTACTTCAAAATACATCTTTTCCACCCGGATAAAATACACTTTTATCTCATCATCGTGAGTACATTGACCCTATAAACCTTCAAATGCTTTCTTAAGCATCAACTTTTTTCCATATTATTAACATTTAGTATTTAAAAAATTGGTGAATAAAGAAATGCACTCGTGGGCTTTTCTAATAAAAACACTCATTTTGACTCACTTTGAAACTACCAGTTTGTCACATTTTGTCCGATATTCTATAATTGAAATATATTTCTGAATAATTACACATATGGAGGTGAAACAATGAATTATTCTTTATCTCCCCTGGGCGATCAGGCCATTGTCATCTCTTTAGGTGAGGAGATTAATGAAGATACCCAACATAAAGTACGCATCCTCTCGCACTTATTAGACCAGGAAAAACCTGAATGGATGAGTGAATACATACCTGCCTTCACAACGGTTACCTTGTTTTATAACGCTGTCCACTTTAGCCATGCTGATGAGTTACCATATGAAGTGGTCAGCAGGAAAGTTGATGCTTTGATGTCAACCGTAAGAACCGGTGAAACAGAAGAAGCTAGAACAATTGAAATCCCTGTTTGTTATGGCGGAGAGTACGGGCCTGATTTAGACTTCGTGGCCGAGCACAATAACCTTACTCGCGAGGAAGTGATTCACATCCATAGTGGCGGGGAGTACACCGTCTATATGATTGGATTTGCCCCTGGCTTTCCTTTTATAGGGGGAATGTCGGAGAAAATTGCCGCGCCAAGAAGGGACTCTCCCCGTTTAAAGATTCCTGAACGCACGGTGGGAATTGCCGGGATGCAGACGGGAGTATATCCCATTGAAACGCCAGGCGGCTGGCAATTAATCGGCCGAACGCCTATGAAACTATTTACGCCTGAGCAAGACATTCCGAGTCTGCTGCGCGCGGGGGATAAGATTCATTTTAAAGAAATCAGTGAGGATGAGTATCACAGCTGGGAGGACGCTAGCCATGCTGAAGATTATTAAAGAAGGAATGCTGACAAGTGTGCAAGATCTAGGTCGGACAGGCTATCAGAAATATGGCGTGATTGTAAGCGGAAGCATGGACTCTTATGCTCACCGAATCGCTAATCTTCTAGTCGGAAACGAGGAAAATGCAGCTGCTCTGGAAGCTACTCTTTTAGGTCCTGAGATCGAATTCAAACAAGATTCCATGATAGCAATTTGCGGAGGAGACCTCTCCCCAGCCATTAATGGGCAGAAAGTAAATGTTTGGCGTGCCATTTTTGTTAAGGAAGGGTCAGTGCTCAAATTTGGAAAAAGTCGCAAGGGATGTAGAGCCTATATCGCTGTAGCTGGCGGTTTGGATATCGCAAAAGTTATGGACAGTCAATCCACATACCTTCGGGCGGAGTTAGGCGGCTACCAGGGACGAGCCCTTAAATCCGGAGATCAACTTCCTATGGGCCATCCAAATGACATGCAGAAAAAATTAATGGATTCTATGCAAAAGCAAATGGGCAGTAATTATGTCAATGAGACAGATTGGATGCCAGCTGCTGATATGATCCCTGCGTATTCCTCTCAACCAGTTATCCAAATGTTGAAAGGACCACAATATGCGTTATTCAATGAGCAGAGCCAGCGGATCATTTATGAAGAATCCTATTCTGTATCGTCACAATCCGATCGAATGGGGTATCGATTGGAAGGTTCCCCTCTCTCCCTAACGGAGTCAAAAGAGCTCATTTCTGAAGCCGTTGCTTTCGGGTCAATCCAGGTTCCATCGGATGGAAACCCTATTATACTTATGGCGGATCGCCAGACGACCGGCGGCTACCCGAAGATCGGACAAATTGCTTCGGTTGACTTGCCTCTCGTAAGTCAATTGAAGCCAGGTGACCAGATATCCTTCAGGGAAGTTACACTCGAAGAAGCACAACGGGCTGTCATCGATCAAGAGAAGTCTATCCAAATTTTGAAGCGCTCCATTACGTTAAAAAGCAAGGAGGAATTATAAATGAGTTATGTAGTAGATATCAACTGTGATATGGGAGAAAGTTTTGGCGCCTATACGGTAGGCCGTGATGAGGAAATTCTAGATTATGTGACCTCAGCCAATATAGCCTGCGGGTTTCATGCGGGGGACCCTTCCACGATGAGAAAGACCGTTAAACTTGCCCTCGATAAAAATGTCGGACTTGGAGCACACCCTGGTCTTCAGGATTTAGCTGGCTTCGGCCGCCGGAACATGAATATTTCCGCAAAAGAGGCTTATGAACTGGTCGTTTACCAAATTGGCGCCCTTTCTGGTTTTATCAAAGCAGAAGGAGGCACGATGCAGCACGTGAAGCCACACGGCGCTTTATTTAATATGGCGGCCAAAGACGCAGTGCTCGCTGAATCGATTGCCGAAAGTGTTTATGACGTCGACCCTGAATTGATATTATTCGGATTATCGGGAAGCGAACTCGTCAAAGCAGGAAGGAACACAGGATTGAAAACAGCAAGTGAAGTATTCTCTGACCGAACCTATCAAGAAGATGGATCACTCACTTCAAGAACTGAGCCTAATGCGCTCATTACAGACCCTGATGAGGCTATCAAACAAGTGATCCGCATGGTCAAAGAACAGCAAGTATGCTGTGTGCAAGGATCGGATATTGCTATTGAAGCCGATACGATCTGTATTCATGGGGATGGAGTTACAGCGCTAGAATTTGCTCAAAACATTTCGGCCACGCTGAAAGAATCCGATATTCAAATTAAACCTATTAAATCCACACTATAACGTTATAGATAGGAGTCGTATCCCATGAAAAATACTAACCGCAGTATATTGATTGGTGCCGCCTTCCTGATGGCTACTTCTGCCATAGGACCAGGGTTTCTAACCCAAACGACGGTTTTTACGGAAGCTCTTGCGGCAAGCTTTGGCTTTGTTATTCTTATTTCTATTATTATCGATATAGGCGCCCAAATGAACATTTGGCGGATCATCGCTGTCAGTGAAAAACGTGCCCAGGATATTGCCAATGATGTGCTCCCGGGACTTGGCTATTTCTTAGCAGCCCTAGTCGTAGCTGGCGGACTTGCTTTTAACATTGGAAATATTGCGGGTGCTGGTTTAGGAACGAACGTACTGCTTGGCATAGACCCTAAACTGGGAGCAATCCTCAGTGGTGTTTTGGCGATTGGAATTTTTACAGTAAAAGAAGCCGGTCAAGTCATGGACCGCTTCACCCAGATACTCGGTTTTGTCATGATCGGGCTTACGGTTTATGTGATGTTCACGGCTCAGCCGCCTGTTGGAGAAGCTGTCGTAAAAACATTCGTTCCCGATACTATAGACTTTCTAGCCATTGTCACGTTGGTAGGCGGAACGGTGGGCGGCTACATTACTTTCGCCGGGGGGCATCGACTGATTGATGCCGGCCTTAAGGGAAAAGAAGCGATTCCAGAGGTTACCCGAAGTTCCGTGTACGCGATTGGTGTTGCATCAATTATGAGGATTTTCCTCTTCCTGGCAGTACTCGGCGTCGTTTCTCAGGGCTTAGTTTTAGATGACAGCAATCCTCCTGCTTCTGTGTTTCAGCATGCTGCCGGAACAATAGGATATAAGATTTTCGGTGTCGTCATGTGGTCAGCTGCCGTTACCTCGGTTGTAGGAGCTGCTTATACTTCGGTCTCATTTTTACGCTCATTCAGTCCTGCATTAGAAAAAAATCACAGATGGCTGACGATCAGTTTTATTGGGATCTCCACACTTGTGTTCGTGTTTGTTGGTCAGCCTGTAAGTATCTTAGTCTTAGTTGGTTCCGTCAACGGGTTAATCTTACCGATTGCCTTAGGTGTTATGTTGCTTGCGGCACATAAGAAGAAGATTGTCGGCGACTATAAACACCCTGTCTGGATGACAGTGTTTGGAATTATCATCGTCATCGCCATGACGTATATGGGAATTCGGACGCTATTGACCGGGATTCCACAATTATTTAGTTAACTCACAAAAAGGAAGTCTGCAGTGATGATCTTCATTGCAGACTTCCTTTTTGATTTATTGTTCTTCTAGTTGATCGGTAATAAGCATATGTCCCGGAGCATGGGCAATCATGATCGATGGCTTAACATTCAACCCAACATTCTGCGGGGTCACGCCACACGCCCAAAACACAGGGGTCCTTTCGTTTTCGTCAAAAGAAACACTTTCTCCATAATCGGGTTTATTAATATCAGTGATACCTATCTTTTCTGGATTACCGATATGAACAGGACCACCATGAGAAGTCTCAAACCTTTCCGTAACCCTTACAGCCTTATCAATCTCCTCTGATTTCAAAGCCCGCATGCTCACCACCATATTCCCTTCAAAGCGGCCAGCTTTTTCACAAGCAATATTTGTCTTGTACATCGGCACTACCCGTTGCTGCTCCTGATGGAGTAGTCCGATGCCTTCTTCTCGCAGCGCTTTTTCAAACGTAAAACTGCACCCAATAAGAAAGGTTACAAAGTCCTCTCTCCACTCCTCTTTAATATCCGAAACTTCTTGATCAAGTTGACCGTTACGGTAGATTCGATATTTGGGCAGATCCGTGCGAATGTCTGCCTCAGCGATCTGCGGCTGTGTGACACCTTCTTCAAGGACATCGACAATCGGACAAGATCGTGGATTACGCTGACAAAACAGTAGAAATTCAAATGCATATTCTTTCGGCAAAATGATCATGTTTGCTTGTAAATAGTTATCGCACATGCCGGACGTAGTACCCGTGTACTTATTGATACGGAATGTTTCGCGTTGCTGTTTTGGATTCACTTGAAACTTCTCCTCTCATCTCTATTGTAATTTACTTTCATTATAATTGATTGTTTCCTTATTTACATCTATAGAAAACTATAAAGAAGGCACCCTATCATCAAGTGATAGAGTGCCTAACTATTCTATTAATTCTTATTCTCGTTTTCTTTTTTAGTTACCGACCGACGCTCGACCAAATCAGTTGGCAAGTTAAATGATTTTTCAACTTCCTCCCCTGCCAGCATTTGAAAAATCATATGCACAGACAAGGCCCCCGCTTCATATTTAGGCTGCCTGACCGTAGATAACGGCGGTGTAACGTACTCAGTAAGCTGAATGTCATCAAAGCCAATAATGGAAATATCATCAGGGACTTTTATATTCCTTTCCGAAAATGCCTGTAACCCCCCTATCGCCATCTCATCGTTTGCGTAAAATATTGCATCAGGCAATTTTTGCTGAGCAATTAACATTTTCGTTGAACGATAGCCTCCTTCACGTGTGAAATCTCCGTTAATTTTCAAACGTGATTGAAAGGTTATCTTATAGTCCTTGAGAGCCTGCTGATACCCTTGAAATCTTTCCTCATTGTCATGGGAATTTAACGGTCCGCTGACATATGCGATGGAACGGTGACCCTTTTTGATTAAATATTCTGTTGCTTCATATCCGCCCTGGCGATTGTTCACTTCTACGTGAATGACGAATGGATTGTCGACTTTCCTGTCCAGCACTACAATCGGAAAGTCTTTCCGGGCGGAAGATCTGATCACTTCGGTACTTATGTTCTGAGCAAGCACGATCGCCCCATCTACTCTTTTTTCCTTTAAAAATTTAGAGGCAGTTGATTTTTCCCCGCCCACTGAGCTGCAGGCAATGAGGTCGAATCCATTTGCGGCTGTTACTTCTTGTACCCCTTTAATTAACTCGGAAAAATAGGGTCCTGATAGATCACTTAATAATAAGGCAATCGTATTCGTTTTCGTTCGTTTTAAATCCGAAGCAAATCCGTTCTTTTGATAGTTTAACTCTTCTGCCGCTCGCAGTACTTTCTCAATCGTCGCGGCACTTACTTTTTCAATTCCGTTAAGAGCGTAGGAGGCAGTGGATACAGCTACTCCTGCTCTTTTCGCAACATCCTTAATCGTCGCCATCGTACTCCCCCATATTAAACCAATTCATTACATCTATTGTAACTTATAGACAAATAGATTATAGAGTTATTTGATTCCTGACATCGTAAAGCCTTCCACAATATACTTTTGAAAAAATGAAAAGATAATGATAATCGGCACGACCATGAACGCTGCTCCAGCCATCTGCAGAGCAAAATTGTTCGCATACTGACCCTGTAATAATGAAAGGCCAACAGATAACGTGTAAAGACTCTCATCATTTGCAATGATCAATGGCCATAGGAAGCTGTTCCAGCCAGCTATGAAGGTTAATATCCCTTGCACAGCAAAAATAGGTTTGGCTATTGGTATAACCAATCTAAAAAAAATATAAAACTCTCCTGCCCCATCTAATCTAGCCGCTTCTAGCAAATCATTAGGGATAGTGGTCATAAACTGCCGGAATAAAAAGATGCTGAATGCAACTGCCAGACCTGGAAGTACAATTCCCGTCATTGTATTCGTCAGTCCCATCTCATTTAACAGCAAGTAGACGGGAATCATCGTCACTTGACCAGGAATCATCATCGTCGCTAACACTAAATAAAAGATCTTCTCGCGACCTTTAAATTGATATTTTGCAAAACCGTAGCCTGCCATTGCATTAAACAGTAACCCGACAAACGAGCATAGGACAACAATGATCGTATTTTTTAAATAAACTGCAAAATTCATCGTTGTAAATAGTTTTATATAGTTTTCGAGAGTCGGATCCTCTGGAAATAACGTAGGTGGAATGGCAAGTACCTCACTTTCCGGCTTGAAGGAACTTGAGATCATCCAAATGAAAGGGATGGACACCATGACCCCGCCTATCACCATAAGGGTGATAATGAGAGATCTTTCAATCTTTCCCTTTTTAGTAGCTGTAGCCATAAGCGCTAACTCTCCTCTCCTAATACTCTGTTTCTGATTTTCTAAACTTGAATTGAATTAATGTCACGATAATAATCATGATGAACAATACAAATGATCCTGCAGCCGCATAGCCGAACTCACTAAACTGGAAACCTTCCTTATAAATGAACAGGGCAATCGAAAGCGTTCCATTCAATGGACCGCCATCGGTCATTACAAACGGCTCTTCGAAAAATTGCATCCAGCCAATTAATGTCGTAATTGTGACAAAGAACGTAGCATATCTCAACAGCGGAAGCGTTACATGAAACAATACTTGCAATCTGTTTGCCCCATCCATTCTTGCTGCTTCATAGTAGGATTTCGGAATACCTTGCAGAGCAGCTAAGAAAATAATCATATTGATGCCAATCCCTTTCCAGACAGCCAAAATAATCAGCGACAGTTTAGCAAGTGTAGGCTCCTGAAGCCATGGGATATTCTCCACACTTAGTAATGAAAGTAAGTAATTAAATAATCCGTATTCAGTGTTATAAAGATATCCCCAGATCACAGCAACAGCGATGATGTTGGTGATAGAAGGCATATAAAAAACGGCTCGAAAAGTGCTAAACAGCCAGTTACTCCCATAATTCAACATTAACGCTATCGATAGAGAAGATATAATAACCAACGGTACCCCGATAACTACATAAAACGCCGTATTATAAACCGATTTTAGAAACGTCTCATCCGAGAGAAGCTCTTTATAATTCTCCAATCCAATAAATGTGATCGTTGACCAATCAGCCAGCCCCTTCAAATTTAAATCTGTGAAGCTGATCACGAAGGCGATAAGGATAGGAATAAGGCTGAATACTGTCAGCAGTATAACGGCTGGCGCTATGAACATATAGGGGTGTCTGTTTTTAAACTGATGCTTGTTCATGGAAACCCACCTATCTATAATCAATCTGTTTTTGATAAAAAATGATGATGGAATGAAAGAAGACCTCCTTTCCACCCCATCATCCATACAGAACATGCTCTATTCTTCGAGTAAATTTTGCGCGGTCTTGTTAAATTTCTTAAGCTCTTCCTCTAAATCCGCACCGCCAACTACGATTCGTTCGATCGTACTTAACAGCTCCTGAGCAATACGTTCAAACTGTGGTGTCGGCAAACCAGGCTTTGTATGTTCGAGTTGTTTGCCGAAAGTCGCATACATTGGATCTTCTTTCATAATCGGTTTTCCCCAGGCTTCTGTTCTGGAAGGCAGCGTATTCGATGCCTTTAACCAATCAATCTGAGTATCTACTTGTGTCATAAAGGAGATGAATTTCAGTGCCCCATCTACATTATCGGAATTATGAAAGACAGATAGATTAGCCCCGCCCATGCTGGAAGTGTTCGTCACTTTCTTTGGCATAACGGCTGTAGCCCATTTTCCTTCGAGATCCGGAGCCTGTTCATTAATGATATTAATCATCCATGGACCACTGAAAAACATTGGCTTTGTCCCTTTTTTAAACGCCTGGACAATGTCTAGTCCTTGTTGTGCTTGGGCAATCCCTTCTTCAAAGTAACTGGTATAATATTTAATCGCTTCTTTAAATTCTGGCGAGTCGAAATTCAGATCATTTTCTTCTAGATTGGCTTCATATTCATTTTGCCAGGCAAAAATGAATGGCGTAATCTGGTCGTTTCGGTCAATATCCAGTCCATAATACTCTTCTCCGCGATCTGCCAGCTTAGTTGCTGCCGCTTTTAATTCTTCCCACGTCTTAGGAGGTTCTTCATAGCCTGCTTCTTTCAGCAGATCCGTGCGATAGTATAGAACACGAGTATCTACGTACCATGGGATCCCAACAATTTGATCATCGTATTTCATCGTGGAAACAGATCCATTAAAGTAGTTTTCTTTTGCAAATGAAGGGTAATCCTCCACATATTCCGATAAGTCCATTAATGCACCAGCCTCAGCAAATTCAGCCACCCAGGTTGTACCTAATTGCACAACATCTGGTCCGTTACCTGAAGCGACTGCCGTGAGCAGCTTATCGTGGGCTCTGTCCCACGGAATAGCTTGCACATCAACTTTTAAGTCAGGATTTTCTTCTTCAAACTTCTTACTAAACTCTTTCAGCTTCTTGCCTTCCTCGCCCATGGCCCACACTGAGATTGTGTTTTCACCACCACCAGAAGAATCACTCTCTTCAGAACAAGCAGCTAATGCAATGGATAAAACAATAACTACTATCAAACCGAACAGCTTCTTTTTCACGACAACATCCACCCCTTTGTTTGATTGTTGAAACGTTTCGATAAATTTATTCTACTTAATATTGAATCCGCTTTCAATAACTTTTTTGAAATTTTTGTTTTTTAGTATAAAATTCACTTATTATAGCATCTACTCCATTGACTTTACCGAAACTCCGCCTTATACTTCTTACTATAAATTATTTCGAAACGTTTCAATTATATGATCAGGAGGAATCTGTGATGAATGATAGCCAGCTTACTTCATTAGTGAAAGACATGACACTACACGAAAAAGTAGGACAGCTCGTCCAACTAGCCACTCCTTTTTTCAAAGGAGCTTCTGACAAAGGTCAAATTACCGGCCCTATGCAAGAAATGGGACTCAGTCACGAAGACATTGAAAATACGGGTTCCGTGTTAGGAGCTTCCGGCGCCAAAGAAACCATAGCTATTCAAAGAAAGCATTTGGAAGACAACCGATTAGGGATTCCTTTACTATTTATGTCTGATATTGTGCACGGCTTTAGAACGATTTTCCCTGTACCACTCGCGATCGGGTGTTCATGGGATTTAGACTTGGCAGAAAAGAGTGCAGCTTTGGCAGCAAAAGAAGCGGCGGTTTCAGGGGGTCACGTTACCTTTGCCCCGATGGTCGATTTATCAAGAGAACCTCGATGGGGGCGGGGAATGGAATCTACGGGCGAAGATACATACTTGAACAGTGGATTTGCTCGATCTTTCGTCAGAGGGTTCCAAGGCGATTTACAACAGGATGCTTACAAAGTTGCTTCCTGTGTGAAACACTTTGCTGCTTATGGGGCCCCCGAGGGAGGGCGTGATTACAATACGGTCGATATGTCTGAATGGATGCTGCGCGAATCCTATTTACCCGCATACAAAGCTGCCCTCGATGAAGGCTGTGAAATGGTTATGACAGCCTTTAACATCTTAAATGGGATCCCTTCTACTGGGAATAAATGGTTAATGAGAAACCTGTTAAGAGATGAATGGAATTTTGACGGGGTATTAATTTCAGACTGGGGCGCGGTTAAAGAGTTACTCCCCCACGGTGTAGCACAGGATGAAAAGGAAGCAGCCCTTAAAACACTGCGTGCTGGAGTCGATATTGAAATGATGACGTCCTACTACTTTAAATATACCAGCGAGTTAGTTGAGGAAGGACTATTAGAAGAAAGTACGATTGATGAAGCTGTCCTTAGAATCCTCCGCTTAAAAAACAAACTCGGATTATTCGAAAATCCTTATCGTGAAGCAGACGAAACAGATGAAAAGACCTTTATCCTTGCTCCAGAACATCGAAATGTTGCACGTGAACTTGCAGCCAAGTCTGTTGTATTGCTTAAGAATGAACAAGCACTGCCATTGAATAATAACAACAATATCGCTCTGGTTGGTCCCTTCGCCAACAATACGGATATCCTCGGGCCATGGTCCTGGGGAGGATCAGCTGAAGATACGATCACACTAGATACAGGGATGAAACATCGCCTGAACACAGACCACTTACTGATTGCTGAAGGTTCTGGTATTGAGACTGGTACTGAACAGCAGCTGCAGGAAGCACTGCAAACAGCTTCAAGAGCCGATGTCATCGTAGCAGCGCTTGGAGAGCACTCTGATATGAGTGGGGAAGCTGGTTCACGTGCAGATATCCGCCTACCTGAAATTCAATTAGAATTGCTGAAGCAGCTAAAGTCACTCGGAAAACCAGTTATAGCCGTGTTATTTAACGGACGTCCATTAGATGTAAGAGAGGTAATTGAACATGCGGATGCCGTATTAGAAGCATGGTACCCTGGCACAGAAGGCGGGAATGCCGTTGCTGATATATTATTTGGAGACGTGAATCCATCCGGAAAACTCTCCATGTCCTTCCCCCATTCAGTAGGGCAAGTGCCGGTCTACTACAATCAGTTTAATACTGGACGGCCTAAAGATGCGCCTGATGCTCAAATACGTTTCGTTTCTCAATATTTAGATATCCCAAATGAAGCATTGTTTCCATTTGGCTACGGATTAAGTTACAGCACCTATCACTATAGCGAAATGTCTCTTTCAACAGATCATATCACGCCTGACGAGAAGCTTACTGTAAAAGTGAATGTAACAAACACGAGTGAGACGTCCGGAGAAGAGACGGTACAGCTTTATATTCGCGATTTAGTGGGAGACGTTGTCAGACCGCTTAAGGAATTAAAGGATTTCAAAAAAGTTACCCTAAAGCCTGGTGAAACTACAACCGTAGAGTTTACGATAGAAGAAAGTCAGTTACGTTACTATCACGCGGATCTTGATTATAAGAGTGACGCTGGTGAGTTTGAGGTGTTTGTCGGTCCCAACAGCAGAGATATCCAATCAAGAAAATTTAAGTTAGGGAACGTTTAGATTAGCAAACTTCTTAGGCACCCCTATGGCATGAACTTTTGCTCCAATTTGTTAGTTGAGTCTAACTATCGGGGGTGCAGTTCAATTTTCCCTCCCCTCTTGCCCATCTTATTAATAGTACTACAATCATGACACGAGACTCTTCATGATTATGGTACAATGACCTGTAATGAAATGAACTATGCAAAGAGGTGTAAGCTGCAATGTATAACGAACCTATTTTTCTACAACCAGAGTTTAAAGAACGAATCTGGGGCGGCACGAAACTTAACAAGATATTCAATTATGATATTCCTTCTGAGAATACAGGAGAATGCTGGGGGATTTCCGGACATGCCAATGGAGCCAATCGAATTAAAAACGGCCCGCTCAAAGGAAAAACGTTAGCCGAGGCCTGGAGCCAGCATCGCGAGCTTTTCGGCAATGAAGAGGGGAAAGAATTTCCGTTGCTCGTGAAAATTCTCGATTCTAAGAAAGACTTATCTGTTCAAGTGCATCCGGATGACACTTATGCTCGTGAAATTGAAAAGCAGAACTATGGCAAAACAGAGTGCTGGTATGTAATAGATTGTGAAGAAGGTTCCGAAATTATTTTTGGTCATCATGCTAACAGCCAAGAACAATTGGCATCCATGGTCGAACAGGGTCAATGGGATGAGCTGCTGCACCGCATCCCCGTCAAACCGGGCGATTTTTATTATGTACCAAGCGGAACCATTCATGCGATTGGGGAAGGGATACAAATATTAGAAACGCAGCAAAGTTCGGATATTACGTATCGTGTATACGACTACGATCGTACGGATAAAAACGGTGAGAAACGTGAACTGCATTTAGACCGCTCGCTTGACGTCACCAACGTGCCTCACGAGAATCCAACCCTTGAACGCACGCGATGGAACGAGGATGGCATATCGAAGGAGAAGCTAGTTGAGGAAACTTATTTCACGGTTCATCACTGGAGTTTTGAAGAAGAGAGCCAACGTATTACGCCCGAGACCTATCAACTCTTCAGCGTAATAGACGGTGAAGGAACACTATCGACCGAAATAGGAATTTTTTCATTTGCAAAAGGAGATCACTTCATCATCCCTTCGACCGTTGAATCTTATACGCTTGAAGGCTCTGCCTCCTTCATTACATCTGTTTCCAATAAATAATATCGAAGCCAGCTTCCAGGTAATCCTGAAAGCTGGCTTCTTTTCTGCCTTTATGAGTTTGCGGCTAGCAAAAGTGCTCCCTTGATCCCAGCTTCGTTCGTCAATCCCGGTGGTACAATATAGTCACCGATGCTTTCAGCTGTTAGAAACGGGGAACTTACATAACCTGCTAACATATCAACTACATTTTTACGGACTAAATCAAAAAGCTGCTCCTGCTGCATGACACCTCCGCCCATAATAATCCGTTCTGGGGACAAAATGTAAATGTAATTCACGAGAGCCTGAGCTAAATAATACGCTTCGATTTCCCACACTTTTTCATCATCAGCCAATTGCTGACTCGCTTTGCCCCAGCGTTTCTCAAGCGCGGGACCAGCTGCCATCCCTTCTAAGCAATCGCCGTGATAAGGGCAGACTCCTGCAAATGAATCATCGTCATGACGTTTAATCGCAATATGCCCCATTTCAGGATGAGATAGACCCTTTAACGTAGCCCCGTTAACTATCGCACCGGCGCCGATACCTGTCCCAACTGTAATATAAAGACACGAATTCACATCCGTAGCATTTCCCCAAGCCGCCTCTGATAAAGCAGCCACATTCACGTCTGTATCGACCTTCACAGATACAGCTAATTCATCTGCCAGACTTTGGACGAGCGGGAAGTCTACCCAGTCAATTTTAGGTGTTTGCTGGATGGTTCCGTAACTGTCACTCTGTTCATTCACATCAATCGGTCCGAAACTGCCGATCCCCAATCGTTCAATCCCTTTTCCTTTAAAAAATTCGTAGACTGCCGGCATCGTAATGTCCGGATGTTGAGTAGGGATAACCGTTTTCTCAAAAACGCCCCCTGCTTCATTGCCAATGGCACACACAAATTTTGTGCCGCCCGCTTCAATCGCACCTATTCTCATAACTTCAGTTCCTTTCCCTTAAAAATGAATCACATTATCTCTCAAACTCCAAATCTGCACATCTGCAGCTATAGATTCCCTTGGCTTTACTTCAAACGTCCTCACGTCTGGATCAGCAAACAGGCGTGAGGTGAATACTTCTTCTCCACCATTTACAAAAATTTCTACTGAAGAACGATCGATGTAAAACTGCAGCTGTTGCACTCCTTGTGGCAGTCTGCAGCTGCGTGATTCAACCGTCCCATCCCCATAGGCAGGACGCGTAAGGGTTAGCAGCCCTCTATCGGGGTCGTAAACTAATCGCGCATAATCCAGCACGTTGACCTCTTCAATTGGTCCGTTCACTTGCACTTCAGACGCCCTGTCGATAGTAAAATCAGTTTGTTTCGTTACCTGTTCATTATAGCGTTGCCCCGTGCGCAGATCCGTTAATTCTTCGACAGGACGCTGGATCAGTTTGCCGTGTTCAAGACTCAACTCCCTCGGAATCGTCATACAGTGAACCCAGTGGTACTGATGCGTCGGCTGGATTTTTTCCTCCGGATCCGGACACCCCATCCAGCCAACTAGCAAGCGTCTGCCTTTTTCATCACACATTGTCTGCGGAGCATAAAATTCAAAACCGCGGTCAAGTTCTTGAAAACGGTTATGCTGAAATTGCGCTTGCTGGTAATCTAGTTTTCCTACCACATAGCCTGTCTGATAAAGATTGTTATAATCAATTCCGTCAGCTTCGACGCCTTGCGGAGAAAAGAGAAGCACTTCTTGCCCGTCCAAAGTAAACAGGTCAGGACACTCCCACATGTAGCCTAGATAACCGAATTCTTCCCTGGTTGAATGAGATAATTCACCTCTGAACTCCCATTCCTTCGCATCTTTTGATTCAAACAGAACAACACATCCAAAGCGATCCTCCGTTTGTGCTCCAACTACCATGTACCACTGGCCGCCATTCTTCCACACTTTCGGATCACGGAAATGCGGCGTGTACCCTTGCGGCAGTTCAATTTCGACACCATTTTTAACAAAATGAATGCCATCAACCGTTTCAGCCGAGCATTGATAGGTTTGCCGCTGACCTTTTTCATCTTTCACATTACCAGTATAATAGACTTTCATTTTTCCGTCATAATCAATCGCACTGCCTGAGTAGCAGCCGCTTCTATCAAACCAGTCACTTGGCGTCAGAGCGGTCGGTTCTAATTTCCATTCCACGAGATTGTCAGAACTGAAATGGCCCCAGAACTTCGCACCGTGCCCTGTGTGAAACGGCATCCATTGAAAATATAGATGATAAGTACCTCTCCACTGGATCCAGCCGTTCGGATCATTGAGCAGTCCAACTGGAGGAGACATATGAAACGCCTGCCTGTAAGGATCCTGCTTTACAATTTCCTGATATGTTTCGATAGCTGTATCTGCTTGTTCTCTTAACTTTCGATCATTGCTCATACAATTCCTCCACCTTCATGAAAAAAGAAGACCCGGTAGACGCTACTAGGTCCTTTTTCACTATAATCACACTACTTTTCATTAATCTTATGGTCTTTATCACTAAACCCGAACAGGTACGTTAAGACAAAGGCAACGGCAATCGCTACAATATTCACAAGCACGTAATAGAATATTTGCTCGTTCAAGTAAAGCAGTGTTCCCGGAATAACGGTGATCGCCATCCCTGTTGCTTTAAGTTCTAAAATAGCAGCTAGGAAACCACTGATACCTCCACCGATCAGCCCCATTATGAATGGCTTTCCATAACGTAAGTTAACACCAAAGATCGCTGGTTCTGTAATGCCGAGAAAGGCAGAGATGGAGGAAGGAAAAGCTAGAGCCTTTAGCTTGTTAGATTGTGTTTTCACTCCGACAGCTAAGGCTGCTCCCCCTTGAGCTGCAATAGCGCCTGTAACAATAGGATTAAACGGGTTATACCCTAAGTTTTCAAGCAATTGAATTTCCAGGAAGTTGAAAATGTGATGCACACCAGTGATCACAATCACTTGGTTAAAGAACCCAATAATGAGTCCGCTTAATCCAAATGGAAGACCAAGCAGTGCAAGTGTTCCTGAGAAAATCCAGTTCTCCACCAAGTGTAAGACTGGCCCAAGAACCATAAGGGACAGCACAATCATCACAAGCAGTACTAGAAATGGCGTTACAATTAAATCGAGTGCTTCAGGTACACGTTTCCGGCACCATCTTTCAAATTTAGCCCCTACAATACCAGCAAAAAATGCGGGTAAAACTGATCCTTGATAACCAATGACGGGAATAAAGCCTAGAAAATAAATCGGTTCAGCAGTTCCACCTGCTACTTCCCAGGCATTGGGTAATGACGGTGAAACAAGCATAAGCCCGAGTACGAGCCCGATGATCGGTGTCCCGCCGAACACTCTGAATGTAGACCAAGCCACGAGAGCTGGCAAGAAAACAAAAGCTGTATCTGTTAATACTTGTGTAAACAGAAGGAAGTTTTCCGAAATGTCTTCAGGCGCCAAACCAAACAAAGATAATACCGCTTCTTGCGTGAGGAGGCCGCGAATCCCCATAAATAAACCAGTGGCAACGAGTACTGGAATGATCGGGACAAACACATCCCCAAACGTACGTATCGCTCGTTGAAAAGCGTTCCCCTGCTTCGCTGTTTCCTCTTTCATCTCCGACTTTGAAGTCCCAGTAACTCCTTGGTTTGTGACTTCTTCATAAATCCGATTTACCGTCCCTGTACCAAAAATAATTTGGTACTGACCAGAGTTGTAAAAGGCGCCTTTCACTTTATCAATTTCCTCAACAGCTTCTACGTTAACTTGCTCACGGTCATGCACCATGATCCGCAGTCGTGTAGCACAATGGGCGATCGATTGGATGTTGTCCTCTCCACCAATTGACTCAATAACCTGCTTAGCAATTTCTGAATTACTAGCCATGATAGATCCTCCTTTTTATTAGATGTGTGATCGATTACATATTGAATAAAATAAAAAATACCTGTATGAAGTTATGAAAATAGGGAATCGATTACACATTAGGTAAAAAATAAACTGAAGCGTTTACATCTGATTTAAAATAATTCATGTGTAATCGATTACACATGAACTTTATCTAGTACTATACACTATCTCTGCGAATCAGTCTATAGTTTTGCACAATTTTATCTTCTATTTGTTGGTTTTTCATTTGCGCCAGCAGACTCCCCGCAGCTTTTCTTCCCGCCTCTTTATTATGATATTCGACCGTAGTTAACGATGGCGTTACATACTTTGATAAAGCAGACGCTCCAATGCCAGCAACAGCGATGTCTTCCGGAATGCTGTACCCCTGTTCTTTTAAATATTCCATCGCCCCAATTGCCATCCGGTCCGTTACTACAAATACAGCATCAGGCACATCCCTCCCGCACTCCTTCAGGATGGCTTTCATGCCTTCATAACCTGATTCAATACTAAAGTCACCAACCGCCATCAAACGTTCATCCACAGAAAATCCGTTCTCCTCAAGTGCGTCGACATAAGCTTGTTTCCTCAATCCGCCGACAGCCGGATCATCTTCACCGACCCCGATGAAGGCAATACGCTGGTAGCCCTTTTGAATTATCATATTTGTCATATCTACGGCAGCATTGTAGTCATCATAGACGACGGAAGGAAAACCGGGCAGCTCCTGCCCAAGCGAAATAAACGGCAAATTGGTTTCACTGATAGCTTGAATTAAGCGATCATTCACATTCGTCGAAAGCAATATTATCCCGTCTACCTGCCTGCTCTTTAACAAGCGTACGTATTCAATTTCTTTTTCTTTATCGAGCTCTGTATCCGTTAGTAGAATTTGAAAGTTTTCTCTGGATAACACTTCATTTATTCCACCTACAACACGACTTGCTGTTTCTGTACTGATTTTAGGAAGGATCACTCCGATGACCCCGGACTTTTTCGTCCGCAACGACTTCGCTGAAACACTTGGCACATATCCTGTTTCTTCCACAATTCTAAGTATTCTCTTTCTCACGTCTTCACTTGCGTATCCGCTATTATTCAGAACTCGGGAAACTGTCGTACGTGATACGTCAGCCATTTTTGCGATGTCATTAATTGTCGTCATACTTGATCCTCCATCATTTTCATCTCTACAACTATTTTATTGGAAAAGGGATAGGATGTCTAACCAAGTCTGACAGTAACACTAAAAGCGAACAGTTCACACTCATCATGATTTTGAAACGAGTAATTGGGCAAAATCATATCGAGATTTGCTTTTTAATAACTCTTGTACTAACGATACATCATCAATAATTTTCCCCAGCATTTCGTACATGGATTGAAGGTCTTCTGTACTTCCTTTTTTTACAGACAGCAAGCAAATGAATTGTACACGCTTATCTCCCCATTGAATAGGTTTCTTAAGTGTACAAAAGCTTAGAAAAGTTTGATTCGATTGAGGTGTGATCGGATGTGGAACCGCAACTAAATTTCCAAATGATGTAGGTGCAACAGCCTCTCTCTCCTCTACCGATTCCAGAAAGCGGTGATCCACCAGACCCTTATGCTCCAACTCCTTACATGTAAAGGTTAAAACTTCTTCTTTAGTTGAAAAAGGCTGATCGAGAAATATAAGATTTTCTTTCACGTACTCAAACAATCTTGTGGAGTTCTTAAACACCATCATTTCAATCTTCTCAAGGTCTTTTTCCGCTAATATGGTGTTCACCTCAATGACTGGAATAGGCAGCAGATCTGGAATAGGCAGCAGATCTGGAATAGGAATCGAACTCACAATAAAATCAATGTCGGCAAGTGAACATTGCTGAAGTTTATAATATTCCGTTGTTGCAGCTACTTCTAATTTGGAATCGAATTCGGACTGGAGTTTGTATTTTAATAACTGTGCACTGCCGTAGCCTGAAGCACAAACAACCAAACAGCGTTTAGGCCCTTGTCTCATTTTTCCCCGCTCGATCGCAGCACCGATATGAAGAGCTAGATAGCCAATTTCATTTTCATCTATCGATACTCCCATCTCCTCTTCAAGAACAATGCCTGCTATGATTCCTGCTTCAAAAACTAACGGATAATTGAACTTTATATCATCAATCATAGGGTTGCGGATATTCATCCCATACTTAAACCTATTAATAGACGGTTTCAAGTGGAGAGCTAAGCCTACAATTAATTCGCGATCATTACGGATATTAAGGTCAAATTTTTCCTCAATCCTATTCAAGATCGATAACGTCACCTGATAAATGTCATCATCAAGTACCTCTCTGATTTCTTCATCCTGCAAATTCGTCTGGGAAATCATCTTTGTCCCCATGAGATGAATGGCAATATAAGCCACTTCTTCATGAGGGAAAGTGAGCTGAAGACATCCCTCAACTTTTGTGACAATCCGATCTGCCACGGCATATTCCGTTTGGTTAAGAATTTCATCTAGATTAATTTTATATATAGAAACATGATTCCCTGATTTAATTCTCTTGCAGGCGATCGCAAGATGAATAAATAAGTTATTTATGGCAATATCCGATGGTGTAATGTCGTTTTCTTTAATTTCTTCGATGATTATCGTCCATATCTTTGATAGTTGAGCTTCTGTTAAGAAAGGAAGTTGGTCCAGTAAAATTTGTTTGGAAGCTTTTACTTTCTTATCCCTCTCAAAAACGTATTCTGACATACAAAAACGCAGCTTAAATTCACTACCTTTTACTTTCAGACCATAGTTAGGACGCTTATCCATTACAATCTCGTACTTTTTCAAGATTTGTTTTACTTGCTTTAGGTCATTTTGAATGGTCGATTTGCTTATATACATTTCCTCGCATATATCTTCTAACTTCACATAGCTATCCTCTAACAAGAGGCGCTTAATTAAGTAACGTACTCTTTCTTCAGGAGAGTTGGGGATAACAGCATCATCTAACTGCTTCTCTTGATATGCATTTTTTATGTAGTTTCGAAAGCTTTGATTATCTTGTATAGTAAGCTTATACCCCTTCGCCCTGATTGACTCTATATGGGCTCCTTCGATCATTTCATCTAATTGTTTAATATCCTCTCTGGCTGTACGGGATGACACATCTGTAATACTGGCCAAATATCGACTCGTTAAAGCCGTATCCGCAGCCATGAGCTCACGTAATAAAATGGTCATTCGGGAGTTTAGCATGTTGCACCCTCTCACTTCCAAATTCAGTCATATTGTCGGGTACCAAAAAGGGACTGGGACATAACTAATTATTTTAAGTAAAAAGACGAACGATATGCAGTTGTAGCGGAGAAAATATACGGAGACTCCTGCGGGAGGGAAGGCCTAGGTAAGACCCCGCAGTGCGCTAGCACAAGGAATCTCAACAGCCACCCGCGGAAAGCGAAGTATATTTTCACAGCGGTTTAAATGCACCAATCATATTTTCTACTTAGTTCGGATTTTCATCTGATAAAAACACTTTTGTCCCAGCCTCTATCTTCAGGCAATCAATTCGTTATCCTTTTCTAACTGATGCTGCATGATTGAACTGAGGCAAATAGGCTTGATGTGCTTCTAGCAAATCATCTGTCAGTTGTTTAGCTATTGAATCAGATGGGACAAGTGGATTGATGGTCATTGCCAGTAAAGCCTGGTTATAATTTCCTGTGACGGCCGCTTCTGCAGCTACTCTCTCAAACGACTTAATTTGTTGCACAAGCCCGCTTACTGCGACAGGCAGTTCTCCGACATGAATGGGTTTAGGGCCTTTTTTCGTAATGGTGCAGTTCACTTCTACTGCGGAATCATCTGGTAAACCTTTAATGGTTCCATTATTTCTCGTATTTACAGGCTGAATATCACCTTTATCATTATAGATGGAGCTAATTAAACTACAAGCAGCGTCACTATAATAAGCTCCGCCACGCTCCTCCAATTGTGGAGGCTTAGTTGCTAATTCACGGTCTTTATACAGTTCAAACAGATTGTGCTCTAATTGCTTCACAACTTCTGCGCGTGTACCTGTCTCATTCATCTCGGCAAGTTCGCTCTCAAGCATTTTACTCGTTTGATAGTAGTAACGATGATAAGGACAAGGCAGGATTCCGAGAGCTTGAATAAATTCAGGCTCCCAGCCTAAATCAACAATGTTTTTCATCGTTAATCCAGCACCGCTGCTAAGTTTATCTATAACTTGATCGGTTATTCGCTCCCCGTCTAAATAAACATCGGTTCCATACACCATATGATTCAACCCGGCAAAATCGATGAAAATGCGCTCCGCATCAACCCCAAGTATGTTCGCAACACCCATCCTCATTCCAACCGGGACATTACATAATCCAACTGTTTTATGGATAGTACTGTATCGTAAAACCGCTTCCGTAACCATGCCTGCAGGATTGGAGAAATTGATTAGCCATGCGTCGGGACATAATCGTTCCATATCTCGGCATATATCAAGTATCACTGGTATCGTGCGCAATCCTTTAAATAAACCTCCTGGCCCGTTTGTTTCTTGTCCGATCACGTTGTACTTTAGGGGAATGCGTTCATCTAATGCCCTGGCTTCTAACAGTCCGACGCGGATTTGAGTGGTCACAAAATCTGCGTTTTCTAAGGCTTCTTCACGGTTATAAGACAGATGAACTTCAATAGGCACCCCAGCTTTTTCAACCATTCTTCTAGCTAATGCTCCCACCGTTTCCAGCTTTTCTTTTCCTTCGGGGATATCGACCAGCCAAAGCTCCTTGATAGGCAGTTCTTCGTATCGATTAATAAAGCCTTCAACTAGTTCAGGTGTATAGCTGGATCCTCCACCAATTGTAACAACCTTTATCCCTTCCATCCTCACACCTCACCTTTTAGATTTACCTTTTAAAAACCGTTCTGTTCAGCAACATTTTTCATAAAATAAGCACTCTTCTTCGGCTTCCGCTCTTTGGTCTCCAAATCTACTGAAAAGAATCCGTATCGATTCTTGTATGCATTCATCCATGACCAGTTGTCCATAAAGGACCAGAGATGATAGCCTTTTGCGTTACAACCTTCTTCTATAGCCTGATGAAGCCATTTTAAATGGCCTGTTATAAAATTTATTCGGTAATCATCCTCAATTCTGCCTTCTTTCATAAATCGCTCCTCATCCTGAACACCCATCCCATTTTCAGAGATAAATGACCCGATGTTTCCGTAATTCTCTTTGAGGTTGATCATGATGTCATAAATCCCTTTCTCATAGATTTCCCAGCCACGATATTTGTTCATTTTTCTCCCAGGCATCTCATAGTTATCAAAAAACCAGTCAGGCATAAATGGACTATAAGGGTTAGGCAGATGATCTTTTGCTTTCACTCTTCGGGGCTGGTAATAGTTTACGCCCAGCAAATCAACTGTATTGGCTGCCATTAATTCCGTATCCCCTTCTTCTGTTTCCGGAAGCTGGCCATGTTCTTCTAACAATTGTATGAGCTTATGCGGATAGCTGCCTAGTACGGACGGATCTAGGAAACTTCTATTGAAAAATAGATCGGCAATTTCTGACGCTTTCAGGTCAGCAGGATTTTGGCTTCTTGGGTAAGAAGGGGTTAAGTTCAATATGATACCAATTTGACTTTCACCAAAGTGATGGGACCTGAATTTCTCGATAGCTTTAGCACTGGCGATCATAGTATTGTAACCGACTTGAATGGCACGTTTCGCATCAACGACGTTAGGATAATGAAAATCATAAAGATAGCCGCCTTCTACCGGGACAATTGGCTCGTTGAAGGTAAACCATTTATGAACACGGTCTCCAAATAGATCGAAGCAGACATTGGCGTAGTCAACAAATAAATCGACAACCTGTCTATTTTCCCAACCGCCAATCTCTTGCATTTCTAGCGGCATATCAAAATGAAAGAGATTAACAAATGGTTCGATATCATGAGCTATTAATTCATTAATGACATCGTTATAAAATTTTACAGCTTCCTGATTAATCTCACCTCGGCCTCCCGGGAGCAGCCTGGACCAGGAAATCGATAATCGAAACGAATTATGGCCGATATCTTTCATTCTTTTAATATCATCTTGATAGGAGTGATAGAAATCAGAAGTTGTTTCCGGTCCTACTCCTTCGAAAAAACGATTAGGTTCTATTGCATACCAATAGTCCCATATATTCAGTCCCTTTCCCCCTTCAGCAGCAGCTCCTTCGATTTGGGTGGCTGACACCGCACTTCCCCACCAAAAACCTTCAGGAAATTTATATTCAATAGACATAAACGATCTCCTCCCCTACTTATTTTTATAGATTTCGATTATTTCTACGGCCAGGTCGCGAACAGTCATTGAAGTCATCAAGTGGTCCTGAGAATGAACCAATAACACATTGATAGGGTTCTCCTCTCCACCTGCCTCTTTTTGTAGTAACTTTGTTTGGTATTTATGCGATTTGACCAGCTCTTCTCCTGCTTCTTCAATTAAACGATCCGCTTCTGTAAAATTACCTGCTTTCGCCTGCTGAATAGCCTCCATCGCATTGGCTTTGCCATTTCCTGCATAAAGAATAATTTGAAAGGAAATTTCCGTGATATCTATGTTTTCTGTTTTATTTTCCATTACCATGCTCACTCCTGAGGTTCAGTATAGTTAGGCACTTTGATTAGTTGATTCTTCATCATCTCTTTCAGACTCATAGTACTGATTATCCAATATCTTCAAGAACGGCCACCAAATTAAGAATACAATACCAATATTAAAGGCTTGCAGTACCCCTCCCTGCCACGAATTGGTGGCTATCGCTCCGTTTAAGATCGTTGGGGTGGTCCATGGTACGATAACCCCTGTAGGAGGCGGAACTAAACCTGAAGCCATAGACATATACGTAATGACCGTTACTACAACTGGAGCCACTAACCAGGGAAGGAGAACGATTGGATTCATAATAATGGGCAACCCGAAAATAATCGGTTCATTAACGTTGAAAATTCCAGCAGGAGCTCCTATCTTACCAATTTCTTTCATTTGCCTGCTTTTCCCGATTAAAAAGATTCCCAAGATGACGGCCAGCGTCATTCCTGAGCCGCCCATGCCGACAATGAAAGAATCAATAAACTGTTTACTTACGATATGAGGAACCTCTTCCCCAGCTTGAAATGCTGCCAGGTTTTCTGTCGCAAGTGAATACCAAATTGGATCCATTACAGAGTTGACAATAATCTGTCCATGCAACCCAAAGAACCAGAAGATTTGAATAAGTAAAACGGCGGCGATAGTAGCCGGAAGTCCGCTTCCAAGTGCTGTTAGAGGGGCTTGAACAACGGTATAAATAAAGTTTTGTACATCTCCAAACGGCGTGTAGCTAAAAATAATGCGTACCATTAAAAAGATAGACAATGTAAAAGTTATCGGAAGTAATGCGCTAAACGAGCGCGATACAGCACCCGGGACACCTTGGGGCATTTTAATCGTCCAGTCTTTCTCTACGAAAAAACGATATAACTCCGCAGCTGTAAAAGCTGTGAAAATGCCTAAAAACATCCCTTTTGCACCCAGATTCTCCGTAGCTATAACACCAGTTACATCACCCAAAACTTGAGGAGTTAAGATGAGAAAGGCAGCCAGAGCTGTCACCCCGCCGTAGATCGCTTCTCCCTCATAGTACTCTGTCAATTTGTAACCAATCCCGACAATCACAAAAGTAGCCATGATCGAAAGCGTGCCCGCTGAAGCAGGAGCCAATGCTGCTTGATATTCAGCATAAGCCTCCTCACCAATTAACATGTCGAGAAATGGCAGGTTTGCAATAACCACAAAAATGGAACCAAAAATAATTAATGGCAATGCGATCATAAAACCATCTCTGAGTGATGTTAAATAACGATTATTATTTAATTTATCCGCCACTGGCATCAAAATATTTTCTAATACATCCATGAATTTGTTCACTGTACCCATCCCCCCTACAAAATTATGATTCTATTAATTTAAGAGCTTTTTCCAGCACAGCATTTCCATCCACTCTTCCGTAAGACATCGGATCAATGACATCAACTGGTATTCCGATGTCAGCCGCTGTTTTTTCAAATTTCTTCTTCATAAATTTCATTTGCGGGCCAATTAACAGAACATCCGCCTGTTTCATATCCTTTGGAGCTTTATCCTGTGCTACCGCCCAGATTTCACATTCTATTCCTTTTTCTTTAGCAGCTTCTTTCATTTTTGTGACGAGTAGACTAGTTGACATTCCTGCAGAACAAGCGAGTAATATTCTCTTCATTTGTTTGTGCCTCCTTATGGTACTTTTGCTATTAGATTAAGTCTATTTTATAAGCGTTTACATTTACACCTAGACTTTTTCCGTTGCAAAGCGGAAATACCTGATTACAAAACTAATCTATTAGGTAAAAGGCTTATATCCCAAACCATACCGTCAGAAAAAACCAATCAATGGATTTCTTTTCTTAAAACATTCCTCTTATCAAAAGGATTGGATAAAAGAATGAACGATAATAGGAGTCCAATTCATAGAGAAGTAAAAAATGATCATTCCTGGATGCTGACTGTCTGGTATGATAGAGGTAGATCCATATTTTTATAGGTGGGAGGATTTAGCACATGAACACTATATTTGTAGCAGGACACTCAAAACTGCCCACGGGTATCGCGGCGAATCATATTTCAGAATCGTTAACACTGACACTGGAAGTAGATCAAAACTACGGAGTGATTATCGATGCCTCTTGTACGTTAGCGACAGATCATGGACGCGATTTTATTAAAACTTTGTTAAAGGGGTATAGTTTAAAGGATGGAATAGAAGGACCGCTTGCTCGTCTTCACGAAGGTTATTTAGGGAAGGCCGGCAATGCTTTAGAGGCTGCTTTAAAGGATTCTCATAAACAATATCAGTTACATACCGAAAAATCTTAAGGCATAACATACCGCGAGGAAAAAGGGAGTAGTATTCCCCCGTACGTTTACACAAAAAAGCTTGTAAAAAAACCAAAGAGTTTCTCTACAAGCTAAGAGCACAATGTCATCTGTGCTCTTTTTTTTATGATGTTTACCTGAGATTTATACAGACGTAGACTGTCTTTTCTTAGGATGGCGAACAGCCAGGATGAATACGGCCAAACAAAAGATCAGACAAATAACAGCCATGTTGTGTAAATGCTGAATGTCCATATGGCCGGTAAAGACAATCCCGAGCAGACAGGTCGATAGAATTGAGCCAAAGTACCGGCTTGTTTGGAAAAGTCCTGATGCTGAGCCGGTTTCTTCTGGCTTTACATGATCGTAAAGGGCTGTTTGCATGGAAATTTTATTAAAGCCATTACTCACTCCTAGTACAGCCATAATGATCAGCAGCCACCAGAGCGGAGACGTTTCGTGCAAAGTTAACAAAAGTGCTGTACCTATGAACAAGGTCACGGCTCCCGATAATAACGGCGGTTTAGAGCCATTTTGATCAATCCAACGTCCGGCGATCGGAGAGATCATAACCCCGACTCCCGCCATAGCCAGCATGATCAGCCCCGTCTCTTTTCCACTGTAATGACGAACTTGCTGCAAAAAGGTCGGCAGCCCGAAAAAGTAACAATAATAGATAAGGTTGATCGTCATAAATTGGATATAAATCCATGTTACAGGGACGTTACTTTTAAGCGATACGAGATCTATAAACGGTTCCTGCTGCCTTTTTTCATAATAATAAAAACCTGTAAAAGCAGCGAGCGCCACGGGCAAAGCCCACCATTTTATTTCATTTGCCAGGGAAAGGAGAAATAGAATTAAGCATACTGTCCCTGTCGTAAATAACCCCATTCCCATAAAATCAATTCTGCTTAACTCCACCTTCCCTTGTCCTTTTTCTGGCAAAACGAAAATCGCCAAAACGAAGGAAAGAATGATAAACGGTAAGTTTATTAGAAAAATAGCCGGCCAGTTCCACGAGTCTATTAAAAAACCGGCAATCGATGGTCCAAATGCAGCGGATGTCGAGGCGAACACAGATAAAGCTGCTAATGCTTTTCCCTGCCCCTTCGTAATACTTGTTCGAATCATTGACATTCCGCTTGGAAATAAGGTCGAACTGCCAATGGCCTGCAATGCTCGATAAACCAATAACCATTGAAAGTTGGGAGAAAAGGGCGCAAGCAAGGATGTGACTGCAACAAGTACTAGTCCAGATAAAAATAGCCGTTTAGGGCCGAACATATCACTTAGCTTCCCCATAACAGGCTGAGCAGCGGCACTCGCGATATAAAAAACCGATATTAACCAGGAGGCGTCGGCAAAAGTCAACTCAAACTCATGCTGCAGGCGCGTGACGGCTACGGAAATCATCGATGAGTTTAACGGATTAAGTAGGGTTCCGAGACCGATTGTTACGATCAGGAGCCATGGTCTTCCAGAAAGTTTGATCATTCCTATCACCTGAATACTTTATTAGTAGTTTAATCATATGATAAACAAGCTGTTCTAAAAAGAAACTAGCTCAGCGGGGAGACCTTTCTCTGCTTTGATCGGCGCTCTCTACCCTTTGATCGGCGCTCACAAAAAAGGACGCGCCAGGCACGTCCTTTTTTGTGAAGCTAATCAGAAATATACTTTATCTTACATCATCTGATTTTGATTCAGCACGATTACGCTCCCCGGAGTCAGGTTCCGACCGAATTAACTTAAACGTGCCAATCCCTTTTGCCAGCATGTTCCCTTTCTGATCATACATTTCTGCTTCTGCGATCACCGTCCGATACCCTTGCTGCAATATCCTTCCTCGTGCTACCACATCACCCGTTGAACTCGGTGCTAAGTAATTGATATTAAGATTGATCGTCGAGCAGTGTGTTTTTGTTGTCGAGCGGATCGTCATGCCTAATATTAAGTCAAGCATTGTTGCATGCACCCCGCCATGCAGCGTGCCATTCGCATTCATTAATTTTTCCGTGATCGGAAGCTTTAGCAGGACGTTCCCTCGTTCAAACTCTGTAATTTCAAAGCCTATGTGCGAGAAAAATGGACTAGTTTCAAAGCTTTCACGCACTTCGTCAATCGTTATCGTCAATCCAACCTCCTCCTATTTCCCTTGAAAATCAGCTTTCCGCTTCTCAAGAAAAGCCCGCGTGCCTTCATTTTTATCTTCAGAGTTAAATAGAATCGCCTGCGACAGTTTTTCAAGCATTAATCCTGTCTTTATATCGGTATCCGTACCCATGTGCACAGAAAGTTTCGCTAATTTTACCGCTAGAGGGCCTTTAGCTAGAATCTTCGCAGCAATCTCTTTCACTTTAGAAGATAATTCATCAGGCTCAACTGCCTCTGCTACAAGGCCAAACTGAACGGCTTCCTGCGCATCAATAATTCTCCCTGTCAAAATCATTTCAAGGGCTTTTCCTTTTCCTACGAGCCTGGCAAGCCGCTGCGTACCGCCTGCTCCCGGAATAATCGATAGATTTAACTCTGGGAGACCTAATTTTGCCTTGGTAGAGGCGACCCGAATATCGCAAGCCATGGCTAATTCACATCCACCGCCAAGCGCATAGCCGTTGATCATTGCAATCGTTGGCTTCTCATAGCTTTCGATCACATCATACACGTGTTGCATTCCTTTAGGAGTTAGAGCGTCAGCAGCCGTTTTTTCTGTCAACTGGCTGATATCCGCTCCTGCAGCGAAGGATTTGTCTCCTTTTCCGGTAAAAACAACTACCCCGACTTCCTCGTCTTCGGCAAGTTTCTCCAATGCTTGGATCATTTCATCTAATGTTTCTTTATTCAAAGCGTTCCGCACATTTGGTCGGTTGATCGTAATGTAGGCAAGCTGATTCTCTGTTGTTAATTCAATCTGTTGAAATGTCATGTTTTCATTCCTTTCTTCGAGGTTTAGAGGTATAATCCGGCGTTCAGTGTTCGTATTCCAGCGGTTATACCCATTATTCCGGCGCCCATTCCCCGTATTCCGGCGTTTATACCCATTATTCCGGCGCTCACCCTCCATATTCCGGCGTTACGCCTCTCATAACCGATATATGATTAAACCAGCTCGACCATCATCGCCATGCCTTGACCGCCGCCTGCACATAAAGTGGCCACCCCAAGTGATTCCTCTCGCCTTTTCATTTCATGTAAAAGGGTTGTAAGAATTCTCGCCCCGCTCGCGCCGACGGGATGACCGAGTGCGATGGCTCCTCCATTGACGTTAACTTTATCTGGATCTAGAGCAAGTTCGCGAATGACGGCAAGCGATTGAGAAGCAAATGCTTCATTCAATTCGACGAGTCCAACATCCTCAACTTGTTTTGCTGTCTTTTCCAGCAGCTTTTTCACAGCAGGAACAGGTCCGACTCCCATGATTTCCGGTGATACACCGGACGTCGCCCAGTCGACAACCCGCGCAAGTGGAGATAACCCTAATTCTCTGGCCTTCGATGCTTTCATCAGGACTAACGCAGTCGCTCCATCATTTCTGCCACAGGCGTTCCCAGCCGTTACCGTTCCATTCTCTTTAAACGCAGGTCGTAATGTTGACAGTTTTTCTAACGTAGTTTGCGGACGAGGATGCTCATCTGTATCAACGGTAAAATTTTGCTTTTTTCCTTTTACCTCTACTGATACAATTTCATCTTTAAACCTCCCTGCTTCAATTGCCTGTGAAGCCCGCTGCTGGCTTTCGATGGCAAACGTATCCTGATCTTCCCTGGAAACCGAGTACTTTTCCGCAACGTTTTCAGCAGTGATGCCCATCCCTAAGTTCTTTCCATAGATCTCCTTCGGCTGCTGACCCGCTTCGAGATTAGAATCTACTAACTTCGTTTGATCGCCGCCGAATCGCGAGTTTCTTAGATAAATAGGGGAACGGCTCATACTTTCCACGCCGCCGGCCACAACAATATCCGCTTGATCAAATGTAATTTGCTGAACAGCTGAAGCGACGGCTTGCATGCCTGAAGCACACAATCGATTAATTGTATAAGCGGTCGCAGATTCCGATATTCCCGCCCGTAACGCAGCGACTCTGGCCACGTTAGAGGACTCAGTCGTCTGCCGCACTTCCCCCATGATCGCTTCATCAACTTGTTCAGGTGAGATGCCTGCCCGCTTAATCGATTCTTCTATGGCAACAGCTGCTAAATGGCCGGATGATAGCGATTTAAGTGAACCTCCGTAGCGGCCAATCGGCGTTCTTACAGCACTCACTATGACCATATCATCTTTCATATAATCCCCTCCCTAGCTATATTCTTTTCTCAACTGTCCAGAGATAATATTCTTTTGAATTTCCGATGTGCCTTCATAAATTCTAGTAATCCTTGCATCTCGGAAAAAGCGTTCAATTGGAAAATCGGAGATGTAGCCGATTCCTCCATGGACCTGCACAGCTTTATCAGCCACACGGTTATAAACTTCTGATCCATATAACTTCAGCATCGCCGCTTCTTTAATGACTTTCTGACCTTCATCAACCATCCAGGCGATTCGATACGTAAATGACCGGAGTGCTTCAATCTCCACAGCCATTTCGGCTACCATGTGAGCGACAGCCTGATGTTCGATGATCGGGACCCCGAACTGCTCACGTTCCTGAACATACTCCATCGATAAATCGAGCAGCTTTTGACACGAACCTAAATTTCTAGCAGCTAATCCAGCCCGGCCATTGGCTAAAATTTTTAGCGCGTTCACATAGCCTTGCCCCTCATCACCTAGAACGTTTTCAACGGGAACCTCGCAATCTTCCAAAATGATTTCGGCCGAATGGGAGCCGTGCAGCCCCATCTTCGGTTCAACCGCCCCGACTTGAAAGCCAGGGAAATCTTTTTCCACGATAAAAGAAGTAATGCCTTTGGCGCCTTTACTGGCGTCTGTCACCGCCATTACTGTAAAGACATCAGCTTCTGTGGCATTGGTAATATAATGTTTCGTCCCATTTATAATATAGCGGTCGCCTTTTTTTACTGCGGTCGTTTTTAAATTGGTCGCATTCGAGCCAGCACTTGGTTCAGTAAGTGCGAAGGCACCAATCGATTCTCCGCTAGCCAGCTTAGGTAAGTATTTTTGCTTTTGTTCTTCGTTGCCAAGTTCAACAATGCCGACGGTTCCGATGCCAGTATGGGCACCGATTAGTGTGGTGTAACCATTATGAGTAGCGCCGATTTCTTCATAAAGCGCACACTTTCCCACCATTCCAATCCCTAACCCGCCGTACTCTTCAGGGATGCTAAGGCCAAACAAGCCCATTTCCTTGGACATCTCGATAATTCGGTCAGGAATGTGGTTTTCCTTTTCAATTTCCATTGCCACAGCTTCTACTTCTGTTTGGACAAAATCACGAACATTTTTCTTTAAAAATTCAATCTCTTCTCCTAAGTTAAAATCCATCGTTCTCCCTCCTGACTTCACATGTAAGTATAAAAACCTTTCCCTGTTTTCTTGCCTAAGCGCCCGGCCTCGTTCCCGCCCCAATTACACTTACATTTCGAATCACGGCTTACACACCGACTTTCAGCGCTTTTATTTCTTGTGTAAGCAATGGAATCACATCAAACAGGTCACCAACAATTCCATAATCGGCTACGTTAAAGATATTAGCTTCGGGATCTTTATTAATGGCTACAATCGTTTTTGAATTCGACATGCCGGCCAAGTGCTGTATGGCCCCGGAAATTCCGCAGGCAATATACAGATCTGGGGTAACCACTTTCCCCGTTTGCCCAATTTGTAATGCATAGTCGCAATAGCCGGCATCGCATGCACCGCGGGAAGCGCCGACAGTTCCGCCTAATACGTCGGCGAGCTCATGCAGCGGGGTAAAGCCTTCTTCACTTTTCACACCTCGGCCGCCTGCAATGATCACTTTTGCCTCAGATAAATCCACGCCGTCTGTTGTATTGCGGATCAGTTCCTTAATCGTCGTTCGGAGGTCTTTAATCTCGACATCAATCGAGGTAACTTTACCTGTCCGTGTTTCATCTTTATCCAGCGGCTGTATGTTATTCGGCCGAATCGTGGCAAAGGTCACCCCATCTGTAATCACTTTCTTTTCAAAAGCTTTCCCGGAATAGATCGGCCTTGTGAACTGCACGTCATCACCTTGTTTTTCAATAGCAGTCACATCGGAAATGAGTCCCGTCTTAAGCTTACTTGCAAGTCTAGGCGCAAGATCTTTTCCTAAGGCTGTATGGGCGAAAACAAGACCTTCCGGCTGCTCCGTTTCGATGACATCGGTTAAGGCCTGTGTATAGCCGTCCGAAGTATAGTGGCTGAGGTTCTTATGTTCAACTGTCACTACGCGGTCTGCGCCATAGTGGATCATCTCCTGTGCGAGACCCTGCACCGCTTCGCCCAACAATACCGCTACAATTTCACCATCTTCTGCAATCGCTTTGGCTGCTGCAATGGTTTCGAATGATGCGTTCCTCAGACTTCCTTCACTGGTCTCTCCTAATACCAACACTTTTTTACTCATTTATGCACACTCCTTTTGTTAAATGACTTTTGCTTCTTTTTGTAACAAGGCCACCAATTCATGCACTTGTGCGCTGATTTCTCCTTCTAGCACTCTTCCCGCTTCCTTCTCTGGAGGAAGGACAACGTTTATTGTTTTCGTTTTGGCTTCTACATCTTCTTCTTCAAGATCCAGATCATCGAGCTCAAGCTCTTCTAGCGGTTTCTTTTTCGCCTTCATAATCCCCGGCAGGGAAGGATAACGAGGTTCGTTGAGACCTTGCTGGGCCGTTACAAGCAATGGAAGGGTCGCTTCAATTTTTTCAATGTCACCCTCTACATCCCGTTCTATCAGCGCCTGGGATCCATCTATTTCTAAATTAGTAATCGTTGTAATCGCTGGTATATCGAGAAATTCCGCCAGTCTTGGCCCGACTTGACCGGACCCTTCATCAATCGCAACGTTTCCGGCTAAGATTACATCCGCTTCTTTATCTTTGAAAAATTCCGCCAGAATCTTTGCTGTCGTATAGGCGTCACCGTCTTCTAGGTCTTCCTCTGTGTTAATTAAAACGGCTTTATCTGCTCTCATAGCTAAGGCAGTGCGCAGCTCCTTCTCGGCTTCTTCATCTCCAATCGTGACGACTGTAACTTCGCCGCCATGCTGCTCTTTTAGTTGAACGGCTTCCTCCACGGCATATTCATCATAAGGATTTATGATGAACTCTGCACTCTCCTCGGCAACTCTACCATCGTCAATGACGATCTTTTCCTCGGTATCAAACGTCCGCTTCATCACCACAAATAAATTCATGGTCATTCCTCCTTCCGAAGTTTAGCTATATTGATAGAATCCTTTTCCTGTTTTTCGGCCCAGCTCACCTTTTTCCACTTTTTCCTGAATGAGCTTGGCAGGTTGATCTGCTTCGTCACCAGACTCTTGATAACGCTGCATTCTTACGAAATAGTTCACATCAATTCCTGTTAAATCCATCAGAGCAAACGGACCGATTGGATGGTTCAGCGCTTTCGTACAAACCGTATCGATCTCTTCATGCGTGGCGTATCCGTTTTCTAACAAAAAGACCGCTTCGTCCATTAATTTTCCAAGGATCCGATTGGCGATAAATCCAGAAATCTCTTTTTTCAGCAGCACAGGAACTTTACCTATTTGTTCGACAAACGCATATGCAGTTTGGGCTGTTTCTTCAGATGTGTGCGGTCCCTGAACTACTTCGACCAACTCCATCACTAGCGGCGGATTGAAAAAGTGAACGTTACAAACTTTATCTGGGTTTCTAATGGCATCAGCGATTTTCGAACTGACAATAGTGGAGCTGTTTGTCGCTAAAATCGTATGGTCTGGGGTGATGTCATCAAGCGTTGCAAACAGCTCTCTTTTCACATCAAGCTTCTCGACCACTGCTTCGATGACTAGATCCGCGTCTTTTACAGCTGCTAAGTTGACGTCAAAAGTTAGACGGCCGAACGCTTCTTCAACCTGCTGTTCGCTCAGTTTTCCTTTCTGAATACGACGGTTCATATGCCCCTGCAACGACTCTTTCGCTTGTGTCAGACTCTCTTCGGCAATATCGTTTAAGGTGACACGATAGCCATGGAGCGCGCAGATCATAGCGATTTGCGAGCCCATCGCCCCTGCACCAATTACAGCAACCTCTTTGATATCATGCGTTTCCATGGTTGGATCCCTCCTCTGCCTGTTTCCGCTTTTCCTCTTGAATGAGTGTGCGTTTTAACAGCTTTCCGACTGTATTTCTCGGCAATTCCTCCATAACTTCATACTGCTTCGGAACTTTGTAGCGGGTTAGATTGCGGTAACAATGCCCCTTTATTTCCTCAAGATCAAGGATGTGACCATCTTTGGCAACGAGATAGGCCTTAACGACTTCACCTTTTTCCCGGTCTGGAATTCCGACGACCGCTGATTCCTTCACGTCTGGATGTTCATATAAAACGCTTTCAATTTCTTGCGGATAAATATTAAAGCCGCCGTTAATAATCATTTCTTTTTTCCGTCCGACAATATAAAAATAGCCATCTTCATCCATCATGGCGAGATCCCCTGTACACAGCCATCCATCCTGCAGCGCATGACGCGTTTCGGCTTGGTTATTCCAGTACCCTTTCATGATTTGCGGACCTTTCACGAGCAGCTCGCCGACTGAATTCGTGCCGAGCACTTGCTGGTCCTCATCGACAATGCAGCAATCCGTTTCGGGTACAGGGATACCAATGCTGCCTACCTTGATATCACCACTGAGCGGCGTGCGATGAGTAGTTGGCGACGTTTCTGACATGCCAAAACCTTCTAAGATCTTAACCCCGGAAATCGATTCAAATTTTTTAAGCACTTCCACCGGCAATGGAGCTGATCCTGAAGAACACACTTTAAAACAATCAAGTCCATAGGTTTCTGCCTCAGGATAATTCACGAACGAGATATACATTTTTGGCACACCAGGAAAAAATGTTGGCTGATATTTTTTTATCAGACTCATCACTTGATCTACATCGAACTTCGGAATTAATAAAATGTTCGCGCCCATATAGATTCCTAGATTCATAGCACTTGTCATGGCATAGACATGATACAAAGGGGTAGCCGCCAGAACAACTTCCTTCCCAAGCTCTGCCCTTTGTTTGTACATGAGATAACTCTGATACACATTTGTCGTTAAGTTATACTGTGTCAGCATTGCGCCTTTTACCTTGCCCGTCGTTCCTCCGGTATACTGAATCACCGCAACATCCTCTTTGAGATCGACTGAAGCAGGAGAAGCAAGCTTTGGTCCTGACTGGATGATGTCCTCGAGCTTCAAGAAGCCATCAGGCAGGTCTGCATCCATTGCCGACACCATCATCGCTTTAAATGAAATGATCTTGTCCATTTCCTTAATTTTGTCCACAGATCGAGCCCCTGCCACAATATAGGAAACATCCGCATCCGTTAAAATTTGCAGCAATTCCCTTTGGGTGTAGGAAGGATTCAGTTGAACGACGATTAGACCTAATGCATGGGCTGCATAGTAGGAAACGATGTAATCAGGATGGTTCCCAACCATTAACCCGATTCGTTCACCTTTTTCAAAATTCATATTACGCCAGCTGCCAGCCAGTTTATCCGTTCGCTCCTTCAATTCACGGTAAGTAATGGTCTGTTCATTCCAGGTAACGGCCGTCTGATCGCCATACTTCTCAGCAGACTCCGTTAAAATCGCATAAAGAGAAGCTTGTGGAAACTGCGATTGATCCGGTTGTCCTGCATGGTACTTTTCCCAGGGACGACTTGTAATTCCTTGCATGATTGATTCCTCCTAACATTAGATGAGGGGCCGATTACAGGCTTTCTGCCGACTGAGATTCTGCTGTAGTATCCTGATGCTGGCGTACATTTGGTTTCACTAAAGTAATAAATAGCACGGCAAAAAGGAAAACGAGCCCGGCCATAAATAATACAGAAAGGTTATAGCCAAAGATTTTATCCCCTGATAGTTTAATAATAAGCCCGGTAACCATCGGAGCCAGAATACCGGCAATATTACCTGACGAAGTTAAAATACTCGTCATTAAACCACCCCTCTCAGGCAGTTCATTAATCATAATCGTTGGTCCAATCGGTAAGATCGCGTACGTTAAACCTTTAGCCAGACACATGGCCACGACAGCCCATACCGGGTTCGGAAAAATAATAATCGATGACATAAACAAAGCACCAATGATCATGGCCGCTCCCACGATATAAACACGTGACACTCGCCAGTTTTGATTTTTCTTAAATAAACGATCTGATAGGGTGGAAACGCTCATGTAAATCAACACAGAGGCGATTCCAATAACCATTACGCCAATCCCCATTTGTCCTTGCGACATCCCTACAACTTCAATGAGATATACCGGAAGCCAGACGGCAATCCATACGACCAGGATATATGTGGAGAAATAAGCTAACGTCGTAAACAGGGCTGCCGGTGAAACGAGTAATTTGCCAAAATCTTTGAATCTGATTTTCTCAAGTTTTCGTTTCTTTTTCTCCTTCGCTTTTTCATAGGCTTTCACAGGATTTTCCTTTGTCAAGAACTGAAAGGCAATGGCCCAGACCACACTCACTGCGCCTAAACAGGCGAAGGCTACTTTCCATCCGAGCATCGTGATCATCGCCACGAGCAATGGGGCAATAATCATGGCCCCCACTGTTCCACCTGAAACGATTACAGAGTTCGCAAAGCCACGAAGTTTGGGTGGAAACCACCTATCTGCATGACTATAGGCGATCGGGCTGTACGGACCTTCGAAAGCTCCAAGAAGAATCCGATAAATAATGAGCAGCGGCAGGGCGGTAACTGCTAAAACCCCAAACTGTAACACAGCCCAGGTCAGCATAATGACTCCCAGTACTTTCTTGGCGCCAATTTTGTCAGCGTAGGCAGCACCAATAATTCCGGTTACCGGATACAGCCAGTAATAAGCACTCCCGACAAGACCCCATTCCGCATAGGACAGATCCAAATCTTCCATAATCGGCACAGCAGCAAGACCAATGATCGATTTATCCGCAAAGTTTATGATCGCCCCAAAAAATAAAAGAACGAGAACAACCCAACGCATGTGAATCCCTCTTTTCTACATGGATTTTAGCTGGTGATTAATTTTCATCAAGAATTCGTCTGGCAATGATTAATCGCTGAATCTCGTTTGTGCCCTCATAAATTTTAGTAATTCGTGCATCACGATAAAAACGCTCGACAGGATATTCTCCTATGTACCCTATCCCGCCATGAATCTGGACAGCTTTATCCGCCACTTTGTTGAATACTTCTGAAGCAAATAGTTTTGCCATGGAGGCTTCTTTAATGACTTTTTTACCATCATCGACTTTTTCAGCTGCCATCATCGTCAAGGTCCGGGCCGCTTCTGTCTCAGTCGCCATGTCGGCCAGCATCCATTGAATCGCCTGATTATCGGCAATCGGTTTACCAAACTGCACGCGTTCTTTCGCATAGCTTGCCGATAATTCAATCAGTTTGTCACACGATCCTACAGCCCTGGCCGCTAATCCAATCCGTCCTTCGCCGAGAATTCGCAGTGCATTCATGTACCCCATACCCACTTCGCCAATTACATTTTCCTCCGGTACGATACAGTTATCAAAAATCACCTGTGCCGTATAAGAGCCACGCAGCCCCATTTTCTTATCCTTCTTGCCAACGATAAGACCTGGAAAGTCCTTTTCGATTAAAAAGGCTGTAATCCCGCCTTTTGCGCCCTTCTCCTTATCCGTCAAGGCAAACACCGTAAATACATCAGCGACCGGTGCATTCGTAATAAAGTGCTTTGTCCCATTCAGTACCCATTGATCACCTTTTTTCTCCGCCTGGGTAGATAAGTTGGTCGCATCTGAACCTGCCCCCGGTTCCGACAGTGCAAAAGCCGCGATTTTCTTACCGGCTGCCATGTCTGGGAGATATTTCTGTTTCAATGATTCAGAAGCAAGCTTGACTAAGCCAGTACTCCCAATCCCTGTGTGGGCACTGATGAGGGAAACAAATCCATTGTGGGTTCGGCCCAGCTGCTCCAATACCACCGCTTTGCCGACAGCATTCAGGCCGATGCCTCCATATTCTTCAGGAATACTCATACCGAACAGGCCTAGTTCCTTCGCCTGGTCCACCAAATGCTGAGGAATCGCATCTTCATCCTCAATGGTTTGAGCATATGGTTCAACTTCATTTTCCACAAAATTTTTAACCATTGTTTTCATGGCTTGCAATTCATCTGTCACAGCTACAGTCATGTCATAACACCCTTCCTTTTTATAGTCATAAATAAAGGATGCAATAATCATGCCAACCGATCGACTTTCGGCATGAAAAAAGGCTGCATACCGCAGCCTGTCCCTGTACACCAAGTTTTTCACAGATTATTCTCGTCAAAAAGAGTTCGTTTTGCGAAGGGAAATAGGTATGAAACATTCAATATCAAATCATTCACCCTCATTTACAGGCTGGACTATAATTCAAAAGTGAATCATTGATTCATGATTGAATTATAGTTCAGCCTGATTCTATTTGTTGGTTCATAAAGGATAACGTACTGTAAATGGATTGAAGGGTGGGAACTTCCAATCCGTGCTCCTCAGCTTTTCTTACAATAAAACCGCACATGGATTCGACTTCCATCCGCTTGCCTTGCAAACGATCCTGCAGCATCGAAGTCTGATGGCTGCGTGCGTATTCCGCATTGGAAAAAATCTTCGAAATCGTCGGGTCTGGCTCAACTGCAATCCCTGCTGCAACCGCTACACCTATAGCTTCCGAACTTATGGCCTCAGCCGTTTTCCTTAATGGAGGATCGTCTAGAATCTGGCCTACCCTGGCTCCAGAGGCTGCTGCTAATGGATTAAAGGTTACATTCCACAACAGTTTATCCCATTTCCTTTTTAAAATTTGCCCAGAATGCACAGCATCGATTCCAGCTGTCTGAAATGTTTCAATCACCCTCGCACATGCATTCTCTGCGCTGGAATTCAGCTCCCCGATCAGCAATTTCACTCTTCCCCGCTGGCGAACCTTTCCCGGTGCCTCGAGGAAGGCTTGTACATATGTGGCGGCTGATAATACCCGGTCTCTGCCAAAAATAGCCTCAAGGGTTTCTTCATTGTCCACACCGTTTTGCATCGTCAAAACCAGTGCATCCTCCTGCAATATAGGCAGAAGCTGCTCCGCCATACGGGCAGTATCATTCGATTTTACACAAAATAAGATAAGCTCTGATCCAGCCAGGTCTTCGATATTATCGGTAAATGTCTTCGTGCTATGAGCCTCAGCTCCGTCCCCGTCGATTACCAACCCGTGCTTCTGCATCGCTGTCAGGTGGCTTCCTCGCGCTAAAAAGGTGACAGGATGACCTGCCTGCTCAAGCATGCTGCCAAAATAAGATCCTACTGCACCCGCGCCTGC
The DNA here is from genome assembly GCF_902726645.1 of Halobacillus ihumii. NCBI lineage: Bacteria > Bacillati > Bacillota > Bacilli > Caryophanales > Bacillaceae > Halobacillus > Halobacillus ihumii. The sequence continues at coordinate 1,094,866 of NZ_CACVAO010000001.1, forward strand.
AATACCTATCCTCATAATGATTCCACTCCTTTCTTACAGTGAAGGTTATACTTCTTCAGTTTTCTCACAATGGTAGGCTGGCTCGTTTCCAATGCTTTCGCCAGATCGTACGTGTTATCATACTTCTCCACTGCCAGTGCCAACACTTGCGCTTCAGCAGTTTCCACCGCATCCTTCAGCGGCACAATGGCCGCTTGACTAACTACAGTCTGACCGGATTCCTTGTACTCAGCCGGCAAATGATCCACCTTAATCTCATCCTCTGGTGTCGTGACCACTAACCTTTCGATTAGGTTAGAAAGCTCTCGCAAGTTTCCAGGCCATTCATAGTTATAAAAGAAATCCTTTAATTTGGAATTGATCACCTTGTCCATCTGGTATTTCTCATTCGCCTGATTCAGGAAAAATTGTTGCAACGGAATAATATCATCACGCCGTTCTTTCAACGGTGGAATCGCCATCGGTAACACATTTAGACGATAATATAAATCTTCACGAAATTCCCCGTTCGCTACCATTTCTTTCACTTTTCGGTTTGTAGCAGCAATAATCCTGACGTCTATCTTTCTCGGTTTCGTGCCGCCGATTCGTTGAATTTCACTTTCCTGCAGAACACGCAGCAATTTTACCTGCAGCATGAGCGGCAGTTCGGCTATTTCATCTAAGAAAAGGACACCTTGATCGGCCAACTCAAACATGCCCGGTTTCCCTTTCCGATTTGCCCCAGTAAAGGCACCACTCTCGTAGCCAAATAGTTCAGATTCCAATAAATCCGGCGGAATCGCCCCACAGTTAATCTTAATAAAATCTCCTTGCTTCGAGCGCAGGCTGTGACTATAGATATGTTGAGCCAGAATGTCTTTGCCGACACCGGTTTCTCCAAGGATGAAAACTGTGGCATCAATATTCGCAATTCGGTCTGCCGTATCATAAATCCGTCTCATCGCCTCACTTCGAATAACGATGTCATCGAGGCGCTCAGATTTATTTTTCAGCATGTCCAATTCCTTCTTGTACTTGTCATTCAGCTCATTCATTTTGTGTAACTTCGTCTGGAGTTCATTCAAATCAGATAAATCACGAATGTTAGTGACAACCTTCTCCACTTCCCCTTCTTCATTAAAAACGGGAGCGCCAGTAATTAGGGTTTCTTTTCCAGCATAATTGTCCTGCACGACAGAAACGGTACGCCGCTGCTGCACCACTTTTTCCGTTACAGAACTTTTCAAGATGCCTCTTTTCATCAATGCATCGACATGCTTCCCGACATAATATTCTTTCGGAATCCCGGTAATTCGTTCGATCGCTGAATTCGTTTTCCACGTCACCCCGGTATGATCTGTAATGTAAATGCCGTCATAGGAGTTTTCAATAATCGCATCAAGCTCGCGTGTTAATTTTTTCAGCTGCTTATTCTCATTCTTCAGAGCAGACAACTCTGAAGTTTCCGTACCAATCAACAGCATTTCTTCTGTATCGGGCCATGAGCCTTGCATAAACACAAATCGTTTACCATTCGTTCCCACTGCTGTCCTCATTTTCGAATCGGGGTCCGTTTCCCATTTTGAAAAAACGTTATCTATATCTGTTCCTTTAGTCAGCAAACCTGCCGCCTCAACTCGCTGGTTGTAGGATTTTACGCCCCCACCTTTATTCACGATGACGGCTGGAAACGGAATCTGTTCAACAATATCGGTAAGAGTCATAGTTTCACCGCCTCCAGGTATAAGAAAAACGAAGACTTTCGCCAGAGTCTTGGCGAAAGCTTCGTTTTGCTATGAGAAATAAATTTCTTCCTATAAAATTAAATTCGCCTCTCTTCTGTATACTCCTGCTTTTCCAGAAGAAATCGCGTACTTACACCTCTTCCTTAGACTGTTCAAATGGCCATACCGGTAAATTGTTGGATAACGGTTTATCTGAACGGTATCCGAGCATATACTCCGCTTGCATGATCGTGTGAATTTCCCGCGTGCCTTCATAAATGACCGGCGCTTTAGAGTTGCGCAGGAACCTCTCCACCGGGTATTCATTGGAGTAGCCATAAGCTCCATGAACTTGCACGGCATCGTTCGCTGCTTCATTGGCAAAATCGCAAGCCTGCCATTTCGCAAGGGACGTTTCCCGCGTATTTCGTTTGCCTTGATTCTTTAAGGAACCGGCACGGAACACAAGCAGGCGCGACATCTGATATCCAGCTTCCATCTTCGCAAGCATCTGCTGAACAAGTTGATGTTTGCCGATTTCTTTGCCAAATGTTTTACGCTCGTGACAATACTTCACACTTTCTTCTATACAAGCGAGGATCTGCCCACAGGCTCCAGCCGCTACTGTAAATCTTCCATTATCTAGAGCGGACATGGAGATTTTGAATCCTTCTCCTTCTTCTCCTAGGAGATTTTCTTTCGGCACCTTCACATTGTCAAAAAAGATTTCACCAGTATTCCCCGCTCTAATCCCCAGTTTGCCTTTGAATCCTCTGGAAGAGAAGCCCGGCATCGTCCGTTCCACAATAAAGGCTGAGATGCCTTTGTGCTTTTTGTCTTTATCCGTATAAGCAAAAACGAGAAAATGATCCGCGTGATCACACAACGAGATCCACGTTTTCTGCCCGTTCAAAATATAATGGTCTCCTTCTTTGACAGCCGTTGTCTTAAGAGAAGCAACATCAGATCCAGCATTTGGCTCGGTTAAACCAAAGGCGCCGACTTTCTCGCCTTTTGCCTGAGGAGTGAGATATTTTTTCTTTTGTTCTTCATTGCCCCATTGCAATAATGTCATACTATTTAATCCAGTGTGGACAGAGACAGCAGTTCTAAAGGCGGTATCTCCACGTTCCAGTTCTTCGCACACAATCGCCAGAGTATTATAGTCCATGCCGCTCCCCCCGTATTCCTCAGGGATGCAAACCCCCATCAAATCGAGATCAGCCAGCCGCTTCATAATGGAAGATTCAAAGTGGCCCTGATCATCCCACTCTTGAATATACGGATTAATTTCCTTGTCAACAAATTGACGCACCATTTTTCTAACCATTTCCTGCTCTTCTGTTAATTCAAAATCCATCATCATTCATCCCTCCTGAATTATTTCATGCCATAAAAAAAACAGCCATATCAAATAAACTTTGATACAACTGGCCCAGATCCATGTTAAACTCCTCACGCTAATAAGGCCTTCACGGATTCGCAGTTATTAGTTGATTCGAGTTCCCCGTGGTTCACCGATCATGAAAGAGGAGATCTTTCTAGAAGTGAACTTTCTACTTTAATTATATAGTTATTCTAATTTTCTGTCTACATTGAATATTACAAATGAAACTTCAACTCAAAACATATATAATATAGTATAGGAGTATGAGAGCTTTTAGAACTCGAGAAAACCCAAGAACTTTTTTCGAATCCTGGATATCGCTTAACCTATAACAGGACAGGAAAATCGACAGATATGAAAGCGTATTCAAAGGGGTGAAAAAATGAAGCTGGAGCTTTTACAAAAACAGAAAATGATTATGACACCTCATTTAAATCAAGCCATTACGATGCTTCAATATAACACGGTGGAAATGGAACAGTTCATTCAGGAAGAATCGCTGGAAAATCCGATGATCGAACTGGAAGAGCCCAAACGGGAAGTTTCTTTTTCAGAAGATATCCCCATGTCGGCTTACCGTGCAAAACCGGCATCCCATATGGAGGCAGATCAACTGGACACGTTAAGCAGGGAAGAAAAAACCTTAACGGACCATTTAAATGAACAGACATGCTTCCTCCATCTGCAGGAAAAAGAACGTATGATTATAAATTATCTGATTCTCAGCCTTGACGATAACGGTTATTTAACGGTCAGCCCTGCTGAGACGGCCCGTTTACTCCGGGTATCAAAAATGGACGTAGATCGCGGAATCAGCATGCTGCAGCAGCTTGAACCAGCCGGTGTCGGTGCAAGAAATCTGCAGGAATGCCTGCTCTTACAATTACGAGCCCATCGTCCGGATAACCAGGCAGCTGAAAGAGTCATCGCAGAATACCTTGACAGTTTAGCTCAACATAAGTGGAATGAGATCGCCAGCCGGCTTGCTATCTCATTGGAACAAGTAAAATCCATAGCCCAGCTCATTCAAAGTCTTGATCCAAAGCCTGGCGCTGCTTTGTCGCCAGCCTCAACCAAATATCTTGTACCCGATATTATCCTGGAAAATGAAGAGGGCAATTATAAAATCTCGCTAAATGATCGATTTCTCCCGACGATTCAAATGAATAAACAATACTCCGGTTACTTAGGGCAGAATAACGACGCGTCCGCTTATCTGTCGAAACATTACCAGCGATACGTATGGCTTTTAAAAAGCATTGAGCAGCGCCGCACTACCATTATCAACGTAACGAAAGTGATCATCGCGAAACAGATGGAGTTCCTGGGATCTGGAGATATAGGAATGCTTCAGCCTATGACGATGAAAGACGTGGCAGAAGAAGTCGATGTTCATGAATCAACCGTGAGTCGAGCCACAAAGAATAAAGTGATTCAAACACCCAGAGGAACCTATGAGCTTCGCCTGTTTTTCACTTCTAAACTGGGGGGAAACGAAGATGGTACTTCGTCGGCCAAGGTGAAAACTTTGCTAAAACAACTCATTTCTAGTGAAAATAAAAAAAGACCGCTTTCGGATCAAAAAATCTCTTATCACTTTAAACAACAAGAAGGGGTCAAGGTATCAAGAAGAACCATTGCTAAATATCGAGAAGAGTTAAGGATTTTGCCGTCATCAAAACGTAAAGAAATCTAGTGGAAATTGTCCTGATCGAAGTAATTTGGCCAGGACTTTTTCATTTAGGCCGTTACGGGAAGAGGACTCGGGGCGTTTCCGTTCTTCTCGCAAACACAAGAGCTCCGGAAAATTGCGAGACTCCTGCGGGATGAACATGACAGGTGAGACACCGGAGGACAGATTCCTAGGAGGCTCAGCGTTAAAAGGATGTTCGGCTAAACCGGATAGCGGAAGCTCGACTAAGAACGGCACGTCCTGTGCCAACGTCGAACTACCCCACATCCTGTGGGGCATTAGTGAATCAATCCTAACCGAATGGACTCAGCGATTCCCTGTCCACGATGTTTTACTTTCAATTTCTTCAAGGCTGAACCTACGTAATCCCTTACCGTTAAAGGACTAATTCCCAGCAGCTCTGCTATTTCTTTCATCGAATAACCGTAAGCGATTTGCTGCATTACCTCTGTCTCACGTTTACTGAGGGCGACTGCAGAAGGATGAGGCTCGTATAGGAGCTGCCCCAGACATTTGCCGTATTGCTCAAGGAGTGTCAATATATCCTTTTCCAGAGGATCAGGTCCTGTGTATCTGTCTAGAAAAATCGTACCGACGACGGTAGAACAATGCATAACGGGAACGATAATTAACGACGACAGGTTGAAACGATTTACATACTTGTCCGGAAAACCCGCATGGCTGACGAGTGCAGCTCTTTTAGTGTGAACGACCGAATGTACAGCTGGAATCTTGCGGACATCTTCCCGAATATCACCTGGGGTATAGGTGCCGGAATCATCCATTCTGATCATGCTTTCACCTATGAAGGTCAGCGGTGAGTAAGCAAACAAAGATACACGTAAAAAAGGAAACAACTCAATAAAACCTCGAACAGCTGTCTGCATCTTTTGATCGTGTGATTCTCGAGGATTGATTTCCTTGATATAGTTGGCAATCATTTCAGCGTTCATCCATTCTCCCCCTACATTTTCAGGAATGTAAACGAGCTGAGGCTTGTATTATGATAATTGTAAGTGCTTACATTTTACCAGTAATGTTCAGTAAATTCAAAATTATGTAAAGGGGCTGGATGATGAGAAAACAAATGCTGACGACAAGTCCGCGCGGGATTCAGGAGGACTCCTTTCCGTTTCGGTTGTATCAAAAGGCAAAGCGATTAGGAGTGTGGGACCCTCGCGATATCGATTTTAGCCAGGATAAAGAAGATTGGCAGACATTAACCAAACCGCAGCAACAATCTGTACTAAGATTGATCTCTCAATTCCAGTCGGGTGAGGAAGCTGTTACTTTGGATCTGCTGCCCGAGATGATGCTGATCGCTAAACAAGGCCGCATTGAAGAGGAAATGTACTTAACCACTTTCTTATTTGAGGAGGCCAAGCATACCGAGTTTTTCCGGATCGTATTGAACGTAATCGATGAACGAGACGACCTTTCTCATTTTCACACGGACACATATAAACAGATTTTTTATGAGATTTTACCCGAAGCTATGAATCGGCTTCGTACGGATGAATCACCTGAAGCACTTGCTGAGGCTGCTGTTGTGTTTGTGTACAACATGTTTGTCGAAGGGGTGTTGGCAGAGACAGGATATTGGTCTTTCTATCGAATGCTTGATTCATTCGGGAAAATGCCTGGACTTATGAAAGGGATCGAATATTTAAAGCGAGATGAATCGAGACATATTGCTTATGGAACCTTTTTGCTGCAGCGACTTGTATGTGAACACCCACACTTATTTGATCATATCACACAGAAATTGAATGAACTTGCTCCGTTGTCCTTGCAATTAAATCAGGAAGGAGCGGAACAATCCGCCTATGACACGCCGCTTGAGGAAACCGTTCAGTTTTCCCAGAATCAGTTATCCCTTCGTCTTGAAAAAATAGCCCGTGCAAGAGGAAAAACCATTGAGGAGCTATATAAGACGAAGGAAAATGTGTAAAGGGTTAATCAAATAAACTAAAGCAGGTGATGAAATGGTAACATCAAACTTCGAATTTTCTGTCCGAACCGTTGTACACAATGGTCCGGGTTCCCGGTCAAAACTTCCTGACTTGATCAAAGGTTTAGGTGGGAAAAAAGTTATTCTATTTACCGACCAAGGCTTAACCAAGGCGGGAGTAACAGAAAAAGTTACAAAGTTGATTGAACAAGAGTCTGGAAATATTGAACTCGCAGGAGTTTTTGATGAAATTGTTCAGGATGCTAAAACAACTGTGATTAATAAAGGCGTACAGTTTTTCAAAGAAAACGATGGTGATGTTTTAGTAGCACTTGGAGGAGGGAGTGTGCTGGACACCGTCAAAGCAGTAAAATTCATGCTTCATCGTCAGTTTTCGGACATCCATGACGCCCTTACTGGAAATACATTCGAAGCCTGGCCTCAGGCTCAGCCGATTCCCATACCTCATGTAGCCATTCCAACTACAGCCGGCACGGGAGCTGAGGTCTCGCCTATTTCTGTCGTCTTTAACGAAAAGACAGATTTGAAAATAAGTATCATTAACCCGTTTATTAATGCAGATTTAGCTCTCCTTGACCCGGAACTAACCGTTGGATTGCCGGCTGCCATTACAGCATTCACTGGATTCGATGCCTTAACGCATGCTATTGAAGCCTATTTCTCTCCACAAGCCAACCCGATGACTGACGCTTATGCTTTACAATCGACAAGGATGATTAAAGACAACATCGCCATCGCAGTGTCTGAAGGAAATGATCTTGAAGCCAGAGGCAACATGCTGACAGCCAGCTGCATGGCTATCTCAGCGTTTAGTCTCTCCCTTAATGCGATACCGGTTCACAACCTCGCACATGCCTTAGGTGCAAGATATGGAATTCCTCATGGCCTTGCTAATGCTGTCCTGCTCCCAAGTGTTATGGAAAATCTAGCTCCTATGTATCTGCCAAGAGTCCGAGATTTTGCAGAGATTCTTCAACTTGAAAATATCTCTGAATCTCCTAAACAATGCTTAGAACAAGTCACTACGTATATTCGTGACCTTAGAAACCATATCGGGCTTGCCAGCACGTTTGAAGGCGTAAACATAGACTTGAAGGATATGGAGGCAATCGTTACAGCTGTCCAGTTAGATCCCGCTGGAATCGCCTTCCGCATCCCGGAGGATAGTATTAGGGAGATTGTGAAAGAAGTAGCGGGGTCGGGGGTGAAGTCGTAGCTGCTGTTTATAATGTTAGCATAAAAAAGGCTCAAATCTCATGACTTGGGGATTTGAGCCTTTTCTATTTTTATTAGCTGAGGTGGAGAATTTACATGGGGAGAACCTTAGCGAGTTAGGTCCGAATCCGTTGGTTTTTGGGACGAACCTTAATTTGTTAGGGGAGAATCTTCTTGGACCCGGGCCGAATCATTTATGTTGTGGGGAGAATCGACTGGATCAATAGCCGAATCCATCGACCATTATAATCAAAAAGCCAACCGATGCCTGATTGAAGCATAGGCATCGGTTGGCTTTTCTTACATTCTACTGTTCCATTTCAATCGGTACAATTTCACCATCTTCTACAGCGGCCACTCTTGAATCAGTAATAAATCCGCCATCTTCCCCAATTCCCTCAATGGTGTACACTTGCTTCTCTTTTGGTATTTGTTTAATCCCTTCTTCCATATGCTCACGAATCGCTTTGGCATCCTCTACAGTGCCAGCCGCTTTCATCGCTTCCATAAAAATGTACGTTGCCAGGTAATGGAACCCTGCTTCAGATCCAGGGGTTTCACCGAATTTTTCTTTATATTTCTCGACAAATTCCGGGGTACCCGGGTAATCAGCGTTGACGAGCGGCATAACTCCAATCGCTCCTTCAAACGTTTCGTACGTTCCGGTCACACTCTTCATTTCATCAAGTTTCGCCTGGTCCATAATGATAAAACCGCCATCAAAACCTAGTTTTCTAGCTTGTTCCGCCAGTTTAGCTGTTGGTTCAGATGGACCGCCGATAAATAATACATCTGGATTCCCTTTTAACGCGTTGGTCACCATCGTAAAGAAGTCCGTATCCTTGGAAAAGTCTACAGAAGAATTGTACACGACTTCACCGCCATGTTCTTTCCAATAAGGCAGCAACGTTTCCGTCCAATCTTTTCCGTATTGCGAGGCTGTCGGCAAGGCAGCTAGCTTCTTGCCAAACCGTTCCATCGAATAGTTCGTGAACGGTTCCATATAACCATCATAGCGAGGAGGAATCCTTACAGTCAGGGAGTTCCCCGCCTCGGTAATGGCCGGTTCACTCGTGTAGGCTCCAATTATAAATTCCTCTCTTTCATTGAACACTTGCATCGCCTTCACCCCACCGCTGTGCGGAGTAAAAATAATAGGAGTTTGGCTTTCCTGAATTAAACGTTTCGCGTTGGCAGCCGTCTCGTTCGGTAAATATTTGTCATCAAGGGCCACCACGTTCATTTTATATGTCTGACCATTTACCTCAAAGCCACCGTTGTTATTAATTTCTTCAGCAGCCATCTGCATCCCATTTAACGTCCGTTCACCATAGTAGGCTGCCGGGCCGCTTAACGGGCCGCTGTAGCCAATGTTGACGACTTTTTCTCCCTCTTCAGTCGATGGAGCTTCTGTATTCCCTTCACTACTCGCAGCATCGTTAGAAGGATTTTCGATACACCCTGCCAAAATAAACACAATCGCTAACAACATTAGAAACGCTAACAATCTGAGCTTTTGCACATTGATTTCCCCCTCAATAAGTGGTGTGAATGTCGAAAAATCTATCGTCAGGCACCGATATATGCCTTTCGAACTTCATCATTTGTGAGTAACTCTTGGGATGTCCCTTGAACAACGATCGATCCACTCTCAAACACATAACCTCGATCAGCAATTCGTAAAGCAGCGTTAGCATTTTGTTCAGCTAACAGAACCGTCGTACCCTCTTGATTGATCTTTTCAATTACATCAAACATTTGCTCCACAATCAGGGGAGCCAATCCAATTGAAGGCTCATCTAACAAAATGAGTTTCGGCATCGACATTAAAGATCGGCCGATCGCGAGCATCTGCTGCTGGCCTCCACTTAACGAGCCGGCAGCATTCTCCTTTTTTTCGTGCAAAATGGGAAATAATTCATACACATGCTGTAAGGATTTTTTGACTGCCTGTTTCTTTTTCCGGTGCACATATGCTCCCATGATCAAATTCTCATAAACTGTCATTCTCGGGAAAAGCTTTCGGTCTTCGGCACATTGGACGATGCCAGCCTGCACGATCCGTTCCGGAGATTTACCCCCTATCGCAGCTTCCTCAAATTCAATGCTTCCCGCGCTAGGCTTCTCAAGACCGCTGATCGCTTTAAATGTCGTGCTTTTTCCAGCCCCATTTGACCCTAGTAAAACGACCAATTCACCCTTCTCTACTTCTATATCCACCTCCTGGATGGCTTCGTAACTGCCATACTTGACAGAAAGTCCTGAGAGCTTAAGCACTCGCATCCCCTCCTAAATACGCTTCGATCACAGCCTGATTACTCATGATCTCTTCAGCCGTACCTTCTGCGATCTTTTCCCCATAATTCAGCACCATAATGTGATCGGCCAGTTTCATAATCATTTTCATCTTGTGTTCGATCAAACATACCGTGATGCCCTGCGCTGCCATCTTGTTCATCAATTCGGCAAGCCCCTCTGTTTCCTCGGGATTAATCCCGGCTGCCGGTTCATCAAGAAATATAACTTCCGGGTCAGTTGCGAGGGCAAGGGCAAAAGCTACCCGCTTTTTTTCCTCCTGAGTAATGCTGCCGGCCAGTTGATCGGCAACCGGAGTTAAACCTACAAACTCAAGTACCTCCATGGCCTTTTCGCGGCACTTCTGTTCTTCCCGTCTAAAACGCTTCGTCCGTAAAATCGCATCGAACAAAGTTGAGTTTGTTCGTAAACGATGACCTACAATTACGTTATCAAGCACCGTTGACTGTTCAAATAAATGAGTCGTTTGAAATGTTCGAGCAATCCCAAGCTCAGCAATTTTATTGGGCGGGAGTTTCGTAATATCTTTATTCTTATAGAAAACCTGTCCCAAACTAGGCGGGTGTGTTCCGCTAATCAAATTAAAAAAAGTGGACTTCCCTGCCCCGTTCGGACCTATGATCGCATTAATTTTCCCTTGTTCAATTGTAAAATCAACCTGATTTACGGCGACTAACCCGCCAAATTGCTTTGTTAATTGTTTTGTTTCCAGGAACAAAATTACCCCTCCTTCACCTTTTTCTCAGACGTTTGCGAATCAACATAGGCACCTTTCCCATTCTTGCGCTGCTTGGGAGGCGTTTGTTTCTTTTTACTAGATAGCTTCGCCATCCAGTCTTGAAGAGCTCCCGCGATTCCTCTCGGGTAAAAGATGATCAAGAGTGTTAAAAGCGGTCCGAAGATCAGCATTCGATAATCTTGCAAAAATTGCAGAGACTGGGATACGGTGACCACTAAAAATGTTCCGACAATTGGCCCCGCCAGTGTACCGATGCCTCCCACAAGCAAATAGGTCAGCAAATCAAAGATAACCGTAATGTAGGCGATGTCCGGGCCGAGAAATCGAATAAATGACGCATACAAGGCGCCGGCAAGCCCCGCGAAAAAAGTTGACAGCACAAAGGCCAGCAGCTTAGCTTTCATCGTTGAAATTCCGATCGTCTGGGCCAATTCTTCACTATTTCTAATCGCGATAAAGGTACGTCCAGAGAGTGAATGAATAATTCGGTACATGACAAAGACGGTTAGTAAAAGAAAAAATAGGATGAGATAGTATTGTGAGAGTGGATTCTGGAAGGAAATTGGGCCAATGCTTGCAGGAGCAGGAATACCTATCAATCCGCGTACTCCTCCTGTTAAGCCGTCCCATTTGTCAATGACGAGATAAATAATGTAGCCGACACATAGAGTATAAATGGCAAAGAAGTGTTCTCTCGTCCTTAAAGCTACAAGGCCAACTAAAAAGCCGATCGCGCTCGTAATCACACAAGCTAATACAAAAGCCAGCCAGTAATTGAGTCCAGCTTTAACGGTTAACAATCCTAACGAGTAGGCACCGATGGCAAAGAACCCAGCCTGGGCTAATGATAAATAACCCGTATATCCTGCAAGCAGATTCAGTCCATAAACGGCGATCATCCAAATGAAAGCAAGCGTCAGGATATGAAGCATATAGAGGTTCGAGGTGATAAACGGAAACACACACGCCGCGACAATCAGCCCGACGACTGTGATTCGTTTTCCGAGAAGTGACGTCATCAGAATCCCTCCCTGGAAAATAACCCTTTAGGCTTGAAAGATAAAATCACAACTAACAGTACGAAAGCAATGATGTCACTATATTCACCCGAAATATACGTAGCCCCAAGGCTTTCGCTAAACCCGATAATGTAACCACCGATAATCGCGCCAGGAATACTGCCCATCCCTCCAAGGATAATGATGACAAAAGCTTTTAGAATGACGAGATGTCCCATCCCAGGGAAGACGAGGTTAATAGGCGCAGACAGAGAAGCAGCAATAGCAGCCAAGCCTCCGGAGATCATAAACGTTAACATGGCGACTTTGTTCGTATTAATGCCTACCAGATGAGCACCTTCGCGATTTTGCGCCATTGCGATAATCGTCGATCCGATGAAGGTTTTTTTCAAAAATAAGTATAGTAAAATCATGACAGAAATGGCTCCGACATTAATTAAAATTCGCTGCATCGTCAACGTTACGCCGAACACATTGATCACCTGGCCATATGGGGTGTCCATGGAACGATAATCGGCTCCCCAAACGATCTGTGCTAATGCTTCGAGAAACAGCAGTATCCCGATGGCAGCAATTTTGTCATGGATGGGAGGGGCGTTGCGTAATGGGTGAAACACTAACCGATCCATTAGGACACCAAGTAATCCAACGACCAGTACAGAAATCGCAATCGCCAGCCAGTAATGAAATCCCCATAACAGCATTGTGGTTAAGGTGACATAAGCTCCGAGCATATATAATGCTCCATGAGCAAAGTTAGGAATGTGAAGAATTCCATACACGAGCGTTAACCCTAATGCAACTAGACTGTAAACACTCCCAATCGTTAACCCATTAAATAATTGCTGGATTAAAATATCCATACAGCTTTCCCCCTTTCTTGAGTAGAGAAAGGCCAAAGTTAGTCGAGGCTGGGACATAACTAAACTTCTTGAATGAAAAGACGAACGGTGTGCTGTTTAGCGGAGAAAATATACGTAGGCTCCTGCGGGAGGAAAGGCCTAGGTGAGACCCCGAAGTGCGCCAGCACAAGGAGGCTCAACAGCCGCCCGCGGAAAGCGAAGTATATTTTCGTAGCATGTTATGTGAATAATTCATAGTTCGGATTTTCATTTAATAAAAAACACTTTTGTTCCAGCTTCCTCTGACCTTATATAAAAAACGTGCGAGCCTCTTATTTATTCAACTTTCCAACCTTGTCCTGCTCCTGTTCCTGCAGCTTACGCCAAAGGATTTTGCCGCTGTTCGTCGTAGGAAATTCCTTTTTAAACTCAACTAGCCGTGGGTATTTATAGGCAGCCATATGCTGCTTGGCCCATTCAATTATGTCTGTTTCAGATACCTGTCCTTCAAACTGCTCATGCAAAATGACAAAAGCTTTAATGTTCTCCCCTTTGCGCGGATCAGGAACGCCGACCACACATGCCTGCTTAATCGCTTCATGGTCATACAGCAGCGATTCCACTTCCGTCGGCCAGACGTTATAGCCTGAGGCGTTGATCATTCGTTTGACTCGATCAACCATGAAGTAGTACCCCTCATCATCGACACGCCCAATATCACCTGTTCGGAAAAACAACTTTCCATCGATTTCAATAAACGCACTTGCGTTTTCGTCTTCCCGATTGTAGTAGCCGACCATGATTTGCGGACCATGGACAACAATTTCCCCGATTTCACCAGTGGCGACTTCTTCCTGTGTAGCCGGCTCAATAATTCGGGAATCAACATCAAAAGAAGGAATTCCTAAGCATTGCATTTTGGGGCGATCAGGCGGATTAAAGTGCGTTTGCGCAATTGTCTCTGACAGACCGTACCCTTCTGCAAACTCCAATCCAGTTAAGTGGTAAAGTTTTTCTCCGATCGCTTTCGGAACCGCTGCTCCTCCACCAGAAATGCCCTGCAAGGAAGTTAAATCATCAGACTTCACATCAGGGTTGGCGAGAAAATCGATCAACATCGTACTAATCGTTACCCAGTGGGTACATTGCTGCTCTTTGATCAATTTTCGGGCTGTTTCACGATCCCACCGCGTCATTAGCACGATCGTACTGCCTGCAAAAATTGGCATATGCATGCTGTGGACCATGCCCGTTACATGAAATAGAGGCAGTGTGGCCAGACTTTTAGAACGAGTCGTCGAACGTGACCAGTAAAATGCGCCTACAGTATTGGCCTGAACGGTTCGGCTCGTATGCATGCAGCCTTTTGGAAGGCCGGTGGTCCCCGATGTATAAGGAAGGACAGCCAAGTCATCCGCTTCACCTGTGAATTCTCGCGGTTGAATTCCTTGCTGGATAACCTCCTTCCACAAGTGGTACTCATGGTCGAACGTTTGTCTTTTAGCAGCGACTTCAGCTGGCAGATCTCCGTCAAACTGACCTGCATAATCTGAATACGCGGCCAGCACGACATGTTGCAGTGCAGTCGTTTCGAGTAGCGGCTGAACTTCCTCGATCAGCTCCTGACCAACCAGACCGGTTGTCATGGCACAATCCTTCACATAGAATTCCAGTTCGTTTGCCTTCAGCATAGGATTGATCGGCACCACGACGGCTCCAGCTCGCAGGATCGCATAATAGCTGATCACGAACTGTGGTGAATTTTGCATGTAAAGCAGAACTTTCTCACCTTCAGTAACCTGCAAATCCTGCTGCAAATATCCTGCTAAGGCATCTACTTCTTCTATCAACTGATGGTAGGTTAAAGTATTGCCGTAGTAATAAATCGCCTCATGATTAGGATAGCGGTGTGCAGAAACTCTGAGATTATCATAAAGCGAAGTTTCGGGAATCGTGATCGACTTCGTTAACTTTGGCCAGAATTCAAAGTGGCTAGTCTGCATGAGATCTCTCCTTTATTGATAGAATCACATTATTGTAACCGCTATCATTTTTGAATATAACCAATATTCAGTTAATTGATAAGATGGTTGGTTCATTCTTACTTAATCAGCCAGCCCCCGTCTACTAACAGATCTGATCCTGTCATATAAGAAGCTTCCCTCGAAGCTGCGAACGCAATAACGTTGGCAATTTCCTCCGGCTTTCCCACCCGGCTTAAAGCTGTGTTACGCTGAATCGCTTCCTCAAAGCGTTTGTTCTTCAATCCTTCAGAGGTTAATGGCGTTTCCGCAAAACCTGGGGAAACTGAATTAACGCGGATTCCGTAAGGCGCAAATTCTAAGGCAAGAGATTTTGTAAAGTTAATCACAGCCGCTTTAGACGAGCTGTAATGAGGGATTTTCGCCCCTGCTTTATGTCCGGATAATGAAGCCACATTAACAATCGCACGGTTTTCCAGCTGTTCTGCTTCTGCTGCCTCTATCATCACCGGGCCGAGCACTTTCGAAACGAGAAATACACTTTTCACATTGGTTTCCTGGATGCGGTCCCATTCACCAGCCTCCATATCTAAGATGGAAGATTTTCCTGATGAACCGGCATTATTGACAACCACATGAAGCTCCCCATACTCTCGTTTAATAAACGTCCCAAGCTGCTGTACATCTGCTTCCTTTGTGACGTCCGCTGGAAAGACTGCAGCCACAGGTTCCGTTACTGAACCGTTTATACCATCTGCAACTCGTTCCAGTTTCGAGCGAGTTCGTCCGACTAGAACGACCCTTGCTCCTTCATGTGCCAGTTGAATCGCTGTCTGTTCCCCAATGCCGCTTCCTGCACCAGTAACGACGGCGATGACATCGTTAAATCTACTCACTAGATTTCCTCCCTTCTTGATCTTAATGGGTAACGAGACGTCCCGTTAAAACCTCCCTGAGATCTTCAGGTATCGGTTCACTTTTTTGCTCCTTATAATTGAAACAAACGATCGCTGCTTCTGCTTTTGCAATGAGAACTCCACTATCTGATGCCTTAATCTCGTGATTAAACCGGAAGCTTTTCGTCCCTATATGCGAAATCCACGTCGATACCTTCAATATTTGTCCGAAATACGCCTGACTCCGGAAATCACACTTTGTGGAGGCGATAATGAATCGACCTAACGTTTCCGACTCATCCGGTAACACGTCTTCAAAAAACTTGCCGCGTGCTTCTTCTAAATAGATAAAGTAACTCGTATTGTTAACATGGCCGGCCGTGTCCGTTTCACAAAATCTCACTCTAACCTCGATTTCATGATTCACTACTTTCCCCCTCCTTCCATAAGCTGACCAACTGGTTGGTATCCTAACTTCCTGCTCCGTTAATCAGCTTGATTGATTCCATTTAAAATCATCTCCAAGTAAATCGTTGTTAATTCTTCCTCCGACACGTCACCTTCTGGGTTGAACCAATAATAACTCCAGTTTGCAACACCTAGTATACCGCGGGTAATCATATCAGGATTTAAATCATGTTTAAACTCGCCCTTGCTGATCCCCTCTTCCACTACGGTTTGCAAGTTTTTGCGAAACTGATCGCGCTTTGTCATCGTCTGTTCGAGGTACTCAGGGCCGAGGTTTCGCATTTCACGAAAGAATATTCTGGCACTGCGTTTGCGATGCCTGATGCTGTGAATTAACATATACACGATGTCCCGCAGCTTCGTCCTGCTGTCTTTAGCCGTGTCGTGAATGATTTCTTCCTGTTTGCTTAACAGGTATTCGATAAAGTTAAGGTGGATGTCTCTCAACAACTCTTGTTTACTTTTAAAATAGTAATAAAATGTTCCTTTCGTGACACCGAGGTCATCGACAATATCTTGAATAGAAGTTTCTGTAAAGCCTTTTTTATCAAATAAATGGATGCATGTATCGATTATTTTCTGTTTCATATCCTCTGTCCTCCCCACTTAGGAATGATACCAAATTATATCATACCTAAAGGACACTTAACTCCCACCTTCTCGCCTGCAATTGTCCTTTTACCCTCGCTCAATCACCATAGCAATACCTTGACCGCCGCCGATACAAGCCGTAATTAGAGCATAGCGTCCACCTGAACGCTCCAGTTCATAAACTGCTTTTGTTGTTAGGATCGCGCCTGTCGCGCCAAGCGGATGTCCGTGAGCAATCGCTCCGCCGTTTATATTCACCTTATCCATATTCATCTCAAGCTCACGGTTACAGGCAAGCACCTGCCCGGCAAAAGCTTCATTGATTTCGATTACATCCATATCCTCTAGCGTGAGTCCCGCCTTTTGTAAAACTTTTCTTGTCGCAGGTACAGGTCCAATTCCCATAATGTTCGGATCTACTCCGGAAACGGTACATTCCCTGACCGTTGCTAAAGGTGTTACGCCAAGTGCATCCGCTTTTTCTCTGGATAGCAAGGTTAAAGCAGAAGCAGCGTCATTTAAGCCGGAACTGTTACCAGCCGTTACTGTGCCAGCTTCAAGAAACGCTGGCCGAAGCATCGACAACCCATCAAACGTCGTTTGCGGCCGAGGGTGTTCATCCGTTCTAAAATCGATCGGAGCACTTTTTCGTACAGGTACACTGATCGGCACAATTTGTTCCTCAAACCGTCCCTCTTTCATGGCATTCGCCATCCGTTGTTGACTTTGCAGTGCAAATTCGTCCTGTTCTTCACGGCCGACTAAGTATTTTTCTGCTAGATTTTCCGCTGTAATTCCCATCGGCGGATCGCCTATTTCCTGCGGAGAAAGCTGTGACTTTCTAATTTTCGGAGGCACCGGACTGTACGCACGCTCCGGACGGTCCATTAAGTAAGGGGCACGGCTCATGCTTTCAGTGCCGCCCGCTATATACACATCGCCTTCTCCCGCCTTGATGGCCTGAGCAGCTAATTGAATCGCGTTTAATCCCGATCCGCATTGACGGTCAACCGTTAAACCTGGCAAATTAATAGAAAGTCCCGTTTGCAAGGCAGATAATCTGGCAATATTGCCCCCGCCGCTTAACACGTTACCGAAAATCACATCCTCGATCATTTCCGGAGACAGCTGGGCACGACTAACGGCTTCTTTGATCACCTCTGCCCCCAACACATGTGCCGGGATTGAAGCTAATGTTCCTCCTTGTCTACCGATCGCTGTTCGAACGGCTGAGACAATGACAGCATCACGTTCCATTTACCTTCCACTCCTTTTTTTGCAAAAATCGACTCATCCTACATCGCATGAGAGCCGCCATCAATAATTACAACATCCCCGGTTATATGATTAGAAGCCGCTGAACTTAGAAAAACCGCTGCGCCTTTTATGTCATCTTCTCCGCCAAATTTCCTCAATGGAGTGGCTTCCAGCATGGCGTCTCCACCTTGTTCGATCAACACTTTCGACATTTTAGTAGGAAAAAAACCTGGTGCGATCGCGTTTACGTGGATGCCCCTAGGCCCCCATTTGACCGCTAAATCTTTCGTAAATGTCAGGATTGCCCCTTTACTAGAGTTATAGCCAATCGTATCCATGTACTTCGGATCAGAACCTTTCAGTCCAGCTACTGAAGCAATGTTGAGAATCTTGCCTGATCCTTGCTCAAGCATCACTTTTCCGACGGCTTGGGACATGAGGAAAGTTCCGGTTACATTGACATTGATGACCTTCTGCCATGCTTCTAAGGGCATCTCTTCAACAGGCGCGCCCCAGGTAGCTCCACTGTTATTCACTAAAATGTCGATGCGGCCAAACCGTTCCACGGCCTGCTCGACAACGTGCTGAATATCGTCTGTATTCGTGACGTCACATGATAAAGCAAGGGAATCAACGCCGTGCTTCTTCAAGTCTTCACTCACTTCCTGACATGCCTCAACCTTCCTCGAACAAACGACAACATTTGCTCCAGACTCGGCAAATCCTTCAGCGATCTGTTTTCCTAATCCTCGTCCTCCGCCTGTTACAATTGCCGTTTTTCCTTTCAGATTAAAAAGTTCTTGTACATGCATGAACGTTCCTCCTGTTTAGTGATATTTCTTCAGTTCCGTTCGGGCAATCGCTCGGCGATGAACTTCATCCGGCCCGTCCGCTAAACGCAGTGTACGGATATTCGCCCATTTGGCAGCTAACGAGTAGTCATCACTTACCCCTGCTGCTCCAAAGGCTTGAATGGCACGGTCGATCACTTTCAAGGCCATATTTGGTGCTACGACTTTGATCATCGCGATTTCCGCTTTGGCTTCCTTGTTACCCACCGTATCCATCATGTAAGCGGCTTTTAATGTTAGCAATCTAGCTTGCTCTATATCGATGCGAGAATCAGCAATCCATTCCCTGATTACACCTTGGTCAGCCAGTTTTTTGCCAAAAGTCTCCCGTTCCTTGACCCGCTTGCACAGATCTTCGAGCGCCCGCTCGGCAGCTCCGATCGATCGCATGCAATGATGAATACGGCCAGGTCCAAGCCTTCCTTGTGCGATCGCGAACCCTTTTCCTTCGCCCCAAATCAGGTTCTCCGCAGGAACGCGGACGTTGTCGTAGTCAATCTCAGCGTGACCGTGCGGGGCGTGATCATAACCGAAAACGGGGAGCGTCCTTTTGATCGTGACGCCAGGAGTATCGAGTGGAACGAGAATCATAGATTGCTGCTCATGCTTAGCGGCATCCGGGTCATTTTTGCCCATCACGATGGCAATCTTACAGCGCGGATCTCCCGCCCCGGAAGACCACCATTTCGTACCGTTGACCACATACTCATCCCCATCGCGGACAATACTCGTCTTAATGTTCGTCGCATCTGAAGAAGCTACATCAGGTTCTGTCATGGAAAAACAAGAACGGATTTCTCCATCCAGCAGCGGAGCCAGCCACTTCTCCTTCTGCTCCTTCGTGCCATACCGTTCCAACAGCTCCATATTGCCTGTATCTGGCGCAGCACAATTGAACACCTCAGGGGCAATACTCGAACGTCCCATAATTTCACATAACGGAGCATATTCAATGTTTGATAAGCCAGCTCCGGATTCGCTGTCTGGCAAAAATAAATTCCACAACCCCTGTTCCTTCGCTTTCTCCTTCAACTCTTCCATTATTGCCGGAACTTCAGAGAACCGTGCCTCTTGATTTAGCTGCTCTTCATACACCGACTCATTCGGATAAACGTATTCTTCCATAAACGTATTCAGCCGTTCCTGCAACTTTTGAACTTTTTCCGAGTATTCAAACTGCATAACGAACCTCCTTATGATAGGCCACCTTTTATGTAGGCGCATTTTTTACACTTTGCGAAATGCTACACGTCCTTTGATGACGTCCTTACCTTTTTGATTGGTGGCTGCAACGTCGAAACCTAATTGTTCTTCCTTGTTTTCGGCCAAAACAGCCTGCAGCGTGATTTCATCGTTCAGAAACACCATGCCTTTAAACCGGATCGTGTAATCCTCGATAAATCCTTCCTCATAAAAGGGGGTGAAAAGTTTGGATAGATTCCCCATCGTCCACATACCGTGAGCAATAATCCCTGGCAAACCAGCCTTTTCTGCTTCCTCGTCGATCGTATGAATCGGATTATAATCGCCAGACGCTCCAGCATATTTGATTAAATCCAGACGCGAAACTGGATCAAGCGTAACCGATTGCAGCGATTCACCAACTTCAAGCTCTGTCATCATACTCATACTTCCATCCCCTTTCGAACCGCCTCCGTAATAATGACAACCTGTTCCTCAGTAAAAATAACATGCCCGTCGGCGTCTTCTCCGTAACGTTTAATTTGCAAAAATCCCATTTCACCGCTTTTACCGTTTCGCTCATAGTAATCATTCACTTCCTGATAACAGTAAACGTCCTCACCCACTAGCAGCGGCCGTTCATAATGATAGAGTTGTTCACCGTGAATCAACCCTTTTTTCGGCAAATTTAATCCTTCGATAACTCCATAGTCAAACACTCTTGGAAAAGTCGGCGGAGCAATATTAGTGCGATATCGCGATTGCTGCCCTGTTTCTTCGCAAACGAAGATCGGATGGTTATCACCAATCGCCTCTGCAAACTTCTTGACAGCCCCTCTTTCGACCGTATTCTTTATTTTCTCAGACCGTTTCCCAATACTATCCGTTAACATGTGATCACCTCACTTTAGATTTGAGTACAAACGTTAATCTTTTGGACCCCCAGCAACATACAAGACTTGACCGTTCACAAAAGAAGACTTTTCATCCGCGTAAAAAGCGACCGCATTCGCAATATCCTCAGGCTTTCCGCTTCTTCCAGCAGGGATTTTATCAACGCTTGCTTTCACCAAATCTTCAAATGAAATGCCTATGCGGGCAGCAGTCTCTTTCGTCATATCTGTTTCAATAAACCCTGGGGCAACCGCGTTGACCGTGATCCCAAACTTGCCTAGTTCAATGGCAAGCGTTTTTGTAAAACCTTGCAAGCCAGCTTTAGCTGTCGCATAGTTAGCCTGCCCGCGATTGCCGAGTGCTGAAGTGGAGGAAAGATTGATGATTCGTCCATATTTATTCTCGACCATATACCCCTGAGCTGCCCGTGCGGCGTTAAATGATCCTTTAAGATGGACGTTCATTACAGTATCCCAGTCAGAATCGGTCATCTTAAACAACATATTGTCGCGAATGACACCGGCGTTATTAACGAGAATATTAATGGATCCGAACCGCTCATACGCCTCTTTCATAGCAGCTTTTACCTCGTCGAGCTCGACCACATTGGCCACCTGAGCGAAGACCTCAACACCTTTTCCTTCGAGTTCATTCTTCGTTGCACTAAGCGCTTCCTCATTCACATCGATGATTGCTACCTTGGCACCTTCCTCTGCAAAAAGCTCCACAATTCCTTTTCCTATTCCACGGCTTCCACCTGTTACAAATGCTACTTTGTTATCAAATCTACCTGCCATCATTTATACCTCCTCTATATTCCTTACAAAATTTTTTTCTCTTACCCTATTTTTACATGTCCACGTAGTAGATTCCTAGAAATAATTAACCGCTGAATCTCATCGGTACCATCGTAAATTCTCCATAGCCGAGCCTCCCGGTACCAGCGTTCAATCGGCAGCTCTCTAGTGTAGCCCATGCCGCCGTGAATTTGCAGCACACGATCAACGACTCTATTGCCCATATTGGAACCATACAACTTGGCCATCGAAGCCGCATGTCGGTTATCCTCACCCTGATCAAGCGTGAAGGCAGCATTGAGTACGAGCCATTTTGCCGCCTCAATTTCCACTGCTGAATCGGCAATCTGCCATTGAATCGCCTGCCTGGCCGCGATCGGCTTTCCAAACGTTTTGCGCTCATTCGCGTAATCAATCGCCATGTTTAACAAACGTTCCGCTGAACCAACGGCACGCGCCCCGACAATCCACCTGGCAAAGCCTATCCACTCCAGCCCAAGGTCGTATCCGCCATTCACTTCCCCTAAAATATTCTCCTCCGGAACCCTGACATTATCGAAAACTAACCCAGCAGGTCCCCATTCTCCCATCGTATCGATATATTCAGACTTCCAGCCCATCGACCGATCCGCAATGAAGCAGGTCACGCCTTTACGACCTCCTGAAGATTGGTGCAGCTCCTTATCCGTAATCGCAATCACCATCACAAAGTCAGCCTCGTTCCCACCAGTGATAAAGGTTTTTTCACCATTTAACACCCACTCATTGCCATCTTTAACAGCCGTCATGCGAATATTTCTCGTATCGGATCCAGCGTCCGGCTCTGTCATAGCAAAACAAGACTTCTTCTCTCCATTGATGGTGGGAAGGAGATATTTCTGCTTCTGCTCCTCATTTCCATAATAGAGGATGTTATCCGCCGAACCGCCGAACTGGAACGGAACGAATGTCCTCGCCACTTCCATCTGCACAATCGCAAGCATCATCTGTCCAAGATCAGCCCCGCCATATTCTTCCGGTGTATTGATCCCCCAGAATCCGGCTTCCTTCGCCTTCAGCTGCAGCTCCTGCATTTTTTCAGGCGAGAGACTCGGCTTGCCCTCACGCTCATTGCGAAGTACTTCGTTTTCTAAAGGGATTAATTCCTTTTCTACAAACTTCCTTATCGTTTCCTTCACCATTTGCTGTTCATCTGTTAACCGTAAATGCATATAAAGATCCCCATTCTCTTAAGTAATTTTTATAAAAAAATGTAAGACTGAATATTACATACCAACTGGTTAGTACGTCATGATTCTATACTATTTTAAACTTTCAGAAAATACAACCCGTAAAATTCGTCTTATTATGTCGAGAAATAAGAATCGGTAATAGTTGTGGTAGTTTCAAACACTAGAAATTGAGTTATATGAGAGTTTTTTCCTGTCCTATGCTCTAAAATTGATTTAATGAAATATCGTCTACCTTCCATTTGTTATGTTCCTTTATCATATCAACCCTTAGGTAGGAACTGATACTGCTGGTTACATCACTTACAATAAATCTATTGTTAAATGTGAAAAATAGAGTCTGAGTTGTGCTTGTATGCTTTCCATAGTAAACAGTTAGATCACTTATATTCGAATTGACACCCCCTGGGTATTTTCGCTCCGATTCTTGGAAGGTTAAATTCTGCATAAGGGTCTCGGTTACATACTTGTCCACTTCCTCTTTTTCAGGCTGCTTGTTATATCCGAAATAAGAATGAACAAAATTTTCAGCTACAGAGATAGCTTTTTGCTGAGGGGAAGTCATTAACGAAGTTTGAGACGCGAGAGTTTCTTTTGTTGAATTCAATTCTTCCTTAAGTGCGTTTATCTCTTCTTTAGTTTGTTTACGTTCATCCCTTAGATCCTGATTGATTTGTACCACCACGAAAAGTAAGATCACTAGTATTCCTATAGTCACCAGCTGTAAAACTTTCATATTATCCCCCTATTCAAAATGTTTACTGAAAATTCTACATTCTGTCCCATTTCACTCCTTTCGATTTGCTCACATTGAATCACCTGCTTTTAATAAATTTGCAAATAGAGAAGTAGTTATAGCATTTTACGCTGAAAAATCGAATTAACAACCTCGAAGGCTATATAATGGAAATAACCATCAGTAAACTAAAAAAGGGGTTACCAGTCAAAACCGGTAACCCTTCTAACTTCCTTATTCGTCATCGAGCGGATAACTCACTAGATTGGTAAAAATACGATACCCTCCCGGCACCTGATTTTGGATTTGCCGGTACCAGACAAGGTTAGTATATAAATAGCTTCCCTCACCGTAGTCCGCCATTAAAATCCCGCTGTCAAAAGGTTCTTCATTTGGATCCGCCATGCTGACGAACGTTTCAAACCTGTCATCCCATTCCATTGGGAAATACAAGCCTCTTTCTTGAACCCAATTGGACCAATCCTTCTCAGTGATAGTGTTCGGATAATTAAAGAGAGGATGGTTTGGTTTTTGCACGTGTACCTCAGCTGTTTCATCAGTAACTCGCCACTCAATCGATGGCTGACCAATAACTAGTTTGTATGGAGCCGTCGAATCCGAGTTCCAATTATCCCATGGTTTATTGTACTGAACGACAAGATGGCCGCCATCTTCTGCGTATTGAAGCAGTCGCTTGTTATTATTCCGCAAATCCTCACGAGACAAGTAAGCCCTGACACCTGTTACGATCGTATCGTATTGAGAGAGGTCTCCTGATTTCAAATCTTCTGGTCCAAGTTTTGTTACATCCATGCCGATGCCCTGTAATCGATCAGCTACTTTATCAAAGCCGCTGTCAATGTAACCGACTTTTAAGTTGTCAGGCATTTTCAAATCAAAGGCTACCCCTTCAACCTTGGCTGGCTGCAGATAGTACGAGGTATTGATATGTTCATAGTCAATTTTTTGAACGTAGGTACGTAACGACTTTCCATTTTCTTTGACGACTGGCTGTATAGTAAATTCTCCCTTATCCACTTCCGCGCTCGGAGAGACAGTAAAGGTAACCGTTTGTGTTTCGTTCTCTTCGCTGAAAGCTACAGGCTTCAACTCAGGTTCTGCCGTCCATCCATCTGGAATATCAAGTTCCACAGAAGTTTCAAGCGATCCTGAGGTGTTATTTTGTACTTTGGCTTCAACGGTAATTTCTTCAGGTACATCCAGTGTGTTAACGACTAAGCTGGTTGGATCCGATTGTATAGATACGTCTGGTAAAACGGCTACCGTACTCTCGGTTTGATAGCTTTGTTTTACTTCAGCGGGACCGACTGAATAAGATAGTTTGGTCTGTATACTAGACTCATCATATGGTTTAAAGTACTCGGCGTCTGAAGGGACATTGACAGTAAATTCAACAGTTTTACTCTCTCCTGATTTTAAACGAAAAGGTTTTGGTGATTCTTCAACCGTCCACCCTTCAGGGAGGCTTAAGGCCGGGTGAACATCTTTAAGAAGCTGTTTGCCGTTATTTTTCATGGTGACCGTTACATTCGTTTGCCCGTTCTGTACTAGGGTAGCGTCTCCAACCACTGTCTGAACTTCTAGACTGGAAGCCACCTTACTTACTTCAGTAAGCTGATCCTCTTTTACATCAAGGCGAAACAGGATATCTTCTTTATCTTTCGATTCTAAACGGCTCTTTTCAGTTTTTGACTGCAAATGCCTTACTTCTTTAAGAGCCACATGTGCCTTTTTCAACGCTTTTGAACGATCAGGATATTGTTCGATCACCTTATCGAGTGTTTTCTGGAAATGGGTCAGCTTAGCACTGAGACCAGGGTCATCACTCTTAAGACGGGCGCCGATCTCCTTAAAATCATAAGCTAAACCGTCAAACATATTTTCTTCATTTGGTATTTCAGTCACGGACTTAGCAAGTCTTAAATGGACCGTTTCAGGTTCAGCCGGTATATCTTCCCCCATTCCCTGACTCTTGTGGAGATATCGTGATTTTTCACCAAGCTGCGGGTACGTCATCCCATAGATTGGATCATATTTCCCTATTTGCAGTGAAGTTGTGGCATTGCCTGAGTCAGCAGGCAGATAGAGTTTCTTCACTTGCCAGGTAGACAGCCCTTCTTCAAGCTGTTCAGGAAAAACTGTTGGATCGGCAGCATCTTCAAAGGCTCTTCTTGTCAATAAGTTAATCGCTCGATGATGACCGTGCTGCGATTCAACGTTCAAAAAAGAAGGGAATAAAATATCAGGCTTATAGGTTCGAATTCTGCGGATGAACCGTTTATAAGTAAGTTCTTCTCCCCATTTTTCCAACGTCTCTTCAGGACTTTTTGAGAAACCGAAATCATAAATCGGATCGTCGGTCGTCTGGCTTAAATGAAATACTTCCACCCCTGTAACCTTTGAGGCTTCCTTCATTTCATTAGAGCGTATGATCCCTAGTGCATTGCCAAGTTCCTTACCGATTTCGTTTTGTCCGCCCTCACCGCGGTTAGCGATCAGACTGGCTGTTCTGATCCCAAGTCCTCTCGACAAATAAGCAAGCAGATGACTGCGCTCATCGTCAGGATGTGCTCCGGTATTTAGAAAGCTAAGTGTTGTATCTAATGGCTTTAATTTGTTCCAGAGCTCAACATCCGAATCCGCTTTCCCTTTCCCATAGGAATTTAGCGGAGCAGCCAATGGAACAATTAACATCGCGATCAGAAGTACTAACGAAAACTTTTTCATCCCATTCCCCTTTCTAAGTTGACACATCCAGAAGATTTAGAGAAAACTAAATTAGAACCACCCCCTAAGCATGTGTCAGCAGCACAATCATTTCCTTCTATCAATCATTTCCCTTACAACATCAGGATTTGGTCCCCCCGTCACCTTTCTTCTTTCTACAAAACAAACAGGATCAATAATCGCCTCCCAATCCTCTTTCTTCAGTTCCACATCACCTACCCACTCATTAATTTGGGATAACGATATTTCATACAACTCTTTACTCAAGTGCAATGCTTTTTTGGCGATCAGACTAGCGGTTTGATGTGCTTTTCTAAAAGGTACTCCATAATCACGGGCGAGTACATCGGCTAATTCAGTAATCGTAATCATATTTTCGCGGGCTTGTTTCTCTGCCCTTTCCTTGTCAAAATTCATCGTTACAATGACAGCATGCATAAGACGCAACACGCGTGAACCCTTTTTGAACCCATTATAGATATGCGGCTGCAGGTCATCTTCCGTATCATTAATATCTCCATAAGGTGTATTGTGGATCATATGAACGACCGCCATCCCCTCTGCGGCTGCACTGCTCGCTAAAGCACGAGAATGTTCAATCGAAACAGGATTTCGTTTCTGTGGCATAATACTGCTGACTTGTACGTAGGCATCTGAGACGTTTAACAACCCGACTTCCTTAGATGCCATGCGGAGAAACTCTTGGATCCAGCGACCAATATTGGTCATTAAGCTGATCAGCGCCTGACCTGCTTCAATCAGGTAGTCTCCCGCTGCGATCGCATCATAGGAGTTTTCGACCAACCCATCAAAACCGAGCAGTCCAACCATTCGCTCCCGATTAATCGGAAAACCGGTTGTTGTAATAGCTGCCGCTCCCATCGGTGATTGATTCACGGTTTGATACGCCTGCTTTAACCGTATTATATCTCTTTGCAAATTGTCATAAACCGCCACTAAATAATGTCCAAACGTTGTCGGTTGGGCCGGCTGTGTATGAGTATGAGCTGGCATAATCGAATCAACGTGCTGTTCTGCCTGTACTAGAATAGCTTCACCAAGCTGCTTCGTCTCACGGATTGCCTGTTTAAGATAATCCCTGATTACAATTCGATACATCGTCTCGCCCATATCGTTCCGGCTTTTACCCATGTGCATTTTCCCAGCTAATTCTTCACCGATGTAATCACCAATCTTTGATTCAATTAAAAAAAATAAATCCTCGTAACCCGAGGAATAGTTTATTTGACGTTCATCAAGACTTTCTACCGCTTCAATCCCTTTTAAAATAGCAGCCTTCTCTTCATTGGTCAGGATCCCCTGCTCTTCTAGCATGGTCGTATGTGCTTTATGAACCATAAACATCGCATCCAATAAATGTTCTTTTTGATCGTAAAACATTGGTTTCAACAAGGACTCTACATACGTTTTTCCTGGAAAAGTTATCCCGTCACTGTGTTCGAACTGTTCTTTAGCACGGCTCATTAGAAACATGCACCCCAAATTTATAATGTATTTTCAGATTTAACACCTAAAAACTTATAAGCTACAAACAGGACGATCGCAATTATGCCCACCTGAATCATTCCATAGGCTGCTGCCTGACCAATGTTAAACTGCCTTAATTGATTCATAATCTCAATCGAGATAGGCCGGTTGCCAATCGTATAAAGCAGTACGGACGTCGGAAATTCTCCTACAGCCTGAACAAAAGCAAGCAACGTACCACTCAGCACACCCGGCATGATAATCGGAATCACGACACGTCTAAAGGTGTAAAGCCACTTGGCTCCTAAGTTTTGTGCAGCCTCTTCAATCGAATCATCCATTTGTTCTAGTACAGCAGATGTCGACCTGACCACAAGCGGGATGAAGCGGATAAAGTAGGCAAGCGGCAAGATCCAAAATGTCCCTACGAGCACTCTTCCAAATGAAAACGGAGAAGCCTGGTTAAACGCCAGAATTAAATTCATACCAACAACAGTCGCAGGTAAAGCCCAAGGTATCATGACGAGAATATCGACTAGATTCTTCCCTATAAAACTACGCTTCACAAGGGCATAAGAGGTGATAATGCCAAATACGAACACACCGATACAGGCTAAAGCCGACATGATCAAACTATTTTTTACAGGGTCCCAAATATTTGGATCTTCAAATAGTAACCTGAAGTTTTCAAGGCTGAAGGCTTGCGGGTAAGTCTGCCATGTCCACCCTCCCTCAGGTACAAGGGATAGAAGCATTAACGTGGCATGTGGCAATAGCAAGATAATCATCGCCACTATTCCTAGTGATACCATGCACCATTTTAAAAGTGGGTTACTGACTTCACTGCGATGAGCTCCAATTCCTTTACTGGCCATCCGATAATCCTTGCGCCCCTGGTACCAGCGCATAAATAATAGAAAAGAGATTGAGACGGCTGATAGAATAACAGATTGGGTTGCCGCCATTTCCAAATTGCCATTCACTTTTGAAAAATAGATTTGCAGACTTAATACCCGATACCCCCCTGCCAGTAAAAAAGGCGCACTAAAAGAGGCCATCGAAACCATAAACACTAATAAAGAGGCAGCCACTAACCCCGGGGTTAACAGAGGAAAAGTAATTTTTCTAAACACACTAAATTTACTGGAACCTAGATTGTAGGCTGCTTCTTCTAAAGAAGGATCAATATTATTTAACGCTGACGAAGTCGTCATATAAAAGTATGGATACATCGTGTAAGCATGCACCAACAATATCCCGGAAACTCCCCCAATACTGAAAGGAATCTCAGATAAGTTGAATAGATCTTTCAGTGCATTGGGAACTAAGCCGGCTTCTCCATATAAAAACATAAAAGCCATGACTCCAACTAAAGAAGGGAGAACGATCGGCATAATGGCAATGTTTGAAAAGAATTGACGTCCCGGAAAGTCATAACGGTTAAAAATATACGCTAAAGGAATCCCAATCAGTGCACTGAAGAGAACTGACAATAAAGAAATATAGACGGAGTGCCAAAGTGCCTCTAAATTGGCAGCGGCCTTTGTTCCAAAGAAATCTTGATAATTTTGCAATGAGAAGAGTCCATTTCGTTTAAAACTTTCAAGCAGCGTTTCGATCGACGGATAAAGGACATACCCAACCAAGACGACAAGTACGGGAATTAATAGGAGTAATGTTTTTCGATGTTCAGCCTTTAACTTCATCGTGTCACTCCCTTGCCCTTGGAATCACGCGTATTTGGTCCTCCGGCATGTGCACACTAACGGTTGCTCCCTCCGCAAAATACGTACTTGGTCCTCGATTTAAACCAGTAGCCCTAAGTGTTATTTCTTCATTTATTTTTATAAAAGTATGAACAGATGCGCCGGTAAACTGCACAAGGGACACTTCACCTGTCCATAAGTTTTGCCGATCTGGCAACGCCTCATCGCTGACTTGAATCGCTTCTGGCCTGATGGAGATCATTAATTCATCATCTTCGTGATAAGTTGCTATGTTCTGTTTAGAGTTTTTCACACGTATGGGGCTTTTAAGAGAATCGGAATGGAAAACGAACGCTTCTTCTTGTTTCTTATCCAGTGTTACTGGTGATAAATTGGTTTCTCCAATAAACTCAGCTACAAAATTATTCACTGGCTCGTTGTAAATATCAGTTGGGGTTCCCATCTGCTGGCACTTCCCATCCTTGAAGACAGCGATTCGATCACTCATCGTTAAAGCTTCAACTTGGTCATGGGTTACGTAAATGGTTGTAATGCCATACTCTCGCTGCAGCCTTAGGATTTCCGTGCGCATTTCATCTCGCAATCTAGCATCCAAATTACTTAGCGGTTCGTCTAAAAGTAAAATATCGGGTTCAATCACTAGCGCCCTGGCTAAAGCAACTCGTTGCTGCTGCCCACCGCTCAATTGACTCACCTGACGCTGGATATATGATTCCAGACGAACTTTTTTTAGGACATCCTCTACCCTTTTTCTCGTCTCGGTTTTATTAACTTTCCTAACTTTCAAACCAAAAGCAACATTTTCAAACACTGTCATATGAGGAAAAAGGGCATAGTTTTGAAACACCATGCCCGTATTTCTTTTTTCAGGTGGGACTGTCGTCATATCTTTGTCGTTAAATTTGACTTTACCGTGGGTAGGGTAATAGAACCCGGCAATCATTCGAAGCGTTGTCGTTTTCCCGCATCCACTAGGACCTAGAAAGGTAAAAAATTCGCCTTCTTCGATTAATAAATCTAAGTCTTTGACTGCCGTGATCTCACCGAATTGTTTTGTAATCGTTGATAAATTCACTGTTGACATGAATCAACAACTCCCTTTATCTAATAAGTTCTATTGCTGGCTTTTATCCTTCTCAGTGTTCTTAATTTTTGTATCCCAATGTTCCATCCACTCTTGTGACTTCTCCTGGAAAAGAGTCCAGTCAATGTCCATTGGCTTAATATCCGTTTCCGTAATCCAGTCAGGCAAGTTTTCTATATCCTCACGAGTCGGAATGCGGTAGTATTTTTCGGCTAATAGTTTGGCAGCTTCTTTCGTATTCACAAACTCGTAAAAGGCTTTGGCAGCTTTAGGATGCGGCGCATCTTTTACAAGAGCAATTCCTTCCGTCAGCACAGGTGTGCCGCTCTCCGGAATAACATAATCAAACGGATACCCTTTTTCTTTTGCTAACATGACCGTGTCCGGCATATTCCAGACAGATAAGGAGCCGACACCTTTTGCCACCTGGTTATACATAATTTCCGGGTTGGCCGCATATTCCTTCGTATTCTCATCGAGTTTCTGCAGCCATTCATACCCCTGTTCAGGACTCTGGGTTTCTTGATACGTACGATAAATCATCGAGGAGAATATCGTGCGCATCGTTCCTGAAGCTAACGGATAACGAATGATGATTTCATCTTTCCACTTAGGATCAAGAAGATCATCCCAATCCTTAGGTGCTTCTTCTGGTGAGATTTCTTTTGTATTGTACAAAATAACTTCTGGTGTAATAGATGTTCCTGACCACATCCAATCCTCGTCGTGGTACATTTCAGGAAGAGCATCTGCATAAGAAGGTTTATATTTAGCCAACAAACCTTCTTCTTTTGCTTTATCAAAATTCACCTGAGGTGCCCCCCACCATACATCGGCTTGAGGATTATTTCTTTCCGAACGGACCCGGTCTAATATTTCTTGAGAGCCCATATCTAAAAATTGCATATCGACGTCATATTCAGCCTCAAACTGTTTTTCAAACTCACTTAGAATGTCACTGCCATGCGGTGAATATACAACTACTTTGTCTTCAAGTTCTTCGGAGGAACCAGAACCTTTTCCTTCCTCACTAGACTTCTTACCTGATTCCTCAGCTGTCTCCTCACTTGCCCCCCCTGCCATACATCCTGCAAGAACAAAAAGCAGTACTGCTACAAAGAGAGAAGAAACGAGCCAATTCTTTTTAAAGATATCCATAATACAACCCCCTATTAAATTTCAATCAAAGTATCCGACTCTTTCAAAAACAGCGCCACAGCCCCTATGACACCTGCTTCTTTACCAAAGGAAGTAGGCATGACTTCATATGTTCCTGGCGTATAACGCTCCATTACCTTCATCATCTGTTCCCTGATGATCGAAAAGGATCCGCTGACACCACCCCCTAATATCACGAGCTCCGGGTCAAATAATGACACGTAATTGGCCACGCCTAGCGCTAAATTCTCCAGTGCAAAATCAACTACTTCCACAGCCTGCTTGTGTTGCTGCTGGTAAAGCTCGAACGCCTCTTTTGCCGTAACTATTTTACCTAGCCGCCCAGATAACCGGTTCCCAATAGATGAGCCACTGGCTATACTCTCTAAAAATCCATACCCTTCATAAACGGGATGGTAATGATCGGCATGTACTCGATCCGTAACTACATAACCAATCTCCCCTGCGCTATAGTTGCTCCCTCGAAATAACCTTCCATTCACCATGATTCCACTGCCAATTCCTGTACCGATCGCAATATAAATGAGGTTATTCTTGCCGCGGCCGACTCCTTTCCAATGCTCACCAAGAACGTTAATATTCACATCATTATCGATATATATGGGAAGGTCAAAAATCTCCTTAAGTTTTTCTCTTATGGGAAAACGGTTCCATTTAAGAGCAGGAGCCTCTTTCACTATTCCTGTATCTATATTGGTGATCCCAGGTATTCCAGCTCCGACACCTAGAATCTTCTGATCATCGATTTTTAACTCCTGTTTCATAATGTCCACATGCTGCTTGATGACGTTAAACAAATCCTTATTCAAATGTTCCTGAGTTGGGAATTCCCGATAGGCGCAAACCTCCCCATTTAAATCAGCTATACCAAGGGCTACATTCGTCCCGCCAAAATCTATCCCAATCATGAAAGATTTTTTAGGATTAAAGGTGAGATTTACCGGCTTTCTGCCCCCGTTGGTGGAAGCCTCCCCACACCCAACTTCCCGAATCCACCCTTCTTCCAATAATGTGTCAACAAGACTAGATACGGTTGGTTTGCTAAGTGAAAGCTTTTTGGCAATATTGGCTCGGGAAACAGATCCCTCCTCCCGTACACATGTTAAAATTCGCTTTTGATTAGTTTTTTTAATGTAACTGGCATTTCCACTCTGCATTGAATAAGCCCCTTAGCCTGCGGATTTAGACTTATGATTCAGTTAGTAAAGTTTACTTACTAATTCGTTTGGTTCATTCTATGTCAATGAAAATGGACTTAGAACTTTAGAAAAATAACTCTGATGGTAGTGCGTTAGCGTTAGGGAAGAATCTTCTTGAGTTAGGGCCGAGCTTTATCGATTTGGGGGAGAATCATTGAAGGTTAAGGGAGAATACTGACGACTTAAGTCCGAATCCCCTTGAGTTTGGGAAGAATCATAGCTACCCAGGGCCGAACCCCGAAATTCTGCGCGAGCGGGAATACCTGCAGACGATACTACCACAACACAAAAAGACTCCAAACAGCTTACAGCCATTCAGAGTCTTTCCATCACTTCTTATAATCCCATAAAATCTTCCATTCTTCCTTCACCTTTGCTGCAAAAACCTCCTGATGCAGTGAGAAGTTCCCATATTTCCCTTTATACGTTTGAGTAACCGTAGTGGCATATACAATATTGATTGGTTCCGCTTCTTTCGTCATCGACCATCCTTCTATTTTTTTCATATCACTTAAAGAATACGTAAATGTGGTCACGCCAAAGTGATTCATAAATACATGGGCCCGGTCCTGAATGTAGTGGCCTTTGGCAAACTTTTCTTTCATAAGCGGGTGAAAAAGCTGCCAGGATGAGGCGAATTCTCCCTTTTGTTCATGGTCGTAAAAGGTTTCTACGGCTTCTCTCGCCTGCTCGCTCGGGGATTGCCGCAGCATAAATATCCCTAGTACCACGAGTCCGATGACCACTACCGCTGCTATGAGGATGACTGGTAATTTGCTTTTCTTCTGCTGCACGCCTGCCTCCACCCCCGTGATGACCTTTATACCACTAAACTATGCAGAAACATTGTACATTTAGTACAAGGGTGATGGAGGTAAACCTGCATCTTACAGTTCAAAATTCACTTGTTCAGGATAAAGGGGCATCCGCTCTGATCGGTAAATCTGGCGGTGACTACCTTCTTCAAATCCAGTCACTTTCAACTCATACACCACTTCGGCTGGGTCGTCCTCAGTCACTTCGACGATAATACTGCGCATGTTTCCCTCCTCGCTATACGTATAACCTGCTGTGATCAGGCGGTTACCTGTTTCGCTTAAGTAATTCGCATCACTGACAATGCTTGAGTAAAATGATTCGCCGCGTTGTTTGCCGTAAGACCAGACTTCTTTCACCGTCATGTCTTCTGTATTGATACGGTACTGAACACCACGGCTATATTCCTCACTTACGCTCTCATTCCCTCTCGTAATCGCGATATTGTTATCAAACAACAGGATATCCTTCGTCACTTCATTATTATCCTGGTCTGGGAGGATCATGACGGCATGAGGACCACCGGGAAATTTGAAATCTTCTCCGATCGGTTCAAGTAAGTACTGTTCATACTCCTCTGGCCATCCTTCGTGGGCGGCTAAAATCCAGTCAATGTTTCCTTCCGGATAACTCATTTCCATAACGAGACTTTGATGGCGGCTTGAAACGAGAATATCATCCTCTGCTTCGTCATACCAGATCGCATTTTGATGAAACCAATCGCCATCTTCTGCTGATGGACCGTCATATTCCTCATAAAAGTCTTCGGGAAGAATGTTCCTCATGTTCAGCTGGTCGACCAACTCGCCTGTTTCTCTGTCAATTTCAATCATTTCATCCTCGATATATTGCGAAGTGTCATGCGCTGTCGCCAGTAAGTTTCCGTTCGGGAGTTCCACTGCATCGTGGTGAATAATTCCCCACCCCTCATAGTTACTGACCTCAACGACATAGGAATTAGACACTTGTCCCATCATGTTCATTTCGACTAACTGATTATATTTATCCGATTTCCTTGTGAGAAAAAGAAGATGGTTGTTGTCCATCCTTTTCAATATATGGCTGTTGTACAATGTGGAATACCAGCGCACATCAGCATTGGCATCAACAGCGTACGCATACATGCTGCTTGGAATAATGAACGTCAATCCGTTTTCTATATTTTCCTTATCAGCCTTGACAAGTTCCGTGTTGAGAAAGTCTTCTGGCAGCGGCTCAGTGCTGATCGTTAATTCTTTTTTGACCACGTTCCCATCCTCGCTTTCTCCTTCGAGAATGACCGTATTTTCGTAATCAGGATATAATCCGAGAACAGGGATTTCATGGCTCGTTTCATAACCGGAAATCGTCTTTGATATCGTTGAAGCAGTATCTTTTCCTTTTACCGTAACCGTTATTTGCAGAGGTTCAGCTGTTTCAAACTTAAAAAGAGCTGTCAAAGGGGCTATTCCATAAGGATTAGGAATAACGTAGGGGTCCTGCAAATTGTAATTTCTTTGTTCATATGTAGTTTGGATCACATCTTCGATCGATTCTTGTTCTGTAATTAACTCTGTGTCTGCTGAGACCGTCCTCGTTCCTTCTGCTTCTCGCTGGTCCTCACGGGTTAGGAAAAAAACGAGCCCGGCTCCAACAAGCACGGTTATGCTAACTAATCCAATCCACCATTTCTTCATCATAAAACTCCCTCTGCATTTTCTAGTACTTCT
Source organism: Halobacillus ihumii (assembly GCF_902726645.1). Classification (NCBI taxonomy): domain Bacteria; kingdom Bacillati; phylum Bacillota; class Bacilli; order Caryophanales; family Bacillaceae; genus Halobacillus; species Halobacillus ihumii. The sequence continues at coordinate 1,130,588 of NZ_CACVAO010000001.1, forward strand.
AATTCACACACTAGTTCTCTTTACCCATAACATGCTGTTTTTTAAACAAAAAAAAGAATCCATGGCAGGCACAGATTCTTCTTATTCACAGTGCATCCCTATACCGCTGATAATAGGCTTCTACATTATTAAGCAGCAGCAACTCCGTGTATAGGTATGTCTTCATATTAAAATCATTAAAGTCAATGGCCGTTAATTCCTGGATCTGTTTTATTCGGTAATTTAACGTGTTGGGATGAATGAACAACTGATTAGCGGTTTGCTTGCCTTTTCCGTTATTGGCTAAATAGACTTCAAGTGTCCGCAGCAAATCGGTCTGCTTCGCTGTATCATTCTGGATCAATGTCAATAAATCATCACTATAATAATCTTCCGAACTATTTTTCTCATAGAGAGTAGCTAAGTAACGGTATATCCCGAGTTTAGTAAACTCACGCGGCATTGATTCAGGCCGTGGCGTAATGAAGTTGGCAATCTCAATTACTTCAAGGGCTTCAAGGAAACTTTTTCTCATTTGATAAAGAGTTGTGTACTCTTTCCCAACTCCAATCAGGAAATTGTAAAATTCCTCTTCCCCGGTCTCAGATTTAACTTCTTCTATTAATTCCCTGGCCATATCTCGTGTAGACAACCTGCTTTCTGACTTGCCGTAAAGGACCATAATCATTTGAAATTCCGTTTTTAAATAATGAATGTTCTTTTTATGGGGAGATTGGTGAACTGATTTCTCCAAATAATCCAACATGTAATTATGCTGAGCAGCCGTTACCGAAAAAACCACCACCGAAAAGCGTTCCGGCAATGTCAGCTTAGCAAGAGAAGCATCATGGCGGAACTGACTCTCGCTCCCATATTCATGGTGCAACAGCTTCCACATCAACTCTTCTCTTCGTCCCTCTTTCGCATTCACCTTTTCATACACATCGTAAATCAGCTTTCCAAGGTGCGGAGTAACCTCTTCCAGAAGAGTCAATTCCTCATCGGTCAAAAGATGATCCGATTCCTGTACCCATATATAACCCATCGTATGACCAATGTGCTTGGCAGCCGTCACGACCCGCTGATGAAATCCAAGCTCCTCAATCGGATGGACACGAATCGGATCAGGTCGCTGCTCCAGGCGCTGAACAATGCCTTCTTTTTTAAGACGATCGATAACGAAAATTGGGCACTTTTTTGAAAGAATCGTTTTCTGCAGGGATTGATCAAACTCATCCATGGATGAACTGTAGGAAATCAATTCAAAATTCTTATTCTCTATAATGACGGGCTTACGCAATGTCGAACTGATCAGCTCAGTGGCTTTATGAATATCCTCTACCTGGAGGATCAATTCTTTTACTTCCATATAACCCCTACCCTTTCCAAGTAGTCTGATTTTACTACATATCTCACGTTATTACCCACTATTATAGCGAGTTAGACTGGAAAGAGAAAGAGAAACATTTTCGTTGACCCCAGCTTGTATCGACAGCAAGGCTCCATTTTTCAGCGCTTTGCCCCTTTTTATCGGCGTCCAACTCTCTTTTTCCGGCGCCCAGCACCCTTTTTCCGGCGCTCAACACCCTTTTTCCGGCGCTCAGCACCCTTTTTCCAGCGCTCAACACCCTTTTTCCGGCGCCCAGCACCCTTTTTCCGGCGCTCAACACCCTTTTTCCGGCGCCCAGCACCCTTTTTCCGGCGCTCAACACCCTTTTTCCGGCGCCCAGCACCCTTTTTCCGGCGCTCAACACCCTTTTTCCGGCGCTCTAGCCCAACTAATCAATAAATTTCACAATAAAAAAAGCCCTCCCGCTACTCGGGAGAGCTTTTCACTAACTAGATTCTTAGAATTTTTCTGAAATGGTCTTCGCTTGCATGTGAAGCGCAAGATAATCTGGACCGCCGGCTTTAGAATCGGTACCGGACATTTTGAATCCGCCGAATGGCTGATATCCAACAATTGCGCCTGTGCAGTTACGATTAAAGTACAGGTTCCCAACGTGGAAATCGTATTTCGCTTTTTCAAGGTGGTCGCGGTTATCGGAAATAACAGCACCTGTCAGGCCGTACTCGGTATTGTTGGCAATTTCAATGGCTTCGTCAAAATCCTTCGCTTTCGTGAAGCAAACGACTGGGCCAAAAATTTCTTCCTGCTGCATGCGGGAATCTGGTGCCAGATCAGCAAAGATGGTTGGCTCGATGAAGTATCCTTTAGAATTATCACCTTTACCGCCAGTGACTAAGCGACCTTCTTCTTTACCGATTTCGATATAGCTCATCACTTTGTCATATGCACCCTGATCAACGACAGGTCCCATGTAGACGTTGTCTTCGGAAGCGTTACCGACTGTTAGTTCTTTAGCACGCTTCGCTACCATATCAAGCAGCTCATCGTACACATCTTCATGAACGACTGCGCGTGAACCGGAAGAACATTTTTGTCCGGAGAATCCGAAGGCTGATACGATAATCGCTTCAGCAGCTGTTTCTAGATTGGCGCTGCTATCCACAACCACCGTGTCTTTACCGCCCATTTCAGCGATAACTTGCTTTAAGTGATTTTGGCCTTCTTGAATTTCAGCGGCACGCTTGATGATGCGTGTACCGACATCGCGTGAACCAGTGAAGGAAATAAGAGCTGTTTTTGGATGATCAACTAGATAGTCACCTACTTCACCGCCGCTTCCTGGTACATAATTCAAGACGCCTTTCGGAAGACCTGCTTCTTCAAGCACTTCTACGAATTTCGCAGCAATGACCGGACTGTTACTAGCCGGTTTCAGTACAACGGTGCTTCCTGTAACAAGCGGCGCAACCGCTGTACCTGCCATGATTGCAAAAGCCAAGTTCCAAGGTGGAATGACGACGGCTACACCTGTAGATGTGTAAATGTAGCGGTTTTGCTCTCCTGGACGGCTTTCAACTGGCTTGCCATCTTTTAATTCGAGCATTTGCCGACCATAATATTCAAGGAAATCAATTGCTTCAGCTGTATCTGCATCCGCTTCTTTCCAAGGTTTACCGACTTCATAAACAAGATAGGCAGAGAATTCGTGCTTACGACGGCGAATAATGCTAGCTGCACGGAATAACAACTCTGCACGCGCACGCTCACTCCACTTTCTCCAGTCTTCGAATGCTGTAGCAGCCGATTGAACAGCTTTTTCAGCAATCTCTGAATTGGCTTTAGATACAGTACCAACCACTTGCTTCGTGTTCGCTGGGTTAGTAGAAACGATTTGTTCATCAGTTCGGATTCGTTCTCCGTTTACAAGCAAATCATGCTTCTGCCCTAGTTCATCTTTTACTTTTTTCAACGCCTCTTCAAAGGCTTTTTTATTTTCCTCAATTGTAAAATCTGTGAATGGTTCGTGTTTATAAGGTGTGACCATAACAAAATTCTCCTCTCGATTATTTACTAAATATTCCTTTAATCGCAAAAGCGATATTCGCAGGTCTTTCAGCTAGCCGTCTCATAAAGTATCCATACCAATCATCGCCATAAGGCATATACACTCTTACTTTATAGCCTTCCTTCAACAGATCATACTGCGTTTGGTTTCTCATTCCATACAACATCTGAAACTCAAACTGATCCGTAGAAATGCCATGCTCTTTCACTAATTCTTTAGTAAAATTAATGATCGCATCATCATGGCTGGCTATGGCTGTGTAATGACCATTTAAAAGATTTTTCTTAATGAGACGTTTTAAATTGGCATCGACCTCCGGCTTATCTGCAAAAGCCACTTTGCCCGATTCCTTATAAGCTCCTTTAACTAGCCTTAAATAAGGGTCGTAAGCATGCAGCTCATCAACATCCTCATTGGAACGATAAAGATAAGCCTGAATGACCGTCCCCAAGTTGTGATATTTCTCTTTTAATGCTTTGTAAATCTCAAGGGTTTCCCCACATCGAGAGGAATCCTCCATATCGATCGTCACTGTAATATCATGACGTTCGGCCTCCTGCAAAATTCGCTCCATGTTTTCCATGACGAGCTCCTTGTTTAAATCAAGCCCCAGCGACGTCAGTTTCAGTGATATCTCTGAATTCAACTGGTGATGAGCAATCGCCTGAATGGTTTCGATACACTCTTGAGAGCGCTTTCTTGATTCGGCCTCTGAATCGACAAATTCCCCAAGGTGGTCAACCGTAACGTGCAATCCATCATGGTTCAGCTGTTTAATCAATGGAATTGCCTGGGAGAATGTTTCTCCGCCTACAATCTTGTCAGCCCCAAATCTCGTTCCAAACCGCTTCGCTAAACGATCTAATACTTTGTTATTGGAAAGGTATAAGAAAAAATTCTTACTAATGGCTTCCAAGATGACCACACTCCTTTACCTGTGTCTTTCTATGGACACCATGTGGATTCAAACAATGAAATCTTTGAATTTCATCTGTTAAGAAAATTATAACGATTGTGACTTGCTTTTAACAACGTGCACAAACCACAATCTTTCCACCATGGTTTTATGATTATTACACAATTGGTTCTCTCCCTGTTTATCCGCCGCGTATCTCACCTAAACATAAGACCCTCACCGAAGTTGGGCTGCTTCTCGCGCTTCTGATTAACATATGGCCCTATTTCAGAACGTAAACTACTAAAATGATAGGGGTTATGACGTTGCTTCGTTCAGTACTCGGCTGGACAAACTTACCACTTTATTTATGGACTTCATACGCAAAAAAAAAGACGGGTACAAACCGAGAGGCGGCGACCCATCTTTCTTACATAAATTAAATATTTTCCTGTTTCAACGCATCAATAATATTTTGCTTTTTAATCTTCACACTTGAATAAAACATCGCTGAACTAACGATAACAAAAATAGCTATAGTCGCATACAGCATGCTCATCCAAGGTAAAGAGAATCCATACGCAAAAGTATTCCTGATTGATAAATAGATTAAGCCCATCACCGCAACACTAATAGGGAGACCGTAGAGGAGGGCCTTTAAACCATAGAAAATACTCTCATAATTAATCATTTTGTTAAAGCCTTTAGGCGTCATCCCAACTGACTTCAACATGGCAAATTCTCGTTTTCTAAGCGAGATACTTGTAGAAATCGTATTAAAAATGTTCGCGATGGATATTAAGGAAATCAACCCGATAAATCCATAGGTGAAGACCGACATAAGCAAGAGCATCTGTTGATTGCGCTCCCTGTTCTGATAGACGTTGAACACGTTCATATCGGAAGGCTTAGCTTCCTCTAGGGCCTCCTGGGTTTTCATAGGATCTGAACTGTTCATGTACATGTACAAATACGTTTGTACTTCTCTTCCGCCTTGCTGTTTGATGAACTGGTCAAAAGTCTCATGAGAAACAATGACACTTATTCCTCCTAATCCAGGCGAGTTAATACCCATTGGCACTTCTTTAGTTAAGACACCTATTTCTACCGTATTTAAAAATTGCTTTTCTTCTGTTTTGTAATCCATGGCATATAATTCGAGCTTATCAACTTGTTCCGAATTTATCGCTTCTGTCTCGATAAATTTACCCGATTCAGGTTCACGATAGCTTATCTGATTTAGAACGATTGCAGCATTCGATTCAAGCAGTTTTTCTGCATCTGCCCCAATCCTTTCAGCATACTCGCGAAAGCTTTCCTCATCAAGCCCGTAGAATGGAACAAAGTAAGGATACTTTCCGCCTTTTACATCACTCTTGGCCAGTTGTTCTTTTACCCTCTCAATCGCAGCTGACTTTTCAATCCAAGTAAATAAATGAGCTCGTTTAACAATACTGGATTCTGTGACATTCGCAAGGTTCGTGAATGATCTGTAGTCCTCTGCTTCATAAGTGGCATTGCCCGTAACTTGGATATCATAATTGATATCCGTTTGAGAAAGCTCCAATGATTTTTCAATATTTGAGGTGAAAAAGGAAACAGTTAAGAACAGAATAATGCTGATAATGAGCGAAATGACAGTTGCCTGATACCTCCTCTTATTCCTTTTTAAGTTTTTCAAGCCGATTTCTGCTTCCATTCCGAAAATCTTTCTGACGAGCTTAGAGGTTTTGACTGCCTTCTTTGATAATTTAATATCCTGTGTCTGGCGAATGGCATCGATGGCCGAAACTTTTGATGCTTTCCGAGCTGGCATATAAGTGGAAACGAAGATCGTCACCATTGAAATCACACTGGCCGCCAAAATAGATACAGGGGTAACGACCACTTGGAGCTGCTCAGTAATCCCAAGTGCCCCTTCGATAAAGTTGTTGATTGAAAAGAAAGTAACAGCCATCCCAGCCAACCCGGCAAGGATACCAATAGGAATACTAATAACTCCAATAATGAGACCTTCAAAAAAGACCGAGTTCCTTTTTTGCTTTTTCGTTGCTCCTACACTCGAAAGCATCCCAAGATGTCTCGCTCGTTCTGAAACACTGATTGCAAAAGCATTATAGATTAAAGTGACAGAGCCAATGATGATAATAGCTATAATAATGGCTGCCAAAGAATACATCGTCCGATTTAAATTGTTATTATCAGAGACGCCGTAATATCGAAGCAATGTATCGTTAAAACTGACGCTCTCTATATGATGTTGCTCTGCCAATTTCTCAGCATGTTCATAAAGCGAACGCGTCACCTCATTTAACACAACAATGGCGTTGCCGGTGTTTTGTTGTGACAAAAGGCTTTGGTTGACATAGGTTAACGCTGTATAACCTGGGGCCCATGCAGGTTCCCATGTAGGCCGTTCGATAATCCCCACAATGCGGTAGGTTTTTGTCTTTTCTATTTGTAAGGACTCGATGGAACCGTTCTGGTCCGTTTGCAGCGGATCCATTTGCGTTAAAAAGGCTTTTTCCCCGTCTGCATAACGTTTTCCTAGATCAAGTTTTATACGGTCGCCAATCTTATATCCTATGCCATCCTTCTCAGCTACTTCTTCTGAGATGACGATTTCATTATTGTTCTCTGGAAGATGTCCCTCGCTTAATTTGATAGGGAACTGATTGAAACCCTGTTCATTATAGGCTTTAACAAATAAATAAGGTTTACTTTCCATTTCAGAATCTGGCAGAGAAGCATAGCCAAGATTGTTTTCTAACACCACGGTGTCAGTCGCTTCATCTTTTTTAATCGCTTCGATTTGCTCGGGACTTACATTTTCATACTTCACATGCCATTCCCCATCCATGGCAATCGATTGTCTTTTCATCAAATCTAAAAAAGAAACCGCAAGCGTTACCACGGCTGTTACCATAGCAACGGAGATGATGACACCAAAAATCGTCACCAGCGTTCTCCTTTTATTTTCCTTTAAGTGTCTGGCGGTCAATTTATTGACAATGTTCACGGACGGATCACCTCATCTTTGGCAATCTTGCCATCCTCAATGGAAATGACCCGATCTGCCTGCAAAGCAATCCGTTCATCATGCGTAATTACGACGAGTGTTTGGTTATAAGTTTTGTTAAACATCTTCAGCAGTTCCATGATTTCGCTGCTGTTCTTACTATCGAGGTTACCCGTCGGCTCATCCGCAAGCATCATGGCTGGGTTGCTGATCAAGGCACGGCCGATCGATACGCGCTGCTGCTGGCCGCCTGAGAGCTGATTCGGCAAATGGCCTAACCGATTATCCAGACCTAATAAACTGACAATATCCCGGAACTGTTTCTGATCCACCTTGTGGTCATCCAACAATACCGGAAGAGTAATATTTTCTTCGACTGACAAAATCGGTATCAAGTTATAAAACTGATAAATCAAGCCAATCTGGCGCCGTCTAAAAATCGCCAGCTGTGTTTCATCCAACTCATAGATATCTGTGTTATCAACTAAAACCTTACCGCTTGTCGGTCGATCCACGCCACCTAATAAATGAAGCAAGGTCGATTTCCCCGATCCTGATGGTCCAACGATCACGACAAATTCGCCTTTTTCCACCGAAAAAGACACATCATCAAGCGCCTTAACAGCCGTTTCTCCTTTTCCATACACTTTAGACAGATTTTCTATTTGTAAAATTCCCATTTGTGAAACCCCCATGATTTTGATGTTGCCTTCAGTATATCTGCCTATCATGACTTTAAAGTGACTCTTAAGTGACAATTTAGTCATCTGCGCTTATCAGACCGGTTGAAAACCAACCCCCTTTAGATCACATGGTTATAAAACTTAATTTGAAATTGTGTTCCTTCGCCTTGTTCGCTCCACACCTCAATATCACCGTTCTGACTAGTGACAATACTATAGGCCATCGCTAATCCAATGCCAACACTATCATCTTCTGCATTTTTCCCTTTATAAAATCGCTTGAATATATACGGAAGATCTTCTTTCGGAATTCCTTTCCCAGTATCCTTAATCGTAAGTTCGGTGAAAAGAGTGTTTTCAGAATAGGTAACGTGTATAGTCCCGCCCTCTCCTGTATGCTCAACACAGTTGTTTAAAATGTTGAGAACGGCTTCAGCCGTCCAGTTAAAATCCCCGCGGAAAGTCACTGTATCCTCCCCGGTAATGGTTAATTGCTGTTGTTTAATATCCATAGGAATCCTGACAGGCTCAGCCGCTTTGTTGATTAAGTCTTTAACGAAAACTTTTTCTTTTTTAAAGGTTGCCGTGCCAGCATCTATTTTCGACAGTTTTAATAAGGAAGTAACGAGCCATTCGATCCTTTCTAACTGAACACGGATATTCTGAGTAAATTCTTCTCGCTTTGATTCACTCAAGTTAGGATCACTTAATAAGTCAGCCATAACCATCATAGAAGTGAGCGGTGTTTTCAACTGATGAGAAATATCTGAAATGGCACCCGTTAGTGTTACTTTGTCACGTTGCAGAAGAGCACTGTGTTCCGAAAGCATTAAAGTAACCTTGTACATATCGTTCTTTAAAATACTTAACTCACCCTCATGGTTATCACGAATATCTAACGAATAATCACCGCTGCTGATCCGCCTTAAATAATTGGACAGTTTTTCAATTTCCTTATAACGCAAAGCTGTATAAAACAAGCTGCAACTCATAAGCAAAACAGCCGTTATAATGACGAAAATTGCTGCTTGAACTGATAGCATCACTGCCGCCGCCCCGGCCGCTATTAGACTAATTACACAAAGGGTTATCAGCAGGAGTCGAATCTCTTGATTACGGAGCATTCTAGTCACCGATCTTATACCCCCGTCCACGAACTGTCTTGATGATCGTTGGTTTCTGCGGGTTGTCTTCAAGTTTCTCGCGCAACCGTTTTATATAGACAGTTAAAGTATTGTCGTTCACAAAGTCACCCGCTACATCCCAAATTCGTTCGAATAATTGACTTCTCGTTAACACTTGACCAATATGATTAGCAAAAATGAGCAGCAGCCGATACTCCAGAGCCGTCACCAACACTTCTTCCCCTTCTTTATACACCTTACCTTCTAATGTATTGATTGCGATGTTTTCAATTTCGATCGTATTTCGCGGCTGTGCCTGCACGTGCCTGTTATAACGACGCAGTACCGACTTGATTCTTGATAACAGTTCACGGATACGGAATGGTTTCGAAATATAATCATCCGCCCCCATATCAAGCCCCATGACGACGTTGACCTCATCATCAAATGCCGTTAGAAAAATCACCGGTTTCTCACTTCGCTTTTTAACAGATGCACACAAATCATAGCCGCTCCCATCAGGCAGGGAGAGATCAAATAAGCATAAGTCTATCTGTTCCAAATCCTTATTGAGCACCTTTTCTGCAGCTTCATAATTATGACAAAGGATGGTCTCATAGCCGTCGTTTTGCAAAGAATAGTCTAATCCGGATGCGATGGTTTTATCATCTTCAACCAATAGTATTTTCATCGATAACACCCTATCATTGGTTATTTTCTACTCTAAATTGTGCCTCTATCATATTTTAAACGAAAGGTCAGGTCAAAATAAGCTGATCAACTAAATGAGATGCATTTATTTCATGCATGATAGAAGACCAAAATGGTGTGGTTATGCACAGAAAGTTATCTTAGCTAGAAAAACCAAGGAATCTATTAATTCCAAATCATATTCTATTTCCTAAGAGAATAGAGTAAAACTGGAGGTGGATAACTTGAACAATGATAAACTGCTGGCATTAGAATTGGCGAAAAGCTTTATACAGAACAAGAACGTCCAGCCGATTTCTGGAAAAGGCGAGATTGAATATTTATTTGATAATACGATCTATCCTTTTTCTACTATCGTTGATCATTTTCTTACGAATATTGAGGATATGAATGAGTGGGAATAGCTGAATAAGGGAAGACCCCCTTATTCAGCCTTTAAAAAACTGGCCCCGAAGTACAGGACCAGTTCTAGTATGATTTGATTAATGTATATCTCTCACTTAAACCTATGAACTAAGCGCAAGGTGTTTCCTTTGAATCTCTTCATCAAACAATTCTGCAGCCCCTTTAAAAACAACTTCGCCCTTATTTAATATATAAATATAATCAGCTATCTTCTTAGCCATCGATAGGTTTTGTTCAACGAGAAGCATGGTCAGTCCTTCTTCTTTTAACCGCAGAATGATTTCACTGACTTCCCTGACCATTAACGGGGACAACCCTTCTGACGGTTCATCCAGAAGCAGTAAACTTGGATTGGTCAAAAGGGCCCTGCCGATCGCGAGCATTTGCTGTTCTCCTCCACTCAGGTTCCCCCCCATCGAATGCTGTCGTTCTTTGATGCGCGGAAATAGTTCATAGATTTTCTCCAATGACCAGCCATTATTAGCACGAGTATGTGTGGTGAGTAAGTTTTCTTTTACCGTGAGGTTGGAAAAAATTCTTCTTCCCTGGGGGACGATGCCAACGCCAAACTTGGAAATATTATGGCTTTGTTCTGAAATTAAGTTGTGGCCATTAATTTCGACCACTCCTTCCCTTTTCTCGACCATACCCATAATAGAATGGACAGTCGTCGTTTTCCCCATTCCATTTCTGCCAAGAATCGCACAAACTTTCCCTTTTTCAACCTCTAATGAAAGTCCATGCAGGATATGACTTTCTCCATAGTAAGCATTCAGGCCTTGAACGTGAAGCATTAAACAACCTCCTCGCTTCCAATATAAATTTCATTAACCTGTTGATTGGCACGAACAACCTCTGGTGTATCATCAATCAGTACGTGACCATCGTGCAGGACAATCATCCGCTCAGCCAGACCGAAGATCACTTCTAAGTCATGTTCAATGATCATAACCGTTAACTCTTTGGGTAATTCTGCTAATAATTGCACGATATAGTCTGTTTCTGACTGCGACATCCCAGCAGTTGGTTCATCCAGCAGCAATATAGAAGGATCTGTGGCGATCCCGAGCATAATTTCAATTTGCCTTTGCTCCCCATATGACAGATTCTTCACCTTGCCATGGCGCTGCACATAGAGCCCCCACGTCTCAAGCAGTTCCTCTGCCTCCTCGTAAAGAGACTTGTAGTATTTCTCTTTCCGTATTCGAAACCAGGTATGCTTTAATCCATGCTTCCGCTGCAAAACGAGTAATAGATTATCAAGAATCGAAAGTTCATCAAGTAAATTGTTTTTTTGAAACGTTCTTACAATGCCGCGTCGTGACCGCTTATAGTTTGGTTCCTTTGTAATATTGCTGCCATTAAAATAAATCATTCCCATTGATGGTCTCAAGTCGCCCGTCAATAAATTGAAGAATGTGGTTTTACCGGCTCCATTCGGTCCGATTATGCCGATTCTTTCTCCTTGATTGACGTTGAACGAAACCTCTTTTAAAATTTCAAGTCCTCCAAAGCTTTTATTGATCGCCTCTACCTCTAGTATTTTCATCTGATCCCTGCCTTTCTATGAAGCTCGTTCTTTATTTAATTTGGTGACCTCTGAAGGACTTCCTTGTTTTTGAAAGCGTCCAAGAACATCCTGCCAGATTCCATAAATACCAGAAGGGAAAAAGATCACGAACAGAATAAATATCGAACCGAGAATCAACATCCACATATCCGTATAGCTTGCAATAATTGTTTCAAGCAGGACGATCATGGCTGCTCCTAGAACTGGACCGATCATCGTCCCGGATCCACCGATTAGAACCATGATCAGGACAGTTCCTGACATTGTCCAATACACATCACTTGGGGCAATGAACCCATTAAAGTACGTATAGAGGGACCCCGAAACACCGCCTAGCGCTCCGGAAACGACAAAAGCCATGTATTTATAAATACTTGTGTTATACCCCATCGATTTCAGTCTTGTTTCATTTTCCCTTATCCCCACTAATATTTTGCCAAAAGGGGACCCTACAAAGATACGAAGACCGGCATAAAGCAGCATGAACAGGGCTGCAATCACATAAAACAGCCAGACCATGTTGGAAATTTCCCAGCCGAACAGGGTCGGTCTTGGAATCCCCGATAAGCCATTAGAGCCTCCCGTCAACCCTGTTGATTGATAAACAAATGAGTACACCATTTGTGAAAAGGCCAGCGTGAGCATGAGGAAATAGAAGCCACTCACCTTCATGCAAAACAAGCCGATGACCCCGGCAAGCAAAACCGAAACGATGATCGCTCCAAATAGAGTAAAAAGCATATTAGCTGAAACATGCTGGCCGATGATGCCAGCAGCATATGCTCCTGTTCCAAAAAAAGCCGCATGTCCTAATGACACCATCCCTGTATAGCCGACAATCACATTTAAACTTAAGGCGAAAATGGCCAGAATAAGAATTTCAGTAAGCAAGGTGATGTGAAACGAAGATATGAAAAACGGAGCCGCAGCGAAAAGCAGCAGAACAACCGCAAATTGAAGATAAATGTTTTTCACCCTTCCACCACCTGCTTCCCTAATAGACCGCTTGGACGCCATACGAGGATCATGGCCATAAGCCCAAAAATGAGAAACATACTTAATTCAGGGAATAGATAGCGTCCAAAGGTCTCCAGAACACCAACAAGTACACTTGCTGTGAATGTTCCCGCGATCGAACCTAGCCCTCCGATCACAAGCACAATCAAAGCCAGAATCAATGTTTGAAATTCCATATCAGGGTAGAGTCCTAAAATCGGAGAGGCAACTACTCCACCGAAACCGGCCAGAATTCCTCCAAGTACAAATATTGTTGTAAACACGAGGTTAATATTCACTCCAAGAGCTCCGATCATTTCGCGGTCGCTTAACCCGGCACGGATGATCGCTCCCCACCTCGTTTTGTTCTGAATCCACCAAAGACCTGCCGCAATGAATATCCCGACACCAATGACCACCAGCCGATAAAGCGGGAAAGTTTGACCAACGATCGTCACAGATCCGGATAATAGGTCCGGAACACGAATCGACAGAACATTGGAGCCCCAGATCCATTTAGTAAGATCGTGAAACACGTAGGCCAACCCGAACGTGAGTAAAACTTGTGATAAATGCCCTAATTGATAAGTGACACGCAGCAATGTGCGCTCAATAACGAGCGCAATCACTGCGACAGCTAGCGGTGCCACAATAAGGGCTGTCCAGAAACTTTGTGTAAAGGTAGTTGTTAATGAATAAGCGACGTAAGATCCTATCATATATAAAGAACCATGCGCCAAATTGAGAACTCCTAATATGCCGAAGACTAGAGCAAGTCCACATGTGATAACAAACAACAGCATCCCGTACGACACTCCATTGATGAGTTGAGCTATGATAATCTCCATCTCGTCCACCTCCAAGTTATCTTGTTGTTATTCTCCTGGATCCTGTACATGTTCAATTTTTTCGATTACTTTATTTTCCGTCCGTCCATTTTCCATAATCGTTTCTAAAATGTACATGTTTTGAATGACATGATGGGTTTCCTGGTCAAAAGCAAAAGGTCCACGCGGGCTGTTAAATTCAACGGCTGACATGGCCTCTATCACTTTGTCCGGATCTGAAACATCTCCATCCAAAGCTTCAATCGTTTCTACGATAATACGGGCTGCATCGTACCCTTCTAATGATTCTACGGTCGGACGTCGGTCGTAGGCTGCTTCATAAGCCTCAACAAACTTTTGGTTTTGGTCATTCTCTAAATTGTAGTCCCAGAAACTTGCTGCATAAATCCCTTCTGCCGCGCTTCCAATGGATTTTCTTAAATCTTCAGAGACTAGCCAGCCTGATCCAAGCAAATCAAATTTCTCTTTCAACCCATACTCTTCAAACTGCTGAACAAAACGAACCGCGTCACTTCCAGCGAAGAAAGCATACACACCGTCAGCTTCCGAATCAGCAATCGTGGTTAAATAGGAAGCGTAATCATTATTTCCTAGCGGGGGGTAAACTTCTCCGACAATTTCGCCGCCTGCAGCTTTATAGGCTTCCATAAAGGCTGCGGATACTTCTTTCCCAAATGCATAATCTGCAGCCGCCACATAAATTTGATCCCCGACGTTTTCGTACGCCCACTGTCCCATAGAGTTACCGATTTGCCACGAAGAAAAAGAGGAACGCCATATATAGTCGCTTCTCTCCCCTCTCGTTAAATCATTACCGCCAGAATGTGAAGCCAGGTATGGCAGCTGATTGGAATCCACTTCATCTCGAATCGCATAAGCAACAGCCGTACTAATCGCACCGGTTAATAAATCAACTTGGTCCTGGTCCATTAGTTTTCTCGTACGGCGCAAGGCTTCCTGAGGATCTGCAGCCGTATCCTCTTCGATCAACTCAATCTTTTTACCGCCAGCATTCCAGTCCACACTCTCAAAATACAACTTCATTCCAGCAGACAAATCTTTTCCAAGAGAAGCATACACACCTGAAAACGGCAGGATTGCACCAATTTTAATGGTGTCATCCGAAGACGATCCATTAGCTTCTCCTTCATCAGACTCTCCCGCCTGGTTCATCGCACTATTTCCGCAAGCAGATAACATCAAAAGCAAAGCAACCGCACAAAGTGACATCACAACAGATTTCTTCATGATTTTCCCCCTTATCATTCAGACTCAAAAAGAACCAGAAAACGCTTTCAAAAGATCATACTTTCCTCCTCCTTAAAATGTTACTTATATCGTATAGTAATCTTCTGAAAATTACAACATTTTATTTAACCTTCGTCTAAAAAACATGATATAAAAATGACAATAAAATGCTTCATTGTCGTACTTTACAGGTAATAACAAGATTTTATAGCATGTTATCTTTTACTTTCGTTTACCTAACATAATTAAATAGGTACTGGGCTCCCTTATTTGACTGTCCGAAATAGTTCAGGTAATCTAAAAATACATAGGTTACTACTTAAGTGGTAACCTAAAATATCAGTTGTAGAGGTCAGTTGTTATGAAATCATGGTGGTGGTAATTTAAAATAAGAGCGATGAAATACTGAAGCCAAAACGAAGTAAGTGAAGAATGAATAAGGGGAGGTTTAATCATGAAAGAACCAACTATTGTCGTTGTCGGAAGCTTGAACATGGACATTGTCATCGAAGCCGATCGAGCCCCATCAGCAGGTGAAACGCTCATGGGGAACGGGGCAAATTTTATCCCCGGTGGAAAAGGGGCCAATCAAGCTGCAGCATTAGCCAAACTCGGAGCTCACACGACGATGCTCGGTACAATCGGGAATGACCAATTTGGCACGAATTTGCTGCAATCTCTGGAAAGCAGCGGTGTTAATACAAGTCATATTAAGCGAGTACATGAACATCCAACAGGAATTGCTTCCATTTTGTTAAGTGAAGGAGACAATCGCATTGTAGTGGTTCCTGGCGCAAATGACGCCTGTCTGGCTGAGGATTTATATAACTACGAAGCGATCATCAAAGAGGCTGATGTCGTGCTGCTGCAGCTGGAAATCCCAATCTCCACGGTAACTGCAGCCGCTCAACTAGCCAAACAGCACGAGAAGACTGTGGTGTTAAATCCTGCCCCTGCCCAGCGTTTACCTGAATCCTTATTGCAGAAGGTAGATTATATAACTCCAAACCACTCAGAGCTAGGCATTTTATCCGATAAAGACCTGGAGTCATTTACCTTGGAGCAATCCATGAAAGCGATGCAGGATCTTGGTGTAAAAAACGTAATTACGACACTGGGAGAAAAAGGATCTGCCTATATGGATCACAGCTCATCGATCCACACGATTGCTGGATATAAAGTTCCAGTTGTCGACACCACTGGTGCAGGAGATGCCTATAATGCCGGTCTCAGCTATGCACTTGGGAGGAACATGTCTCTTGAAGAAGCAGTCCGTTTTGCCAGTAAAGTATCTGCTTTGGCGGTTACAAAGTTTGGAGCTCAAGGAGGCATGCCTAGGAAGGAAGAAGTGGAAGCCTTCGAAGCGGATTTTTCTGATTCAGAATCTTAAACTAAAGAGGGTCATCATTTTTTTAAAAAGGGAGAGCAGTCTACATGGAACACGTTATATTAGATGTCGATACAGGGATTGATGATGCGCTGGCCATTGCCTATGCCGTCCACTCCTCTGAATTAAATGTGTTAGGAATCACCACTGGCTTTGGAAATGTTTCACAAAAGGAAGCGACCCGCAACACGCTTCAAGTTCTTGATGTGCTGGATGCCGATGACAACATCCCCGTTATTCCTGGAGCGAATGAGCCGATATCGGGTCAGCATATTAAAGAAAAGTCAACCCGCATTCACGGAGAGGATGGCCTTGGAAATAGCGGCCTCCCCCTCTCTAAACGGATACCATATTCGTCCGAAGCGGCGGACTTCATCATTGAAAAAATGGAAGAATACCCAGGTCAGATTACCGTGATTGCTGTTGGTCCTCAGACTAATATGGCATTGGCAATTCAGAAGAAGCCGGAGATTGTACGTCTAGCCAAGCGAGTCGTGATTATGGGTGGAGCCGTCACGGTGCCTGGGAACGTAACCCCAAACGCTGAAGCAAATATTTACGCAGATCCAGAGGCAGCTTCCATTGTCTTTGAATCAGGTGTGCCTGTGACGCTTGTAGGGCTTGATGTGACGATGCAAACCTTATTACGTGTTGAAGACGTTCAACAATGGGGGGATGTTAGATCCGATTACAGCGACTTTTTACAAACGATTTGTAACTTCTATATGGATGCCTATCATCAGTTTGACCCTGAATTAGGCGGCTGTGCCCTGCATGATCCGCTGGCAGTGGGAGTTGTGATCGATCCTTCCTTTGTCAAAACAACCCCAATGCATGTAGGGGTGAATGTAGAACGAGGAGAAGCTTTAGGAAATACCCACGAAGTCGCGCAGAAAAATAAGAATGTTGAGGTTTGCCTCAACATTGATGTGGACCGTTTCGTTTCACACTTTTTAAACAGAATTGTGTAATCCTGGTCTATGAACTAGCTTTTTGTTCAATCCAGAAACAAAAAGAATAATCTAGGACAAAACTAAATTAATTATAAAATAATCCGAACGATTAGTTCGGGTTATTTGTGTGCCAAGAAAGCACTTCTTAGCATCGCTCCGTCAAAACACTTCGCTTTGCTGTGGGATCTTTTTGTGGAACTTTGCCTTTAACCTGCTTTAACGATGCTACGATAAGAAAACTGACAATCACCAATAACAGCCATGAGCTTACTTTTCCCAGATGAACGAGACTCCACGCCTCAGTCTGGTATGGATATTCCCAAGCTCCGAAGTACGTGGCGATATTTTCGGCAATCCATATAAAAAATCCAATCAGCACAAAAGACAGAGCAAGCGGCATACGGTAACGCGTTCCCCCTACCTCGTATGTGACCCATGATTGCCAAAAAACGATCATTACAAGTCCAGATAGCCAAAAGCGGACGTCCATCCAATAATGGTGGGTGAAAAAATTTAAGTAAATCGCAGCTGCAAGAGGTACAACGACCAAAGTCGGCGGCCATTTAACCAGTTCAACATTTAACCTTCTCCACGCCTGGCAAAGATAACTCGCCACACTTGCATACATAAATCCGCTATACAAAGGCACTCCAAAAATCTTGGAATAGGCCTCCTCTGGATAAGACCAGGAGCCCATATGTACTTTGAAAAGTTCAAGCGCGAGTCCAATAAGGTGGAAGACTGTAATCACCTTCAATTCATCCCGAGTTTCTAGACCAGAACGCACCATCCACCACTGCATCAGCAGGCAGATGATGAGCAGCCAGTCATACCGTGGCAGCAAGGGGAGCGACATGATTTCTGTAGCAGCTAAAGAAGCAAAAATAACGACGGGAAACAAACATGACAGAGCCTGCTCCCAGCCAAAGCGAACAAGTTGTTTTAATGCTCTCATGATATACGCCTCCGTAGATCTTTTCTATCCATTTGTATATCCTGCTTAGGGTAGGAGCCAAATAAATTCAGGTACATAGGTTCACCGCCGAACAACTTTCTTTTTCTTCACAATGTTTATTCCCCATGGGTCTCTTCATCATTTCGGTATTCTAAAATATCTCCAGGTTGACATTCCAAAGCCTTACAAATCGCTTCCAACGTCGAAAATCGAATTGCTTTTGCTTTTCCATTTTTCAATACAGAAAGGTTAGCCATGGTTATTCCAACCCTCTCCGAAAGTTCTGTTACACTCATTTTTCTTTTAGCCAACATCACATCAATATTAATGATAATCGCCATTTGTTTTCACCTCAGACTGTTAAGTCATTTTCTGATTTTATGTCGATGGCATTTTCTAATAGCTTCTGAAGAAGAGCAGCAAAGACTGCAATCACCAGCGAAGCAAAAATAATGATCATGCCGAGTACGATGAGACCTGGAGCATCATCCCTCTCTGCAATAAGATAAAAGAGCGGCATGCCTGCCACATACAACGTGCTGATTGTAATGGCACAGAATTTTATATTCTTTAAAGCTTTTACCGATAATTCCGAGAAAGCTTCGTGCTTGTCAATATAGCTTAAAAGTTTAAAAGCTTGATACAGAGCAAAATAAAAAGGAATCACCGCTGCATACACGTCAATTAAAACAAGTTCGTTTATATAAGGCATATCTGGATACAATTCTGCTGCATAATTCGCTATCCCAGGCACGAAAAATATGCACAACGCAAGAATTGGAATTCCAATAAGAATAACAGCTGTCTTTAAAAAGAGTGTTGACCCTCGTTTCATAAAAAGCACCTCACTAATTGATTGTAAAATTGATTTTAACACGCTATTTATCGATTATCAATAAATAATTAATGATTAAGATTATATATTTATTCTTAAATAGGATTTCAGACAAGAAAAAAAGCATTCCACATTACATCGAAATGCTCGATACTAAAAGAATACAAGCTGACAGAACAACTTTCGTTTCAGGCATTTTTCTGTTTGCTTATAAAAATATTATTCGTGAGCAAACTATCCATAACCGTTAAGATTCGTCGTGAACGATACATTAAAAGTAGGTGTAATCATGAACCCTGGTCTCATTTCAATCATCATTCCCTCTTATAACGAATCAGGGAATATTGAACTCATTTACAAAGCCATAGATAAAGAATTCGAGGACATCGCTTACGATTATGAAATCTGTTTTATTAATGATGGCAGCACGGATGATACCTTGCAGCGAATTAAAAAACTGGTATTAACGAATCCAAAGGTCAAGTATATTTCATTCACAAGAAACTTCGGAAAAGAAGTCGCACTACTGGCAGGTTTTCATCATGTAAAAGGAGATGCCGTGATTCTCATGGACGCAGATCTACAGCATCCATGCTCCTTAATTAAACCTTTTATCGAGGGATACGAGGAAGGTTACCATCAAGTGATCGCCCAACGTAACCGCAAAGGAGACGGCCTGCTGCGTTCCTGTCTTTCCTCTCTTTACTACTGCCTTGTGAATAAGATTGTTGAGGTAGACGTAAAAGATGGGGTCGGAGATTTCAGGCTGTTGAGCCGGCAAGCCGTTGACGCCCTCTTGTTGTTAAACGAAGGAAATCGTTTCTCAAAGGGATTGTTTTCCTGGATCGGGTTAAGCCAGAAAATTATTGATTACGACAATGTCACTCGTCAAAAAGGGAAAACAAAGTGGTCGTTCTCAAAATTGCTGAACTATGGCATGGACGGTGTCCTTTCATTTAACAACCGTCCGCTCCGAATATGTTTTTACATTGGAGCCTTCCTATTACTCTTATCACTGCTTTGTATCGTGACAACAGCGATCATTTTAATCAGGGACGGAGTTGATGTTCAAGGATTCTTACCTATGATCTCAGTATTTCTGTTCTTTGGAGGCGTGCAGCTGTTCAGTCTTGGGGTCATTGGGGAGTACATTGGGAGGATTTATTATGAGACGAAGAAACGGCCTCATTATTTAATCGAGGAGACTAATTTATCAAATGGAGAACATGATGAAGGGAATCAGTCAGGAATTTATCAGATTTATCGTAGTGGGGATCATTAACACTGCTAATTATTATCTGTGCTATTTATGTTTCCACGAACTATTGAATATTAGTTATATGATGGCACATCTTGCAGGCTTTGCATTAAGTTTCGTGATCTCTTTCTTCTTAAATTCATACTTTACGTTCAAGGTGAAACCGACCCTGGCTAAGTTCCTGCAATTCCCGCTGTCCCAGTTGTTTAATATCGCGGTTTCCTCTGTGCTCGTCTATTTATTCGTGGAATACTTTCTGATTGATAGTACGATCGCTCCCATTCTGTCTGTTTTTATCACGGTACCCCTAACCTTCATCATAACGGGCAAAATTTTAAAAAAGTAACGGAGATTTGATCATGATAACCAAACGAAATCTGACCATCCTGTTCATCTCAAGCCTGGTTCTCGCCATCCTTGCCCATCTATTCTTTTTAAAAGAATGGACACAGGAGCAATATATGGTAGGGCCAAATGACGGTTTGCAGCAAATGATGACCTTTAAAAAACTCCTCTATGAACAATATACTAGCGGGAATTTCTTTTACTCCTATCAATTCGGTTTAGGAGGCGGTACATATAGCCAACTGGCCTTTTACTTCGCAACAGCTTTTGTCTTCATCATAACAACAGGAATTGTTTTCATATTGGAATCACTAAACATAGTCGGAACCCCCGATACGCTCTTTTGGGCACAGGCCGCTGTCTTTATTAGCATTTGCCGGATGACATTGATTATTGCGGTGACAACCCTCATGTTTCGCTACATGAAAATTCAATGGTTGCCTGCCTTTGTCGGGGCCAGCATCTACGGTTTATCTGTTATCTACTTCCGTCATGTCATCTACTGGGAGTTCTTTGCTGATGCTATGCTCTGGGTTCCGCTGCTAGTATTCGGTGTGGAAAAAGTAATCCGGGAAGCCCGATGTGGATGGTTGATCGCGGCTATCGCGATCACGCTTTTTAACAATTTTTACTTCGCTTATGTGAATCTGATTTTCGTTGCGATTTATGTTGTGTTTCGCATGATGATTCATTTAGAAAACGATGAAACGCCTAGAGGAAAGCAATGCAAGCTATATATCATTAGCGGACTGCTGGGCTTCGGGATCAGTTCAGTCGCCTTTATTCCGGCAGTGTACGGTTACCTTCACAATTACCGGCCTGCTTATCCGCTCCCTATTGAAGCGATTGACTTCCCGTACAATATTATCTATTCAAGTCCATATGTCATGGTCTCTGCAATTTTCTTGCTGGTTCTGTTCACCTTTTCCCTATATAAAATTCCGATTTTCCGTCTATTTGCTTTGATCAGTGCCATGTTTATTCTGCTCCACTTCAGTCCGTATGTAGCAAGTGCCTTTAATGGATTCTCAGCACCTCAATACCGCTGGGAATACTTGTTGTCCTTTACGATGGGAGGTGCGGTAGCTGCAGGATTACATTTTTTAAGTCAAGCCGGGAAAACGA
Source organism: Halobacillus ihumii (assembly GCF_902726645.1). Lineage (NCBI taxonomy): Bacteria > Bacillati > Bacillota > Bacilli > Caryophanales > Bacillaceae > Halobacillus > Halobacillus ihumii. The sequence continues at coordinate 1,152,340 of NZ_CACVAO010000001.1, forward strand.
CGATCCTTAGAGCAGCTGCCTTAGTAGTACTCACTTATCTGATCGCCTGTCTGGCCGACCCATCGATAGAATTTCTTTCAGCCAGGGGCATCGGAATGGTTTCCATCATGCTGATTACCCTCTCCATGGCCGCTATACTTATTTGGAATCGACGAAAACATTGGCAGCTTCTATTGTGTACTTTTGTGCTGTTAACCAATATCGGACTGGCAAACGTGACCCAATATGCCATTTCAGAACATAGCGTTAAGAAAGTATCCAAAAGTTATTTAACCAGTAAGGATTACAACGGCGAAGAACAGCGAGAATTGTTACAAAAAATGAAAGAACGAGGTTCCAGTCCCTTTTACCGAATCGATTGGACAATTGGTTACTTAAATAATACTCCAATTGTCCAGGATTTTAATGGAATCAGTGCCTATTCAAGCATTCTCAATCAGAACCTGCTCTACTTATATTTGTACGATTTAAACATCGACATGGGCCGAGAAAGCGTCAGCCGTTTTTCCACGCTTGGAAACCGAGCAAACTTATACAGTTTACTACAAGGTAAATATATGATGAGAGAAAAGGACAACGCCGATGACATTCCATACGGCTTTAAAAAAATAATCGAGTCAGAACACTATGTCGCTTTTGAGAACACAAATCTTCTGCCATTTGTCCGCACGACCGATGAAGTTTTTTCCGAAAAGGATATGGAAGACGCAGTCATTCTAGAAAGAGAGCATGCTATGTTAGAAGGCGTTATTGTGGACGATCCTGCGCAACAAACTAATGGTGACACTCACGAAGTGCCCAATATCATTGACCAGGTGACAGTGGAACCCGTTGGCGCCTCGTTTGAAAATAACAAGCTCACAGTCACCAAGAAAGAAGGCGGTCTCGACCTTATTGTCCAGCAGCCCAAAGCAGATACAGAGGACTACTACGTCAGCTTTCACCTTGAAAGTTTAGCCAAAAGTGAGGGCTTTGCCGTAAAAGTCAACGATTACAGGACAACTCGCAAACACAACCAATCGATCTACAAAACATACGTGGATGACCTTACGATTCGAGTAGCCGCATCCGAGAAAATTCCCATCCGCGTGCCCGAAGGCGAGTACATTCTAACGGATCTTGCCTTATACGAAGAAAATTACCAAACATTGAAGACGGCGAAAGAACAAGCCTCAACGTCTGCGGAATTCAAATGGATAAATAACAAACTAACGATCACCTATAACAATCAAGGTCATGACCGCTACATGATGCTGCCCATCCCTTATGAACGAGGGTGGGAAGTCGAAATCAACAATGAAAAACAACCACTTAAAAAAGTGAATTATGCCTTTGTCGGCTTTCCGATCAAAGAAGGCATCAATCATATTGAGCTCGTGTACTATCCACCGTTTTTTAAAATTTGTTTAGTTATATCTATTGTAAGTATCATGATGGCCGTTCTCTGTGTAAGACGAAAAAAGTTTAAGAGAGATTTCTCCAGATAATTACAATAAATTATGTAAAAAGGTACTTCCTAAATTAGGAAGTACCTTCAAATTCTATTTCCTACCTACTCTGCGAAATTATTTTGTCTTCCTGTGTATGCACTCCTTCTAAGGCTCCTACTGTCGTAAACCGATCAGGAGCTAAATTAGATTTTATTTTCATTAAAACAAAAAATATATACCTGCTGCTATGATTAAAGGGTGGATAGCTGGGATGCCAAAGGAGGAGACGTACTGTACGAAGGTACCAGAACTAGTGAAATAGTAGTCATCCAATTCCAACCATTATTCTACCCCGTATGGATGATCAAATTTCCATAAACATCGGTATAAACGAATTGACCCTGATAGATAACAGTAGTCGCTGCTTTTTGAATTCGAATGATAGCCATTCCTTTTAAAACGTATTAGAACTCTTCGCCGGGATGACTAAAAGTCTGTTGCTCATCTTTTTGATTTGTGGCTAGGACAACCTTAATTGGTTTTATCTTACGATCGGGAAGTTCTTCAGCAAGACGAACATGAACCATCTCAGATCCCTCAATTTTAAATGGCTTTTGTTAAGCTGCTTTCACATCATAATTATGATTCTGCGGTTCTTCAAAAAAATAAGTCATTGGAACACTAAAGGCATCCGCCAGTTTTTTTAAAGAAGTAATGGCTAGAGAAGAGCTGCCACGCTCAATTTGTGATAAAAAACTAACAGATAAGTCTGTTTTCACACTCAACTCTTTAAGTGTGAGTCAGTTTGATATTCTTAGTTACTTTATTTTTTTATAAATCTCATCCATTAGACATAAAACTCTTTCCGCTACAACTGCATTTATTCCAGTATGAGTAAACTAATTTAAATATTACCATAATTTAATTTTATTCACGATATTTAATTCTGAAATATTAAATAATTTCTAAAACCCCCATTGACTAAAAAAGATGCCACGGCTCGAACTCAAGCCATGGCATCTTTTTAATTCTAGCATTCTTTTTTTACTACATTTGGTGAATTATTCTATTTCCTGGCTAGAAACTCTGACTACTTTCAATTAACCCTTGCCCTTATTGGTCTGAAATAATAGGTTCTGCAGTCAATTGACTCTAACTCTACCTTTTCACCTATTTCCGTGTGATCTCCATTATATCTAGCAGTAACTCTTAGGCCTTCCTCTAAATCGACAAGGACAACATAATAGGGAGCTTGATCCGCCAACGGTTTCGGAGCAGCATAAATTTTAGTAAATGAGTAAATCTCTCCTCTACCACTTAGACGTTTCTCCTCTAATCTATCTAAAAAACACACAGGACAATAATATTTATCGATGCTTAAGATTTGATCACAGTTGATGCAATACTTCGCCGTAAATCCCATCCCTTATGCCCCTTTCTTTCGAAAAATGTGAACCGTTGAATAGGCACCAGTACCGCCCAGATTTTGCGCCAAACCTATACGCGCATTTTCCACTTGATTACATGCCTTATCATTTAGTTGGTCTATAATCTGAATGATTTGTGCTATTCCTGTAGCTCCTATAGGGTGTCCCTTTGAGAGCAATCCCCCGCTCGTATTCACAGGGACGGTTCCTCCATGTTTGGTTAGTCCCTGTGCAACAGCTTGCCACCCTTCACCTTTCTCAAAGAAACCCAATTCTTCGATGGCTACAATTTCTGTCATAGAGAAACAATCATGGAGCTCAACCACATCGATATCCTTGGGCTCTAACCCAGCCGTTTCATAGGCTTTTTTAGCAGATTCATAGGTTGCACTCATATGCATTAAATCTTCTACTTCTTGCATAAGGGGCGGGCCTGATGCTTGACCGGAAGATAAAATTTCCACACCATTTGTACCCTTTTGAATAACAACTGCAGCAGCTCCATCAGTAATGGGAGAGCAATCGAAAAGTCCAAGTGGATCTGTAATCGGCCGTGCATTCATAATTTCCTCAATACTCGTTTCTTTCTTGAACTGAGCGATTGGGTTAGAAACAGCGTATTCCCTATTTTTTAATGCAACCATCGCAAGGTGTTTCTTACTGGCTCCAAATTCATACATATACCGGTTAGCCAATACACCGAAAAATCCTGGAAACGTAAGACCTGATGCACCTTCATTAGAATCGTTATCCATGGCAAGATTTATGGCGTTGGTTACGGTCTCTGTATCAAGCCCTGTCATTTTTTCTCCACCAGCAACTAAAACCGTATCATATTCTCCTGCTTTAACTAACTGATAGGCCTGCCTAAAGGCAATTCCGCCTGATGCACAAGCTCCTTCAACTTTAACTGACGGTGCTTTTCCCAACCCTAGTTCGTTGGTTAAGACGGATCCCAAAATCTCCTGATTTCCCAGAGGGCCTCCCGCAAAATTACCAACAAACACAGCATCTACTTTTGGCCTGCCTGCTTCAATGAGAGCCTCCCTGCAAGCACTTAACATCATTGATTTAATGGATTCACTTTTTTTACCGAAGGTCGTTATCCCTCTTCCAGTAATAGATACTGCAGTCATATTCCTCACCCCTGTAGTTGATAGTTTTCCCTCAACGTTTTCCTCATAATTTTTCCATAACTATTTTTCGGAAGAGTATCTACAATGTGAACAAATCGTGGTTTCTTGAAACTTGCCAGGTTATCCTTACATAATGTAATAAGTTCTTCTTCACTTACTTTCTCAGAAGGAGTACTTAAAACAACATGGGCACAGATCGCCTCTCCCCATTTGTCATCTGCCACACCAAAGACACAAGTTTCTTTCACTGCTGGATGTTGATTTAATACCTCTTCCACTTCCCGAGGGTACACATTAAGCCCCCCGGTGATAATCATATCTTTGGCTCTATCGATTAATCGTAAATAACCCAAATCATCCTTCCACCCTAAATCCCCTGTATAGAACCAACCATCCTTGGTGGATTCTTTTGTTGCCTCCTCATTATTCCAGTAGCCTTGCATCACAAGTGACCCCTTGCAGGTGACTTCTCCGACCTGCCCATCCTTAACTTCCACACCATTTTCGTCTACGATCCTCATCTCTACAAATGGGCCAGTAGCACCACATGAATCAGGGTAGTTCTTAAGCTCCTGCTTGGGCATCATTGTAATCGTCATAGGCGCTTCGACTAGACCGTATGTTTCAGCAAATTTCGGTCCTACTAAATTTAGAGCTTTGTTTAACTTTTCAACAGCTATTGGCGATCCTGCCATGTTTATAGATTTGATGTATCTTAACTTATGTGGATCAAAATTGTCTTCGTGAATCATAAGGTTGACTAGGGTAGGGACGAGGAATATAACGGATATCTCTTCTTTTTCTAAGTCATCAATAAAATCTTTAGGGTCAAATTTATTGAAAATAACCTGCTTCAAGCCAAAAAATAGGGCGCATTGGGAAAGAAAATTGCTACCGTGGGTTAGAGGAGCGACATGCCCGATCGTGTCTTCATGTGTAATTTCACATGTCATGTTGAGGGATAGGGCACAAGATAACATATTACGATGAGAGAGCATCCCGCCCTTTGGATGGCCAGTCGTACCTGATGTGTACATAAGAGCAAATAAATCGTCTTCATTGACCTGAACATCAGGGAATTCTTCCTTGCCATTACTAATATAAAACTCATACTCTGTATCAACGTCTATCTTCTTAATGGGGAGTTGAACAGATTCTATTAAGTCCGCCTCACCAAATAATATGGAGGCTTGCGAGTTATCTACTATATACTCAAGTTCTTTTGGGTGAAGGCGGTAATTAACAGGGACCTTAATTAATCCTGTCATCGCAATAGCAATGTCAAATTCGATATGCTCCCGCCTGTTTGACATTAATATGGCAACACGATCACCTTTTGTTAAGCCATCTCCTAATAAAGCATGCGCTAATCGACAAGCGTTTTTTCGCAACTGATTGTAAGTAATGGTTCCTTTCGAATCTTTAACAGCTGGTTTATCCTTGTGCTGAATTAGAGTCTTTTTCGCTAGAGCTCCCAGTGTTTCCACACATTCTCCTCCTTTTTATCTCGAAAAGTTAATGACTTTAAATCCAAGATCCTTATCAAATGTTCGAGAAGCTTTCAACTCTTCTGATTGAATAATCGTAAATTCAACTGTAATCAATGTGGGGTTTTTTCCACGTACAAAATGTCCTGCACTTACTTTCCCATTTTCTTCTGTTACGAGACCATGAAGGTGGAGATCCATTTCATGGTTTTCATCCTCACAAATAAAACCAGTGCCATTAACTAATTCAACTGGCTGATTAATTCCAATTTCGTTGCCGTAACCTGAAGGTAAACCATCCACAGTTTTAAAAAGCACATAGCCTACTTCTTTCAATGACCCAATACAAGTAACTAATCCTGAACGAATATGATGTTTTTCGCATTCTGCCAGGATCCCGTCCATGAGGTCAACACCTTCAGAAAGCGATCCAAAGATACTAACATTGTCATCTAGTCGAAGTGAATGACTTTGCCTCTTCATGCTATTTACACCTCCCTTTAAATCACCCAATAGCTGAACCTCCGCAAACCTTCAAGACTTCACCTGTCACATAATCAGCACGAGCCAAATAAACTACAGCTTCTGCAATATCTTCTGGAGTACCCATTCTCTTAATCGCCTGATTTAATTCGTAGTTCATACCCTTAGTAATGTCGGTTTCTACAGGGCCCGGTGCAATGCTGTTACAATTTATTCCTAAGCCTCCCACCTCTTTTGCAATCCATTTCGTCATGGCAATGACTCCACCTTTCGAAGCGGCATACGCAGGACCAGAACGACCGTTTTCTCCGTCTCCCTTTGAAAAAGGCCCCCCCATGATACCGGAAATGGAACTAATATTGATGATCTTTCCTGAATTCTGTTTTTTCATATGTGGGTAAATAGCCGCTTGAGAAAAAAGAAAGGTTCCCCTAAGGTTCGTATTGATGTCTCTGAACCACATTTCATCCGTCATATTTTCTAAATCTAACCGTGAGCATGTGCCGGCATTGTTAACAACAACATCAATATGTCCAAAGTGTTGTACGGTTTCATTGACAACCTTTTCAACTTGCTCCCTCTCTTTAATGTCGATCGCGTAAGATATAGCCTCCACTGTTAGATTAACATCCTTTATACGTTGAATCGTTTCCTCACAATCTAATAGATCTACTAGGACTATATGAGAACCCTCTTTAGCCAACGCAATTGCAGAAGCAGCACCTATCCCTCTTGCTCCACCAGTTACAATCGATACTTTCTTTTCAAGATTAATAGTCATAATCCATCCTCCTAGAAATTCTTTTTACATACCGAGTAAATTTGGCAACCAATTAGATAACGCTGGAATAAATGTAAGTAACAAGAGAACGGCAATCGAGGCAATGAGAAAAGGGACAATTCCACTAGTGACTTGTTTTAGGGACAAGTTCGATATTCCGCCAGCTACGAACAAGTTGAGACCAACCGGAGGAGTAAATAGCCCGATAGCCAAGTTAACTGTAATAATCACGCCAAACGTTGTCGGGTTCATGCCAATTTCCATTGCAATGGGCAATAAGATGGGAACAAATAAATAGAGCGCAGAGATCGCATCTATAAATGCTCCAACAATCAGTAAAATAAGTGTAATCAATAACAGAATAATAATCGTGTTGTCCGTTATTCCTAGAAGAGCGTTGGATATGCTTTCAGCCATACGTTCAGTGGTAACAATATAGGAAAGAAATGAGGCAGTCCCTACAATAATCATAATAACTGCTGTTTGAACTCCCGCATCAATTAGAATTTTCGGTAAATCCTTTAGCTTTAGTTCTCTATAGATGACCAATCCAACAAACAATGCATAAAACACGGCAACTACTGCAGCTTCTGTCGGTGTGAAGATTCCTCCATAAATCCCTCCAAGAATGATTACAGGAATTAAGAGACCCCATATGGCTTGAGAAGATGCTTTAACTACTTTTTTAAAGGAAGGTTTCTCCGGTTTAATCATTCCCCCTTCAGAATGTTCGAGCCCTGCAGCTACTTGGGAATATCCTGCTTGTTTCTTTCTGATGACTATGTAGCTTGTAGCTAATAGTGCCCCCCCTAGTAACAGACCAGGAATAATGCCCGCAATAAACATCCTGCTAATCGTTATGGGCGCTATATCACTTGCGATAACAGCATATACGATGAACGCGATACTTGGCGGTATAATAATTCCTATTGAACCTGAGCTTGCGATTAATGCTGCAGCTGTAGGTTTCGGATACCCATTTTTCACCAAGGCGGGAATTAAAATACCTCCGATAGCAGCTACTGTAGCAGGACCGGACCCAGAGATAGCCGCAAAAAACAAGGCGGTCATTATAGTCACTATCGCAATTCCGTTCTTACGATGAGCTACACATACATTTGCAAAATCGATTAATCTTTTAGAAATTCCTGCATATTCCATAATAACCCCTGCCAGAATAAAAAACGGGATAGCTAATAGGGCAAAGGATGATATACTGGCATACATAATACTCGGAATTAACTCTAAGGCTGCAAACCCTCTGTCAAGAAACAGTATAAGTAAACCAGCTAAACCTAAAGAAATTGCGATGGGCATATTAAACAGAATCAGAAGGAAAAATGTACCGAACATGATTAACTCTGTCATAAGCTGTTCACATCCTCATCCTTACTTCTGCGTAAACTATTCATCGTGGACTCGATTGTTCTAATAATGCACAAGACACATCCAATCGGCAAACCTAGCGTAAATACCCATTGTGGCCAACCAAGTGCAGGAGTAATTTGTTGTCTGTCCATTTGTGACATAACAATCCCTATTCCGTGGTAAGCGAGCACTCCAAAAAAGAACACAATTAATACCCCTATAGCGATGCTTACCATTGCCCTACTCATTTTATTTAACTTGTCATAAATCAAATCAAACCCGAGATGTGCCCCTTTATAGATTCCTATAGAAGCACCTACAAAGGTAAGGATTACAAATAGATTCACGGTTACTTCTTGAGTAAACGCAAAGGAAAAATTAAATATAAATCTGGAAAGTACATTTGCAAATGTAATGATCGCCATAATCGCTAAACTTAGCGCTAATATAGTGTACTCGACATAGAGTAGTCCTTTACTCATTGCAAACTCCCCCTTCATACATCATTAATAAGGTTGGTCAGCAGCCTGGATTGACTACTGACCGTTTGGATTTATTCTGTTTGGAAGGCTTTCAGTAATTCCTCTCCCCAAACCTCTTTATATTTGTCATAGATCGGTTGCGCTATCTTTTTGAATGCTTCTTTTTCTTCCTTACTTAGCTCGTAAATCTCCATTCCACTCGCTTCTAACTCTTTTAATTGCTCTGCTTCCAGCTTTTGGGCCTGCTCAATTTGCCATGCATTTGCATCCGCAGCTGATTCTTTTAGAATTTTTTGATCTTCTTCACTCATTGAATCAAACAATTCCTTATTCATTCCTAAAATCAGTGGATCAAAGGAATAGTCCCAGATGGTCATATATTTCTGAACTTCATTCAGTTGTGAAGAATGAATAACGTCAACTGGGTTTTCTTGACCATCAATAGTCCCTTGCTGCAGAGCGGTAAATACTTCTGAAAAAGTCATGGTTGTTGGATCTGCACCGAATTCCCGCCATAAATCTGTGTACATATTGATCCCAGGAACCCTAATCTTAAGACCCTCTAAGTCGTCAGGAGTTTTAATGGGGTGAACATTGTTTGTAACCTGGCGAAAACCGTTCTGAGCAAACCCAAGAGGTTCAATTCCATTTTCTCTTATAATGTCATTGATCATCTCTCCGCCTTTTCCATCTAGTAATGAATAAGCGGTGTCAAGATCGGGGAATAGAAATGGTGCACTTAATACCCCTAAACGTTGATCCATAATGGAGTAAATAATGGTTGAATTATAGGATAAATCTTGAGTCCCATTAGACACTTGTGCTACGGCCGTACCTGAGTCACCACCAGATAGTTGTTCATTTGGGTAAACTGAAATCGTAATACGTCCGTCAGATTTCTCTTTCACATCCTCTGCAAATCTCTGAGCAGCTTTGTACCATGTCGAAGCCTCTCCGACAGTTACTGACATGTCCAGCTCATACGTCTTACCTTTGGCGTCACCGCTCGCCTTTTCTCCTCCTCCACACGCAGCAAGAATTACTGTAAGCGCTGTCAATAATAAGCCTAGCAAAATCTTCTTCACTCAAATTCCTCCCTAAAGTATTTTTACTTTGGCACAAAACTACTCTCTGGTTCTAAACTTTGATAACCCATTCGAGTTGATATTTCTTTTGCAGTGACAAGGATTGATGAGATAATATGCTGAATCCTTTTTTCATCAGTTATCCTTGGGGCTATCCCTGCTATACAAATGGCTGCGATTATTTTCCCCTTGTGATCCTTAATGGGACACGCAAATCCACGTAAGCCAATTTCAAATTCCTCGTGATCGACTGCATAACCAGTCTTTTTAACGTGAGCTATTTCTTTCTCTAGCTCATCCCTATTAATAATCGTGTTTTGGGTATGGGGAACCAGTTTCAAATTGTCTAAATATTGCTTAAGCTCCTTCTCTTCGAGTGAAGACAAAAACACTTTCCCTGAAGCAACTGCATAGGCAGGTGCTTTTTGGCCAGGTTCAAAAACGATTCTAACCGTGTGAGAACTCTCAACCTTATCGACATATTCACTTTCGTTACCATTAAACACAGCTAATAGGGCACTTTCTTTAAATTCTTCGGCCAAAGTTAGTAAGTATGGCTTTGACAAATTAACTACTTCATATTGATTTTGGGCATTGACTCCAAGATTAATGAAAGACTGTGATAGACGGATGGAGTGATCAGGCAATTTCTCAATGTATCCTAATTCTAATAAGGTGGAAATAAAACGATGGACCGTACTCTTGTTCATGTTTAGATTAGTGGCTAATTCTGCAGGTGCCTGGGGTTTACTTGATAACGTCTTAACAATTTCAAATACTCTTTCTACACTTTTAATATTATAATCCAATCCCATTCTCACCTCCTCGAGTTTTAGTTTCATTGTGTGAAACAAAAGTTTTATTTTTGTTAGCTCAATACTATTCTGTTTTTTCTGCAAAGTCAATAATTTCTGAAAATTAAAAATGTATGATTTTGTCGATTGATCTTTAAAGACCTTTGGCAAAGCGATTCGAAAAGTAAGCCCCTAAAGAAAGATTAAAAATCATATTTATTACAGCTGGAACTGCGGCTGTCTCTCCGAAAAATTCTAAAGCTAAAATTGCCGCAAGGGCAGAATTACACAGACCTACCTTAAACAAAATAGCAATCGCGTCCTCCTTCTTATTTCCTAACCAAAGGGCAATTCTGTACCCTCCAATCATAGGAATGAACACCTGAAAAAAGGCTGTAATCACTACTAAAACTAACAAGTCGTTCTGTATCACAACTTGTTGGCTTACCCCAGCAACCACACTTAAAACGATTAATATTATAGTCACAGAAGAGACGAACTTAGTGTAAGGTCTAATTTTATGGATAGATTGGTTTGTGAAATGACGGATAACCATACCTGAAAAGATCGGAAGAATGACAATAAAGAACATTTTTTCAGCTAATTTAAAGAAAGATACAGCAACCGTATTATTTGCTGATATATTCATAATAGCTGGTGTTACTACTGGGCTGATAAAGACATCAACGATCCCCATAGCTACTACAAGGGAGGTATTTCCTCCAGCTAAAAAAGTGTACATGGTTGCAGCTGTTCCACTTGGTACACTTCCTGTGAGGATAAATCCGGCCACGAGGTTAGGATAGTCTGAAAAGAATAGTTTGGCTAAAAAAACGGATAACAAAACAGTTAATGTCCATTTCAGAACAAGCCCCGTACTCATAACAAGCGCTGACCTTCTAAGTACATATAAGTCTTTAAAAGCCATAGAAAGCCCTGTCAGAAATAAAACAAAACCAAGTAATACACTAGTACTGGTGTAAAAGTAAGAAAAAAGGCTAGGAAACACAAAAGAAATGATAGCAGCAATCGTAATATAACCCGGTAAAAATTTGGACACGTGTGAATTAAGCCGAGTCACTTCTCCAACTCCTTGTAGAATTCTAAAGCCCTGGTTCAACCTAATCGAAAATGATTAATTTGATTTAATACAACCTTACCACAGTCCTTCTTTAATAAACTTTGTTTAAAGATACAGGAATGACAGTAAACCGTATTATGAATTTTGTGTGATCGTCTATATCTTTTGACTTTGTGCTCCCCTAAACTGAAGATAACCTAAGCACTTTAAAAGGAGAATCCCTATGCTTACAGATGAGATAAAAAAAGAACTGGAGGGAATTGTCGGAGAAAAAAATGTAGAAACATCAAACGCCAGTAAGTTATCTTATTCCTTTGATGCTACTCCACAATTCCAATCCCTTCCTGATGCCATCATCTCTCCACATAATACGGAGGAAGTATCAGAAATCGTGAAGATTTGTAATAAACACCAAATTCCTATCATCCCTAGAGGTTCAGGAACAAATCTAAGTGCTGGTGCCACCCCTCTTGAGGGAGGGATTGTTTTGATATTTAAATACATGAACAAGATTTTGGAGATTGATGAAAAGAACCTAACTATAACTACACAGCCGGGCGTAAATACTCTTGAATTAATCACGACTGTGGAAGAAAAGAAATTGTTCTATCCTCCCGACCCAAGTTCAATGAAGATTTCTCAAATTGGTGGAAATATAAACGAGAACTCTGGCGGGCTAAGAGGTCTGAAATATGGTGTCACCAGGGATTATGTAATGGGGCTGGAAATGGTGTTACCAAATGGGGATATTATCCGAACTGGAGGAAAATTAGCAAAAGATGTAGCTGGTTATGATTTAACTAGACTATTTGTTGGCTCAGAGGGAACGCTAGGCATTGTTACAGAAGCTACTCTAAAATTACTGCCGCTTCCAGAATCAAAAAAGACGATTCTGGCTCTTTATGAAGACATTCATGCTGCAGCGCAGTCTGTTTCAAAGATCATATCTAATCGTATAATCCCGACAACCCTTGAGTTTTTAGATCAGCCGACTCTAAAGGTGGTTGAGGATTTTTCCAAAATAGGCCTCCCTACCCATGTAAAGGCGGTTTTATTAATCGAACAAGATGGAGACTTTCACTCCGTTGAGAAAGACATGGATAAAATAGCAGACATTTGCAAACAAAACGGTGCCATTCAAGTCGATGTAGCCAAATCCGAGCAGGAAGCTGAAGCATTACGAACAGCGAGGAGGGCAGCTTTATCAGCACTTGCACGCCTGAAACCAACTACGATCCTGGAGGATGCAACAGTTCCCAGATCCGAAATAGCCAATATGGTAGATGCTATTAATCAGATTGCTCAAAAATATAAAGTAGATATATGTACGTTTGGCCACGCAGGAGACGGAAATCTTCACCCTACCTGTTTAACAGACATCCGTAATGAAGAAGAAATTGAACGAGTTGAAAAAGCCTTTGATGATATTTTTAAAAAAGCAATAGAATTAGGCGGCACGATCACTGGAGAACATGGTGTTGGTGCAATGAAGTCAAAGTATTTACACCTGAAGCTAGGAGAAGCAGGAGTGGATGCCATGTGGAACCTTAAAAAAGTATTTGATCCAAACAACATTATGAACCCTAGTAAGATTTTTGCTAAGCAAACTCCTAAAAGAGTGGTGGTGAGCAGATGAAAGCGAAAGAGAAAAGTAGGATTCAACAACAATTTCAGGAAAAAATGGACTACGATGAATTATTAAATTGCATGCGTTGCGGTTTTTGTTTACCCAGCTGTCCAACCTACATTGAGTCGAATTATGATGAGGTTCATTCCCCTAGGGGACGGATCGCTCTAATGAAAGGGGTCGTGGATGGTGTAATTGAGCCAGATGAAGACGTGAAACGATCACTTGATATGTGTCTTGGATGCAGGGCGTGCGAGCCAGTGTGTCCTTCTGGAGTAAATTATGGTCATTTACTTGAGCAAGCTCGTGACATTATTTATCAAAACCAGCCACTTCCACCCCAGGTTAAGGCATTGCGCAGAATAGCTTTCAAAGAATTATTCCCTCATCAAAGCCGCATGGTTGGTGTTACCAGTCTACTTGGATTTTATCAACGATCGGGGATCCAGAAGTTCACTAGAAAGTCAGGCATTATGAAAGTGCTCCCTGATTCCCTTCAAACGATGGAGAAGGTGTTACCTAAGGTCCCTAAGAAAAAAGAGATGAAAAATCGACCTAGACACTATAAACCCTTAAAAACGAAAAAAAAGAAAGTAGCCTTCTTCTCTGGTTGTCTAATGGATACACTTTTTCTGCCAACGAATAATGCTACAGCAAAACTACTGCAGTATGCCGGTTGCGAAATCGTAGTTCCACAAGACCAAGGCTGTTGCGGTGCTCTACACGGACATAGTGGTGAGAAAGATCAAGCGAAGAGATTGGCCAAACAGAATATTGAAGCTTTTGAGAAAGCAGAGGTCGAATACATCATTACGAATGCCGGCGGGTGTGGAGCTTTTTTAGTAGACTATAAACATTTGCTCAAAGATGAAGAAGAATGGCGAGAACGCGCAGAAAGACTATCGTTAAAAATTAAAGATATTACCAGCGTGTTAATAGAATTAGAGTTTCATAAACAACCCCTTAAATTGGAACAACGACTTATTACGTATCAGGATTCTTGTCATTTGAAGAACGGACAAAGAACATTTATGGAACCGAGACAGCTGCTTGAATCCGTTGAAGGCATTACCTATGTGGAAATGAAAGACGCGGGGCGTTGCTGTGGCTCTGCTGGTATTTATAATCTTGTAGAAACAGAAATGTCCATGCAGATTTTAGATTATAAGATGGAAAAAACAAAAGAAACCCAAGCTACAACCGTGGTAACCGCTAACCCAGGCTGTCTGCTGCAGATGAAGCTTGGTATTGAAAGAGAAGGACTTTCAGAACGAGTGCAAGCCGTTCATATTGTCGACTTATTATTGGAAGCATATGAACACGCAAGAAGAGATCAAACAGGATAAAAATCACACTTTTAGACGCAAGGCAAATAAAGCTTTGCGTCTAGGAGTAGTGGTTACTTTCAATAAAATCAGATCGATGTTCATCAATACCTAGAAAACACAAGGCAACGTAGAAAAGTGTAATACCCTCCGCGTTTTTCGGATCGATCCCTGTAATTTCTTTAATTTGCTTAAGGCGATAATGAAGTGTGTTTATATGAATATTCATATGAATAGCTGCATCTTTAATAGATTGATTATACGACAAGTAAACTTTTAGTGTATCTACTAATTCTTGTTTATTATATATCTCCGCTAACACTCTATCGATAAATTCTTCCCGTGTCTCTATATTAACTTCCTCTAAAATAATATCCAAAACCAGATCGTCATAAGCAACAACTCCATCTTGATTTTGCGCTACATTAAGCGCCTTTTTAGCTTCGTGATATGCTTGATTCAAATTGGACTTCGCCACCGATTTGCTAATACCAAAGGAAACCTTTGCGCTATAGTTTGTTTGAAAATACCTTTGCCACTTACAAAGTTCATTTTTCACAAAATGCTTGGTCTGTTCGTTTTTATAGCTTTTTAGTAAAAGAAACCTCCCCTCTCCCCAGCGTATAAATACATCATCTCCTTCTCCAGGAAACAGACCCCTAAACCAACGCATTACGTAGGAGTGGACTATTTGTATATCTTGAATCGATTCTACTTGTAAAAGAACACAAAGATAAGGCTTCCCGATTGATACCCCTAATAGTTGCCCTCTGTGAATAAAAGCTACATCTACTTCCTTTGAAAATACCCATTCATATAGATAAGCCTCAAGCCCTCTCATTTCCCATTCCCTTTGCTCTGCATAGTAAGTTTCTCTAACCATTAACTCCGTCATTTTCCGAATTAAATCAGCGTATCCTTCCACAGACTCCGGACTCCCTGTTATCCCTATTACTCCAACTACCTTTTTCTCAAAAAAAATAGGAAGATTAATTCCAGCTTTGACACCTTCTATTTTCCTCGCTCTTTCTACTTTTATATAATATTTTTCCCTAGTTCTAACCACTAGTTTTGCAATTTCATGAAAATCTCCTACTCGTTCATCTTGAGTCGATGCGATAATAATCCCATTTTCATCGACAACGATCAGGTCTTCTTTAATTACCAATCTCACTTCACCAATAATTTTATTAGCAAGCTCAGGTAGTAATTGCATGACTATATCAACCACCTTCTTCAAAAAGCCTCCAATAGTAATAAGCAAATTATATATTAAAAATGTACAAATGACATTAAATCGCCTCCCCCTTTCTCACTATAGTCTTAACGAACACTCCATTAGACGTAAGGATTCTGATGTCATCCAAGGTCTCTATGTTGAATTTCGTCAGCTATTAGATCCAAAAGGTAATCCAGGAATTCTAAGACCTCAGATCCATGACGCCCCCGATGTTTAAGAGTACAGTCATGCATCACAATCAACTCAGAATTGTCGAACTTTCGAACAACATCTCTAGTATCCAAGTTATCACCCCCTTTCATATGGGGGAGACACCCAAATTTTAGCAATATTCTACAGTACAGTTCTACATTTCTGCTAACTAAAAACAGCCACTTCCTTATAAAAGAAAGTGACTGTTTTCTTATTTGCTTGCAATGCCAGCTGTATATGTTTCACCTTTTGTTCGTTCATTAAATTCTTCCTTCGCCTTTTCAAGGACGTGGTCCCGATTCAATAGCAGGTCATAAGCTGTCAGGGACATGGTTTTTGCTGCTAGGTGCATTCCTTTATAGCCAATGGATGAGCCGAATGAAGCGGTGGCCTGCCAGGAATGAAGCTGTACCCCAACAGGTGCGCAAGTAGTACTGATCATCCCCATCGGAGCAATCCAACTTACGTCACCTACATCTGTTGAGCCTTGAATAGACTTGCCGGCTAACTGTTTGTCATAGTAGAGATCGACAGGTAATAAGCGGTCTACTTCATTGCCAAATGTACCTCTGTCGTTTTGAGTATTAATGGTTTGTACTAACTTTTCAGCAAATGTTTGTTCTTCTTTTGTAAAATCGGCGACATCGCTTTCTCCCATGTTCCTGTACATGATCTCATTCAAATGATCATTGGGAAGGGTATCGTAAGGAAACGCTGTGATTTCATGTTCAACTTCTGTTTCGGTCATCAGCGCTGCCCCTTCTGCAACCTTTTTAACTCTCTTGAGAATGTCCTCTACTTGATTCTTTGATTCAGCCCTAATATAGTACCAAACACTGGATGCTTCAGGTACAATATTTGGAGCAAGACCTCCATTCTCGATTACATAGTGAATACGTGTCCCGTCCTTGACGTGTTCTCGTAAATAATTCGTTCCGACGTTCATGAGCTCCACTCCATCAAGGGCGCTTCTACCTGCATGCGGTGCAGCTGCAGCGTGGGCTGTAATTCCTTTGAAGTGAAATTTAATAGACACCATCGCTTGCATCCTCATATTCATGACCGTATTTGAGTTGCCAGGATGCCACGTTAACGCACAATTCAAATCGTCAAAAACTCCAGCATTGGCCATATAGGTTTTTCCTGAAAGAACTTCCTCTGCTGGGCACCCGTAATAGCGAATAGTACCACTTAAGTCTTCCTGAGTCATTTTTTCTTTTAAGGCGGTCACTGCTTCGACGCCGGCCGTACCCAGTAAATTATGGCCGCATCCATGACCAGGGCCGCCTGGGACAACTTCTTCTTGTGTAACAGCCGCTTGTTGTGAAAGACCAGGCAAGGCATCAAACTCACCTAATACACCGATAATTGGTTTGCCGCTTCCGTATTCAGCGACAAAGGCTGTATCGATATCGCCAACTGGATTTTGGACACGAAAGCCCGCCTGTTCTAATGTCTTCATTTGCAACTGGGAAGCATATTCTTCTTCGAAGGCAAGTTGAGGATTGTCCCAAATATCTTGCGCCATTTCTGTAAACATTTCTTCGTTTTGTTCCATCCATTGTAATAAATCTGCTTTACTCAAGACGATCTACTCCCCTTCACAAGTTTATTTTTTAGCAACGTTTCTTTTTTCTAACCACACGCAAATTATAATCGTTATCATTATACATAGTAACATTTTTAAATAGACAACTAGTGAAGTCATGTTTACGATCAGTCCAACGCCTAAGGCAATCACGCCGTAAATTGGCTTCTTCATAGCAAACTGAGCTAACACTCCTCCAAAGATTGCCGGCAGCACCAGTGGGAAAATTCGCTGTATGTTTTCTGGAATGGTAGATATGAGAACAGATCCGCCTAGTATAATTGGGATTAGGAACAGTTTATTCACTATTGAGGCTGCTCCTATTCCGAGAGTAGCCGTGATTTCTCCTTTTCTCGTCCCCGGCTCAGCACCGATGGCATGCTGAGCCGCTGCAGCAGAAGGAAGACACATGTTCCCGATATTTCCTGTAAGAAAACTGATATACGTTCCAGACACACCTAATACAGGGAAATACATAATAGGCTCTAAAAACCATACAGCTGCCACAATACTAGCGTACGCAATAAAACCGGCGAGAATAGCGCTCCAGCCTGGGTGATAGCCAAGAACAAATGATAGAATCACCGGTAATGAGAGTGTTAGAATAATAGCAGACCAAAGTGTTAATCGTCCCCAGAAGTGGGCTTTTCCATGAAACTGTTCCATTGCAATTTCTTGAGTACTTGTAGAAAGTTCTTCTTCTTCAACTCTTTCTGGATTGATGCCCATCATTTAACCTCCTTACATTGCAAAGTAGCCGACGAATAAACCGGCAATAATTGAAAATCCAAGTGACCACTCTCGCAGCCAATTAAGTTGATGCTTATTGGCAAGAGATGTAAACAGAACCATGGTTAAACTTGATGTAATAACAACTAAAACATAGGCAAAGCCTTTGATCATTTCAGCACTAGCCAAATTACCGAAGGCAGCAACCATCGCTGCTGTCGTGACGATGGTCATCGTTTTTTTACTCTTGTCACTTTTATTGGTTACTTTTTTCTCGACCCTGCTCATCGACTTGGTGGCTAGAGCAGTAAAGACCAACCAGCCTACTCCCCCAAGACATAAGGTCCAGGCCACAGTCGTGAACGCTTGATAGTTAAAACCGGAACTGCCTAACTCCGTACCATAGGCTTCTGCGCCAAGAGTCGCTCCAACGGATTCAATCGGCGCTGAACCGATAATTCCAATTCTCATTAGGGTGAGGGGATCACCAAGTAGCGGAATTAAAGAAATGGCGACGATGATAATTGCAAACGAAGGACCTATCGCTGCGATCGCACCTGTTTTCAGCGCACTATGTACCTCCCCCCTGCTCATGCCTATCTCTTTACCTGCTCCAGCGGCCAGCATGATAAACTTTATGGCTTGAAAAATAACAACAGTTAGGACAAGTGTGGCGACAATCCAAACGACACTACTATTTGCCAATCTCATGACATCTTCCATAATCATCTCCCCTTCTCTTTTAATATCGAACGCCGGTATGCAACACATCTCATATGACGAAACACCCACCCTCCAAAACCTTGTAAGCACTTACATTTTAATTTCCACATTTTCAAACTATTCTGTTTACTATACAATTAGCGTAACAGGAAAACAATGTATGTTTATCTATAATTTATCGATCATGAATGGAGATCTATACATAAAAGGAGAGGGACAATTCATGAATTCACTTGAATACGGGGTCCAATTTTTAAAAAGGACGTTAGTTCATAGTAATTTTTGCATTTGGGGTTGTGACTATTACAAAAATGAAACTTATTTGATTTTTGATGGTGTCCATCAACAAGGCGGCCCTCCTAAGTTTACTGATTTCCCCTCAGATGATTGTGGGTATAAAATCATCAACCAACAAAACTCTGTAACTTTGAGATTTACTTATGAACGAGGAAATCAAATAGCTGTCTTCATATTTCAAGAGTCACTTCCTTTAACGGATGAAGAAGTAGAACACGTATTTCACCTCATGCGTGTATTCGATCTGGAGCAAACTATTCAACTAAAAACACAAGAAATGACTACAATGGTAGATAGTATTCGTTCTGTTACCTCCTCCCTTCACCTTGACAGAGTTTTAGAAAATATTATTCGAAATGCGTTAAAAGTTATCCCGGCAGCGGATGCAGGGTATCTCATGCTCTATGATCCGGATAAAAAAAGACTTATTTCAAAAGCGCCTGTAGGTTTCAATGACTTAATTTATCATTTTAGTGTAGAAGTAGGAGAAGCCATTACAGGGAAGGTCTTTCAAGATGGAAAAGGAAGGATCTTCAATTCACGACAAGAACTATATGCGGAAATGCATACAAACCATATCTCAGATAAAAACCTTAGCTTTATCAATCGATCTTCAAAGTATACCGAAGGAGCAATTTGTGTTCCGATCTCAATCGAAGAAGAGAGAATTGGCGTTATGATCATTCATCAGTGGAAGATTAAGCGAAAATTGACTGAACATGATTTGAATTTATTACAAGGATTCGCTGGACAAGCGGCTATTGCGATTCAAAATGCTCAGTTTCATACGGAAACCAATGACAGCCTGCAGGAAATTACTGCGTTAAGTAAGAAACTAACGAAAAAAAATGCCCAGCTTGAAAAAAGGCAGGAAGTTCATGAGATATTAATGAACATTTCGATCAGAAACCGAGGAATAAAAGTGCTAGTTCACGAACTCCAAGAAATGATGAACCGAACAGTGGTCTTTTTTAACGGGCTGGAAAACACGTTTTATTGCCCTGACCCTTGTGAACATTCACATTTTAGTATGTTCGAACTCAAAGCCATATTTTCAAACAAGCGTCAGGCTTCCCACGTAAAGGTTTTTGGAGAATTGGAAGAAATGTTTTATTTATATCCCATTTATAACGGAGGTGTTTTTCTTGGATGCTTAATTATTCAAATTAACGGCTCTCTATCTAAATCTGACCAGATCACGCTCGAACAAGGCAGTTCTGTCTTAGCGTTAGAGTTAGTCAAACGACAGACGATTTCAACCATTTATAATAGAAAGATGTATGAGAAGTTCCAGGAATTGTTAACCAATGAGGATCCTTCCCATTTGAGAAAACTGGGAAAAGAGTTTGATCTCAACCCTTCTTCTTATTGGGTGATTAGCATTTTAGAAATTCCAAAACATGCGGTCGATATACAATATTTAGACATCATTATTTATCAACTCATCTCCAAAGTAAACACAGAATTCCCTTCCTTAGAAAAACTTATTTATGGATTTTATAATAAAATCTTTCTATTGATCTCCCTTCCAGTGCCAGCTGATTTGAAACACATTACGTACAAGTTGAATGTAATCAAGGAGGATTGGGAAAGAAGTGGAAACCCGATATTTCGTGGTGGAATAAGCAATGCTTACATGGGGCTTGAGAGCATAAAGAAATGTTATGAAGAGGCTGAAAAAACATTAGATTACTTAGATCAACGTGCCAGTACTGGGATTATTCAGTATGAAGACATTGGGTTAAATCGGTTATTTTTAAAGCAATCAACAGAAGAAATCGAACAGTTTATTAATGAAACTCTCTCTCCCTTAACAACGGCCACTGAAAAAAATAAAGAATTAGAAGAAACACTGCTCACCTACATCGAACTGAATCGCTCTGCCAGTAAAACAGCTGATCACTTACATATTCACATCAATACACTTTACCAACGAATTAACAAAATTGAAGACCTATTAAAGATTGATTTACGCGATAATGGAGACCTGTTAGAGATACAATTAGCTTGCCATCTTAAAAAATCGCAATTGGCTTTATAGGCTGTCAATACGAGGACAAAAAAGCAAAGCCATTGATAGGACGTATGCCTATCCAGCTTTGCTTTTTCCATAGATTTTAATTCCATTTTCTTTCTACAAATACACGTCGACTCCCGGTCCAAACGGAATCCCCAAAAATACAAAAGCCAATAATAATAGTATCCAAACGATAAGGAACGTTAAACTGTAAGGAAGCATTAAGGCAATCAATGTTCCTAATCCAGCTTTCTTATCGTATTCCTTCATAAAAGCCAGCACAATAATAATATACGGATTCATCGGTGTAATGATATTGGTAGAAGAATCCGCAATTCGATACGCAGCCTGAATGAATGCTGGGTGATAGCCAAGGAAAGAAAACATTTTGAGAAAAATAGGGGCTTCCAGGGCCCAAAGCGCAGAACCGCTGAAAATAAAGATACTTAGTAAAGCAGTTAATAATACAAATCCCACAACTACGCCGAGACCTGTCACTCCTATAGATTCTAAAAATTGAGCTCCACTTACAGCCAGCCATGAACCAATATTCGTCCATTCAAAATAAGCGATGAACTGTGCAGCTGCAAAGATGAGAACGATGAAACCAGACATATCTTTCATCGCTTCTCCCATGAATTTTGCAATCGAGCGAGTGGATTCAATCTTTCCAACGGTCACGCCATAAGCGACGGCGACTGTAATAAAGAAAAGCATAAGAATCGGTACAATTCCATCTAGAAATGGTGACGGAATAAGACCGCCCTCTTCGTTTCTAAGCGGTGAATCAGGGATAAATAACAGCAAAATGAATAAGCCAATGTATAAAATGCTGGCTATCGCTGCATTGCGTAATCCTTTTCTTTCTGTTGGTGTGGTATCTTCAAACTCTTTCTGTACATTTCCTTCATATACACCGAGACGGGGTTCGACCACCTTTTCCGTAATCAAGGCACCTGCAACAGATAAAACCACGACTGATACTAACATAAAATAGTAGTTATCGACGGGAGTGACCGTAGCAGCTGTTTCAAGAGTTGCCATGACTTCAGAAGAAATTCCTGAAAGAACCGCATCTGTGTTGGTGACGATCACATTCGCCGTAAAACCAGAACCTACACCCGCGAAGCCAGCTGCCAAACCTGCCAATGGATGACGCCCTACATTGTAGAACACCATCGCGGCAAGCGGCGGGACAATCACAAACGCGGCATCTGCTGCGAGGTTCCCTAAGATTCCTGTGAAAATCACTGCATAAGTGATTAGAGATCTTGGTGCTTTTAAAATCGTATTTTTAATAAACGTTTCTATTAAGCCGACTTTATCAGCCAATCCAATTCCGAGCATCATCGCTAATACGATGCCGAGTGGTTTGAACCCGACAAAGTTATCCAGCATGGACGTCAGCATATATTGAAAACCTTCACTGGAAAGTAAGTTCTTGATCGCTACTTCTTCTTCCTTTCCTGGCAGTGTAAACGTCACATTAAATAAAGAAATAATCCAGGATACGATAATGACACCGACTGCCAAGTAGACAAATAAGATAAAAGGATCTGGTAATTTATTGCCGACACGTTCAATTCCATTTAGGAGCTTGGAAAACTTAGCATTCTCCTTTTGCTTACTCATGTAGTTCACCTCTTTGCTGTTGTTTTAATGAATACAAATAGGAAGTGAACCAAGATAATGTACAGCCATCCTATTTGAACTGCTCATTATTATACACGACGTCCAATCCCAAGCAAAGTAGTAAGAATTACCGTTTTTTAGTAAGGGCTCTTCGCGTTCAAGCTTCCCCGTAGTATGGGAAGTGTCGGAAGGTCCTAAGTTCATCACGGCCAGACATAGCCTGAAAAACATTTGGAAAGTAGGAATGGTAGGCTCAGAGCAGATGAAAAAGTGAGCTGGCGCATATACTTCCCAATCAGGGGGGCAGACTTTTACTTCATGACTTTTTCTTCAGGTGAAAAGAACTGCCTTATATGCTCTCCTATAGTACAATTTTACGGTTATCACCAAAATCAACTAGTATAATAATACCTTTATACCCTTTTTTTGGAAATTATATTGTTTTCAACAGGGGATGATGGTAGCCTGTATTTGTAAGTAGTTATCATAAAGTTCTGATAATAAACACGAATGCGTTTTAAGGGGATTTTTTAAAGCTACATACTTCCAGAGAAATACTATAAATCTATGGAAAAACGGTTGATTAACTTTTGAATAAAAGTAACTAGTTCAAAAGTTTTTCAAATAAAAAACTGCTGTTTAACAAACAGCAGTACTAAGTGAAAAGGAGGTGAAGAAATGACGGCCTACTTAAACAAAACAAATATGGTTCTCGCACAATTATACTTTTTAGTTATGAATCTCTATCAAAACATCACTTTGTCCCAGCATGAATTAAGAAGTTCAGACAAAACCCAAAAAAATGCGTTTTGGATCACAGTATTGTTTATTGTATTAGGAGTAGCTAGTATAGCTGCATTAATTTGGGCATGTAACCACTATGGAAACGGCGCAAGTTTCCTTGGAGAATTCAAATTCATGGGTATCTACATTAAAATCAAGTGTGGCTAAACCATTTTAGGATTGCTCAGTTGCTTACCACAATAAGCAGCTGGGCAGTTCTTGGTTAAATTATAATAGATGTATTAGGAGATTTGCAATGATTTCATTACACATTGAGAACAAAGCATTTGATTCGTTTGAGTTAAATGATATACCAATTGAAATGAACAGAGGAGAAATAAATCTTCTATTAGGACATAATGGTGCTGGCAAGACAACCATTATTAAATCAATGTTTGGCCTGTTAACGTTTGAAGGAAAGGTTATGGTGGATGGGCGCGATATTTCATTCGATTCCCAGGATGATGTAGACTTTTTCAAAAAACATTTGGCCTATATTCCAGATGATATTTCTTTGCTTGATTACTTAACACCCAAAGAGTATTTTCAGCTTATGAAGAGCTCATTTGAAAATAATCAAAATGAAAGCTTTTTGCAAAATTTAATTGATCTATTTGAACTTGAAAAATATTTACATGTACCTATCCTTAACTTGTCACACGGAAATCAAAAAAAGACACAAATTGTATCACAACTTTTTAGAAAAAGTGATTTTATCGTATTTGATGAACCAACAAATGGTCTTGATCCAGATATGATCATAATTTTAAAAAAAGTATTAGAAAAGTTAAAATCCCAAGGTGTAGGGATCCTTTTATCTACACATAATTTAAACTTCGGGCAAGATTTGTTTGACAATGCCATCATACTGCGGGATGGAGAAATAAAACTAAACAAAAGAAGAGAAGATATTCAAAAGACATTTGGGGACATAACTTTGGAGGAAACATACACTAAAGTTAACCAAGAATATTATGAATATATTGAGGGATTGCTAGATGACATGGATTCAAATCGTAAAGAATATAGAAACGCCCAGGCTAACCAATAAAGTTAAGAATTATTTAACAACACATTTACCTCAAGTAATGACACTGATAGTTGGGCTTTTATTAGTGTATACCATCTATACAGTATTCACCCTACGAACGATAACTCGGGTAGAAATCCGGCTAGACAATCTTTATTTAAACCTTCTTAAAGTCGCTACCGTGCTCGTTTGCTTTTGTATTGTCTTATCAAGAAATAAACTAAAAAATGACAGTTACATATTTTTATATTTAAATTCAGATATAAAAGCTTCTCAAACCATTGCAGGAAGTATGTTTTATCTTTACCTCTTTTATAATGTCATTTTAATGTTAACCTTCTTCCCTGCCTTGTTGGGCATCATTATACAAGGCAAGACTATTGATCCCTTTTATTTTATGTTCCTACTTCTGACTATAACACTCTTATTTATTCTAGCCGTTACTGTATGGATGGTGGTTAATCAAGTTATTAATAAGATGACTAGTTCGGAAAAAGAACACCTGACAATAAACACCCTCTCCCTGCTTGTTATCATGTTTGGTTTACTCATAGCAGCTGAAACCTATCTGAAAAGTTTTTTGGAACAAAGCTCTTTGGGTTATTTATTTTTCATCTCATTGGTCCTTTTTATGGTTATTTATACGTTCAGACGACTGGCAGCCGATTTCTTAACACAAACGTTCAGGAAAAAGAATGCAGGAATCCTGTTACAAAAATATGAAACCAGCCATCTACAATACAGAAACCAATATATGCTGCAGGCTAAAGTTGAATGGTTGAATTTTTTTCGTAATCAAGTGTTTAAAGAACAAGGTTTACTATACATCATTCTCGTTATGATTATGATCGGAACTTATTACACTTTTGATTCGACTAGCTTTTTTACATTATACTCGTTCATCATTCAATTTGGCCTGAAAGAAATTCTGATCATGCTTCCATTAACTATCGGAATACATTTTAAACAATTCAAATCTGCCATTTACAATTTAAACATTGGTAAATATCCCTATTTCTTGTCTCGAGTATTTTTCATCTATATGTTAAATAGTTTGACCTATTTTTCTTTCTTACTCATCACAAAGTTATGGTTTGGGGTAGATATTGGCGGAATACTCACCGCACTAGTTTCGATAGGCTTTATAACGATGGTTTCTATATTAACTGCGTTTGTAATAAAAATAGATGACTTTAACAAGACGTTTGTGGTTATTTTTCTATTGGTATTTGTAAATGTATTTGACCTGATCATCCAACAGGTACTGAAAGACATGCTACTTATCCAATTCACCTATTTAGGAATAGCCTTATTTATTTTTTATTTCATCCAATCAATGTATATAAGGAGACCCATCATTAAATGACAGAATTGCTAACGTCATTAGCTTTAGTGTTTATCATCCATGAATTAGGTCATGTTCTCGCGATAATGATTCTAAATGTTACCGAAGATAAACCATTCTATTATATTGGATTTGAATTCAATCTGAAACATTTCTATGTCATTCATGAGAAATTTAATTCCCCATCAAAAAACTTAGCTGTTGCCGTCTCTGGTTCGCTTTTCCCGATTGTACTATCTCTAAGTTTTATGTTGGTTATTAATAATCAGTTTACAAATATTTTTACACTTTTGTCTTTTGCCAATCTGATCATGTTGCATCCAAATCTGCCTGATGGTAAAAACATTACAAGTTCACTTCATGAATGGAGGAAAAAATAGATGGTTAAATTTTTCAAAGCTTTTTCAAGTGGCATAAGTTTTGCTTTATTGTACTTGTTTATAGTATTTGTAAGTCCTATCGTCTTGCTGTTACTTGGTTATTCGGATATTACTTCAAAACCTTCTCTATTCGGCGCCTCTCTATACAGTATTGAAATAGAAGGCCAACGTTTTGTATCGGAAGCCACTATATTTGGGTTTGCTTTAGCATTAATCGGTGGGTTAATCATCTACTTCGTATCTCAGTTGCTTGTGTCTTCCCTTCGAAAAACAGCGGCGTAAGTTAATGTCCCAACCTATTTTTTGACAAAAAATTAAAGCCGAACAAGGTATCTCCCTGTTCGGCTTCATACTTATTGAATCGTTTCCAGCAACCGGTACGCTTCCTCTTTCGACGACACGTTTAACAGTTCTTCTCTGAAACTCTCATTCATCAAACGACGCGAAAGCATTTGGAGAATCTTCAAATGATCGTCTCCTTCTCTTTCTTTCGGAACCGCAATCATGAAAATCAGTTTTGCATCTGTTCCATCCATACTGTTCCAGTCGACACCTTCCCGCTTAATACCAAACACGACGGCAGGCTTTTTGACAGCTAAGGATTTACCGTGCGGAATCGCGATATTCATGCCAAGTCCCGTGGTGCCTTCTTGCTCACGATTCACAATCGCTTCTTTAAATGATTCAGCCGAATGCAGGACGTCTTGTTTATCCAGTGTCTGAATTAGCTCATCGATCACTTCATCACGGGTCGAGCCTGTCAAATCGATATCGATAAGGTCTGGTGTCGTAATGTCGGTAAGTTTGGTAATGTTGATGTGATCTTGCTCCTGAGATGGCTGGCTGTTCACTTCTTCTTTTTCTTCAACGGCTTCTTTAATGACCGAGTCAGACTCAGCATCAGCGGCTTCCCCCACAGGCATTCCAGCCCCAGCAGCGACGACATCTTTCTTCAACGCGTTCGCCATAAATGCTGTAATAACAACCCCAATTGCTGCAGCTACGAAAAACATCAGCACGTTATCGACAGCGCCTAACACTGCTACGATCGGGCCGCCATGGGCGACGCGATCCCCAACGCTGCTCATCATGGCTACGACTGAACCGGCCATTGAACCAACGACAATACTTGGTATGACGCGCAATGGATCCTGAGCGGCAAAGGGAATGGCTCCCTCAGTTATTCCGAATAGTCCCATCGTGAACGATGCTTTCCCTGTTTCCCGCTCAGCCTGGTTATATTTTTTCTTATTCAAAAATGTTGCAAGTCCCATACCGAGCGGCGGGATACAGATCGCAACAGCAATAGGTCCCATGATTTCATAATTTCCTTCTGCGATCATCGCCGCTCCGAATAAAAAGGCTACTTTATTAAAAGGCCCTCCCATATCAATCGCAATCATTCCACCGAGGATGAGGGCAAGTACAATCGAACTGGTTCCCTGCATGCCTTCAAGCCACTGCGTCAAACCTTCGAAAATAGCAGCTACAGGGGCTCCAATTACGAAAATGAATAACAATCCGACAACCAATGAAGCTATGATCGGAATAAAAATGATCGGCATTACTGGCTGGACTGCTTGAGGCACTTTAATTTTCTTAATACCAAGCACCACATATCCAGCTAGGAATCCGGCGATGATTCCACCAATGAACCCTGCACCCGCTTCACTGCCGTAAAAACTTCCATTAGCCGCAATGTATCCGCCAATAATTCCGGGAGCTAATCCTGGTCGATCGGCAATACTGACCGCAATAAATCCGGCTAAAATCGGTACCATAAAGCTGAACGAAGCGGCTCCTAAACTTTCAATTTGTTTCCAGAATGATCCTTCAGGAATGACAATGCCCCCATCTGTCTGTTCTCCCCCGAGGGCAAGAGAGATGGCAATCAGTAACCCACCAACTACGATAAACGGAATCATATAGGAAACTCCGTTCATTAAGTGACGATAGATAGGATTCTCCTTTTGTTTCATCTTCTGCTTAACAGAATCAGCAGAAGGCATTTCACCTTTGTAAACGGATACATTTCCATCCATAATTCGTTGAATTAGTTCCTTTGGCTGACGGATTCCTTCCTGAACTCCTACAACAATCAAATTCTTCCCCGCAAAACGCTCTTTAGAAACATCCTTATCACTGGCAATAATGATTCCGTCTGCTTCCTCAATATCTTTCTCTGTCAGCGCGTTCTCAACACCGATGGATCCTTGAGTCTCCACTTTGATGTCAACATTCATGTCTTCGCCGGCCTTCTGAAGGTTCTCAGCAGCCATATACGTGTGGGCAATTCCGACTGGACATGCTGTAACAGCTAGTATTTTCATAAGCGATCCTCCCTAGTTTGTTATACATCTATTTTACGATAGCTTTCCTCATAAAAAATAATTCATTTTTACCTTAGATGTGGTAAAAATGAATTATTTACGGAGAATTTGCCTGATGGATGATACATCTTGGGCTTCTTTCAGATTCTGAATAAATTCAGGGCTTCCACTCATGCTCGCTATCCTTTGAATCAGTGGTTTGATCAAGGATCGATCCTGTTTGGTCATCGCCAAAAGAAACACGACCGAGACATATTCACGTCCCCATTCTAATGGTTCTTGAAGAATGGCGATCGCCACCGTTGAGTGCAGAACTTCTTCTGGATGTGCGTGAGGTATAGCGATTCCTCCCCCAATCGAAGTAGCAGACGACCGCTCTCGCAGTAAAGCACTATGAGGGAATGCCTGCGTAACATTTCCTTTTGTCACAAGCCCATTGGCAAGTAACTCGACTACTTTAAAACGATGTTCGAGATCTACATCCGAATAAATCAGCTCATCTTCAACAAATCGCTCAATCACCTCTGAATTTTGACCTTCTCTGCTGTTTTGATCGATGGACTTTAGAAACTGATCCAGACGTTTTTTATCCTTAGCTTCTAGCAGCGGCGAAACGACGATCACAGGGAGAGACTGATGTGGCAATGATTTTGTTGAAATCACTAGATCGACAGCTTGCTTTGCTAAAGCTTCGTCAATTTCCCACATTCCTACACAATCAACAATGTCAAATCCCCTGTACGTTTGCTCTAATTTGGCCTGCAGCAAATGAGACATCCCTACACCTAAGTTACAAACAACCAGCACCTTCTTCAACTTGTTCCGATGTTTCTGCAGCCGTTCTACGGATGCTTGAAAATGCAGGACCACATAGGCCGCTTCATCCTCAGGAATCGTGAACGCATGCGCTGCCCCCACTTCTTCAAGAGCTAGCACGACCATACGGAACATATACGGATACATTTTCTTAATCTCTTCCAGCATCGGATTATGAATCGTAAAGCCATAGTGCAAGCGATGAACTGTTGATTCCAAGTGAGTGTTCAGCCCATTCTTTAAGGTTTGGTCATCGTAAAAATCGGTCACCGTAAAATTCCCCATCTGGGAAATCAATTGTTCAACGATATCTTCTACCAAACGATTGGACTCCTTTTTCGATGAACCAGAATTGCTTTTACTACTGATCAAGTGCCTCGTAAAATAAATTCGTTCCTCTTGTGGAAAAACAATCCGGAGAATTCGCTCTAATCTTGTCAAAAACCAATCCGCAATTCCATATTCCTCTGTATGAGAAACCGTTTCCTCTGCTGATTCATCGAGCGTAATCGGGGAACGTTGTGTAGTTCGTTTAATCATAACCAGAGTGTGGATTAGCAAGCTTTCATAATCACCCTCTACAGAAAAAACAGAAAAATGATGCTGCATATCACGAAGCAGCTTGCGAACTACACTTACATCGTATGAGGAAAAGAGATTCAACATCTCCTTGCTGGTGGATAACTGAGATGAGGCCAATTCTGGCAAACGAGCTAGAGCATTTCGCTTCTGTAGCTCTCCCCCTTTGACGGCGTGACCGAGCCGCTGCCTGGAGACCAGTTCCAATTCAAACCTTTCAAGCCAAGGAGCTATCTGGTTCAAGTCTCCTTTGATCGTTGACTTGTTCGTAAAGTACTGTGAGGACAGTTCGCTTAGAGTAACTGGATCCTTACTAACTAGTAACTGGTAAGTGATTTCAATAAGACGATCTTCCTGAGACTTTGGCTCCGCTTGCGAGAGACGATCAAGCATTCGTGATTTCTCTTCTGCTTCAACTACAAGCTGAATTCCAACCCCTTGCTTACGATCCAGAGTGGCATCAGGATAGTCCTTTATAAATTCTCCTACCACCTTTAAATCATTACGGATGGTTTTCTCGGAACAATGGAGAGATTCTGCTAAAGCGTGGACATGAGTATATTCATTCGTATTTAAAATCAATGTGTGGACAAGTTCCCTTTGTCTGTCGTTCATTTCTCTACACCTTCTGTACTATGAAATCACTTTCATTCTATCCGAAAAAAGGTGTATCGACAAATTCCCCTCTCTTTCTAACTATCCCTACTTTGCTTTAAAGGAAGCGGGATGCTACAAAGAAACTTCAGTACATTGGATTTACCAGGATGTTGGATCTTCTAACTTCCTCCAACAGTTGATCTTCCTTTTCTATAAAAAAGCTGAATAGAGAGACACACTCCCCATTCAGCCCTTAAAATCTATCAATTTGTGTTTTCAGAAGACTCTTCTGTGCCAGACTCCTCATTTCCTTCTGTCTGACCCTGATCCGTATTTGTTTCTTCCTCAGCTTGCTGTTCGTCTTGTTCAGTATTTGTTTCTTCTTCAGCCTGCTGTTCTTCCTGTTCAGTTTCGGGCTCCTCTTCTGCTGGTTCTTCCGCACATCCCGCTAAAACCAACCCTGTACCAAGTGAAATGGATAATATAAATTTTTTCAGCTTCATTCTTATGACCCTCCCTTATATGAATAACATCAATGACGATGTTCAATTATCATTCTAAGAGGGATTTGTGAAATGCATTTTATAAGAATGTATCGTTCATGTAAAAATTGGGAATAAACCTTCTATAAAAATCTCCCCAGTCAGTCACTCCACGACAGATACTGCAACTCGGTATCTATAGTCCCGGGTTCAAATATTCTATTTATCTTTCCCAAAAATGGTTGATTAGTCAATTCATCCCTGTTTAAATTCTATTTTTTACTGAAAACCAGTATAAAAAAACTAGTTTTTGACTTTACATATTCGACAATATTATTTAGGCTGGTATTAATAGGAAATATATTCCTAGGGAGGGATGATTTATCTTGAAAGGGGTAAATTTTAAGGATGAAAAAACTAATAGTAGGTCTATTTGCTTTACTGATGACAATTGGCGGTTTTTCTGGAGTTAATGTGGCTAACGCTGCTGTTGACAAAGACTGTGAGGCAGATTTTGAAACGAAAGAAGAAGCACTACAATATTGGAATGAGAATGATTTCTCAGCTGAAAATGACCCTCAGCGCTTAGATAGGGACGGAGACGGTGAGCCATGTGAAAGTCTTCCATCAGGTGGTTCAGATGCTGAAAATCCATCCAACGAGGAAAACAACAACACGGAGGACCAGCAAAGCACAGAAGAGACAACACCAGCTGCCGATAAAGACTGTGAACATTTTGCTTCTCAAGAAGAAGCTCAAGCATATTGGGACGAGAATGGTTTCACATCAGGAAATGATCCACAACGTTTAGACAGAGATAGTGATGGTATTCCATGTGAAGATGACGATGAGGCTCCTGCTAATCCTTCCGATGAGCAAGGCACTTCCGATTCACAAGAAACAACTGCACAACAAGGCGGGGAGCTTCCAAACACATCTACTTCATACGCTTCCTACACACTTCTTGGTCTAATTCTTACGGTGTTAGGCGGATCACTGTTTGTAATTCGTAAGAGATTCCAATAATCATACATAATCATCCCTTTCTGGGCAGGCTGATGCCTGCCCTTTTTATTCTCATAGACAAATGGTAAATTGTTGATAGGCAGTTTTTATTTGCACAGTAATATAATTCTTAGTACGGATAGACTGATCTTTTTGTTCGATCTAAACAAAAAAAGTTGGTGAGTACATGAAATATATAGCCACAGCATTGGTTGTAATAGGCATTGCTCTTGCTGGGTGGAGTGGTTTCCAATGGTGGCAAGGCACTCAATCAGTTTCCGAAATTGAACCCGAAGCACAGGAATCGACTGAAACAGTTCAGGCAGCAGGAACAGAAAAAGAAAATCATTCTAGTCAAACTGTAGATCAGCCCATACAGACTCTTTCTTACGATCATGAGCATGGCAAAAATATCGCCAAATTAAAAATACCTGCGATTAATCAGCAGTTTGAAGTCTTTTGGGGAACAGGTGAGGATACCCTGGATAAAGGGGTCGGCATGTATGTCAGCAAATGGACAACGGTTCCTAACAAAAAGAAAGGTCATACAGTGTTAAGCGGACATCGGGATACTGTATTTACTGAGTTAGGCGATATTAAAAAGGGTGACATTTTGACTGCAGTTTATAATGGTAAGGAATACAATTATAAAGTTGATAAGATTTGGATCACCGATGCAGATGACCGAACGGTGATCGTAAAAAAAGATCAACCAACCTTAACATTAACGACATGCTATCCTTTCGATTTTATTGGCAATGCCCCAGATCGATATATTATTCAAGGACACCTCTTAAACTGAGAGGTGTTTTTCTTTTCGTAAAAAAACAGGCGATCGTATCGGAGCAAATCACAAGAGTATTTCTCCTTACTAAAATTAATAACAATATATCTTTAAATCAAACTATTCACGACTTCCTTGTTGTATAATGTACATACTCAACAACAGAAAACGACTCCTAGATCACATTCTGCCTGCCTATTGCAGGGAACATTTTTACGAGGAGGAAGAAGGGACATGTCTGAGAACAAAAGGTGTAGCAATTTGGAGACAGCAGTAGAGGGACGGAATCTTGTGATGGAACGGACATTTGACGCTCCAAAGGAACTTGTATTTAAAGCTTTTTCGGAATCTGACCAACTGGCAAGCTGGTGGGGGCCACAAGGCTGGCAGACTGAGAATCGCACCTTTGAATTTGAGCCTGACGGTGTGTGGCATTATTGCATGCGCTGCGTAGATGAAGGACAGGGTGATTTCTATGGTCAGGAATCCTGGGGCAAAGCAGTCTATCAAGAAATTGAAGCACCAAATAAAATCGTGTACAATGATGTGTTTGCAGATGAAAAAGGGAACGCTGTAGAAGGCATGCCAAAGATCCAAGCCAACTATATCTTTCAGGATCAGGATGGACAGACGAAACTAATTGTGCGAAACCAATTTGCCTCTGTTGAGACCCTAGAAGCAATTATGGATATGGGGATTGTCCAAGGATTTTCCTCCCAAATGGACAAGCTCGACGATCACCTTAAACGAGTGCAATAGAGACTAAAAAAGCCTCAAGCCATTTCGATGGCCTGAGGCCTTTCAATTATTATGGTCTGAAATAGAAAGCTAGACGTAATTTATTGTTGAGGAACAACTTCAAGATTAACAGGTCCACTATACATCCCGCCACCTCCTGAGCCGTCAAACACGCGGATACTGATCACATTTTCTTCGCCATATTTTATGGTCTCGGCAGGAATGACGTATTCACGTTCTTTCTTCCAGGCGGTCTGCAAGCCTTCTCCGTTGTCCCCAGTTGGAAATTCTCCTGTTTGTCCGATTTTCTGGCCATTCATATAGGTTGTATCTACGTCATCTATCTTCCCTAAAGTAACTTTAAGAGAATATCCTTTCCACTCTTCCGGAATTTTAATAGATTTTCGATACCAGCCATACACATTTGCTTCCGTGTAGTTAGAATGATCTTCCCAGCTTGCAGGCAGTGTTACTGACTGCCACTGACTGTCGTCATACTCTGGATCCATCCAGTTGGGGTCATCTCCTTGATTGAATAACCATTTCCCCGTAAGCTCAATATTTGGCAGTGCAGCCAGCTTTGCTCCCAAGTTGGCTATGGCCGTTTCATAAATGCCAGCTTCGTTCGGAGTTGTATAAGTAAAGGCTACTTCTTTACTTCCACCACCTGCTGCAGCAGGCACTTCTATTTTCTTCTCTTCTACTAGTTCACCGTTAATATAAAATGGTACCTCTACACTGCCCGCGTAACTGCCTTTGTTTGTTACGGTCGCGGTCGCGGTTATGGTTTGCTCCTGTGCAGATACTTCAAAGTTGCTATATTCAAATGTTGGTTTTTTCTCCTCAACTGTAATTTTTTTAGAAGCTAATCCTTTTACACTTATACGGTGCTTGCCCGTTTTAAATAATTGGTCATAAGATAAGATAACTGTTTCGGTGCTCTCAGGGGCAACCCTCACATGTTGAGAAGCTATGGTTTCCCCGTCTATTTGAAGTTCTAATTCTTTCCCTGTTACGATATTATTTTTATTTTCCACATCAACTTTGATGTGAAACGTATCATTCGACTGGATAGCTCTAGGCACTTCGTTATAGGACACCTTAAGCTTCGGCGCTTTATAATTCGGAAGCTTGGCGATCTCTTCTGTAGAAGCAGGATAAATTCTCACTGCCTGTCCTCCCCCGCCTGCAAGGGAAGAAACCAAGGTATCAT
The DNA here is from genome assembly GCF_902726645.1 of Halobacillus ihumii. Classification (NCBI taxonomy): domain Bacteria; kingdom Bacillati; phylum Bacillota; class Bacilli; order Caryophanales; family Bacillaceae; genus Halobacillus; species Halobacillus ihumii. Next base: position 1,187,346 of record NZ_CACVAO010000001.1, read on the forward strand.
TGGCTTTAACAATTACCCTGTTTATAGAGACCGGCTCTGGGTTACTTTCTAGATCCACTTTTGGCCCATCAGAATAAATTTCCGCCACATACTTTTGACCCTTTTCAAGGAAATTGAGCTCTGTTTTTAATACTCTCGCGTTTTCATCTGTAATACTTCCGATATACCATTCATCTTCACTCCGGCGTACGATACTTGCATAATCCCCAATTTTGGCGTTTGGTACTTTAATATCATCCCAGGTTACTGGCACATCTTTAATAAATTCAAAGGCTGGTAAGATATTCCCATTCTCGTCTTTATAATTTGATGGCAAATCTGCTACCATCTGCGTGCCGCTGGATATGGTGACATACAACGCCAATTGTTTCGCCCGTGTTGAATGAACACGTGTATCTGCATGAGAAATTTGAACATCGAATATTCCTGGAGTAAAATCTATCGGCCCTGCCATCATTCTTGTAAATGGCAAGATCGTTGTATGTTCAGGGGGGTTCGTGTCATCGCTAAAAGCGCTATATTCCATTCCACTAACTCCCTCGCGACTCATCCAGTTCGGATACGTACGACGAAGACCGGTGCCTTTAATTGGTTCATGTGTATCAATCATGATTTGGTGGTCAGCTGCTTTTTTTACAGCTTCTAAATAATGATTCACCATATATTGGCCATGATGGTGCTGTCCTTCGGGGTTATGAATTCCATAGTCAGCAACATACCCGCTCTTAATGGCATGAATCCCAAGCTTCTGATACAAATCATAAGCTTCGGCCATTTGTTCCTCATAATTGATAATATCTCCGGCTGTTTCATTATGCATAATATAGGAGATACCATGTTCTTGTGCATATTGAACCACTTCTCTTAAGTCGTAGTCCGGGTATGACTCTGTAAAGCTGAATTTTTCGCCGTTTTGGATCCAGTCTCCATCCCAGCCCTTGTTCCAGCCTTCAACAAGCAAACCAATATTTTGATTTTCTGTATCGAGATACTTGTGAGCAAAGTCTATATAGCGCTTCGCATTTTCAGTGGTTGCTCCATGCTTGGGGCCAGAAGCCCAAGTTGATTTGCCGCTGATCATCTCCCACCATACCCCTACGTATTTCATAGGTTCAATATAGGAGGTATCCTGTAGAGCGTTTGGCTCATTTAAATTTAATATCATATCAGATTCAACAAGATCACCGGCATTATCGCCAATTTGAATCGTTCTCCACGGTGTCTTTATAGGAAGCTCATCCTTCTTTACTTTCACATTACTATTTGGCCATGGAGCTAAGTGACTCTTTAAGACAGTGTCCCCTCCCTCTGCTTTTTTCAAAGCCATACCAGCATAATCAATGAGAGCTGCCTCATGAACAGTAAGGTGTGTACCTTCTGGTGTTTTCATTGTAAAAGGTGTACTGACTTCTTCTACTTCGCTTAATGGGGTTTTATGATAGTTATATTCATAACTGTCCCAGTCATTAGGAATCCACCAGGATGTATTGTTGCTGGAAAATCGAAACTCAGTATTCTCTGCTGTAATCCTAATATTCTCTCCCAAATTTTCCTGTTCAGGGAGCACATATCGAAATCCGACTCCATCATTATAAACTTTGAATACTACATTCAATTTCCTGTGGGGGGCTTCTTTTTCTTGTAAGAATACCGTTAATTGTTTGTAGTGATTCCTAATTTTCGATTTTTCTCCCCATATAGGTTCCCAAGTATCATCAAATACTTTTGTGGAAGTCTTCACAATTTCAAATTGATCTGCTAAGGCCTTTTGATTTTTAAACTGAAATCCAAGAGACGAAGGTTCAATTAGTTCCTCGTCTTTATAAGAAAGCTGATAATGAGGAACCCCTTTATCAGATAAATGAAAGTTCAAATGGACCTTCCCATTAGGGGAATCTATTGAAGTCACAGGTTTATTTTCTTTTTCACTAGAACTCTCTTCAGCACTTACAAACACAGATGATAATGTAAGAAAAGAAATTACAAGGCCTAAACCAATAATCATCTTTAGGAAAGCGATTCTCCTATTCATCATATTTTCCCTCCATCGTGTATTAACTTATTGACCACGCTTATTAACTACGACTATCTAACCTTGGCAACCGAGCTTTTCAGTCTTTTTTTCTGAATCTACAACAGTAACATTTGACCACGTGCAATTAATGCAATCGTTTGCACAAACAAGAAAATAAAATCTTTATCCTCCTCCCTTAAAAACATAGACCTCACCTTAACATGAATTTTATCCCAATTCAAACTATTTAAAATAATTTGATATATTTGCACTACATTGGATGAATCCACTATATTTTCCATTCATTACAGGACGATAAGACTATAGCCACTGATGTGATATCGATTGTATCTTTAATCCTTACATCATATTCCACCCTATTTTTTCTTTAAAAAAGTGCTTACCTATAACAGATAAGCACCTTCCATTCTATTAGCGTATTTATAAAACTAAGGCAGCTCATTCCCTGCTGAACGATAAAGTTCGTACCATTCTTCTCTCGTTAGTTCAATATCAGAAGCTTTCACAATGTCTCTTAAACGCTGTTGATTCATCGTTCCAACAACCGGCTGGATTGTTGCTGGATGACGTAAAATCCAGGCAGTCGCAATAGCGGAATCCGTTATACCCTTTTTCTCGGCAAGTTCCTGAAGCTTCGCATTCACTTCTGGAAATTCTTTATTGCCCACAAACGGCCCTTCGATCATTCCGTGTTGAAACGGCGACCACGCTTGTACCGTGATATCTTTCAACCGACAGTAATCTAGCACATTACTATCCCGGACAATAGCCGGGTCATGACTCATGTTCACATTGAATCCTGCATCAATCATTGGTGTATGTACAACACTCAACTGCATTTGGTTTACAATCAAATCTTCATCTAAATACTTTTGCAGCAATTCGATTTGCATCGGACTCTGGTTGCTCACACCAAAATGGCGAACTTTACCGCTTTCTTTTAGAATAGAAAATGCTTCGGCTACCTCTTCAGGTTCCATTAATGCATCTGGACGATGAAGCAGCAGGCTATCAATATAGTCGGTTTTCAACCTTCGCAGGCTGCCTTCAACTGATTCCAGAATATGTTCTTTGGAAAAATCAAAGAATCCCTTTCGAATTCCGCATTTCGTCTGCAGCTTCATTTTTTCCCGCACATCGTCATTCATGCTGATCGCTTCTGAGAAAACTTCTTCTGATTTACCGCTGCCATAAATATCGGCGTGGTCGAACAAATCTACGCCAGCTTCCATCGCATTTTCAATAACATTAGCGGCCTCTCGCTTTCCAAGTTCATGAATGCGCATGCACCCTAATGAAATTTCTCCAACTTCTAATTTGCTGTTGCCCAATTTGATTTTTTTCAAAATTAGCCCCCTTTTCGTTGGTGATTCTATCCTACCATAGGTTGTAACGTGTTCTCCTGTGATCCGCTTGATGATGGCAGGACTTTGCGCGCTTGCTTTTCCAACTTAAAGTTTCAAAATGGTGAAGTAAAGAGTATAATAGGTTTAAACCCGACACCCTGCAAGGCCATGTTCTGAGCGAGCCACACGAGAGTAGAACACCCCCGCCGTATGCTTTCACAATGCTGATAGATACACTTACATAGAAATATAACCACTAAAGGGAGAATGTTCATGGTAAGTAATTATAATTTGGATTCCTCTAACTTCGAGTCATTAAGGACCGTATCGAGGAAGATGTTTGAAGCCATTACGAAGCAACTAGATGTGAATACAGCTTATGTCACCAAAAAAAGCAAAACAGAAATGACTGTGGTCAGTTCCTATAATGAGAATGAAGAGATTATCCCGGAAGGTTACTCTGTGGAATATGGCGGAACCTATTGCCGGCTCATTATTGAAAACGAAAAGAATGCCCTGAGCAAGCTGGACGTGACTAAAGATGAGGTGACCCGACGATTAGAAGTAACAGACCAATTGCATGTTAAAGGATTCTTGGGTGTGATATTGAGGGATCTAAATGGTAAAGTTTTCGGGACGTTGTGTGTGATGGACAAAGCGGAAAAAGGCTTCAGCGAGAAAGATGTTGAGTACCTTGAATCGATGGCAGACATCTTGTCCCACATCATAGAATTAGACCAGACAAAATATAATATGGCCTTCTTAAATGTGCCGATTATCCCGATTACAAAGGGAGTCTCAACTCTCACCATTCAAGGGGTTATAGATCAATACAGATCTGAAAAAATCATGCGTGTTGTGTTACGTTATAGTGCCGAACATCAAATTGATCATTTCATTATTGATGTCTCAGGCCTTGTCATCCTGGACGACCTTTTCCCCTGTGTTATCGTAGATCTTGTTAAAGCCCTTCAAGTCATGGGGATCGAAACCATCCTTACCGGAATCTCACCCGAAATTGCCAGACACGAAGACAGCAATAAGCAGCTGCTGTCTACCAACATCAAGACTGTTCCTAATCTCGAATCAGCTCTTGAATACATAGGATTCTACTTATTAGAAAAATAGACCAAAAGCCCTCATCTCATCAATTTTAGATAAGATGAGGGCTTTTGTGAATTTTCAAACAGATTTCTTTCCATTTACTGAAAACTATACTAGTATTGGAGGTAAAAATGGGGGAGTCACTATCGAAGTAGATAAATTTCTAAAAAAGCTTGAATCTATAATGGAACACATCGACAAGAACCCACCACAACGGCTGGACACCCTTAAAGAAATTGAGGCGTTTTACCAGGAGTTACGAGATTTCTCGAATACATTGAAAGCTAAAAACAGGTGTCATTCCCTGATGTCTTCCTGCAAAAGAAACAAATAACGCCTTCTTTCCTGCCAATCATAAGCTGTCCAAAAAAATAACCCACTGAAAACAGTGGGTTAAAACTTATATATGGAGTTTAGGGAGAATGATAATATTAGTCTATCCCCTTCTCTCTCCCTTTATACATAAAAACTATAAAACTTTTTAAAAATTTATTTAGGTTCATGGATTTCATAAGCTATTTTTCTGGTAAGTAAATGTTCAGTTTTACAAAACTTGGAACGATCTGACGAAGCGAATAATTCTTCATTACCTCCTTTACCTCATTTACAAGGTAGCCGATGTTACAGGTAGCGTCTAAAAGCTAAAAAGGAGCGCACACAGATGATTACAAGTTTTCTAGAGAAATACTTTAAGAAAAAGCCTGAAGTAAGCAATCCAAAATTAAAGCAGCCGGGTAAGAAAAAGACGAGTATTGCAGCAAGTCGTATCGGTGAGTTGGGAGAGTATAAGATTGAAATTCAACTTGACCAATTACCTAAAGAGTGGAAGCACCTTCATGATCTACTTCTACCAAACCAACAAGCAAGGTCAGGGTATTCTCAAATTGACCATACCGTTATTACTCCATATGGAATTTTTGTCATCGAAACGAAGAACTACAACGGTACCATCTATGGCGGGAAGGATAGAAAAACTTGGTCAGTGAACGGGAAGTTTAGAATGATGAATCCTTTCATTCAAAATTATGGCCACATTGAAGCGATCAAGCCTTATATCCCCTCCCTCTACTACGACCATATTGTCTCAATAGTTTCCTTTACAAAGAGATGTACGTTTAAAGCTGGGACCGAGCTGCGAAAAATCACTTCAAATCAACTTCTCGTTTATGATGTAGAACTTTCGGAGTTTATCACGAGAAAGGTTAATGTCACAAAGTTGCAAACCAATCAAGCTTTATTAACATTGGAAGAAATAAGAGACATCTATGAGGCATTACAAGCAGCAAATATTACAGATACTACAGTAAGACAACGTCATATAAAAAAACTACAACAACCAACACATAATAATCGTCAGACTTGTGTCGTCTGCGAAAGGAAAGTTTCTAAAAAAGTCAGCGATTTTTGTTTGGAAAACAAGCAATTCAAGGGGAAAGTTTACTGTCTCACCCATCAAAAGAAGTCTGTTAACAAATAGAAACAAAAAGCAAAAAGAAGTACAGCGTTATGTGGAGCCATAACGCTGTACTTCTTTTTACTTATCTATCCTCTCTCCGGGTAAAACAACACCTTCACATATGAGCCTCTTCTATTAACCAAATGCTCAAACGTTTCAGGGCCTTCCTTCAAATCCAACTGATGCGAAATCATCGGCTTAACATTAATTTGACCTGTACTCATATAATGGACTGAAGAGCTCCATTCTCTACCTGGGAATGGAGCAGAAATCGCATTCCATGAACCGAGTACCCTTAGTTCATTACGTACTATTCTTTCAAAATAGCATCGTTCAATATGGATATCCGCATAAGGGATCCCCATGAAGACGACTTCCCCGCCTTTTTTGGGAAGGGCAAATACTTGCGCGGAGGTAATCGGGGAGCCTGCCGATTCTACGGCCAAGTCAACACCCTGCCCGTTCGTATATTCAAGAATCTGCTCATGGGCCGGTTTTTCCAGTGAATTAATTAAAACGTCCGCTCCTACTTGTTTAGCTACTTCAAGCTTTGTTTCATCAATATCAACTGCATACACTTTTTTCGCCCCAAAAATCTTTGCCCATTGTATGGCAAGCAAACCAATACTTCCGCAGCCCATAATGGCAACTTCTGCCCCTGGCTGGATAGTTGTGCGATAGAAGCCGTGAGCTACTACAGAAGATGGCTCAATCAATGCTGCGGTATCGTAGTCTACATGATCTGGAAGCGGTACGATATGTGCTGCTGGCAGCTTTACATATTCAGCATAGGCACCGGGATGACGTGCACCGATAACGGTTAATTTTTCACAGCGGGATAACTCGCCTTTTTGGCAGCTCAAACATTTACCACAATAGTAAGTAGGACATCCAGCCACGCGGTCACCGACCTTAATATCTTCAACACCAGCCCCAACTGCTGCAACTTCCCCAGCAAACTCATGACCAAATGTCATTCCTTCTACATAAGGGCCTAACTTTTTATATCTAGATAGATCGGAACCACAGATTCCCACAGCTTTCACTCTGACAATCACATCATCTGCTTGCTCAATGACTGGTTCTGGCGATTCTTCAAAGCGAATATCACGTTCATCATAAAGATTCAGGGACTTCATCACTCTTCCCCCTTTCTATCAATCCTTTACTAGTTTGCCGATGATTGTTGTGTCCCTTTTCCTTTGAAAATGATGCTATATAAGGCGCAACCTACAACGAGCGAGTTAAAAATGATCTGGTATTCGAAATAAACATCACCTATTACTCTCATTGGGCCTAACATAAAGTCTAAAAGAGCATCTACCATTTTATCCCCTCATTTCAATTAATCTTGTTACTCAACAGGAGTTAACAATACTTTAATCGCCTCACCACTTTTAATAGCTTGATAAGCTTCTTCCCACTGGGTAATATTAAATTCATGTGTCACCATCGCTTTGGCATTCACACTTCCGTTACTCATTAATTCAAGGGAAGGCTCCCAATCAGCCGACTTTTGACTTCTGCTCCCTACTACTCGGATTTCCTTTTGAATGATTTTTTCAAGGTCAAATGGAACTTCTGATTGAGGAAAAATACCAACCTGACCGTATTGACCTTTTTTACGCAGCAAATCCAGCCCTTGTTTAGCTGCAGGAGAGGCACCCGAGCATTCAAATACAACATCTGCTCCGTACCCATCAGTCAACCTGTTCACCAGTTCTTTAATATCTTGTTCCTGCGTATTTACTGCGTAATCAATTCCTAATTCTCTGGCCTTTTCCAGGCGGACGCGATCGCTTGTTAATCCTGCGATTAAAACTTGAGCACCGTGGCTCTTTGCAACTTGTGCTGTGAACAATCCGATGGGGCCTGGGCCCATGACAACGACTACGTCTCCATCATTAATCACCGTTTTTGCCACAGCATGATACGTACAAGCTAAAGGCTCAGTCATGGATGCCGATTGGTAATCAACCTTTTCAGGGAGGTGATGAACACTGTCTTTGCGGGCAATTAAGTACTTGGCAAAACCGCCATCTTGCTGGGTACCAAGCCCTTTACGATAATTACATAAATTAAAATCACCCGATTTACAGTACTCACATTCTCCGCAAATATAGAAGGTCGTTTCTGATGTCACCCGGTCACCAATCTTAAATTTATTAACCCCTTCTCCGACTTCCACAACTTTACCGGAAAACTCATGTCCTAACGTAACAGGCACTTTCACCTTGTAATGTCCTTCATAGGTATGAATATCAGATCCGCAGATCCCTGCATAAACCACTTCAATTTTCACTTGATCACGACCGACTTGCGGCTCCTCTTTATCTTGAATTTCCAGCCCACCATATCCGAGTTCCTTTTTGACTAGTGCTTTCATTTGAACTCCTCCAATACGATCTATTCATGCTTATATCCACGGCTTAATTAAATAGACTAAATAACTTATAGATAATCCAGTTCACTAAGTTACCACCTTGGTCAATACTTGAGATTTTGGTTGACCCTTCCGGCATATTGAAATCTGTATTGATAGCCATTTCTGTAAAGATAGGTGCCACATCTGTTGCCATATAAAGAGACAACGCAATCATAACTGTACCTACAATGACTGAATGAACAATATTTCCTCTTGCACCACCAACGATAAAAGCAACAATAAATGGAATAGTGGCCAGGTCACCGAATGGCAGCAAAGCGTTGCCTGGCAGAATAACGGCTAATACCACTGTAATAGGTACGAGGATGAGGGCTGTAGAGATGACTGCAGGGTGACCAAGTAACACGGCTGCATCAAGTCCAATATAAATTTCTCTTTCACCGAAACGTTTTGATAACCATTCGCGAGCAGATTCGGATACAGGCATTAACCCTTCCATCAGAATCTTAACCATTCGCGGCATTAATACCATAACTGCCGCCATTGCCATACCGATTTCAATGACTTCGCCAGCACTGTATCCTGCCAATAAACCGATGGCTGCACCAAGAAAGAGTCCAATGAAAATCGATTCTCCAAAAATACCAAACCGTTTTTGTATCGTATCAGGATCTGCATCCCATTTTTTTATAATGGGAGTTTTTTGCAGCAGTCGAACTAGGAAAATTCCCGGAGCGTAGGAAATGGTACTGCCTGTAGCAATGGAAACTCCAGGTAATTCATAAAAATCACTTACCATAGGTGCTGTCCAGTCGGCTACTTTCAAACAGACAATCTGGAATAATACTGCTGCAATTAGTCCTTGAATTATACTTCCGGAAATTGCGTAAACCAGCGCTGCCATGAATGTATAGTGCCAATAGTTCCAAATGTCCACATTCATCGTTTTCGTTGTCTTCGTAACAAGCATGACAACGTTGACAACTAAACCTAATGGAATAATAAAGGCCGCTACAACAGATGCCCAAGCAATCGATGACGTTGCCGGCCAACCTACATCAATCACATTTAACTCCACTCCTAATCGATCAACCATCCCTTGGGCTGCAGGACCAAGATTATTAACAAGCAAATCTACAACTAAGAAAATACCAACGAAAGCCACCCCGATTGTTAAACCGGAACGAAAGGCTTTACCGGGTTTCTGACCAAACAGTAACCCTAACAAGAAAATGGCTACCGGCAAAATAACGGTTGCACCTAAGTCTAAAAAGCCTTGTATTACATCAACAAAACCTTGCATGTTCGTTTCCTCCCCACTTGTTTAAAGAGAACCTCTTTCGTCAATTAAAGTCTTCCAGTTTTGTTGTATCCGCCTATTTTTTCAGTTCTTCTAAAATCTGTTTTTTTGTATTCTCGGTTCCGATTCCTGTGAGGAAAGATTGGGCGTTAATCACTGGAAACGGATAGTCCTTTTTCGTCATCGCAGTCGTGACTAGTAAATCTGCTGTATCTACATAGCCTCCAACCTCTGCAATCTTGATTTGAACTAGATCGACTTTAAGGTTATTTTCTTTTACCATTTCTTCAATAGCTCCATTAACCACCGTTGATGTTGCGATCCCTGCTCCACATGCTACCAATACTTGTTTCTTTTCCATGTTTACTCATCTCCTTTAATTACAATAAAGTCTAATTTTTCTTCTAATAAATGTTTTATCTTTGTTTTATCTCTTTCACTTACTAAATATTTCAAGGTGTCTTCATTCTGAAAGATTTGCATCAGTGTCTGCAGGAGTGATAACTGCGAATGGGCTTCATCCATGGCCAGCATAAACACTAGTTTTACAGGTATCGTTTCGCTATCATCCCCCATTACACCGAAATCAACAGGATGTTTTAGAACGCCTATACTAATTGTTTTTCTGTGTACATGTTCCACGTCAGTGTGTGGAATCGCAACGGAGACCCCTGCTGTGGGCAACCCTGTTGGAAATTCACCTTCTCTTTCGATAACAGCTTGGATAAAGCTTTCTTTCACAAGATTTCTGTCTACTAAATTGCGGGCCATTGTAGTTAAAACATCTTCTTTCAATGTGCCTTCTAGATCTAGTAGGATGACGGATTCATTAAAAAAGATTTCACTCATTTTCTAACCCCACGATCTTCTTTTGTAATGACTGTTGGTTCAATCCATGGAATAAGATTCAATTATTCTATAAATCTCTTCGACTGTATCAGAGCTTATCATGCGATTTCGATCTTCTTCCGAACCGGCGAGTTTCATCAGCTGCATCAGAGCATGGATATGCTGTTGTTTATCAACTGCAGCAATAACAATTATGAGATTGATTCGATAATCCCCCGTAAAATCCACACCCTCTTTAAGCTTGAGAAGACTCATTCCAACTTCATTCACGCCCTCCTCTGGAGCTGCGTGTGGGATTGCGATATTTGGTCCGATTACAATATAAGGATCCTCTTCTGTCCGATGAATCATCGCTTCCACATATTCCGGTTCGATCTTTTCTTTATCTACTAATGTCTGGGCACATACTCGAAGTGCCTCCTCCCATGAATCAACAGCATTCCTTACTGTAATACGACTTTGAGGAATCAAGTCTTTGATATTCTTCTCTCTATTTTTAACAGACTGTTTTACCGCAGATTCCTCATCTCGATCAATATATTTTTGCAAATCTTCAGCGAGTGTCTTTTCATTTTCGATCACTGCATGATTTCTAATAATATCTATTAATTGGTTCACATTCATATCTTTTGGGATGTATCCATGCAGTTCCAGCATGACCTGTTTCCGGAGACGATGCTTCTCCTCATCAGTTAGAAAAGCATTGGAAATAAACAGTTTTTTATCTGTCTCTAGTGATGTCGGTGAAAAGACAATGTCGTAATCCAAGTTGTAATCGATAAATTCTCGTACAGATAACGAATCAAGAAAAATAAACTCTGGGAATAACTCCCTTAATTCGTTGAACATTAGCCTTGATACCGAAACACCTTGGGGACAGACAACCACCGTCTTAATCTTTTCCTCAATACTATCTCCCTGCCTGGTCATCCATCCGCCAATAAGCATCGTGATAAAAGTCGTTTCGCTTTCGGGAATATCCATTCCGATTAAGTCTTTAAGCGGCCCCGCTGATCGTTTGACGAGATGGTGTAACTCCTTGAATTCTTGATTAAGGGAATCTTGAACATCCATGGTTTCCGTAAGCTGGTACTTAATTCGATAATAAGCAGGCTTGATATGTTGAAACAGCTTATTCATCAGCTGCTGCCGGTCCTGCAAATAGATACAGGCGCTTTTCTCAAATAAACGCAGCATGTCATCAATGGCTAGGACTAATTTTGGAATCGCATCGTCATTCGTTAAATAGTCCGACCAATAAACATTGGTCGTCAACAGATGGAGCGTAATGAACAAGCGTTCTTCGACTGGGATTTGCTCCGTACCATGAAAAACCTCCTCGGTTGCCAGGTATTCCTTCGTATCAGATAACTCCTCATACTGGATAGAAAATGAATCAATCTCATTACCTTGCTGGATTCTTCTTAGAATTAAGATAAGAATGTATGGCATTGTGGCTAATTTTTCATCGGTGAACTTCAAACTTAAATTGTTCTCAACGTTCTCAATTCGTTGGTTGAACTCATTTATTTCTTCCGTATCAATATTGGCTAATTGCCTTATCTTGTTGTGGCCCCCATGGACCTGCAGGAGTTGATACGTAATTGTAATAAGCAACCTACGTATTTGAAACTCTTTTCCTTCGAGCAAATATCCTGATGCTCTAGAATAGCGAATCATCAATCCATACTCTTCTAAATCTTTCTGTACTTGCTTCAAATCACTAAGAACCGTATTTTTACTAACATTCAGTTCAATCGAAAAATGGTTAAGAGAAAGTTCCTCTTCACTGCTGAGGAGCATCATGATAATAAGATCTGCACGTTGACTCTCTGAGAGAGCAGTTGTCTCTAGGGGAGTACTTTCTTCCTCACAGTATAGTTTCGTAAAAACGGACTGATCGATGATAAAGTGACCTTTTCTCGTTCTCTCGATTACTGGAAGGTTCTTGGCCATAAGCCACTCATTGATTTTGTTAAAGCTGTACCCAAGCTGGCGTCGAGTTAAGTTATATTTCTTCTCCATGGCCAGGCTAGTAATGCTTGGGTTACTGACCAATTCATCCATAATCCGCTTACTTCTATCATCAAGTGACAACCTTAGCCCCCCTTTCCAAATTTATTGTAGCATTCAGAAAACTACGAATGTATACGCTTTCATCTAAAGTAAATGTACATTTAATGTACTATATCGTGATTTACATGGAAAAACACAGAAATTGAACAGTAAGAATCTCCTTTTAATAAAAACGCAAAGCCTGTGTAAGTAGGGATCTACTATTACACAGGCTTTGCGTTGTACAAGAAAGCACATATAGTTTTGAATAACCACTTTTGTTGATTTTACCGTGATTAATTATCTACACCATTGAACCATGAAGACGCTCCGGTTTCGCCCCAAGAATCAACAGAAATATTCGTGAGTCCCCTATTTTTCGGTGCTTTTTCAACAAGTCTTTAACAACATGAATATCTGGGAATTCCTTCAGAGATTGTACTTCACAATGGTAAAGTCGAAGGACCGATTCTCTTACAAACTGCGGCTTATATTCTGGAAGCTCCTCATCCATTAATAACGAGCTCATATATCCATAGTTCAATTGCAATTGTCTAGTTAAACTGACAACATGAAGCACTTGTTCATAGAGTTCGGAATGTTGCTGCTTTATTGCCTCTAAGTCATCTTTCGCCTTACAGATATCATTTAGACCGGCTACAGCTAGTGCCATTATGCTTCCACTCCCTTTTCCCACGGTTTCTCTAACCCAATGATCTCGGTTAATTCTTGACTGTGTTTCCTGCGGATCCTTCGTGTTTCTGCGCGTTCTTTTCCAGATTCATAAAGAAATTTCTCTTCATTTGTTTCAGGTACTATATCTGGAACTTTAACCGGGTTTTTGTTGTCATCCAGCGCTACAAACGTAAGAAAGGCAGTAGCTGCCATTCTGCGTTCCCCTGAAATCATATCTTCGGCAATAACCTTGCAAAAGATTTCCATCGACTTGCTTCCTGTGTAGGATACGAATGACTCTACACAAACGGAATCAGTTTGATGAATGGGGTGAAGGAAGTCAATGGAATCAGTTGAAGCTGTTACACATTCCTTAACCCTGGCATGACGGCGTGCAGACAAAGTGGCATTATTATCAAGTTTTTTCATCAATACGCCGCCAAAGAGTGTATTATAATTATTCAAATCATTGATCATCACTTGATCAGTATTCACAATTAAACTTTCTTTCGGATTCCTTGTTTGGATCATATGGCATTTCCTTTCCTGCCTGTTATGGTGTTCAATGCATTGACAACACCTAGTGTAGGCCTGTGAGGAAGAAAAGTGAAATGGTTATTCATCATATAAACAATAGATGATATCTATGGAAACGCATCCACCCATACCATATAGGAATACAATTCGCATAATTATATTATAAAATTTTATAAAAAAATGAGCCTGAAGAACTTCAGACTCACCTTTTAACACCTGCAACTAATCATGAATACTCCCAAACGTTAAACGCTCTTGTGTAAACTTCAGCCACTCTTTAGTGGCATAAGATTGATAATGATTTTTCTTCCAAATTAAAGCAAGATCCCACTCTATCATTGGCTTCACTACCTTAATTCTATGTACATCTTCCTTAAGAAGCATTGATACGCTATGCGGCAAGATCGATATTCCTAGATCAGCCGCAATCATTTTTCCAATAAAGTCCCACTGGGTACTCTCGGAAACGACATGCGGTAAGAATCCCGCTTCTTTACAAGCTTCTTTAATTCTGTCATTCAGAGCAAAGTCCTTGTTGAAAAGAATCAATGGTTCATCTTTCAATTCTTCAAGTTTCACTTGTTTCCTTGCACCAAGACGGTGGGACGGAGGAACAATCACTTTCAACTCCTCTTTCATAAAAGAAAAATAACGGAAGTTCTCTTCCTCGGTTGGCAGCACCGTAATCCCTACATCTAGCTGATCATTTGTTATATCCTCTTCAATTTTCTTCGTCCCATTTTCCAATAACTGAAACGTAATGTTCGGATAAAGCTGATGAAACTCTCCAAGTATGCGAATAAAATGATCAGCATCCATAATCGGAGGCAAACCAATTCGAATATGCCCCTTTTGCAAGCCTAATAAATCATCTAACTCGGTCTGCAAGTTATTAAAAGCACGATCGATCGTTTGAGCCTGCTCGAGTATCACTCGTCCAGCATCTGTTAGGACAAGTTTTTTCCTGGACCGATCAAACAGTTCGACGCCGAGCTCTTCCTCTAAATTTTTTATCATTTTACTGATTGTAGGCTGTGTTAAGAACAAATGATCAGCGGCTCGGGTAAAGCTGCTAAAACGTGAAACTTCAATAAAATACTTCAGGTGTCGAATATCCATACGTTCTTTCACCTATCCTATTCGCTAAAATTACTTTGTCTTTTTATATAGCAGCTAATCTCTTCATAAACAACACCCGGTCTTGGGAAGGGCCATCGTAATCAGCATGTACTGATATTCCATCGACTTCTTTATTTCCTTTTACAATTTCAAACCCTATGCTTGTATGATAACCAACAGACACCTTATTAACAGGGGATGTTACTGCTCGAACAATCTTTCTATTTTCTTTTTTAACTACATTAAAAAATTCATTATAAAGATTTCTGCCAATATTATGCTTTCGGTATTGTGGGTGAACCCCGGCAAAATGAATATAAGCCTCATCTTGATGAACTTGTGATAAAAAGCCAATTAAAAATCCTACAATTTCTCCATCTTTTTCTGCAATAAAACTTGTGCTATTAAAGTGATCAAAAAATAATTTGGGTAACATATCAGCCATTTGCCTACCGCCCCACCACTTATTAATCAATGGTGAGAGGACATAATAGTCTGAGCTTTTTACATTACGAATTTTCACTTACTTCAACTCCCTGCAATAAGAAGATATAATATTTATTCAGTTCCGCCCTCTGAGTAAATAATATTTCCCTCCGCATTATAGTTCTATAAATAAGAAAAAACGCAATTCAGTCTCTCAGAATTGCGCCCATTGGCTTAACAACTTTTTATGCAGGGAGGTTTAGCTGCCACGACACGCCAAAACGGTCATTTACCCAGCCAAACTTCTTACTAAATCCATAATCATCAATAGGCATTAGTGCTTCTCCATCTTCTAAGAGTTTCTTATAAAGACTCTCAATCTCTTCGTCAGAATCACAGGTTAGAAAGATTGAGAAAGAAGGAGTGAACGTGAACTGATGTGTCACATTACTGTCAATGCACATGAATTCTTGCCCTTTTAAAGAAAACGTCGCCTGCATGACTGTTCCTTCATCCCCCGATTCATTTGCTCCATATCTAGTGATGCTTGTAATGTCCGAATCCTCAATAAATGATATATAATAATTCATTGCTTCTTCTGCCTTACCATCTTGAAACATTAAGAATGGTGTAACTTTTTCCATTATCGCTCAATCCTTTCTCATGTTTTCTCAAGTTTATCATATGTGACTGCTGAATTTTTTTAAAAAGAATATTTGGACGTCCTAATTTCCTCCTTCGCTCACTCGACTTTTTCCTCAAGGAAAATTTCTCCTTCGATGATATCCTATACAACTGGGAGGGATTCATATGAAGATCTTAATGATAAATTTCCCGGCCGAAGGGCACGTTAATCCAACGCTGGGAATGGTCGAAGGATTTACAAATCATGGGGACAAAGTGCATTATATCACGACTGAACAATTCAAAGAGCGATTGGAAGGTGTAGGGGCGGTCGTCCACCTTCAAACTGACTGGCTGCAAATATACCCACCGGAGATAAATAGTGCGAAGGGATTAAATAATTTCTTAAAGGTCCATATTCAAACTTCACTAGATACACTACAAATCACGGAAAAGCTAGCCAGAGATCACCATTTTGATTTCGTCTTCTTCGATCGCTTCGGGGCTGGCGAATTGGTGAAAGATTACTTGCGTATTCCTGGTGTCTCCTCCTCTGCTTCATTTTTAATGCCGGAGACGGTAATGAAGCAATTGCCTCTACATCCTGATTCTGAGGTTCCTTTTCAGCTCGATGAGGAAACCACGAGCATGCTGCAGGCGCTGAAGGATAGGTACGGAGTCCAGCCAAATAGCCTTCTTCAGTTCATGACGAATACGGGGGACCTGCAAATCGTCTATACGAGTCAGTATTTCCAACCGAATAGTGAACAATTCGGGGAAGAGAATTTGTTCATCGGACCGAGCTTTCCTGAGCGAAAGGGAAATCACGACTTTCCAACCGAGGAGCTGAAAGGCGAAAAACTGCTCTATATCTCAATGGGCACGGTTCTGGATAACCAGGAAGAGTTTATCAATATGTGCATAGATGCTTTTATGAATTTTAACGGAGTCGTTATCATTTCTATAGGAAAAGCTGATTCAGCAAAACTCAAAGCTGCACCAGATCACATTTGGCTTAGACGTTATGTGCCCCAGCTCCAGGTATTGGAGAAAGCTGATGTTTTCATCACTCATGGAGGAATGAACAGTGTGAATGAAGCCATCCACTACCATGTTCCGATGGTAGTTATTCCTCATGATAAAGATCAGCCTATGGTCGCTTCACGCCTGACGGAATTAGGGGCAGGCTATTGCTTATCCAAAGACTCTCTTACCGCTGCTAAGCTACTTTTTGCCGTGGAAGTCTTAGAAAAAGAAAAGTATATGGAGGGCATCCATAAGATCGATGAAAGTTTCAAAGCAAGCGGCGGCGTTCCAAAAGCTATAAAAATAGTAAAAAACTATCTATCGTCGGGCTTTGAGAACGAATACGAAACACACTAAGATAGTTTTGTGTTTGACACTTGATTGGTTACTCAACACGAAGAACGGCCCTATATTTTTTACATAAGATGACCTCAGAACTACCGATGAAACATTCATCGATGTATTTTTGAGGTCTTTTGTTTAGTGACATCCTCTCGGCCCTGAAGGACCGAGCTTCCTGTGAAGACCTCTCTTAGAGAGGCGGTAACGGCTCACTACGGCGGGGAGGGATCTCGCGACAGCCTCCGTGTTGTTCCATTTCTGGCCCGCCTTCCAACATGACCGCTATATCCCGTGCCACTCGGGACTCCCCATGCGAAGAAAAACAGGCTTGCATGTTGGAACTAGGATTATACCTAGTGGGCGCTTGGACTACCCTAAAGACCATCTCGATTGTTCTTTAGGACGCCGCCAAGTTCGTGCTTGTTGCGATGTTTCGACTGGCATTGAGATCGGCATGAGCTTTATGACCGCATTTCTTACAGTGGAATACCTCACGCTTTCGATTGGATCGCTCCGCATGCTTACATGCGAAGCAGGTTTGGCTTGTTTGAAACGGATCGATATCCACCACAGGGATGTTGACTGTAGCTGCTCGTTCTTTGATGCATTGCTTCAACTGATAAAATGCCCATGAATGAATCGTTTTATCTGCCCGTTTCATGCTGCGACAAGTTTTTCGGATATTGTCCAGTTGTTCCAGCTTAATCATTGGCTTTTCGAATTGCTGCGCAAACGTCACAATATCTTGGGCTAATTTTCGGTTGTAGTCTTTCATCCAACGGCTTTCTTTTTGACCTACGTGTTCTATAGCACGCTGTGCCTTTTTCTTTCCTAACGAACGACGAAGGGAACGAAAGTGACGTCGTTTATAACCGACTTCTTTGCCTGAAAAGAATTGCCGTTTGCCACTTGTCGGTTCAGAGAGAACCACAAGGTGTCTCAACCCTAGATCAACACCGATAGATGTGTAATCCGTTAATGGTTTCTTGGATGGATAGGTGTTTCCTAGACCCAAGTCAGAACTTACTTGGATGGGAATGGCGACATACCATCGTCTTCCTTTACGAAATAATTCTAGGGTTCCTCGGAACTCTCGAGTGTGACTTGTTAGAAATGGAAAATAGCTTTGAACATCTTTTGTTTCGACCACAGGAAGAGCCTTTTTACCTTGGTTGCTTGTGAAGGCGATATACCACCTTCCGTTTTGATCGACAGTGTTCCAATTTTGGTTATTAATCTTGATGGTAAGGGAATTTCGGAATACAGGAATTGTTTTCGCTAAGCCTTTCTTAAAATCGGAAACAGCTTTCCTCGCTCGACGGATGCCTTCGTTCTTAATGGCTGATTTTAAAGGAAAGGATATATCTTTAGACGAAAGCTTTTCGCCGTTTAGGAGGCGTTCCACACAATGATTCACGCATGAGGCATAGACAGCCTGTTCATCCATGAACTGTTTATGTTTTTTCTTCGTTACATGCTTTAGCTTTACGAGAATCGTTTTGGTGGCCATGTTTTCACCTCCCATACTCATTATACCAAACATACGTTCGAATTAATAGATTTAATTTTCTGTTTTTTAAAAGACAGACCCTCGGCATTCATCCCCTCATTGAAATAAGGGGCGTTCTGCCGATATTACGTAAGTTTTCTAACACATTTTACTTATAAAGCGATTGCCCCCTATTTTTCCTAAGATCAAGGAGAAAAACGGAAATGAATCAAGAGCTAAATAATTCTTTTCTCTCACAACACCCCAACAATCATGAATCCTTCGACCCACTTTATATAGATACCCCTCTCATACCCATTACTTTCTTCTCTTTACCCAGTGAATCCTTTTACTTATTTTGTAATTTTTTGAGATATAAGCAAGGTATTTGAAGAAAAATTGCGAATAGTGTTACTTGGAAGGAATTACAGATTATTTCATTCTCTTTGTTCACAAAAAAGGAGGTATCACGATTAAAAATAAGCAGGCAGAAACTTTTATACATAAGCACTGGCCTTCTATTCTGTGGGCACAAATAGGCATGATCCTTTTGATTACACTGGTCTGTCTGATGAATGTAACCACTCCAACAAATGCTTATTTCAATGATAAGGAAAAGGCATCAGGTACGATTACAGCCGCTGTATGGGAAGTTGAAGAGGAGAAAGCGGTACCAGTTGAGAAAGCTCAGAAAGAAACAACTGATTTAGATAACAAGCAAAAATCCACTGATAAAGATAAAAAACAGAATTCCACTGACAAAGAAGACGAGTCAAAGAATCATGAACAAACAGAGTCAAAAGAGGATACCACGGCAGCCCCGGAGGAGCAGAAATCCCAAGCGGAAAAAGAAACAACAACAAAAGACGATGACACAGAAGAATCTACTGATCATGAACCAGTCAGTGATCGTCAGTCTGAAAATAAGAACCAGGATGAAACGGACGAGGAAAAATTAAACGAGATAAACGATGAAGATAAAAAACAAATGCGCAAAAGCGAGGCGAAAAAATGACATTCCGAGCACTTAAAAAATGGCTAAGCGGCGCAGTAACCACGCTTTTATTTATCCTATTAATTACTATGACGTTTCTTGTGATCTCTTCAAAGGTTTCTGGCAGTGAACCTGGCCTGTTTGGTTATCAATTAAAGACAGTTTTATCAGGTTCGATGGAGCCGACTTTTCAAACTGGATCGATCATTGCCGTTAAACCCGTTAAAAATCCATCTCAATTACAAAAAGGTGACGTGATTACTTTTAAAATTGACAAAGCCACAACCGTCACTCACCGAATCTACGATGTTAAGGGTACAGATAGCCAGCCCGTATTTATTACAAAGGGGGACAACAACGATCATCAGGATTCAAAACCTGTTCTTCCGGAAAATGTCGAAGCTGTTTATACCGGATTTACCGTTCCCTTTGCAGGCTATTTGATTCACTTTGCTCAATCGAAAGCTGGCAGCGCACTTCTAGTAGTCCTGCCGGGAATTCTACTCATCGTCTATTCGGTTATGATGATTTGGAAAGCTTTTAAAGAAATCGATGAGCCGAAGAATAAGGAAAACACATCTACAACTGACGCTTGAAATCCTCATAATGAGGTTCAAAATATTAAAACATTACCTATTCCAAGAATAGGTAGAAAAGGGGTATGTGAAAGTAATGGGTATTAAAAAGAAGCTAGGTTTGGGTCTTGCATCGGCAGCACTTGGATTATCACTAGTAGGAGGCGGAACGTATGCGTACTTTAGCGATCAAGAAGTAACCAACAATACATTCGCAGCTGGAACTCTGGATCTTTCAACAAGTGAAGCAAATATTATTGATTTGGATAGCATGAAGCCAGGCGACACGGTAATTCGAGAGTTCAGCTTAAGCAACATAGGTAACCTTGATATGAGCGAAATTCTCTTGAATACCAAATATAGTGTTACAGACGTTAAAGGAGATAATACAGGTGATTTTGGCGAACAGATTGAATTGAGTTTCCTTATTAATGACACGAAAGATTATACCGTTGTCTATGAAACCACATTAGCAGAACTTTCAGAGGAATCTCTTAACCTGGTAAAAGCCAATGTAATTGATCCAGAAGTTGATGGACATGGAGCTGGATTAGAAGCTGGTGACTCAAACTTATTTGCCGTAAAATTTGAATTCGTTGACAGTGGAGAACCACAAAATCAATACCAGGGTGATTCTATCAATCTTAAATGGATATTTAATGCCAAGCAGCAAACCGACGAATAAGTTTCCTGAAATGATTTAGGTTCCTTATAAGCTAACTCAATAGAATAACGAGTCAGAAAACATCATGATCGTTTTTACATACTTTTGGAAAACCAGCAACATAAACAGGGCAATCTGATTTTTTTCAGTATTGCCCTTTCTTGAAGAGGTAGTTACGTAAGGCTATATTTCCAAAAATAGTTACAAAAAATGTATATGAGGATATAACCTTATATGGTAGAATGAAAATGAGTTTAATATCAAATGGTTGTTCTCTAACAAGGTTTTAACCACACTATAAGATAGACTTCCTTTCTTTGTACTCCAAAAAAGGAAGTCTATTTTTTTTGTCTGTAATAAAATATTGATGAGTTGATTAAATATTCTATTCAAAGTCCCGATAACCGAACGATTCCAGAAAAAGTGGTCACTATAGATCAATTTTGAGACCGATGATAAACAGAATAGAAAGCAATGCAAACAATAGCCACTCGTGATAATAAGCTTTTGACGGCTTATCTTCTCTCCATTCTTCTATACCTCTTAATAAAAAAATGCCCCCGAATAATAAAATCATTAAAACAGGCGATACACTCTGAAATTTAGCCTGCAAAAAGATCCAGAAAATAATAAGCAGGTAGATGATAGATTCCATTGCTATGTATATTTTTTTCCTGCCTTCATCTAATAATCCCTTATGTTTAATCTTGAATCGCTTCTTTACATAAAATTCTCTTATACAAAAGAAGAGGACCATCGCAATGAGGACCAGTAAAATGAAAGGATTGATACGATCACCGCCTAGAAATTAAACTATTTAAAACCAGCAAAACTTCTTACTGTTTATCCCCTATTTGATGGCATCTTCCTAACCTTTTAAATTAAGTTTATTTCTTGATTGCTTACTTCCTGACCATCAAGCTACCCAAGGCTGTCTGGCGCCATACAGTTTAGCACATTTTGGTAATTATCACTATGCAAAAAAGCTCTTTCTTTTATCCTGTTCCCCCCTTATTTTAAAAAATATCTCAATTATAGGAGGTGTATAATGAACTTTTTCAATATCGTTGTTTGACAGCGCTGAGTATAATCATTTGGAAATAAATTTTATGAACTAGGGCAAAGTAAGTGGTATAGATAATTTTCGGAGATTCTTCTAAATATCACGTTAAGGAGAGAGAGATGGAATCTATTTGGATAGAGTACGCATGGACATTATTAATATTAATCGGTCTGGAAGGAATTTTATCTGCTGATAATGCACTCGTTATTGCGGTAATCGCCAAGCATTTACCTGATGAGCAAAAGAAGAGGGCCATCAATTATGGTATTTTAGGGGCGTTTGTTTTTCGCTTTGCTTCGATTTTTCTCATCTCATTTCTGGCAAATGTTTGGCAGGTTCAGGCAATCGGTGCGGTGTATCTAATTTACATTGGGGCCAAGCATGTATATAAGGAGTACTTACGTTCGAATGATGAGCAAAAAGAAGATCGCACTGACAAGAAAAAAGCCGGTTTTTGGCCGACAGTAGCACAAATTGGCCTGGCCGATATTGCCTTTGCGATTGACTCGGTCCTTGCGGCTGTTGCTCTTGCTGTCACATTGCCGCAAACAAAC
This sequence comes from Halobacillus ihumii, assembly GCF_902726645.1. Lineage (NCBI taxonomy): Bacteria > Bacillati > Bacillota > Bacilli > Caryophanales > Bacillaceae > Halobacillus > Halobacillus ihumii. Next base: position 1,209,965 of record NZ_CACVAO010000001.1, read on the forward strand.
CTGCCTCAATTTGGCGGCTTAGATGGCGGACAATTTGCGATTATCGTTGCCGGTACTGTAGCAGGATTAGTTTTAATAAAATTCGCAGCTGACTGGTTTGTGAAACTTCTCGACAAACGTCCTGGTTTAGAAACCGTAGCTTTCCTTATCGTTGCATGGGTCGGCGTCAAATTGGCAGTGATTACACTTTCCCATGAAAACGTTGGGATATTACCTCATTCATTCCCCCATAGTACGGGCTGGACCATTATTTTCTGGGGTATACTCATTGGTATCGCTGTAATTGGATGGTTTTTATCAGGAAAAGGCTCCTCGGAGAAAGATGCTTAAAGACGGGGACATTTTATGGTTTCAGTCAATGACGTTCCGAACAAACCACAATTTTAGACACAAACATACTTATCCCACTTGATGAAGCATCAAGTGGGATAAGATTTCCTTTATTCATCAAAAGCATTTAAGGCGTTCACACCATGAGCAAGCGCTGAACCCGCTTTTAGTGCAGTGGCAACCATGATCGCTTCGGCAATTTCCTCTTTCCCTGCCCCTTGCTTTTTCGATCCATTTGTATGGATTCCTATGCAGTACGGGCAGCCCGTCGTATGAGCAACCGCAAGAGCAATTAGTTCCTTCTCCATGGCTCCAATTAAACCAGGTTTCATCGCTTGCTTGTCGAAGTCAACAAACGCCTTAAAAGCGTCGCCGTTCAACTCAGAGAATTCTTTCAATCTTTTGAAGTATTCTTTACGGTAAAGTTCCTCTTGACCATTTCCATCATAGGCATTTAGTGCGTTTACCCCATGGGCCATCGCAGACCCGGCCTTCAATGTTGTGGCTACCATAATCGCTTCAGCAACTTCCTCTTTGGAAGCCTCTTGTTTTTTCACATTTTTCACATGAAGGTCAATGCAGTACGGACAGCCGGTCGTGTGGGCAACAGCCACAGCGATTAACTCCTTTACCTTTGCCGAGAGTTTTCCAGCAGCTAAAGCCTTTTTGTCAAAATCTCCAAAGGCGCGAAAGGCATCAGGTGCAAGTTGTTCGAACTCTCCAAGTCGTTTGAAATTTGATTTTTGATACAAGACATCTTGACTCATGATTTCCCCTCCAATAATTTTCTGAAAAGATTTACTTCTTGTTTAAGAATACTATCAACTATTTTACGAGACAAATTAAAGACCTCAGTGTGAGTGAGGCGGTCATCTGATTCCAACTAAAACTATGATGCCTTGAGCAATAAGCCATACAAACTTTTTCATTTCCTCCGCTATCCATTCCTATCTGCTGAATCTTTTCCTGTGAAATTGTGAACGTTTTTTAAAGATGTATTAATAATACTTCTTTTTGAATGAAATATGATTTAGCCTTTTAAGTGAGGGTAATAATAAAAAGGTCATCCTACTTACATGGAAGGAGATTTTTTATGCTAGAGACAAAGACAATCGAAGTTGTCAAATCGACCGCTCCCGTATTGCAGGAGCACAGTCAGGAGATTGGAGAAAGATTTTATGAGTTGTTATTATCGCGTGTCCCTGACTTGTACAACATGTTTAACCAAACAAACCAAAAACGTGGCATCCAGCAAGGTGCGCTGGCGTACGGCGTGTATTTAGCTGGAGCTAACATTGACAATCTTGAAGAAATTCAATCTATGGTGGAGAGAGTGACCGAGAAGCACCGGGCGTTAGGGGTTCACCCTGATCAGTACCCGATCGTCGGGGAAACGTTACTTCAAGCTGTGAAGGATGTGCTTGGAGATGCGGCGACAGACGAGGTCATAGAGGCCTGGGAAGAAGCCTATCAAGCTATTGCAGACATTTTCATTGATATAGAAGACAAACTTTATCAGGAAACGGAAGAACAGCCAGGTGGATGGATCGGAAATCGGTCTTTTTATGTAGACAAAAAAGTGAAAGAAAGCGAAGTCATTACATCATTTTACTTAAAACCTGAAGATGGGACCACGATTCCCCCTTATCAAGCCGGGCAATACCTTACTTTACAAGCCGATATCGAAGGTGAAAAATATTCCCATATGAGACACTATAGCTTGTCAGACGCTCCTAATGAGGAATATTACCGCATCAGTGTCAAACGTGAGGATCCTCAAAACGGTGCACCTGCCGGAATTGTATCGAACTATCTTCATAATCAGGTTTCCGAAGGTGATTCATTAAAGGTCGCCGCACCTGCTGGCGATTTCACGGTTTCGACCGAGAAGAAGCCAATTGTCTTATTGAGCGGCGGTGTCGGAATTACACCGATTATGAGTATGTTTAATACGTTGGTAGAAACAGATCCAGACCGTGAGATCACGTTTATTCATGCAGCCGCGAATAGTGAAGTTCATGCGATGAAGGATCACGTCGAGGCATTAGCGACGGAATATCCGAATGTCACCTCTTTCGTCTGCTACTCCGAACCAACGGAGCAGGACCGTGCTGAAAACCGTTTTGATAAAGAAGGACTGATTGACTTGGATTGGCTGCAAACTGTGCTTTCCAATAGCGAGAAAGACTTTTACTTTTGCGGCCCTCTTCCCTTTCTAAAAGCGATAAATCAGGCGCTTAAGGATTGGGGAGTTCCAGAAGAATACCGCACCTTTGAATTATTCAGCCCAATGAGCACGCTTGAGGAAAAATAAATTTTTCACCAAACATAAATGGCCATTAGGAGAGGAGAATATTCAAATGGAAACAAAAGAAGATCCAAGGGCACTCCGCTTAGAAAAAATGTTGCAGGATGCGCTCAATCCGATTACAACAAAATTGGAGCACCTCGAACAAGAAGTTGAATCGATGCGCAGAGAACAAAAAGAACTTAAGAAGATGTTAGAAGAAAAATAATTGTCGGACGTTGTGAGCGTCAAACCCGGACAAGGAGAGCCCCTCCTAGTTCGGGTTTTTTACGTTAGGTCAGAATCTTCTCATCGTTTCGGCCGGTTCTCAGGCGTTAAGTCGAATCTTCTCTTGTCAGGGCCGAATCTTACCGCGTTAGGGTCGAATCCTCCCGCGTTAGTAAAGTTAGTATAAAAAGTGGACACACGTATTGAGCCATGTTTTAATCATTACAACCCTTTAAAGGACGTGTTCACATTGACCAAAAAGTACAAAAGTTATGATCCCGAGTTTAAGCTTTATGTTTTGAAGTTAATCGAATTGGACGGCCACAAAATGAAGGATATTAGTCAGAAACTCGATATTCCCTACGGCAACCTTAAAAGATGGATGAGAGAATATCGTGATCAAAAAAAGAAGGAAGAAAAAGAAGCGCAGAATCAACTGTTGACCGCCTCTGAATACAAAGAAATGTATGAAAAAGAGAAAAAAAGTAACGTAGAACTTCAGGAGGAAGTCGACATTTTAAAAAAGGCCATGCACATCTTCAATCAGGAAAAGAAGTGAGGTTCAAGTTCATTCATGAACACCGACACGAACACACCATTTCGAGGATGTGCCAAGTTCTTGGTGTGTCTAAATCTGGTTATTATGATTATTTGAATCGTCTGGACAGAGAAGAAACGGAAAGAGAGGCTTGGAACCGTTATATCGATGAACGGATCCTCTTCCATTATCATGATAATTATGGGTGTTACGGCAGCCCTCGCATTCACTTTATGCTTCGAGAAGTGGATCAGATTGAGGTTTCTCAAAAGAAAGTGACGAATCGAATGAGGGAACTGGACCTTTATGCCACACCACCTAAGAAGTTCATCCATACAACAGACTCTGATCACGATAAAACCATTCACTCCAACCATTTAAACCGTGACTTTCTTCCAGAGGGTCCAGACCAGGTTTGGGCTACCGATATTACTTATATTCATACAGGAGAAGGTTTTTTATATCTGAACCCTGTCATCGATTTATCTTCCCGTCGAGTGATTAGCTACCAAGTAGATGACCATATGAATCATACCCTGTGTTTGAAAGCTTTGGAAAAGGCTTTGGCCATTCGCAACCCTAAGTCGGGTTGGATTCACCATTCAGATCGTGGCTCTCAATACTGTTCCAAGGCCTATTTAGATACGCTTAAGGAGGCAGAAGCGACCATAAGTATGAGTCGGAAGGGAAACCCCTACGACAATGCGTGTGCAGAGAGTTTCTTCGCCTCTCTGAAAAAAGAATACCTATATAAACATGTCTATGAGACAAAAGCAGAAGCCAAACTAGCCATTCAGTTTTACATCAAGTTTTATAACCAAAAACGAATCCATTCTACATTAGGCTATTTAACACCATTAGAAAAAGAAAAGAGCTATAAAATGGACCATGATAAAAAGCTCAAAAAGAACCAAATGTCCTCTGCCTAAAGGAATGAATTGGTTTTTGATTCTTTCCTTTAGGCGGAGGCGTCCAAGCGTCTCGAAAGAGGACGCGCGGAAGAAACAGAATGGTCCAAATACCGGTCCATGAATGTCCACTATATTGACAGATCTCCATTAGGGCAGAATCCTCGAGCCTTAGGGGCGAACCTCGATGCGTAAAGTTACAACCCTCATGCTTTAGGGGCGAACCTCGATGCGTAAAGTCACAATCCTCATGCGTTAGGGTCGAATCTCGGTGCGTTAATAATAGATCCAAAAAGACACACCTAGATCCTCTCCTGTAAAACACCATCATAGTTTCATAAAAAAGATTGTAACGAATCAAAATTAATGATAATATACTATTCAACTAAACAGTATGACATATTAAAACACAAACCCCAAATTAGTATGTCACTTTACTTTATCCAGGCAAATTTTTTAAATTAAGTAGCCTTCGTTTACTTTAAATGGTACATACAAGGTGCTTATCTAGCAGACTAGCAAACCACCACATACTACCAAGAACAGCTTAACTAAGTGAATAACACAAAACTCTAAAAGAATGGGAAGGTCGGATGTGAAAAATAAAGAAATCGTCTATGTCGTTTCTGATTCCGTTGGGGAAACGGCCGAGTTGATGGTAAAGGCTGTTTCAAGTCAATTTAAGAGAGATGTTCAGATCCATCACATTTCCTATGTGGAGGATACACAGGACCTGAATAATGTCATTGCTGTCGCAAAATATAGCCATGCCATCATTGCCTACACGATCGTCATTCCAGCATTAAAGCAATACCTTGATCAGAGAACACGTGAGGAAGGGATAATTGCGGTAGATTTAATGAACCCATTAATGCAGGCATTTATGCAAAAGTTTGAGGCGACTCCCGAACGGCAGCCAGGGCTAATGAGAAAGTTGGATGATAACTATTTTCGAAGAGTTGAAGCCATTGAGTTTGCGGTCAAGTATGATGATGGCCAGGACATACGGGGGATTAAGCGGGCAGACATTGTCTTAATTGGAGTATCTAGGACATCCAAGACTCCCCTCTCGATGTATTTGGCTCATAAAAAGTTCAAGGTGGCCAATGTACCGCTAGTACCGGAAATTCCGCCTCCTGATGAACTTTTTGATATCCCCAAAAACAACTGTATTGGCTTAGTGATCACGCCAGATAAGTTGAATGAAATTCGTGAGGAACGATTAAAACATTTAGGATTAACAACCCAGGCAAACTATGCAAACTTAGAACGGATTCTTGAAGAGCTGGATTATTCAGAGAAAATTATGAAACGGATAGGCTGTCCGATCATTAACGTCTCCAATAAAGCAGTAGAGGAAACAGCCGATTTAATATTAGCGATGCTAAAAAAGAGGGGAGTTATGAATTATGAGTAAATTTGTCTATATGTTTGATCAAGGAGGAAGCGACAAAAAGGAGCTGCTAGGCGGCAAGGGTGCCAATTTAGCCGAAATGACCCGAATTGGCTTACCCGTTCCTTTTGGGTTTACCCTTACTACCGAGGCTTGCAATTCGTACTACGATGCAGGGGAATCTATTCCCGCTGAAATCGAAATTCAAATACTGGAATCACTCCAAACTCTTGAAGAACAAACAGGGAAAAAACTCGGGGACCCATCTGATCCCCTGCTCGTTTCCGTTCGTTCCGGTGCCGTACATTCCATGCCGGGAATGATGGATACTGTTTTAAATTTAGGCATGAACGACGAAACGGTAAAAGGTGTCGCACACCTTACAGACAATGCTCGTTTTGCTTATGATTCTTACCGCCGTTTCATTCAAATGTTCAGCGATGTTGTCCTTGATGTCGATAACTTTTATTTTGAACAATTATTAGAAGAATATAGGGAAGAAAAAGGCTATGCCTCAGATCCGGAAATGTCGGCAGAAGATTGGCAGGAAGTCATTCAAGGATACAAGGATATTGTCAAAAAACACACGAAGCGAAAATTCCCGGAGAACCCAAGGGAGCAATTATTCCTTTCCATTCGAGCTGTTTTTGATTCCTGGAATAATCAGCGTGCTGTTGTGTACCGCCGTCTGCAAAAAATTCCTGGCCACCTTGGAACTGCTGTAAATATCCAAAGCATGGTGTTCGGAAATATGGGCAACGATTCCGGAACAGGGGTTGCTTTTACCCGTAACCCGTCTACGGGTGAAGCAAAACTTTATGGTGAATACTTAATCAACGCGCAAGGTGAAGATGTAGTGGCCGGCATTCGCACACCTCAGCCGATCGCGACCCTTCAGGATGAAATGCCAGACGTCTACCAGCAGTTTGTAGAGACTTGTAACCTGCTTGAAGCACACTATCAAGACATGCAGGACATTGAGTTCACAGTCGAACGCGGCCAGCTGTTTATCCTTCAAACACGAACAGGGAAACGAACGGCGCAGGCAGCGATTACGATTGCCGTTGAATTAGCGGAAGAAAATATTATTAGTAAAACTGAAACGCTGCTGCGTGTTGACCCTGATCAGCTTAGTCAGCTGCTTCATCATCGAATTGATGATGCTTATGAACGGAAACAGCTAGCCAAAGGCCTCCCAGCTTCTCCTGGAGCCGCAACAGGTCAAGTTGTGTTCGATGCAGATGAAGCGGAACAGTTAGCGAATGATGGCAAAAAAGTAATTCTCGTCCGTCCCGAAACGACTCCTGATGATATTCATGGGATTGTTGCCTCTCAAGCCACGATCACAAGCCGCGGCGGAATGACGAGCCATGCTGCTGTTGTAGCCAGGGGTATGGGTAAAGCCTGCATATGTGGCTGTGAAGCTTTATCAATTGATTTAAAAGGAAAGCAGTTTAAAGTAGGCGATACGATCGTAAACCAGGGGGATCAGATTACCATTGATGGTTCAACCGGCGATATCATGTTAGGTGAAATTCCGATGATTGAACCACAGCTGTCTGCAGACTTTCAGCAGTTGCTTGAGTGGGCAGATGAAGAGCGAAAGCTTGGGGTCAGGGCTAATGCCGATAACCCAGCCGATGCTGCCAAAGCCCTTGAATTCGGGGCAGGTGGAATCGGGTTATGCCGGACAGAACATATGTTTATGGATGCCCGCCGCATTCCTATCGTTCAAGAGATGATTCTGGCTGAAACCTACTCAGAGCGGGAAAAAGCTCTGGCCAAACTATTACCGATGCAGCAGGAGGATTTTGAAGGAATCTTTGAAACGATGCAGGGCCATCCGATCACGATTCGTTTACTGGATCCCCCTCTTCACGAGTTTTTACCTGATAAAGAAGAACTGATTGTTGACGTAACCAAGCTGCAAATCACAGATCCAGACTCTAAGGAATTAAAAGATAAGGAAGAGCTGTTAAGAAAAGTCCGTCTGTTAGATGAATCGAATCCAATGCTCGGCCACCGTGGCTGCCGATTAGGAATGATTTATCCTGAGATATACGCTATGCAGGCAAGAGCCATCTTTTATGCCATTTCCAAAGTGACGGAAAAAGGAATACACGTTAATCCGGAAATCATGATTCCTCTAGTCGGCCACGTTAACGAGTTGAAAGAAATGCGTCAGCTGGTGATTAATACAGGTGAGCGTATTCAAGAGGAAACAGGAGCGCACTACGATTATCTCGTAGGTACGATGATCGAAGTTCCGCGAGCCGCCCTCACCGCAGACCAAATTGCACAAGAGGCAGACTTTTTCTCCTTTGGTACCAATGATTTAACGCAAACGACGTTCGGATATAGTCGTGATGATGCAGAGGGTAAATTCTTGCAAACCTATATGGAACACAAAGTGCTGCCGGAAAATCCGTTCGCCTCTCTCGATCAGGATGGGGTTGGAAAACTGGTAGAGACAGGTGTAAAACTCGGAAGAAACACAAAACCGGGATTAAAAACAGGCATTTGCGGAGAACACGGCGGGGAAAAAGATTCGATCCAGTTCTGCCATGAAACAGGTCTGAATTACGTAAGCTGTTCCCCCTACAGGATCCCGCTTGCACGTCTTGCAGCAGCTCAAGCCACAATTAAACAAGAACAGAAGCAGGCCGTTAAGGAACTTATATAAAAGGATGGTTTACTAGACGAAAAGATAAAATAGAGTACTACAAGCAAACCAGGCAAACCGTTAAGAAGAGAAATTCACTCCCCTTTTTCAACCTTAAAACAAATCCTAAAAGAAGGAATCCCGTACCACTTGAAATAGTGATACGGGATTCCTTGTCTATTTAATCATCAAAAACTTCCTATTTATTTAATAGAATTTTTCTCCGAAGGTAATGTATTGCCGTCAGATGTAATACTTATAATATATATCACTAAACAATGTATTCTTTGCACATATTCCGGAAACAATGAAACTATCAATTACAGTTTACAAAGGAGATGTGGATAAAATGAAGACGGTAGATTACACATTAGCTGATACCGGTTTATCGCTAAGTCAAGAAGAGCGGGAAAATCTCCTTCCGGAAGAAGAGTATTGGGTTCTAAATGGAAAGTTTGTCCAGGCCCTTCGCAATGTAGATGCTTTATTTCAATCACAACACAGAGACCCTCAAGAACTGTACCGTCCTTTTACAAAATCCTAATTTTCTAATCTACCACTTTGAAGAGACCTTATCCAATAATGGAGCTATTCTTGGATGAGGGCTTCATGTGAAGGTGGCCGCCACGAAGCTGATGAGCTGCTTAGTCGGCAGCTCCCTTCACAAGGTGTTTCCGCGGTGATTCTTAAGTAACGTGATGGAATTCTTAAATAACTAAGATTATTCTTAAATAACCAACTAGGATTCACAAATATCTGATGTCAGCTTCTGCACAAACCATAGTTTCATAGTTCAAAAGAGAATCTCTACCCTTTATAATGAGTAGTTAGAACAGAAAGACAAAAGGAGAGATTCAATGAATACATACCAGCCTGACATTCTTGTGTTTCACCCCGAACAGTCGGAAGAATATGCTGCCTGTATCCGCGATTACGGGTTCACTTCCGTACGGATAGCCTCAACTCTGGAAGAGGCGGAAAACCAATTACCTGGTACTGAAGTTATTCTGGGCTGGAATTTTCCTACCCCATTATTAACTAAACCTGGTGCTTCCTCCGTCCGCTGGTTTCAGTCGATCGGAGCAGGAGTTGACGATTTAATCGCTGATTCATCAATTCCTGAGAGCATCACACTCACCCGAATTGTCGATCAGTTTGGTGCTTATATTTCTGAGTATGTCTTTACGTTTCTTTTGCACCTATTAAAAGATGTGCCTCGCATAACCCAAGCACAAATAGACCGCCGCTGGGATCCTTTCACCTCTGAATCTTTAGCCGAGAAAACAATTGGGGTGGCCGGGATCGGATCAATCGGAGCCGAAGTTGTCCGCAAAGCTAGAGCGTTTGATATGAATGTACATGGGTTAAGTTTCAGTGGAAAACAAGCTCATCTAGTGAACCGCCATTTTACACCGGATGAATGGGGAGATTTTGTAAAAGAGCTTGATTATTTAGTCTTGACGCTCCCTCTTACAAGTTCAACTCACCATATCGTTAACCGTGACGTTCTTTCAGCCATGAAACCAAATGCCTGCCTTGTCAACGTCGGTCGGGGTGAATTAATCGATGAAGAAGAGTTACAAACCGTGATGCGCTCAGGGCATCTACAGGCCGCCGTCCTGGATGTTTTTGAAAAAGAACCGTTACCAGCAGACCATCCCTTCTTCTCGATACCAAATGTGTATGTGACTCCTCATCTATCAGGACCAAGCACCACAGAGGGAGTCAGTCGTTTTTTTGCAGAGAATGTAAAACGATATGTAAATGGACAGTCTTTACATGGAGTAGTGGATCGGCAACGCGGATATTGACTCGAAGTTTCAGGCGAGAAGGCTCCCGCCCTCAAGGAATGCGAAGCGTGTAGTCCCGACAAGTGGTGGGAGGTGAATCGCCTTTTTTAGCGAATAAACATACATACCCGTCATAGAATACCTTAATTTCTAAAGCCTTCTAGCCTTGTGAAGAATTGCTGAAGAAATTGATAAAACCTTTGTTCAGTAGGAAGTAACTGACGTTCGCTTGAACTGATTACCCCAACCGTCCGGGTCATTTTCGGTTCATGCAATTCAATTTTGACTGTGTCTCTAGGTAAATTGTCAACCAAAGTTATTTCAGGAATAAGAGTTATGCCAAGTCCAGCAGACACTAACCCTTTAATCGCATCAATATCTTCCCCTTCGAAAGAAACATTTGGCTTAAAGCCATGTTTTATACACGCTTCAAATGTAATGTCACGTAATATGAATCCTTCAGGAAACATAACAAAAGCCTCTCCCTTCAAATCACTAATGTCAATGGCTGATTCGCCAGCGAGTGGATGGTCAACCGGCAATAAGGCAACTATATTTTCTGAAAAAAGAATATCACCTTGAATTTTTTCTTTTTTACTAGGAACAGGAGCCAGTAAAGCCATGTTTACATCGCCCTTCACAACCTTGTCTATGAGCTGGTGATAGGAGCCTTGACTTAAATTGAATTTAACCTCCGGGTAACTCCTCCGGAAAGCGGATATAGCCATTGGCATAGTAAACGCGGCCATACTGCTCGGAAAGCCAATATGTACCGTACCTTTTGCCGGCTCCAAGTACTCCATTACTTCTCTACGGGCGTTTTCGATGACCATTGTGGCATTTTTCATATGTTCATAAAATATTCTTCCGACCTGGGTCAGGCGTACACTCCTCCCCTCACGAATAAAAAGATCTACTTCTAGTTCGGACTCCAAATTGAAAATCTGCCTGCTTACCGCAGATTGTGCAATATCTAAATGGAGTGCAGCTTCTGTCACATGCTCACGTTCCGCTACTTCCATAAAATATTTGATTTGTTTTAATTCCAACCCAAATCCTCCTTTTGCTGATTGATCTAATTATAGCATCAATTTCATCTTTTTATTATATTGATTAGATTAGTTATAAACTGTAAAATATTTTGGTAACTGTAGAAATTATTTAATTTATCTATATATTCAAAAAATAGATTGAATCGAAAGGAGTCCTCCCTTTATGGCTATTCAAGGAGAACTTAAAAATCCTGAGACACAAGTGGCGGAAAAATACGTAGAAAAAGTACTGGAAAAGGTTAAGCAGCGCAGCCCGCATGAACCGGAATTTCATCAAGCAGCGGAAGAAGCGCTCCACTCATTAGTTCCAGTTTTAGCTAAGAAACCCGAATATATGGAACACGGCATCCTCGAAAGATTAGTTGAACCCGAACGAGTAATCAGCTTTCAGGTACCATGGACAGATGATCACGGAAAAGTACAAGTGAACCGCGGATTCCGCGTTCAATTCAATAGCGCCATCGGTCCTTATAAAGGGGGAATTCGTTTTCATCCGTCTGTTAATTCCAGTATTGTAAAATTCCTTGGCTTCGAACAAATTTTCAAAAACTCCTTGACCGGGCAGCCCATCGGTGGAGGAAAAGGCGGATCTGACTTCGACCCTAAAGGAAAATCAGATCAGGAAATCATGCGTTTTGTCCAAAGCTTTATGACGGAACTATCTAAACATATTGGTCCGGACATTGATGTTCCTGCCGGGGATATCGGTGTTGGCCCACGTGAAATTGGCTATATGTTTGGCCAATACAAAAAGCTTCGCGGTGCTTATGAAGCAGGTGTGTTAACCGGTAAGGGGCCAGGCTATGGAGGAAGTTTAGCACGTACTGAAGCGACAGGATATGGAACGGTCTATTTTGTAGAAGAAATGCTTAAAACGAAAGCGTTAAGTTTTGCCGGAAAAACAGTAGTCGTCTCCGGGTCTGGTAATGTTTCAATCTTTGCCATGGAAAAAGCCCAACAGCTTGGCGCCAAAGTAGTCGCATGCAGTGACTCTGGCGGATACATCTACGATGAAAATGGTCTTAACCTGGAAACTGTGAAACGACTGAAAATCGATCGCAATGAACGAATTAAACAATATATTGATGAGCATCCAAACGCCTATTACTTTGATAACTGTCATAATATTTGGTCTATCCCTTGCGACATTGCTCTGCCCTGTGCAACTCAAAATGAGATTGATGCTAAAGCAGCAGCTGTTCTTGTTTCAAACGGGGTAACTGCTGTCGGTGAAGGGGCAAATATGCCTTCTACTCTTGATGCGATTGAAGTTTTTCGTAACAATGACGTGCTGTTCGCACCGGCAAAAGCAGCAAATGCCGGCGGGGTAGCTGTATCAGCCCTCGAAATGGCTCAAAATAGTGCACGCCTCTCCTGGTCTTTTGAAGAAGTGGATGCACGCTTGTACGAAATAATGGTTAACATTCATGAAAACAGTGTGAAAGCAGCAGAAGAGTACGGGCATCAAGGGAACCTTGTAATAGGTGCTAATATCGCTGGGTTCATTAGAGTAGCAGATGCTATGGTCATGCAAGGAGTATAAAAAATATTACAAATTGAATAAGCAGCAGGAAATGGTGCGACTTGGTTTCCGAAAGATTGCGTGCCATCCCTTCCATTGACGTGGGTTCATTGATTAGAAGCCCGCGTCATTTTAATTTTCACCAAAAGTGCAGATAAAATATTGTGTCTAGTTTCTATGCGTAATATTCATACACTTTGTCGTATTGATGATTCAGTATAAACCGGTACACTTAAGGTGTATCCATATGCTGGGTCATTTACTATTACAAAGGAGTGGTATGGATGACAAGGAAAGAACAGTTAGCAAATGTGGGCACTCGATCTGTATGGGCTGGTGAAAAGAAATACCTGGTTCATGGTGCCACACAAGTTCCTGTTGTTCATAGTGTATCTTTTGGCTACGACGATATGGACCATTGGTTTCAAGTCGCGACCGGCAAAGAAGAGGGCCATATTTATGGCAGGAATACCAATCCGACAGTTCAAGCATTTGAGGATAAAGTTAAAGATCTGGAAGATGCCAAAGCAGTTACAAGTTTTTCAACTGGAATGGCAGCGATCAGCAATGCACTGGCGGCGGTATTAGTTCCCGGGGACCGGATCGTTTCCATCAAAGACACGTATGGCGGGACGAACAAAATCTTTTCTGAATTTTTACCGAAACTCAATATGGATGTCACGTTATGTGAGACGGGAAATCATGAAGCAATGGAGGCCGAGGTAAGGAAAGGCTGTAAACTTCTTTATTTAGAGACCCCTACGAATCCAACAGTTAAAATCACAGATATCGAACGAATGGTAAAGGTCGCCCATGAGGTAGGTGCACTTGTGTTTGTCGACAATACCTTCGCCACACCTATACTACAAAATCCGCTTGAATTTGGAGTTGATCTTGTACTTCATAGTGCAACGAAGTTCTTAGGCGGCCATGCAGATGCTCTTGGAGGAGTGGTCTGTAGTAATGACGAAGATTTAGTGGAGAGAATTTATCACTATCGTGAAATCAACGGTGCAAGCCTTGATCCGATGGCAGCCTATTTACTTCTTAGAGGCATGAAAACACTCCATTTACGAATTAAGCAACAGTGTGAAAGCGCAGAGAAAATTGCCCATTTCTTACAACAACACGAAAAAATTGAGGCCGTATTCTACCCTGGATTAGAAACACACTCAAATCATGAAATTGCCAAAAAACAAATGCGAGGATTCGGCGGGATGCTAAGCTTTGCTGTCAAAGGTGAGTTAGATGCGGTTCGTCAATTTTTACCACGTTTAACCTATGCCAATAAGGCTGCAAACCTCGGTGCGGTTGAAACAACTGTTGGTCCTGCTCGAACAACAAGTCATATAGAAAATACACCTGAAGAACGCGCAGCCCTTGGGATACCGGAAGGCCTTGTCCGTTACTCGGTCGGAATTGAGGATGTGGATGATCTAATTCATGACTTAGAGCAAGCATTAAGTTATATCAACTTGCCAGAAAAAATGAAGTAAAACGATCGAGCAGAGGGATTTACTCCCTCTGCTTCCAAAGTTCCATTGGATTTTCCTGCCCTTCAAAATAAATACTGTATTATTACCATATATAAATTTGAAAGTTATAACAACCTAATAGTAACTTTTCCATGGAGGTACCTTAGCTTCAGTTATGCAGCAACTCACGAAGTTTTATCGTCATTTCATCGAGCGCTTGTTTCGCCCCGTCTACAGTCCCGACCATATTAATAAAACTGTGAACCAAATCATCGTAATGCAATAGCTCTACATTCACCCCTGCCTTTTTCAAACGTTCTCCGTAAGCGAACCCTTCCTCTCTTAGAGGATCATATTCAGCAGTTACCAGTAACGTTTCTGGCAAAGATTCCGCACAAGTCACCTTAAGAGGGGAAACGAATACATCGGAGCCTTCAGAAGAATCGTTCAAGTAGTGACCCCAAAACCATCTCATCTTCTCATTGGTCAGATTGAACTTGTAGTTCGCCTGATATGACAGCGTGTCAAAGTTGTAATCCAATACCGGGGTAATCAGAAATTGATGGGACAGCTGAAAGTGTTCATCACCTTTTAAAAAGATGACCGCTGCAGCTGCGAGGTTTCCACCAGAGCTTTCACCTCCAACCGCAATCCGTCTTGCGTCGCCATTCAACTTGTTCACATGGCTAAACGCCCATTTCACGGATTCGATCGCATCATGAAAGGCGGACGGGTATTTATGTTCAGGGGCTAAGCGATAACTAACCGAGACAACGACGATGTCAGCTTTACTTGAAAAGTAGCGACATACATTATCCGCACTATCCAAGTCTCCAAACACCCAACCTCCTCCATGAAAGTAAACGAGAACCGGAAAAGGACCTTCCCCTGGAGGTGTGTAAATCCGCGCTGGTAAATCGTGTCCCTTTGCAGAAACGATGGAAGTATGTTCTACCGTTACACCATCGACCGGAATCGATATGAAATAACTTCTGGCGGCTTGATAGAACTCCCTTGATTGTTCTGGTGTCAGCACATCCAGGGGTGGATGCTTCAGTTCAATCATTTTTTCACTGATGGTCTTCAGCAACTGAGTTACTTGCGGATTGACTGCTGTTTTAACCCCCATCAGACCAGTTCACTCCCAGGTACAGCAGTCTTGTTTGTCATCTCAACTCGTATGCCATGTTCTTTCAATTTTTCCTCAACAGGTAGTCTCCCCCCAACGATTAAGGAGGCTTTCTTTTGCGGCAAATCGATCCGATCTATCACTCTTCCACCTAACTTTTTCAAAATAGGTATGACGATTCGATTGCGGATATCCGGTTCCCCGATAATTCTGTCCGCCCCATATTGATCAAACAAGAAGATAATCATCGCCCTGATGATAGAAAGTCCGTCTTCCTTATTTAAAAATGAACGTGGCCCGACTAGCAGGTGCATGCCTAAGTCACCTTTTTGATAGTCGTAATAGTTTCGAATTGGATCCTCCTTGACGGAGTAAGCAATCAGATAGCACACAGGGGTGCCGTTGAACGTGCCAATGTAAACATCCTTATGTTCCGCTTCAATTGATTTATGTAACCATTCTTTGAACTCGGCCATTGGCAGATTTAGTTTCCAAAACGGTGCAATGTGTTTCTGGTGCATCCATTCATAAAGCATCTCCAGGTCTTTTTCATAGTCAACTGGGCGGAATATAAATTTTTCTACCTTCTTTCCATCTATAACAGAAAATTCCGTTTCACTTTTCATGTTGAGCATGACTTTCCTCTCCCTTAACTCAATATGTTGATAATGATTATCACTATCAACTATAAATGATTTAGGAGATAAAGCCAACCTTTAACCTGTTTTAAAAAAATCAGAGCATCACCACTTATGGCAATGCTCTGATTTATTCCTCACATTATTCTATTGCTTTCGCCGCTGCCTTCACAAGCTCGACCCCTTGATCGACAATCACCCTGCGCTGCTGTTTCAATGCTTCATCAATATAAGCCATCGGATCTTCAGGGTAATCAAGTGAAGCTACGTGTAGATGTCCACCTGGAAGCTCCTCTGCACCGAAACCAAGCCGGAGACGATTCGAGCGATAGCCTACTTCATTCGATAGATAGCTTCCACCACCACCAGCACGTGCCTGTGAATTCGGGGCAGGACCATCGTCACTGCACACATACGGTTCAGATTTATAGTCAGGCGCGAGCCATTCACACACATGGTCATCACGTTTAACAGGCAGCGGCCCTGTATCCGCTTCGACCATCGCCTCAGCAGGAAGAGTTGTTTCAATAAATTCCGGAAGCTCTTCAGGCATTGGCCAATCGTTGACGGTCGGTATTACGCCTTCTCTCCATTTACCATTATTATCTGTTCCTACATGCCATCTGCCATGGTACCCCTCAATTTCCATATCACCAGGGCCACCCTGGCTGATCGTCATCATCAGATCCAGCTGCGGCAAGTAAGGACCAAATGCATCCTCAACAATTCCTTGTTCAAAATCCTTCCAACGGACTGGGAAATTCACAGCCTGAACAACAGCTGGACCTTCCTCCGTTTGAACACGAAGACCATCGAGCTGTAAAGCAATAGCACCAGACGGATTGCTGTGGCGAGCACCATATTCTGTCCCAAACCCGTATGGATCAAAACCACTAACCAGAATCCGCTGTACTCCATTTCCTTTAGGAAACTGAACAGAAGTAATCCCTCGCGACGTATATTCGAGCTGCTTGATCAACGCTTGACGCTGGTCGTCCGTCACCTCAAAGTTTGGACTCCATTGCCTTAATGCCCGCGTCATAGACAAACGAGCCCAATAAAGGGGACGATCATCATATTGGTCTAAATCACCCATATTCGGACGCTCGCCTTGCGCACGAGCGACAGCCGCCTCCCATATTTGGGAACCATGCTTGTCAATAATGTTCTCCGCATTCTTTACATTTGGAGCAGAACAAAGCTGCTTCTCAAACTTCTCTACGAATTGGTCAAATTGACTAGCTTGAAGGATAGCTTTTGCATAAGGACCCCCTTCCGTAATACGCTGCTCCTCAAGCGTCAACGAAACACTAGAATCATAGCAGTCAGCCTTCTCTTTAGCGGAAGACTTCACAGGTAAAAATACGAGAAATACTAAGGAAACGAAACTTAAACAAGCCAGCACCTTGTAAACTGGCTTTTGTAACCAACGACTCTTTGAAACCATATAGATCCTCCTTTTAAAAATGAGAAAATTACTAGAAATTCTCTAGCAAAACAAACTAAAAGTCTGCTTCACAAGACAAATTGTGGCATCTATTCATAGTTTCTCCATGGGGATCAGTGATTCCTTGCGTCGAAAGTTGGCTTTTGGGATGAGGCTTTTGATAGATTTTTGGCATAAAAAAGCCCGCCACTTATCCAAACAAGTGGCGGGCTGTTCATTTCATCTCGTTAAAACTCTTCATAAGCAGCTGGATCCAGATCGTTCATTCTGCCATCCGGTCGAGTCAACTCTGCAATCATGCCCATTTCAGTCTCGTCTAGTGAAAAATCAAAAATTGATAGATTTTCAATTTGACGTTCAGGAGATGAAGATTTAGGAATTGAAATAGAGCCTAGTTGATAATGCCAACGCAAAATAACTTGTGAAATCGTCTTATTATGATGCTCGGCAATCTTGCTGATCGTTTCATTTTGTAACACGTCATTAGCTCGAGCTAACGGACTCCAGGATTCCGTTTTAATATTATTTTCTTCGTGCCATATTCTTTGTTGTTCCTGATTGAAAAACGGGTGTAATTCAATTTGATTGATGCTCGGCTTAACACCGGTTTCCTTTTCTAGTTGCTCCATATGCTCGGGCAAAAAGTTACAAACACCAATCGAACGAATCAGTCCCCATTTTTTAGCGTCTATCAATGCTTGCCAGGCTTCAACATAAAGACCTTGCTTAGGATTTGGCCAATGAATCAAGTATAAATCATAATAATCGAGATTAGCGCGATACAAGGATTCCTGAATAGCAGTGACAGCTTTATCATATTCCTGATAACGACCTGGTAGTTTAGAGGTGATTCTTAATTCTTCCCTTGGAATCGGACTGCGCCGTACGGCTTCACCTACAGTGCCTTCATTTTCATAATTATAAGCCGTATCAATCAGTCGATACCCTGTATCAATTGCACTATTGATCGCCTGGGCACCTGCATTTCCATTAAGCTTGTATGTACCCAATCCTATAACTGGCAAAGTTACACCATCATTAAGGGTAATCTCTGGGATAGATCTACCCATGACCCATCACTCCTTTCTATTATATGTAAAGATTATCACCTACCTGGGTCGAAAAACAATTATTCGTCACATGAAGATACTTAAAACGAACAAGAGTTGTCCCGCAAGTCGTAAAATAAGACTTGCGGGACAGCACCCATTTTGAGATCTATTCTATTCCTCAAACTTGCGTGTTTGATTAATCCAAGTCGTCTCTAATAAAAATCAACCCATGCCCATGGATCACCATATCTCCTTTCTGAACGTTCAACGCATCGATTACACCAGTGATTCCAGCTGCAATTTGCTCTAAACCACCCTGTTCCTTTTTTATGACTAATAAAGGCTGCCCTTCATAAATTCTCTCCCCAAATTTGACACAGACGTCTTCAACTTTCCCGATAATAGGGCTGGTTACAATCTCCCTGCTATCCCACTTGATGGGCATCACTTCATGAATCGTCATGGGGCTCACCTTCCTTTTACTAAGATCTTCACTGCACTAGACTACATCGTCCATATTTACATATTTATGTTTTCCAATCCTGACAAATCCCTCTCCTTTTTAGAAATTTGCTTAAATCCTATATCCAAAATTATGAATCTTATTACAAGTGAAATGAAATTATTCAACATTGGAAAGAACTTATTTTTTCAGGTGATTGAGGATCAAGCGATCTCCAATGAAGAATTTTCCGCTCATTTAATTGAACGAAAAACAGTTTAATTTTTCCTTACTTGGTGAGGGATGTGTCAAAGGATCTAAAGGGGAGTCTTTTGCAAGAGGCTATCAGTGTTGCTCGACCATAAAAATGTTCCTTCTACAGAGGTACAACGGAAAAGAACCAGCTTTGAGTTGCACTTGTAATTTGCCCATTACATATGATGAATGACTACATTTTTTCAAATGAGGAGGCTTAAGCTTTTATGTTTAGGCAAAGGTTAACGATGGAACAAGCACAAGATATTGCTCTTCAAAGGATACCTGGACAAATTCTTCACATCGATATGGATTTGGAACATGGGGTTTTAGTTTATGAAATTTTCATACTAACATCACAGAATAGAGTGTATGAAGTAGAAGTGCATGCAAGTAATGGAAATATTATAAAAATCGAACAAGAAGATTTCGATTAATAAAGGTTGGATGAAGGGGAGCAGTCCTATTGAAGTGTTCCTATTCATTATCCGGGCGCTTTTCTATAATAAGGATTAGCGCTCTTTTTCGTTTAAAAAGGGTAGATTGTGTAGGAGATCCATACCATAATTAACTACTATGTTCTCTTTTACTTCTCGATAACAACTCTTGGACATACTATATACTAACTATCCGGATGAAATGGGGTTTAGGATGAAAAAAATCCTTCTTGGAGTTTTAGCAGTTAGTTTGATTCTTGGAGTTATGTTCATCTTTATGAATAAAGATGAGACACGACATAATCAAGTTAATGCAGAAAACTCTACAGAAATTGAAAGTGTAGATAAAACTCACTCTGCTCTTAGGAAACAATCTGAATTTGTAAAAGCAGTTTCTGATAAATTAAAATCTAAAGGTTATGATTCGACTGGGGTAATCATGAGTCAGGACTATGGAAAAAAGGTAAACTATATTGTGCTAATCTCCAAAGTTGAACATAAAGGTGAAAAAAGTGGAAAGATTATAAAACAATCCTTTGAGGAAGTAGCTAAATTATATGATATTAAGCCATTTACTGTTCAGTTGCAGCAAAAGTAATAGAAACTTTAGGCGAACAAAGAATATAAGGAAGCCTTAGGGGATGAGGGTTTCTGTAAGCCTTTGGTTAAAGAGCATTTTATGATTGTTTTAACTTATATATGTCTTTTTCTAATTGCTGAACTTTGCTGGATAAAAACTTCAATTCATTAGAATGATTTTCAATTACAGCATTACTTGTTTGTTTCGTGAGTAAATCTATTTTCTCGTTTAACTTCTTGAATCCAGCCTGTGTTTCTTGTCTAAAATCATTTATTTTTTGACTAAAACCGTTCATTTCTAACTTTGTGTCTTGCCTAAAATCTTTCATTTCTTGTCTGGAATCATTTAATTCTGTTTTGGTTTCTTGTCTAAAGTCACTCATTTCCTGCCTAAAACCATTCATTTCTATCTTTGTGTCTTGCCTAAAATCATTCATTTCTTGCCTGGAATCATTTAATTCTGTTTTGGTTTCTTGTCTAAAGTCACTCATTTCCTGCCTAAAACCATTCATTTCTATCTTTGTGTCTCGCTTAAAATCATTCATTTCTTGTCTGGAATCATTTAATTCTGTTTTGGTTTCTTGTCTAAAGTCACTCATTTCCTGTCTAAAACCATTCAATTCTAACTTTGTGTCTTGCCTAAAATCATTCATTTCCTGTCTAGAATCATTCAGTTCTAGTCTAAAATCGTTCATTTCCGCTTTGAAGTCCTGCTGTCCTTTTTCCAGTGTTTCTAATTTTTCAAAGATACGACTCACCAATGTTTCATTTTCCAACAAAATCACCTCCCTGTTCATATTTTATATTATTCTACTCCAGCATTCCAGCTGAATTGTGAAAAGAAAATTCTAGATAGACCTTTGATGAATCCATATAAAGAGGAATCCATTTTGCTCAAAGTGGATTCCTTTTTCAGAAGATATAATGTTAACCAGCCAATTCATGTGTGATCTCCCATCCTACTTACTTGTTGTCTTTTGAAGAAACACCTGCCGATTCAAATGTGGCCATTTCTTTCAACAATAAAGTAGCTGACTTTAAGATAGGGAATGCAACTGCTGCTCCTGTTCCTTCGCCAACTCCCATCCTCATATTGATCAGTGGCTGCTTTTCAAGTAATTCAATCGCTTTTCTATGACCAGGTTCAATAGACTGGTGACCGACAAACATATAATCTATTACTCTCGGCGAAATCATTTTTGCAATAACCGCCGCTGTCGTTGAGATAAAGCCATCCACCAGTATTGGAACGCGGTAACTGGCTGCAGCAAGCATGGCTCCCGCGATACCGGCAATTTCCAACCCACCAACTTCCGATAATAAATCAATCGGGTCATGTCGATTAGGTTTTCTGTCTTCAATCGCCTTTTCTATGATGTTCTTTTTATGTACTAGGCTTTCTTTTGTAAGACCTGTTCCCCTGCCTATAAGAGTATCAATCTGTTCACCGCTCACCACTGAAATAATAGCCGAACTAGCAGACGTATTTCCAATTCCCATATCACCGAGAATCAGGCATTTCGCCCCTTGTTCAATCATCTTCTTCCCTTGCTCATAACCTATTTCCAACGTTTCGATGGCTTCATTCCGTGTCATAGCATTTTCTTTTGCAAAATTCCCTGTCCCACGTCGTACCTTTTTAACAGTCAATCCTTTCCCAGCGAAATCCGAATCAATCCCAATATCGACAATATCAAAATAAGCGTCTATGGACCTGCTTAGAACATTTATAGCCGCTCCATCGTTTAGAAAATTGCGGACCATTTGTTCGGTTACCTCTTTTGGATAAGCCGAAACTCCTTCAGCCGTCACACCATGATCGGCTGCAAATACGATTACACCAGGTCTTGAAACTTCCGGAAATGCACTTCCGGTCATCTCAGCCAACTCGACGACCAACTCCTCAAGCCGACCTAAGCTGCCAAGCGGTACAGTGAGCGAGTCTACATGGCTTTTCACTCGTCTACCGACATACTTATCCAATTCAGGGATGGAAAAAGCCGATAATTTAGTTGCTGTCAATCTAATCCCCTCCAAAATCTGAATCCTTCAGTAAAAAAAGGAGTCGTAGAAACTACTCCTTAAACTAAGCTAATTCTCGTTCAAAGCTATCGCTTCTTGAATGAGTGAAGTATAAGCTTCTGGCTGAATATCTTCAGCCTTCTTTACTTTTATATGTCGCATTGTTTTCCCTGTACCTTCTAATAACTCGTTCATGTCCTTATCTTGAAGTTCATTTCCTCTGTGAAAACCCAGATTAACATGTTTCTTGGCAGGTTGAAGATAACAAACTAAGCCATTATACGAATAGTTGGGCATAGACCATTTGTACTCTTCTATAAGCTTAGGTGAAGAATTAAGGATGATCTTTCTCAAAGAAAGTACAATAGTTTGTATATCATTTGGCAATCCTTCAATCAACTGATCAACTTCTTCAGTTGTTCTTTCTTTATCAGCCATCTTTTTTCTCCTCCACCATATTATTTTGTAAAGTTCAATTCCCAGGAGATTCCGTTTCTGTCCTTAACAATAGCATGTTTCGCTCCCCAGAATGTATCTTGCAGTTCCATTTGAACTTCTCCGTCCTTCGCAAGCTCGTCGTAAATTCTGGTGATCTCTTCTTCGCTATCGAGGTCAGGGCCAAGAAGGAGGTCACTGCCTTGAACAGTTTTCTTACCGAATACATCAGCCATGTATAAGATGCAATGCTCGTTGATATGTAACTCTGCGTGAATATACTTCCCCTCATGGCCTTTAAACATTTCAATGCCGTCAGATAGCTGTGTATTCTTAATTTCTCCACCGAACACTTTTTGATAGTACTCAATTTCTTCCTTACAATTCTCGATTCTGAGATGAGGTACAATTTTTTTCATTACTTTTTCCTCCCTTGAAAGTTTTATGGTCCATTGTACTATGCATTATATAGAACATTATCTTCTAATCAAAATTTTGTTGAGAAAAATCACTTCCTAATCCAGAACAACGAGCAAATTACTAAGCTCCGCCCTTAACGATAAATAATCGTAATGGCAAAATAAAAAACCATGACTACGGTGATAAACGTGATAGCTTCAATAGTCTCATGTGTCGTATATTCCGATAAGTATAATAGAAAATAAAGTATCCAGGAAACGTATGAAACGCCGCCTAGTATGTAAAAAAACTTTTTATCCTTCATAACGATACCCCTTACAACTCTAATAATTGCTGCTAGTAGGATATACGATCGAATTTCACATCGGTTTCGTTATTTTTCTCCTGGTCATGGTGAGGGAATGAGAATAACCTGGTTGCATATAGGAAGAAAGCTATTTCATCATTATTCTTCTAATCTCACCAATTTTAAATTCGGTTATTTTTTTAATTTCATCTTCAGATGTATACCCTTGAAAATACTTCTCTATTTCCCAAGCCAGCATCATTGTTGTATGGTCTACATAAAGAAACTCAAAGTCTTTTTTGTAATCTTCTTTTTCAATAAAATACTTCTTAGCCTCTAAAATATCTCTATAAGATTCAAACACAAATTGAATCAAGTCAGGGTTATAAATGTCCTGTAATAAAATCGTTATGTCCCTCAAGGGTGAACCATATGCCGCCCACTCCCAATCAATTAACCAAATCTGGTCTTTAGAACGGAATATATTTTCTAAATGAGGATCCCCATGTGTTAAAACTAAAGGACTTCTCACTTCAAAGTTATATAAATCTAGTTGTTTATAAGTATCTTCTAATGTTTGTACCCATTCAGGTTCTGCCCATTTATGATGAGCACACAATTTCTCCGTTTCCTCTATACACCAGTTACGCCATTCTGATGTTATTCGGTGAGTAATTAATTCACTATCAGGCAGGTTGAGATTTGTGGTATGTAGATCTGATAACCTTTGTAAGATTTCTACAATTAAACTTCTCTTATCTTTTATAGATAATTGGTCAAAAGTGATTTTTAGAGATGACCCTAGATCACACATAAGAATGGCTTGAGGAGAGGAATCCCAAACTTCAATTAACTTACTGAACGGCGTAATATGATTTGATAGTGCCCCGTATATACCTACCTCATTATTCCGTTCAGCTGCGAATTCTTTATATATGTATGTTCCTCTTTTATTTTCCTCATCTAACACATCAATTCTGAAAATACGACCTGCATGAGCACCGTCAATAATTTTTTTGTGAAGAAGCTCCCATCCTTTTTCTTTAATTCTCTGTTCTAAATGTGTCAAAAAACCTTTCCTTTCATTTTAGTTGATACAGATGTTTTCTACTCAATCCGTTCGTGTTCCAAAACACTATATAGTAAAGAATCTCTCCAGCCATCCTTTATTAACATATCCTCACGAATTCGCCCTTCTTTAGTCATTCCTACTCTTTCTAATACCTTTATTGAGCCTATATTCCTAGGGTCACAAGTAGCATATATGCGATGAAGATTCAGTTCTTCAAAACCAAAATTAATCAATAGTCTGGCAACATCTGTCGCTATTCCTTTTCCCCAATAATCTGGATGAACAATATAGGCAATTTCCCCGGTTTTATTGGTAAAATCCCTAATATTAACCTCGCCAGCCCCAATCATTTCTTCACTATCCTTATTAACTATAGCAAGTACATACCTTGTTCTTGATTCTTTATTTGCATCGTTTAGGATTTGATTAACAAAGTATTGTGATTCCTGTTCTGTATTAGGCCCCCATGGTTGATATTGACAAACTTTCTCTTGTGATGCATATTTATGGACTTCTACCCAGTCATTTTCGCTAATCTCTCTTAACAATAATCTATCGTTCGAAAGTGAAATTGTGTAACGGTTGATCAAGATCCCCTCCATTTAGCCCAGTTTACAGAACTAGCAACACTATCATAATTCAGTTGAAAAGCTACTTAGTTAGTAGAGAAATTATTGACTCAATCCTCTTACTTAACTGAGTGGACGTGCTTAGTGTACTTGAAGGTCTCCTCTGCATTAGCTGTTAAAAATTCAACTAACCCATCTAACGAACCTATAAACTTTTCAACCTCAGACAGCTGATAAAATGTGCTAGTGGTAGCAAAGTTATCAATTTCATTGCTGGGTGAATAAAGGATAACTCTTTTATTGAGTCCCAGTGCTAATCCTAATTCAATATGACTCCCTTTTCCCGCCGGTAATAACAAAACGATAAAGTCAGACTCAGCCACAGCATTTTTTTCTTGTTGACCAATTTCCTTAAGGTCTTCAAGTGTTGATACTTTTTTATGCTGGGTCCAATCATATGTTTGTACATACCCTTGACTTTTCAACTGTTCACTCAAGTACCGTACGTTATCTATATTTTTGAAACTTGACGCAACATAAAACTTCATCCTTACCCTCCGTTTCTATTGCCCCGTAACCCCATAATTGCTCCATATAAATTTTGTAAGTATCAGACATTCTATAGAATGGTTCGACTTACCTACTCAAAACTCCTTTATAAAAAAGCTTTGAACCTTAATCTCGAATGAATTTTTTCAAATCCCACCATCTGCACAATTACTCCACCGCATCACCCTTCATCCAACTAGGGAGTACCCCCTTTTCCAAAAATAGTCTATTACTATTTAATTCTATAATGGATTTAAAAAATGATTTCCTTTACATTAATATAGGAGACAATAGTACAGAAGGGGTGAGAACATGAAGCAAACAAAGGATTTATTAAGAAGCTTAAAGTCTTTGGCCGGCCCTTTCCCTGATTTTCACAATGAAGATTTAACCGATAACCCTACAGATTTATTCTTGCAATGGCTGCATCTTGCGATTGAGGAAGGTGTTCATGAACCTCATGCGATGACATTATCTACTGTTGATGAGAATGGGGCACCTGATGCGAGGGTCCTCATTCTAAAAGATGTTTCTCGTAATGAATGGTACTTTTCAACATCATCCACTAGTAGAAAAGGCGAACAATTGCAATCAAACCCAAAAGTTGCCTTAACGTTTTATTGGCCAGAAATGGGGAGACAGGTTCGGATACGCGGAACTGCTTCCGAAATGGCCACAGAGGAAAATTCAAAAGATTTCTTGGAAAGGTCAAGCGAGGCTCGGGCTCTAGCTTTACTAAGAAAACAAAGCAAAGAAATGATACAACGCGAAGATCTGGATGAAGCATTATTGGGAACGAATGAATGGTTAAAACAAAACCCCAATATGGTAAGCCCAAACTGGAAACTGTTTGCTGTCCTTGCAGATGAGGTGGAATTTTGGCAAGGGGATCCAGGCCGCAAACACAAAAGGGTACAATATCTTCGTAATGGTGGTCATTGGAATCATCGTTTGTTATGGCCTTGAAAGTTATAAAAATCCCCCTCATAAGACAAACGCGCCCGCATATGTAAGTTAGGAAGTTACCTTTATTGAAGGTAACCTCCTCAATTAATCAATAAACTATAATAAAAATGTTTCTCATCCTTCTCATACCCAATTAATTCATATAAATGTTGTGCCTTATGATTGCTGCTGGCTGTTTCAAGTGTTAATTCTCTTGCACCTGATTCTAAGGCGTGTTCTTTGGCCTTTTGCATTAAACTCTTAGCTACTCCCATTCTTCTCGCAGATTGATCAACGTACAGATCATTTAAGATCCATATTTTTGCTAGGTTGACTGATGAAAAGGATGGATAAAGCTGCACAAATCCTAATGGTTTTTCAAAGCTTTCTTGTTTTTCGATGGCCAGAAAAATCACGGATTGTTGATGTTCCATTCTTTCACGAATAAACTTTTTTCCTTCCTCTACGTTTGATGGCTGTTCGTAAAAGACCCGATATTTGTCAAAAAGTTCGGCAACTAAATCTATTTGATCCAGGTCTGCTTTTATAAGCACAATGTTTTCATCATTAGTCATAGTATTTCCTCCAAGGTTAAAGTTAAGGGTTAATTTGGATGGTTTGCAAGTACTGATAACATTAGAATAACTAACATACTTAGTCCACAGAATTTTTTAACTCATGGTCTGCTTTATGGCGCTCTATAGCCAATTCGATTAACCTTTCAATCAGTTCAGGATACTTGATTCCACTTATTTCCCACAGCTTAGGATACATACTGATTTTTGTAAAACCAGGCAACGTGTTGACCTCATTAATCACAAGCTCTCCATTTTCCAAAAGAAAGTAGTCGACTCTTGCTAGGCCTTGGCATTCTAAAGTTTCAAATGCCTTCACAGAGTTTTCGCGTATCATATCCTCTTGTTCTTTGCTTACATCGGCTGGTATTTTTAATATAGCTCCACTCTCATCAATGTACTTTGTCTCATACGAATAAAAGTCCCCATTCGTAAGAATCTCGCCGGGTAATGATGCTTCGGGGTCTTCATTACCTAATACCCCGCATTCTATTTCTCGACCTATCACGTTTTCTTCAAGCAATACCTTGTGGTCATATAACATAGCCGTCTTTAATCCATTTAGGTAATCTGTTTCGTTTTGCACTTTACTTACACCAACTGAAGAACCTTGATTTGCAGGTTTAATAAAAAACGGCGTACCTATTTTCTCTTTCACCTGTTCAAATGCAGGGTATTTTTTCTCGGACTTTTTCACAGATATCCATTTAGCCACTTTGAATCCTGAGGCAGCTAAAAGCCTTTTTGCTAAATCCTTATCCATACAGATAGCTGAGCTAAGAACATTAGGACCCACATACGGGATATTGGCCATACGAATCATGCCTTGCACACTTCCGTCCTCACCTAAAGGACCATGTAAAATAGGAAAGATAACATCTAATTGTTCAAAAGCCTCCGAACTATTCACATTGAGAATTTGATTATTTTCCCTGCCTGGTACAACTGCAATATTCTTATTTGTTTTGTTTAGTTCAATAAATTTAGGATTATCTTCATTGAGTAAGTACTGTGTGTTGTTCGTTAAATGCCAGTTCCCTTGTTTATCAACGCCAATGAGTGTAACTTCATATTTTTCATGATCAATGGCTTCCATAATGTTTTTAGCAGATTGAAGTGACACTTCATGTTCTGAAGATTTCCCTCCAAACAGTAAGCCAACTTTAATTTTCCCCATTTTATCTGACTCCTTTTTCGTTAAAATGCTCACAAATAAAGACTTCTACATACAAGCTTACTCCACAGGACTTCCCGCTCTTAATGTACTTATTCAAATTATGCAGTTGCCATTCTCCTTATTTTGTTCCCCTAATCATGTGCTTAGATTTTACTTGCCACATAAAATCCCCGTGTGTCTGTAACTTACAACTTTGATTAGACAGGTATTCGAGAAACAGATCAGATTTAATATTACTGCAAATTTTATTGTGTTAATATCACTTCAAATGACTTAAAAGATGGTAGTGATGATAAATATCAGATTATACTGTTTACGAAAAGCTCAAATAGCCCACTTTAGTGCTCACACTCCGCCCAACTTCGCTCCGCTCCCTGATGCCCATAAACTCTTATCTATAGGAAATCAACCATTATGTGGGCTGTACATGATTCCGATGCTTTTTCTAAATGAATTAGTGCCTTCATTTTCTAAACCATAAGCGTCCGTAAATGTAGGGTGGGAGTTCACCGCCGCAAATGAAACCTCAATTGCCCAAGCCTACTTGTTGCTCGCTCCAGTTCCATAATTTTTCTGCCATTTCTTTGCTTTGTGCTTTTGCCGGTAAAGAGTTGGTTTTCTTTTTATAAAAATATTCACCGCTTATATGTTTCACTTCCGGGCTTGTGGCTAAATAAACTGCCGTCTCTGCTCCTTCTGCCGGAGTGAGAAAAAATGGCCTTAACAGAGCATGGATTGTTTTACCAAACCCTGTTTTTCTATTGACACCAAGACTCGTTCCAACAGCACCAGGATGAAGGCAGTTCGCTGTTACATTTGTGTCTTTTAATTGATCTGCCATTTCTTTTGTAAATAAAATGTTGGCCAGTTTGGATTGTGCGTATCCCTTCCATACACTAAAACGATTTGAAAGATGAGGGTCATCAAAATGAATGCGTCCAGCCTTATAAGCTCCCGAAGATACCACAACAATTCTCCCTTCTGAGGCCGACTTTAATGAATCAAGCAGCAGGTTGGTCAACAAAAAATGTCCAAGATGATTTACTCCCATCATCGATTCAAACCCATCCGAAGTAGTTTCCCGCTTCAGCGACACAACACCCGCATTGTTAATCAGGACATCCAGCTGACAGTAACGTTCCAAAAAAGTATTCGCAAATGCCCGGATGCTCGCCAATGAACCCAAATCACAGATCATCAACTCAATGTGGTCGGTGCCGCTCTCTGTCTTAGCCTTTTGCAATGCATCTTCTCCACGTTCAGGGTTTCGGCAAACCATAATAACCTGGAACCCTTTCTTAGCCATGGCCACGGTTGTGGCTAGCCCCATTCCTGAATTTGCACCAGTAATTATGGCGATTTTGTCCTGCATGATCTATCCCTCCTCTAAAAAATGACACCACGGTCAATGCCTGCATAGTATTTATTTCTTCAATAGGTCCCTTGCCAAAAGGCAAACCAGTACAAAAATAATGAAGAACATAGAAATCCAAAAAGGGACAAATTTTAACAACCAAAACGAAACAGTGATCGTTGCAACCCCTAAGTAACCTATCATTTCTTCATGTTCCCAATCTTTCCGGTGAAGAAAAACATGAATATAACCAATGGGCGGCGTAACAAAACATAAAATATAGATCCACCCTTTCTTCAAATACCACGGCTTTTTTTGCATTGTATGTATTCACCACAGCTTACCTATAAGTATATAAAGATCATCTCAAAAAACAGCTTAGTGATCCATGTGAAAGTTGAAATATTATAATTACCCCTCACTAAGACTGCATCAAAAATAAAGGAGAATCCAATAGACAGGACTATTAAGGATTCTCCTTATCCTATATACTAATCGTTTAATCCCTTTCCATCGAGAATGTGCGGCATATATTTTTCAACTCTTGACTCTCGAGTTTGGGGTTTTTTGGCTTTAGAAAAATAAAGAATGTAGGCTCTTTGCCGTCCAGGCGTCAATTCTTCGAAGGCCGTTTTCAAGGCAGGGACCTCGTCGAATTTAGCTTGAAGTTCTTCAGGAATAGTGAATTTTTTATCCTTTTTAGGAACTTCCAACCCGGCTTTTTCAACTTCAATCGCTTCATTAATATATTCTTTTAAGATGGCTTCCTTTTCCACTATTTCTTGCATATTGGTGAACCGAATCTGGCGCGCCGACTGTACATTCTCCGTTTGTTGGATTAAAATTCCTTGAGAATCCCGTAATAAAGCACCTTTGTGAAACAGAAACGCACAATATTCCTTAAAGCCGTGAATTAGAACTATGTTTTTTCCATCAAGGGTGTAACAAGGATGGCCCCACTTAAATTCTTCGGTCAGCTCATCACAATCAAGAGCGATATTTCGCATCTTCTCAAATTCTTCCTGCCATTTGGCAGCCTTTTTTAAATAGTCATCTACCTTAGGATTCATTTTACTATGTGTCATTAAGAACACCCCTTTTATTTTTCACGATTATCCGACAGTGATCATTCTCTAATTATTTCGGCTTCTTTTTAAAAATATCCTGCCCACCTTCAGCAGAAAGGCACTCCAGATGGAAATTCAGCGCTAATACTTTTTACAGAAAAGTGCCCGTGTCTTTAATTAAGAGGCTAAGAAAAAATGATATTTACTATGACTAAACCTATTAGAGAAAAGCTATACAATGACCAAGCAATTCTTCTATTAACTTTTGGTACCTCTTTGTTTCTTAGCACCTTAACAAATTTATAGGTTAGAAATACCAATGCTAGAATTGAAACTAAAATCAATTCATTCATCTTATTTTACCTCCAACATATCCAACAATTGTGTTCCACTTCCATAGTTTCCTACAAACACATACAC
Source organism: Halobacillus ihumii (assembly GCF_902726645.1). Classification (NCBI taxonomy): domain Bacteria; kingdom Bacillati; phylum Bacillota; class Bacilli; order Caryophanales; family Bacillaceae; genus Halobacillus; species Halobacillus ihumii. Next base: position 1,241,020 of record NZ_CACVAO010000001.1, read on the forward strand.
TATAGGCTTGGTCTCTATTATTGTTTCACCGATCCTGGCATAGTTATCCGTTACCTTTTCTTCCCAGCGTTAACGCCCCAACAATCAGTGGAAGTTGCAGAGGTAAACGCAGCCATAGGATCCAAGGATTCGCTTCTTCTCCGGGCCGGAATGATATCCTTCTCACAGCCATATACACATTTGCTGGAAAAACAGCGGTCATAAAAAGTGCTAAGAGTTTTCCGGTGATATCTTGTCCTTTTTTCACCCAGAGCAAGACAGAAAAAATCATTTCAAAAATACCTGAGACTAGTACGATAGTTCGTCGTAAGGGAAGTGTTTCCGGAACACTCCTACGGAAACTTTGTTCATGGGTAAAATGCAAGACACCCGCTCCAAATAAGAGGATCGAATATAGTGATCGTAAAAATAACTTCATATGTACGCACCCTTTTCATTTACAATTTATTACTCCTGTTACTTCGGAAGACCACCTGTCTGCTGTAACTCTTCAATGGTCTACATACATCTTTATAAATTAATCCCCACATTAAGCCATGATCATAATAAATGTGATAAAGAAAAAGATATTGAGTAGAATGAGCCCCCATTCCTTCCACCCTTTTACCCAGAAAGCACTAATAAAGCCAATCAATGGGCTTAGGAACAGTATCACTATCCAAAGAAAACCAATCCACCCGCTAATATAAGAGTGAAGAAAGAAGATACTCAAATAAGTAATTAAAAACAGGGCAGTGAAAAACAAAGAGACATGAAAGCTTTTTAAGATTCTGCCTGCCCAGTTTCTAGCTACCCGTAAATGAAATTCCTGCTCATCCTCTTCAAATAGGCAGCGATTTATTACAAATGCCTTTATTAATTTTCTAGTTGATTTAGTTGAACCTGGTACTGGCCCTTTGGTAAGATCTTCATTCAGTTGATGAGAATCAATAAAGGTTTGTCGTGCTCGTCTCATTAAGTTTTGGATGTCTTCAAATACATCCATCTTTTTAAGTTTATCACCATACATAGTGAATAAAAGCTTTAATAGAAACCTCATAAAATCTACCATAAAATTGGAATAAATCTTTTTAATCATATAATCTTACCTACCTTGTCTCTGCAGACCTCCCCAAAAACATTGTAGAGGACCTCATTTTTCACTATTAATATAGACTCTTTCTTCTTCTTCGCTTAGGATTCTTGTGGCTTTACCCACAATTCCATCTTCTAGTCCCCAAATAAAATTATGGTCTTCAACAACCTGAGAGAAGTCTCCCTCTTGCCACCTTTCAAGGATCACTCTGTATAATTCATCATTACTAATATCTGATTCATCTAAACTATGTAATAACCATTCAATTCGTTGATCGCTAATCTCATAAAACCACCATTTTTCGTTAGCTTTCACCTTTTGATGTGACATCCCGTGAATGTACCTTCTAAGATCATCACCTGTTAGCTCATCTACACCTATATTTTGACCAAATGGGTTTTCCTCATTAGATTGTTTTCCTTCTTCTTTAGTGCCTGGATCGCCTGTAATCTCTCCAGATTCTTCTGCAGACATGTCTTTCTTTTCCTCAGCACTTGAAAATAAATTTCCTTGTGCCGCCCAAACTGTTCCAACCATCATTAAAACTACAATTGTTAAGACTGATATAGCGATTTTCATCATATTGTCTTGCCCCCAATTTCACTGACCAACCATAGTCGTGCGCCTGTTTCACAAGACCATGTGGTTAACTTAAAATAGTTACATCTTCAATTTCTCTTTATTCACTTTAAGTATCTCCTTTAATGTGGAATGAATATTTTGCAGGCAAGTTAGAATAAATCCCAGCATAATAAATGTCACTATTTCTCCAGTGAATATAGAAGCTAATGCTAAGAGTAGAGCATATAAACTATAAAGCCATTTTTTCACTTTATAACACCTCGATCGTTAAAACTCCGTTCATTTTAACATTTAAATAAGAAATACCTATAAAGAGTATCCAGTTATCATTCTAATAACCATATGTATCTCCTTTATCCAAATTCAAAATATGATTATTTATCGACATAGTATCATTGCCTTTCCATTCAACCTCTACATCCTCAGTTCTTTTCTGGAAATAGATTCTTTTTTTAAACCGTAGCGGTCCATTTAATTCTCCTCTTATTCCAAATGTGCCTGCAGCACCTGCATCCCAATGGTAAAAATCAATTCTATATTCATCATTAGGTGAATGGACGGTTTTAATATGTTCATTCGCTCCAAATGAGGACGCTAAAATGGAGAGTGAACATGCAAGAAAAAGGCTAATAGATAATAACAAAGATAACGTTACCGATACCCAACTTCTTAATTTTGAAAACCAATTCGTTTTATCTTTAAAACCCTTTATCCCTAAAGTAAATGCAACTATGGAAAGTAGAAGGACAATGTAATTTGGAGGTGCGATTAACCAAATATTGTTTATATGGGAATAAAAGGAGTATAAAGAAATCCCCAGGCAAAACAGCGATAAACTAAATGAGCCTACATTATATTTCCTTTCCAACAAAATCCCCCTTTTACGAGATCACTTCATCCAGTGAACCGCTCCAACTTGCTAATTAGCAGCAAGTTTACAAAAAAACTTTTCCCTTACAAATACCTGACACTGGATTGATTTCAAAAGAATCTAGTAAACTTCAGTACTGCGGATTTCTATAGTACGGAGACGAACCTCCTGTACTTCCTTTTAATGTTAAACTTCCCCGGCTAACTTTGTAAGAAAGAGTCCTAGAACCTTTCTCTTGACCCTTGCTCCACTGTTTAGTGAACTTAACCAAATACACTTCCTCTTTAATTTCTTCGATGCTCGTTTCTTTTATGACTTGATATCCTCCAATATTGCTCACCTTCTGTCCAATTTCTTGAGGAAAATCATCAATAACAGTACCTTCACCCTTCGTAGCAAAACCGACCGCATCTTCCTTTGTGAAAGGGGGCAAAGACGGAGAACTTATTTGCAAAACTCCCCAGGATATTAGTAAGGCACCAACAGGGATGAGAAGGATCAATCTCACTCTCTTGTTCCCCCGAATTCTCTTGTGAGCCCACTTATCAATGATTCCATAAAGAATAGCAGCTGCCATACCACAATACGCAAGGAACATCTCCTGAAAGAAGACGCCATTCACTAAGCCAAACACTCCGAGGATTAATACATACAGCCAATCTAGATTCCTAAACCACTTTCTTTGCAGGTGCTCTATTCCAGCAGAAACCAGGTTTCCATAGACCAGAATAATGGCCCAGATATAAACAAAATAGACAAAAAACCAAGCTATTAATTTATTACCTTGATTATATGTAGAATTAGGCTCTTTCAATATGTAAAACAATGCAAAGAAGAACGAAATAATGGTTGTTGATGCAATTGTTGCTATAAGTTTTCTTTGAAAACACTTTTTTATCTTTCTATCCATACCCTCTCCCCTTCTTCTTGCTGCAGTAATTTATGTACCATTTTTTAAAAGACTACACCTTTCTGTGAGCGACTGGAAAGTGTATTCTTTTTTGTAATGTATCAATAATAACCCTCCAGTAAACACAATTTAAATACAGAGGAACGCTCTCCCTTACAAAAAAGGCACCTGGTTGCGGAGAACTACTTTCACTTCTTACTTTGCAATTCTATTTTTTCCTTGTTATTACCCCATTTTACGATAACTTTAATAACTTCGTCTTTACTCAATTTGGCTCCGTTTATTGAACTACCTCTACGTGTAAACTGTAAATCCTGAAGTGAATAATCTAAGTTTAATTTGCTGCTTCCACCACCTGAACTTGTTCTAAAGGAATACTCAAGTTTATTAAAAGATGCCAATTTAGTTAACGTACCTTTATATTCAAGCAAAAACTCATAACTATCTTCGTGGGAATACGATATACGGTTTCCTTCTTCGTCTTTCCAAACTTCGGTTCCCTCTACATCGTATTTGGCTTTCCAATGTTCGCTTTCCCCTACAAATATATAGTGGTAATTACTGGTTTCATTTGTTGAGCAACCAGCTAAAACTAACAACAGGATCAGCAATGAAAAAACTTTTTTCAATAAAAACACCCTTTTTATTTTCTCTTTGATCCTTTAATAAAATGGGGAAAATAACCGTACGATTTATCATATGGATTTATTCCTGCAATGACACTTGTTGTACTCAAGATGAGCTGCCTTTTTTTGGAATAGAACCTAAACTTCCGCTACCGTAGCTTTTTACTCCGTTTTTCTTTTCCGAAGAAGTGATAAAAACTAATCTCAAATATCATAAATGCAACAACAAGACTACCTATGAATGGCGATGGAGAATTGATCTCTAAGAAAATAATTAAACATAAGGAAAAGGTTACCATACCAGTGATCATTGAGTATCCTATAAATTTTTTACCCAAACTGCTCACTTCTCCTTTACCATGATCTCAGTAGGGTGAATCAGAATTTGAACCAGCCTCAGAGCTCACTTTATTCTACGGCCCAATGATACAAGAAAGGACACGATTTATTCTTGAAATTCTGCTTTAAATAAATACACAACATCATATTTTTGTAATTCGCTAGGATCTTCATAAAAACTTGACCGTAAAGATATTGTATCCTTTTTGTCTTCGGAATAAATAATTCCAGCCAGCACTGCTTCCTCTTCTTCTACAGATTTTTCATTTATTTTAAAGCTACCCGAAAAACTCAACTTCTGATCTACATCATTATCCAGTCTGACAGTTGAGCCCGTGCTCCCATTACTACTAATCCCAATATTAAATGTACGTTTCTTTTCTTCACCTTTTTCCTTTGGTGTTGTAAATATAATGGCTCCATTTCCCTCAGCCATAAGTGATAGCTTATTTAATTTATCATCAACTAACTCCCCATCTTTATATTTTTCAATCCATACAGATACTTTTTTGGATTCACTGGCTAAATGGAAATCAAATACAAATGAGTGTTCTGAAGCAGTAGAAAGAATAGCGGATTCCCTCTCCGATAAATCAGCCGCAGAAATAGTATTTGCTTTGGAATTGCTACTACAAGCACCTAAAACAAATATCATCAAAGCGAATATTAAGACTCCAAATAACTTTCTCAAAATTAAATATTCCCCCTTGGCAATGATAATTTTTGTCTACAATCGAACTTAGGAAGGATGCCTTTTGATTCAAGGAGAGCGCGCCTTTAATTCAATACCCCGAACTTTAAAAATGCAAAAATAATATTTCCAATGAAGAATACAGGTGGTAAAGCACTGATAATCAACCCATATTTTGCTGTTTTTCTATTAAATGAAAGCACAGCTCCAATTGTCCACACTACTATAACTAAAAGAAATTGAGGGTAAACAAAAACATTACCAGTAAAATTCTCACCTAAGCCTCCACTTGCTACAAAAAGAGTAATAGGAATAGTGATCATTCCTGTTAAAACAAGATGTATTATTCTATATATCTTATATTTCATCCAAGCACCTCTATTCTTGTTTTATTAACCTGGCTGCTTAGTTTAGTCTCTTGGTGGACTCTCCACTTGTTTTTTCAAAAGGATTGAATCAAATACTTTTTTACTCCCATTAAAAATTTTTTACTAGTTATCACTACTTTCATCAGTAAAACTGACCCCATCAGAAAAATCATCATAGTCAGTATCAAAGGTACGGTAGTATTTGGCATCTGGATTACCTAATACTGCCCCTCGTCTCTTATCATATGTCCTTATAAAATGTAATATTGAAAAGCCGATTCCTCCAGCTAAAGCTATGTAAATTATATAATCAGCCTTATAAAACAGGTATGTACCAACTCCAATCATCGCGATTATAAGCAATAATACTTCTACTGCTTTCATCCTCTATCTCCTTCCGTTATGGATGACAAATGAAATAACCAATCATTTTCATCAGATTCTTGTGAATATGCGTTCACTAAAGTGATCGTTAAACTGAATCCAGTAACTTACACCCCATAAAATGTAAATCACACTTAAAGCAACGTGTTCCGCTGTATAAGGATCAGGTTGTTGCACAAAATGAAGTCCAAATATCAAAAAAACTCCTAAAAAAAATAATAGAAGAAGCATTATTATATTTATCGCATGAATGATAGTTTGTCTAATAAAGATTCTCTCTCCATACTCATCCAAAGAAATAGAGGCGATTATTACTCAAAAATTCCCTTTTTATGGAGTACACTATTAAATTTGATTTAAAGCCTATACATTTTTCCTCGCAAGGATTTTCTCTTCCCTTCTAATTTACTGATTTTCCTTAGGGATAAGAGACTTAATATATTGATAACTAGATATTTACAAGAAACATTTCCCCAGTCCTGGTCAATAATTTTTTCCATTTAGAACTCTCCCTCTTATATAGCAGTAAAAGCTCTTCTTAAAGGAATTTCTAGGGGATCTGAATCAACCGTAGTTCTTTAAAAATTGCATATTTGTACAAAGAGTCCAGTTTCTAACTTAAACGTGCAGCCCAAACCAGGTTGAAGAAGCTCCCCAATGGAATCAAGAGCAGTGAAGCGATAGATAGGAAAAAGAAAATATCATTTTTAGCACCAAGAACATCTCTTAGAAATGCTTCATTAGCCAATATAAATGTAAGAAAAACTAGGTTTTGCATTATTTCCATGGTCTTCCGCATCATTTTGTATTGCCTATCTCGGTTTTCTTCAGTTAAATTAATGTAATTTAACTTTTCGGGATATTTAGTTAACCTCCCTAACAACCACCATGTTAAAACACCTATTACTGGCATAATCAGCAAATACCATTTTGCCCCCCCATTACCTGGATCGCCATTCATAAAGTGGATTGCGATACGGTCAGGAATATCTGGCCATAACAAAATCAAATGTATCAAATGGAACCCCAGTACAATCACGAAAAAGAACGTTAATATTTTTGTCCAACCTTTACTTTTTTCCATATTATCTCCTCGCATCAAAGCCTATTAAGGAAAATACCTGAATATAGGTTTATCTCAGCTAGTGGTTATTGCAAAATTATATATGCGCTTCTTTTTAATCCCCTGATCTCTAATAAGATAATAGCAGCGACAAGAGTTAGTAACCTTGTGAGAAAGGTTTAATTTTTGAAAAGTCATTTGCATTTTAACACAAATTGGAAACTTTTAATTAGCTTTCAATAAATCAACCCAGATCTACACAAAAAGAGCGCAATTCAAGACTTCGGAACGCGCTCAATTAGCTAGGCATCTATGGTCCTACACAAAATTTACTGTGATATTCTTTTTGATTATCTATTACCTGGTATTGATTAAGATACTTGATGTCACTATTAAATTGATGATTACCAAAAATAGAATCTAGCAATTAATATCAGATAAAGAGTTGCTGGGATTAATGCTACGATAATCCCCCACGCCCTGGTGATACGCTTAAGCTGCAAAGCAAAACCAAGAGACCATACTATTAAAGGTAAAAGAAATATGTAATTATAGTCATTATCACTCTCACCCATTCCACTTAACCCCCAAAATATAATTGATAATGGGATGACTATAAGTCCCGATATCACAAAGTAAATTAACCTTTTCCGTTTATTCATAATGAGAAGGGAATTCCTCCTTGCTAATGTTTTAAACATAAAGCTCATAATCTCCAACCTTACATTAACATAAATATCCAATTTCATTGAGGTCATTTAAATAAGTGGCTCAATTCAAGCAAGTCGGCTTCTATAAACAATGTCTAATAAAAATAAATTACTCACATCCATTCCAATTACTTACGCCGGAAATGAGGCCTTATACGGGTAACTCAGTATCAAGTTAATTTTCAAAACAGCATTAACTACTCATTCAATTAAAATAGAAGGGCTCGATACTTTCCACTCCAGAATCCATATTTTTGATTTTAAGTTGATTCTTTCTTACTTCTTCCTCACCAATGATAATTACATTACAGAAATTTTCTTTATTTGCTTTATCAAGTGCTTTACCTAATTTCTTGTTGCTTAATTCCAACTCAATTTTAAAACCTTGTTTTCTAAACTTACTTGCCACAAGTAACGATTCCTTAGGTGTACCTAGTGGGATTATATAGTAATCTATATCAGTATTCTCTTGTGTCTTTAAAAATTTACTTAAAGCAGCATGAAGAACATCTAAGCCAAACGATATACCCACTGTTGGAAATTTCTCATTTGACTCAATAAGACCTCCTATTGCATTATCGTATCTTCCTCCACTACCTATACTCGAATTTATGGATCTGTCAGTCAAAAAGATCTCGTATATTGTACCTGTGTAAATCTCTAAACCTCTTGCTAAAAAAGGATTGAAAATACACTGTTCTTTAATACCAAGAATGTCTAAAAAAGCTTCAAGCTCTTTTAACTCGTTTAATCCTTGATTCACGAACTCATTTCGTTTTGCAAAGGATTCAAAATAGTTAATAGTGGTGTTTTTTTCATCAGTCAAAAAAGCTCTTATGTGATCAATTATTAAATTGGCTACACCTCGTGTAGACGTCAAGTTGAATTTTACACTTTTTGCTCGTTTCCCTTTTACACTTCTGCTTAAAAGATGCTTTTTCTGTTTTTCATACGATAACTTTCCTCATTCTCTCCGCCCTGTATAACTTCCACACGATGGAGTAAACGATCTAAAATCGCTGTCGTAATCCCCTGATCACCAATCAGATTCCCCCATTCCTCTGGACTTTTATTTGAGGTTAAGATGATCGAACTTCGTTCGTATAAATGGTTAATCAAATGGAAAAACAGATTTGCCTCTCGCTGATCCATCGCCATGTACATCAAATCATCAATAATCACAAGGTCAGCGTTTCTCATTCGTTTCAGTTGTACCTTTGATTTGTTCAGATATTCTTCCGTCTTTAAGAGCTGTACAAGCTCACCCATTGTAGCGAAGTAAACGTTGAATCCTCTGGAAACAGCTTCGAGACCCAGTCCAATTGCGATGTACGTTTTCCCAATGCCAGGTGGCCCAAGAATAATTAGGTTATACTGCTGTTCCAGCCAGCTTAATTCTCTGAGTTGTGTTAGCTGGCGGGCAGTCAGCACGTTTTGACCATTCAGTTCAAACTCATCTAATGACTTCACGAAAGGGAATCGTGCCCATTTCATTCTTTTTTCAAAGCTTTTGGCTTCCCGTTTTGCTAGTTCATATCGCGTAATAGATTCTAAGAATTCTAAGTAGGTCCATGAAGATTTTTCAGCTTCGCGAAGAAGCTGTGGAAGCTCCTCCGCAGTTTCTGATAGACGTAACTGACGAAATTGATCTTGTAATTCATTCACGGTCTTCTTCATCATGATAGACCTCCTAATATGCTGGTATAAGCATTTATAGAACGGGTAGAGGTCTTAATGTGACTATATTTTGCGGGATAGGTATAAAAGGATTTTGCCTCTTTTACCGGCTCATGAGGCAATCTATTAATGTGCTTGGCCATATCACGAAAGTCATTTGCACTAAACAGCTTTTCTCTCATACACTTGGTCAATACGGTCTCGATTACCGTTGGATACTGTTTGATGACCTGATGAATGATCGCAAACTGGTCTCGACGATACCTTGGGTATCTTTGGCTGATCTCATCAAAGTAACCAGATGCCTGTGTTTTATTTTCAAAAAAGGAGATCAAACGTCGTTTAAACTCTTCAACACCTTTGGATCGATCACGGATATGATTGCGATTTTGAATGAGTTTCCCTTTTTCTAAGCTGATAACGTGTTCCGCAATGATTTCACTTTCTGCTTCTTTTCGAATCACGAGCGTCGGTGGTTCTTCACCTGTAACTTCAATCAAAACATGGTTATCAGCGTTTGTTTGATAAGTCCCGAGAGGGACGGAATATCGATTGGACTTATACCGGATTGTATTGTCCTTGCTTACACTTCTTGTTATACTTTGATTATTGGTACTTTCATATGAAAGTAGGGAAGAGACTGGCTTTAAGTGTTGCTTTTCGACGAGAAACACTTCAGCTGGTCTTTTTTTTGTTGTCTGATGAACTTGATAATTTCCGGTACGCATTAGCCATTGTAGCCCCCGCTGATTCCAATCCTCTATATCACTGAACACTCGACTGTCTGCGAAATTACCTTTTATGTACTTCACTACATTTTCAATCATACCTTTAGACTCCGGATCAGCTCTTCTGCACAAATGAACCTTAAACTTACGTTCATTCACATAACTTTGAAACTCAGCTGTTAAAAGCAGCTGTCCTGCATTTTCACTCACTGTAATTAAGTGATCCTGATCGTATACGATTTCTTCTGGACATCCTCCATAGAATTGAAATGCATTTTCATGACATCGGATCGCATCTCTCGTGGTAAATGGCCTTGTTTGCCATTCCATATACTTCTGTCTGGAGTGAGCGAGGACAAACGCAATGAAATACAACTTGATCTCTTTGCTCTCCGTTGTCTTCTGTTTTGTTTCACCCCAGTCTACCTGAAGTTGTTTCCCCATTGGTTGTTCAGGTATTGCTTCGTATTGGCGAACCGTTACCTTCTTCTCAATCTGGTAGAATTCCCTGATATCTTTAACATATGATCTCACCGTACTTCCACCGACCGCCAGGTTCGGGTATCTCTCTAGAAGCCAATCATGTATTTGTGCAGCACTCAAGTGAGGGTATTCTTCTAACCAGGCAAGGATCCAGTCTTTGTAGCTGTCTAATTTCTTTTTCTTCCCAATAGGCAGTTCTGTATAAGCTTTTGCTTCATCAAAAGTCATCTCTAAATATTTATAGACAGTTGGTCTTGAGATCTTAAGCTCCTTAGCGATTTGTGCTACTTTAAACTTCCGTTTATATAGGTCCTTAATTTTTAAATACAACACTAATTTCTCCTCCAAAATCCTAACCCCCAGTAAAATAACGTCACCAACTATTTTACTAAAGTATTAGGTTGATAGAGCAAAAGTGTAAAATCCTATCAAGCGAAAACTGTCAACTTTATTCTAGCGTTTACAACCACTTATGGTGGTGGGTTTATCCGCGGGAAGCAGGCTACCAAAAAGGACCATACTTTCTCAAAATTACAGTTAATGATAAAGACGTTACAAGTCAATTTGATACCGATGAATTGATGTGGGAGTCTGTTAAGCTGTATGCACCGGGGACAGAATTTACGACGGTCTCTGCAAGTTCAACGATTAAAAATATGTATGCACTCTTAAGTCCGTCACCGAATTTACACATTCGCCGACACCCAACGGTTTACCAGGAGGATATCCTATTGTTCTGAGTAATAAAGGAGCAGAACTTGCATTACCAGAAGGAATTACGGAAGACGAGGCGATTCAAATCAATGAAGAGTCTGCTAAACTTGATGGAATTGAGAGAGTGGAGTCTGATGGTACGGTAGTCTTTGCAAATTACGCACATGAGATTTTGAAGGATATGATTGGATTTGATTGAAAGTCTTTCAAACCAGAAGATAGTTATGAAATTGGACTTGAAATGATGGCGAAGTACAAAGAGTTTGCAGCGTAAATTGTTTTTTAAACAACTTTAAAATATGATTTCCTTATTAATGACCCGAGCGCTATTCTGTAACTAGGATTAGCGCTCATTTTTTATTTGAGGGTCATTTTGTATTACTGAAGGTAATAATCTTTTTCCATTTTGTGTTAAAATAAAGTGAATTTTCATATTCTTCAAACGAGGAGGGGATGACAAATGATTGAAGGGCCGTTTCTCGTAGCCATTGTACCAGGGGCACTCGTTATCTTGCTTACTTGGTGGTTTAGAAGATTAAACTTTCCCTTATTTGTACGACTTACGCCAAGCATTCTAACCGTCATTGCCGCAATCATCTTGTTCTACATTGGATTCGTAAACGTCAGGGGATTTGAAGGAGCAGCCTACTTAATTCTGGCTTTCTTTTTGATTTTTTATGCCATAGTGTCTTTTATTATGGCAACTAAAAAGAAGCCAGTTTCAAGGAGAGAGCGGTGATCTGAGAATACGAAACCAGAGTGTATCCATTTCGTAGTATATAAAGGAGTTAAGTTGAAAGTTTAATGGAAAAGAGAACGCAAGAGAAAACCTTTATTGTATGTTTACTTAATTAATGACGTTAGCTGCTTATATAGGATCTGAATTCCCTTGTTGTGGTTGTGTTTCTTTAAGGGAGGCGATTTAGTATGTTGTTATTTTTGCTTGCACTTTTATTAATATGTGGTGGGTGGCTTTGGTTTTCTTATAACCACAAAAATGAAAAGTCACATTTATTGCTATTCATAATTACCATTGGAGCACCTTACCTTAATTATTACATAGGGCTTCAATACGCTGCTTATCTAGGTAGTCAAGGAGCGGGTTATGTTACAGGGTTCCTGACACTTGTTCTTTTTGCTAATAGTATAATTATGATTATATCAATAGCAGTTAGTACTGCTAGGAAAAACAGAGGAAATACAGATGGTTGAAAGTAATACATTTCAAATTCCTTAGCTTGTCCTAAGCTTGTCCTAAGGAGAAGTATTGTTCATTTAAGTTATCTTGAAAATCAATTCTGTTAATGGTCATATTGCTGAATATTAAAAAGGAGCTAATTCATCGAGTATATTTTAGAAGTTCAAAAATATATATCATTTATTCTAATAATTTTTGTTCTGTCGAGTCGTTTAACAGATCTTAGGCAAACAGACGTTTTAACTGAATAACACAATCAGGAACTGCTCAACTCTCTGTAACAATGGTCAGCGTTCTTTTTATTTATAAGGCCAAATTTTGGAGTAACGAATTGTGAAGGTGATTTTCTTGAAATTTGGGGTGATTTTATAGAAACAATTAGATGTTTACTTTATGTAATAAAGCAATCGAACTATTCAAATATTAAAGAGCTATATCAAAACAAAAAGGTAAGAGAGTTTCTTGGAGGCGTCAGAAAAGAAGATTCTATTCACGAAATACTAAATGAAATGCTTAAATCTGATGATGGTTCGTGGTATTGGATAATAAAAGATAAAAAATTAAACGGATTTATAGGCTTGGTATCGCTGACTCCTCATCATAATGGCGAAGATATTGAAGTTTCTTATCAACTTCTTCCGAAATGGTGGAGAAACGGTTACGCCACTGAGGTAGTAAGTGAGGTAATGAATTTTGCCTTTGAAAAATTAAAAGTTAGAAGTGTCGTTGCTGAAACACAGACTGCAAATCTCGCTTCTAGAAAACTCCTAGAAAAGTTAGAAATGCAATTAGTCAATACATTTCGGAGGTTTGGTGCAGAACAATCCTTTTACACTTTAGACAGAGATTCATAATAAGAATTGTTTTACGTATTGAATAACTCTTTAGGTGAAACATGGGAAATTAAATATTGTTAAACTAAAGGCCTTATAACAGTTATTAGAGGCTGCAAATTTTTCCTTTTCCAAGGAAGAGTCTCAATATATTCACCTTAATCTCATTTTATACAACCTTGTTTACTAATATCGCCAATGTTGAACCATAAGACATGATTTCGGGAAATAGGAACTTTCTGTAAAATCAATCGTAGTTCTATTAGTTGCATTATTTCGGGAGGTTGAAGGATGGACAAAAGTTATTCCTCGGGAGCAGAGAAAACAACTGGGTTGGTATTAGGAAGTTTATCCCTTGCGTTAACTGGTAGTATTGTTTTTTGGTATTTAGGAAATCCAACACAGTTTATAGAGCAGCGCTTGGGAGTAAACTCTGAGGCTTTTAATAGTGTAATTGTTTGGTTATCTGCTTTCATCATTGCAATCGGATATATCATGTACACTGTAAAAGCCATTCCTTTTGTAAGAGAACATTTATTTACCTTTTCATGGCTTAAAGTAATTGGTATATGGGCGGCATTTGCATCGAGTATTGTGGAAGAAATCTTATTTAGACAAGTATTGATGGATTGGCTAATGAGCTTAAATTATGGAATCATTGTACAAGTAGTAGCTTCAGCTCTTATTTTTGGCTTAGCGCATGGTGCCTGGGTTCTTCTTAGAGGTGAGTTTAAAATTGCTCTACCAGTGATTCTGTCCACCACCATACTTGGCGGCTTACTTGCTATTTTATATTTGATAGCCGATCGAAATTTATTAGCACCCATTGTGGCTCATATCATAATTAACTTATTTATCGAGCCGTGGCTTATTCTTTCCGCAGTTACAGGTAGTTGGGATAAAGAGAAGAAAGAAGATAAATTAGTTAAATAGAAACGAAATTACCATATCGATTAAAACTCTCGCGAAACAGTTAATAAAGTAACTCAGTCTTATACTCATGTAGTTTTTGCATTTTAATTGGAGAGGGTGGTATTATCTCAGATTACATAATGGAATTACGGAAAAAAGTCGGTTCTATGCCTTTAGTTGTAAGTGTAGCAGGATGCTTAATAATTGATAAACAAAACCGGATTTTGTTACAACACCGAACAGACAATAATTTGTGGTCGCATCCTGGAGGTGCTGTAGAACTTGGTGAATCAGTAGAAGAAGCCGTTGAAAGAGAGGTTTACGAAGAAACTAATCTAAAGATACAACATATTGAATTATTCAATATCTATTCTGGGGAATCGCAGCATTATATTTATCCTAATGGCGATGAAGTTTACTTTCTAAATGTCATTTATGTGTGTAGAGATTTTATTGGTGTTCCAATTTCAAATGATAATGAGAGTAAGGAAGTGAAATTTTGGGATATAGATAATTTACCACAGATGACGCCTTCTAACAGAAAGATCTTAAATGATTTTAAATCGTACTTGGGCAAATAGAGAGTCTTTATCACTTGTTTCATTCCGGAGAAAGGCGTGGTTGTAACATACATCGCTATAAAGAGTAGTTTTAAAATAAGTTATGGGAATGTTTGAAAAAATTGGGGATTTGGAGTATGATACATTACAAGAAAATTGAGGTGAACAAAATGCCGTATAATATTTTTATTTACTGTTCACAACTCCATCATCATATGTATTAACCTTGCTATTCGATTTAATTATCGCATATAGGAAGGTTATTTATCATGAACCGCATTTGATTAAGTTTCACGCTTAAATCAAGTGCGGTTTTTTTATACTCAAATTATTGGAGGTATAGCAATGAAAAAAATGAATTACCAAAACGTAAAAGGAACACAAGATTATTTGGGGGATGCCGAAATAGTAAGAAGAAATATAAAAAGAACATTAGAAGATGTATTTATTCAATATGGTTGTAAACCACTAGAAACACCTATTTTAAATTATACAGGATTGCTTGCTTCTAAATATGGCGGGGGTGCAGAGATATTAGAAGAAATGTATACGTTAACTGACAGAGGAGAAAGAAATTTAGCCTTGCGATACGATCTTACTATCCCTTTTGCCAAAGTGGTGGCAATGAACCCTACTATAAGAATGCCCTTTAAAAGATACGAAATTGGAAAAGTATTTAGAGATGGACCAATCAAAGAAGGAAGGTATCGAGAATTCACCCAATGTGATGTAGATATAGTAGGTGTGGAGTCTCAGATAGCTGAGGCTGAACTAATGAGCATGGCACTGGTTGCTTTTAATAAGCTAGATGTAGGTGTGACTATTCAGTATAACAATAGAAAGTTGTTAGTCGGAATGCTTGAGGAATTTGGAATGAAAGAAGAAATGACTAGTAACGTAATATTAGTTTTAGACAAGCTCGAAAAAATAGGAGTAAATGCCGTAATTTCTGAACTTATAGAGCGAGGTGTAAACGCTAGAATAAAGTTGACAGTTTTCGCTTGATAGGATTTTACACTTTTGCTCTATCAACCTAATACTTTAGTAAAATAGTTGGTGACGTTATTTTACTGGGGGTTAGGATTTTGGAGGAGAAATTAGTGTTGTATTTAAAAATTAAGGACCTATATAAACGGAAGTTTAAAGTAGCACAAATCGCTAAGGAGCTTAAGATCTCAAGACCAACTGTCTATAAATATTTAGAGATGACTTTTGATGAAGCAAAAGCTTATACAGAACTGCCTATTGGGAAGAAAAAGAAATTAGACAGCTACAAAGACTGGATCCTTGCCTGGTTAGAAGAATACCCTCACTTGAGTGCTGCACAAATACATGATTGGCTTCTAGAGAGATACCCGAACCTGGCGGTCGGTGGAAGTACGGTGAGATCATATGTTAAAGATATCAGGGAATTCTACCAGATTGAGAAGAAGGTAACGGTTCGCCAATACGAAGCAATACCTGAACAACCAATGGGGAAACAACTTCAGGTAGACTGGGGTGAAACAAAACAGAAGACAACGGAGAGCAAAGAGATCAAGTTGTATTTCATTGCGTTTGTCCTCGCTCACTCCAGACAGAAGTATATGGAATGGCAAACAAGGCCATTTACCACGAGAGATGCGATCCGATGTCATGAAAATGCATTTCAATTCTATGGAGGATGTCCAGAAGAAATCGTATACGATCAGGATCACTTAATTACAGTGAGTGAAAATGCAGGACAGCTGCTTTTAACAGCTGAGTTTCAAAGTTATGTGAATGAACGTAAGTTTAAGGTTCATTTGTGCAGAAGAGCTGATCCGGAGTCTAAAGGTATGATTGAAAATGTAGTGAAGTACATAAAAGGTAATTTCGCAGACAGTCGAGTGTTCAGTGATATAGAGGATTGGAATCAGCGGGGGCTACAATGGCTAATGCGTACCGGAAATTATCAAGTTCATCAGACAACAAAAAAAAGACCAGCTGAAGTGTTTCTCGTCGAAAAGCAACACTTAAAGCCAGTCTCTTCCCTACTTTCATATGAAAGTACCAATAATCAAAGTATAACAAGAAGTGTAAGCAAGGACAATACAATCCGGTATAAGTCCAATCGATATTCCGTCCCTCTCGGGACTTATCAAACAAACGCTGATAACCATGTTTTGATTGAAGTTACAGGTGAAGAACCACCGACGCTCGTGATTCGAAAAGAAGCAGAAAGTGAAATCATTGCGGAACACGTTATCAGCTTAGAAAAAGGGAAACTCATTCAAAATCGCAATCATATCCGTGATCGATCCAAAGGTGTTGAAGAGTTTAAACGACGTTTGATCTCCTTTTTTGAAAATAAAACACAGGCATCTGGTTACTTTGATGAGATCAGCCAAAGATACCCAAGGTATCGTCGAGACCAGTTTGCGATCATTCATCAGGTCATCAAACAGTATCCAACGGTAATCGAGACCGTATTGACCAAGTGTATGAGAGAAAAGCTGTTTAGTGCAAATGACTTTCGTGATATGGCCAAGCACATTAATAGATTGCCTCATGAGCCGGTAAAAGAGGCAAAATCCTTTTATACCTATCCCGCAAAATATAGTCACATTAAGACCTCTACCCGTTCTATAAATGCTTATACCAGCATATTAGGAGGTCTATCATGATGAAGAAGACCGTGAATGAATTACAAGATCAATTTCGTCAGTTACGTCTATCAGAAACTGCGGAGGAGCTTCCACAGCTTCTTCGCGAAGCTGAAAAATCTTCATGGACCTACTTAGAATTCTTAGAATCTATTACGCGATATGAACTAGCAAAACGGGAAGCCAAAAGCTTTGAAAAAAGAATGAAATGGGCACGATTCCCTTTCGTGAAGTCATTAGATGAGTTTGAACTGAATGGTCAAAACGTGCTGACTGCCCGCCAGCTAACACAACTCAGAGAATTAAGCTGGCTGGAACAGCAGTATAACCTAATTATTCTTGGGCCACCTGGCATTGGGAAAACGTACATCGCAATTGGATTGGGTCTCGAAGCTGTTTCCAGAGGATTCAACGTTTACTTCGCTACAATGGGTGAGCTTGTACAGCTCTTAAAGACGGAAGAATATCTGAACAAATCAAAGGTACAACTGAAACGAATGAGAAACGCTGACCTTGTGATTATTGATGATTTGATGTACATGGCGATGGATCAGCGAGAGGCAAATCTGTTTTTCCATTTGATTAACCATTTATACGAACGAAGTTCGATCATCTTAACCTCAAATAAAAGTCCAGAGGAATGGGGGAATCTGATTGGTGATCAGGGGATTACTGATCAGGGGATTACGACAGCGATTTTAGATCGTTTACTCCATCGTGTGGAAGTTATACAGGGCGGAGAGAATGAGGAAAGTTATCGTATGAAAAACAGAAAAAGCATCTTTTAAGCTGAAGTGTAAAAGGGAAACGAGCAAAAAGTGTAAAATTCAACTTGACGTCTACAGTGGTGCGCAACCAAATGGACTTTTACTAAATCCTGTGGGACGTTCAAATTACGAGCAACATTGACTCGAACTGATGGCTCGATCAATTCAACATTTCCAATTCCTATTGTTAGCATATCCTTCGTAAATTCATGCCCCATTGCTCTTACCTCACTCCTGAAGAATTTTCACGAGAGCAACAGTATTCGTATGTTCTATTAATGGATCGCTACAGCCCCCTTATCATCACTTGCACAATATGTTACTCTAATATATTCGAAAAATAGGACATAAATCCGAATAAATTGGGGGTTATTTAACAAATGTTATAAAAACAATGTCACAGAAAGAGGCGAAAAGATGACAAGAGCAATAGAAGCGATTACGAGTGTTGTAAGAAGTTTGGTCGACGATGAACCAAAACAAATCCCATCTTTCGTAATGGTCACCGTATTACTAGACTTATCATACTGGATATAGTTTCCTTTGAAATAAAGCACATCTCCGTAATCAGACACCCCCAAAAGCAGACCAGATCCATTTGTGAAAGTATCTTCTTTTATAGCTAACATCAAGGCAATATAAATCAAACATAAAAAGACCGGAATTCTATACGCTAACGAATTCTGGTTCAGTCAACGCGCCCGTTTGAAACTGAAATAAGTTACTTCGTACTATTTTAAATACCCCAGCTTACTCATTACTTGCCAGAAGTGCGAGTTGTTCATTAACGTTTTTATTCATGACACCACCATGATAACAAATAATTGTTTCAATATCGTAGTGAGTAAGTTTTTCAATGGATGATTTTGCCTCATCCATATCAATTGTTGTTTCTGATGCAGCAAGTTGTAACTGTCCGTCTATAATACATACCGCATCACCAGTAACTAGTGTTTTACTCGGTTGGTGGTATAAACTGATATGCCCTGGTGTATGTCCAGGCGTTTCAATTATTGTTATGCCGCCACAATAAGAAAGTTCATCACCTTCCTCAATAGTTTCATTGACGGGTACACTAACGTTAAATTGTTGTCTAGATTGAGCCATGCTCTTTCTAAACTTTTCTGGAAACATTGATAAAAATTGAGGCAATCGCTCAGGTGTAAGTTTCATCAATGTTTTGTCACCTTCAATATAAGGTTGCTCTTTTTTATGTGCGTAGATTTCTACAGGATGAGGGACATAATTTATAACATCTCGTAAACTACCAATATGATCAAAGTCTTGATGTGTGATGATAATCTTTGTTATTTCCTTTAAAGATAAACCTATTTTTTCAAATTCATCTTGAATACATTGCAATTGATTGGGTGTACCCGTGTCTCCTTTATTCCGGAAATGCGCCCGTTCGTAATATAAGGTTAGCCAGATTTTTTACTGGTTGACCTTTTTTAATATGGTCTTATTATTAACGGTAGTCGGGGTAGAACGTAGCGCCCGTGGGGCTAAGATCCCGTCCGCAAAACTGTTCACCCCCTACTTGTATAAACGTGTTTCAGGCTGGTTGGGACAATGATCCCGTTTAACAAGCGAACCTACGACGTTACAAGAAGCCTTAGGGGATACCGACATTACGTACATTTAAAGGAGGAGAAATCGTATGAATCCAGTCATTGGTCTGGATGTTGCCAAAGGGGAAAGTCAGATTCAAGCGTTTTTAGATAAGGGAGAGCCTTATCGTAAAAGTTTTAGTATCCTGCATAATGTTAAAGAGCTTAATAAATTTCTTGACTTCTTAAAGGAGATTGAGTCTCTAGCTGGGGGAAAACCTTCGGTTATTTTGGAATCGACTGGACACTACCATACTCCTATTATTCAATTTTTAGAGGAACAACAATATATGTATATTATTGTTAATCCATTGATTGCACATCGAGCGAAAAGTTCAAGTTTGCGAAAGGTGAAAACAGATGCCATAGATGCCTACAACCTGTGTGAGCTTTATTATAAAGAGGAACTGGAACCTAGTAAGAAAAGAGGGATCCGCCTCTTAAACCTTCGTAATCTAACAAGACAGCACGAAACTATTTCAAGTGTAGCAGCACAAACCAAACTACAACTTCAATCGATATTGGACCAAGTATTTCCTGAATATAGAGGAGTATTTGGGAACCTGTATTCAAAAGTTTCTTTACAGGTACTTTTAATATTTCCAACATCGAAATCAGTTTTAAGTGTCACTGGTCCTGTCTTAGCAGATAAAATAGCTTCACTATATAAGAGTCGTTCAGATAAATGGGCTAAGGAAAAGGCAAAAAAGCTACGAGATGCAGCAATTCGTAACCCATTTCAAAATAACTTGTATCAAAGTCATATTATTAACCTAGAAATAATGATAAATATTGTTCTTCAATACCAAGAGCATCTATCAAAGTTAGCTGCTGAAATAGATGCCCTTGCCAAAGAAGTTGAAGAATATGAATTAATCCAATCTATCCCAGGTATCGGAGAAAAAATTGCGGCAACGATAATTTCTGAAATTGGTGAGATAGAAAGGTTTAATCATCCCAAAAAGCTCGTTGCATTCACTGGAGTCGATCCTAGTGTGTACTCCTCTGGTAAGTTTACAGCTTCCGTAAACCGTATTACCAAAAGAGGATCTAGCAGATTAAGACAAGCTCTATTTATGGCTGTTCAATGCGGAATACGAGACGCTCGTAAAAAGAAAACAAGCGTGGAAATCATTCCACGTAATAAAAGATTAAGAGAATTTTACGATAAGAAACGCGATGAAGGTAAACCTTTTAGAGTAGCGATCATCGCTTGTGTTAATAAGCTTTTACATTGGATTTTTGCAATGCTTAAAAGTAATACAACTTTCCTAGATATAGCTTAAAAACTATATTAATCAATTTAAATACAAAATCTTCCAACCAGAGCATAACGGAAGGTTATTTGGCATGTTCATTTTTAGTATAGCATGGAAAACTTAAGATTTTTAATGAAAAATGTTGACAACTATTAGCTGGTTTTGCTTAATACCAATTATTTCAAAACCGGAGAATTAACTCAATCCCTTCATTTCATAAAATATAAAAAGCACGCCCTCTAAAGAGCGTACTAACTAAAAGTATTTGCTATATAAATCCTGTCTCAACTTACCACTAAGTTGGGCATATATTTTCGTAGTCTCACTCTTCTCATGACCAAGTAAACTCTGAATGACTTCAAGTGGTGCTCCATTGTTGATCATATGAGTCGCATAACTATGTCTTAATTGGTGCGGATGTATGCTCTTCTTAATACCAGCTCGACTAGATATACGCTTAATGATGTATCTCATCAGGTCGATACTCATCCTTCTTTTAGGCTTTCTCTCCGTTATAAATAAGCAGGGATCTTGGTCCTCACGTTCGTCTAGGTAACGCTTCAACCAAAGGGAGCAACGAGTATTGAAGTACACTTCCCGTTCCTTATCCCCTTTTCCATGTACAATAACAGAGTTTGTGGTGAAGTTAATATCATTACGATTAAGCTTTACAACTTCTCCAATGCGACAACCGGTTGAATAAATGAATTCAAATAATGCGTTTTCCATAGAGTTTTGGCAAGCTTCTCTGAGATGTTCAATTTCGAGTTCGGAAAGAAACTTTGGAATTCTCTTCCCAAGCTTTGGCTCTTTCAACTTAGCTGCAGGATTTTTATGAATGAATCCCTCGTCAAAAGTCCATTTAAATACGGATCGAATACACCGAATCCGATGCCCCAAACTTGATGGTTTTAAATGTTCTCCTACCTTTACCAAATAGCCTTTTAACTGATCTGTAGTTATTTCATTTAAATCCATATCGCCAAAATATCGCAGTAACAAATTGTACTGAAAGCTATACGTTTTTAACGTTAAAGGTGAATATCCCTCAATCTTTTTGTCAAGGTGGTACTTCTCCCAAGCTTCCGATAAATACATATGCTTCACCCTCTCCCAGGTTACGAACCAAGTAATCTTGATTCTAGTATGGCTAGGAAGAGTAAACTTTATACTAAAGTTATTCAACAATCTAATAGATTCTCCTTATGGTCAAAGTCTCGAAACCATTGGGAAACATGAAATTAGGTACTTTCCTTGTTCAGGAAAAACACCATGTTTACGGAAGATATCTCTTAGATTTCTGCACGAAATGTTTTCCCTAATTCATCACCAAGTCCAAAGTAATGACGGAAATTATAAATTAACGGACTCCACTTGCTTGGGTCAACATGATGATGATCCATAATGATATTTTTATGAGCATGTACATGAACAGCTTGTACTTCCACAATACCAAACACTGGATTATGCTCTGGAATCCTAATGTTTTTTACTTGTGCTTCTATTTGTAAGGGGCACTCATCGATACGAGAAGGCTTTACCGTTTTGGATTCCTTTGGTGTTAACCCTGAGGCGCTGTATTTATCTTTTTCATAGCAAAATCCCGAATCCTGTTTAGAGTCGGGAACAGGATTACGTCCTGTGAAAGGCGCTAGTGCTTCTACATTTCTCCATAACGAAGGGTCTGGAATATTAACCACGCATTCAGGCTCCCTTTGCAAGTTTTCAATAGCCTTTCCTCCTAATCCAAAGCCCATTACAATACAGTCTCCAAGCCCCCATGAAGAAGAAATAGGCGTAATATTCGTTGTTCCATCCTCATTAAGAGAATTAAGTAAGACCACGGGAGTGCCGTAATAAAGAATTTTTGGCTTAATTTCCTGGTCTCTTTGTGACATGCTATTTTGAATCATTTATATCCCCTCCTGTCTTGGACCATTGGATACCCTTACAAGGAAAAAGGTGGCCAGAGTGATGGCCTTGTAAGAACTCCCAATGATGTATATAGTATAATCTTGTAAAACTACAACATTGATCGAAATATGAATGTTAGAAAAAATATTGTGACTTTTAAAATTTTGCTTTATGATCGAAGTATGATTGCAAGTAGGGGGGAACCAAAAATGAATACAAGTCCTAATGTAGCAGAGGTTGCTTCCATTCTTGGAGAGCCTTCTAGATCTTTAATCCTAACAAGCCTAATGGATGGACGTTTCCATACGGCTACTGAATTAGCCTATATGGCAGGAATTAAGCAGCAAACGGCAAGTTTTCACTTATCCAAGTTAATGAAAGCTAATTTAATCGTTATGGAAAAGCATGGTCGCCATAGGTATTATCAAATTACTGATGGTGAAGTAGCTCAAATCCTAGAGTCTTTCCTAACCCTCTCACGCCCCCCAGAAGTACGTTCATTGAAGCAGTCTAATCAAATGAAAACACTTAAATCAGGACGTACTTGTTATGACCACTTAGCTGGTGAATTAGGAGTGAGTTTGACTGAGTCCATGGTCCAGGAAGGACTCATTGAAAAAGCTGACAAGGAATTCATGGTTTCTTCAAAAGGGGAAAAGTTTTTCGCGGAATTTGGATTGGATATTTCTACATTACGTGAAAAGCGACGTTCCTTCTCGAGAGTATGCTTAGATTGGAGTGAACGACAACATCACCTTGCAGGAGCATTAGGTCATGCAATTGCCATAAAACTTTTTGAAATGAATTGGATAGAAAGAATTCCATCCAGCCGTGCGGTCAAAGTAACTGAAAAAGGAAAGGAAGGCCTTAAAAAGCAATTTAATATGAAGTTCTAAAAAACCAAGAATCGGTCTTTATTTTTCATTCTAATCCTTTGATAACACCTGATAAAAAGGTACCCCATCCTTTAATCAAAAGGATGGGTTTTTCATTTAAGATGAATTGATCTTCCATTAAAGCGCCCGTTCGTAATATAAGGTTAGCCAGATTTTTTACTGGTTGACCTTTTTTAATATGGTCTTATTATTAACGGTAGTCGGGGTAGAACGTAGCGCCCGTGGGGCTAAGATCCCGTCCGCAAAACTGTTCACCCCCTACTTGTATAAACGTGTTTCAGGCTGGTTGGGACAATGATCCCGTTTAACAAGCGAACCTACGACGTTACAAGAAGCCTTAGGGGATACCGACATTACGTACATTTAAAGGAGGAGAAATCGTATGAATCCAGTCATTGGTCTGGATGTTGCCAAAGGGGAAAGTCAGATTCAAGCGTTTTTAGATAAGGGAGAGCCTTATCGTAAAAGTTTTAGTATCCTGCATAATGTTAAAGAGCTTAATAAATTTCTTGACTTCTTAAAGGAGATTGAGTCTCTAGCTGGGGGAAAACCTTCGGTTATTTTGGAATCGACTGGACACTACCATACTCCTATTATTCAATTTTTAGAGGAACAACAATATATGTATATTATTGTTAATCCATTGATTGCACATCGAGCGAAAAGTTCAAGTTTGCGAGAGGTGAAAACAGATGCCATAGATGCCTACAACCTGTGTGAGCTTTATTATAAAGAGGAACTGGAACCTAGTAAGAAAAGAGGGATCCGCCTCTTAAACCTTCGTAATCTAACAAGACAGCACGAAACTATTTCAAGTGTAGCAGCACAAACCAAACTACAACTTCAATCGATATTGGACCAAGTATTTCCTGAATATAGAGGAGTATTTGGGAACCTGTATTCAAAAGTTTCTTTACAGGTACTTTTAATATTTACAACATCGAAATCAGTTTTAAGCGTCACTGGACCTGTCTTAGCAGATAAAATAGCTTCACTATGTAAGAGTCGTTCAGATAAATGGGCTAAGGAAAAGGCAAAAAAGCTACGAGATGCAGCAATTCGTAACCCATTTCAAAATAACTTGTATCAAAGTCATATTATTAACCTAGAAATAATGATAAATATTGTTCTTCAATACCAAGAGCATCTATCAAAGTTAGCTGCTGAAATAGATGCCCTTGCCAAAGAAGTTGAAGAATATGAATTAATCCAATCTATCCCAGGTATCGGAGAAAAAATTGCGGCAACGATAATTTCTGAAATTGGTGAGATAGAAAGGTTTAATCATCCCAAAAAGCTCGTTGCATTCACTGGAGTCGATCCTAGTGTGTACTCCTCTGGTAAGTTTACAGCTTCCGTAAACCGTATTACCAAAAGAGGATCTAGCAGATTAAGACAAGCTCTATTTATGGCTGTTCAATGCGGAATACGAGACGCTCGTAAAAAGAAAACAAGCGTGGAAATCATTCCACGTAATAAAAGATTAAGAGAATTTTACGATAAGAAACGCGATGAAGGTAAACCTTTTAGAGTAGCGATCATCGCTTGTGTTAATAAGCTTTTACATTGGATTTTTGCAATGCTTAAAAGTAATACAACTTTCCTAGATATAGCTTAAAAACTATATTAATCAATTTAAATACAAAATCTTCCAACCAGAGCATAACGGAAGGTTATTTGGCATGTTCATTTTTAGTATAGCATGGAAAACTTAAGATTTTTAATGAAAAATGTTGACAACTATTAGCTGGTTTTGCTTAAGGACTACATCTGTATTAAAAAGGAAATCTCCTCTTCGAAGTCATTAATAGGACAAGGAGGGGTTGTATATAGTAAGAAGTAACAAACATACAAAGGGTAGTGATATTATCCATAAGAAAAAAATCACCTTAGCCGTTGTTACATCCTTGCTTTTAGCCTTCTTGTTAATTCACACAACATCTGCTAGTGAGATAAAATTTAGCGATGGGAAATCTTCAGATCAAATAACGAAAACATATCAAGATTCTAAAATTAGGGTTAAGGAAATATCTAGTAAATCAGGATTGACTCATGTAAAAGTTGATGTAACAAGGGCGCAATTTAAATTTCCTTATGCAGAGGACGTTAGTTTTCAAGTATGGGATGATTCAGGTAATATGTTAACCCCTACTGCTCAAGACTCAAATAGTAAGGCTAAGGGGAATAAAATTGTGTACCATTTAAACATGTCTGTCGAAGAGTATCCGAAGGAAACGGAATATCTTAAGATTAAACCAGTTATTGAAAAAATTGAATTTAATAAAGAGGATAAATCATCAGCAACAGTTACTCATGAAAAGCGTTCAGATGAGGAAATAGTTTCGAAAACAGTAAATGGAGATTTCCCTGTCAAACTCGACCAAGGAAAAATAGGATACGTTCTTATTACTAAGATTGAACAACTTCCTGAAAAAACAATAGTTCACGTTAAGGCAGATGGGAATAACCCTAACCATCAAGTTAATGAAGTTTGGATTGAAGATCAATCAGGTAAGGGATACATTAATACTTCTGATCCAAAATTAAATTATGATAAGAACGAATACACTTTGGAATTTCCTCCTGTTAATGGCCCAATTAAAGTTGTAACGGCTAGATTAGAGTCTCCAAACATTTATGAAGACCTAACAGTAAAAGTTCCCCTCAACTAATGAGAATTCAGAAAACTAAACCTTCCTAGGAACATAAGCATTCCATGAAAAAACTGGTTCCCTAGATCTGGAACCAGTTTTTTATATGCGACTATAGGTTAATTAACAGTATCTGGCCTGATACATAAAGATAGAGCTCAATTCATTATTTCGGAATCGCGCCCGTTTATTTAATAGAGGATCTCTACCTAAAGTGGATCATATTAATTCATTCGATTCTGAAGGTTTTTCAATTGCTGCTACAGATTCGATTTCCACCAGTTGATTTTTATAACCTAATACCGTAACTCCCGATAAGGTGCTTGGAACGTCATGGTCGCCAAATTCTTTCCTTATTGTCTCCCATGCAGTTACCAGATCTGAACGATCTTGTGATGCTACAAGCACCCTAGTGTACACAACATCATTCAGTGAAGCACCACACTCTTTTAATGCTTCTTTTAAATTCTCAACACAGGTTTTAGCTTGAAGTTCATAATCATTTAAATTTTGTACTTCTCCGTCTATATTAAGAGGACAAGCTCCTGCTAGGTATAGTAAATCCATTTCCGATGGTACTCGACTAGCATATGCGTAATCAGTTTGAGCTAAATTTTCTGAATGAATTAGTGATATTTTATTGTTCATTTTTTATCTTCCTTCCACCCTACTTATTCCGGATTTGCGCCCTATTCTTTAAGAAGATCTAATTATTTTGTGTTTTTTGTGAAAAGAAATAGGCAAGGCTAGCGATCAATATTATGACCAACAAATGAAAGCTTCTACGCCCAAAACTCACTTCTTGAGGAAAAGAACCTCCTAAAAAAGAAATGTCTGGAGTATAATTCATAGTCAAAATTAAACCTGATGCCATTTGATAAACTAAGTAAAGTAAAATGAAACTCCCTATAAAAATGAAATATTTCTTCATAGCTTCCCATCCTTCCCCTTATCTATATTTACGGTTGGGATCCAACATAGTTTCAAGCACAAAAAATTTTCTTACCATAATTGGGATTGAACAGGTGAAAAACTCTTAAAAGTGTATCAAATATCTCGAATTCAAGTCTTCCAGATAATGGCCCTTTAACAGAAGACTTGATTTCAAGATAACCTTAATAGAACATAATACCGATCTTTCATAACTGCCACTTTATCTGGGAGGTTCGATATCCAGACAAGGCTTCTCATTTTTGTTATTATAAGAAAACCAAATCCTCCACCACATTTTCTCTACCAAGTGATTTTATCAAAGCTATTTCCTTCGATACTTTTCACATACAGTTCACCTTCTATAGCACCCAATCCAACCATTATATACGGATTATCTTCGCCATTTTTCCTATTCATCTCAGATAGAGTAATTTTGGTATCACCCGAAACTACTTCTACATTATCTAACTCTAATGATTTATCTTTATTTCCAGATGATATGACAACCATTTTTTTATCTTCTGCTATTGTAAATACTTTAAATCCTCTTGTATCCGGGTTATTCTGCAATTTTGTTACATAAGTTTCAATTTCACCCACCTCATCCAACCTGCTTTTTTCCAACACCCAGTTATTTTCAGGTGAATAACCTCCACAAGCAACTAAAATCGAACTGATAAAAATAAACATAAATACAAAAAGAACCTTTTTCAATAGCCTCCCCCTTTCAGTTATACCTTCAATTAAAATTCTCACTATATACTACAAAATGGTTACCCTACGGTTTCAATATTTAAAGATAACTTCTCTAACCTTGAACAGATCTCTTTTTAATTAATAACTAAAGATACGATGGTAAAGCCAATCAAAAAGAAAGCAAAATCACGAAGGCTGCTCCCTCAAATCCTCTGATGTTTACGAAACCAATATAGAACAAAATGATTGCGGCAATTAGAATTAAAATGATTGGGATAAATCGAACAAATAAAGAAAGGTTTAATCTTTTAAACCACCAAGTAAGCTATATAACAAGTAACCCTGGTACAATAGCCACGAGAAATGGTCCTTCAATTACCTTCTTGTTTGAAGAATATGTAAATTCACCTTATTTTAATACAAAATGAAAACAGGTTTATTATCTCTCAGTGAGAAACCCTTTATGAATCTGGCTCTACACACAAAGAAGAGCGCAATTCACTACTTCAGAATCGCGCTCAGTTAGAATAAATATTAGGATTCTATAATCCCATACAAAATCTACTATCTTTTTGTACAAGTTTCTAATTGCAAAATAAGACAAGGTCCATACAATTAAAAGCTCGTTAGGTAGTACACGTTAAAAATATTTATCTCTCCTGATTGAATGATAGAAATCGAGAACAAAGCCGAATGGAATAGCTAGTACAGGAATCATTATCTTTCCTATTGTACGAAGAATATCCACACGCTTTTTCGTTAGTTTTCTATCGAAATATCAAAATAACACACTAATCCCTACTATAAACTGTAAGATGAATGGCAAGAGCAAGCCAACATTAAGGTCAGGTGAAATTATAGGTAAAGCCATTGTAGCAAAAGGAGCAATCACAGATACGAGTGTGACACCAAACCAATAATCAGCAGTTTCAAATTCTTTTCGTCTGCTTTCTTGTGCCTCTTGAAGGATCTCCTTGCTTAGATTTTCAGGCGAAATAAACGATTCCACAGTTTGTTTTACTAGTTGATTATCTTCCTCCGTTAATTCCAATAGATGTCCTTAATCTCATTAATGTAATGGCTCCGTTCATCAGCTGGTAAGATTTAATTGATTTAGAGGAACCCAACCCGTATAAAGTATCATAGATGATTTTGTTTCTTAAAATATGGAAAAATTTAAAATGTAATGTTTACATTACATTTATTTTAGAATATAATCAAGTTATGTAAGGTGCACATTACATTTCAGAAAGGTCGTAAACGATGAAACATGGAGTACGTAATTCCATAAAAGAGATGAGAAAAGAGAAGGGGTTCACCCAGGACCAATTAGCTGAAAAGATCCTGGTCACTAGACAAACGATTATTGCCATAGAAAAACAACGTTATGAACCATCCATTGGCACAGCTATTAAATTAGCTACTGTATTAGATTGCTCTATAGACAGTTTATTTTGGATCGAAGGAGAGGAATGAAAATGAATTTGACCTACAGAACAAACTTCCTATTGAAAATGGGGATTCCATTAATTTTATTTTATCTTTATTTTTTCCAATCCAGCTCCACAACGACCTTAGTTGCTGCGATTATAGCTACAATTCACTACGGGGCATATGGAATTGATATTCATAAAAAGGGAAATTGGCCCAAAGTTAACCTTGAGCATGATCAACGTACTCGTTCTAACGCTCACTTTGCCGGATATATAACCTGTTGGGCTATGATTTTTCTCTTATTCATAGGCAGTGTACTTATACTAAACACGGATATACCTCTGACTTTTCCTAATCTCATCGCCTATACGATTCTAGCTAGTTTCGTTTTAAGATGGATTATACGTGACTATCTTAATTTTCTCCCTTTAGCGGAGGAAGGATAAATGTCCTTTCACAAAAAGAGCGCAAGTCTTTTCCAGATTTGCGCCCTCTTCATGTAGACTCGATAATTAAGATCTATCTCTTTTTTGGGGCTATAAGGGCAGCCACAATGCCTACTACTCCGTAAAGTATAAAGGAAGTAACATATCCCCATGTCCCAATGAGCCATCCGGCGAGTACTGAACCGATTACCTGACCCATTGCCAAGGTTAAAAAGGGTACGCCGATACCTAATGATGCATTCGTAATAAATACACGGATTCCCCAGACAAGAAGGACGCCGGTTAAAAATATATAGGAGCTGCCAAAAATTCCAGCCGATAAATAAGACATCAACAAATTTCCTGGTGCAAAAGAAAGAATAATCGATGATGAGGCAATCGACAAACTCCCTACCTTATAAGCTAAAGACAGTCCCCATTTTTCAACATGTGAACCAGAAAATCCTCCTAGCACACCAAATAGTCCTATAATGACCCAAAATCCCGAAAGCTGCCATTCACTATAATCTCCAGCCACTTCTATAAAAGATCTGGAAAATGTCCAAAAGGCCGCTGTTGAAAACCCCAAGGTAAGAGATGCCAAAGTTAAAGGAATCGCTCCTTTTACTCCTCGTATAGAGAGGTTTCCTTTTTTAAACCTCACCCTCGAACTCATACCATTTTTCGGAATCGTTTGGAAATTCCATATCAATATCAGGAATGTCAAGATAGCATAGATCAAATACGTCAGTCTCCAATTCGGTGCTAATAAAATCGCTCCTGCTCCAGAAAGGGCTATGCCAAAACTGGTTCCTGAATTGACCCATGTATTTGCTTTACCTTGATTACTCTCTTTAATCCATAGCGATATCGCGGCGCCATAAGGAGGAGATACCAAACCTGTACTTCCTCCAGCCAATAACACCCCTAGCGCAAGCAACCATACATTAGGAGTGACACCTATCAACAGCAATCCAGCAAAAGCTGACATCCCAGCTGAGATAATCATCCTTCTCGGCCCTTCTTTTGTCGTAATCACAGTGGATAGGATGATTGTGAGGCAATAGGCTAAATAAAACAGCGAAGAAATCATCCCCGATACAAACTCGGACATTTCAAGTGATTCATTGATTGCGGGCAGAAGCAACCCAAAACTAAACCTCGCCAATCCATAGGTGGCAGCAATCATGGTAGCTCCAGGTAAAACTAATTTTGAAAATTTCATGGTATTCATCCTAACTTAAATTATATAGAACGACCTTTCTAATTTTCAGATAAAAAAATTACGATGTATGTTGGACAAGTGTCCTCGCCATCGCAATAGAATGTTCCGTTGCTTTCTCTGCACCAATCAATGTTGTCATAGAAGTGGTGCCTTCAAGCAGCAATGTAAATCGGTGAGCTAAATCCCGTTCGTTATCTTTCCCTTTCCTTTGAGCCAATTGCTGAAAGTATTTAAGTAATTTGGATTTGTGACCTCTTGCAATATTTTCAATTTCATTATCTGTTCCTGCATAATCTTCTATTGCTCTTAAGAACATGCATCCTCTGTAAGATTGTTCGTTTAACCAACGACCGTGAGCTTCAACAGCAAGAATAAAAGGCGAATCTGAATCCATTTCGACTTGTGAATCCAAATAAGACCAATAGCGTTCTTCCCGCTGTTTAAGTACTTCTTCAACTAAATTGTCCTTGGAGGAAAAATGATTATAAAGCGTCATCGTTGCTACATTCGCTTCACTGATGATTTGCTTCAATCCTACTCCATGAAATCCGTGCTCATAAAATAACCGTTCAGCTACGCTGAGTAGTGTATCTTTTTTTACAGATCGACCCATGTCATCCACTCCTCCTTCTTTTTAGATAGAATGACCTTTCTACAAACAGATTATCAAACACTCAATCTTACCGTCAACTATTTAATCAAAAACCATATTAGCCAGCACACTTTAACAGAAAATAAATAAAGAGATTCATCTATACCTGACCTTTTTCATGCAAAAAGACGCATATCCTTTATTCCGGAAGTGCGCCCAATCGTATTGCTGAGGATCATCATTCTCTTTTAATAACTCATACTTAAAAAATGATTTTCTCTTATGCTGAAGGAATTACAACTGCATTACACGCTCTTTCGTAAAACTCAATGGGGCCGGCGCCACCAATAATTGCGTACTCGTAACCAATATCTTTCATATCTTTTAGACAATGATGGAGTAACGAATAACCAATTCCATTCATTCTATTAGATTCAGAAACACCCATAGGACCAAAATAGCATTTTTTATTTTTATAGACGTCAAAAGCAGCGAATCCGACTATTTCTTCCTCATTATTCAAAGCTATGTATATTGATGGATTTCTTGATTTAAAACCACCTTTTAAAGTTTGTGACCATTCGTATGAAAAATTGTGTTCTACATACTTTACTAGTTTATCAGAATCGGTCTGCTTCACTTTTCGAACAAAATGAGAATCTATGTTTGGAAAAGTGTAATTACCAAGATGCGTAATCATATCACGGGATGTTGTACCGAGAGTTAGTATGATTTCTTTATTGTAATCATTTAGATATTTATCGATAAGATCAATGTTAATTAATGCTTTAAGGACATGACCTTCATTTAGATAAACTTGGTTATATTTTTTCATTATGCTAATGGCAACCTCAAAAACCTGTTTTATCTCCTCTGTTACATAAACGTTAAACAGGGGGGTTTTAGTCCTGTTTTGGTTTGCGGTATTTCCTACATCTTCAATCTGGGCCCTTAAAAATGCTGCATCCAAGGTACATTTTAAAGAAACCTCCCCAAGCGCGCCTTTTTTTTCACTAATACAAGCGATCAGTAAATGTATCGGTTCTAATACATTACTTTTTGAAATTTCAACCTCGCTTTCCGCATTCTTCATTATTCTTAACATCCTATTAGTGATCTTTAAATTATCCAGTTTTACTCCCCCTTCTGAAAACTATAGAGTTTATAAACCATCTTTCTCCTTACTTATATCTACTTAAAATTTCTTCTGGAATATGACAATAATCATTTGGACATCTAGCTAACCTATCTTGATGTTCTTCTGCACTTCTCACATAGTTTGTTAGAGGTAATACTTCAACAACTATAAGGTCATAATCATTTCTCTCCCCAAGAAATGCCTTCGCCTCTTTTAAGTGTTCTGCCTTTTCACTATATACTCCTGTTCTATATTTCTCGCCAACATCCTGCCCTTGTTTATTCAAACTGTATGGATCAATGATTTCAAATAAATATCCCATTAAGTCCCTGATTGTTACAACCGTCGGATCAAATCCTGTTTTTACACATTCGGCATACCCATCATAATCATCCTCAAGCGTATGACTTGTTCCATTAGCTCTTCCCGCTTCTGTAAACTTAACTCCAGGTAAAGTTTTTATAAAAGCTTGTACTCCCCATAAACATCCACCTGCAATATATACCATTTCCATATAGTTCTCTCCCTTATACAGTAAAATGACCCAAAAATCCAAGAATCGAGCCCAGTTCTTATTTCAGTTTCGTACCCGTTAGCGAAAGAGGAATATATATAAACCATTATGATGAAATAGTTAACCCAAAATATTTAATCCAATCTTCCAGTCATTATCTTCCTCTAATTTTATCACTTTTGTATCTTTACCCCTACAAATTACATACAAAAAAACTCCGACAACCTTTTCAAAAGGTGCCGGAGTGCTTAAACAATACTATGAATTATTTTTCTGCGTTTCTATCAATGATTCCTTGATCTTTCGCCATCTCTTTCGCAATCCGCGGTGCGTGCCACAATAACGGAAGCATTAAAATCGAGACAGGAACAGCGGCAATCACGACAAATGACTGTAAAGCCCCAATGCCTCCCCCGCCAATTTTTATTAAAATCGTAGCAATTACTGCCATGATCACTGCCCAGAACACACGAACCATTTTCGGTGGATTCCCGGCCCCTGTTACACTCATCGAAATTGAGTAGGCCATTGAGTCAACGGTCGTGACGACAAAGAGCATCGTTAAAATGAGAAAGACGAATGGCATTATAAATCCTAATGGCATTTTTTCAGCAATGGCGATGATCGCCGCCGGCAGTCCGCCTTCCATTAGAGGTCCACTGATCGATCCCGCATTCTTTAACTCCTGAAGAATGCCTGTCCCGCCTAAAATGGTAAACCAAAAGTTGGCGGCCAGCGGTGCGATAATAGCGACCACAAGGAATACTTCTCTAATCTTGCGCCCTCCAGCGATTCTCGCGACAAGCAGTGAAACTAATGGGCCAAAGCCGATAAACCAGCCGAAGAAGAAGAGCATCCAGCTCCCCAGCCATTCCTGATCAGCCCGAAACGTACTAATCGAAATAAATTCGCTCGTGTACATTCCAAAGGATGAAATAAAGGAATCTATAATAAACCCGCCAGGACCAAACAGCAATAAGAAGAAAGCTATGGCCACCGCCATCACGACGTTTGCCTTACTTAGCCATTGAATCCCTTTTTCAATACCAGTTAATGTAGAGAATAAAACAATTGTAATGAGAGCTAATATAATGAACACTTGTGTTGTAAAGGTATCAGGCCATCCAAACACCGCGTTGACACCATAACTTACTTGCAACCCAAGAAACCCAATCGGCCCGATGGTTCCAGCCGCTGCTCCAATGATACAAAAAACATCGGCCAGTGTTCCCCAAATGCTATCACGAATTTTTTCACCAAAGATAGGATACAAAAGGGTTCTCGGCTTTAGCGGCATGCCCTTATGATGATGGGCATACATAATCACGATCGTACTGATCGCACCATAGACTGACCAGGCCGTGAATCCCCATGACATATAACTTTGAGCAAGAGCGGGCGCCACCGCTTCTTTCGTCCCCGCAATAATCCCCGTGTGCATCGGTGGGACTTCCATAAAATAATACATCGGCTCAGCGGCTGCCCAGAACACTCCGCCAGCCCCAAGTCCTGAAGTCACGACAATCGCAATAAATTTGAACAAGCTCATCTCCGGCTGTTGGCCTGGATTGCCAAGCTTCACCCTTCCATATTTGGAAAAAGCAATCGCAGCTCCTACAATAAAAGTGGCTAACAAAAGCAACTGCCAATACGCTCCAAAATAACGAATCGATAAGGCAAAACCTATGTCTACGTAATGTTTAACCATATCTACTTTAACAATCGAAAGTAAAACAAATAGAAGAAGCAGGCCGCCGCTTAGTATAAAAACGGGCCAATTCACTTTCTCCTTTAACGAAATCTGATCACTCTTTGACATCCATTCACCCCTATAAATAATACCCTGATGTTCAGGTTTCGTCCCTGACTATCAAGTTTTCATTGCCTCTGCAAAAGAACTTCGACTCCCTGATCAATCTCGGATATCCCTTTCCTTCACTCCTAGTTGTTTAGTTTAGAAACTAAATTAAAGAAACGAGCCCAATTTGTTCGACAGCTTACCATTATACAGCAATGGCACCTCCAATCAAATGGCATGGAATAGATGTGAGAAAAACGGCCATACAAAAAGAGCACCATTCACTCCGATGAATGGCGCTCTCCTCCGTTTGTTCATCTATTCTATAAAACCAACATTCTTGAAAAAGCTTACGATCCCTTTGACCAGTCCATCTGCTAACGGCAAGTCCGGATCGGAGTAAGTCTGTAAATTTCCTGCTCTGTCCTCAGGAGCCTCTTTTAAGACATGATTCATTTTCTCAATCACTAACAATTCAGCCTCTGGTTTCGCTTCTTGGAGCATTTCGGCCTCTTGGACTGGTACTTGAAGATCCCGTTTTCCGTTGACAATCAGGATAGGAATATTTAACTTCTGAATTGCCTGGGCAGGGTTATACTGCATCCATGAAGACAAAAATGGCTGAACAGATAGACGAAATACGCTTTGTAATTCCTTGGGTACATCCTCTACTTGTTCGCCTGCCTTTAGCTGCTCTAGAATTTCCTTACTTTGCTTTTTCAGACCTTCAGGAAGATTAACTTTTAACTGATCATAAAGGACTTCATTTATCGGCCGGCCAGCCCCTGCTAACGATACAAAGGCATCAACGCCCACTTCTTCAGCTGCCATCATACCAACGAGAGATCCTTGGCTGTGCCCAATCACGCCTACTTTTGAAAATTGGTCCTCCCCATTTAACATGTCTACCCATGCCTGAGCATCCTGCGCAAATTGGTCAAAGCGAAGTTCTTTTTCCGGAATCGCCGCTTGTTGATTTTTCCCTACACCACGTTTATCGTACCGCACACTAGCTATACCCTGTTCGGCTAACGCCTCCGCCAAAAGCTTTAAACTGTTGTTTTTCCCTTGAACGGTGGCAGCATTACCGTTACGGTCAGTCGGTCCTGAACCAGGAATAATCAACACAACTGGGTACGGCCCCTCTTCAACAGGCGTCTCTAGCTCTCCAAACAGTTTGCCTTCGTTCGTGTCGACACTGAGAAATTGCCCCTTTTCCTCTTTGGCAACATCACCCGTTTCAGCTTTTCCCTTTTTCAGTTCAAAAGGAAACGATTGACCTTGCTGCGTAAAGGTTCCAGATATCGTATCTCCCTCTTTCTCCCCTTCGAAGCTGATCTTCTGACCTGCTAACTCCATGTGAAAAGAGACCGCTGATCCATCAACCTTTACTTCCGCAAACGGGTAGTCCTCTACACCTTGAA
The DNA here is from genome assembly GCF_902726645.1 of Halobacillus ihumii. NCBI lineage: Bacteria > Bacillati > Bacillota > Bacilli > Caryophanales > Bacillaceae > Halobacillus > Halobacillus ihumii. Next base: position 1,277,644 of record NZ_CACVAO010000001.1, read on the forward strand.
CCGGAATACTGAGCGCTCCACTCCATCCGTCCCCTTTTTCAAAAGTAGTCATGATCGGTAATGGCTGGTTGGGCACATTAATACTTCCATTCCAACTGCCTGCTATACCTTCTGTGGACGATTTTCCATCTTCTGATTTACTCTGATCCGTTTGGTTTTGATCGGATTGGCTGCTGCAGCCTACTAACAAAAGCATGATAGCGAACAATAAACCAATACTTTTCCCCTTCATCGACTCATCCTTCCAGTGAATTTATTACTTTCTAAAGGTACGAGTGAAGGGCAAGAAGGTTTCATAGAAACTAACATTTACATTTCACTTGTACAGTATTTCATATATGGCTTCTTGTTCTTTATCTCTTATAATAATTTTATAAGGAATCTTTTCAATTGATAATTTATCTCTCTTTATTTCTACGACCTGCCTTGCATAGTTAGCAATTTGTTCAGCTGTCCTTTTACTTTGTCCCCCTTCTGACAGAGAAGTCTTTAAAATGATTTGAAGTGGTTTTGGATGGAAGGAAAAAGCAAATCCAGTCACTTTGTTGTATCTTTTATGTGTTTCCTCCCTGACCGATGATAATATCGGTTGCCACTTCTGCTCCTTTATTTCTGCTTCAGTTTGCCTGGTGACTTCAACTTCATATTTTAATTGCTCTTGAGAATAAATTGCATTGTGGACCAACTTTTCAATGTCATCCTTCACTTTATTATAATGTTGTTCGCTTCCTACAATTTCTACTTTTATAATATGTGGTGTCCGAGCATCGATCCCCAACGTAGTAAAACGATAACCTTCTTGTTGCAATACCTCTTGGGTGATTTGGAAAAGTTGATGATTCGTCCGTTCTTTTTCTCCATTCTTCCTATGAGCAAACTCTTTGTCCTGTACGTCTACGTTAATTTCAACTTCACCAATGTTGTAAGAATGGGCGAGGTCTTTAATAACCTGTACTATTTCATCTTCAAGTTCTTGTTTAGATGTTTTATCCCTTACAAAAACAGTGATATTAGGTGGTTCCGAGGAGAAAAACATAGACATTGCAACATCAACTACACCTTGATAATTATTAGTTAATGTTTCATGCGCCTTGCCAAAGAAATGATTTAACTTTTCTTCCCTATCCTCAGTTTGGGCTATACTCTGCAAAATTTCACTAACTAAAGGAACATTCGACATCACTTTTGCCATAGCCGGAGAAACGAATGCTGACCCTATTAACAAACAAAATACTATTACAGCAGCACCACTAAGATAAGTCACTTTCTTGCCAAAGCTCCACTTTTTCTTTTTTCCTCGCTTAATGGCAGACTTAATAGCAGTATTCAACTTTTCTTCAGGAACCTCTATTTTGTCTACATCCTTCTTAAAATTCGGAAAGTCATTGTTCATTTAATACTTTCCTCCTTTAAATCCATTTTTAACTGTTTAACGGCACGGTGTAAATGAGTCTTTACCGTTCCTTCAGGGCGATCCAGCGTTTCAGCAATTTGTTTTATCGTAAAATCTTTATAATACCTGAGGATGATTATTGATTTATATTGATCTTGTAACCGATTAATAGCATCGACTAAATCAATGCTGTCTTCTTCCCGATGAACTTCTCTTGTATGAAAATTTTCAATTTCATCAATAGGTATTACACGTTTGTTCTTCTTGATAAAATCCAATGCCTGATTAATTAAAATTCGTGTTAACCACGTAGAAAAATATTTATTCTCCTTTAATGTTTTCATCGATATGTACGCCTTGTATATGGCTTCCTGGACAATATCTAAAGCATCGCTTTCATTTTTTACATACACATATGCCATACGGTAAAGTTTGTTTTTCTCTTCTTGAATCAATTCCTGAAAAGCTTTATCGCTTCCCCTTTTTGCCTTTTTTACCTTCTTCTGATCCGCCATGTTTTCCTCCTTCCGCTCCAATTCTTAGACTCGAAACAAACCTAAAACGTTTCAATAAAAAAAGAACCTCACAAATCGAGATTCTCTAGCAAGAGAGCTATTTTTCTATACAGGATGCCCCAATTATTCACCTTATCAACTTTTTCTTAAAAGCCGTTATTATTAGAAAATGGTTTAGAACCGAGCCATTCTGTTTTTTTGAAAGGGACTTGATCTCTTTTTGTTAACATTTCATCGATTACAAAGTAGCATGTACTTACTGGCAAGGACATATAGAACAATACTTGAAAGTAGTGTTCCTTCAGAAAAGTAATAGTGATGATAACTGCAATCACTATATGAAGACCAAGACTAATTTCCATTTTACAACTTAAAATAAAGTCCGCTATCCAACTCTTATGTATTCCTATTAATTGAATACCCAACTTCCTAAAATTTGAACAACCACTATTACAACGGCGATGATCGGGCCGACAACAAAAACTCCTACAAACAAAGACTTTAAGATATCAAAAAGTATTGGAGGATTTTTCTTCTTATTATTTTCATTCATATCCTGTAAAGTCTGATTTATGCTTTCCAATTCTTCTAGGACTTGCTTTTCCACATCTTTTTCCACTTATATCACCACCAACTCTAGCTTAATTACAATTATTTCAAAATCCCATCATATTCTCAATAGATTACTTCACAATCTGACCCAAACGTAGAAATTAGCGCTATTCCACAGATTTAGCGAGTGGATTTAGATTAAATGTAACGAGTTGAATATTACTACAATAATGGCCAACAAAATAAGTAAACATATTTATCAAATCATTAAAAGTATAAATTGCTCAACACTCTATGGGACATACTAACAATTATACATAGATGAGTGAGGAGGTTCACCTATGGTTGATTCTTTATTATTTCAAGTAGTCATGATCGGGGTCCTCGGGATCGGCGCCCAATGGCTCGCCTGGCATTTTCGTTTTCCAGCCATTGTAGCGATGTCCCTTGCTGGCTTACTTGCTGGACCGCTTTTCGGCATCTTGACCCCAAAAGATGCATTTGGGGATACCTTTCAGATATTTATTTCCATTGCGGTAGCGATAATTCTGTTTGAAGGGAGCTTAAACCTCAACTTCAAGGAAATTCGCGGGATTGGGCGTCCCATAGTGCGAATCATAACAGTAGGTGCCTTTATTGCATGGATCTTGGGTTCATTTGCTGCACATTATGTAGCTGGGCTGTCTTGGGCTGTTGCTTTTGTCATTGGTGGTCTGTTCATCGTCACTGGCCCAACGGTTATTTTACCTCTTTTACGGCAGGCGAAATTGAAACAACGGCCTGCATCGATTTTAAAATGGGAAGGCATTATTGTTGACCCACTTGGAGCATTACTTGCTGTTTTTGCATTTGAAATCATTGTTTTTCTTACATCTGAGGAAATTTCAGCAGCCATACTGCTCTTTTTTTTCCTATCGTCTCTATTGGCCGCCTTTATAGGTTGGTTGACAGGAGTTATCGTAGGGTGGATCTTCGAAAAAGGTTATGTTCCTGAGTTTTTACGCTCCCCCGTTGTCCTATCCATGGTGACCGCTTGCTTTATGGTGACCGATGAGATTAAACATGAAACAGGCTTACTCGCAGTCACTGCGATGGGAATCAAATTGGCTAATATGAATATTTCATCGTTTAGTGATATGCGTCACTTTAAGGAAAATATGTCTGTACTGCTTATGTCAGTGGTCTATGTCATGATTACAGCAGGGGTAACAAGAGAAACATTGCTGGATATATTAAGTTGGAATATCATTGGCTATATCCTGTTAATGATCTTCCTTGTTCGTCCCTTATCCATTTGGCTTTCAACCATTAATACAGATATTACGAATCAGGAGAAAGCGCTGGTCGGGTGGATCGCCCCCCGAGGAATTGTCGCGTTAACCGTTTCCAGTTACTTTGCCCATGTCCTGTTAGATGCTGGGTATGCTGATGCAAATCTTGTCATCCCCATGACGCTCGGTCTCGTTTTTTCAACGGTGGTGGCACATGGATTTTCAATCCGATGGGTAGCGGAGAAACTTGGTCTCGCTGTCAACAGCCAGCCTGGTGTCCTGATTGTTGGCAGTAATCCATTTAGTGTCAGTATGGCAAAAGTGATGAGGGAGTTAGATATTCCAATACTATTGGCGGATTCATCAAAGCAGCGGCTAAAGGCTGCTCAAGGGACAGATATTGACACCTTTCATGGCGAAATATTGTCTGAACTATACGATCATGAGTTAGACATCACACCATATGAATACATGGTGGCAGCATCTAATCTGAACTCTTATAACGCTTTAGTTTGTAGATCCTTTGTTCAGGAAATGGGCCGAAATAACATCTTTAGTCTGCACAATGAGAATGGAGAAGGACTGACGGATCTCGTTGACAAATATGACAAACGCATTTTAACAAAGGAAAATATTTCGTGGGGCGATCTGAATGACCGTGTTGAACAAGGCTTCCAATTCAACACAACGGAGTTAACTAAAAAAAGCTTTTCCCAATGCGTGGAGGAACGCAGTGAACAAAGCTTGATCCTGTTTGTTTTAAAATCATCTGGAAAAATCGAGTTTTCAACACATGAAGGACAGGTCATAGGGAAACAAGGCGATACAGTTGTAAGCCTGGATCCGCCAGACACTCTAAGCAAGAACACTGAAGAAATAGAGGAATAGATAGAGGCGCTTATCTTACTAGAGATGAGCGCCCGTTAGTGAAGGAATTTGAAGCATTTAAACCCTTAGCGAGCCACGAAAACCCCTTGCAGCATAGTAAGATTCTGCTCCATTGTGGTACACAAATACAGTATCATAGCGACGATCACAAAAGATCGCTCCGCCAAGTTTTCGAATAGCAGCAGGTGTTTGAACCCAGCTTGACGTTTTCTTATCAAATTGATCCATTTCCTGGAGCTCCCGATATTGTTCTTCCGTTAAAAGTTCAATGCCCATAGCAGCTGCCAAATCTATAGCGGTGTTTTCTGGTTTGTGTTTTTTCCTAGACTCCAGGGCTTCACGATCGTAACAAACACTTCTGCGCCCTTTAGGGCTTTCCGCTGAACAATCATAAAAAATGTATTCGTCCGTCTTTTTATCATAACCCACAACATCCGGTTCACCGCTAGTTGTTTCCATTTCATTGAGCGACCACAGTTTTTCAGTATTAGCCTCGAGCTTTGCTTCAACTTCACCCCATTCAAGATCTTTATGGCGGTGCATGTTTTTCTCAAAACGGTCTTTCATTGCTCCGAGCAATTCTTCTCGTTGTTCCAGTGACAACTCTTTTGTCATGTTACTTCCTCCTTACTGTGTTTACTTATAATGGTCTAAGTATATCATCCACTCAACACTGACATATGAGCACTAGTGCTGTATAAATAATATCATAAAATTAATAGCGCATATCCTGATTTAACGGGAGGTACCAATTGTGTTTCCTATAAAAAAAGCATCCCAAATCACTCCATATATCTTGCAACTAACTCATAACATCTTTCCCTCGTAAGACTTGCTTGCGTAGCCACATATTCTAATTCTTCCGTTGATCCACCTTCATATTTTAATGATGCCTCTTTAGCGGCTTCATCTCTATGTTCTACCCAATTCCGTTGCTTTTCTCTTAGTTTATCCATCTGTTCTGGAGGAAGCTGCTCTTCCAACACACCATAAATTTTGTTCAATTCCTCATCCCATTTTTGATACCTTTCCTCCTCTTGTGCAACCATTTCTGACATTGTTTCTCTAACTTCTGCATACCTATCTGCTTCCTCCATTTTATTAAGTTTCTCGAGATATTCTCCTTTGCTGAGTACAGCAGCTTCACTGTTACTTTCATTGGATGTCGATGATTTTTCATCATTTAAATTTGTATTTTCAGAAGTGGCTTCCTGGTCATTTACCTGGGTGTCATCGGTATCTTCTGGAGGGTTATCCGTTTTATTTTCATCTGGATCTGTTGAGCTTTTATTGGTGGTGTCGTCATTTTCATTTTGAGTCGTACTGCTGTCTGGACTCTCATTGGTTGATTCAGCACTTGATTCATCTGAGTTGTCGCAAGCACCCAATAGAGCTATTACTACCGTTAACATGACCATGAATAATTTATGATTATTTTTCATTAAAAAGCTACCTTCCTTCTGTAATTATAGAAATGATGTGATGTTATTATTTATGACGCTACTATAGTTTATTTGATCTTTTAATAAAAGTCGTACAGCTACGCATCTCCCAAAGTTTTTCACATTAATTTTTGTATGCAGTATTCCTTCCGGCACGATGATCTCGTTTAATTTTCAAGAGTTCTTGATACAATACGGAATATGAAATAAGACATTAAACACAATCCCGAAATTCCTACTAAAGTAAGAAATGGAACTTGTCCTGAAAACCACACACCCACAACAAATAATATGAAAGATAATATAATACCCACAATACTCAATATGGTGTTTTTGCTCTTCATTTAATTCGCCCTTTATTACAATTTTTGATCAATATTGCTATTCTTCAAAAGTTAAGTGTCAATTATTTCTTAGACGAAGCAATAGCCGTCATTTCCTTCCCAAACCTTAAAAACTTCCTATACTATACACGATAAAAACGAGACCAGAAACAATGTAAATGTAAGACAATACTTTGTTAATATGTAAGTTATGTGTTCCGAGCATAAAAGTCCCCATTCCAAATAATAAACTTCCAAAATTCAGATTGAAAAACATCGTAATTAGCGAAATCAAAAGGAAGATGAGCCCAATACTTCTCATATAGTTCCCCCCTCGTTTGTAAAGAACACTCGAAATTGTCATCTACTTTGATTGTTAATAACCCGGAGTTTTTCAACTAAAGATCCTTTAATAGAATGACGTTTGAGCCTGCCCCTTTAAAGAAGGCTTTGTTAAGAAAATCTAAAAAAACTGGCTTCAGCCATAAAAATGAGGGAATTCAGTAGTGAAGTCAATTAAGCTTGATTCCAAAATAGCGACATAGCTACAAAAAACAGCACAACAATAGCTAGTAATACTACAATTGTGTATAATGAGAATCTTCCAAGATTACTTTTTTTGCTGAATAATGATAAAAGGAAAGAAAGCGCCAAAAAGATAAAACTGGACATCATTGTAATATTGTCATCAACAAATGAATCTCCAGTCAGATAAATAACAAAGGAAATAAGACCAATTATTAAACTTATAAAAGAGACTAATCCAATATTTTGCTGCTTGTTTTTCAGTTGAATCACCCTTTTGAACTTTTTACTGCTAACTGGCTTTTCAGAGAACAAAAAAGTGTTGGTACCAGTTTATTTTCTTAAACAATTTATGTCAGAGACCGCCTTACATTGATTTAGAATTAGCTTTGAATTATTGTTCTTGCTAGCCAAATCATACCTTTGAATAGCCATCTAAACGGTAAGAAAATCAATTCGGGTACCCAAAGGATCCAAGACAATACTTCTGATAAAAAATCTGATATACTACTCGACCGTATAATCCTCTTATCAGACCTATCTCTTCTTCTAGAGGTTTCGTTAAATCCCACTTTAACACCTCCAACTTCCATAGTTTCTGCCTTACGCTTTCAAGTATTGTATAAGATTTCCTTCTCTTTATACGACTGTAATTCAAGAAAGTTTCAATATTAAAACAAATTCCTTTAATGGAGGAGGATCCCTTGTTTTTAGAAAAAGTGTAATCCAGAATCTATAAATTTACCCTCTCCCTTTCTTTATTAATAAAAACCGTTGGAACTGCCATAACAATGTGCAGTTGATCGACAAGTCAACTTCCCAGCAAGGTGTGATAATAAAGAGGAGATATTTAAAGTGTCTGGAATGAATACTGAAGAAAACAAACTAAAAACATCTCTGTGTTAGAGCTGTTTTAGTTTGAGGAGCTTATTGTTGGTACTTGGCTTATTGAGTTCCATAATTTAACCCCTGCTTATCATTGGTAGAGAGCAATCTAACTCTATTAAACGACTGGATTATTCTCCTATTGTTGTGAGTTAGATTGCTTGTAGTTGCCTTTACTTTTCACTTATTTTCAATACAAAAGCTTTTGAAATGGATCCGATAAACTCATCCCCGTTGTACCAACTAGCTATCAGTAAATAATGTTTTTTTGCTCCTTCTTCGTAAAGTGGAATTTTACTATCTTCAAGACTATGGTCTTCTAAGCTTGCTCCTGTACCGTTAAATTCAACTTCTTGAACAAAATAACCCATTTTTGTCGGCTTTGGACCATCTACTTTTATTGAGATATCTTTACCTACTGTAACATTCGCGGGTTGGATATTATCTGTTATTTTAAGTAAATCAATTGTCTGAAACATTGCCGATGGTTCTGTACAATTTTCTGCCCAACATTCTTTAACCAATTTGGCGGTAATCTCTTTATTTCCTTGACTTAAGGTGATGGTAGGTTTTTTCTCATAATTTCCTTTCTCCCCATTGCCGGTGGAATTATTTGAAGCCTTGGAATCACCGGATTGACAAGCAGTTAAAAAGAGAATTAGAAATAAAAAAATCAGTTTTTTCAATATGTACTCCCCTTCAATCCCGATTTCAGATATTCTTTTGTACCTTGAATATGCCCTTAAGAACTTTCGTCGTTTTTGTCTAGCAGCTTATCAACTTTTTCTTCCAACTGCTTTGATTTCTTACTCTGTTTCCTGAAGCTTACGAATAGGAAAACTATAGATACAGGAACAGATAATAGCACTAAAGATAAAATTAATTGAACGATAGCATCTCCTGTATTAAAGCTGCTTTGTCCTGCCATTAATAAAAACAAAAATCATCCTCCTCTTAATTAATCTTGGTTGCCAGGAAAAATGGACTGCGCAAGTCCTTCGTTGTTCCTTCTTCCGTTTTGATTTAAGAAAATAGTTTGCGAGTGAAGGACATGTTATCTTTTTTCCACCTTCTCAACCCTTCGCCTATGATTTAGGTCTATCACAATATCTCCAACACCCATTGCCATAAATCCATTTAGTAACCCGAATAATGGAAGGGTTAAATCCCCGTAACTATTTGCAAAAGGAATCATAAAGAATACAAGGCTACTAAAGAAAACAAAAGCCATTCCTAATAAAAATAAAATTCTACCAACAAACAAAATTATCCACTCCTGTAAAAGCATCTAAAGAACGTCCGATCTTCCGCAACATACCATATTCTCGGCTCAACTTGAATGATTTTTCTGGTTCAATACCAAAAGACACTACTTCTGAATGTTTAGAAACTAGTTTGGAATCGTGCTCCGATTCAGTCCCTTCTATTTAATAACACAATTACAAAGAAGGAGATTCACTATCGAGGATGTTAGCTAGAAATATGTATAATAACAAAGATATCGGTAATGCAATGATAAATACTAACCTGACAGCTATAGGGTATAAACCTATATATTCAGCAATACCACCACAAACTCCATGTAAGGATCTATTTTTCAGAGATCTATTCAATTTCGATTTCATTGCTTCACTCCTTTTTAAAAAGCTTATCTTTCACTGAAGTTACATCAATTTTTTATGAAAACTGCACTTTATTGAAACATTCCCTCATCTAAATGTTTCTGCTTCCGTCTCAGTTAGCCATTTATCTATTGCATTTACGGGGAAATAAAATTTATAGCCGATTTTTATATATGGAATTTTACTTTTTATGACGTTATCTTCTTCTCGAGGTAAGATTTTTGATAATTCTTCACCGTTTATCCCTAAATATTCCTGAAGTTCTAAATGGCTGTAACTGCTAGATTAGACTTAACAGTTTTTGCTTGATAGAATTGAACACTTTTTCACCACTAATCCCCTCCAACCATGTAAACTTAACAAGTATGTTAACGACCTGGTTTGGAGGGAGTAAGGAGTAGATGAAGAAGTTGGAGAAAATCGTTTTAGCACATCAATTGAAGAGGGATGGTTTTAATGTATCAGCAATAGCACGAAAATGCGGGGTGTCCCGAAACACTGTATATACTTATCTGGGAAGAGACTTCGAAGCTGCAGTGGAATGGGTGGAAACGCTAAGAGCCAGAAAAAGAAAGCTGGATATTTATCAGGAGGTCATATTAGATTGGCTTCGGGAACACCCAGACCTTTCGGCCTCCCAGATATCAGACTGGCTGGAAGAACGATGTAATTTCCGAGAGATTGGGGAGAGTACCGTGAGAACTTACGTAAAGGAACTTCGGGAGAAATATCATATCCCCAAAGTCTTGAATAAACGTCACTTTGAGGCATTACAGGAGTTACCGAGAGGTAAACAGATGCAGGTGGATTTTGGAGAGTTAAAAGTAAAGACCACTGATGGGAAAACCATTAAAATTTATGTGATAGCCTTTGTCCTTTCACACTCCCGATATAAGTATGTGGAGTGGCAGGAGAAGCCTTTCACGACAAGGGACGTGTTACGGTGTCATGAAAATGCCTTTGAATTTTACGGAGGGATCACAGAAGAAATTGTCTATGACCAGGATAAATTGATGACGGTCAGTGAGAATGGAGGGGATCTCATATTTACAGAGGAATTTCAGGCCTATAAACAAAATAGGAATTTTCGTGTATTCCTATGCAGGAAAGCAGACCCTGAATCTAAAGGAAAGATAGAGAACGTTGTAAAGTTTGTAAAATACAACTTTGGAAAGAATCGTGTGTTCCATCAAATTGAAACATGGAATGAACAATGTCTGGCCTGGCTGGAAAGGAAGGGAAATTATCAAGTCCACAACACCATAAAAAAGAGACCTGTCGAAGTGTTCGCCCTGGAAAAGCCACACTTACGAAAAGTCTCCTTACCACTCTCTTTCGAGAGCAATCTTAGTTACAGTATAACAAGGATGGTTCATAAGGACAATGTCATCAAATACAAATCGAATCGTTATTCCGTCCCGTTGGGTACATATCAGCCAAACGGCGAGAACACGGTCTACATACAGGTGGAGGGAGAAAAGCTTTTCATTAAGGCTTCGCCCGACGGCATCCTTCTAGCTACCCATAGACTCTCTACTAACAAAGGGAAACTTATTAAAAATACCCACCATTCCAGAGACAGGTCAAAAGGAATAGCTGCTTACATGGATACCATCAGAACATCATTCCATGAAGAAGAAAAGATTCAGGTCTTCCTCGACGAGCTGCATCAGCGTTATCCCCGGTACATACGGGATCAGCTGCAGATTCTTCAGAAAGCCGTTAAACATTATAAGCCATTCATTCAGGAGGCCCTAGATACTTGTCTTCAGAAGGGATTGTGGAGTGCGAATGACTTTTACGATGTGGTAAAGCACTTCTCCAAGATTCAGGGGCTTCAGGAGCAAGTTCCTGAAGATGAACTTTCAGGAGTCGATGTTCCTACGGAACTATTGAAACAAAAGGCCGCATTACGCGATATAGATGGCTATATCAAAATCTTGGGAGGTGTGTAAGTTGGTTGGAACAGTAGAAAATTTACAGGCTCAATTCCATCAGTTTAGAATGTCAGAGACGTCTAAGGAGCTGCCCTCTTTTTTAAGGAAGGCAGAGGTTAGCTCTTGGACATACCAGGAATTTCTGCATGAACTCCTCACGTACGAAGAGAAGCGCCGCGAGGAGAAGATGATAGAAAAGCACCTGAAATGGGCCAAGTTCCCATATGAGAAGCACCTTGATGAGTTTGATTTGGGAGAGCAACCATCTCTAAGTACACGGCAGCTCAAACAGCTGCGGGAACTCTCTTGGCTAGATCACGCATTTAATTTAATATTCCTTGGTCCGCCAGGGGTAGGGAAAACGCATCTGGCGATAGGCCTTGGATTGGAGGCCATCCAACAAGGCCAACGTGTGGTCTTCATCTCCATGGGAGAGCTGGTGCCTCTTTTAAAGACTGAGGAGTACATCCGAAAAGCACAGTTGCGCCTTAAACGTATTAGGGACGCCGATCTGGTCATCATCGATGACCTCATGTATATGGCAATGGACCAACAAGAGGCCAACCTGTTTTTCCAGTTAGTGAATCATTTGTATGAACGAAGTTCTATAATACTGACGTCCAACAAAGGCCCAGAGGAGTGGGGAGAATTAATGGGCGATCAGGGAATTACCACAGCGATCCTAGATAGGCTCCTTCACCGGGCTGAAGTCATTCATTTAAATGGGTCTAGTCATCGAATCAAGTACAGAAAGTCTGTATTCCAATCGAAAAGTGTTCAAAATTAATGAGCAAAAAGTGTTCAAAACTACTTGACGGTTACATTTGTCTACTTGGATGGTTTATCATCTGTTTTGTTTATGTTTTTAATCTGCCCAATTCCCAGCTCCTTTGCTTCCTGTTTCAAAGCTTTCATCAAACTAATGACCATGAAGCCCATAATAATTGAAAAGGGAAGAGCTGCAATAATCATTGTGTTTTGAAGAGCTAGCAATCCGCCCGAATAAAGTAGTGCGAGAGCAGTAATGGACAGATATATTCCCCAAATCACCTTGATTCCCCTGCCTGGATCCAGAGATCCGTTTGTGGTCATCATACCTAAAACAAACGTACCAGAGTCCGCGGATGTCACAAAGAACGTAACAATAATAAGAATTGCTAAGATGGAGGACACCATACTAAGCGGGTATGTTTCTAAAACTCCAAAAAGGGATTCTTCAGGTGATAGGGAAGATATTGACACAAGCCCCGATAACTCTGTTGTGATAGCCGCACCTCCAAATGTTGTAAACCATATGAAACTGATAAGTGATGGAGCTAGGAGAACATACACAACAAACTCACGAATTGTCCTTCCCCTCGATACTCTGGCGATAAAAACACCTACAAATGGTGCCCAAGCAATCCACCATGCCCAATAGAAAATTGTCCATGTGTTAATCCAGCTTCGGGCCTCTTCGTTACGCGGAGCCATTCGAAAGCTCATATTGATTAGATTTTGCAAGTAAGACCCTAGAGTATCCATAAATAAATTTAACGTAAAAAGTGTCGCCCCGAAAGCAAATACGAATAAGAAAAGGAAGAAGGAAAGTCCCATATTAAGATTACTCAAGATCTTAATCCCTTTGCCTATACCAGTTAACGCAGATACCATAAACAGGACTGTAACAACAAAAACGATCACCGTTTGAGTCGTTATGTTACTTGGTGTTCCAAATAGATAAGATAGCCCCCCATTTATTTGTACGGCGCCAAATCCCAGTGATGTAGAAACCCCCATAATCGTTGAAATAACAGCTATGATATCAATAGCCTTACCAATTGATCCATCTGCATGTTTGCCGATCAGTGGTCGTAATGTCTTGCTAATTAAGGTTAGTTCTCCTTTTCTATAGCTAAAATAAGCAAGAGCTAAGGCAAGAGACCCGTAAACTGCCCATGGATGTATTCCATAGTGAAAGAATGTAAATCTCATTGCATCCTGGATACCTTGATTCGTGCCAAGTTCCCCTGTAGGTGAATTTATTGCGTAGTGACTAAGCGGCTCAAATGTACCATAAAAGATTAAACCAATTCCAATGCCCGCACTAAAAAGCATAGCGACCCAGGTTGGGCGTGAAAACTCGGGCTTGTCCTCCTGTTTCCCAAGTTTAATCTTACCAATTGGGCTTACCAATAAATAAATACAAACGACTACAAACACCGATACTATCGCTAAGTAATACCAGCCAAATGAACTGATAATAAAACTTTGA